>NZ_RJWG01000002.1 GCF_004011155.1 Clostridium prolinivorans | reverse complement strand
TGAGCAAAAGCATAAGCATTACAGCCGTCTTTACCTTAGAAAAAAGACAGGCTGTTTTTTATTTTAGGGGTTCGAATCAATAAAATTCTTCGCTTATAGATGAGGAAGAAAAATATTTTTAAGAAAATCCTCAACTAATGTGTTCTACCAAGGCTATAAGGTGAGAGGAAAAATAATCCCCCAATGAAAGCATAGTTTTTCTCTCACTGCTCCTTGACAACTGAATACCCCGAAATGCAAGAGATACTTCAAGCAGAATATGCCATGACGATAATTCCGAGCGTAATTCTTGAAAGATAACGAGGTTGTGTCATACAAGGCAAACCCTCTGGAACCGTAGCGTTTCGGGTCATTAATAAAAGGCAAGGAGGTGAAGTAACTGAAAACAAAATATGATAACTTGCCGCAAATGCTTAAAGATATGCCACAGTTTTGCTGTTGGAAATATGAAGAGCGAAGTGGCAGAAAAACCAAAGTTCCCTATAACCCAGTAACAGGAAAAAGGGCAAAAGCAGATAAGCGGAGTACCTTTAAAGATTTTAGTTCGGCGGTAGCTGCTATAAGTGATTATGACGGTATCGGCTTTTTGGTAGGTAATGACATTTGTGTTATCGACTTAGATGATTGCTTTGTTAGCAGCGGTAAGCTTAAGCCTGTTGCCCAAAATGTTGTAGAGGCTTTTAGTGGTTGCTATATGGAATACAGTCCATCTGGAAAAGGGTTGCATATTTTCTTTAAGGCCACAGGCTTTGACTTCGACAAAACAAAATACTATATCAACAACAGAAAGCTGGGAGTTGAGGTCTATGTGGCTGGAGCAACAAACCGCTTTGTTACCGTAACGGGAAATATGTTTGCAGATGGTGATATAGCGGAGAAATCGTATGAACTACAGATGATACTAGACAAGTATATGTTGTGTCCTACTCCTGTGAAGCAACTACTGGATACAGAAAGTCAATCCTATCTGTCTGACAAGTCTGTTATTGAGAAGGCATTAAAATCAGCAAATGGAGAAAAATTCAAAGCATTATGGCAGGGAGATACATCTGGTTATGCTTCTGCCAGTGAAGCTGATTTGGCACTTTGCGGTATGCTGGCATTTTGGTGTGGCAGGGATATTGGACAGATAGACAGACTTTTCCGGCAGAGCGGCCTAATGCGAGATAAATGGAATAGACCGCAGTCCGGTAGTACTTATGGAATGATAACCATAGAAAAAGCTATCGCAAATGCTACTGAAATATACAAACCAGGTGGTAAGCGTTCATCAGCTACAAAGGATTTTGGTGAATGTTCTCTTACTGGCTTTAAGCCTGAGAGTAACGATCGCTACCCTTGGACGGATATTGGGGCAAGCAGGCTGTTTGCTGATTATTATAAATCTTTAGCCCGCTTTGTTCCCGAAAGGAAGATGTGGTTTTGCTATGAGAATGGCATTTGGATTCCTGATGTCGGTAATCTCAAAGTGATGGAAATGTGTAAATCATTGGCTAACCAACTACTAACCTATGCTTTGACTATTCAGGATGAACATCAAAGAAAGGCATACATTGACTATTGCCGAAAGTGGCAGTCAAGAAGATACAGGGAAACGGTGCTTAAGGATGCACAGAGCGTATATCCCATATCAATGGCTGAATTTGACCAAGACCCGCTTATGCTCAACTGTGCCAATGGAACATTGTTTTTAACATCTATGGATTTTCGTCCCCACAACAGCGAGGACAGACTTACAAAGATATCTGGCGTTAAATATGACCCAGAAGCAAAAAGCGAGCGATGGAATAGATTTATTCATGAGATTATGAGCGGAGATGAGGAAAAGGCAAAATTCCTCCAAAAAGCCTTTGGCTACAGTATCAGCGGAGACACTCGGTATGAATGCCTGTTTGTTCTCTATGGTGCTACAACTCGAAACGGAAAAGGTACGCTATGCGAGAGCATTCTTAAGGTATTAGGCAGTTATGGCTGTACCGCAAGGCCGGAGACTATCAGTCTGAAAAAGAACAATAACAGTTCAAGTCCAAGTGAAGATATTGCCCGGCTTGCAGGAGTACGCTTTGTGAATATCTCCGAACCTAGCAGAGGACTTGTCCTAAATGCTGCACAGGTAAAAAGCATGACAGGTGGTGACACCATCAACGCAAGGTTTCTACATGAGAATTCTTTTGACTTTTCACCAAAGTTTAAGCTGTATATCAACACCAATTATCTGCCCGTTATTACGGATATGACGCTGTTTTCCAGTGGCAGAGTGGTGATTATCCCTTTTGAACGACACTTTGATGAAAGCGAGCAGGATAAAAACCTAAAACGTGAATTCTCCAAACCAAAGAATCAAAGTGCTATCCTCAACTGGCTAATTGAAGGCTATCAGCTGTTAAAGAAAGAAGGCTTGACTTTACCTGATTCCGTTAAGACAGCAACGGAGGCTTATAAACGTGACAGCGACAAAATAGCATTATTTTTCGAGGATGCCTTGGAGGAAAGTCCTAATAGTGAGGTGCGGACATCCGAAGTGTATGCCCGGTATCAGCGTTGGTGCAGTGCCAATGGATGTTATTCGGAGAATGCAAGAAACTTCAAACAAGCATTAACAGCTATCGCCCGTGTAGAACGGAAACGACCACGTTCTGGTGGTGGGATGACCACAATGCTTATCGGATATAAGCTGACTGAAGAAGAATTTCTTCTTATTTAAACACAGTGTAGCAGCTTGTAGCAAGAAAAACAGGTTATATAAAAAATCGCTCTCGTATAGAGAGTTTAGTTTTTACCTGCTACATCTTGCTACAAAGCTTAAAACCAGTGAAAACAATGGATAAAACTCCATGTGTTAATACCTGCCCCTAGGGGAGGTCAAATCTCCACACCTTTACATCTGGACAACGGGCGTGGGGCAACGCGTAAAAAAACGCAGTTTCAAACGGGGTATATACCCCACATTTAATAGAATTTAGGAGGTAAACGATTATGGCAACATCAACAACTTATAATAGAGCGTTTTGGAACGTTATGAAAGGAAAAGACGAAAATTATCAGAATCTGAACGAGGGGTACGATAATGTCGGAGCATATGTCGCACCAGATGAATTCAGGGAAGGTTTTAACACTGCTTTGGCAAAGGAGAATATATTCCGCAGATTTGCCACTGTTATCAATCTATCTTCTGCAGAAGGTAAAATTCAAGCGGTATCCTCAACGGGTACAGCAGATTGGGTTGAAGACGGGGATCCAATCCCTGAAAGTGCCGATACATTTACACAGTTTCTGGTGAAATCATACAAGCTGGCATCTCTTGTCAAGCTAAACCGCTCATTTGTCACCGATATGAACTTTAATCTTGAAAAATATCTGATGGGTGATTTTGCGAAGCGTTTTGGCAAGGCTGAGGAAAATGCATTACTTAATGGAAATGGCACAACACAGCCAACAGGTATCCTTACAGCAGATGCAGATGTAACTACAGCAGATAGTGCTAACATCTCTTTTGACGAGATTATCTCTCTGTATTTTTCATTAAAAGATGAATACCGAAATAACGCTGTGTTTATCATGCACGATAATACAGCTATGCTTCTTAGAACCCTTAAAGATACAAGCGGTAGTTATCTGTGGAATTCTTCGGATAACACCATCTTCGGAAAACCTGTAGTTACCTCTCCATATATGCCTACAGTATCAGCAGGAGCAAAAAGCATTGTATTTGGAGATTTATCATACTACTGGCTGATTGAACGTCAACCAATAACGATAAAAAAATTAAGTGAGTTATATGCATTGCAGGGGCAAATCGGATTTTCTGCTTACGAGAGATTGGATGGGAAGTTGATTCAACCGGATGCTCTGAAAATATTACAAATAAAAGCTTAAATAATGGATTAGGCACTGAGTCATCAATTCGGCTCAGTGCCAGTTCCATCAAAACATCGGACAGGAGGTCACGATATGGAAAATCAAAGTAACAGCCGCACAACCAAATCCGATATCGGAGGTACGGTCTATGTGGTGGAATCACGAGTAAGTGATTCAGCAAAGGAAAGTGCATATTCCAAGCTGAAACGACTGATTACAGTCAACGCAAAAAACCTTTCAAAGTTATCTGATAGTTCATATAAACCCACGGAAATCAACTCGACTTCTTCAAGGTAGTACGGTAATATACATAGTGCTAAACCGCTTGAAGACTGTCGGAAATGGAGGATAAAAATGAATAGACAGTCAACATTTAGCACTATACGTAAATCAACATTAGCATTTGAAGAAGCAAAAATTACTGCTCTGTACTGCAGGCTCTCACGTGATGATGAGCTTGCAGGAGACAGCAACAGCATAGTGAACCAGAAGGCAATTCTAAAAAAATATGCTGAGGACAACGGTTTTCGCAACATCGAATTTTATGTGGATGATGGGGTCAGCGGTACAACTTTTGATAGACCAGACTTTAACCGCATGATTGCTGATGTAGAGTCCGGTAGAATCGGAACGATTATCATCAAGGATATGTCACGATTCGGCAGGGATTACCTTAAAGTAGGATATTATACCGAGATTATGTTTCCTGAAGCAGATGTACGATTCATTGCTATTAACAACGGTATTGATAGTGCAAACCAAGCAGACAGTGACTTTACACCGTTTCTTAACATTATTAATGAATGGTACGCTAAGGATACTAGCAAGAAAATCCGTGCTGTGTTCAAATCCAAGGGACAATCTGGTAAGCCACTCTGTACCAATCCACCTTACGGTTATATTAAAGACCCTGAAGATAAGTTGCACTGGATTATAGATGAGGAAGCCGCCGAAGTGGTCAGAGATATTTTCCGACTGTGCATGGCTGGCTTTGGACCCACGCAGATAGCAAAGCAACTTGAAAAACGATGCATTGATACACCTACGGTTCATCTTCGCAAAATGGGTATTAACACTCCAGCAAGACCACCAGAAAACCCATATGCTTGGTCGGCTCGGGCCGTAGCAGATATTCTGGCTAAAATGGAATATCTAGGTCACACGGTAAATTTCAAGACTTCTAAAAAGTCATATAAGAGCAAAGTCAAGATATTAAATAATCCAGAAGATTGGCTGGTTTTCAAAAATACCCATGAAGCAATTATTGATAAGGGTACTTGGGAAACAGTGCAGAAAATCAGAGATGGCAAGCGAAGACCATCACGATTAGGTGAAATGGGAATGCTTTCTGGCATGATGTTTTGTGCCGACTGTGGAGCAAAGCTGTATCAGGTTAGAGGCAAGGGATGGACACACGATAAGGAATACTTCGTTTGTGCTACTTACCGCAAGAAAAAGGGTATGTGCAGTTCGCATCAGATACGTAATGTTATAGTGGAACAGCTTCTTTTAGAAGACTTAAGATGTGTAACCTCCTTTGCCAAAGACCATGAACAGGAATTCATCCGTATAGTTATGAATAATTCAGAAAAGGAACTTGCCAAAGAACTTCGCCAAAGTCAAAAGGAGTATGAACAAGCACAGGCTCGTATTGCTGACATAGATAAAATCATTCGAAAGCTATATGAGGATAATGTGATGGGTAAAATTCCCGAAGAGCGTTTTTACAAGATGTCAGCTGAATATGAAGCCGAGCAGAAGGCACTGGAAGAAAGGATAACCAAATTAAAACATACCATTGATACAGCAAATGAACAGTCCCTCAATACCGACCGCTTTTTAGCACTGGTTAAAAAGTACACAGAAATTACAGAATTGGATGCAGAGATTATTAGAGAGTTCATCGACAAAATTATAGTATTCAAGGCTGAAAAGATAGATGGCCGCAGAACCCAGCGGATTCAGATTTTTTATAACTGCATTGGCGCTATCGACTTACCAAAATAAACGAAAAAACGGCATAGCCGAATATCAACGACTATGCCGAATTTTTTAGGAATTATAAATCCCTATTTGACCGCTCCAAAAGGCTGACTCTTTTTTTATTTATGCAGATAATAGTTAATAATAATGGTTTTTAATGTTTAATTTTCATGAATATCCTCTATATCTTTGATTTAATTAATATAAAGAACTATTTTGTTTTCTATATTCCATAGGGGTAAGACCTGTATGAGTTTTAAAAAAACGTGAAAAATAACCTACATGTTTAAAATTAAATATACAGCTTATTTCACTTATAGAAGAATTAGTGTAAATTAAGTAAAGTTTTATTGCATTTATTTTTTCTTCATTAATATATTCACTTAAAGTTTTTCCTACCTCTTTTTTAAAAGTTGAAGAAAGATAATTTGGATGTACGTTTACAAATTCAGCTATCTCTTGGAGAGATAGAGTATTTTCTATATTTTTTTTAATATAAGAAATTACACGATTTATAACAGGATTATAAATATGTTTTTTATGAGTTTTTACAATTTCTATAAAGTCATCTATCATTTTATATTCTAAGTTTTGCACTTCATCTTTCGTATTAGTCTCATCTATAAGATTTATATAGTAATCACTTAACATAAATGCAGTTTCGGCATCTACTCCAGCTTCAATAATAGCTCTTGTAAAAAGAGTACAGGAGCCTACAAGAGAATATTTAAGAGAATTAAGAGGTCTCTTAGATAAATGGGCTCTTTCTAAAGAATTAATCTGTGATAATGTTTCAAGACTTTTATCTTTGTCCATTTGTTTAATATACTGCATTAATTTTTTTTCAAGTTCATAAGGAGGATGAGTATAAGAACTATATTTATTTTGTGCAATAATAAGCTCAAGTTTTTTATAAATATTACTCAATGATATCACTCCAAATTAAAATTTAATAATAATTATAAATTTAAATGGTATTTGTAATTAATTTAAAAATTTACCTTAAAATTTTGTAAAAAATATTAATATTTTATAAAAAGTATACTATTTTCAATATATAATGTAAACATAATAATTTAGGTAATTAAAAAATGCTTTAAATTACACTTAATATTAAAATTTTTTAGAATTAAAGTAATATAATGCTTTTATTGAAAACGATTATTAATTTAAAAATTTATATATTAAATTATAATAATTAAATTATATGACTTTAAAAAGTTAAATTATATCAATAAATTTTATACTAAATAAAAATATAGTTTAAAATTTAAAAATGTTATATATAACTTAAGTGTAATTTAAAAGCAAAAATGTTATAATTGTAAACTTTTACGATTATAATGTTGAATATTAAGCAAAAGTAATTACCTAAAAATATTAATATAATAGGGGGAAGGCGTGTTATGAAAAAGTTTTTAAGTGGAGTGTGTGCTGCGGCATTAATACTATCAACGTTATCAGGATGTTCTTCTACGACAAAAACAGAGGGAAATACAAATACTGATTCTAAAGAAAAGGCGGTAGTTACATTAATTCAAAATAAAGTTGAAATTCAAGAACAGCTTGAAAATGCTGCGAAAGATTTTAACAAATCTCAAAATGATGTTGAAGTTCAAATATTGGGAGCAGCTGGAGATGATTTAGTAAAAGTACTTCAAACTCAATTTGCCTCTGATCCAGGGAAAGCACCTACAATATTTACTTGCGGAAGTGGTTCTGAATTTGAAAAATTTTTTAATTATATGACAACATTAGATGATACAGCAGCAAGTAAAAAAATAGTAAAAGGTCAAAAAGAAGATGCAATGAAAGATGGAAAATTATATGGTCTTCCAGTTGCTATAGAAGGATTTGGATTAGTGTATAATAAAACTTTATTTGAAAAAGCCGGAGTAAAAGCTGAAGATATAAAATCAATGGATGATTTAATTAAAGCTTGTGAAAAACTTGAAAAAGTTCAAGGAGTTTCTAAGGCAATTGCTTTTGGTAAAGAAACTTACTTCCAGTTTATGCATCCATTTAACTGGCCTTTTGCAGTAATGGATAATTATAAAGAAGTTATAAATAATGTTATATCTGGGAAAACAAAATTAAAGGATGTACCAGAAGTTAAACAATATGTTCAAGATTTAGATAAATTAAAAACTCATACTAATTTAGCTAAAGATACTTATGATGAACAAGTTGCTGGATTTGCACAAGGTAAATATGCAATGATTCATCAAGGTAATTGGGTACAATCACTTTTAGATGATTATGATGTTGATTTTGAATATGGTATGATGCCTGTTCCGTTTAATGCTAATGATAGTCTTGCTGTAGGGAATACTAACTTTTTCCGTGTAAATAAAAATGCTACTGAAGCACAACAAAAAGGTGCTAAAAAGTTTTTAGATTGGTTATATACTGATAAAGCAGGACAAACATATGTAACTGAAAAATTCAAATTAATACCAGCATATGAAGGATTTGATACAAAAGATATGGATCCTTTAGCAGCAGATGTTTCAAAGTATTCACAAGAGGGTAAAACAGTTCCTTGGACTTTTAATCTTTTCCCTGCTGGAGTAGATAAAGATTGTTCTAGTGCAATGGAAAAATATTATGCTGGGAAAATAAATACTGATCAGCTTTTAGATGAGATAAATAAAGTTTGGACTGATGCTGTAAGCAAATAAAATAATATAATTTTCTATGAGATTAAAAGCCTTCTAAAATTTATATGATTGAAGGCTTTTAACCTCATAATATATTTTATAATGTTTGTAGAAATGGAAGGTGAAGCAATGAAAAAGTCTACCAAAAATAAAATAACAACTTCTTTATTTGTTATTCCTTCATTATTTATATTTGTAAATGTAGTTATAATACCTTTTATTATGGGAGTTATTTATTCATTTACTAATTGGGATGGATTTGCATTTAAAGGCTCAAAATTTACAGGTTTAAGAAATTATGCATTAGCTTTAGGCGATCAAAAATTTATTTCATCTTTTTTGCTTACAGCTAAATATACTATAGCAATGGTTATTTTTGTTAATATTATAGGTCTAACTTTAGCACTTTTGGTAACTTCAAAAATAAAATCAAAAAATATATTAAGAAGTATATATTTTTTACCTAATTTAATAGGAGGACTTATTTTAGGTTTTATATGGAAGTTTGTATTTACTAAATTTTTTGTTCAGCTTGGAGAGATTTTACACAAACAAAATATTTTATTTAATTGGCTTGATGATTCAACTATGGCATTTTGGGCATTAGTTATTGTTGGAACCTGGCAGATGGCAGGATATGTGATGGTTATTTATATAGCTTCTATAGAGAGCATATCTGATGAAGTTATGGAAGCAGCAGAAATAGATGGTGCAAATAGTTTTACAAAGTTTAAAAAAATTACTCTTCCACTTATTGCACCTGCATTTACTATAAGTTTATTTGTTACTTTATCAAATGCATTTAAACAATATGATACTAATTTATCATTAACTAATGGAGGACCATTTGGATCCACAGAACTTATAACTATGAATATATTTTCAACAGCATTTAGTTATAATAAATATGCAATAGCACAAGCAAAATCTATTATTTTCTTCCTTGTAATAATGTTAATTACGGTAGCTCAAGTTTATTTTACAAAGAAAAGAGAGGTGGAAATGTAATGAAAAAAGGAATAAAAGGTTCAAGCTTAGTTGCATTATTTGGATGGTTTATTGCATTTTTAACTCTATTTCCTATGTATATTATGGTGGTTAATTCTTTTAAAGGAAGAAAACAAATATTTACAGATACGATGGGATTGCCTAAACCTATAGATTTTTCATATTATACAAAGGCAATGGAAAAGATGAAGTTTGTAAGAGCATTTTCTAATTCACTTTTTATAACAGTAATTAGTATTTCTTTAATTATAATATTTTCTTCTATGACAGCATGGGTATTAGTTAGAAATAAATCAAAAATTTCGGATTTTATATTATATTTATTTGTAGTTACAATGCTTGTTCCTTTTCAATCAGTTATGATACCTTTAATGCAGTATATGACTAAATGGAAAATAAAATCTATAAATTTTTCTATGATAGATAGTTACTTTGGTATTATATTCATGTATATAGGATTTGGATTAAGCCTATCAGTATTTTTATACCATGGTTTTATAAAAGGAGTACCAGCTTCTCTGGAAGAAGCAGCTATGATTGACGGGGCTAATAAATTTCAAGTATTTTGGAAAATAGTTTTTCCTACATTAAAACCTATTACTGTAACTGTAGCTATATTAAATGTTATTTGGATATGGAATGACTATTTACTTCCATCTTTGGTTCTTAGAAGTCCTGAATTAAGAACAATTCCCCTATCAACTTTTTACTTCTTTGGAGAATTTACAATACAATGGAATTTGGCAATGGCAGGACTTGTTCTTTCTATAATACCAGTTATTATTTTTTATTTATTTTCACAAAAATATATTATTAAAGGTGTTATGGCTGGAGCTGTAAAATAGATTAAAATACAAATTATTTTTATTCATCAATTAATCTATATCCAACTCCAACTTCAGTGTAAATATATTGAGGATGGGCAGGATCTTTCTCTATTTTCCTTCTTAAGTTAGCCATGAATACTCTAAGAGATTGGGTTTCATTGCCTGCCTGTCCGCCCCATATTTCACTAATAATAAAATTATGTGTTAATACTTTTCCTGGATATTTACAAAAAAGAGCCATTATTTTATATTCTATAGGAGTTAAATGTATTTCTTCATCATTTATCAATACTTTTCTTTTATTAAAATCAACAACTAAATCTCTAACTTTAAATTTATCTTTGTTTAAATTTTGATTTTCTATAGAATTTTTATGTCTTAAAGCTACTCTGACTCTTGCAAGCAGTTCACCAATACCAAAAGGTTTAGTTAAATAGTCATCGGCTCCTTTATCTAAAGCTTCTATTTTTTGTCTTTCATTTTCTCTGGCAGAAACAATAATTATAGGTGTATTAGACCACTCTCTTACTTTTTTTATAACTTCTATACCGTCAATATCCGGAAGACCTAAATCTAATATTATAAGATCTGGATTATAAGACATTGAAAGCACAATAGCTTCTTTTCCTTTACTTGTTTCAATATATTTAAAACCTTGTGCTTCTAATGATGTGGTTATAAAATTTCTTATGGGTTTATCATCTTCAACAACAAGTATGCATATTTTGCTTTCCATTAAATTTCCTCCTTTGGAATATAAAAGCAGAAAACTGCTCCTCCACCTTTTTTATTATATGCATAAATTTTTCCTCCATGAGCTTCAACTATAGATTTACAAATAGCAAGACCTAACCCTACACCTCTTCTGGAATCACTTATTTTGCCTCCGTCAGTGAAAAATCTATCAAATATATGTGGTAGTATTTCTTCTTTTATTCCAGTTCCGTTATCAATAACTTCAAAAAATACTTTTTCATCTTTTTCATATGTCTTAATTTCTATTTCTGATCCTTTTGGTGTAAATTTTAATGAGTTATCAATTAAATTTATAAGAACCTGTTCAATTAAACTTCCATCCATAGGGGCAACTATAACATTATCAGGGACTGTTACTTTTATTTTATGATCTTTAAATCTTTTGGAAGTTCTTTGTACAACTTCGTATATTACTTCTTCAACAACTTCTATATTCTTTTTAATTTCCATTTTGCCTTCATCAAATTTAGTCATACTAAGTAGATTTTCAACTAACCTTATAAGCCATTCTGTGTCTTCATAAATGCCTTGAATAAGCTCATTTTTTTTAGTATCAGAAATAGAAGAGCCATTTTCAATAATAGTACTTACAGCTCCTTTGATACCTGCTAAAGGACTTCTTAAATCATGAGAAATTGATCTTAATAAATTACTTCTTAGTCTTTCACTTTCTATTTCAAGTTTAATGTTTTTTTGAGTTTCAGAAAGAATTTCTCTATCTAAAGCAATAGATATTTGACTTGAAAATGTTTGAAATATATATTTTTCTTCTGGCTTAAGAGCAATATTGGAGAATACACCTATAACACCTAATATTTTGCCTTGACTTTTTAAAGGCATATAATAACTTTTTGAAGCATAAAAATTATTTGTTCCTATTCCGGCTTCTTTATCATTTAAAAAGCACCAATATGCAATAGCCTCTTCATCTTTGCTTAAAATAAAATCTTTTTTACCAGATTTATCAGAGTTATAAATAAAAGGAGGTAAAAGTTTGTTATCTTTAGATAAATAACAAATTACGGTCCTTCCAAGAAGTCTCGACATATATTTTATACCTATGGAAATTACATCAGATGTTCCAGTAGCACTAAGCAGTTTTTTGCTAACTCTATATAATATTTGAGTAGTGGTTTCTCTTTCTATAGAATTTTTTGCTTCTTTTTGTATTCTAGTTGTTAATGTTCCTATTATAAAAGTTACAATTAACATTGTAGGAAAAGTGAATAAATAGTTTTTATTAGTAAAATGTAATGAAAATCTTGGTTTTGTAAACAAATAGTTAAATAAAAATATACTAATAATTGACCATATAAAACCTAAAGTATATCCTTTAGTTTTAATAGTTACTATTATAATACCTAAAATTAAAATCATAATTATGCTTGATTCGCTAAGCCTAAAGTGATAAAAAATTAATGATATTGCTATAAATACAGCCATTATAATAGTTGATAAAATAATATCTATAAAAGATAATTTAAAATTAAAATTATCTTTTAACACAGTTTTACTGTTTCTTTTTTTATGTGTAGTGTTAGGTATAACATAAACATCAATATAGGAATTAGAATCCATCAATTTATCAACTATATCTTTTGCATAAAAACGGAATAAATTATTAGTTTTTCTGTGATTTTTTCCTATTACTATTTTAGTTACATTTCTAAATTTTGCATATTCAATTATTTGTTCTACAATATTGTCGCCATATAAGGTAACTAATTCTCCTCCAAGTTGCTCTGCTAGAGTGAAATTTGATTTAAGTATTTCTTTTTCTTCACTGCTTAAATTTTTAGAGCTATTTGTTTCAATATATAGGCCTATCCATTTAGAATGATAGGCTTCAGCCATTCTACTAGCTGTACGTATAACTCTTGCAGATGAAGGTGAAGTCCCTATACATGCTAGTATTTGTTCTGATGTAGGAATTACTGTTATTTGACCTTTTGCAAGTCTTACATTTTCAACTTCATAGTTTATTCTGTCTGCTGTTCTTCTAAGGGCAATTTCTCTTAAAGCAAATAAATTATTTTTAGTAAAAAAATTTTTTAAAGCAGTTTTTGTCTGAGCTTTACTATATATTTTACCTTCTTTAAATCTTTTTAGTAATTCATCAGGTTCAATGTCAATTAATTCTACATTATCTGCCTCATCAAATATTCTGTCAGGAATTGTCTCTCTTACTGAAATATGAGTTATACTTTCAACTATATCATTTAAACTTTCAATATGCTGTACATTTAAAGTAGTATATACATCTATTCCTGCATCAAGAAGTTCTTCTACATCTTGCCATCTTTTTCTATGCCTTTTAGCTTCTATGTTTGTGTGAGCTAATTCATCAACTAATATTACTTCTGGTTTTCTTAAAAGTGCTTTATTTAAATCAAACTCTTTTACAGTTATTCCTTTGTAATTAATTGTTCTAATGTCTATTTTTTCGATACCTTTAATTAATGCCATAGTTTCTGGCCTTGCATGGGGTTCGATATATCCAATTACAACATCTTTTCCTGCTTTTTTTAGCTCATGAGCTTCAAGAAGCATTTCGTAAGTTTTACCAACACCTGCTGCATATCCAAAGAAAATTTTTAATTTTCCTCTTGTAGGAGTATTTTGCTCTTTTTTTATTTGGTTTAACAGATATTCTGGATTAGGTCTGTTATCAGTATTTATTTTAAATAACCTCCTTTTATAATATGGATATATAACCAAAAACTAAATATAGTACAGTAAATAACCAATCATGGAATATATTTTATTATATAATGCATTGTTATTTTCTTCAAATGATTTATTAAATTAGCAATTATTTACTATTTAAAATAGATGCTATTTCAATATTTAACTTCAAAACATTTACCCTTGGTTCACCAAATAATCCTAAACTTCTTCCTTCAGTATATTTATCCACTAATTGTTGTAATTTATCTTCACTTATTCCAGAGGCTTTAGAAACTCTTGGTATTTGAATTTTAGCAGCTTCAGGACTTATATTTGGATCAAGACCTGAAGCTGAACTTGTAAGTAGGTCTGTTGGTATATCTTCTTTTTTTATTCCTGGATTAGATTTTAAAAATTCTTCTATGTCTTTTTCTACTCTTTTTTGCAAAGCTTTATTTGATGGAGCTAAATTTTGAGATCCAGATTTAGGACCATTATAAGATGTTTTTCCATATTTATCAGGTTTTATATCAGCTTCTGTATAAGTATTATAATTTATGGCTGAAATCCTACCTTTAAAAAATCTTGGGTCTGTAAAATCTTGACCTATAAGCTCTGAACCTACTTCTTTACCGTTAATAACAATCATACTTCCATTAGCTTTTTTATTTAAAACTAATTGACTTATTCCTGTTAAGCATAGTGGATAAATAACTCCGCAAAGAAGTAATAAAACTATACTTATCAGCAAAGATTTTTTTATTATTTTCATAAAAATTCGTCCTTTCTAATATTTTTTATAGGTTTATATACTATCCTAAATTTAAAATTCTGACTAATGGAGTTATTATTATATCAATGAGCTTAATACCTATAAACGGAACAATTATGCCACTTAATCCAAAAATAAGCATATTTCTCAGAAGCATTATTTCAGATTTCATAGGTTTATATTTTACTCCTTTCATGGCTATTGGTATAAGTATTGGTATTATTATTGCATTAAATATTAATGCTGAAAGTATTGCGCTGTAAGGAGTTGAAAGTTTCATTATATTCATAATCTGCATCTGTGGGATAGCAGTAGTAAAAACTGCTGGTATTATTGCAAAATATTTTGCAATATCATTAGCTATGCTAAAAGTAGTTAAAGCTCCTCTAGTTATAAGTAATTGCTTACCAATTTCAACTACTTCAAGAATTTTAGTAGGATCTGAATCTAAATCTACCATATTAGCGGCTTCTTTAGCTGCAGTAGTACCACTATTCATAGCAATTCCAACATCTGCTTGAGCTAAAGCTGGAGCATCATTAGTTCCATCTCCTGTCATTGCTACAATTTTTCCCTCTGCCTGTTCTTTTTTTATTGCTTCTATTTTATCTTCTGGTTTACATTCTGCTATAAATCCATCTACTCCAGCTTCCTTAGCAATAGTTGCTGCAGTTAATGGATTGTCTCCTGTACACATTATTGTTTTAATTCCAATTTCTCTAAGCCTTTTAAATCTTTCCACTAAACCAGGTTTAACTGTATCTTTAAGATATATAACTCCATATATTTTATTATTAACACAAACAACTAAAGGAGTACCGCCAAGTTTAGAAACTTCATTTACTTTATCTTCTAAATCCTTTGGTATAGTTCCTCCCATTTCTTTTATCCTATTTTTAATAGCATCATATGAGCCTTTTCTAACAGTAGATCCATCTTTTAAATCTATTCCACTCATTCTGGTTTGAGCAGTAAATTCTATAAAAGGCAAATCTTCATATTCTTTAAAATTAACTTTAGCTCCTAATTTTTTACCAAGTTCTACTATTGATTTCCCTTCTGGAGTATCGTCTTTTAAAGAAGAAATAACAGCATAATTTATTAAATCCTCTGATTTTATATTGGCAACAGGTATAAATTCTGACGCTAACCTGTTTCCAAAAGTTATAGTCCCTGTTTTGTCAAGTATGATAGTATCTACATCACCACAAGCTTCAACTGCTTTTCCTGACATAGCTATTACATTAAATCTTGTAACTCTATCCATGCCTGCAATACCTATAGCTGATAAAAGACCTCCTATAGTTGTTGGTATTAAACATACAAGAAGAGCTATTAATGTAGAAATTTCAATTTTAACTCCAGAATATGCAGCCATAGGATATAAAGATACAATAACTATTAAAAATATTAAAGTTAAACTTACAAGTACAGTATTAAGAGCTATTTCGTTAGGAGTCTTTTGCCTAGATGCTCCTTCTACAAGTGATATCATCTTATCTAAAAAGGATTCTCCAGGAGTTGCTGTTATCTTAACTTTAAGCCAGTCACTTACAACCTTTGTCCCACCAGTAACGGAAGCAAAATCTCCGCCTGATTCTTTCATAACTGGAGCTGATTCACCTGTTATAGCTGATTCATCTACAGATGCTACACCATCTATTACTTCTCCATCATTAGGTATGATATCTCCACTTTCAACTAAAACTATATCACCTTTTTTTAATTCATTTGCATTTATAATTTTAATATTGCCTTTATCATCTAAAAGTTTTGCAATAGTATCTTTTTTTGTTTTCTTTAAACTTTCCGCTTGTGCCTTACCTCGGCCTTCAGCTATTGCTTCTGCAAAATTAGCAGAAAGTACTGTTATAAATAAAATTATAGATACTATAAAATTATAAATTTTAAGATTACTGCTTTGTTCTCCAAAAATATTAGGAAATATTGTAAGCAGCAAAGATATAAAAAAACCTACTTCTACTACAAACATTACAGGATTTTTTGCCATATATTTAGGATTAAGTTTTTTAAAAGCCTCTATACTAGCTTCTTTTATCATATCTTTTGTAATAAATTTAGATTTTTTATTTTTATCACCCATATTAATCTCCTCATTTTCTTTTTTTATTTAATTTTAATGCCATAATGTAAGATGTTCTGCTATAGGTCCAAGTGCCAAAGATGGAAGAAATGTTAATGCACCTATTATTAAAACAATAAAAACTAAAGTAATTGTAAACATTAAATTATCAGTTCTAAAAGTTCCTGCAGAAACTGGTATTGCTTTTTTAGAAGCAAGTGAGCCTGCAACTGCTAAAAGTATAATTATAGATAAATATCTTCCATAAAACATTACAATACCTGTTGCAGTATTCCAAAATAATGTATTATCTAAAAGGCCTTCAAAGGCAGAACCATTATTAGCTGCAGAAGTTGTAAATTGATATACAATTTGCGATAGTCCATGAAATCCTGGATTTGTTACAGCTTTTGAAGCTTGTGGAAGTACTAAAGCTAATGACGAAAACATGAGTATTAAAAATGGATGAATAATTATAGCAAGTGCTATTAATTTCATTTCTTTTCCTTCAATTTTTTTAGATAAAAATTCTGGAGTTCTCCCAACCATAAGGCCACATAAAAATACTGCCAATATAGCATACATAATCATATTCATAAATCCTGTACCTTTTCCTCCGAAGATTACATTAAGCATCATGTTAATAAGTGCAACGGCACCTCCTATAGGGGTTAAAGAATCATGCATATTATTAACTGAACCTGTAGTAAAAGCTGTAGTTACTTGAGTAAATAAAGATGATTGTGCTATACCAAATCTAACTTCTTTTCCCTCCATATTTCCCATAAGCTGATTTAATCCTATATGTGCCAAAGCTGGATTTCCTGATTTTTCGGCCAAATAACATATTGGTAGTCCTATTAAAAATAGTATTCCCATAGCTGTAAATATTGACCAGCCTTGTTTTTTATTTTTAATCATAAGCCCAAAAGTATATACAAGGGATCCAGGAATTAACATCATTGATAAAATTTCAATTAAATTTGATAAAGGAGTAGGGTTTTCAAAAGGATGACTGGAATTTGCTCCAAAAAAGCCTCCTCCATTAGTTCCTATATGCTTTATAGATTCTAAAGCTGCTACAGGTCCCATTGCTATGTCTTGAATTTTACCTTCTATTGTGGTTACTTTATGAATACCAGAAAAATTTTGAGGTACTCCCTGAGTTACCAATAAAAGTCCTATAATTATTGAAAACGGCAATAAAACTCTTGTAATAATTCTCACTAAGTCAACAAAAAAATTACCCATTGTTTTTTTATTCCCAGCAATTCCCCTCATAAAAGCTAGTGCAGCTGAAAAACCTGTAGCCGATGATATAAACATCATAAATATTATGACTGTCAT
Source organism: Clostridium prolinivorans (assembly GCF_004011155.1). Classification (GTDB taxonomy): domain Bacteria; phylum Bacillota; class Clostridia; order Clostridiales; family Clostridiaceae; genus Clostridium_AT; species Clostridium_AT prolinivorans. The sequence goes on along the minus strand of NZ_RJWG01000002.1, from coordinate 282,050 downwards.
TTGGCTAAAATAAGAAAGCCCTGATTCACCACTATAGTTTTGAAGATTAGTATTTGTAATAAAACTAATTAATGTATTAAATGTCAAACTAGGTTCCATAGCTTTTATTTTATTTGGATTTAAAACATGAAGATTTTGAGTTCTTAATATTATATATCCTATGAATACTATAACTGCATTTAATGTAATTATGGAAATTACATACTCTTTCCAATTCATTTCTTCATTTTTATTTATTCCACATATTTTAAAAATAAAATTATCAATTTTATTAAAAAATTTTTCTCCTAAAATTTTATCTCCGGTAGATACACAATATAAATATTTTCCCATAGGAACTACTAAAATCATAAATATTAATAAAGTTACTATTATTTGTAACCATTCCATATATTTTTCCTCCCTATTTTTAAACCTTAATTAAAATTTTTCAGGGTTAAATAATGCATAAGTAAGATATAAAAAAAGTAATACTATAATAATTATTAAAATCCACATATGCTTACCTCCAAACATTATTTATTATTGTTTTTTATAATCTGTTTATCACACCAATTTATAAATAATTTAATTGAAATAAAACAAATTAATAATGATACTATAAAAAGTGCATCTTTCATAACTAGATACCTCCTAGCTTATTTTTCAAATTTAAATAATAACATTTTAAGTATTAAGATTGTGTTAAGATTGTTTCTATTTATATAAAGAAAGTATAAAGAATTTTAATATATTAATAATATTTATCAAATAAAAATAAGAATAGATTTTACTAATTTAAATTTAAAAAAGTACATAATAATATTTAGTTTTTACACAATTTATATAATATGTTATAATATTAGTGTATTAATACACTAATTATACAGTATTACTTATTGTAAATGCTCTCTATAATGGAGGTTAAACTTATGAAGCGAATAGATAAAATTTATAATTATTTAATTGAAAAATCTAAAGCTCTTACATTAGAAGATTTAAAAGAAAATAAAGGCTTTAGTGCAAGTGAAATTTCAGAGGCATTAGGAATTTTGCGTAACAATGTAAGTATGGAACTTAATACACTATTAAGACAAGATAAAATTATAAAAATTAAAGGAAGACCTGTACTATATATAGATAAAAAATCTGTAGAAAATATTATTGGATATAAATTAGATAAAAGCTTTAATGAATTAGAAGATATTAATGAATTAATAAAAGAAGAAAAATCAGAAAATATTGATTCATCGCCTTTTAGTTCACTTATTGGAGCAGATTCAGGATTAAAAAATCAAATTGAACAAGCTAAGGCAGCTATATTATATCCGCCTAATGGACTTCATACCTTGATTGTTGGACAAACTGGTGTTGGTAAGACACTTTTTGCAAATATGATGTATAATTACGCTAAATTTACAAAGAGATTGAAAGAAGATGCTCCTTTTATTGTATTTAATTGTGCTGATTATTATAATAATCCTCAGCTTCTTATATCTCATATTTTTGGACATATAAAAGGTGCTTTTACAGGAGCTGATAGTGATAAAGAGGGCATAGTTGAAAAAGCTAATAATGGGATATTGTTTTTAGATGAAATTCATAGGCTGCCTCCAGAAGGTCAGGAAATGATATTTTATTTTATGGATACCGGTACTTATAATAAATTAGGAGAATCTGAAAGAAAAAGAAAAGCAAATGTGCTTATTATAGGGGCAACTACTGAAGAGCCAGGATCTTCTCTATTAAAAACTTTTTTAAGAAGAATACCAATCATAATAAATATACCAAGCTTTGAAGAACGTCCTATTAAAGATAGATTGGATATAGTTAAATTTTTACTTTCTAATGAAGCTCATAGAGTAAATAAAAGTATTAAAATTGAAGCTGATGCTGTTAAAGCTCTTATAGGGAGTGCTTCTTATGGTAATATAGGTCAATTAAAGTCTAATATTCAGCTTGTATGTGCTAAGGGATTTTTAAATAGTATAGAAAATAAAGAGTTTATAAATATAGATTTTAAATCCCTGCCACCTGAAATAAAGAGCGGTTTATTTAATTTAAGTTCTAAAAGAGAAGAAATAGAGGAGATATCTGAACTTGTTAAATCTCATTTAATAATTTTACCTACTGGATGTAAAAATTTAATAAAAGATGATGATTATGAACCTCCTTTTAATCTTTATAAAATAATAGAAGATAAGGCTGCATTATTAAAAGAAGAGGGAGTAGATGAAGAGTATATAAAAAAATTTATTACTACGGATATCAATATTCACATAAAATGTTTTTATGATAAATTTAAAAATACTTCATCAGGAAGAGATAAAATATTAGAAATAATAAGTGAAGATATTCTTAAATTTTCTCAAGAGGTAAAAAGTTTTATAGAAAAGAAGTTTAATAAAAAGTTAAGCGAAAGATTTTTATATGCATTAGGACTTCATTTAAGTTCTTTTATGAAAAGAGTTGAGTCAAAAACTCCTGTTCATTATGCAAATATTGAAGATATAGTTAAGGATAATCCTGAAGAATTTAACATTTCATTAGAAATTAAAAGACTTATTGAAGAAAGATATAATATTTTGGTGCCAGAAGAAGAGTTAGTTTATTTAACTTTATTATTAAATACAATTGATGAAAATCAAAATACAGATCGTGTAGCTATAATAGTTGCAGCACATGGGACAAGCACTGCCAGCAGTATGGTAAATGTAGCTAAAAGACTTTTAGGAGAAGGTATAGTTGAGGCTGTTGATATGTCTCTTGAAGTTAGCCCTAAAAAAATATTAGATCAATTAATTGAAAGAGTCAAAGAATTAAACACAGGCAAGGGAATTTTATTATTAGTAGATATGGGATCTTTAGCTAATTTTGATACTATAATTACAGAAAAAACTGGCATTAAAGTAAAAACTATTGATATGGTTTCTACTCCAGTAGTACTTGAAGCTGTTAGAAAGTCTAATTTATTTGGTATGGATTTAGATACACTTTACGATTCCCTTAAGAATTTTAAGGGATATGGAAATTTAGTAGTAGAAAATGAAAAATATAAAGATAAAGAAAAAGCTATAATTACTATTTGTTCTACTGGAATAGGAACAGCAGAAAAATTAAAAGAATTAGTTGAAAATATAATTATTAATTTAACTAATGAAGAAATTAAAATAATTCCCATAGGAGTAAAAGAATTAAATAAAAAAATAGAGATTATAAAAAATAAGTATAATATAATTGCTTCAATTGGTATTATGAATCCTAAAATTGATGCGCCATTTATTTCACTAGAATCTTTAATTGGAGGAAATGGTGAAGAAATAATAGCAAGTATAATAGAAAACAAAAATATTAAATTAAAACCAAAACATACTAATACAGTTGTAAAAGAATTATGCGAAGACAGTTTAAAACAATTTTTAACTTTTTTAAATCCAAGTAAAATTATTAGTGTATTAATGAAATTTCTAAGTGTATTAGAAGAAAATTTAAAAAAAGATTTTGATAATGCTATGCGTATTAGAATTGTTGTACATGCAGGATGTGCATTAGAAAGAATGGTTATTAAAGATGGATTAATATATAAGCAGGATAAAAGTAAAATTAATTCGTATGTATTAAGGTGTCTTGAAACTGCAAATGAAGTAATTAATAGCTCTTTAAATTTAAAATTAAGCGAAGATGAATTATTTTATATTGCAGAAATGCTGGAATAATGTATTTAAAAAATACCATAATGTGTATTAATATTTTTTAATAGTGTATTAATAATAAACAAATAATAAACAAATAATAGACCTAAGGTATTGATTTATAACGATTACTATACCTTAGGTTTTTTAATACACAATTTTGGCACGTGTTTTGCTATATAAAATAGTGTACTAAATAACAATTACATAATTGGAGGGAGAAAAAATGGTAGCAATTATAGTAGCAACCCATGGAAAATCTGCACCTGAACTTATAAAATCTGCTGAAATGATATTTGGCAGTCAGGAAAACATAGATGCAGTAACTTTTGAACCAGGTGAAAATACTGATAATTTATTAGAAAAATATAATCAAAAACTTGAAAGTTTAAATACTGAAGATGGTGTTTTATTTATGGTTGATTTATTTGGGGGAAGTCCTTATAATGCAGCAGCTATGATAGCAGCTAAAAATTCAAATATGGATATAGTTACAGGAGTAAATATACCAATGCTCTTAGAAACATTTGGCTCTAGAAGTTTTTCAAATTTAGAAGAATTAGTAAATACTGCAAAAAATGCAGGACTTGAAGGAATAAAATCTTTAAAAGAAACATTATCACAATATGTTGAGGAGGAATTATAAAATGAATATTGTATTAGCAAGAATTGATGACAGATTAATCCATGGTCAAGTGGCAACAGTTTGGGCAAAAGAAACTAAATGTGAAAGAATAATTGTATGCAATGATGATGTTGCAAAAGATGAAATTAGAAAGACACTATTAGTTCAAGTAGCTCCTCCAGGAGTTAAAGCAAGTGTTGTAGATGTAGAGAAAGCTATAAGAGTATGCAAAAATCCTAAATATGAAAATGATAGAGCACTTTTATTATTCACAAATCCAACTGATGTTTTAAGAATGGTTGAAGGCGGAATTGATATAAAAAGTGTAAATATAGGTGGAATGGCATTTAAAGAAGGGAAAAAGCAAATAACTAGTGCTGTATCAGTTGATGAAAAGGATATAGAAGCCTTTAAAAAGCTTCATGAAAAAGGTATAGAATTAGAAATAAGAAAAGTTATAACTGATGCTAAAGTTGATTTAATGTCAAAAATTCAATAGTATTAAGCTTGTATAATAATTATAAGCAATTGTTAAAACAAGCATTTTAATAATTGCTTATAAAAATACTATTTTAAATGTGTTTATTTATAAAATTTTATAAATAAAAAAATAAAATTAAAGGGGGACATACAATGTCTATAAGTGTTACACAAATTATATTAATTTTTATAGTTTCATGTATTTGTGGTGCAGGTAGTGTTTTGGATGAATTTCAAACACACAGACCATTAATTGCATGTACACTAATAGGACTTATTTTAGGTGATCTAAAAACAGGTATTATTATTGGCGGTACTTTAGAGATGATGGCTTTAGGTTGGATGAATATAGGTGCTGCTATGGCTCCTGATGCAGCTTTAGCTAGTATTATTTCTACGATATTAGTTATAGGCGGTAAACAAGCAATAGGTACAGGTATAGCTGTTGCTATTCCAATAGCTGCTGCAGGACAAGTATTAACAATATTTGCAAGAACTTTATCAGTAGGATTACAGCATAGAGCTGACACTTATGCTAAAGAAGGAAATCTTAGAGGCATAGATTTAATGCATTTAAGTGGTCTTCTTATTCAAGCTTTACGTGTAGCTATTCCATCTTTACTTGTAGCTATGTTCGTTGGAACAGGAGCTGTTCAATCTTTCTTAAATGCGATACCATCTTGGATAACTGGTGGACTTCAAGTAGCTGGAGGATTTATAGTTGTTGTTGGATATGCAATGGTTATTAATATGATGGAAGCTAAATATTTAATGCCATTCTTCTTTTTAGGATTTGTAGTGGCTGCATTTACAAACTTTAATTTAGTTGCTTTTGGAGTTCTTGGAACAGTAATGGCTATAATATATATTCAATTAAATCCAAAATACAATATGCCTAAGGTTGCTGTATCTAATATTAAGGCAGCTACTGACGATTTAGATGACGATTTAGATGATGAATTAGATGATTAAAAGGGAGGAGTAAGAATGAGCGCAGAAATTAAAAATTCAGAGGTTAAAAATCCAAATGAAAAATTAAAATTAACTAAAAAAGACTTAAGAAATGTATTTATACGTTCTAACTTTCATCAAGCTTCTTGGAACTTTGAAAGAATGCAAGCTTTAGGATATTGTTTTGCTATGGTTCCTGTAATAAAAAGATTATATAAAGGTGAAGAAAGAAAAGCAGCAATGAAAAGACATCTTGAATTTTTTAATACTCAGCCTTTTGTAACTGCACCAATACTTGGAGTTACAGCAGCTATGGAAGAAGAAAGAGCAAATGGAGCTCCAATTGATGATGGTGCTATAAATGGTATTAAAATAGGGCTTATGGGACCTTTAGCAGGAGTTGGAGATCCAATATTTTGGGGAACATTAAGACCTGTAGTTGCAGCATTAGGAGCTTCAATAGCTTTAACAGGAAGTATTGCAGGACCTATATTATTCTTTGTAATATTTAATGCTATACGTTTAGCTATAAGATGGATTGGGGTAAATTACGGATATAAAAAAGGAACAGATATTGTTAAAGATATGAGTGGAAATAGATTGCAAAAATTAACAGAAGGAGCCTCTATACTTGGATTATTTGTAATGGGAGCTTTAGTTTCTAAGTGGACTACTGTAAACATACCTTTAGAAATATCCAGAATAACTATGCAGGATGGCAAAGTTGTAGTAACAACAGTTCAGGATATTTTAAATCAATTAATGCCTGGATTAGTACCATTATTATTAACATTCTTATGTATGAAGCTTTTAAAGAAAAAAGTAAGTGCTATTTGGATAATTTTTGGATTATTTGCAATAGGAATTATTGGATTTGCAACAGGGGTATTAAAATAGTATATAAATAAAATATGAAGCGGTAAATATCTAATCTTGTTGATATAGTTATTTACCGCTTATTTTTATTTATATAAAACCTGAAAATATTATTTAACATAATAAAAATTAAATATATTAAAAAAATTACAATATCTAAATATTGTAAATTATTGCATTTATATATTTTATTATAATATAATTAAGGAATTATATTATATTTAAATATCTATATATAAGAATGTATTAAAGGAGCTGTTTTTTTTGAAAAATTTATTTATATTTTTAAGAGCAATAATGTCAGGGTTTTTTACAGGAGTAGCTTTTGCCATTCCTCTTGGTCCTGCAGGAATTGAGTCTATTAAAAAAACATTAAATTGTGGTATAAGAAAAGGATTATTAATAGCTTTTGGATCTATACTTTCAGATGCAGTAGATATTATTTTAATTAATGTAGGATTGTTTAATTTGCTTAATCAAAGTAAAAGAACAGAAGGAATATTTTTTATTATTTGTGGGATTTTAATTATAATTTTTTCCTATGGAGATTTTAAAAAATATAATAATAACAATAAAAACTATGAAAATATTAATAAATTTGATTCTATGCCTGTTTTAAAAGGATTTTTAATGGCTTTTACAAATCCCATGACACATTCATTTTGGATTACTATTAGTGGAACATTGATACATAGATTTGCGGGAAACAGCTCTTTTGATTATAATTTATTTTTATTTTTTATTATAATAGGTATGTTTGCATGGCTTGTAATATTAAATGTAGCTGCATTAAAAGGAACAAAAAAATTTATATCAGATAAGAAAGATAAATATTTTGAAAAATTTTTAATACTATTTATGATATTATTGGGTTTAGGATTTTTTATATATGGAATTTTTAGAATTTTATAAATTAAAAAATTTTAAATACATACTATAAATTATAAAATATCTTTCAAAAATATTTTTAAGAATTGAGAAGTATATATTGATACAATAAAAATTTTAAACGTTATATATTAAGCAATGACAAATCTTTTAAGTGAAGCAAAAAAACTATTGACAAAAATTCAAAATGTGATATATTTTTATATGTATTTAATAAAAATAAACCCTTAGTTTAATATAACTAAACTAATTTAAAATATTTTTATAAAAATTATATAAAGTTGGTATATTAATTTTAAAAGTATCTATATATAGATAATTTTTTTTGCTTATTTTGAAGGAGGGATTTATTATGAAAATTGAACAACTTGGCAGACATATTCTAATAGAATATTATAACTGCGATAAAGAAGTATTAAAAAACCATGAATTAATAGAAGAATATATGAACGAGGCGGCTAGAAGAGCTAATGCTACTATAGTCACAAGTTGTTTTCATAAATTTAATCCCTGGGGAGTTAGTGGTGCTGTAATAATACAAGAATCACATCTAACAATCCATACATGGCCTGAATATGGATATGCTTCTGTAGATGTATATACTTGTGGAGAAAGTGTAAATCCATGGATAGCATTTGAATATCTTGAAGATGTACTTAAAGCATCCAGAAGCGAATCAACAGAAGTGGCAAGAGGGATGGTTGAAAAAATTAAAAATTTTGCTAATGGTGAATATAATAATATTGAAGTAACTCATAAGCCAATGAATTAATGGAGGAATTAAAAATGGAATTATGGTATACTGAAAATCAAACTCCTAATGTTAAATTTTCAATGAAAGTTAAATCACATCTTTATTCCGCTAAAAGTCCTTTTCAGCAAATAGATGTTATTGACACATATGAATTTGGAAGAGTTTTAGTTATAGATGGATGGACAATGCTTACAGAAAAAGATGAATTTATATATCATGAAATGATAACTCATGTAGCTCTTGCAACCAATCCTGAAATTAAAAAAGTTTTAGTAATTGGAGCTGGAGATGGAGGAACTGTAAGAGAGCTTACAAGATATAATTCTATTGAAAAAATAGACATGGTTGAAATAGATGAAACTGTTGTAATGGTAGCAAAAGAATTTTTACCTTTTACTGCTAATAAGCTTGATGATCCAAGAGTTAATCTTTATTTTGAAGATGGAATAAAATTTGTTGAAGGAAAGAATAATGAATATGATTTAGTAATAGTTGATTCTACGGATCCTATAGGGCCAGGGGAAGGACTATTTACTACAGAATTTTATAAAAACTGCTCCAATGCTCTAACGGAAAATGGAATTTTAGTAAATCAAGGAGAAAGTCCATACTATCAAAAAGATGCAAGGGAAATGAAAAGAGCTTTCTCAAAGCTTAAAAAAATATTTCCAATATGTGAGGCTTATCAATATCATATGCCTACTTATCCTTCTGGACATTGGATTTTTGGATTTGCTTCTAAGAAACTTCATCCTATAAAAGATTTTAACGGAGAAAATTGGGAAAAATTAGGACTTAAAACCAAATATTACAATAAAAGAATTCATGTTGGAGCATTTGCTTTACCAAATTATGTAATAGAACAATTAAATGAACAGGAATATTAATTTAATTAAAGTTTAATTTCTGCAAGAAAAAAGAATATAATAAATAAAATACTGTTTTGCACTATTTTAAAATATATTGAACTTTTATGTTTTTTATATAATTAAATAGGACTATATTAATAAAAAGATTGTTTCAAATTATATTTTGGAACAATTTTTTTTATAACAATTTTGTAATAATTTTTAAACAAATTATATTTTTTATGTTGTATAAATATAATTTTATAAAGTAAAACTATTAATATTATAAAAATCCTTATATTAATATAAATTTTATAAGGATTTTATATTAATTTTGCAAATAAAAAATTTTTAAGTATGGAGATATTTGTCAATATTGCCTCTTAAGATTAATAGAAATAAATATATGAAACTTGATTTATTTAATTAATTAGGATAAAATTTCATATAGTAGTCAAAATATCTAATCACTATATTTTTATAAGTTTATTTGGCAAGTCGATATTAATAAGCACTTTAGGATTTTGCGGATTTTTTTATTTAAATATCAGATTTGCTTTGTAATATATAAACATAAAAATATTATAAAAACAGGAGGAAATTTTATGTCGAAACCTTTAAGCCTTGATTTAAGCAAAATAAAGCCATTTTTAAATGAAAGTGAAATAACTAATTTAGAACCAATGGTAAGAGAAGCACACAATATGCTTCATAATGGAACTGGAGCAGGTAAGGACTTTTTAGGATGGATAGATCTTCCAGTTAACTATGATAAAGAAGAATTTGCAAGAATTAAGAAAGCAGCAGAAAAAATAAAAAATAACTCAGATGTTCTTATAGTTATTGGAATAGGTGGTTCATACTTAGGTGCAAGAGCTGCTATAGAAATGCTATCTCATAATTTCTATAATGTTTTACAAAAGGGAAAAAGAAAAACCCCTCAAATATTTTTTGTAGGAAACAATATAAGTTCTACATATATGGCTGATTTACTTGAAGCTATAGAAGGATTAGATATATCAGTTAATGTTATATCTAAGTCAGGTACAACTACAGAACCAGCTATTGCTTTTAGAATTTTTAAAGATTATCTTGAAAAGAAATACGGAAAAGAAGGTGCAAAAGAAAGAATATTTGCAACAACAGATAAAGCAAGAGGTGCACTTAAATCTTTAGCAGATGCTCAAGGCTATGAAACTTTTGTTATTCCTGATAATGTTGGTGGAAGATATTCTGTACTTACAGCTGTTGGACTTCTTCCAATTGCAGTTGCAGGAATAAATATAGATGAAATGATGGAAGGCGCAGCTTCTGCAAGGGAAGCTTATAGTAATGTAGATTTAAATTCAAATGATTGCTATAAGTATGCTGCAGCTAGAAATGCTTTATATAGAAAAGGTAAAGTTACTGAAATATTAGTAAATTATGAGCCAGCTCTTCATTATTTTAATGAATGGTGGAAACAGCTTTTTGGTGAAAGTGAAGGAAAGGACAATAAAGGAATATTCCCTGCAGCAGTAGATTTTTCAACAGATTTACATTCTATGGGACAATATATTCAACAAGGTTTAAGAAACATTTTTGAAACTGTTATAAATGTTGAAAAACCAAAAAAAGAAGTTGTTATTGAAGAAAGTGCTGAAAATATAGATGGATTAAATTTCTTAGCAGGAAAAACTATGGACTTTGTAAATAAAAAAGCTTTTGAAGGAACAGTACTTGCACATAATGATGGTGGAGTTCCAAATATTGTTTTAAATGTAAGTGAATTAACTCCATATAATTTCGGATATATGGTATATTTCTTTGAAAAAGCTTGTGGAATAAGTGGATATTTAATGGGAGTTAATCCTTTTGATCAACCAGGAGTTGAAGCATACAAGAAAAATATGTTTGCATTGCTTGGAAAACCAGGCTTTGAAGATTTAAAAGCTGAGCTTGAGAAAAGATTATAAAAAATAATGTGTCAGGTATAAGCCTGGCACATTATTTTTAATATAATATAAATTAAGAGTATTTTAGAGTATTTTATTGTAAGAAAATTTGTATTTAAATAACATTAATTTTAATATATAAATTATTAAGAGGTTTGTATGAGAATTTTAGTTGACGCTGATGCCTGTCCTGGGAAAAGTATAATTGAAAAATTGGGAAAAGAATATAATATTGAAATAATTATGTATTGTGATTTAAATCACGTACTATATAGTGATTATTGTACTATAAAATATATGGATAGTGGATTTCAAAGTGTAGATATGGCTATAGTAAACGAAGTAAAAGAAAATGACATTGTTGTATCTCAAGATTTTGGAGTAGCAGCTATAGTACTTTCTAAAAAAGCTTTTGCTATAAACCCTAAAGGTTATATATATAGTAATGATAATATAGATAACCTTTTGCTAGAAAGACATATATCAAGTAAGATAAGAAGAAGCGGCGGGAAAACAGTTAATCCTAAAAAAAGGAGCAAAGAAGATGATGAAAGACTTTATAATAATTTATTAAAGCTTATAAAGTTAAATATTATTTAAAAAAATGAAAATTCCGCTTTAGACCTAGATTCTACTAAAAATAGTTATATAAATAAAATATATTATAAAACAAAGCCTAAATATAAAGTTAATAATAGTTATAACATTTATATTTAGGCTTATTTTTATCTATATAATACCATTATACTTATACTTTCCACTAATACATTATCAGAAACTTTTTTTATAACATTAGTACCAGAAATATGTTTATCAGTAACTATGTTCCAAACTCCTTTAGGAATAGGCAATATTATATTATATTTATTTGAGTTATAAATAACTAAAATATCTTTCCAAATGTCTTCATTAGCATAATTTTTAAGAATAAAAGCTATGGAATTTTTAGGAGTATCTAAAAATTCTAAATGATTTTGTATTTCTTCTCTTGAATTCATTCTAAAAGCGCTATGTTCTTTCCTTAGTTTTATTAGACCTTTATAGTATTCAAAAACATCTTTAAATTCAAATTTTCTATTCCAATCCATCCAATTTATATAGTCATCTGAACGTACACTGTCTTCTACATTATACTTTGTTCTGCAGAATTCTGCTCCAGAATGTAAAAAAGCTATACCTTGACAAGTTAAAACTATTGCATTTGAAAATTTTTGTATTGACTTTAAAGTTTCTATATCATCTTCAGGGTTAGAAAGATTTATTTTATCCCATAATGTATTATTATCATGAGATGATACATAATTTATGGATTGATCAGGAGTTTGAAATAAGGAATTTCCTCTATTAAAATAATCTGTACATCCAACAATACAATACTTTATTATATCTTCCATATTTTCTCTTCCACTTGCAAACCCTTTTTCTTCTTTTATAAAAACACTACCTCTTACTGCATTTCTTATAGTATCATTAAAATGACCTATATGAGGAATTTTATTTGCATTTAACTGATTTGCTTTTATATCTTCTGGAAGTAAAGTATTTAAAACCCAACCTTCTCCATAAAGCATAATAGGTTTATTAAAACTATTTAAACTTTCTCTCACTTTATTCATTGTTGTAATATCATGAATACCCATTAAATCAAATCTAAATCCATCTATATGATATTCATCTACAAAATAGCAAACAGAATCTATTATAAAACGGCGCATCATAGGACGTTCAGAAGCTGTATCATTGGAACATCCACTACCATTTGATTGAGTTCCATCTTCATAAAATCTAAAATAATAACCTGGGAAAATTTTTTCTAAATTATCAGTTTTCAAATCAAATACATGATTATAAACTACATCCATATTTACCCCTATTCCATGTTTATGAAAAGTATGAATTAAAGCTTTAAGTTCTAAAATTCTAGAGGTAGGATTATAAGGATTAGTAGCATAGCTGCCTTCAGGCACATTATAATTTTGAGGATCATAACCCCAATTATATTTTATAGGATTTTTTTCATCAGTACTTATATAGCTGAAATCATATATAGGCATGAGCTGAACATGAGTTACTCCAAGCTCTAATATATGACTTAATCCAGTAGATAAACCTTTAGATGATTTTGTGTTTTCTTCTGTAAGGCCTAAAAATTTTCCTTTATTTTTTATATTGCTATCAGGATGCATTGATATATCTCTTACAGAAATTTCATATATTATTGCATCAGTAAAATTATCAAGTTTTAAAGAAGGCTCATTAAAAAAATCTTCGGGATTAGTTTTACTTAAATCAATAATAGCTCCTCTAAGCCCATTTATTCCAACAGCCTTTGCATAAGGGTCTACGGCTTCATTTATATTTCCGTATACATTTACTTCATATGTATAAAATAATCCTTCCAAATCTTCTTTTAAGTTTAAAGACCAAACACCATCTTGCTCAGTCATTTTAAATCTTCTAGGTACTTCCTCGATTTCTATATCACCATTTTTATATAAAAGTAAATCTACAGAAGAAGCAGCTGGAGACCAAACTCTGAATAAAGTTTCAGATTTACTATAAAAACAGCCTAATGGAATATCTGTATAATATCTTTTATTAAAGCTTTGAGAAGTAAATATTTCTTTATATAAAGCTCTAATTGTTATATCATTATAAGTAACATAACAATAATATTTTATGTTTATTTCTTCATTTAATAATACATAAAAATAGTTTTCTTTTTCTATAATTTCCTTTATATTTAAAAATTTTTCTCCATTTTTTATAATTAAGCAATTTTTATCTAAACATACTTTTTCTTTAAATATGACTTTAATTTTGTTAAAATCAATAATCGAAACATTAAACATTAACATATATCTCCTCATATAATAAAAAATTCAAATTATATAAACATTTTAACCTATTAAACGATATAATTAAAGGGGGGAGTAAATATAAATATAATATAAACCTTAATATAAAATACTATAACAAATTATGGAATTATAGTATAATATATAAATAAGTTCAATATTAAAATAGGCTTTTTATAATTTAAAAATTTTGGTTTTGTATTATATATATTCAAAGAATAAGATAAATATAGTTTAGAAAAATAATAATATTAAATGTTGACTGCTATAAAATATAAGGTTAGAAACAATATAAACTGTATATGGGGATTAATTTACAGCTTATTGCGAGTTAATCATAGTACTATATTAAACTTTGAAGCTTTATATATAATATATATAAAAAGCCATTAATTATGAGCTTGTTTATTTTTAAAATGAGGTATATCATATAAGCAAGGGAGATATTGCAATGAATGAGATAGGCATAGCTTTTAATTTACAAAGTCCGCAAGAAAAAAATAAGGACATAAAAATATATATATCTGAAAAAAAAGAAGATAATCTTTTATATAAATTTATGATTGGATGCGATGGAGCATGGGAAACATTAAGAGATTTTAGCCCTGAAGAAGAAGTTATTTGGACTCCTCATAAAGATGGAAGATATACAATTATGGTACAAGCTAAAACATTAGATAGTGTTAAGTCTTTTGATTATGTCTCAAAAGCAGATTTTATTATAGGCAAAGAAGAAGAAAAAATAATAAATAATATATATTTAGATAAGGAAGAAATAGTAAAGGGAGATAAAGTTACATTAACTATAGAAACCAAAAAATTAGATCTGGTTTTTAGATATTACATAAAAGAAAAGGATATATGGAGGCTTATAAAAGATTATAGTGCTGAAAATACTTTAACATTTATTGCTGATAAACCAGGGCAAAATGAAATTTTAGTACAATGTAAAACATTAGATTCAAAGAATAAATTTGATGAATGTGAAAATATACTATTTCAAGTTGAAGAAACAAAAAAAGTTGAAATTATTAATTTTAAATGTTTAATAGAAGATATTATAGTTGATAATGAGCTTGTATTTGAAGTAGAAACATCTTGTAAAGATGGTAAAACTATATTATATAAATTTATAAAAGTTGCAGAAGATGGAAGCAAAGAATGTATACAAGATTATTCTAATAAAAATATAGTAAGCTTTATTGAAACTAAAAAAGGAGATTATAAGCTTTTATGTCTTGTAAAAGATATATATTCTCCAAGAGATTATGATGATATAGCAGCTTTAAATTATACTGTTAAACCTTATAAAGACATAGTTATACAAAGTTTTACCAGTGATTTAAGCTCCCCTCAGGTTTGTGAAACATGTATAAATTTTAAGGCAGTGGTTTTTGGGGGCAAAGAGCTTCAATATAGATTTAAAATTGATGGCAACCATCCAGAAGATTCAGGTTACATAAGAAATAGTAATTTTTTATGGAAAACTAAAAAGCCTGGTAAATATAAAATTGAGCTTTGGGTAAAAGATGTTTCTTTTGATGGTAATTATGAAAAATCAGCAGTAATGAATTTTATAATTGAAGAAAAAAACTTAGATCCTATTATTATAAGTAAGGTTGTATTAGATAAAAATAACAAAATATTAATAGGAGAGACTATAAATGCTAAAGTAATCGCTTCTGGAGGCATAGAGCCAAGATACAGTTTCAATGTAAAAAAAGAAGGTAAAGAAATAGAGAAAATAAATTTTGGTACATGTAACTGGGTTAATTTTACACCGGAAGAAAAAGGAGTTTATGAGCTTGAAGTAAGGGTAAAAGATAAATATTCAAAAAGAAATTATGATAGTCACTCTATAGTTTATATTGAAGCTTTTGATTATATGCCTGCTTCAATTGATTATATATTACATAAAAAGAAGGAAAATTATCAAATAGGAGATATAATAGATTATGAAATTATAACTCAATACACACAAAAAACTCTTGTAAAATATGTTTTAAATATAAATGGACGTAAAGTAGAAGAAACAGATTATGTTAAAGATAAAAATTATTCTTTTATTCCTAAATGCAGCGGCATATATACTTTAGAAATTTATGCTAAAAACGAAAAAAGTGATAAAGAGTTTGATTGCAAGAGAGAAATAAAAATTAATGTTTATGATGCTCCTCCTATAAGTAATATAAAAATATCATGTGATAAAAAATTTTTAAAAGTAAATGAAACTGTAACTTTTAATGTGAGCTGCGATGGTGGACAAGACGTTCTTTATAAATTTTATATTATGGAGCAAAAAAATTGGAAATTAGTTCAAAATTATAGCAAAAAAAATTATTATAGTTTTATGCCATTTCATAATGGTGTATATAAACTTTTAGTTTTATGTAAAAGCGGATTAAGAAAATGTGATTATGAAGATTACGATATAATTAAATTTCAAGTAGAATAAAAATTAAATTTAATAAATATCGAGGTGAAAAGATTTGAATGTAGAAAATAATAATCAAACTACTATACAGAAATTTTTAGAAATACAGCTTTTAACTCAAGCATTTAAAGGTATTTTGGGAGAAAATTCATCTTCTTTTCAAGTTGTTTTTCAAAGTTTGATAGATAACATGAAAAACAATGAAAATGAAATAAATTTATTAGGTTTATTAGGAGAAGATTTAAATAAATTAAATTATACTGAAAATCAACCTGTAGAATTTATAACTAATATGAAGGAAGAAATCAATGGTGATATAAAAAGCAACAATATTACTATTGAAGAAGCAGTAGAAAAAGCTTCTAAAAAATATAATGTAGACAAAGATTTTATTTTAGCTATTATAAAGCAAGAATCAGGATTTAATCCTAACGCTAAGTCAAGTGCAGGAGCTATGGGACTTATGCAGCTTATGCCTAGTACTGCTAAATCTTTAAAAGTTACAGATCCTTATGATATCGAGCAAAATGTAGATGGTGGTACCAAATATTTAAGAAGCCTTTTAGATATGTATGGTAATTCAAAAGAACTTGCATTAGCAGCTTATAATGCAGGTCCAGGAGCAGTAGCAAAATACAATGGTATACCAAAATATAAAGAAACTCAAAACTATGTAAAAAAGGTTATGAGCTATTATAATAAGTAAAAACAGTCTTAAACAGGCTGTTTTTTATTTTATTAAAGGTTATAATATATACAAAGGAAGTGAGGTATATAAATGGAAAGATTAGATAAAATTTTAGCTAATTTAGGATATGGATCAAGAAAGGAAGTAAAAGCCCTTATAAAAAATAAAGAAGTTGAAATAGATGGTGTTATTGCTAAAGATAGTTCAATGCTTATAGATCCTGAAAAAAGTGAAATTAAGGTATGGGGTGATGTAGTAAATTATAGGAAATATATATATTTAATGATGAATAAACCAGATGGAGTAGTTTCTGCAACTTTTGATAAATATGATGAAACTGTTATAGATTTAATTGAAGATGAATATAAAGTATTTAATCCTTTCCCTGTAGGAAGATTAGATAAAGATACTGTAGGGCTTCTTTTAATTACTAATGATGGTGAATTAAATCATAAATTAATATCTCCTAAATGGCATGTTGATAAAGTTTATTATGCTGAAATAGATAAAGCAGTTGATGAAAATGATGTAAGAGCATTTGAAAAAGGTATTATATTAGATGATGGTTATAAATGTATGCCTGCTAAACTAGAAATATTAAATTCTGGGAGAGATGGTTCAGAAGTTAAAGTCACTATTCAAGAGGGTAAATTTCATCAAGTTAAGAGAATGTTTAATAGTTTAAATAAAAATGTAGTGTATTTAAAAAGAATTAGTTTTGGACCTATTAAACTTGATGAAAATTTAGAAGAAGGGCAAAGCAGAGAATTGTCTAAAGAAGAAGTAGAAATGTTAAAAAATATCACCAGTCAGGTTAAAAATGAAGGATTATCATTCATTTAATATGTCATTTACAAATTTATATTGCAAAAGTATTGCATTTTATATATAAATTTATTATAATAATCTTGCAAGGATAAATAAAAAGAATTAATAGCCCCCTTTTTATTTATTAATAAAACAGTCCAGCCCCAAGGACTGTTTTTCATTTTTTGATTTAATTTTTAAATTAAAAAATGAAATTATGGTTTCATATGAATTTTATTTAAACAAGTAAGAATTTAATATTTTTATATACTTTTTTGTTTAAAGAGTTAAGTTTACTTTGAAATATATATTAAAAAATGTTAGAATAAATACATATAATGTAATAATCCGAGCAGGGAATATCTTGGAGGTAAATATGTCAGATTATAATTCAAAACTTAAAAGTAAGGAAATAGATTTTTTATGTGAAGCTATTTTAAGTTTAAAAAATAAAGAAGAAGTATATAGATTTTTTGAAGATATATGTACTGTAAATGAAATTAAAGATTTAGCACAAAGGCTTCAGGTTGCAAAGATGCTTAAGCAGAAAAAAACTTATCTTGACATAGCAAATGCAACTGGAGCAAGTACAGCAACTATAAGCAGAGTTAATAGGGCTTTAAATTATGGCAGTGATGGATATAATCTTGTTTTTGAAAGAATTAATTGGAAAGAAGAGTAAATAAATAATAAATTAAAAATGTTTCTAAATAGCCACAAATTTTAGTGTTTTTCTTTTAATTAAACTTTAGTAAGTTTAATTAAAACACTTGATTTGTGGCTATTTTATGATGCCATTGTTTTAATATAATTAAAATATGATATAATGATAGGTATGTAATAAATAAATTTTTATATTTTCTATAAAAGGAGAGAAAAATATGGACTTACAAAAGCTTTTAAATAAAGAACAATATGAAGCTGTTACAACTATAGATGGTCCACTTTTAATACTTGCAGGAGCAGGTTCAGGGAAAACTAGAGTTTTAACTTATAGAATAGCACATATGATAAAAGATTTAGGCATTTATCCTTCTTCTATACTTGCAATTACATTTACAAATAAAGCAGCAGGTGAAATGAAAGATAGGATTAGAAATTTAGTTGGTTCAGAAGTTGATAATATGTGGGTTTCAACTTTTCATTCCAGCTGCGTAAGAATTTTAAGACGTGAAATAGATAAGCTTGGATATAATAAAAATTTTGTTATATATGATACATATGATCAGAAAACATTAATTAAGCAGTGTATAGAAGAACTTAATAATATAAATGAAAAAGAGATAGATATTAAAGAAATAATAAATAAAATTGGAGATGCAAAAGATAAATTAATTTCTCCAGAAAAATTTAAAATAGAATATGAACATAATTATAGAATGAATAAAATTGCTGACGTATATATGCTTTATCAAAAAAGGCTTAAAGCAAATAATGCTCTTGATTTTGATGATATTATATTTAAAACAGTACAGCTTTTTAGAGAACATAAAGATGTATTAGAATTTTATCAAAGAAAATTTAAATATATTATGATTGATGAGTATCAAGATACAAACATGGCACAATATGAATTAGTTAAACTTTTAGCTGACAAACACAGAAACATATGTGTTGTAGGTGATGATGATCAAGCAATTTACACATGGAGAGGTGCAGATATTCGCAATATTCTTGGATTTGAAAAAGATTATCCAGAAGCTAAAGTAATTAAGCTTGAGCAAAATTACAGGTCAAAGGCAAATATTTTAAATGCAGCTAATTCTGTTATAAGAAATAATTATGAAAGAAAAGATAAAGTTCTTAAAACTACTAATGATTTAGGAGAAAAAATAAAAATATATAGAGCTTTTTCTGATACTGATGAAGGAAATTTTGTAGCTTCTGAAATAAAGAGATTGATAAGAGAAGAAGGTAAAAATTTTAGCGATTTTGCTATACTTTATAGAACTAATGCACAGTCTCGTATATTTGAAGATACTTTTATAAAAAATGATATTCCATACAGACTTATTGGTGGATTGAAATTTTATGATAGAAAAGAAATTAAAGATATATTAGCCTATTTAAGACTTATTAATAATCCTGTTGATGATATAAGTCTTCAAAGAATTATTAATGTTCCAAAAAGGAGTATTGGAGAAACAACAGTTGCTAAAATACAAGAATTTGCAAATAGCAATGAAGAAGCCTTATATAGTACACTTTTAGATATAGAATATGTTCCAGGACTTACACAAAAGGCTATAAATTCTATAAATAAATTTGTAAGCTTAATAAATGGATTTATTAGACAAAAGGATGAAATTCCTGTTTCAAAACTTATAGAAACAATACTAGAAGAATCTGGTTACTTAAAAGAGCTTAAAGCTTCAAAAGATGTAGAAGATGAAAGCAGAATAGAAAATCTCAAGGAATTAGTATCTGCAGCTGTAGAATTTGAACAGACTTCAGAAGATACAAGTTTATCTGCATTTCTTGAAAAAGTTACATTGGTTTCAGATATAGATAATTTTGATGAAAAAGCTGACAGTGTTGTACTTATGACTATTCATAGTGCAAAAGGTTTAGAGTTTCCAGTAGTATTTATGGTTGGTATGGAAAATGGAATATTTCCAGGAGCAGCATCTTTAAATAGCGAAAGTGAAATGCAAGAATCAAGAAGACTATGCTATGTAGGTATAACTAGGGCTAAAGAAAAATTATATATGACTTCTGCTGAGGTAAGGAGAGTATTTGGGAAAACTGTAGCTTATTCACCTTCTGACTTTTTAAGTGAAATACCAAATGAACTTAAAGAATATATAGGAAGTCAAAGTTATAAGCAAAAAGTTGAAGAAAATAAATTTTTTAATAATAAATTATTTAATTCTAATAATATTAATAATATAGGAATAAATTCTCAAAATTACAATTCAAATAAAAATTCTTCTTTAGAAAGTCAATTATCAGGTAAAACATTGACAATTAATGAAGCTACTCTTGGAAGAAAGGTTAGGCATGCTAAATTTGGAATTGGAACTATAGTAAGCGTTGCAAAAGATGGAAATGATGTAAAATTAACAATAGCTTTTAATACACATGGAATTAAAAATTTTATGCTTGGATTGGCACCACTTGAAGCAATTTAATGGAGGGATTTCATGGTAGATAAAGATATTAAAATAAAAAAAATACATGAACTTGTAGAAGAACTTAATAAACATGCCTATAATTATTATGTTTTAGATAATCCTTCTATTTCAGATAAAGAGTATGATGAAAAATATGATGAACTTTTAAAATTAGAAAAAGAGACTAATTATATTTTACCTTATTCACCAACTCAAAGAGTAGGGGATATTGTATTATCTGAATTTCAAAAATATATACATAAAGGTAGGCTTTGGAGTCTTGATAAAGCTCAGTCTTTAGAAGAACTTGAAGATTGGGTTACTAAAGTTAAAAAATTTGTATATGAATATAATATAAGTCACGAAGAAAAATTACCTGAATTAAAATTTGTAGTTACTAAAAAATTTGATGGACTTACAATAAACTGCACATACGATAAAGATGGAATATTAATAAAGGCTGCTACAAGAGGCACAGGAAGCGTGGGAGAAGATATTACACCACAAGTTAAAACTATAAAAACTATTCCTTTAAAGATAGATAATGATTATCTATTTGAAATTCATGGAGAAGCTATAATGACTAAAAAAGCTTTTAATGAATACAACAAAAATGCTGAAGTTCCACTTAAAAATTTACGAAATGGTGCTGCAGGGGCTCTTAGGAATTTGAATTTAAAAGAAACAGCTAAAAGAAATCTTTCAGCATTTTTTTATGATATAGGATATACAGAAGGAGAACCATTTAAAAGTTATATAGACATGATGAATTTTATTAAAGAAAAAGGGTTCCCAGTTGACGATTATATAAAAGTTTGTACAAATTTAGAGGAATTAAAAACTGAAATAGATTATATTAAAAATATAAGAGATGAGTTAGATTATGATATAGATGGAGCAGTTATAGTAATTGATGATATTAAAACCAGAGAACTTTTAGGATATACTGTTAAATTTCCTAAATGGGCTATAGCTTTTAAATTCGAAGCACAAGAAGCTACAACAAAGCTTTTAGATGTTGAATGGAATGTAGGACGCAGTGGAAGAGTTACTCCTACTGCAATTCTTGAGCCAGTTGAGCTTGCTGGTGCTACTGTAAAGAGAGCAACTTTAAATAATATGGATGATATAAAAAGAAAAGGTGTAAGGATTGGATGTGATGTTTTTGTACGTCGCTCAAATGATGTAATTCCTGAAATAATGGGTGTTGTAGAAGATACATTAGAAGGCAGCAAAGAAATAGAACCCCCTAAATATTGTCCATATTGTGGCAGCGAACTTATACAAGAAGGAGTTCATTACTTTTGTGAAAATACTTTATCTTGTAAACCTCAAATGATTAAAAGTATTGTTCATTTTGGAAGTCGTGAAGCTATGAATATTGAAGGATTTAGTGAAAAAACAGCAGAAGCTCTTTTTGAAAAATTAGATATTAAGTCTATTGCAGATTTATATAGGTTAAAAAAAGAAGATTTACTTAAGTTAGAGAAATTCGGAGAAAAAAAAGCTCAAAATTTATTAAATGCTATAGAAAAAAGCAAAAATTGTGATTTATCGTCTTTTATATATGCTCTTGGAATACCTAATGTAGGGAAAAAAACTGCTTTAGATTTAGCTAAAAATTTTAAAACATTAGAGAATTTACAAAAAGCTGATTTTGAAGAACTTACTTCCATTCAAGATATAGGAGATATAGTAGCAAAAAGTATAATAGAATTTTTTAAAGAAGAAAAAATAGCAAATAGTATAAATGAACTTTTAAATTTAGGTATAAAACCTTATTTTAAAGATATTACTGCAATAGAAAATACTTTTATGGGTAAAACTATAGTTGTAACAGGAAGTTTAAAAAATTATAGCAGAAGTGAAATAAAAGAAAAGCTTCAAAATTTAGGAGCTAAAGTTTCAGAAAGTGTAAGCAAAAAAACAGATTATGTAATTGCAGGAAAAGATCCTGGTTCTAAATATAATAAAGCTTTAGAACTTGGAATAAAAATATTATCAGAAGAAGAATTTATTTCTATGCTGTAAAATATTTGTAAATATATAGAAAAACTCTTTACAACAATTAAAATTAATATTATTATATATTGTGGATAAAAACTTTATTTTTTAAATATTATTCAAAATAATTTATAATTATTTTGAAAAAGAGAGGAAGGCATAGTATATGATTAAAAAAGCTATAAACATACTAGGCTGGATTGGAGTTTTATTTACATTTTTAGCTTTAATACTTACAATGCTTTCAACATATCATTTTGTGTACATAAAATATTTTTATGGATATTATACTCTTCAGTGGTGTTTATTTTTTACCATGATAATTTGGGGAGTAAAAATTTTTTACTTAAAATCCAGTTTTAAAGATTTAGTGTACACAGGGATTTGTTTTCTTATGGCTTTTGGCTCTGTAATTTTTAGGTTTATGAGAGTACAATAAATTACTAAAAATACATCAATATTTTTATATTGATGTATTTTTTTAGTATTGTAGCCTAAAAAACTTTATTTTGTGGTAAAATATTAATTATTATAAATGGAAGAGGTGGGAAAATGTCAGTTACTAAAAAAGATGTAGAATATGTTGCAGAACTTGCTAGATTAAATTTTACAGAAGATGAAAAAGATGCTCTAATACATGATTTAAATAGTGTATTAGGATATATTGACAAATTAAATGAATTAGATACTGATAATGTAGATATAATAGTAAATCCTTATTATATCGAAAATAGATTAAGGGAAGATGAAGTTAAACCATCTATGGAACTTGAAGATGTGCTATCAAATGCGCCAGATAAATTAGAAGAATATTTTTTAGTTCCTAAAGTTATAGAATAGATTCTTATTAAAAGGAGGAAATTTTAGTGGAACTACATAAGTTAAAAGCTCATGAATTAAAAGAGCTTATAGATAAAAAAGAAGTAAAGGTAGAAGAAGTTACTGAAAGCTTTATAAATAGAATTGAAAATATAGATAAAAACATAGGAGCATATCTTTATTTAGCAAAAGAAGAAGCTATTGAAAAATCAAAAGAATTAGATAAAAAAATTGCTAAAGGAGAAAAACTAGGAGCCTTAGGGGGATTACCTATAGGTATAAAAGATAATATAAGCGTTAAAAATATGCAAAATACTTGTGCTTCAAAAATGTTAGAAGGATATAAACCTCCTTTTGATGCAACAGTAGTAGAAAAATTAAAAAAAGAAGATGCTGTTATATTAGGAAAATTAAATATGGATGAATTTGCTATGGGATCTTCTAATGAAAATAGTGCGTATAAATTAGTTAGAAATCCATGGGATTTAGAAAGAGTTCCAGGAGGTTCTTCAGGTGGATCTGCTGCTGCAGTTGCAAGTTTTGAATCTCCTCTTACTCTTGGTTCTGAAACAGGAGGGTCAGTAAGACAGCCTGCATCCTTGTGCGGAGTTGTAGGATTAAAACCTACTTATGGAAGGATATCAAGATATGGTCTTGTTGCTTTTGGCTCAACACTTGATCAAATAGGTACTTTAGGAAGAGATGTAGAGGATTGTGCTCTTGTTACACAATATATTGCAGGTTTTGATAATAGAGATTCTACAACAGCAGAAGTTCCTGTTCAAGATTATTCAAAAAGCTTAACTAAAGATATAAGAGGTAAGAAAATAGGAGTACCAAAGGAATATTTTGAAGAAGGATTAAATGAAGATGTAAGAAAAACTATTATGGAAGCTATTGATGTTTTAAAAGAAAATGGAGCTATAGTAGAAGAATGCTCTCTTCCTCTTTCAGAATATGCTTTAGCAGCTTATTATATAATTTCAAGTGCAGAAGCTTCATCAAATTTAGCTAGATTTGATGGCATTAGATATGGGCATAGATCTAAAAATTTTAATAATGCAATTGATATATATTATAATTCTAAAAGTGAAGGTTTTGGTAAAGAAGTTAAAAGGAGAATAATGCTTGGAACATATGTGCTTTCAGCAGGCTATTATGATGCTTATTATAAAAAAGCTTTAAAAGTAAGAAATCTTATCAAACAAGATTTTGAAAAAGTATTTAAAAATTATGATGCTGTTATATCTCCGACTACTCCAACACCTGCTTTTAAAATAGGAGAAAAGTCAAAAGATGTACTTTCTATGTATTTGTCAGATATATATACTGTACCTGTAAACATAGCAGGTATACCTGCTATATCAGTACCTTGTGGTATGGTAAATGGACTTCCAGTAGGACTTCAGTTTATGGGGAACTATTTTAGAGAAGATGTATTATTTAATTTAGCTTATAGTTATGAACAATCAACTAAATGGCATAATATGGAACCGAATATTTAAAGTACTTACAGGAGGGAAGATAATGAAATACGAAGCAGTCATAGGGCTGGAGGTTCATGCAGAACTTTCAACAAATACTAAGATATATTGTTCATGTACAACTGAATTTGGAGGACAGCCAAACACACATGTATGTCCAATATGTTTAGGTCTTCCAGGCTCACTTCCTCAGCTTAATAAAAAAGTTGTGGAATATGGTATAAAAGCAGGCCTTGCATTAAACTGTAAAATACATAATGTAAGCAGAATGGATAGAAAAAATTATTTTTATCCAGATAACCCTAAAAATTATCAAATAACTCAAGATGAAATTCCATTATGTTATGATGGATATATAGAAATTGAAACTTCAGATGGAGATAAAAAGAAAATAGGTATAGAAAGAATACATATAGAAGAAGATGCAGGAAAACTTCTTCATACTTCAGCAGGAACTTTGGTAGATTATAATAGAGCTGGAGTACCTTTAATTGAGATAGTTTCAAAACCTGATATAAGAACTCCTGAGGAAGCCACACTTTATCTTCAAAGATTAAAAAGTATATTAAGTTCTATTGGAGTATCTGATGTTAAAATGGAAGAAGGATCTTTAAGGTGTGATGGGAATATATCTGTAAGACCAGAAGGTAGTAGTGAATTTGGAATTAAATCGGAAATAAAAAATATGAATTCTTTTAAAGCATTAGAAAAAGCATTAAATTATGAATATAATAGACAGGTTAAAGCGTTAAATAATGGAGAAAAACTTTCAGTTGAAACAAGAAGATGGGATGAAACAAAAGGTGAAACTGTAGTTATGAGAAGCAAAGAGCAAGCAAATGACTACAGGTATTTTCCAGAAGGTGATTTGGTAACTCTTAATGTAAGTGAACAGTGGATAAATCAAATAAGAGAAACAATACCAGAGCTTCCTCATGAAAAAGCTGAAAGATTTGTTAAAGAATATGGTATTCCTAAATACGATGCTGGAGTTTTAACTTTATCTATGGATATGGCAGATTTCTTTGAAGAAACTGCTAAAGAAAGTAAAGATGCAAAGGCTGCTTCTAATTGGCTTATGGGAGATATTTCAAGGCTTATGAATGAAAATAACATTACAGTTTCTCAATTAAAGTTTACGCCTAAAGATTTAAGTGATCTTATTAATCTTATTAATACAGGAGTTATTTCAAACAATATAGGGAAAAAAGTTTTAGAAGATATGTTCTTTTCAGGAAAAAATCCTAAGATTATAATTGAAGAAAAAGGACTTATTCAAAATAATGATGAAGAGGCTATTCGTGAAGCTGTAGTTAAAGTTATACAGTCTAATCCTAAAGCTGTAGAAGATTTTAAAAATGGTAAAACTAAAATTATTGGATTTTTAGTTGGAATGGTTATGAAAGAAACTAAAGGTAAAGCTAATCCTCAAATTGCAAATAAATTAGTAGCAGAAGAATTAAATAAATTAATATAAATATAGAAAAATTAAATAAATTAATATAAATATAGATGTTCAATAAGAAAACTAAATTATAGCCTAGTAAAATAATAATTAAAGGGGTAATATATTTTACTCCTAAAAGAGAGAAATTATTATTTTGCTAGGCTTATTAAATTTTAAAGCTTTGGACATCTAAAATTTTTATTTAAATTTTATAAGTATATATTCATAGATACTAATTTGATTAAATTTATATAATAATGGCTAAAATTAAAATATATAATTTAAAAAGCTACAGTTGGGGGAATAAACTTATGAAAAAATATGTTTTATGCTTAATTATATTTATGATGTTATTTTTTAATGGTTGTATTGAAAAGAAAACAAATGCATCTTTTAAAGATAGTAGTAGAGTCAATAATTATTTAATTTATGATTTAGGAGATATTCCTAAAGATTTAATTCAGTTAAATGAAAACAATATAAGAGAAATGGATTTAATTTTGGCTGTATTTGAAGGTTTAGTTAAAGTAGATGAAAATGGGGAAATTGTTCCAGGTATTGCAAAAGATTGGATTATTAGTGAAGATGGTATAACATATACATTTAATCTTAGAGAAAATGCTAAATGGAGCGATGGCACAAAAATAAAAGCTGAAGATTTTGTCAATTTTTTTAAAGAATTTTTAAATCCTAATAGAGAAAACATATATGCATATCAGTTATATTCTATATTTGGTGCAGAAGAATATAATAAAGGCAAAAAAAATTTCGATAATGTTGCTATAAAAGCACAAGATGAGAAAACTCTTCAAATAAGATTAAATTCTCCTACAAGTTATTTTTTAGAAATCTTAAGTCAGCCTATATACACACTTAGAGAAATGGATAAAGGACTTGAAAAATTTAGAGAAAATTATAAAAATATTAAATATACTGGCCCATTTAAAATAGATGATATATCTTTAAATGATGAAATTACACTTTTAAAAAATGGCAATTATTATGAACCTTATTTTGTAAAAAGTGAAAAAATATACATAAATTCAAGTAAAAGTAGTGAAAGTGCTTTAGCAAGTTTTAAAAATTCAAATATTAATATTTTTATGGATCCACCTATTAATGAAATTAAAAATCTTATTATAGATGAAGAAGCAGAAGTTATACCAATTAATAAAGGGTCTAGTATTAATTTTAATTTAAAAAGTAAGAGTATTATAAAAGAAAATGATTTTAGAAAAGCAGTATTATCTTCTATTGATAAGAAAAATTTAGTTGAAAAAACTTTAAATGGAATGGTTGTAGAGGCAAATTCTTATATACCTTTTAATGATAAAAATAATAAAATTTTAGATAAAGAAATTAATAAAAATGAAGATTATGATAAAAGTACAAGTTTAAAATTAATTTATTTAAATAGTATTGAAAATAAAAAGGTATGTGAAGCTATAGCTAAAAATATAAAAGATAAATTAGGATTAAATGTAAAATGTATTGGATATAATGAAGATCAATTTTTAGAAAATATAAAAATAGGAGATTATGATATGGTAAAAGTAGATTATTCTTTACTTTATAAAGATCCTCTTTCAGTTTTTGAACCTTGGACTTCAAGTTCAAAGTATAATTTATTTGGATATAATAATAGTGAATTTGACAAATTAATATTTAAAGCTAAATTTGAAAAAGATAAAAATATAAGAAAAGGAACAATAGAACAAATAGAAAAAATATTCATTAACGATACTCCTAGCATACCTCTATATTTTTATAACGCTGTACTATGTAGAAAAAATAATGTAAAAGGAGTATATGTAACTTCAGAAGGTAATGTTAAATTTGACAGAGCTTATATAGAATAAATACATTTTATAATATGATTAATGCAGGCAAAAAGTTTATGGAAATTTTAGCTGATGCATAATTGTTAGAGAATTTTGATGTTGATATGTATTTTAGATTGGTAGAGAAGATGATGATGTGTGAAGGTGAGAAGATAATAGTTAGCTTGCTTGATGGAAGGGAGCTTTAAGTAAATAAATCAAAGTAAAAATGATAAAATGAGAATAGAATTGAAAAAATGAGCACATTTGTATTAAACAGAAAGAATGAACTACAATTACAATACAGTTATGAGGATATTGAAATTTACAGATAATCATAATATCTAACAAAATAAAAAAATACTATGCTGTGCAAAATAGATTATGCACAGCATAAGTTTAGAAAACATATTTATTGTAGATTTAATTATAAACTAGATTTTATTTTGCAATACTCCTGCTTTATTTATAGATTCTTTTAAAACAAAATAAGGACAATTATTTGTAAGATTTAATAAATTTGTTGAAGTTGAAATATAATTAAGTGAGCATTTCCCGTTTACACAATAGGTACAGTTTTCCAAACAGCTTATGTTTGTCATAACAGCATCACTCCACTTATCTATATTATTTTTAATTATTTATAGTTTGTTCTTAATAGTGTTTTTTATGTTACGTAAAATTAGTGTTTAAATGTTAAAACCACTAAATATTTGTATAATATAAACTTATAAATTATTTTCGTTAAATATTTTAGTAATATAAATTATAAGAAAAAATATAAATAAATTTTTAGAACTATCAAAAGTAGTTTTGCCTTGAGAGAAACTGCCTTTTTTCTTATTATAAGTAATATTTTTTATAAAAATTGGAGGAAGTTCACAAATTTCAGGGCTTGGAACAAAAGACATTCTAAAAAATTGTTCATCAAGTAAATTTTCAGCTTTTGCAGAAAAATTTTCGTACCTTTCTACATCATCTAAATTAGGACTTTGAGGCCAGCTTAAAATAAGTTCTGAATCTATAATCTGACGTTTAAAAATATCTATTATAATCATATCGCTGTCTTTGCTTTTTTCAATTAAATTATTATAACATAACATAGAAATAAGATAAGACAAAATTTCTAAACATCCATAAGATATTTCTTTTTTTTCACAAGGTTTTATAAATATTCCAAGTTCGGGATCGTACATATCTAATAAAACTTTAAATATTTCTTCACTTATGTCTTTAAATTTAAGTATATTTGTACTTTTATAAAAAAGAATAGAGTTTATCAATGTTAAACAGATTTCTTCTATTTTAATATCTGATTTACTTGAAAAATCATTATCTTCAATTAAAAATTCCATTAAATCCAGAAGAAGTATTTTTACTTCTGGAATATTTGAATATTTATAAAACACATTAAAAGCGAAACATAACTTTATAAGTTCTTCTCTAGAGCAAAGGTACAATTCATCTTTATATTCTAAAAACATTTTTAAAATATCCATTGAAAAGTTTCTATATTCTTCTCCACATTTAGTTTTATCAAATAAGGAATATTTATAAAAAGCTGTCATTTGAATAGCCTGATCAGAATATTTGAATTTTTTATTTTTTTCTTCAAATTTAAAATCAGAATTTAAGTTATGAGATACATTCTTTTTATCTACAAATACTCCTTCTATGTTCCTAAAATTAGTTGCATAAAATTCCAACTGCCTTTTGCATAATATTAAGTATAAATTACTTAAAGAGTATTTTTTATTATCTATATCTTTAAATTGATTATAATACTCTATAAGTTCAAGTAAACATAAAGTCATAAATCCATTACTTTCAATATTTATTTCTTTTTTTAAAGCATCTTCATCAAAGCAAAGATTATTACCAATGCTTATAAGTTTAGGATGAGCCTTTTTGTATATACACAAAAGTGGAGAAATAGAGTTAATTATGTTATTATCAATATTAGGAAAGTTTCTGCTTTTTAATTCACTTTGAGGAATAGTTATACCGCATCTAGAGGTTAAAGTTAAGTACTTTATAGCTTCTTTTGAAAGATAAAATAGTTGTTTTTCAACTTGGTTACTTTTTAAAGAGTTTATTCTTAGAAAAGGTCCTATATAATTCAAAATATACACCACCAAAAAATTAATCCTTATATAAATAATATGAAGTGAGTTTTAAAATTGTGCTTGTCCGCTTTATAAGAAAGGAGATTTTTATGAAATCAGGTAAATTAAACTGGGATGATTTAAATAAAATTATAAAAAATAATAGAAGTGTTAATAGAAAAGAAGTTAAGGTAAGACCTGGTATAGGTGAAGATTGCAGTATAATAGATTTTGGAGATTATGAATGTGCATTATCTACAGATCCTATAACTGGTACTGAAAGAAATATAGGCAAATTAGCAGTTCATATAAATTGCAATGATATAGCTTCAACAGGTATAGAACCATTAGGAATACTTGTAACAATACTTGCTCCAGAGGGAACAGATATTGAACAAATTGATTCAATTATGAAAGAGATAGACGAAGAAACAAAAAAATTAAATGTAGAAATATTAGGAGGACATACTGAAATAACTAAAGCTGTTAATAAAATTATAGTTTCATGTACTGCAATTGGTAAGGGTAAAAATAATACAGCTATTTCTACATCAGGAGCTAAAATTGGAGATGATATTATAGTAACTAAATCCATAGGTATGGAGGGCACATATATAGTAGTAAATGATTATTTTGAATACATAAAGGATCTATTGTCTTTTAAAGAAATTATAGAAGTTAAAGAATATATTAATAAGATAAGTGTAGTAAAAGAAGGAGTTATAGCTGGTAAGTTTGGGGTAAATTCTATGCATGATATAACTGAAGGGGGAGTACTTGGTGCTCTTTGGGAAATGGCAAAGGCTAGTTTAGTAGGATTTAAAGTTTATAAAGAAAAAATGCCTATAAGTACTTCAACTTATAAAATATGTAATAAATTTGATGTAAATCCTTTAAGATTGATATCTTCAGGAAGTATGCTTATTACAACTAAAGATGGTGCAGCTCTTATAGAAAAATTTAAAGAAAATGGAATTAACGCTTCTATAATAGGTAAAGTTACTAAAGAAAAAGGTATACTTGTAGAAAACAATGTTGAAATTGAGGTTGAACCTCCAGAAAGAGATGAATTATTTATTATAAACGAAAAAATTAATAAGTTTGGTATATAATGATTAATATATAATTATAGTCTATGAATTTTAAAGGAGGAAAAAATGCGTATAGATGGAAGAAAAAATGATCAGTTAAGGCCTGTTAAAATAACTAGGAATTACATAAAACATGCAGAAGGATCTGTACTTATTGAAGTAGGGGACACAAAGGTAATATGTACTGCTTCTATAGAAGATAAAGTTCCACCATTTTTAAAAGGTAAGGGAGAGGGCTGGATTACTTGCGAATACAGCATGCTTCCACGTTCTACGCAAGTTAGAAAATTAAGAGATATATCTAAATTAAAAATAGATGGAAGAACTATGGAAATACAAAGGCTTATAGGAAGAGCACTTAGATCCGTTGTAGATTTAAAAGCTATAGGAGAAAAAACTATATGGATAGACTGTGATGTTATACAAGCTGATGGAGGTACAAGGACTTCTTCTATAACAGGTGCATTTGTGGCTTTGGTAGATGCTGTAAATAAGCTTCATAGAGAAAAACCTTTTGATGTTTATCCTATTAGAAATTTTGTAAGTGCTGTTAGTGTAGGAATTATTAAAGATATGAAATTATTAGATCTATGTTATTTAGAAGACTCTAATGCTAAAGTAGATATGAATATAGTTATGACTGATGAAGGAGAGTTTATTGAAATTCAAGGTACAGGAGAAGAAAGCCCTTTTTCAAGAAAAGACTTGGATGAACTTCTTGCTTTAGGAGAAAAAGGTATAAAACAAATTATTCAGATACAAAAGGATATTTTAAAAACAGATTGTTTATGGATAGGGACTGGTGAGAATAAATGAAGAAACTTATAATTGCAAGTAATAATGAACATAAAATTAAAGAAATAAAAGCTATTTTATCTGAGTTTCCTATAGATATAATTTCATTAAAAGAAGCAGGAATTAACATAGATATAGAAGAAGATGGGACTACATTTATAGAAAATGCATATAAAAAAGCAAGTGAAATATTTAAAATTAAAAAAGACTGTATGGTTTTATCTGATGATTCAGGACTTTCAGTTGATGCTTTAGGAGGAGCTCCTGGAGTTTATTCTGCAAGATTTGCAGGAGAACATGGAAATGATGAAAAAAATAATAAAAAGTTGTTATCACTTCTTAAAGGCAAATCTTTTGATGAAAGAAAAGCAAAATTTATAAGTGCTATTGTACTTATTATAGATGAAAATACCGTTATAAAAGTTCAAGGAGAAGTTGAAGGATATATAAAAGAAGAACCTGCAGGGGAGAAAGGTTTTGGATACGACCCATTATTTTATTTTCCTAAATTAAATAAAACTTTTGCTCAAATGAGTGAAGAAGAGAAAAATTCAGTAAGTCATAGAGCTAAAGCACTTAGAAAATTACAAGAAGAATTAAGAAAGTATTATAAATAAAATAAAAGGTAGGGAAGTATTAAATGCAAATAGCAGTAATAAGTGATACTCACAGAAATACATACGAATTAAAAAAATTGAAAAATATAGTAAAAAATATAGATATAATAATACATCTTGGAGATAATGTAGATGATGTAAATATTCTTAAAGATGGATTTAATGGTAAAATTATCAATGTAAGAGGAAATTGTGATTTTGTAACTTCTGTACCTGTAGAAATATTAGAAGAAATAGAAGGTAAAAAAATATTTATTACTCATGGACATAAATATAATGTAAAATATGGGCTTACAAATTTAAAATATAGAGCAGAAGAATTAGAAGCAGACATAGTTTTATTTGGGCATACACATGAATCACTTGTGGAATATGAAAAAGGAATATGGTTTATAAATCCTGGAAGTGCTTCTCTTCCACGTGATTTTTGTAAAAGTATAGCAATCTTAACAATTGAGAATAATAAAATAGATGTAAATTTGAAAAAACTATAACAAAAAAATTTAAAATAACTATTGACGAATTTAAATATATCGTGTAGAATAATCTATGTCGTCGGGAGTTCGGCAATAACTTCCACGATAACGGGGTGTGGCGCAGATGGGAGCGCGCGTGGTTTGGGACCATGAGGTCGCAGGTTCAATCCCTGTCACCCCGACCAAAAAAGTTAGAAATAACTTTTTTTATTTTACATGCGGGTGTAACTCAATGGTAGAGTTCCAGCCTTCCAAGCTGGCTACGAGGGTTCGATTCCCTTCACCCGCTCCAAATATGCGGCTTTAGCTCAGTTGGATAGAGCAACTGCCTTCTAAGCAGTGGGCCAGGGGTTCAAATCCCTTAAGTCGCACCAATTATGCACCATTAGCTCAGTTGGTAGAGCAACTGACTCTTAATCAGTGGGCCCCGGGTTCGAGTCCCTGATGGTGCACCAAAATGGTGAATGTAGTTCAGTTGGTAGAGCACCAGATTGTGGCTCTGGGTGTCGTGGGTTCGAGTCCCATCATTCACCCCATAAGTGATAATGGGATGTCGCCAAGCGGTAAGGCACAGGACTTTGACTCCTGTATTCGTAGGTTCGAATCCTGCCATCCCAGCCAAAGATGGTTCACTAGCTCAGTCGGTAGAGCACATGACTTTTAATCATGGTGTCCGGGGTTCGATTCCCCGGTGAGCCACCAAAATATATGCAGATGTGGCGGAATTGGCAGACGCACTAGACTTAGGATCTAGCGCCAACGGCGTGGGGGTTCGACTCCCTTCATCTGCACCAAATTTTGCGGGAGTGACTCAATGGTAGAGTGTCACCTTGCCAAGGTGAAAGTTGCGGGTTCGAATCCCGTCTTCCGCTCCAATACGCGGGTGTAACTCAATGGTAGAGTGTCACCTTGCCAAGGTGAAAGTTGCGGGTTCGAATCCCGTCTTCCGCTCCAATATGCGGGTGTAACTCAATGGTAGAGTTCCAGCCTTCCAAGCTGGCTACGAGGGTTCGATTCCCTTCACCCGCTCCATTTTTTTATTTTTGGCTTATTTAAGCGCCCATAGCTCAGCTGGATAGAGTGGTGGACTTCGAATCCAACGGTCGCAGGTTCAACTCCTGTTGGGCGCACCACTAAAAAGACTTTTCAAATTTTGAAAGGTCTTTTTTTTATTTTATTTTTATTCCTTATAATACCATATAATCCATAATTATATCATTTCATCCTTTAGTTTCATAGGATAGTTATTTATATTTGACATATACTTATATTACAACCATAGGACAAGAAAAAATTTAAATTAAGGAGGAATTTTTTATGGCAAATAATAATAACAAAACTTTAGTTCCACAAGCTAAAGAAGGATTAAACAGATTTAAAATGGAAGCTGCATCAGAAGTTGGTGTTAATCTTAAAGAAGGTTACAATGGAGATTTAACTGCTAGAGAAGCTGGATCAGTAGGCGGACAAATGGTTAAAAAAATGATTGAAGCTTACGAACAAGGACTAAAATAGAACATATAAAAAAGAACCTCAGGATGTCCTGAGGTTTTTTATTTAGCTTAATATATTTTAAAAATATAGAAATAATAAATATTAACATAAAAATTTATATCAAAATATAATTATAAAATTTTTATATTAAGGAGGATTTAATATGTTTAATAATTTTACTTCAGGTAACAATAACTTTTTCCCAATATTTATAAATAGAAGAGATTTTGATAATGGAGGGAAATTATATCATGATAGCTATGAAGTTTATGTAAACAATGATTATGTTGGAAGAAAAACATTAATAGCTGAAAGTGAAAGTGTTGATGATATAAAAAATCATCTAAAATCAGAAGGATTTCAAGATTTTAATACTAATTTGAAAGGGAATCACCTTATAATAACTTCAAATTCTGATGAGGCTTATAATATAAAGAAAAATTTAAATGTATATTTAAATGTAAGATAAATACATTAACAAATAAAAAGCATAGGTTGATATTAATACAATAATACAACTTGTGCTTTTTAACTTTTTGAATTATTATTTTAATAAACTATATTTAGTATTTATGTTTTATATAAATAAATAAATATAAATAATTATTTAAATATTTGTCTGTACTTTTATTTGTATATAATAATATAATATATAATAAAGCAATAATATATAAAGAATAAGGTTGTAGGTTATGGATAAAAAGAAGTTAAAATATTTAATTAATAAAAATGAAGGATTAAAATTAGATTTTAAACAAAAATTGGAATTAAATACAGAGAGCGGGAAAAAAGAATTAGCAAAAGATGTTTGTGCTATAGCAAATTCAAAAGGTGGAAGAGGATATATTATAATTGGTGTTGAAGATAAAACAAAGAAAATAATTGGAATAGAAGATAATGATTATAAAGAAGAACAAATAATGCAGATTATAAGTTCAAGATGTGAACCTCCTATACCAATTCTATATGAAACTATTTATTATAATGGAAAAACTTTAGGCGTGATTACAATATATGATGGAGATCAAAAGCCATATCAATTAAAAGAAAATGGAGCTTTTTATATAAGAAGGGGTTCAACTACAGATGTAATGAGAAAGCAAGAAATAGCTTCAGTCCTTCAGGAAAATTTATCATTAAATATTGAGTTGTGTCCAATTATAAATAGCTCTATTGATTGTATAGATACAGAACTTGTAGATAAATATTTTTCATTTCATAGAATTGAATCAAAAGAAGAAAATAGAATTATTCTTATGGAAAATGCATCTATAATAAAATTTAATAAAGATTTAGAAAAATATGTAGTAACCCTTGGAGGTATTTTAGTTTTTTCAAAAATTAATTTTTTATATCTTCCTCACAATGTAGTAAGAATAATAAACAAAATAAATAGTAAAGAAAATGAAATTATATTAGTAAATGGTGATTTGCTATCCATATTAGATAAATGTGAAATAATTTTAAAAAAAATATTACCTGAAAATTATCCAATAGAAGCAGTATATGAGGGTATAAAAAATGCAGTTTTTTATAGAGATTACACTATATTTAATAAAGAAATTGAAGTTGTAATTGGAAATGAAAATGTAAGTGTTATTAGTCCTGGCATTTTACTTAAAAATACAAATATAAGCGAAAATAATTACTTAAGAAGGAATATGTGGATATATGAAAAATTGTTAGCTCTTGATGACAAAAGTAGATTTATAAAAGCTCAAAGAGGCTTTACAAAAATGAAAATAGCTTTTAAAAATATAGGTAATGTAAAATTTATTAATAGTATTAATGGAGATTTTTTCAAAGTTATTTATCCTGGACCCAATAAAGTAAAAAGTTAACAATTTGTTAAGAAATATTATACAATAGGAATATTGAATAAATATTCTGAATATTATATAATGAAGGAAATAGCACCTAAAAAATAATTTAGAGGGGTGGTCAATTGTGATTCATGTATTTTATCAAAAAAGAGGTACAGGAAAGACAAAAGCTTTGATTAATATGGCAAATGAAAAGGTTTTGAATTCTAAAGGTCATATTGTTTTTATTGATGATGACAAAAGAAATTTATTTCAACTTCATAGAAGTGTTAGGCTTATTTCAACTGAAGATTACAAATTAAAAGATTATAATTGTTTTTATGGATTTTTGTGCGGCATACTTTCGGAAGACTATGATATTGATACCATTTTTATTGATGGATTGTCTAATATTGTCTGCGGAAACTTAAGTAATGCAGCACATTTATTTTTTGATTTAGATAAATTATCCAAGGAAAATAATATTGAATTTTATATAAATATTAATAGTGAAGAAAATGAAATACCTGAATTTATAAAAAAATATGTAGCATAAAGCTAAAAAAGCTGCACTAAATTTTAGTGCAGCTTTTATCTTTTAGAATATTAGCACCAGTTTTATTAGTGCTTTTTTAATTATTTTTGTACAGTTATCAAGAGAAATTATTGTATATTAGGATATTATATAAATCAATTGTAATTAAAAATACAATAAAATATTGATAAAATATTGTTTTAACTATATACTAAAAAGAAAGGGCTTTTAACAAAGGATGATAAAGGAGACGATTTTATGGGAAATGTATTAGATACATTAATAGAACGTGGGTTTTTAAAACAATTTACCCATGAAAACGAGATAAGAGAACTTCTTGAAAAAGAAAAAATAACATTTTATATAGGTTTTGATCCAACTGCAGATAGTCTACATGTTGGACATTTTATTGCTATGATGATGATGGCACATATGCAGAGAGCTGGACATAGGCCTATTGCATTACTTGGTGGTGGAACAGCTATGGTAGGAGATCCATCTGGTAAAACTGACATGAGAAAAATGCTTACAAAAGAAGAAATTGCTCATAATGTAGAGTGTATAAAAAAACAGATGGAAAGATTTATAGATTTTAGCGATGGTAAGGCAATTTTAGTAAATAATGCAGAATGGCTTTTAAATTTAAATTATATTGATTTTTTAAGAGAAATAGGTGTTCATTTTTCAGTAAATAGAATGCTTACTGCAGAATGTTTTAAACAAAGACTTGAAAAAGGCTTATCATTTTTAGAGTTTAATTATATGCTTATGCAGGGATATGATTTTCTTGAATTAAATAGAAGATATGGTTGTATTATGCAGCTAGGTGGAGATGATCAGTGGTCTAATATGCTGGCAGGAGCTGATTTAATAAGAAGAAAAGAAAATAAGCCTGCATATGCAATGACTTGTACTCTTTTAACTAACAGTGAAGGAAAAAAGATGGGTAAAACTGAAAATGGAGCATTATGGCTTGACAAAGAAAAAACTTCACCTTATGATTTTTATCAATATTGGAGAAATGTAGATGACGCTGATGTTGAAAAATGTCTTGCTCTTTTAACTTTTATTCCTATGGATGAAGTTAAAAGGTTAGGGTCTCTTAAAGATGCTCAAATAAATGAAGCTAAAAAAGTGCTTGCCTTTGAGGTTACAAAACTTGTTCATGGAGAAGAAGAAGCAATTAAAGCACAATCTGCAGCTGAAGCTTTATTTTCTAGTAGTGGAGATATGAGTAATGTTCCTACAACAGTAATACATAGTGATAAATTAGGTTCTAATATTTTAGATATTCTTTTAGAAGCAAAAATAATTCCATCCAAGGGAGAAGGCAGAAGACTTATACAGCAGGGAGGATTAAGTATAAATAACGAAAAAGTTACAGATATTAACATGATTATAACAAAAGAATATTTTAAAGATGGAGCTATGATTGTTAGAAGGGGAAAGAAGAATTTTAATAGAATAACAATAGAATAATAGAATTAATATGCCAGTTTTATGATAAAAACTTATTTATCATATAGCTGGCATTATTAAGGTTGAAATAAATTATACGATAATTAAATATATATATATTAAAGGTGGTGAAATTATGGCAGGTATAGTCAGCATAATAAGTGCTTATAATGTAAATACCAAAAAAATTTCTGATAAGCTTATTTTCGAAGTTGGTCAAATATTTCCAGCTAAAATAATTAAATCAAATGATTCTAATAAAGAAGTTATATTACAGCTTGCAAATGGATGGCAAATTCCTGCTAAATTTGAAAAACCACTAAATTTTATACCAGAAGGATTGATGAAATTTCAAGTAGAAAATTTTAAAGATGGGAAACTTCAGGTAAAAATAACAGATAATAAGAAAAAGGAAAATATTAAAGAAAATTATATAAAAGAATTTATTTTTGATGATAAAGAAAATATTAATAAAGAAGATTATGAAATATTAAATAAAATGATTAAACATAATATGCCTATTACAAATGAAAATATATCTAAAATAAAGAGTATAATAGATTTTAAAAATAAAATAGAAAATGATAATAAAAAAGAAGAATTGTTTATAGAAAAGTATATAAAAAGTAAGAATATAGACTTAAGTAGTGAAAATGGTAAATATATAAAAAAAATAATAAAAGGATTTTTAAAAGAATTTAAAAATTTAAATACTGATGATATATTTACTATGATTGAAAACAATATAGATTTAAATGAAGATAATATTAAAAGTTTTTTAAAATTATCTAAAGAGGATAATACTATATATAAAGAACTTAAAAATTTAAATTTAAAATATGAAGAAAGTTATATATATAATAAAAATGATTTTTTAAATAATGAATTAAAAAATCTATCAGAAATTAAATATAAAGAATTAGATTTTTTAGTAAAAGAACAGATAAAAAATAAAACTGAAGAAATGAAAAATGCAATACAAAATATTATAAAAGATATAGAAAGTTATAATAATGATAAATTCAATAAAATAAGCGATATTGTAAAAGAATATATTAATGACTTTAAAGTATTTAACTCAATAAGCAGTCAATATTATTATTTAAATGTCCCTATAAATTTAAATAAATATGAATACAATTGTAAGCTTTTAATAAAAGATGACAGAAAGTCAGGTAAAAAAATTGATTCTCAAAATGTGAATATAGCTGTTAGTGTGAAAACTTCTTATATAGGTATTGTAGATGCTTATATTAAGGTTAGAGAAAATAATATGCATATAGATATAAAATGTGGTGAAAAATGGATTCATATTTTAGATTCAAGAAAAGATAAATTATTAGAAAATTTATCAAATATAAGCTATAATGTATCTTTAAATTTTGATAAAAGAAATACTGAAGTTAATATTTCAAATTTTAGTGATATATTTAATGATAATTATTTAGAAGGAATAAATATAATAGTTTAAATATTAAATAAGAAATTTAAAATAAGAAATATGTGTGGAGTTGTTATGAAAAATATAAAAAAAGCAGCAGCTTTAAAATATGATAAAACTTATGAAGCACCTATAGTTACAGCGGCAGGGATGGGACATATTGCAGATAAAATTATAGAAAAAGCTAAAGACAGCAAGGTACCTGTAATATATAATAAAGAAATGGCAGAACTTTTAACTAATGTAGATATAGGTTCGGAAATACCTTCTGAATTATATGATGCTGTGGCTAAAATAATTGCATATATAATTGATAATGACAAAAAAGAATAGAAGGAGTAAATTTATGAGCCTTTTTGCTATATCTGATTTACATTTGGCATTTAGTACGGATAAACCTATGAATATTTTTGGAGAACATTGGTATAAACATGAAGAAAAAATAAAAACTAATTGGATAGAAAAAATTACAGACACTGATACTGTTTTAGTATCAGGAGATATTTCTTGGTCTATGAAAATGGAAGAAGGTCTAAAGGATTTAGAATGGATTCACAATCTTCCAGGGAAAAAAATATTTATAAAAGGAAATCATGATTATTGGTGGCAAAGTATATCTAAGCTTAATTCTCTTTATGATGATATGAAATTTATACAAAATAATTATTTTTTATATGAAAATTATGCTATTTGTGGAACAAGAGGATGGATATGTCCTGGAGGAGAGAATTTTACTCAAAGGGATGAAAAAATATTTAATAGAGAGTTAATAAGATTAAGACTTTCTTTAGATGCTGCAATGAAAGATGGATATAAAAAATATATAGTAATGCTTCATTATCCTCCTACAAATGAAAAATTTCAAGAAACAGAATTTATTAAAATTTTTAAAGAGTATAAAGTAGATAAGGTTATATATGGACATCTTCATGGACCTTCATTAAAAAAAGTTTTTGAAGGGCAAATAGATGATATAGAATATATATTAACTTCTGCAGATTATATAAATTTTAATCCCATTAAAATACTATAAAATGGGATTTTTTATTGACTTATATATTATTATATCGTAATATATAGATATAATAATTTGCAGAAAAGGTGTTTAAAAATTTGTAGTTTAATTAACAATATGTAAAGAGGTAATATTTATGGATAAAGATTATAGAAAGTATAATGAAGTTTCTGAATTATTAAAAGTATTGGCTCATCCTGTAAGATTATGCATAGTTAAAGGTCTTTTAGAGAAAGGTAAATGCAATGTAACTTATATGCAAAATTGTTTGGATATGCCTCAATCAACTATATCACAACATATTCAAAAACTTAAAAGTGCAAAAATAATAGAAGGGGAGAGAAATGGACTTGAGATAAATTACAAAGTTTGTGATGAAAGAGTAGAAAAATTAATTGAACTTTTGTTAAAGGAGGAAGATTAAAAATGTCAAAAAAAGTTATTATTGTTGGTGGAGTTGCAGGGGGAGCTTCTGCAGCTGCAAGACTTAGAAGATTAGATGAAAATATAGAAATTATTATGTTTGAAAGAGATGAATATATATCTTTTGCAAATTGTGGACTTCCATACTATATAGGTGGAACCATAAAAGAGCGAGAAAAACTTTTAGTTCAAACTCCAGAAGCTATGAAATCTAGATTTAATATAGATGTAAGAGTTAATAGTGAAGTAATTAAAATAAACCCAAATGAGAAAACTGTTAAAGTTAAAAGTAAGGAAAAAGGAATTTATGAAGAAAGTTATGACTATTTAATACTTTCTCCAGGAGCAAAAGCTTTAAGACCTAATATAGAAGGAATTGATAATGATAAAATTTTTACATTAAGAAATATTCCAGATACAGATAAAATAAAAGCTTATGTTGATAGAAATGATACAAAATCTGCCGTGGTTATAGGCGGAGGTTATGTTGGGGTTGAAATGGCTGAAAATTTAAAAGAAAGAGGACTTGATGTTACTTTAGTTGAAGCAGCTCCACATATATTAGCACCATTTGATTCTGATATGGCAGTTATAGCAGAAAAAGAACTTATTGATCATGGAATAAAGCTTATATTAGAGGATGGAGTTAAATCTTTTAAAGATGAAAATGATAAAGTAAGT
The DNA here is from genome assembly GCF_004011155.1 of Clostridium prolinivorans. GTDB lineage: Bacteria > Bacillota > Clostridia > Clostridiales > Clostridiaceae > Clostridium_AT > Clostridium_AT prolinivorans. Next base: position 239,616 of record NZ_RJWG01000002.1, on the reverse strand, counting down.
GTTATTTTAAATAGCGGTAAAAGTATTTCTACTAACATGGTTATACTTTCAATAGGAGTTTTACCAGATACACAATTTGCAAAAGAGGCAGGAATTGAAGTTGGACCTCGTGGACATATAATAGTAAATGAAAAGATGCAGACTAATATAGAAAATATTTACGCAGTTGGAGATGCTATAGAAGTTGTAGATTTTATTACAAAACAAAAGACAGCAGTTCCTTTAGCAGGGCCTGCAAATAAGCAGGGAAGAATTGCTGCAGACAATATTGCAGGATTAAATTCAACTTATAAAGGAACACAAGGAACATCAGTAATTAAAGTTTTTGATTTAACAGCTGCAAGTACTGGAAATAACGAAAGAAATTTAAAGAAAGCAAATATACCATATAAGGCTATTTTTGTTCATCCAAATTCTCATGCTTCATATTATCCTGGTGCTACTCAAATGACAATAAAACTTATTTTTAATGATGAAGGTAAAATTTTGGGCGCACAGGCAATAGGTTATGATGGTGTAGAAAAAAGAATAGATGTTATTGCTACGGTTATAAGACTAGGTGGAACAGTATATGATTTAGCAGAGTTAGAATTAAGTTATGCGCCTCCTTTTTCATCAGCAAAAGATCCAGTTAATATGGCTGGTTTTGTAGCACAAAATGTATTAGAAGGTAAAATGCACTTGGCTACACTTGAAGATTTAGAAAATATTGATTTAGATAAAACTATACTTTTAGATGTAAGGACTGAAATTGAGTTTAATAATGGACATATAGATGGAGCTATAAATATACCAGTAGATGAATTAAGAAACAGGTTAAATGAATTAGATAAAAATAAAGAAATATTAGAATATTGTCAAGTTGGCCTAAGAGGATATATTGCCGATAGAATTTTAACTCAAAATGGATTTAAAGTAAAAAATTTAACAGGCGGATACAAATCTTATTCTCTTTTAAATTATAAAGAAATGAATGAAAACAATGAAAATGGTGGAAATAATATGAAAATAGATCCAGAAACTCAAACTATTAAAAAAGAAGAAAGAGCAAAAGATGCTTTTGATAAAAGTTTAGATGCCTGTGGACTTTGCTGTCCTGGACCATTAATGCAAGTAAAAATGTATATTGATGATATGAAAAATGGAGAAATTTTAAAGGTAACAGCATCTGATCCCGGATTTTATGAAGATATAAAAGCATGGTGTAAAAGAACTAACAATGAATTAATAGATTTAAATAAAAAAGGTGGTACTATAACTGCTTTTATTAAAAAAGGAATTGAAAAATTATCAAATAATGCTAATGTAATTATGAATAATGAAGTAAAAGACAATAAAACTATGATTATATTTAGTGGAGATTTGGATAAAGCTATAGCTTCATTTATAATTGCCAATGGGGCTGCTTCTATGGGTAAAAAAGTTACAATGTTTTTCACATTTTGGGGACTAAATATATTAAGAAAGCCTGAAAAAGTAAAAGTAAATAAAGGATTTATTGATAAAATGTTTGGTTTTATGATGCCAAGAGGAAGTAAAAAACTTAAACTTTCCAAAATGAACATGATGGGTATGGGAGGAAAGATGATAAGGAAAGTTATGAAGGATAAAAATGTTGCATCATTAGAAGAATTAATTCAATCTGCTATAAATAGCGGAGTTGAAATAGTAGCATGTCAAATGTCTATGGATATTATGGGAATAAAAAAAGAAGAACTTATTGACGGTGTTAAAATTGCTGGAGTTGGATACTATTTAGGAGAAGCAGAAGACTCTAATGTAAATCTATTTATATAAAATATAAGTAATTTATAAAAAATGAATGATGTATTATATTATTAGTTAGAATTAATAAAACCATGCATAAAAAATTTTTTATGCATGGTTTTTAAATTTAAGATAGTATATGATTATCTCTCAAAAGTATTTTTGTTAAATATTGACTGCATAGATGTAATAGAAATTTAGAAATACTATAAATTATATAGTGGAAATTAATCTATAACTTATTGTGAGTTAATCAGTATATATTTTATAAAAAAGTTTTTAATTATGTAAATTTTCAATAATTTTATTTAAATCGTCAATATTGTTTTTGATATTTTCAAATATAGGGAATTGATATTCAATTGAAGATGAAATTTCTTGTGATAATGAAGAAGTAGTTTCAGCTAATTCAGAAAGTTCTTCTACTTTAGATATAATTTCATTTTTCTTATCTGAAGTTCCTACTAAATTAGTAATACTATTATCAATTTCTAAAGCAGCTTCATCAATAGAATCTTTTATTTTAACAAAAGTATCTTTGGTTAATTTTATTGTACCATTTTGATTTTCTAAAGAATTATGAAATTCGGTCATAGCTTTAGAAGTATTCATTATATCAAGCTTAATTTCTTCTAATATCTTAGTTATATTTAAAACAGCTAATTTTGAATTTTCAGCTAATTTTCTAACTTCATCAGCTACTACAGAAAAACCTCTTCCTGCTTCTCCAGCACGAGCGGCTTCTATTGCTGCATTTAAAGCTAAAAGATTAGTTTGACTTGCTATTTGGCTTATAGAATCGGTTATTGTATTTACTGATTCTATTTTTGAAACTAAATCTATTACTGTAGATGCAGATGTTTTAAAAGAACTTTGGAGGTCAACTATAGATGAATCTAAACTTTCTATGTTTTTTAATCCTTCTTCAGCCATAGAATTAGTATCTAAAACTTTTATTTGGACGTTTGTTATACCAATTGCCATATTTTCCATATCTGAATTAAAATTTTTTAAAATAGATAAAGTATTTAATATGTCGTTATTTTGTTTTACATTTGATGCACAAATTTCATTTATAGATTCTTTTATATTATGGTTTACTTCTAACATATTATTAGAATTTTCTAAAATTGTTCTAACTTTATTTTTTAAAATTTCATAATTACTATCATTTTCAGTATAATTAGATTTATTTATTTCTTCTGTGGAATGAGTTGATGTTTCATAATTATTTTCATAAATAGTATTATTTTTTTTAGCACTTTTTTTTCTGAGTTTAAGCATTAAAAATCCCCCTCTTAAATTTTATGAACATAAAATTTACATCCTTTGTTTAAATTTATTTTAATTTATATTATAAATATCGTAAAATTTAAATCTTTCTTAACATTAAAACATATTTTGTTTCCATATTTTTTATTTTATAATTATTATAAAGCAAAATCATAATTATATCAAAATAATTTTATATTGAGCAAATATATTAAAAAATATGTTGCTAGTTTATTTACCAGTATATATTTATATTAAATGCTATATTAACAATATTTGTATTATAGTAAAATTTATTGTATCATATATTGTGAAAATTAATTGTAAAGGATGAAATATTATGGCAATTAAGGAATGGAAGACTTTTTTAATACCATATGAACAAGCTGTAGAAGAGCTTAAAATAAAATTTAGAAGTATAAGAACAGAATATAGAAGAAAAAATGAATATTCACCTATAGAATTTGTAACAGGAAGGGTTAAAGAAATTTCGAGTATTTTAGAAAAAGCAAATAAATTTAATATACCTCTTGATAGAATAGAATACGAAATTGAAGACATAGCTGGAATTAGAATTATGTGTCAATTTGTAGATGATGTTCAAAGAGTAGTTGAACTTATAAGAAATAGAAAAGATATGCAAATTATGTATGAAAAAGATTATGTTACAAATTATAAAGAAAGCGGTTATAGAAGTTATCATGTAATAATTAAATATCCCGTTAATCTAGCAGAAGGTCAAAAGGATATTTTGGCTGAATTTCAAATAAGAACTTTGGCTATGAATTTTTGGGCTACTATAGAACATTCATTAAATTATAAGTATAAACATGAAATACCAGCAAATATAAAAGAAAAACTTAAGCATGCAGCAGATGCTGCATTTAAGCTTGATGAGCTAATGCTTGAGATTAAAGATGAAATAAAAGATGCACAGCTTTTATTTGAAGTTAAATCAAGTTTAATTTCAAATATTATGAACAATATAATAACATTATCTTCTATGGGGAAAATGTCTGAATCTATAAGATTTCAAATTCAGCTTAATAAGCTTATAGAAGAAGGAGAAGTTTATGATTTAAATAATCTTCTTGATGCAACGGAAAAAACTTTAAATAAATATAAATAAAATAATCCCGAGACATATCTCCGGATTATTTTATTTATATTTATTTTATTTATATATATTTACTTTGCTACTATATTTACAAGTCTTCCTTTAATTACTATAACTTTAACAATATTTTTACCATCAAGAGCCTTTTTTATATCTTCATTATTTAAAGAAGTTTCTTTTATGCCTTCTTCATCTAAATCAGATGGAACATTTATTCTAGCTTTAATTTTACCGTTTATTTGAATAGCAATTTCAACTTCGTCTTTTATTAAGGCAGAAGGATCAAATACAGGCCAAGGTTCATTAAATATAGAATAATTCATCCCAAGTAAATTCCATTGTTCCTCGCTAAAATGAGGAGCGAAAGGTGCCATAAGTTTAATAAAGTCTATTAATACTTCTTTTAAGAAAACAGTATTTTTATCTTTTTCATTTATATACTTAGATAATGCATTTGTAAGTTCCATCAATCTTGCTATAGCTGTATTAAATTGAAATATTTCAGCATCAGAAGTTACTCCTTTTATTGCAAAATGTCTCCAATAATTAAGCTCTTTTTCAGCATTATCAATACTGTTTTTATTATTAGATGAATTTATTATTTTTCTTGATGCATCTAAAATTCTTTCAACTCTATCTATAAATCTAGCTATAGATTTGATACCATCATCACTCCAAGCACCGCCTTCTTCATAGCCAAATCCAAACATTAAATACATTCTAAAAACATCTGAACCATATTCTTTTATATAATCATCAGGATTTATTGTATTACCCTTTGATTTGCTCATTTTTTGTCCATCAGGACCAAGTATTAAACCTTGATGAGTTAAAGATAAAAATGGTTCATCAAAATTTAAATATCCCATATCTCTAAGAGCTTTTGTAATAAATCTAGCATATAAAAGATGCATGCAGGCGTGTTCAGGACCTCCTACATATTTATCAACAGGAAGCATTTTATTAACTATATCACTATCAAAAGCTTTGCTGCTATTTTTGTTATCTACGTATCTTAAAAAGTACCAAGAAGAATCTACAAAAGTATCAAGTGTATCTGGATCTCTTAATGCTTCACCACCACATTTAGGACAAGTGGTATGCATAAATTCTTCACTTTTTGCAAGAGGAGATTTACCGTCTGGTGAAAACTCTACATTATAAGGAAGCTCAACGGGCAATTGGCTATCTGGTACTGGAACTATTCCACAATGCTCACAATGAACAACAGGAATAGGAGCACCCCAATATCTTTGCCTTGAAACCAACCAGTCTCTTAATCTATAGTTTATTTTTTTAGAACCAAGATTATTTTTTTCAAGTTTTGAAACTATGGCTTCTTTTGCTTCTTCTGTAGTAAGACCAGTAAATTCTTCGCTGTTAATAAGCTTTCCATATTCAGTATAAGGAAGTTCTGTATTACTTTCTATAACTCTTTCTATAGGAAGATTATATTTAGTTGCAAAAGCAAAGTCTCTGTCATCATGAGCTGGAACAGCCATAACAGCACCTGTACCATAAGTTGCAAGTACATAGTCAGCTACCCAAATTGGGACTTTCTTTCCGTTTATAGGATTTATAGCATAAGAACCAGTAAATACTCCAGTTTTTTCTCTAGTTAAAGACTGCCTTTCTATATCACTTTGTTTTTTTGCGGCTTCTTTATAAGCTTCAACAGCAGATTTATTATCAGCTGTAGTTAATTTATCTACTAATTCATTTTCAGGAGCTAAAACAACATAAGTAACTCCAAATAGTGTATCTACTCTTGTTGTAAAAACATTAAAACTTAAATTGGAATTATCTACTTTAAATGTTACTTCAGCACCAATAGACTTTCCTATCCAATGCTTTTGCATAGCTTTAGTTTTTTCTGGCCAGTCTAAATCATCAAGTTTTTCTAATAATTCATCAGCATAGTCAGTTATTTTTAAAAACCATTGTGTTAAATCTTTTTTAGTAACTTCACTGTTGCAGCGTTCACAATGACCATCAACAACTTGTTCATTAGCAAGTACAGTATTACAGCTAGGGCACCAGTTAACAGGAGCTTTTTTTCTATAAGCCAAACCTTTTTCATAAAGTTTTAAAAATACCCATTGAGTCCATTTATAGTATTCAGGTAAACAAGTAATAACTTCATTTTCCCAATTGAACATAGCACCCATAGCTCTAAGTTGCTTTTCCATTGTATCTATGTTTTTTAAAGTAGAATCCTTTGGATGTATTCCTGTTTTTATGGCATAGTTTTCAGCTGGAAGACCAAAAGCATCAAATCCCATAGGTTGAAATACATTATAGCCCTGCATTCTTTTCATTCTAGCCCAAGAATCTACTGGACCATAGTTAAACCAGTGCCCAGCATGAAGATTTGCACCTGAAGGATAAGAAAACATTTCAAGAACATATAACTTTTTATCTAAATTATTTTTATCAAATTTATAAAGATTTGTTTCTTCCCATTTTTTTTGCCATTTTTTATCAATTTCTGTTCCGTAGTTAGCCATTTTTATTCCTCCTTAAAAATATATTTTGGTTTAAAACAAAAAATCTTTCATCTCTGTAAAAGAGACGAAAGATAAAATTCCGCGGTACCACTCTAATTAGACAAAACATAAAAATATTATGTAAGTCTCACTTATTAAGATAACGGGTTTACCGTACTTGCTTTTTTGCAAGTATGCTCCCAGGCGAGTTCACATTTTGCAAATACTGTTTCACACCAGCCAACAGCTCTCTTAATTTGCTTAAAATGCTACTATTCCTGTTCACAGCACAATATTATAAAATATTGTATGATATGTTTAAATTATTGTCAATAGCAGATTAAAATAAAAGGGATATATTCATTGAATATATCCCTTGGCTGCCCAAGCAGGACTCGAACCTACACAATGCCAGAGTCAGAGTCTGGTGCCTTACCAATTTGGCTATTGGGCAATAACAACAATAATAATTATATCATCTATAACTATGTTGTCAAGATATTTTTTTAATACGCCTTTGAATGTATGATATAAATAAAGTTAGAGCATAATCAAAAATAAAAAAAGCAAATTGAATACCAAATAAAATAATATATATGGATATATTTCCCTTTATTATATTATTGAAAAAAGCTTTAGAAATTATATATAATATAATAATTGAAATATTAAAAAACAAAAGTTTTAAAACTATTTCAAGGGGAATTTTTCTTAATTTTTCAATATAATATTTTACAAATCCGTAAAGTCCAAAGAAAACTATATAAGCTATAACATTCCCTTTAATACCTGTTAATAATAAACTTAAAAAACTTGTGGATAAATATATTAAAAAACTGTTTTTTAAATTGGTAGTTAAAATTGATAGAGGAATAATACAAGAAGCTATACCAAGAAGATATAATTTATTTGTCGGAGATATAATACTTAAATATATAAAAAGGACACCTAAGGCAGTAAAAAGACCACCTCTAGCTATATTTACAGTCTTATTCATATAAATCCTCCATAAATTTATTTTAACAGCAATCTATTAAATCGCCACCCATACATTCACAACAAGAGTCTAAACACCAGATTGTTGTACATGTATTACATAGATCACCATCACCTCTATTAGTATTATAATATGTTTGCCTATATCCAGTATTTCTCCTTTGAAGATTATTAAGGGTTTGTCTGTACTCAAAATTATTAGGATCTAAGTTGCAGGCATTTACAATATAATTATAAGCATTATCATACCAGCCTTTTTTTAAATAAAGTATTCCCATAAGATAGTTCCATTCAGCGTCTCTAACAGAAATTCTTGTTAATTTTTCTTCTGCAGCTCTTAAATTACCATTTTGTAAATCTATTCTTATATCATTGTATGAAGAAGAAGTAGAACTATTATAATTTTGACTATAAGTACTATTAGAATTATTCATTAAATAATCATATGCTTCATTTATTTCTCTAAGTTTTTCTTCAGCTAAATCACGAAGAGGATTATTACCATATTGATCTGGATGATATTTTTTTACAAGTTCTTTATAAGCTTTTTTTATTTCATCTTTTGATGCACCTTCCTTAATTTGCAAAACTTCATAAGGATTTTTCATTTAAAATTTCCTCCTTTTTACATGTTCTTTTGAAAACTTTGTCCATTTTTTCCATAAGACCAAATTGAAGTATATTATAAAGTAAATCATAATTTTTTGATATAGATATATTATTTAAAGAATCTATCATGCTTTGGGCACAACTTACTAAAGTAAAATCTATTCTTTCAGATATTTTATCAAGTAATTTAGTATATGTGAGATTATCTTTATTAAATACAGCATTTATAGGATTAAATTTATTGGTTTTCATATCCTTTTCTAAATCGTCATAAGCATCAATTATATATATCCATTTTCCAAGATTATATCCAAGAAAATAAAGAGCATCTTTATTTTTATTTTCTCCAATATAAGAAGATAATATGAAACCAGTCAAATCAGAAAAATGATGACTTAATTCATCAAGAGATTTATTTTGTGAATTCTTTTCAGCGTTATAAAGATTTTTTAAAGATTTTTCTATAAATAATAAATTATTTTTATAATAATCAGGGGCTTTTTTTAAATATATATTTAAAACTTTTGAATAAACCTTACTAAGTGAAGAATTATCATCATTAACATTATCTAAAAGTTTGTAATATGAAAGAGATACATTACAAAATGCTGCATATTTAATAGAAGAATTTTCAGTTATAATTAATCTTTTTTGAGTTGGATGAAGGATACAAAATTGTTTTGTAGCTTTAAAGTTTTCTTTAGTTAAAGAATCTAAAAGTATTGCAAGAAAAGTCATGTCATAATTAAGAGATAATCGTGGAAGATTCCCAAAAGAATTTTTTATTTCTTTACAAAGTCCACAATAATAAGCTTTAAACTTTTCATAATCTTTGACCTTTAATTCCATTTTACATGGAGTTACATATCCAAACATTGTTATTTTTTAATACCTCTATCTTTTAAAATTTCATATATAGTTTTAGAAGTAGTATCTTCCATTTTGTATCCTAAAAGACTAACAATTTCTTTTAATTCTTCTTCATAAGAAGTTTCAATTTCTATATAAGGGAAAGGACAAAAACTTTTTTCGTTTATGTCTATTTCTATAAGGGTATTTTTATATTTGTAACTTTCTCTATATTTTTCTATAATTTCAATTAATTCTAGTCCTAAAGCCTTAAAAATATTTTCCCCTTCTTGAAAGCTTTCTATTATTGTTTCGTGTTCATCCATAATTTTATATTTTTCTTGACTTAACATTTGTTTTACAGTCATATAATGAATAGTTTTATTATTTATCATATCATCTATACTTCTTATCCGAGCATAGCCTTTTAAATTTAAAAGTCTTCTATCTTTAAAATCATAAATTCTATTTGTTTGATTCTCCATTTTTACTTTTTTAGAATTTAATGATAAAAGTTTTTTCCTAATATAATCTATATCAACATCTAATATTCTTGTTTCCAATTCTTTCAATATCATCACTCCCGACAAACAAAATTATAACATAATAATTAACATTATATAAGTTTTTTATTCTTAAACCATATACAAATAGTTAATTTATTTTTAAATAATTTAAAATATGTTTTTTTATTTATTATAATTATGATATAATATCTTTAAGTTAATTCACAATACGAGGGGGACATGAAATGGAAAACTTTTATGAACAACTTATAACGACCTATAAAACAGGCATTTATAAGGTGGTTGAAGTATTATTTTATTTATTTGGAGTAATGGCACTTATAACTCTTTCAATTAATTTAGTATTTTTTATTATATTTTTATTATTAGGTATAGGAATGCTTTTTTTAAAGAGAAACTTATATGTTGAATATGAATACGTTTTTACAAATGGGGAAATCGATATAGATAAAATTGTAGAAATGAAAAAAAGAAGTCATGTTTTTTCTTTTGATATAAAAAATACTGAACTTTTGGCTGCTGAGGATAGCGATTATGTAAAAGATTTTAGCAATAAACCATCTAAAGTTTTAAATCTTTTTCCCAAAACTACAGATAAAAAAATATATGTAGCTATGATAACAGGAGGAAATGAAAGAGTACAAGTAAGGTTTGTTCCAGACGAAGAATTTGTAAATTTGTGTTATAAATATAATCCAAGAGCTGTTAAAAAATATTAATTTTCACATAAAAAACTGCCTTATAAAATTTTTAAAATTTTATAAGGCAGTTTTTTATTTTTAATATTTATTTTTAAATATTAAATGAATTTTAGTATAATTATAATTAAAAATTTATCAGCTTAAAATTTTATTACTTATTTTTATATAGCTTCTAAGAAACTATATTGAGCAGTGTAAAGTTTGTAGTAAAATCCTTTTTTATTCATAAGTTCATAGTGAGTACCTGATTCCATAATACGACCATTATCTATATACATAATTATATCTGAATTTTTTATGGTTGAAAGTCTATGAGCAATTATAAAAGAAGTTCTTCCTTTTAAAAGTTCATTTAAACCTTCTTGAAGAGCTAATTCAGTTTGAGTATCTATACTTGAAGTAGCTTCATCAAGAATAAGAATTTTTGGATCTGCAAGAAGTGCTCTAGCAAAGGATATAAGCTGTCTTTGTCCAACAGAAAGTCTTGAACCTCTTTCATTTACTTGAGTGTAATATCCATCTTTCATATTAATTATAAATTCATGAGCTTTAACTGCTTTTGCTGCTCTTATTACTTCTGCATCGGTAGCATCTAATTTGCTATATCTAATATTATCCATAATAGTTCCTGAAAATATAAATGAATCTTGAAGCATAATTCCCATCTGCTTTCTTAAAGAATTAAGAGTAACATCTTTTACATTTATGTCATCTATAAGAACTTCTCCATTTTCTACATCATAAAATCTGCTTATAAGATTTACTATAGTAGTTTTACCTGCACCAGTTGGTCCAACCAAAGCGATAGATGTACCTTTATTTGCTGTAAAATTTATATTATTTAAAATTCTTTTGTTTTCATCATAGCTAAAATCAACATTTTTAAATTCAACTTTTCCTTCTATTTCCGGCATAATAAAAGCACCAGGTAAATCACTTACTAATGGCTTTTCGTCTAATGTTTCAAATATTCTTTCAAGATATGCCATAGCATTTATTATTGAATTATAAAAATTACTAATATTAGTTATAGGTCCCCAAAATCTACCTATATAACTTATAAAAGCTATAAGTACACCAACTGTAATTTCTTCTGTAAACCAGCTTATTCCAGCTACATATACAAGTGCTGTAGTAAGTACGGAGAGATTTTCTACTGTTGGCCATAGTACAAATTGAATAGAAACGCATCTCATCCAAGTGCTTCTGTATTCTTCCATAAGATTATTGAATATGCTTAAATTTTTATTTTCTCTTACAAATGATTGAGTTACTTTAATACCACTGATACTTTCATGTATATAAGCATTTAGATTTGATTGTTTACTGCTTAATAACTGCCATGCTTTTCTTTGAGCATTTTTTATTAAAAATATTGCACCTATTAATATAGGAAGACCTGCCATACAAATTAAAGTTAATTTTACATCTATAGCAAGCATAAAAAATATTATAACTATTAAACTAAATAAATCTGTTATAACATTTATAAGACCATTAGAAAGTAAATCGCTTAAAGAATTAACATAATTAACTACTCTTACAAGTATTTTACCATGAGGTCTGCTATCATAATAACTAAAGGGAAGCTTTTGAAGGTGGCAGAATAAATCTGCTCTTATTTTTTCTATGACGCTTTGCCCCATATAATTCATTATCCTTATTCTAAATTTTAAACAAATTGCTGAAACTATTACAGTTATAAGGAAAATAGAAGATAATATAAGTAAACCATTTATATCTTTATTTTTTATTTTATTATCTATGGCATCTTTTATTAAATAAGGTCCTAATAAAGCAGCTATACTTGATATAAACATAAGTGTTAATGTTATTAATATTTCTTTTTTATAAGGTTTTAAATATTTAAGTATTCTCTTTAAGTGATTTAAATTAAATTTAGTTTCTAAATCTTCATCTACATCATATTTGTTTCTAGCCATGTTTAAACAGCCTCCTCTCTATTAAAATCTCCTAATTGATTAATAAATGTTTTATAATAATATCCCTTTTTATTTATAAGTTCTTTATGATTACCTTCTTCTACTATTTCTCCATCTTTTAATACCAATATTTTATCTGCATCTTTAACAGAAGATATTCTATGAGCAATTATAAATGTTGTTTTATTTTTAAAATATGAATTTAATGTATTTTGAATTTCATGTTCAGTTTCAACATCTACGCTTGAAGTTGTATCATCTAAAATTAATATTGAAGGATTTTTAATTAAAGCTCTAGCTAAAGCTATTCTTTGTTTTTGACCTCCAGAAAGTCCAACTCCTCTTTCTCCAACTATTGTTTCATAACCTTCAGGCATATTTTCTATAAAATTATGAGCTCCTGCTATTTTAGAAACCCAAGTTATATCACTAATAGGTGCATCAGGTACAGCATATGAAATATTTCCTTCTATTGTATCAGAAAATAAAAATATATCTTGCATTGCAATTGATATATTTTGACGGAGCTTTACAATATCTAAATCCTTAATATTTATTCCATCTATAAATATTTCACCAGAAGTACAGTCATAAAATCTGCATATTAAACTTATAAGTGAAGATTTGCCTGAACCTGTAGGTCCTATAATAGCAACTTTTTCTCCGGGATTTACTTTTAAATTTATGTTTTTTAATACAGGTTCATCTCCATAACTAAATGTAACATCTCTAAATTCAACATAACCTTCAATTTTATCTTTTTTAGTAGTTTTTAATGCATTTTTAATTCTAGGTTTCTCTATCATAAATTCCATAATTTTCTCACCAGAAGCTGCAAATCTTTGAACATCATTAATAAGCCATCCTGCCATACGAAGAGGGTTATTAATAGCCCAAATAAGGCTGTTAAATGTTATAAGCTCACCAAGAGTAAGATTTTTATTTATAACCATAATTCCACCTATAAGAATTAAAACTAAAACAAGTATGCTTGCAAGAGAATCTAATATCGGAAGATATTTTTCCCAAATTTTAGAAGCTTGTAGATTTTTTTCTTTGTATCCTGAATTTACTTTTGAGAATTTTTTAATTTCATAATCTTCTTGTGTAAAAGCTTTTACTACTCTATTCCCACTTATATTTTCTTCAACTACTGTATTAAGTTTTGAAAATTGATGTCTTATAGCAGCAAAGCTGCCTTTTACTGTTTTAGATAATTTATAAGCAAAAAAAGCAGTAAATGGAGTAATTGAAAGCATTATAAAAGTAAATTTAACATTTATAGTAAACATAGTTATAATTGCGAATAAAAATATAAGAACGTTATCAAAAATGTTATAAATAACCCATGCAATAAAATGTCTAACTGCATCTATATCAGCAGTCATTCTTGTCATGATATCACCAGTTCTTGTACTATCAAAAAAATAAAAATCTTGATTTTGAAGATAACTATACATTTTATCTCTAATATTAAAAATAACTGCCTGTGATATTTTTTCAAAATTAAGCTGATAGAAATATCTTATTACAGTTTTTATAATAGTTGTAAAAATCATTAGCAATAATACAGGTAATAGTAGATTTTTTTGACCTCCATTTATAATTTTATCTACAATAAATCCAGACATATATGGGTTTATCATATTAAGTGCTGAACAAATTACTACGGCAAATAATCCTAAAAACATTTTCAATTTATATTCTTTTATATATTGATATATCCACTTTATAGCCTTCATAATATTTACCTCCTTTTTAATATAAATAAATTTTTATTCTAGTATATTATGCAATATAAAATAATAAAATTAAATGTATTATTTTAACTTGTTAAATATAAAAAGTAATTTTATAAATTTATTAAAATATTGAAGAATAAAGGCAAATGTAAACTTTTATCAATATATTTATATAAATTTTAAACGTTTTTAATATTTTATTAATTTAAATACTTATTGTAAAATTAATGAGAAATGGAGGGGATATATATGTGTTGTAATTGCGGCATTATTATGCAATATGATAAAAGATATTTAATAAAAAAAATTATTCAATATATGAATGAAAATTATATGAATGCTATATCATTAGAAATGATATCTAATTATATACATTTAAATCCTATATATTTATCTAAATTATTTAAAGAAGAAACAGGGGAATCACCAATAAATTATCTTATTGGTATAAGACTTTATAAAGCAAAGGAACTTTTAGATAATGGAGAGTTTACTGTTAAAGAAATAGCATCTATGGTAGGATATGATGATCCTTATTATTTTAGTAAGCTTTTTAAAAAATATTATGGATGTTCGCCTAAAAAATATAAAAATAAATAAAGAAAGAGATAGGGAAAATCCTATCTCTTTCTTTATTTATTATAGTGCATTTGATGAACCAAGTACATTCTTTATTTTATCTTCAACTAATTCTTGAATAGCAGTTCTTGCAGCACCCATGTATTTTCTTGGATCTATTTCTTTTGGATTTTCAGCAAAGAATTTTCTAAGTGTTGCAGTCATAGCAAGTCTTAAGTCTGTATCCATGTTTATTTTGCAAACTGCCATAGAAGATGCCTTTCTTAACATTTCTGCAGGAACTCCCTTTGCACCAGCTATTTGGCCGCCATATTGATTGCACATTTCAACATATTTTGGATCAACAGCAGAAGCTCCATGAAGAACTATTGGGAATCCAGGAAGTCTCTTTTGAACCTCTTCAAGTATATCAAATCTAAGTTTAGCTTCTCCTGTAAATTTAAATGCTCCGTGGCTTGTTCCTATAGCTATTGCTAAAGAGTCACATCCAGTTCTTTTAACAAAATCTTCTGCTTGAGCAGGATCTGTATATACGCTTTTTTCAACAGAAACTTCATCTTCAACTCCAGCAAGTTGTCCAAGTTCAGCTTCAACTACGACTCCTCTTGCATGAGCGTAATCAACAACTTCTTTTGTTAGTCTTACATTTTCTTCATATTCATAGTGAGAACCATCGAACATAACGGAAGTAAATCCAGCGTCTATAACTGTTTTTACAGTTTCAAGGTCTGGACCGTGGTCTAAATGAAGAGCTATGTCTATTCCAGTTTCAGCAACAGCAGCATCTACCATATTTTTTAAATATTTAGCTCCAGCAAATTTAATAGCACTTGATGAAACTTGAAGTATAACAGGGGATTTTTGCGCTTTTGCACCATTTACTACTCCTTGGATTATTTCCATATCATTGATGTTAAAAGCACCAATTGCATATCCACCTTCATAAGCTTTTTTAAACATTTCTTTAGTAGTTACTAAAGCCATTAAAATTCCACCTTTCATTATGTATTAGGGACTTTAATCGTACCAGTGGGACTGATTTTGATACAATTATATTATAATTCAATGCTAATAGTTTTTCCATAGTTTTAAAAAATATTTTGAATATTAACTTTTTCTAAATCGTATATATGAAGTAGAAGAAATTTTAAAACATGAACACTAGCTAAAGCTTCATCTTTGGTTTTTTCCTTTACATATTGAGGAATTTTCCAAAGCTCTAATTCTATATTATCTATTTCTTGGTGATTTACAAATATTTTTATAACTCTGCTTTCATCTTGCCACTTTTTAGTAATATCTAAAGAAGCGTTGTAAGCTTTTTCCCAATTATCATTTTTTATATATTCTTCAAGTTCATTATTTAGAGTTTGAAGATTTGTAGTTGTTTTAGAAAGATAATTTATTGAAAAAAACATACAAAATATCATTACAATAAAAATTATAATTGAAAATACAACGTTTTTCATTTTTTAGATGTTCCTCCTTCTTTAAGTTGATAAAAGAACTTTCCTTTGGAATCTATAAGTGCAATAAAAACTTTATCTAAAGAAGAAATGTTATTTTTATTTAATTCACTCATAAGCCATGATTTGTTCTTTTTAATGATTTTTAAATTATTGGTATTTATTTTGCCATCAAGTATTAAAGTAATAGGTAATTTATCTTGGGTATATTTGATTTTTAAATCTTCTTTTGTAGCAGGTTCAAGATTAGTTTTTGGTATTATAGACATTTGACCGCTTGTTTCCAATATTGCATACTCTATATCTTCTATATTATAGTATCCTTGAAGTCTGAGTTCTTCTAACAAGTCATTAAGGTTAAATCTATTGTTTTTTAATTCTTTAATATCTAATTTCCCATTTTTTATAACTATACTGGGTTTCCCGCTAAATATATTTCTGGCAAGTTCACTTTTAAGCTCAGCTAAAGTTATAACTGCCTGTAAAAGAAGAAGTGTTATTATAGGAATAATGCCATGAGATAAAGGAATTCGAGTATCTTGCATTGGCATAGAAGCAAGTTCAGATATCATAATAGCAATTACTAGTTCAAAAGGCTGCATTTCTCCAATTTGCCTTTTTCCCATTATTCTCATAGTGAAAACTACTATAAAGTATAATATTATAGTACGAAACATTGTAATAAACAAAAAATCACGTCCTTTATTAATATTAAAATAAAATTATAAATATTTATGTAAGGTATATTTTTTGTAAATTTATTAGAAATTATAAGTGAATAATGAAATATTTTTTTATTTTACAAGTATAATGATATTATTGAAATAATATAACAGGTTAGGAGGGAATTTATGGATAAAATTATACTCAAACTAAATGGTGAAAACACTATTGAAGTTAAAAAAGGGACAATTCTTGCAGATATAGTAAAACAAAATTATAAAAACCATAAACTACCTGTAGTTCTTGCAAAAGTAAATGGAAAATATAAAGAACTTACTGAAACTATTAATGAGAATGGTGATTTTGAAATTATAGATATTAGTACAAATATTGGAATGAGAACATATATAAGAACTTTACAATTTGTGCTTATAAAAGCAGTATTAGATTTATATCCAGAGGCTAAAATTACCATAGAACATTCATTAAGTAAAGGACTATTTGGAGAAATAGAAAAAAATACCACTTTAAGTTATGAGGATATTGAAAATATTAAGATAAAAATGAAGGAGATTATTAATAAGGATTTACCAATTAAAAAAGTTAGTGTAAGTAAAGATGAAGCAATAAAAATATTTGAAAAATATAATATGGAAGATAAGATAAGGCTGCTTAAACATGTTTCACTACAAAAAATAAATCTTTATGAATTAGATGGAAGATATGATTATTTTTATGGTTCTATGGCGTATAGTACTGGAGTTTTAAAATATTTTGACTTGATGTTTTATTATCCTGGATTTATTCTTAGATACCCATCTGAAGAAAACCCTGAAATTATACCTGAATTTGTAGAATATAAAAAATTATTCAAGATTTTTTATGAAACAGAACAATGGGGAAATATATTAAAAGTCGCTGATGTAGGATCTTTAAATGATAAAGTAGAAAATGGAGATATTATAAACATAATACATGTAGCAGAAGCACTTCATGAAAAGAAAATTGCATATATAGCTGATATGATTTATGAAAGAAAATCTTCTCAATTAGTTCTTATAGCAGGACCTTCTTCTTCAGGGAAAACAACTTTTGCAAGGAGACTTGGTATACAGCTTAGAGTTAATGGACTTTATCCTATACCAATTTCTTTAGATGATTATTTTGTAGATAGAGAGCATACTCCTAAAGATGAAAATGGGAATTATGATTTTGAATCCATATATGCATTAGATTTAGAGCTTTTTAATAAGCATATTAATGCTCTTTTAAAAGGAGAAGAAGTAGAAATACCTACATTTAATTTTAAAAAAGGTATGAGAGAATGGAATGGACAAAAGATAAAGCTACCTAAAAATGGCATACTTATAGTAGAGGGAATTCATGGATTGAATGAAATGTTAACTTCAGCAATTCCAAAAGAAAATAAATTTAAAATATATATAAGTGCATTAACTCAATTAAATTTAGATAATCACAATAGAATAGCAACAACAGATGTAAGGATTATTAGAAGAATGGTAAGGGATTACTTATCCAGAGGTTATAGTGGAGAAGAAACTCTTAAAATGTGGCCTTCTATAAGACGAGGAGAAGAAAAAAATATATTTGTATTTCAAGAACAGGCAGATGTTATGTTTAATTCAACTCTTGTATATGAACTTTGTGTTTTGAAAAAATATGCAATAGAAGAACTTTCTAAAATTAAAGAAGATAGTCCCGTTTATTATGAAGCATTAAGGCTTAAAAGTTTCTTAAACTTTTTTAAAGAGGTAAGTACTGAATATGTACCGAGTAATTCTATATTAAGGGAATTTATAGGAGGAAGTGTATTTTATAAATATTAAAATAAATACTTTAAAATTATAAATTTAAGCTATTGCATTTTATTAATGCCTTTTGTAGTGTATATATATAAAAGTATTTTTAATATGAAATAAGGTGGAGAGCATATGATAAAAAATTATAGTGTTTTTGATATATTAGGTCCAATTATGATTGGACCTTCAAGTTCTCATACTGCTGGAGCTGCACGTCTTGCTAAGGTGGCTAAACTTATTGCTGGAGGAGATATATCAGAGGTAAAATTTTTACTTCATGGATCTTTTGCTAAAACTTATAAAGGGCATGGAACAGATAGGGCATTAGCAGCAGGAATACTTGGAATGGATCCTTGGGATGAAAGACTTAGAAAAGCTATTTTTATAGCGAAAGAAAAAGGAATTAAAATGGAATTTATTGAAACGGATTTAGGAGATGAGCACCCAAATACTGTAAAATTTATTATAAAAAAATATGATGGAAGTAAATCAGAAATTATGGGTTCTTCTATTGGCGGAGGGAATATAGTTATTACTGAAGTGGATGGGGAAAAGATGAGGTTTACAGGAGAATATCCTACTTTGATAATAAAGCATATAGATGTACCCGGAGTTATATCAAAGGTTACAGCTATACTTTATGAAGCAGAAATAAATATAGCAACTATGAGTGTATATAGAAGCAGTAAAGGCTCTGAAGCTACTATGATTTTTGAAACAGATTCAAATGTAACATTAGATATTGTTAAAAAAATGAAAAATATAGGTAATATTAAAAGCATAAAAGTTATTAACCCATTGCAGGAAAGGTGATAATAAAATGTTTGTAAACAGTGGAGAAGAACTTATAAAAACATGTAATGATGAAAAAATTTCTATTGCTGAATATACAATAAGAGAAGAAATAAAAGAAACAGGACTTTCAAGAGAAGATATTACAAATAAAATGAAAAATAATTTATATATAATGAAGGAATCTGCAGAATATGGACTTAAAAATAAAGTAATTTCTGTTAGCGGACTTATTGGAGGAGATGCAGTAAAAATTCAAAATTATATTGAAAAAGGAAAAAGTCTATGTGGAGAATTTATATTAAAAGCTATGGCAAGAGCTCTCTCTTGTTCTGAAGTAAATGCTGCTATGGGAAAAATTGTAGCAGCTCCTACAGCAGGTTCTTGCGGGATACTCCCAGCAGCTATAATAAGTGCAGGAGAAAAGCTTAATAAAAGTGATGATGAATTAGTAAATTCATTATTTACAGCTTCAGGAATAGGAATATTAATTGCAAAAAATGCTACTCTTTCTGGAGCTGAAGGAGGATGTCAGGCAGAGTGTGGCTCAGCTTCAGCTATGGCAGCAGGAGCAGTTGTAGAAATGATGGGAGGCACACCTTCTATGGCTTTAGATGCAGGAGCAATAGTTATTAAAAATATTTTAGGACTTGTATGTGATCCTATAGCGGGATTAGTTGAAGTACCTTGTGCAAAAAGAAATATTTCAGGAGCTGTATCTGCACTTACTACAGCAGATTTGGTTATGAGCGGAGTAAAAAGTTTAATTCCTTTTGATGATGTAGTTTCAGCTATGTACAAAGTTGGAAAACAAATGCCTTGTGAACTTAGAGAAACAGCATTAGGAGGTCTAGCTTCTACACCAACTGGAATAAGATTAAAAAATAAGGTATTATAAAAATAATATATTATATTTTGTAATAAGCTTTAAAATTTTAAAATATAAATAATGTGATATTAATAAAGTTTGGGTGATTTGTTGAGTTACAAAAAGCTTATAGAAGAACATTATGTTGATATTAACAATTTAGCAGATTTGCTTTTTAAATTGGTAAATTCATATAAATTATTAATTGGCGGAGCAGATGAACTTAATAAAATAGCATTAGCAAAAAGAAAAGATGTAAAAAAAGCATTAGATAGAGCTGAAGATTTAGGAGAAGTAATAGATTCTATAGTAGATACTTTAGATAAGATATCTTATGATTATTTAGACTACTGTCTTATTAAATCTGAAATTATAAAAAATAAATTGGATTTAAAACATATCTGCAAAGAGATGGATGATGAATTAAAAGATATAAATAAAGCTTCAAATTAAAAAGGTGTAAATTTTTACACCTTTTTAATTTGAAGCTTACTTACCATTAAATAGGAAAGTATTAGTAATATAATAATTGCTAACATACTGTTATTAGTATTTTTTAATGTTATAAAACAGTACAATGCAAGTGCTGATCCAGCAATAGTTATAGGAATACCTGTAAATATATTATTAAAAGGGGTTGAATTATATCTTGCCAGTCTATATGCACCAGCAATAGGGAAAATCAGAACTAGAATATATCCCATTATTCCAAGATTTATAAAATTATATAGATTAAAAACTAATATAGATGGTGCAACACCAAAAGATACTAAATCAGCAAGAGAGTCTAATTCTTTACCAAGTTCACTAGAAACTTTTAAAAATCTTGCGACTCTTCCATCATATCTATCTATTAAACCTGCAATTATTATAAACAAACAAGACCATTTATAATTTCCATTAAAAGTACAAAGTAAAGATAAAATGCCACAAGCTAAATTAGAAAAAGTAAATAAATTGGGGACTGCACTTTTTGTTTGCATTAACAATCACTCCTAAAATAATATAAAAAATAAAACATGTATTATAGCATATTATGTATTATAACATATTATGAACGAATAAGTAATAATAAATTACCATTTTTAAAAAATAAATATAAATGTATATATTATATTATTTTTTAAAATTTATTTTAATTTAAAATTACATAATTATAGAGTATTTGAAAGTGAATGTAAATAATAGATTTTTTTAAAAATAAGTGAATAAAGTACATATAATAAAAGTTATTTTTTAGTTAAAAATATATAAGAAAAATTAATAAAAAAATCGGTAAGGAGGAAATAATATGAAAATTAAAGATATAATGACAAAAGATGTTGTTACATTAAATGAAAATGATACAGTAGAGAAAGCTGCAAATCTTATGAAAGAGCATAATGTTGGTTCTATTCCAGTTTGTCAAGGAGAAAATATTATAGGAGTTATAACTGATAGAGATATAACAACACGTTCTATAGCACAAGGGAAAGATATTAAAAATCAAAAGGTAAGAGATATAATGACATCAAATCCAGTAACTGCTAATCCTAATATGGATGTTCATGAAGCTTCACGTATAATGAGTGAAAGACAAATAAGAAGACTTCCTGTAGTTGAAAATAGTAAAATTACAGGTATAGTTGCCTTAGGAGATTTAGCTGTAGAATCAAAGCTTAATGATGATGCAGGAAAAGCATTAGGTAGTATTTCAGAACCTAGTTCTCCCAATATGTAATTTTAATTAATAAATTGTTAAATCCACAAGATTATATTAAATAATCTTGTGGATTTATTGTATAAAGTATATAATAAATATAATATTTTACATTAGAGGGTGAACTAATTTGAAAAAGGTAAAATTTATATATAATCCATATTCTGGTGAAAATACTATTATAATGGATATAGACAAAGTTATTGCAATTCATCAAAAATACGGATATAATGTTATACCTTTTAGAATAAGCTATGAATATGAAATTTATGAAGCTTTTGAAGATGTTGATAATAGTTACAGCTATATATTAATTGCTGGTGGAGATGGAACAGTAGATACTGTTGTAAATTATATGAAAAAATCAAATATAGATTTACCTATAGGAGTTTTACCTGTAGGTACTGCTAATGATTTTGCTAAGTTTTTAGGTATTCCACAAGATGTGTCTAAAGCTTGTAAACAAATTTTAAATAGCAATGTAAAAAATGTAGATATAGGTAAAATTAATGACAAATATTTTGTAAATGTAGCAAGTACGGGATTATTTACAGATATATCCCAAAAAACAAGTGTTGCATTAAAAAATACTATAGGTAAACTTGCTTATTATGTTAAAGGTATTGAATCTATTCCAAATTTTAGGAAAATAAAAATTAAAGTTTCATCAAAAGAAGTAGAATTTGATGGAGAAATGTATTTGATGCTTATTTTTAATGGAAGAACTGCAGGAAATTTAAAGCTTGCATATAAATCAGAAATAGATGATGGCTATTTAGATGTTATAATAATTAAAGCTTCAAGCATAGTAGAAATAAGTTCTTTATTTATAAAAATGCTTAAGGGTGAGCATCTTGAAAATGCTAGTAATTTATTGTATTTTAAAACTGATAACCTTTTTATAGAATGTCATGAAGATATAGTTACAGATATTGATGGAGAAAGGGGACCGGATTTCCCTCTTAATATAAGCTGTGTTAAAGGTGGATTAAAAGTATTAGGAATGAAACAAAATTAAAATTAATTAGAATAAAAAAGTAAAATTCATAATAAATATTAGTAATAATAATTTTTATTGGAGTAAATATGAATATATATTTTATTTATTTATCAATTTTATTACTAACATTTATATTAATTTATTATGGGTTAAATTTGGGATATAAATATGCTCCTTTTAAAATAAAGATTTTATCTGTGGGAGCATTTATATCCTTAGCACTTAGATATATAGCTCTTCTTATATTTTTAATAAATAAAAATATAAGAAATATGTATTTACTTAAGCCAATAATATTTTTGAATTTTATATCTATACCAATATTAGCTATGATATCTATTTACATATATTCTAGAAACAATAAATTTAAATTTAATTATTGCATAATATTTTCAATTATACTTAGTATTTTTTATATATTTATAATATTTAACTTCCAAGTAAATATAAATTCTATAAAAGAATTAGGATATTCTATGGAATTTATAAATAATAATTTAATATATGGTATTTTTTTAATATTAAATACTTTATATTTATTTTCAGCTATTGTTTTACTAGGTTTTAAAAATATAAATACTATAGGAATATGTTTATTGCTTATATCTTCAATTGTCGAAATTTTTGAAATAATAATAAAAATATGTGGTATTGGCATCTTCCCTGTACCTATAGTAGGCGATATATTTTTTATATTATGTGCAGATTATGCCTTGTATAAATTAAAAAAATAAATATTTACTAAAGAAAAGGCAGGAAGAAATTGTGAAAATATTACTAGTATCTGATGAAGAAAATTCATATATTTGGGACTTTTTTCAACCTGAAAAATTTAAAGATGTAGAACTTATTATATCTTGTGGGGATTTAAAAGCTGAATACCTTTCATTTTTGGTAACAATGATAAAAGCTCCATTATATTATGTTCATGGCAATCATGATACCTCATATAGCATAAAGCCTCCTGAAGGATGTGAAGATATAGATGGAAGGCTTGTAAAATATAAAAATGTTAGAATTTTAGGGTTAGGTGGAAGTCATAAATATAGTAGCGGTAAACATCAATATACGGAAAAAGAAATGGAAAAAAGAATAAATAAACTTAAAAGAAAATTATGGATAAATAAAGGATTTGATATTTTAGTTACTCATGCTCCTGCTTTTGGAATAGGTGATAGAGATACAGAATGCCACAGAGGATTTAAATGCTTTAATAAATTAATAGAAAAATATTCTCCTAAGTATTTTTTTCATGGTCATATACATCTTAATTATGGGAATCATAATCTTAGAGTTACGCAATATAAAAATACTAAAATAGTAAATGCGTTTAATTATTATTTAATAGATATTTAATATAGTAAAAACCGCTGTTTTAAATACTCAGCGGTTTTAATTTTTATATTTTATATTCTTCAGCGTCTACATTTTCAACAAACCAATCCATTGATAATATTTGTTCATAAGATGCAGTTTCATCTTCTTCTATTTTTAAATTGCCGTATTTATCATATAAAGGACCAGTAAAAGGATGATAAGCATTATTTATAATCATTTTTTTCATAAGATTAACAAGTTTTTGAGTTTCTACTGGCACTTCTTCTTTAGAATAAAATAAATCAACAACTCCTGTATCTATTCCCCACCAAAAATTTATAAGTTTTGTATCTGTACTGAACATATCAATTATTGTTTTAAATGTGTCATTTAGTATATTTTTTATAATTTTTTCATAAAAAATTCCCCAATTCCATATAGGTGTAGCTAAATATTTATCAGGTATACCTTTGTTTTGATCTATACTACATAACATAGAATAAACTCCAAATTCTGTAGAAACAGGATGAGGAACATCTAAAGTTCTGTTACATATTATATCGCAGCCTTGCTTAATAAGATAATTCCCAGCATCAGTAAATTTCATTCTGCTATTCCATTCATTAGTCCAGGCAACTTTTACTAAAGCATAAGGATTTACCATTTTAGCACCTAGTGCAAAAGCATTAATTGAACTAATTACTTCAGGGGTAGGACTTGTAGCCACATAACCTAATATATTATTTTTGGTCATAGATCCAGCTATTATTCCTGTTAAAAATCTAGCCTCATAAGTTCTTCCATAATAATTACTTATATGGTGATATGGATGTGCCTCAGAACAATTAAAAAATTTTACATTTGGAAATTCAAGAGCACACTTAAGTGTAGGATTTAAATAAATAGGGCTCGTTGTAAATATAATATCATTGCCATCTTTAACAAGATTTTTAAAAACTTTATAAGCTTCAAGATTTTCAGGAACATTTTCTACATAAGATGTTATTACTTGATCTTTTAATACTTTTTCTATATGAAGCCTTCCAAGTTCATGTGCGTATGTCCAGCCAGAGTTTTCTATTGTTCTTGCGTAGGCAAAAGCAACTTTTAATTTTTTTCTTGGAATTACTAAAGATGTAAGTGTACTTATCATTTTATTTTGAGTAGGTTCTATTAAAGTAGTAGAAAGTTTATAATCATCACTATTACATATAGCTTCTAATTCTTTAATAAATTCAGGCATTCTTTTTGATAGTTTTTCTTCATTAAGTTCTTTAGGAATCCCATAAATTTTAGCATATTCTAAAAAAGCATCTCCAGTTGTTAATGGAAGTTTATTATTTTCAAATTTTTTATAAATTTTTGAAAAAGTATTATAAATATAAATTTCAAAGTATTTATATTTATCAAAAAAGTTTGGTGATTTTGAATCAAAGCGGCTTAAAAGATTGAGAAGCTCATTAAAACTACCTTCTTTAGAAAACCATATAGAATATATCTTAGTTATTTTATTAAATTTTAGAAATTCATAATAAATTTTTATATCTTTATTATTTTCATCCATTTTAGGTATAAGTCTAATAACTTTAGCACTAATAGAATAAGCATCAAAATATTTAAGAACACTAACTCTTTTATTTCCTTCAATAACATAAAACCAATTTAAATATTCATATACCTTTATAGGATCTCGTATACCTTCATTTATATGAGCTATACAAAGAGCTGACCATTTATCTTTAAATTCAGTTTCTATAAGAGGCATAAAGTTTTTAGCAAAAGATAGACTTCTAAGATGAGTATAAGTTCCTATAATTTTTTTCATTGGAATTTCTATTAAACCTAAATCTACTTGAGATATTATTTCTGTGTCTTTTAGTATTCCTTCAAGAGAAGGAAGATAACCTATTTCACCTTTTGAAACACATTTATTATATTCTTTTAAAGCAAGTTTATGGGCGTCTTTAAAATATTCAATTCCAGCTCGGTTTTCCATTATATTCACCTCTTAGGAGTTACTTTTATATAAAGTATATCATAATTAATAAATTACAGATATAAACTTTAAAATTTTATATCTGACATTTATAGATATATAAATTGAAAATTAAATAGTGTAATAAAAGATTAAATTTCCTTTAATAAAATAATAATAATTATGATATTACTTAATATAAAATATATATAATATTTATATGATTAACATAAAAAATATGACAGATAAGCATTGCTGCTAAATCTGCCATAAACATTAATTATTATAAATTTTGTTTAATTTCTTCTATTTCTTTTAATATTTCTTCTTTTTTTATAGGTGTTAAATATGAAAAACGACAAGTTAAAGATTTTTCAAACATTTCTAAAGCATCTTTAAAATTTTTATTCATTTTTAATGTCAATCCATAATAATAATATGCAGTTGGAAAAGATGGATTTAAAGGAATTAATTTTTCATAAATATCTAAAGCCTTGTCGTAATCTTTAAGCATATAGTAATTTATAGCTAAATTATCTAAAATGCTTGCATCAGTATTATTATATTCATAAGCTTCTAAATTAAAATCTAAAGCCTTTTGTAAATCTCCATTTAATATATAAAATAAGCCTAAATTTTGATATAGCACTGTATTTTTGTAATTATTATCATATAAATTTTCAAGTACATTAATAGCTTCTTTTAAGTTATCTTTTTTCCATAAAGCTATAGATAGATTTAAAGTAGCATTAATTTTATCTCTGTCTTTTAAATTGGTTTTTAAAAGAGGTTCTAATATTTTAAGAGCTTTTTCTATTTCTCCTTCTCTTATAAGTAAATAAGCATAATTAATTTTTATTGTAGAAGATACATTTTTGTGCTTTAATGCTTTTTCATATAATTTTAAAGCTTCAGATATATCTCCATTTTTATATTTTTTTACAGCTTTAAAAACATATATATTTGATATATTTTTTATTAATAAAAATAAAAACAAAAGTAATAAGAAAATCAATCCTAAAATTTTATTTTTATTAAAAGAAATAGTAAATATTATAATTATTAAAATAGTAAATATAATATTTTTTTTCATATAATACCTCCTAAGCTATTTATATAAAAATTATAACTTAATTACAAAAAATTTTAAATTATAGAAATATTATTTTTTATTATATTTTTTTACTTTTTTAGGAGGTATTGGAGGTATTAAACATTCTTTTCCAAAACCTATTAAATCTTCCCTATGTGCTAAAGTTAATGCTTCTTTTACAATATTATAATTTTCAGGACGTTTATATTGAAGAAGCGCTCTTTGCATACTTTTTTCCTTTTGAGTTTTTGGTACATAAACTTTCTCTCCAGTAAATGGATTTATACCAGTATAATAAATTGTTGTAGAAAGGCTTCCAGGGGTAGGATAAAAATCTTGAACCTGTTCTGGAATATAGCCCATTTTTTTTATATATAAAGCAAGCTCTATAGCAGCATTTAAATCACTTCCTGGATGGCTTGACATTAAATATGGTACTAAAAATTGTTTTTTGTTTAGCTTTTTATTTATACTATTATATTTATCTACAAATTTATCATAAACTTCTCTTGTTGGTTTTCCCATTTGGTATAAAACTTTATTATTTACATGTTCGGGAGCGACTTTTAATTGACCACTTATATGATATTTACATAATTCTTCAAAAAATTCTTCGTTTTTATCATATATTAAATAGTCATATCTAATACCTGAACGAATAAATACTTTTTTTACTCCAGGAAGTTTTCTAAGTTTTCTAAGAAGATTTAAATATTCTTTATGACTTATTATTAAATTTTTACATGGAACTGGATGCAAACATTGTTTTGTTTTGCAAACACCATTAGTTTCTTGAATTTTACAAGACTTATGCCTAAAGTTTGCGGTAGGTCCACCTACATCATGAATATATCCTTTAAAATCTTTGTCTTTAATTATTTTATTTGCTTCTTCTATAATAGAATCTTGACTTCTGTTTTGTATAGTTCGCCCCTGATGAAAAGTAAGAGCACAAAAAGAGCAACTTCCAAAACATCCTCTATGGCTTATTATAGAAAATTTAACTTCATTTATTGCAGGAATTCCACCCTGAGACTTATATATAGGATGATAATCTCTAGCATATGGAAGATTATATGTTCTATCCATTTCTTCTTGAGTTAAAGGTAACTGAGGTGGATTTTGAACTAAATATCTATCACCATGTTTTTGTACAATAGTTTTTCCTCTTATTCCATCTTGCTCGTAAGATTCAAGTTTAAAACTTTCTGCGTAAGCTTTTTTATTACTAGAAACTTCTTCAAAAGATGGAACTTCTATATAATCTTTAATATTATCAATTTCTTTAGTAATATATGCAGTACCTCTTACTTTAGTAATTTTATTTATAGGCATACCATATTTTAGTAAATTAGCTATTTCTATAATAGTTTTTTCACCCATACCATAAACAAGTAAATCAGCTTTAGAATCTAATAATATACTTCTTCTTACTTTATCTTCCCAATAGTCATAATGAGCAAATCTTCTTAAACTAGATTCAATACCGCCTATAATAATAGGGACATCTTTATAAGCCTCTCTGGCACGATTGGAATAAACTATTACTGCTCTATCTGGTCTAAATCCTGATTTTCCACCGGGAGAGTAAATATCATCTCTTCTTCTTTTTTTGGCTGCGGTATAATGATTTACCATAGAATCAATATTACCAGAGTTAATTAAAAATCCAAGTTTAGGTCTTCCGAGTTTTTTAAAATCTTCAGCATTATTCCAATTAGGTTGAGCAATGATACCAACTGTAAAGCCTTCATCTTCAAGAATTCTTGCAATGACTGCACATCCAAAAGAAGGATGATCTACATAAGCATCTCCAGTTATAAATACAAAATCCAATTCACTTATATTTCTTTTTATTAAATCATCCATACAAATTGGAAGAAATTTATCTGTTAATGTTTCTTGCTGTTTTTTCATAAGTACGACCCCTTGTAAATGAATTTATATTTATATTAACATAATGAAAATTATTAAGAAAGCGTGAATTATATATTTTTAGTTAGAAAAAAAGAGAAATAATAATAAAAGCTTTTAAAATATAAAAATAACAGCTTAAATTAAGTAAATTTAAATTAAATTTATAAAATATGGTTGCATTTTAGTAAAATTATAATATAATTTATAGTATAAAGAGAATATATTTTGTTAGGTGAGGCTCCTATACAGATATACGCTGCTGCCCGGAAACATCGAGAGATGCCAATGGGTCAACAAATACTACCGAATTAAGGTTTTATTTAATGCAGCTGAGCTTATGTTCTACGCTGTATAGTGCTAAAACTCAACGAATTTTACTGTTGAATTTTAGGAGCCTTTGAGGCTCTTTTATTTTTTTAATAGGTGGTGAGATGAATGGATGGTGCCCCTCGATATGAGAGGACAAAATTAAAAAGAAAACTAAATATTTTCAGAGGGACGCATATCCATTTTATTTAACCGTCCCTCTGAGGAGGAGGGATCTTATGGAAAAAATAACAAATTTCTTCCTTAATAGTATATTGCACAAAAATGTATATGACGAATATGGTGATTCCATAGGAAAACTTTTAGACATTTTTGTTACAACAGAAACAGGGTATCCAAAGGCAATTGGCTATAAAATAAAAAAAGGTGGAGAAATATTTTATTATGAATTTAGAAGTATAGACTTTTTTAAAGATAATAATAAAATAATTATAAAAATAAGAGATGCTAAAGAAATAATACCAAGAAGCTTTTCTTATCTTTTATCTAAACATCTTTTAGGCAAACAAATAATAGATATAAATGGCAAAAAAGTAGTAAAAGTTAATGATTTAAGTATGAGTATAATTGCTGGAGAACTTAGAGTTGTTGCTGTTGATACAGGTTTTCTTGCTTTAGCAAGAAGGTTTAAAATGGAAGGTATAGTAAAATGGATTTGTTCTTTAATTCATAAAGAAATTTCAGATAGTTTAATAATATGGGATGATGTTGAATCTATTGAAATGCAAAATAATAATTTAATGATTTCTGTACCATATAAAAAATTATCAAAACTTCATCCTGCTGATTTGGCAGATATATTAGAGGAAATGGATAGTGAATTTAGAAAAAAAGTTTTTGAAAGCTTAGATGAAAATTTAGCTGCAGATACTTTAGAAGAAATTGAGCCGGAAATTCAAAAAGATTTAATTAAAAACATAAGTGAATCTAAAGTAGTAGAAGTTTTTGATAGTATGCCAAATGATGAAATTGCAGGTATTCTTGATGAAGTAGATGAAGAAA
This sequence comes from Clostridium prolinivorans, assembly GCF_004011155.1. Lineage (GTDB taxonomy): Bacteria > Bacillota > Clostridia > Clostridiales > Clostridiaceae > Clostridium_AT > Clostridium_AT prolinivorans. Next base: position 209,089 of record NZ_RJWG01000002.1, on the reverse strand, counting down.
CAGCTGAAAAAATATTAGCAAGCATGGAAAGTGGAGATGCTGATGAAATAAGAACTTTAATGAGATATGAAGATGAAACAGTTGGAAGTATAATGAATAAAGATTTTATAGCTTTTAATGTTGATATAACAGTAGAAGAAACTATAGAGCTACTAAGAGAACTTAAACCTGATGATGAAGTAATGCATTATATATTTATAGTAGATGATGATGAAAAACTTCAAGGAGTTATTTCTTTAAGAAATTTGATTATTTCTAATTCTAATTGCAAGTTAAGAGAAATTATGGATACTAATGTTATAAAAATTAATGATAAAGATAATATAGATAAGGCTATTGAGCTGGCAGTTAAGTACAATTTAGTTTCTCTTCCTGTAGTTGATAAAGAAGATAAATTATGTGGAAGTGTAATTTTAAGTGATATATTAGATGAAGTGCTTCCTTTAAATTTAAAAAGAAAAATAAAAAGAGCCGGCTAAAATAAAAGTGTAATATAAAATTTATAAAATCATTTAAAATAGTTTTACAATTTACTCTCTTATATAGAATTTACATTAAACTGCTTTGAAACTAACTAAATAGTTAGTTTCAAAGCAGTTTCTTATTTATATTAAAAATGTATTTTTTTTATATATAAGTACAAACTAAAATTGCACATATAAAATTGTTTTAAACAAAGGAGGGATATTTTTGATAAAAAAGGTATTTAATTTAAAAAAAATAGCATTATATTTATCAGTAATTATGATTACATACATAATTACTTCGGTCTATTTTTCACCTATAAATAATACTGTAGGGGCTGTAACATATAAGTGGGGCTCAAGAGGGACTATAGTTACAGAAATACAAAGAAGATTAAAAGCATGGGGATATTATGATGGTGGATTAGATGGAATATATGGTTATAAAACATATCTTGCAGTTAGAAAATTTCAACAAAAAAATGGTCTTAAGGTAGATGGTATTGCTGGAGATAGAACTTTAAATGCTCTTGGAATAAATGCAGGCCAGTGGAATACTGGTAGTCAATCAACAAATACTACTGCTAAAACTACTAATAGCAATGAAAAAGATGTACAGCTTCTAGCAAGGTGTATTAATGGAGAAGCGAGAGGTGAGCCTTATGAAGGTCAAGTTGCGGTTGGAGCAGTTATAATAAATAGAACCAAAAGTCCTCAATTCCCCAATACCATTGCTGGAGTAATATATCAGCCAGGTGCTTTTACAGCAATAGTTGATGGGCAGATACATGCACAAATGTATCCTAGTTCTATAAAAGCTGCAAGAGATGCTTTAAATGGCTGGGATCCTTCTGGAGGAGCTCTTTATTATTATAACCCTGCCAAAACAACTAATAAATGGATATGGTCAAGACCTGTTATAAAGGTTATTGGAAATCATAGATTTTGTAAATAAATTTTTTAAAATATAGTTGACAAATTTTATAAGATTTATATATAATATAAGTATAAAATTCATAGTAAATTACTCGGAAATACTGTGAAGAAGGAAAGTAGTATAAACAAAGCATACAGAGAGGATATCTAAAGCTGAGAAGATATCTATGAAGAAGTTTATATGAAGTGCCCTTCGGAGTTATGAGCTGAAAAAATAAATGCTAATTTATTTTAGTAAGTTTCATCGGGATCACCCGTTATAGTGATAAAGCATCATATGGTGCTTGAATAAGGTGGGATATTATATCCAAGTAGAGTGGAACCGCGGAGTTTAACTTCGTCTCTTGATTTTAATAAGAGACGGAGTTTTATTTTTGACAAAAAATCTACAATACAAATAAGAATTAAATTTAAGGAGGAATAGGTATGTTATATAATAATGCGTTAGAAATGATAGGAAATACACCAATTTTAAAACTTAATAATATAATTAAAGATAATATGGCAGACATTTACTTAAAATTAGAAAAATATAATCCAGGTGGTAGTGTTAAAGATAGGGCTGCTCTTGGAATGATAGAAAAAGCTGAAAAAATGGGACTTATAAAAAAAGGAGATACTATAGTAGAACCTACTAGTGGAAATACTGGAATTGCTCTTGCTATGATAGGCAGGCTTAAAGGATATAGAGTTATAATTGTTATGCCAGAGACTATGAGTGTAGAAAGAAGAAATATGATAAGAGCTTATGGTGCAGAACTTGTTTTGACTGAAGGTGTTAAAGGAATGAAAGGCGCTATAGCAAAAGCTCAGGAAATAGCAGAAAATAACAAAGGATTTTATATTCCTCAACAGTTTATGAATGAAGCAAATCCAATTAAACACTATGATACTACTGCTGAAGAAATAATAAAAGATATAAGCGACTTAGATGTATTTATAGCAGGAGTAGGAACAGGCGGAACTATTTCAGGAGTAGGCAGAAGAATTAAAGAAATAAAAAAAGATGTAAAAATAGTTGCAGTAGAGCCTAAAAATTCTCCTGTAATATCTGGAGGACAGCCAGGACCACATAAAATACAAGGTATAGGGGCAGGATTTATACCAGATATATATGACGGCAAAGTGGTTGATGAAGTGTTATCAGTTAGTGATGAGGAAGCTTTTGAAACAGCTAGATTAGTAGCAAGAGAAGAAGGAATATTAATTGGAATATCCTCTGGAGCTAATGTTGCTGCAGCGTTAGAAATTGCTAAAAAATTAGGTAAAGGTAAAAAAATTGTAACTATAGCTCCAGATGGAGGAGAGAAGTATCTGTCAATGGGTTTATATGAATAAATTAAATAATAACTTATTTTGTTGTTCTAGTTTTTTATATACTAGAACAGCAGAATATTAATTGAAGGGAGGTAACAATCTATGTTTAAAAATATAAAATATGATATAAATAATGTATTAAAAAATGATCCAGCAGCAAAAAGTAAATTAGAAGTTTTATTATTATACCCTTCTATGCATGCAATTATAGCTTATAGAATTGCACACAGTTTTTATAAGAAAAAATTTTATTTTATTGCAAGATTAATATCTCAAGCAGCTAGATTTTTTACAGGAATAGAGATACATCCTGGAGCTAAAATAGGGAAAGGACTATTTATAGATCATGGTATGGGTGTTGTTATAGGTGAAACAGCTGAAATAGGTAATGATGTGGTTATTTATCATGGAGTTACTTTAGGGGGTACAGGAAAAGAAACGGGTAAAAGGCACCCTACTATAGGTAATAATGTAGTTATAGGGGCAGGCGCTAAAGTACTGGGACCAATATATATAGGTGATAATTCCAAAATAGGAGCTAATGCAGTAGTGTTAGCGGATATACCTTGCAATTCAACTGCCGTTGGCATTCCCGCTAAGGTTGTATCTGCAAAACCTAATACTATTATAGAAATTAGCGATTATATGGGTAAAAAAAGAAATATTTACAATGAAATGGTAATATAATTTTTCAAAGGATGATAATAATGAACTACAAAAGTGAAATTTTAAAATTTTGTAATAATTTAGGATTAGATACTGTAGGTTTTTGTAGTTGCAGGATTTTTGATGAACTAAAGCCCTTTTTTAAACAAAGAAAACAAAAGGGATTAGAGAATGAATTTGAAGAAAAAGATATAGATAAAAGAATTAATCCTAAAATTTATATGGAGGATGGGAAAACTATTATTTCAATTGCTTTTCCATATCTTCATGATTTTTATGAAAATTTTAAATATAAAAATGATAAATACGTATATTTTTCAAAATATACTTTAGGAAGAGATTATCATAAAGTAATATCAAATTATTTAAAAAAAATATGCAATTTTATAGAAAGTTTAGGAGGAAAAGCTATATATTTTGTGGATAGTAATTCACTTCCAGAAAGATATATAGCTTATTTATGTGGTATAGGTTTTTATGGGAAAAATAATATGATTATTACAGAAAAATATGGATCTTATGTTTTCCTTGGAGAGATAATAACAGATTTAGAAATAGAAATTGACAAACCTTTAAAGCAAAAATGCGGTAATTGCGATTTGTGTTTAAATACATGCCCTACAAAAGCTATAAATAAAAATGAAAATTGTCCTAATATATGTCTTTCATATATAACTCAAAAAAAAGAAATAGAAGATGTATGGTTTAATAAATTAGATGGAAGGATGTTTGGATGTGATAGCTGCCAAGATATATGTCCTTTTAATAAAGTAATAAATTTTTCAAATTTAAAAGAATTTATTCCATATGATTACATGAAAAAAATAAATTTAAAAGAAATTATTAATATAGATAATAAAACATTTAAAGAAAAATATGCTATAACTTCTTGTGGATGGAGAGGCAAAAATATTATTATAAGAAATGCTTTAATTAATTTAGCAAAAAACAACAATATTAAGTATATAGATATTGATTCAATTAACTCACCCTATGTTAAAAATTATTACCATAGACTTTTAAAGTTTTTCGAATTATAATAAAATTAAGCAGTATTTTTATTAAAATTTATATTTTATTAAAAATTTTTCTATATAAAATACTTATTTTTACAATGTAGTTAGATATTATTAAATTTAAATATAATTTAGTAATATAACAATATAACTTTGTAATATTTTTATTATAAGAGAGTATTATTTTACTAGTTTATGTATTAGATTTTGAAACTTTTGAAATTTATACTTAAGTATAAATTTAATAAATAAATTTAATAAGGAAGGGTGAAACATAGGGTGATTTCTCCTAAAATTGCAAAAATAACAGATTATTTGCCTGATAAAGTTGTAAATTTTGCTGCAAGAAAATTTGTAGATTATATGATAAAAAAACATGCTAATATAGATTTAAAAGGCAAGGAAAACTTAAATAATGTAAAAAAACCTGTAATATTTATATCTAATCATTTAAGCAATTCAGATGCTCTTATATTAGATAAAGTATTAAAAGATCAAGATATAACTTATGTTGCAGGGGTAAAGCTTTCACAAAATGCTACAACAAATTTAGGAGTAAGGCTTGTTAAAACTACGCCTTTAAAGCCTAATACGGCGGATAAAGAAGGGCTTACGAGGATTATAAATCTTATAAAAAGCGGGAACAATATACTTATATTTCCAGAAGGAACAAGAAGTAGAACAGCAAGTATGATAGAAGCTAAAAAAGGACTCCTCCTTATAGCTAAAATTACTAATGTTCCTATTATACCAATTGGAATTTGGGGAACAGAAAAATTTCTTCCTATAAATGATACTGGTAATATGGATAAAGAAAGCTTTCAGGATGCAAATATAGGTGTTAGAATAGGGAAGCCTATAAGTATTCCTAAAAGAGAGCAGGGAGAGGAAAAGCAAGATTATGAAAAAAGAGCTTTAACTACGCTAATGAAAGCTATAGCAGAACTTATTCCAGAAGAATATAGAGGAGTTTATAAATAGAATATATTAAAAATAATAGATATATTTAAAATAAAAACTAAAAAGTTAAATTTTTAAAGGCCTTTGGTATGAAAATACTAAAGACCTTTAAGTTTATTTATAACATTTAATGAAAATTAAGGCTAAGTATGAATTTGTTGTGATATAATAAATACATTGAAAATATGAATTTTAAAAAATTAAATTTATTTATAAGAGGAGGATATATTGTGGAATTTTTAATTCAAGGTATAGCTTCAATAACAATTAAACAAGTTATTATGTGGGGAATTGGGGGCATTTTAATTTATCTTGCTATTGCAAAAGATTTTGAGCCTTCATTACTTTTACCTATAGGATTTGGAGCAATTTTAGTTAATATACCTTTTTCGGGAGCTATAACTCAAATTATAAATGGTAAAGAAACGGAAGGAATATTGGATTTTTTATTTAAAGGCGGAATTTCAACAGAGATGTTTCCACTTTTATTATTTATAGGAATTGGGGCTATGATTGACTTTGGACCTCTTTTATCTAATCCTTTTATGTTATTATTTGGAGCAGCAGCTCAATTTGGTATATTTTTTACTATAATAGCAGCAACTCTTTTAGGATTTGATTTAAAAGATGCAGCATCAATTGGTATTATAGGTGCAGCAGATGGTCCTACTTCTATATTTGTTGCTAATTTTTTTAATTCTAAGTACATAGCACCTATAACTGTTGCAGCATATTCTTACATGTCTTTGGTACCAGTTATTCAGCCTTTTGCTATTAAACTTGTAACTACTAAAAATGAAAGAAAAATAAAAATGCAATATAATCCAGAAAATATTTCTAAAAAAACAAAAATTTTATTCCCTATAATAGTTACTCTTGTAGCCGGACTTATTGCTCCAACTTCTGTTTCTCTTATTGGATTTTTAATGTTTGGTAATCTTATAAGAGAATGTGGAGTATTAGACAGATTATCAGAAACAGCTCAAAAGGATTTGGTTAATATTATTACATTGCTTCTTGGCATAACTATAGCATCATCGATGAAAGCAGAAAATTTTGTAACACTTCAAACTGCTATGATAATTGGATTAGGACTTATTGCTTTTATATTTGACACTATAGGAGGGGTAGTATTTGCAAAGATATTAAATCTTTTTTTAAAAAATAAAATAAACCCTATGGTTGGAGCAGCAGGTATATCTGCATTCCCTATGTCAGCTAGGGTTATTCAAAAGATGGCTCAAAAAGAAGATAATCAAAATTTCATACTTATGCATGCTGTAGGAGCTAATGTAGCAGGGCAAATAGCTTCAGTTATAGCTGGAGGAATAATTTTAAATATTATAAAATAGTAAAATTAAAGGATGGTGTTATAATATATGAATTATGAAATTTTTAATAACTTTATAAAAGCTTTAGTGGTTATGGTTAAAGGTATGACAGGAATTTTTGTAGTTTTATTTGCTATATATCTTTGCATTAAATTTTTAATAAGAGTATTTCCTGAGAAATAATAAATTATGAAATATTAAAATAAAATATACTTTAGTAAAATAATATAAGCATGGGAATATAGATTTTAAAAAGAAAAAATAATTATTAGTTTATTATAAAATTATTTAAATATTTTGAAGCTTTATGTATATAGAGTATATTTAATTGTAGCATCATGCCTTTAAATTTATATAGAGGTGAATATATAATAAATGAAAAAAGATAATGTAAAAGAAATTTTAGATATTTTAGAAGAAACTTATCCAGATGCAAAATGTGAATTAGTACATAAAAATCCTTTTGAACTTTTAATAGCTACAGTGTTAAGTGCTCAAACTACGGATAAGAAAGTTAATGAAGTTACTAAAAAAATGTTTAATAAATATAAAACTCCCTATGATTTTATAAAATTAAAACAAGAAGAGCTTGAAAAAGAAATAAAAGAAATAGGATTATACAAAAATAAATCTAAAAACATAATAGGACTTTCTAATATGCTTATTAATGAATTTAATGGAGAAGTTCCAAAAACTAAGGAAGAATTAATAAAACTTCCAGGAGTTGGGAGAAAAACTGCAAATGTAGTATTAAGCAATGCTTTTAATGTCCCAGCAATAGCAGTAGACACTCATGTGTTTAGAGTATCTAATAGAATTGGCATTGCAGAGAGTGAAGATGTAATTAAAACTGAAGAACAACTTATGGAAAACATACCAAAAGAAAGATGGAGTAAAGCACATCATCTTCTTATTTTTCATGGAAGAAGAATTTGTACTGCAAGAAATCCAAAATGTGAGAAATGTACAATAGCTTCATACTGTAAATATTATTCTAATAAAAATATAGATAAGGGTGATGAATATTATGGATAAAAAAATAGGATTTATAGGTTGTGGCAATATGGCTCAAGCTATGCTTGGAGGAATAATAAATTCAAATATTATTTCAAAAGAAAATATAATATTAAGTGATAGAAGTTATGAAAAATTAAAGTCTGTTAAAGAAAAATATGATGTTTTAATTACTACAAATAATATTGAAGCTGCTAAATTTGCAGATATTTTAATATTAGCAGTAAAACCTAATATATATACTTATGTTATTAAAGAAATAAAAAATTATATAAAAAAAGATGTAATAATAGTTACTATAGCTGCAGGTATAACTATAGACTTTATTGAAAATTCATTTGATTTTCCTATTAAAGTAGTTAGAACTATGCCTAATACTCCTGCATTAGTTAGAGAAGGTATGACAGCTATATGTTCAAATAATATGGTTTTAAATGAAGAATTAAATTATATAATTAATATTTTTGAAAGCTTTGGAAAAACTGAATTAATAGAAGAAAAACTTATGGATGCAGTTACTGCTGTGAGCGGTTCTTCTCCAGCTTATGTATATATGTTTATTGAAGCTTTAAGTGATGGTGCAGTTAGAGATGGAATACCAAGAGAAAAAGCATATAAAATGGCTGCTCAAGCAGTTCTTGGAGCTGCTAAAATGGTGCTTGAAACAGGAATACATCCTGGAAAATTAAAAGATAATGTTTGTTCTCCAGGAGGAACAACAATTGAAGCTGTTTATACTCTTGAAAAACATAATTTTAGAGGAACAGTTATAGAAGCTATGAAAGCTTGTACTGAAAAGAGTATAGAAATGTCAAAGAAAAATTTATAAAAATGCAAAAGGAAGGTTGTTTATATATGAAAAAAGAACCTAAAGATACTACAGTTGTTATTGGAATGTCAGGAGGGGTTGATTCTTCTGTTGCGGCCTTACTTCTTAAAGAACAGGGATATAATGTTATAGGAATATTTATGAAAAATTGGGATGAAACTGATGAAAATGGTGTTTGTACAGCTGTTGATGACTATGAAGATGTAAGAAGGGTATGTGATCAAATAGGAATACCATATTATTCTGTAAATTTTGTAAAAGAATATTGGGATAGAGTATTTACATACTTTCTTGAGGAATATAAAAAAGGAAGAACACCAAATCCAGATGTTATGTGTAATAAAGAAATTAAATTTAAAGCATTTTTAGACTATGCACTTAAAATAGGAGCAGACTATATTGCTACTGGTCATTATGCTCAAGTTGATTTTATAGATAATGAATATAAACTTTTAAGGTCTGTTGATTCAAACAAAGATCAAACGTATTTTTTATGTCAATTAAATCAATATCAATTATCTAAAACTATGTTTCCAGTAGGACATCTTAAAAAAACAGAACTTAGAGATATTGCAGCGAAATACGGTTTAAAAACAGCAACTAAAAAAGACAGTACAGGAATATGTTTTATAGGAGAAAGAAACTTTCATAAATTTTTAAGCAATTATTTGCCTGCAAAACCTGGTGAAATCAAAACTCTTACAGGTCAGACAGTTGGAAAGCATGATGGACTTATGTATTATACTTTAGGACAAAGAAAGGGACTTGGGATTGGAGGAATAGGTACTGGAGAACCATGGTTTGTTGTAGATAAAGATTTAAATAAAAATATATTATATGTGGTTCAAGGTGAAAATCATCCAGCTTTGTATTCTTATGGACTTGAAGCTTGTGATTTAAATTGGATAAGTAACAATAAGCCAACAGGAACATTTTCATGTACTGCAAAATTTAGATATAGACAGCCTGATCAAAATGTTATATTAAATATTAAAGATAATGGAAGATGTGATGTTGTTTTTGAAAAGCCTCAAAGAGCTATAACTCCAGGTCAGGCAGTAGTATTTTATAAAGATGAAGTATGCCTTGGGGGCGGAACAATAGATTTAATTTATAAAACAGAAAAGGAAGCAAAAAATAAAATATAAAAATAAAATATATGCAAACAAACGTTTTCAAATTGAGATTTTTTGTATTTTTTTGTTGCACTATTTTATAAAAAGTGCAATAATATATGATATAAACTTGCAAAATTAAAGGGGTGCTATTATGAATGGTAAAGAGTACGTAAACAAAGTTTTAGACGAAGTAAAAAAAGAAAATGAAGGACAGCACGAGTTTCTTCAAGCTGTAGAAGAGGTTTTAGAAACATTGATTCCTGTATTTGACAAAAATCCAAAGTATATGGAAGAAGGTATACTTGAAAGAATTGTAGAACCTGAAAGGCAAATAATGTTTAGAGTACCTTGGATAGATGATAATGGTAAAGTTAGGGTAAATAGAGGATATAGGATACAATTTAATAGTGCTATAGGACCTTATAAAGGTGGATTAAGATTTCATCCTACAGTAAATTTAAGCATTATAAAGTTTTTAGGTTTTGAACAAATATTTAAAAATTCATTAACAGGTCTTCCTATTGGTGGCGGAAAAGGAGGTTCTAATTTCGATCCAAAAGGTAAGTCAGATAGAGAAATTATGAGATTTTGTCAAAGTTTTATGTCGGAACTTTATAAACATATAGGAGAAAACATAGATGTTCCAGCAGGAGATATTGGAGTTGGAGGAAGAGAAATAGGATATTTATTTGGACAGTATAAAAAAATTGCTTCTTCTTATGATGCTGGAGTACTTACTGGTAAAGGACTTACTTTTGGAGGAAGTTTAGTTAGAACAGAAGCAACTGGATATGGATTGGTTTATTTTGTTGAAGAAATGCTTAAGAGTAATGGCATGGATATGGACGGTATGAAAGTATTAGTATCTGGATCAGGAAATGTGGCTATTTATGCTATGGAAAAAGCTAAACAACTTGGGGCTAAAGTTTTAGCTTGTAGTGATTCTAATGGATTTATTTATGATAAAAATGGTATTGATGTACAAACTGTAAAAAATATTAAAGAAGTAAATAGAGGAAGAATAAGCGAATATATTAAATATCATCCTTCTGCAGAATATCATGAAGGCTGCAATGGAATATGGAATATTCCTTGCGATGTAGCACTTCCTTGTGCAACTCAAAATGAAATTGATAAAGAAGCTGCTCTTACATTAGTTAAAAATGGCGTTAAAGCAGTAGGAGAAGGAGCAAATATGCCATCAACTTTAGAGGCAGTAGAGGTATATTTTGCAAATAATGTTCTTTTTGCACCAGCTAAAGCAAGTAATGCAGGTGGTGTTGCAGTTTCAGCTCTTGAAATGTCTCAAAATAGTATGAGAATGAATTGGACTTTTGAAGAAGTTGATAAAAAATTAAAAGATATAATGGTAAATATACACAGTAAAAGTGTTGCTACTGCAGAAGAATATGGATTTAAAGGTAATCTTTTAGTAGGAGCAAATATTGCAGGATTTTTAAAAGTTGCAGATGCTATGATGTATCAAGGTATAGTTTAAAAACAAAGTTCATAAATAAAAGAGAAAAGGTAAAAAGTTAAAATTCTTTTTACCTTTTCTCTTTTATTTAATAATACATTATAATACAATTAAGTTATAAAAAAATATAAAATGATTATCTTTCAAAAAGTCTTTTAACCATTATATATAAATATAATAGAAATTTATAAACATTATAAATTGTATAGTGGAAATTAATTTACAGCTTATTGTTGGTTAATCATAAAATAATAAATTTAATATTAAACTTATTAAAAATAAAAATTTAGATGGAGTGATACAAATGATTATTGACAGTATAGCAGTAGCTAAAGCTTCAATAGAGCTTGCTATATCATCAAGAGAAGAAGAAAAAGAATTGGAAAGTAAATTTAAAGAAAAAGGAATATTAACTGTAGCTGTAGATGTAGGTGGAAATTTAAATAATTCAATTACTAAAATAATGGAAAGAGCTTTAGTGGCCGCTAAAAGAAATGGCATAATAAAAGATTGTCATGTTCATGATGGAGCTGTTATTGGTGCTGCAAGAGAGGCTATTATGCAGGTAGCTTCTAAAGCTAATGGGTTAAATGTTGGAGGGAAAATAGGCATAGCAAGAAGTGGGGAACATCTAAGTGTTGCAATTTTTATGAGTATAGGTGTTTTACATTTAAATGATTTAGTAATAGGAATAGGTCATAGATCTATACCTAATGTATAAAATTATGGGGGTGTAATTAGTTTTGTGTAAAATCAAATCTAATTACACTCCCATAATTTCGTATTTATCAATTATATTTTCATAACCTCTTAGGTAAATATAATTTCTTAATTTTTATTATTTTATTTTTTTGTATTACGAATTAAAGATATTTATAATTGGCATTTGACAATAACTAAAAATAGATGTAATATGAAATTGGCAAATGCTAATAATAAATTTTATTTAGGAGATGATTTTATGGGAGAATGCAGTACATGTCCATCAAATGATGGATGCTCAAAGGATAAGGAAAGCTGTATGATTAAAAATAATCCATTAAACAATGTAAAAAAAATTATTGGTGTTATGAGTGGAAAAGGTGGTGTAGGTAAGTCTTCAATATCTGTACTCATTGCAAAACATTTAAAACAGCTTGGGTATAGTGTGGGCATATTAGATGCTGACATAACAGGACCAAGTATTCCAAGGCTGCTTGGATTAAGAGGTAAAAGAGCTGAAGTACTTGAAGAAATGATGATACCTGTTGAAAACTATGATGGAATAAAGGTCATGTCACTAAATTTCCTAATAGATAAGGAAGATGATCCTGTAATATGGAGAGGACCAATGATTGCAGGTGTAGTTGAGCAATTTTGGACAAATGTTCTTTGGGGAGAACTTGATTATTTAATAATTGATATGCCTCCCGGAACAGGTGACGTTGCATTAACAGTAATGCAATCTATTCCAATTAATGGAGTAGTTATGGTATCTGTGCCACAAGATCTTGTTTCTATGATAGTATCAAAGGCTGTAAATATGGCAAGAAAAATGGATATTAACATTTTAGGTGTTATTGAAAATATGAGTTATATAACTTGTCCTGATTGTGGTAAAAAAATAAAACTTTTTAATGGCGAAAGTACAGAGAAATTTTTAAATGAAATGAATTTAAAACTATTAGGAGAACTTCCTATGCTAAATAGTATAAGCAATTTGAGTGAGCATTGGTATGAAAGCGTAAATGAAAGTCTTGAATTGATTTTTAACCCTATAGTAAAAAATATAATAAAAGATTTGGAGGAATAGTAATGATTAATACAGATATTTTAGTAATCGGAGGAAGCGCAGGGGAATAATTACTGCTACAATAGCTAAAAAAGTATATGCAGATAAAAGTGTAGTACTTGTAAGAAAAAATAAAACAGTTATGGTTCCTTGTGGGATACCATATATTTTTGGAACATTAAAGTATGCAAGTAAAAATAGAATACCAGATTCAATGCTTACAAATGCAGGTGTAGAGCTTCTAATAGATGAAGTTATAAAAATTGATAAAGAAAACAAGATTGCAATTTTATCAGATAATGAAGATGATATTTTAAAAGAAAGTATAAAATAAAAATTTAAATAAAAATATAGGGAGGAATTTTAAATGAAAATAGCAGTTGCAAGTGAAGGAAAATATGTAAGTGGACATTTTGGACATTGTGAAGGTTTTACAATATATGATGTAGAAGAAGGCAAGTCACTAAATAAGAATTTTACTTCAAATCCAGGGCATAGACCTGGATATCTTCCAGTATTTCTAAAGGAATTAGATGTAAATGTTATTATTGCAGGTGGCATGGGAGAAACAGCACAGCAGTTATTTAATGAAAATGGAATTGAAGTAGTTGTTGGTGCTGAAGGTTTATGCGATGATATAGTGCAAAAATATATAAACGGTGATTTAAAATCAACAGGCAGTGTTTGCAGAGAACATGAACATGAAGGACACTGCAATGAATAATTATAAAGGATGATTTTATGAAAGATGATTTGATGCCTTTTAAAAAGCTCTTAGAGGAAAATGAATATAAATTTACAATAGGCAAGAGGATAGTGTTAAAAACTATTTTAGATAGTAAAACTCATCTTAATGTAAAAGAAATATACGATAAAATAAAAGAATACCACCATATAGGACTTGCTACGGTTTATAGAGCTTTAAAGGTATTTAATAAACTTGGAATAGTAAAAGAAATAAATATTAATGGCATAAGTTATTATGAAATGAAAATATTTAGTGGTAAACCCCTGCATGTTCATTTTAAATGTTTTAAATGTAATAGTATAATTGATATAGATAGTCAAAGTATAAACTTTGACTATCTAAAGTTAAATAAAAAAGTAGAGGAAGAAAATAACATAGTAATATATGATTCCAATATTATGTTTTTAGGATTATGCAGTAAATGCAGGGAGGAATTAAAATGCCAAGACCAACAAAATTTAGAAGAGTAGAATTTTTCCCAGAGGACACTTATTTTGTTCCATGGGGTAAGCCTAAATGCGAGATTGAAGAAATAGTATTAAAAGTAGAAGAACTTGAAGCAATGAGGCTTAAGGATATTGAAGAGCTAAATCAAGAAGAGTGTGCTGATAGAATGCAGGTATCAAGGCAAACTTTTCAAAATATTATTGATAGTGCCAGAAAAAAGATAGCTATAGCTTTGACAGAAGGAAATGCTATAAGGATAAATGGCGGAAATTATAGGGCAACATTTTGTAAATTTAAATGCTTTAATTGTGGGAATGTATATGAAATAAACTATGAGCAGGATAAATATAACTGTCCTGTTTGCGGTTCAGATGAGGTTATGTGCAGTAAAAAGGCAGATATTTGCACAAAATGGTGTAAAACTACAAAGTAATGGATTTAATTGTTTGTTTCCAGAAAATTATACTGACACAGTAATTGAACATTTTATGTGTCCAAGAAATGTTGGAATAATAAAGTATGCAAATGGAGAAGGAACAATTAAGTACGTGAAGATTAAGGAATGTATAATGTACAATAAATTTTAATATTTTAGAGACAATTATAGAAAGAACAGGTATCCCAATCTATGGTGTCATAGGGGGAACTCATTTACGTGAAGCTGATGAATTAAGGTTAAGTAAAACAATTGACTTTTTAAAAGAAAAGCATATACAAATTTTAGGATTGTCTCATTGTACAGGAGAAAAAGCTGCTAAAGAAATCAAACATGAATTTAAAGAAAAATTTATATATAACAATACCGGAAACATAATAAAAGTAATATAAAAGATTGGAGATATAAAAATGAACATTAACACAAAAAAATTAGTTCAAGCTTCTTTACTATTAGCAATGGGTATCATATTTCAAATAATAGGTAGAAATATACCACAGATTAATCAATTTTTAGTAGGTCCGATAATTAATTGTATTTTAATATTAACTGCTTTTATTTGCGGCAAGTGGTGGGGTGTAGGAGTAGGAATTTTAACTCCTATTTTAGCATGGCTTGTTGGTCAACTTGCAACTCCTTTAGCTCCATTTATACCATTTATTATAATCGGGAATTTTTTATTTGTATTTTTATTTTCATTATTTATGGAAGGACAACTGTTAAAAAGAGGTATTGGAATTATTCTTGGAGCAATAGGGAAATATGCTTTTTTAACCTTTGCTTCTACTAAATTAATAAATCTTTTTGGCTTAAATTTTCCACCTAAGGTGCTTAAGGCATTATCAATAAGTATGAGTACTCCTCAACTTATAACTGCACTTGTAGGTGGAGCTTTTGCTTTAATAATTATAGAATTATTAATAAAAAGAAAAGTTATTTAGCTAAAAGAAAATAAAAAGCTTGGTATAAAAACACTACCAATTTTCATGGTAGTGTTTTTAAATTTTATTTTTTTGATTCCATTAATAAAATACATTTCTTCATTGTCTATTATTGTAGATATTTTAAAGTATTTACACATAATTTTAGCTGTTATTTCAATAGACGGAAGAATATAATGTTTTCAGATATATCTATAGCAGTAATATTTAGTGGATTAGTCAGAATGAGATATTCTGACATGATTTCAGTACCTGTACCAATATCTATTATTTTAGAGTTAATTGTTGTAAAAGCTCCAGCACCAGTAAAATAGAATACGATATAAAAAGTCCGATTAAGGTGAGATGTCATTTTAATCGGATCTTTTTATTTACAAGTACAGAACCCTCTTTTTACTTATTATTTAGTTAGTATTTTAATATATAAGTTATGCTCATTGTAATTTATATGATGGTTCTGTTGCAGATTAATCCCTCTAGGACTTATGAATTTAAGATAAAAAATTAGCTCAAAGTATTATACGTATGATTTAATAATATAATTATTTGGTATATGGCTTGTATCATTTATTTTAATTATAGTTGGATTTAAATCATAATCAAAATCTATTTCACAAATTGAAGTATTCCCTAAATTGATTTTATGGTACATTGTCATATCCCATTCAAAAAGTCCAATTAGTCCAGCTTTTATTATTCCACCATGAGCTACTATTAAAATTTTCTTTTCCATATGCTTTGTTACAATTTTATTTATAGCATTTTTAGCTCGTATACTTGCATTTTTCAAACTTAAATCTCCTCCGCATATAGGAGCCTCAAGTTTATCATTTCTCCAGTTATAAAATTCTTTTGGAAAATTATTTGATATTTCTTTTATTGTAAGACCTTCCCATTTACCAAAATTTATTTCTCTTAATTCTTTAACTACAATAGGCTTAGTTTGTTTACTTGCAGCAATAATTTCTGCTGTTTGTACTGCTCTTTTTAAAGGACTCGTGTATATATAATCAAAATTGCCATTAAAATTTCTTGATAAATACGTAGCTTGTATAATACCTTCTTTAGATAATTCTATATCGTTACAGCCTTGAAATTTGCCTAATTTATTCCATTCAGTTTCACCATGTCTTATTAAAAATACTTTAGTTTTCATTTTTATCTCCTTATTAAATCATTTTTGATTACATTTGATATTAAAATCAGAATATCTATATTTATAGTATGATATTTAAAAATTTGAGTCAATATTTAATCTTTAATTCATAATTTATGCGTAGTTTGCTAACTCTGCTATACTAAAGTTAAAATTATATAAAGAAGTTTACTTATTTTTGCGAAGATTTTTCATAGTGCATATCTTAATTTAGAAGAGAGAAAGAAATTATTAAATTCTATTAATTGAAAAAATATATACAACCTATAAATGTAATAATTATATTAAGTGTTATAAAATTATATTTTGTATTTAAGAAATTGTAAAAGTATATTGAAATAGTTAAAAATATATGATAAAATTTAGCCTATAATTTATTTTTAATGTAATGTTTTTATATGTAGTGATAAATTTGTAGCATAGATTATATTTATATAAATTTTTTTACAAGTAAGTATTTAATATTTAAATTTATAGTATTATTGATATTTTTAAATATAATTAAAATTGTAGAATGGTAGTTTTAGTAGGAGATATAGTGTAGTTTAAGAAAATTTTACTTTTTGTTCTTTTATGTTAAGTAAGCTCTCCTTTTGAGAGCTTTTATTTTATATTAATTAATTTTGGAGGATGGTAGTATGGTAGGTAAAAAAATTTCAATTCTAACATCACTTTTATTAAGTGTATCAATTCTAGGAGGATGTTCTAAAACTCCAGCGGTTTCATCTGATAAATCAGCAAATAAAGAAAAAATAATAAAAATAGGAATAAGTCAAGTAACTGAGCATCCGGCTTTAGATGCAGCCAGAAATGGATTTATTGAGGCACTAAAATCTAAAGGATTTGAAGATGGTAAAAATATAAAAATTGATTATCAAAATGCTCAAGGTGAGATAGCAACAGCTCAAACTATAGCACAGAATTTTGTATCTCAAAAAGAAGATCTAATATTAGCAATAGCTACACCATCTGCACAGGCTGCTTATAATGCTACAAAGGATATTCCTATACTTATAACAGCTGTAACAGATCCTATAAAAGCTGGTCTTACAAAATCTTTAGATAAGCCAGATACAAATGTAACGGGTACTTCTGATGATGTTTCCATTGAAAAACAGTTGGAGCTTTTAAAAAAATTGTTACCTAATAGTAAAAAAATGGGTGTAATATATAATTCAAGCGAAAGCAACTCTGAAATTCAACTGGAAAACATAAAAAAAGCAGTTCCAAATTTTAACCTTGAACTTGTATCTGTTGGAGTAAATAATGTCAATGAAATAACCCAAGCTTTAAATTCAATATTAGATAAAATAGATGTATTATATATTCCAACGGATAATCTAGTAGTTTCTGCAATGCCTTTAATAAGCAATACATGTTTTAAAAAGAATATACCTATCATAGGTTCTGAAGAAGGACAAGTGGCATCAGGAGCATTAGCAACTAATGGTATAGATTATTTTAAATTAGGTTTTCAAACAGGACTTATGGCTGTTGAAATATTAAATGGTAAGAAAGTTTCTCAAATCCCAATTACAACTTTATCTGAGCTTTCTATGGTTATTAATATAGATGCAGCTAAAAAGTTAAATATAAATATACCTGAAGATATAAGTAATAAAGCAAAAAAGATAACTGGGGGCGTTAATTAATATGGAACTTTTTATAAGCACATTAGAGCAGGGATTAATATTTTCTATAGTTGCACTAGGGATATATTTAACATTTAAAGTATTAAAATTTTCAGATCTTTCTGTAGATGGGACGTTTCCTTTAGGAGCAGCTATTACAGCTCTTTGTCTTATGAAAGGTATGAATCCTTTTATTTCATGTATTATAGCTTTTTTCACAGGTGCATTAGCAGGTTTAGTTACTGGGGTTTTAAATGTAAAACTTAAAATTTCAGAACTTTTAAGTGGTATATTAGTGATGATGGGTTTATATTCTATAAATCTTAGAATAATGTCTAAATCAAATGTGCCTTTATTTGGGAAAGAAACTATTTTTTCAAAAACAGATTACTCAATAATTATATTATTAATAATTGTTTTAGTTATAAAATTAGCTTTAGATTTATTTATGAAAACTAAGCTTGGTTTTATTTTGACGGCAACAGGAGATAATGAACAAATGGTAACACTTTTAGGTGTTAACAAAGATAGCATAAAATTATTAGGGCTTATGCTTTCAAATGGACTTATAGCATTTTCAGGAGCAATCATGGCACAATATCAAGGCTTTTCAGATGTAAATATGGGAACAGGTACTATGGTTATGGGATTGGCTGCAGTAGTAATGGGAGAAACTATATTTAAAAAAGTAAGTATTATTAAGGCAACTACTATGACTATAATAGGTTCTATGTTATATAAAGCAGCTATATCAATTGCATTAAAGATGGGACTTCCAGCAACAGATTTAAAACTTATTACAGCTTTAATTGTAATATTAGCTCTATCTTTAAATGGGAAAAGTTTCGGATTTAAAAATAAAAAATTAGTTACATTAGGGGGTAAGGCTATTGCTAAAAATACAAAATCTATACAAGACATTTAATAAAAATACTGTAAATCAAAATGATTTATTTAATGGACTTAATTTAGAAGTAAATAAAGGAGATTTTGTAACTATTATTGGAAGTAATGGCGCTGGAAAATCTACCCTTATGAATATAATAGCTGGTTCTATAAAAGAAGATGGTGGATCTATAATTATAGATGGTAATGAAATAAATAAAGTTCCTGAATATAAACGTTCAAAATATTTAGGGAGAGTATTTCAAGATCCTTCAAAAGGAGTAGCTTCTCATATGACTATACTTGAAAATTTATCTTTAGCCTACAACAAAGGAAAAAGATTTAATTTAAGTTTTGGAATATCTAAAAAAAATGTTAATATGTTTAAAGAAATGCTTTCTGAATTAAAATTGGGTCTTGAAGATAAATTATATACTAAAGTAGGACTTTTATCAGGGGGACAAAGACAGGCATTATGTCTTATGATGGCAGTTATGCAAAAACCTAAAGTTCTTTTATTAGATGAGCATACTGCAGCTTTAGACCCTAAAACTTCAGAAATTATAATTGATTTAACAGAAAAAATAGTTAATGATAATGATATAACTACTCTTATGGTAACACATAATTTAAACCACGCAATTAAACTAGGGAATAGATTAATAATGATGCATACAGGGAATATAGTTGTTGATATAAAAGATAATGATAAAAAAGGCTTAACTGTTGAAAAGCTTATTGAAAATTTCAACAATATACAAGGTAAAGAATTTTTAAGTGATAGAGTATTATTATCATAAGGTTGGCTTTATAAGCTGACCTTTATTTTTTATTATAATTAGTATATTATATGGTTATAATTAAAAAGTATTTATGATTATTATTTTAATGATTATATAACAAAAAAGTATTTTTATTAATGATTGATAACTATATACAGATATAGTACAAAGTAATAAACATTATAAATTATAGTGAAAATTAATTTATATCATATTGGATGTTTAATTATTTTATTAAACAATGAATTTTAATTAAAATTTGTATTTATATAAAAATATATAAATTATATAAATTTAAAAACAACAAATAAAAATAAGGGTAGGAGGATAATATATGAAATTTTATAAAGAATTAAGTAATGTATATGATGATATTTTCCCACAAAATGAAGAAACTTTAAAATTTTTATGTAAAAATTTAAAAAATAATTCTTCTGTATTAGATTTAGCTTGTGGAACAGGTACATATTCTATTGCCTTAGCTTTAAAAGGTCATAGGGTAGATGCTATTGATTTAGAAGAAGAAATGATAGAAATTGCTAAGAAAAAGGGGGGATTGTATGCTAACTTTGTTGCAGGAGATATGACAGAAATAAAATATGAATTTAAAGATAAAAAATATGACTTAGCTTATTGTATAGGAAATTCCATAGTACATTTAAAAAATAAAGAAAAAATACAAAGCTTTATTAAAGATGTTTATGATGTCTTAAGTGATAAAGGAATTTTTATAGTTCAGATAGTTAATTATGATAGAATAATTAACTATGATGTAAAATCACTTCCTACTATTGAAAATAAATTTAAAAAAGTTAAATTTATAAGAAATTACAATTATAAAAATGAAGAAAGAAATATAGAATTTCAAACGGAACTTATAATTGATAAAAATGGGGAAAATGAAAGTTTTAAAAATTCAGTAGATCTTATACCTTTACAAAAAGAAGAGCTTAAGTTAATGTTTGAAAAAGCAGGATTTTTAGATATTGAAATATATGGAAGCTTTTTAGAGGAAGAGTATAATGAGGAATCATTTTCAACTATTATAAAAGGAACAAAAAAACACATATAAATAAATAAATTTGTAATATAAACACATTGAATTATTTTTAACAAGTAATGTATAATATATTATAGAAGCATATACTGTACATTTTTTGCAAAGGAGTAGATATAAATGAATAATATTGATAATTTAGCTATTAATACCATTAGGGTATTATCAGCTGAAGGAGTACAAAAGGCAAATTCAGGGCATCCAGGGCTTCCTCTTGGTGCAGCACCTATGGCTTATACACTTTGGTCAAAACATATGAAGCATAATCCTAAAAATCCAAATTGGAAAGATAGAGACAGATTTATATTATCAGCAGGGCATGGTTCTATGCTTTTATATTCTCTTCTTCATTTATTTGAATATGGACTTACTAGAGAAGATTTAATGCAATTTAGACAACTTGGTAGCAAGACACCAGGTCATCCAGAATATGGCCATACAATAGGTGTAGAAACTACAACAGGACCACTTGGACAAGGATTTGCAACTGCAGTAGGAATGGCTTTAGCAGAAAGTTATTTAGCAAACAAATTTAATAGAAAAGGATTTAATATAGTAGATCATTATACATATGTTTTATCTGGTGATGGCGACATGATGGAAGGTGTAACTTCTGAAGCAGCATCACTTGCTGGTACTTTAGCATTAGATAAACTTATAGTTTTATATGACTCAAATAATATATCTATAGAAGGAAACACAGATATAGCTTTTAGGGAAGATGTAGCTGCTAGATATAGAGCATATAATTGGCAGGTTTTAACTGTTGAAGATGGAAATAATGTAGACGCTATCAGTAAAGCTATAGATGAAGCTAAAAAAGAGAAAACTAAGCCAAGTTTAATAATAATTAAAACTCAAATAGGTTATGGTTCACCAAAACAAGGTACTGCTGCTGTTCATGGAGAACCTTTAGGACTTGAAAACGTAAAAAAGACAAAAGAATTTTTAAAATGGGATTATGAAGATGATTTTTATGTTCCAAAAGAAGTTAAAGAACATATAAAAACTTTAATAGAAGAAGGAATTAAGAAAGAAGAAGAATGGAATAATCTTTATGAATCCTATAAAAAAGAGTATCCTGAATTAGCTCAAGAATATGAATTATGGTATTCTGGAAAACTTCCTGTAAATTTATTAGAATATGAAGACTTTTGGAAATTTGATAAAAAAATGGCTACAAGAGTTTCATCAGGAGAAATAATAAATAGATTAGCTAAAGTAGTTCCAAATCTTATAGGAGGTTCTGCTGATTTAGCTCCATCAAATAAAACATATATGAAAGACAGAGGAGATTTTTCAGCAGAAAATAGAAGTGGATCAAACTTACATTTTGGTGTAAGAGAATTTGCTATGGCTGCTATAGGAAATGGTATAGCAATACATGGAGGATTAAAGGATTTTGTAGCAACTTTCTTTGTATTTTCTGATTATATGAAAGCAGCAATGAGATTATCTGCTATTATGAAGCTTCCTGTAACTTATGTACTTACTCATGATAGTATAGGTGTAGGAGAAGATGGACCAACTCATCAGCCTATTGAACAATTAGCTGCATTAAGAAGTATTCCAAATTTCCATGTATTTAGACCAGCAGATTCTAAAGAAACAGCTGCAGCTTGGTATTCAGCTATAACTAGAGAAGATGGACCAACAGCATTAGTGCTTACAAGACAGGACTTACCTTTATATGAAGAATCATCAAAAGAAGCATTAAAGGGAGCATATATATTAAAAAATAGTAAGAAAGAAATACCTGATATAATACTTATGGCAACAGGCTCTGAAGTTGAACTTATATATGAAGCTTCAAAGATACTTGAAGAAAAAGGTATAGATGTAAGAGTTGTAAGTATGCCTTGTTTTGAAATATTTGATAAACAAAGCAAAGAATATAAAGAAAGCGTACTTCCAATGGCATGCAGAAAAAGACTTGCAGTTGAAGCTCTATCTTCATTTGGATGGCATAAATATGTAGGATTAGATGGAGATATTATTTCTTTAGATCATTTTGGAGAATCTGCACCAGCTAAATTACTTTTCGAAAAATTTGGATTTACAGTAGAAAATGTAGTAGAAAGAGCTTTAAATTTATTAAAATAATTATATTTAAAATATTTACAACTAATCTAGTATAAAAAATAAAAATAAAAAAATAATATTATAAAAAAGCTTCTCAATATATATAAATTATGAGAAGCTTTTTTTTTATAATATTATGATTATCTCATAAAAACTATTTTTTTAGAATTGATTACTATATTTTGAAGTAAATCAATAATAAATATACTTACTCATTGTGTAATGAAAATTTATTTACAGCTTATTGTGCTTTAATCATATTATTATTTCAAAAAAGTATTTATATTAAAATTGATAATTATAATACTTGTTATGATGTGTGATACATAACTAGACTATATTTAGTTTTCATAGTGTATATATTATAATAATTATAGATAAAAATTTAAAATTATTGTAAAAATGAAATTATTTTTGTTTCAAAATATCAAAATTTATGATAAAGTAATATATGAAGATATTAAAATGAATGTTTTCGGATTAAATTATTCATGATGGAGGATTAATATGGAAAAAGAGTTTTCGCTAAGCAATGATAAAGTAATGATAAATTTTACAGTGAAATACTGTGAAACCATGGAAAAACTTTTAGAAAGTTATGGATTTAAAAGAGTAGTATATTCATATTTAGAAAAAATTCAAAAAAGGAAAACTAATATATATAAATATATTAATGATAGTTTTCCAAATTCAACTATTGATGAAATTACAGAAAATTTAATAAGTTTATTTAAGCTTTTAACTATTGAAAAAACTACAGAAGTTATAAAACTAAATAATAAATACGAAAAAATATTAATGAAAAAAGAAAATTTTATAGATTTAATAGAAGATTTATATAAATATTGGAGAAAACTTGAAAGATATACAATACTACATAGTAGTAAAGTAAATGAAGGAGAAGGTTATGAGAGTGTAAGCTTTGTTGAGGCTAATAAGAATTTTTCAAAGCTTGTTTTAAATACTTATAGAAGAATAGAAGAACATGTTTTAGAATATAAACCAACTGTTTATAGGCAGCTTTCAGCAGGTGGTAATGCTAGCATTGTAGTAAAGAAAAATAATTGGGATATTCCTAAAGAATATGAAATGTTAAAAAATATTCCATTTATAACTTCAATGTTATTAAATACACCATTTATAACTTATCCTAAAAAAAATACAAGAAAAGGTTACTTTGAAGAAGTTTATAAAAATCCATTAGAAAATGCTGATGTAAATAATGATCATTTCTTTTGCTATCCAGCAAAGGTAGGAAAATTTCTTGCATATATATATTTTCATAGAGACTTTATGTCTCATGGAATTACATTATGTAATTTATTCGAAATGGCTAAAGAAGAAGAATATATGGGAGCTAAACCTGATATAATTTATGTATTTGGAGCCAGAGATAACGACACTAAAGTTAAAACTGTTTTTTATGATGATAATAAAAATAATATAATGCTTGGTTATGTTAGTCATGGAGACGAAATAGACTATTTTGGATATATGAAAAAAATGATACTAACTCTTCATAATGTTCTTATGATAAAAAAAGGAAATCTTCCAATTCATGGAGCTATGGTTAATATAGTAATGAAGAATGGAAAATCTGCAAATGTAATTATAATGGGGGACAGCGGTGCAGGAAAATCAGAAAGTCTTGAAGCTTTCAGAGCCTTAAGTGAAGATTATATAAGTGATATGACTATAGTATTTGATGATATGGGTACTCTTAAATTAAATGAAAATGGCAAACCGTTAGCTTATGGAACAGAAATTGGAGCTTTTGTAAGATTAGATGATTTAGATCAAGGATACGCTTTTAAAGAAATTGATAGAAGTATATTTATGAACCCAGATAAAATTAATGCAAGGCTTGTTATGCCTGTTGCAACTTATAAAGAGATAATAAAAGGTTATCCAGTAGATTTATTCTTATATGCTAATAATTATGAAGATGTAAAAGAAGGAGAATCTGAAATAGAATATTTCAATAGTCCTGAAGAAGCTATTAAAGTATTTAGATCTGGAGCAAGAATGGCAAAAGGAACAACATCAGAAACTGGACTTGTAGAATCATATTTTGCTAACCCGTTTGGACCACATCAAAAACAGGAAGAAACTGACAAACTTTTAAATTTATATTTTAATAATATGTTTGAAAGAGGGGTTAAAGTAGGTCAAATTAAGACTTGTTTAGGAATTCCTGGAAAGGAAAAAGAAGGTCCTAAAAATGCAGCTATAAAACTTTTTGATATTATTAAATCTTTATAAAATAGTTCTATTTATATAATATCGCTTTATAAATATATAAATATAAGGTTTTTATAAAAAGTTCTAGGAAGTGAACTTATTTGGGAAAATATATTTATAAAGCTAGAAATATTAGACAAAAAAATAGTTTAGGCTGGAGTATTATATTAATATTAATTATAGTGTTAGCTATTTTATTATCTTGCCTATATTTTGGAAATAATAAGTTAAATTATAAAAAATATAAAATTTACGAAAGTAAAATAGATAAAGAATTTAATGAAATAATAAATACTATAGATGCTGATGATAAAAGATATAATGCTAATGAACTAAGTAAAAGACAAATAATAGAAAAATATAAAAAAAGTTCAATAAAATTAGAAAAACTCTATGATTCTTTTAAATGGAAAAAAGGAGATGGAGCAGTAAAACAATTATATACAATAAAAAAATATATTATAATAAGCTATTCACAGCTTTATTACAATAAAGCTGTAGCTTTAGAAAATAATATTGCATCAAATGAAACTGAGGAAATAGAGTATATAAATATATTAACTGAAAATTATAAGAAAAAAGATAAAACTCAAAAACAAATATATAATTTATATTAAAAAATAATGCTGAAAGTTATTTCTTTCAGCATTATTTTTTAATATAAATTTAAAGAATAAAAATTATTATATTTCTTCATTTTTATCTTGATATCTGTCTTTTCCTAAAAAAGACAGAGAATAAATTCCAGCAATACCAACCAAAGCATATATAATTCTTGAAAAAGTTGTCATTTCTCCAAATAATGCAGATACTAAATTAAAGTCAAAAAATCCTATAAGTCCCCAATTAACTGCACCTATTATAACTAATAAAAGTGATAATGTATCTAAGAATTTCATATTATACATCTCCTTTAAATTGATTTATACAAAAATAGTATCTGCATATTTTTTAAAAATATAACTAAAATAAATTTTTTATAAAGATAAAAATCTATAGGTATAAACTATAGATTTTAAAAATATTATTATAAATTTAATTTTTAAATTTTATATATTTTAATTAAATTTTATGTTTATATAATATTTAAATATTTATATTTCTATCTACAATTTGATCAAGAGAAATAAAAATACTGGTACTTTGAATGCCTTTAATAGTTTGAATTTTATTTGTTAATAATTCATGTAAATGAGAAATATCTTTGCATATAATCTTAAATAAAATTGAAAAATCACCTGTAATGCAATGAATTTCTATTATTTCATTTATTTTTTTTAATTCTTCTGAAACATATTCACAAGAAGAGCAATTAACAAGTTTTATACCTACAAAAGCACAAATATCATAGCCCAACTTGGATGTATCTATAAGAAGTTTAGTACCTTTTATTATGCCCATTTCTTCCATTTTTTTTGTTCTTACATGTATTGTCCCGCCACTTACATGACATTGTCTCGCAATTTCAAGGAAAGGAGTTCGTGAGTCATTAAATAATATACTTAGTATTTGAAGATCTAAATCATCTAATTGATATTTACATGGTCCTTCCATAATATACCTCCATTCTATAGTTTTTATTTTAAAATAAATATTATTTTGATTTTTTAGTTTTTTTCAAATATTAAAATTCTATATATTTAAATTGCAATTTATCAAAGTAAATTATATAGAATATTATATCAGCAAAATATAAAGTTGACAATTTTATAACGAATAATTTCATTATTTTATTTTGTCTTGATATATTTTTAAAAATATATCATAATATTAAGTATATAATATTAAAAAAAGGGGGGATAAAATGGAAATCGTAAAACAGCTTTTATTAATGATAGTTTTTGCCGTAATTATTTTAATTGTATATAATATTTTGAAAGTTTATGTATTAAATAAAATAAATATTAATAAATGGATTGTTTTGGTATTAGGCATATTGGTACTTTTTTTACCAGGAATACTTGTAAGTTTAGGAGTAAAATTACCCAATAATTCATTTTGGCAGTTTATACCATCAGGAATATTTATAATTTTATTCCTTTGGTTTATGGATTTAAATGGATGGATGAGCAAAAAAACAAAATCATCTACTTCTTCTACATATACTGGTTACGGTAAAAAAGATAAGAAAAAAGATGTTATAATAAAGCCAAAAGCTAAACCTAATAGAGTTAAAAATAAAAAAAATTAAAAAAATAGGATGCCTGTTGCCACAACGCATCCTATTTTTTTATAGTCCCTATTTACATTTTATACAAATATATTAACTCTAATCAATAATATATAAATATTTTTAGCTGCATCCAGTTGTAGAACCACAGTCAAGACAAACCTTACATGTACCATTTATAATCATTCTATTTCCTGAACAAGCAGGGCAGGTTTCTCCGTAAAGTTTCTCCCCACTTTCTTTATAATTTGAATTAATTGATTTTGTAAAAACTATTTCATTATTAATATTATTTATTGGATGTTGATTAAAAGGTATTTTTTCTGCAGTACTGCTTACATAATCTTCAGGTTTTACTTGACATCTTGAAAAATCTCCAAGTTCTATGTCTATTATTTTACTTATTAAATCAGATATAGAACTTACATATTTAATATATGGATGTTTTTGAACAAAACCATATGGCTCATATTTTTGTCCTCTAAGCATTCTTGAAATATCTTTTGGAGGTACATGATACTGAAGCATTACTGAGATAGATTTAGAAAGAGAGTTTAAAAGACCTGTAATTATAGTTCCTTCTCTATCTGTTGTAATATAAATTTCAGATATTTCTCCATTTTCTCTTCTATTTACTGTAGTATATATTTTAACATCTTCTATTTGTGCAGGATGAGTAGTGCCATATCTTATGCCTACTGGTTTATCTCGTTTGGAATAATGTCTTTGAGATTGAAGTTCTTTTGCTTTTTCTAGTAATTTATCATAAGTTAAATTTTCTAGATTAACTTCTCCTGATTCAGATGTTAAATTGGTATTTAAAGGCTGAGCAGCTTTTGATGAATCTCTATATAAAGTTATGCCTTTTATTCCAAGCTCCCAAGAAGTTAAAATAACATTTTTAAAGTCATCTACAGAAGCATTTTTAGGTAAATTTACTGTTTTAGAAACAGCTCCTGATATTAAAGGAGTTATAGCAGCTACCATATAAACGTGTCCCATCGGATCAATATATCTATCTCCGCTTCCACATTTATTTGCAGTGTCAAATATAGGGAGATGTTCTTCTTTAAGATGAGGTGCACCTTCTATTTTACCATCTGCTATTTTTTCATATTCATATCCATTTTCTAAAACAGTTTCTTTTCTAAGAACATAATTTAATATATCTTTAATTTGCTCTTTAGTATATCCTAAATTTTCAAGAGACATTTCTATAACAGGATTAACTATTGTCATATAGCCTCCACCTACAAGTTTTTTATAAACTATGTGGCTAAAAAATGGCTCTATAGATGTAGCTATGCAATCCATAGCAAAAGATATAGTTCCTGTAGGAGCTATAACAGTAACTTGAGCATTTCTATATCCATATTTTTCTCCATATTCTAAAGAGTCTTTCCATACTTTTTTTAAAGAATTACTTATATAACCTAATTTAAGCTTTTTTAAAAGTTCATGATTTACTTTAAGAGGCTCATAATTTAAGCCTTCATAAGGAGTATCTAATGCACCAGCAGCTCGAGCATGATTTCTAATGACTCTTTGCATATACTCTTTATTAATTTCATATTTTTTAAAAGTTCCAACCTTTTGAGCCATAAGTGAAGATACATAGTATGAATATCCTGTCATTATACCTATTAGTGAAGAAGCTAGAGCTCTGCTTTCTTCTGAATCATACGGAAATCCCATAACCATAAAAAGTGAAGCTATATTTGAAATACCAAGGCCTGTAGTTCTAAACATATAAGTTTTTCTTGCAATATCTTCTGTTGGATATTGGCCCCAATGTATAGATGCTTCCAAGACAAGCTGTACAAGTCCTATTAAATGTATGTATCCCTCTAAATCAAAACTCTTAGTAGAATGATTGTAAAATTTAAATATGTTTATAGAAGCTAAATTACAGGATGAATCATCTAAAAAAGCATATTCTCCGCAAGGATTTGTAGAATTAATTCTATTGTATGGGGCGTTATATATTCCATCTTCTCCTGCTGGACAAGTATGCCATGCATTAAAAGTATCATCAAATTGCGGAGCTGGATCTGCACATTGCCATGCTGAATCATTAAATGCATCCCAAATATCTTTAACCTTTATTGTAGTGTTTACTTTTTCATCAACTCTTCCTTTTAGCTCTATTACTTCATCTTCGTTATTATCTAGATTTTTTACTTTTTTCATAAAATCATCAGAAAATCTTACAGAATTATTGCTGTTTTGCCCAGAAACTGTTTCATAAGCTTCACCATCTATATCTGTATCATATCCCATTTTACCAAGAGCTCTTACTTTTGCTTCTTCTTTAGCTTTCCAAGTTATAAAATCCATAATTTCAGGGTGATCAACATTAAGACAAACCATTTTAGCTGCACGTCTAGTAGTTCCACCTGATTTTATAGCTCCTGCATTTCTATCTAAACCTTTTAAAAAGCTCATAAGTCCTGAAGATACTCCACCTCCAGAAAGTCTTTCACCTTTAGCTCTAAGAGAAGAAAAATTTGTTCCTGTACCTGAACCACCTTTAAAAAGTTTTGTTTCTGTAACAAATTGCTCAGATATTGAATGAGGACCTAAGAGTTTATCTTCTATAGATAATATAAAGCAGGCAGAAGCTTGAGTTCTTGTATAATTATCCTCAGATTCTACTACTTTGTTTAAAGATTCATTATAATAATAATTACCTTGTTTTTTACCTTTTATTCCATAAGAATGTGCAAGACCTGTATTAAACCACTGAGGAGAATTTGGAGCATACATTTGGTTTAATAATCCATATACCATTTCATCATAAAAAATATTTTTTTCTTCTTGTGTTTCTATTATGCCTTCATCAACTAAAGCATTGGCCCAAAAACTAACTAATCTATCTGCAACCATTCTCATACTGTTTTCATAGCCTAAACTATTTGGAACTCCTGCACGTCTAAAATATTTAGAAGCTATAATATTACAAGCATTTTGAGAATAATGTTCAGGAAATTCTAAATCCTTCATATCAATGATAACTTTAGAAGTTTTATAGTCTTTTAAAAATACATCTACAGTTTTCCAGTTAAATAAATCATATACTGTTTTATTTTTATCTTTTTCTAGTTCTTTTGTATAAACTCTTTTAAATAAAGACTTTATATTATTTTCCATATATTTACCTCCATTATAATACTTAGCTATATATAGTATTATTTTCGCAAATAACCACTATATATTGTATCACGAAGACTATTATAGAATATTTTCCAATATAATTCAACAATTTTATTTCTTGAAAATTTATTGACAAAATCAATATCATATGTTTATTATTTAATAAATAGTATTAATATGATGAGGCAGGTTAGTATAAATTTTTCTACTTCATTATAATACATATTTATATATTCCTATGCAGAATAAATTTATTAAAAAGGTGGTAAAATATGTTTAAATTAGATGTTTTGCAAAATATGTCTACAGAAGAAAAATATAAATATATGCTTATATTGATTGAAGGACAATGCAGCACAGAAAAAAATTCTCTTGCCAATTTAAGCAATGCAAGTGCTATTATAAAAGCTTGTTTAGATAAATTAAATTGGGTAGGATTTTATATAATGAGAGGAGATGAACTTGTTTTAGGACCTTTTCAAGGAATGCCGGCTTGCAATAGAATTAAACTTGGAAATGGAGTATGTGGTAGTGCAGCAGCTTTAAAAAAAGTTCAAAGAATAGATAATGTACATAATTTTTCAGGGCATATTGCCTGTGATTTTGCCACAAACTCTGAAATCGTAATACCTATAATTAAAGAAAATAAAGTTTATGCTGTTTTAGATTTAGATAGTCCAGAGTTTAATAGATTCACTGAATTAGAGGAAAAGTATCTTATAAAATTTGTTGAAAAACTAAATAAATATATAAATTGGGAAGAAGTTTAAAGACTAAATAATTTATATAAATTAAAACCATACATGTACTAAAAAATTTATTTAATACATGTATGGTTTTATTATATAAAGAAAACAAATAATTAATTAAATGTAAATTTTTATTTTAAGCTTTTTCTTTTATTCTTATAAATATTTTAGCAATTTCATTAAATATAAGTGGAATTATTGAAAGCAATATTACAGTACCCCATTCACTGCCTGTTAAATTAGAAACTTCAAATATCTTTGCTAAAAATGGAACAGTTATAACTATATCTTGAAGGAATATTCCAATTAATATAGCACCTATTAAAAACATATTTGAGAAAAATCCAATTTGAAATATAGATTTTTTAGAATTTCTCATATTTAAAGAATGTATTAGCTGAGATACACTTAAAACTATAAAAGCCATAGTTTGTGCGTGAATTAATGCATCCTTTGAAATATTTTCAGGGAATATTGGGAATAATGTTGTAACATTTGATTCAACCCTTGCTCCAATTACAAAAGCTGAAAGTGTTAAAATACCTATTAAAATACCATTTAATATAAGGTTTATTCCAGCGCCATGAGCAAATAAGCTATCTTTTGGATTACGAGGTTTTTCATCCATTACGCTAGGATCACCAGGATCAGCACCTAAAGCTAATGCTGGGAGGGTATCTGTTATTAAATTCACCCATAATAAATGTATAGGCATTAATGGTGTAGGCCAGCCTAAAAGTATTGCAAAGAATAAAGAAATTATTTCACCTGTATTACAAGATAGTAGGAATATTATGGATTTTTTTATATTATTATATATATTTCTTCCTTGTTCTACAGCAGAAACTATAGTAGAGAAATTATCATCTGTAAGTACCATATCAGCTGCTCCTTTTGCAACATCAGTACCAGTAATACCCATAGCAACTCCTATATCAGCAGCTTTTAATGAAGGAGCATCATTAACTCCATCGCCTGTCATAGAGACTATATTTCCCTTTGATTTAAATGCTTTTACTATTTTTACTTTATGTTCTGGGGAAACTCTTGCAAAAACTCTTAAATTATCAATCTTTTCACTAAGCTCTTCTTGAGATAATTTATCAAGTTCAGTTCCTGAAATTGATTGATCTAAAGTTTCAGCTATGCCTAATTCTTTTGCTATTGCAAAAGCAGTATTTTTATGGTCTCCAGTTATCATAATGGTTTTAATTCCAGATCTTTTACATTGAGCTATTGAATCTTTAACTTCTAATCTAGGAGGATCTATCATTCCAACAAGACCTATAAAAATTAAATCAGATTCTAAATTGTCAATAGCTACATGAGGAGAATCTATTTTTTTATACGCAGCTCCTAATACTCTAAGAGCATCATCTGACATATTATTTGCATAACTCATTATTTTATTTTTTAACTCATCTGTTAATGGTTTTACTTCATTATCTATATATATAGATGTACATATATTAAGAAGGTTATCTGTTGCACCTTTAGTCATTACAAAATATTGATTATCATATTGATTTACAGTAGTCATGAGTTTTCTGTCTGAGTCAAAAGGTATTTCATTTTTTCTAGGATGTAATTTTTCTAAAGTGTCTTTAAATATATTAAATTTAACCCCAGCTTCAAGAAGAGCTATTTCTGTAGGGTCACCAGTACTGGAACCTTCAGAATAAGTAGCATCTGTACATAAAATTAAATTTTCTAAAAGAAGCCTATGGATAGGATCTTCTATATTTAAAGAAGATATATCATCAAAAACATTATTTGCATAAAATTTTGTGACTGTCATTTTGTTTTGAGTTAATGTACCAGTTTTATCAGAGCAAATTATGTTAACTGACCCTAAAGTTTCAACAGCAGGTAGTTTTCTTATAATTGCATTTTGTTTTATCATCTTTTGAACGCCCATAGCTAAAACCAAAGTAACAACAGCAACAAGACCTTCTGGTATTGCAGCTACTGCAAGACTTATAGCAGTAAAGAACATATCAAATAATTCTCTTCCTTGGATAATTCCAACTATGAACATAATAGCACATATTATAAGAGCAGCAAATCCTAAAATTTTTCCAAGTTCTGATATTTTTTTCTGAAGAGGAGTTTCGTTATCTTCATCATCTTCAAGCATTTTTGCTATTTTACCTATTTCTGTGTTCATTCCTGTTGCTACAGCTACTCCTACTCCTCTTCCATATGTAGATAAAGTAGAACTAAAAGCCATATTTTTCTGATCACCAAGCGGGGTATCAGAGGATTCTAAAATTAAGTCAGCATCTTTATCAGATGGAACGGATTCTCCTGTAAGAGCTGATTCTTCAATTTTTAGATTAGCACTTTCTATAAGTCTTAAATCACAAGGTATGTATCTTCCAGCATCAATTATAACTATATCGCCAGGTACAACTTCTTCAGAAGGTATTTCTTTAAGTTCACCATCTCTTTTTACTACAGCTTTAGGAGTAGATAGCTTTTTTAAAGCATCTAAAGCTTTTTCAGCTTTTGATTCTTGTATTACGCCTACAACTGCATTTATAATTACAACTAAACTTATAATGATGGTATCGCTGACTTCTCCCATTAATCCAGAAATAATTGCAGCACCTAATAAAATAAAAATCATAATATCATTTAATTGTGCCAAAAACAGCTGAAACAGTGTTTTAGATTTTTTTTCAACAAGCTTATTTTCGCCATATTTTAATAGCCTGTTTTTAGCTTCTTCGGACGAAAGTCCATTTAAAGCGTCAACTTTAAATTCTTTTAAAACTTCATTTTTGTCTTTTAAAAACCACATAAAATCACCTCTTTAATATTATTAGAAAAATTTTTAAATTTATGAATTTGACACAAAAAAAGACCCTTGCCATATTTATGACAAAGGTCTTGCATCTCACTTTGAGTTAACTATCCGGGTTTAAACCGTAATGACGAATAGTTAAAAACTTATAAGTCCATGCTACTCCCCTTTTTACAAATTATATCATATGAATTTCTAAAACTCAATATATATTTTGATAAAAATAATGTATTTGTGATTGATTTATGATAATGTCCTAATATATCACAATTTTTGTTGATAATTGTACAAAAATAGCTGAACTATATTAAAAATTTATATTTTATTTAATTTATTCTTAATTCATATATAAAAACTTTTTTTCATATATTTTATAAGCTACAAATATTAAATATAAAAACTAAATGTAGAAAAATAAAAGAATAATTAAATTCATTTCATTTTTAGCAAATATAAGAGTTTATTTTATTAGAGGGATTAATTAAACTCTGAAGTTATATATAAATAATAAATTATGGAGGAAAATATATGAAAGATGAATGTGATAATAATATAATAAAAAAGAAAAAATTTGAAAAAATTAAATTAGCAATTATTAATAATTTAAAAAAACCTTTGGTAAAGGTAATAGTTTTTGTAATTCTTTGCATCATAGTTTTTATTAGTTCTTATTTTTACACTATTCAAAGAATAAAAAATGAAGAAAGTTATAATAAAATTTCTAATTATAATAAAAAATCATATTATTTAGAACAAAGATTTATAAAAAGTTCATCAAAAAATCTTAATAACTAAATTTTTAGTAATAAAAAATAATAATAAACTATAATCTGTAAATTAATTTTCACTATATAATTTATAGTGTTTCTAAATTTCTATTAATTATATATAGTTGTAAATATTTAACAAAAAGACTTTTTGTAAGATAATCAAAATATGAATAAATTTTATTTACATATGTGTTATAATAAAGTAAAAATAGATATATAGATATTAATTATGAATAAATTTTGCAGGTAGGGGTGAAAGTTTTGGAAATATCGAGAGTAAAAAGAAATGCACCTCTTATTTCTGAAGATAAGAAAAGCATTAATACAAAAAAAGACTTTTCTCAAAGCTTTAATTTTGCAAAAGATAAAAAAAATGAGCAGCAGCTTAAAGAAATGATTATAAATATAAAAAAGAAAGGTAATAGGCTTGCAATAACAAAATGTTATTCAGATGTATATGCTTATAAAAATCTTATAAAAGAATATTTAAAATCTATAATGTCATATATGTATGAAGTTAATAAAGATATTAGTTTTTGGCAGACTCAATATTTTATGACAGTAGAAACTATTGACATTAAACTGAAAGAACTTACTGAGCTTTTATTAAGCGAAGAAAAGGATAATATGAAAATTGCAGCAACAATAGATGAAATTACTGGATTAGTTGTAGATATTTATAAATAATGAGGCAGAAATAAGTTTCTGCCTCATTATTTTTATATAAAAGAATTATAACTTGCATCTGAAGGCATTCTCCAGTCACCACGTGGAGATAAACTTACAGTACCTACTTTTGGACCATCTGGCAAAGCTGAACGTTTAAATTGTTGAGTGAAAAATCTTTTCATAAATTTATTAAACCATTTTTCTATTGTTTCACTATCGTAGTCATCTTTGAAGGCATGTTTAGCTAAAAATAAAATTTTTTCAGGAGAAGCTCCCTGCCTTACAAAATAATATAAGAAAAAGTCATGAAGCTCATAAGGTCCTACTATATCTTCTGTTTTTTGAGATATATTGCCATTTGTATCCTTAGGTAAAAGCTCAGGGCTTACTGGTGTGTCTAATATATCTAAAAGTATATCTGAAGTTTTTTCATCTACTTCTTTTAAAGCAGCATAACGTACAAGATATCTTACAAGAGTCTTTGGTACAGAAGAATTTACAGAATACATAGACATATGATCTCCGTTATATGTTGCCCATCCTAATGCTAATTCTGATAAATCACCTGTTCCTACTAATATAGCACCTTCTTTATTAGATATATCCATAAGTATTTGAGTTCTTTCTCTTGCTTGAACATTTTCATAAGTTACATCGTGGATATCAGGATTATGACCAATATCTTTAAAATGCTGAAGACAAGCATCTACTATATTTATCTCTCTTAAATCTGTATTTAAATTTTTACATAAATTAATAGCATTGCTATAAGTTCTGTCTGTTGTTCCAAATCCAGGCATTGTTACAGTTATAATATTTTTTCTAGGCAGATTAAGAATATCAAAAGTTTTTATAATAACTAAAAGTGCAAGAGTAGAATCTAACCCTCCAGATATTCCAATAACGGCTTTATTTAATTTAGTGTGAGTGATTCTTTTAGCAAGCGCACAAGATTGAATATTAAATATTTCTTTGCATCTATGCTCCATTTTCTTTTCATTAGAAGGTACAAATGGGTGTTTATTTATATACCTGTCAAAATTCACTATATTTGTATCATCAAAAGTAAAATATATTTCTTTAAATTCTATATGTAAATTAGAACTATCTGAAAAACTAATATTTTTATGTCTTTCATTAATTAATTTATCAACATCAACAATAGAAGTAATAACTTCATTCTTTCTTTGAAAACGGTTATTTTCTTTTAAAATTCTTCCATTTTCACCTATTAAAAGATGTCCGCTAAATACTAAATCTGTAGATGATTCAAAAACTCCAGAAGAAGCATATACATAAGAACTTATGCATCTTGCACTTTGAGTTTCTATAAGTTTTTTTCTATATTCAAATTTACTTATTATCTCATTTGAAGCAGATAAATTACCTATTATATTAGCTCCACCTAAAGACAAATAAGAACTTGGAGGTATGGTAACCCATAAATCTTCACAAATCTCAAAAGCAAATTTAAAATCTTTACAAGTAAATATTAAATTTGTACCAAAAGGAATATCGTTTTGAAAATATAAGTTTACATTTTTATTTATTAAATTTAATCCTGAAGAAAACCATCTTTTCTCATAAAATTCACTATAATTC
This sequence comes from Clostridium prolinivorans, assembly GCF_004011155.1. Classification (GTDB taxonomy): domain Bacteria; phylum Bacillota; class Clostridia; order Clostridiales; family Clostridiaceae; genus Clostridium_AT; species Clostridium_AT prolinivorans. Next base: position 171,865 of record NZ_RJWG01000002.1, on the reverse strand, counting down.
GGTATATAACTTTTAGGAACAATTCCCAATATTTTACCTTTAAATATAATATAGGCACAATTATACATACTATTATTAAATGAAAGGGGAGCACCAACAGCAATAAGTATATCTTTATCTTTAGAAAAAACACATAAGTCCTCTAGAGCCTTTAAAGCTTCTTTATAAAGCTTACTTTGAAGAAATAAATCACCACAGGTGTAGGAAGTTATACTAAGCTCTGGAAACACTATTAGCTTAGAATTTTCATTTAAAGAATCCTCAATACATTTTTTTATATTTTCTAAATTAAAATTTATGTCTGCTACATTTGTTAACGGACATGCAGATGAAACTCTTATAAAATTCATATAATCAACTCCAATTCAAATACATTCCCTTAGTGTATATATTTTTCAAATTCATCATTATTATACCATTTTATAGATATTTAATAAAACAAAAATTAAAATTATAAGGAAAAAGTATAAATTGAAAAGAATTATTTAATACACTTAATGCAATCACTTTAAATAGTATTTAATAACGTATTTTAAGTTAAATTAGTCTTTAACAAAATGACTTTTAAGATGTATTATATAACTAAACGGAAATAGCTGCATAAATGTAATAGATAAATAAAAAAATCATATTAAATTTATTTTATCTGTTATATAATTAAATTAAAGGTCATAACCATTGTTATGTATCTATGGAAAATTATATAAAAGGGGGGATCATGTGTGGATGTATTAATTTTTTGGATAGTTATTTCTGTTATTGCTTTGATTGTAGACATAGTTACTAGTTCATTTTTATTTTTATGGTTTACAGTAGGTGGAATTGCAGCAATAATTGGATTTATTTTAAATGCAAGTTTTACAGTACAGTTAATAATATTTATTGCTGTTAGTGCAATATCTATGGCATTAGGATATCCATTTATAAAAAAGGTTTTAAAAGGTACTATAAAAAGAACAGCTACCATGGAAGAGAATTACATTGGAAGAAAATTTATTGTGGATGAAGATGTAATTGAAAAAGCTAAAATTAAAATTGATGGTATTTATTGGACAATAAAAAACCTTGGGGAACCAATTAAAAAAGGTGATTTAATTATAATTACAGATATTCAAGGCAATAAATTAATTGTAAAAAAAATTATAAAAGAAGAGATAGGGGAGGAAAATAAATAATGAATACATTTGGTTTATTTACATTAGTAATATTTATTATTTTGCTTATATTAATTTTTTCATCAATAAAAATTGTTAATACAGGTAGTTTATACGTAGTGGAAAGATTAGGTCAATTTCATAGAGTTTTAGAGCCAGGATGGCACTTTGTAATCCCATTTATAGATTTTGTAAGAAAGAAAATTTCCACAAAACAGCAAATATTAGATATAGAACCTCAAAATGTAATTACAAAAGATAATGTAAAAATATCAATAGATAATGTTATTTTCTATAAAGTTATGAATGCAAAAGATGCTGTTTATAATATTGAAAATTACAAATCAGGTATTGTATATTCAACTATAACAAACATGAGAAATATAGTTGGAAATATGACTCTTGACGAAGTATTATCAGGAAGAGATAAAATAAATTTAGAACTTTTAAAAGTTGTAGATGAAATAACAGATGCATATGGAATTAAAATACTTTCAGTTGAAATTAAAAATATAATACCTCCAGCTGAAATACAGCAAGCAATGGAAAAACAGATGAAAGCTGAAAGAGATAAAAGAGCTACAATACTACAAGCTGAAGGACAAAAACAAAGTGACATTGCAAGAGCTGAAGGTGAAAAACAGGCTAAAATTCTTGAGGCTGAAGCTGCAAAAGAAGCAGCTATAAGACGTGCAGAAGGATTAAGAGAATCACAACTTCTTGAAGCAGAGGGTAAAGCTAAGGCTATTGAAGCTATAGCAGAGGCACAGGCAAAAGCTATAGATAAGGTTAATAAGGCAATAATAGAATCTGGTACAAATGAAACTGTTATAGCTTTAAAACAGATAGAAGCACTTACTGAAATGGCTAAAAATCCAGCTAATAAACTTATACTTCCAAATGAGGCATTATCAACATTTGGTAATATAGCTGCTATAGGAGAAGTTTTAAATAAAAAATAATTTAAAAATAAGTGATTAAATTAAAATAGTCACAAATCAAATGTTTTTCTAAAATTACTAACATTTAAACAAAGGAAAAGCATTAGATTTGTGGCTATTTTTGTAATATGGCAATTTTAAATATATTTCTTATTATTTTATGTTAAAAATTGAATTATCATAAAGAAAAGCAATCAAACAATTGAGTTTTTTGGACAGTTTTTATAAAAAATGAATTACAAAAATATATAAGTTTTAAACAAAGTATTGAAATTTAAAATAAATTGTTTATAATTGGTAATATAGTGCAAATTATAAGATAATTATGAAATTTTTTAAAATAAAAGTTTCGCATTTGTTATTAATTTTACAATTAAGGGGGAAATATAATATGAAGATTCTAATTATGTCGTGGGAATACCCACCTAAAAATGTTGGGGGATTATCAAACCATGTTTATTTTTTATCTCAAAGTTTAAAAAATTTAGGTCATGAAGTTCATGTTATTACTTGTAAAGATGATACAACTTCTTTTTATGAAGAAGATTTAGGGGTATTTGTTCATAGAGTTGAACCTTATAATTTGGAAACTGAAGATTTTATAAAATGGGCCATGCATTTAAATTTTGCAATGGCAGAAGCTGCTTCAAAGCTTATAAATACTCAAGGAAAATTTGATATAGTACATGCACATGATTGGTTATCTTTATATAGTGCAAAATTTATAAAGTGGACTTATAATATTCCTCTTGTATGCACTATTCACGCTACAGAACATGGTAGAAATAGAGGCATATGGAATGATATTCAAAAATACATATCATCAGCAGAATGGCTTCTTACTTTTGAAAGCTGGAAAGTTATTACTTGTAGTAATTATATGAAAGAAGAGGTTAAAAATATATTTTCACTTCCTGAAGATAAAATTTCTGTAATACCAAATGGAATAAATAAAGAAATATTTAATATTGAATTTGATAAATTAGAATTTAGAAGAAAATATGCACAAGATAAAGAGAAAATAATATTTTGTATTGGACGACATGTTTATGAAAAAGGAATACACTTATTAATTGAAGCTTCTAAAGATGTAATAGATAATTATAATGATGTTAAATTTGTAATAGCTGGTACAGGAGCAATGACTGATAAATTAAAAGAACAAGTTAAGTCTTTGGGAGTTGAAGAAAAGGTAATTTTTACAGGATATATGAATGATATAGAAAAAACAAAGATGTATAAAATTTCTGATATAACTGTAATTCCTTCACTTTATGAACCATTTGGAATAGTTGCTTTAGAAGCTATGGCAGCAGGATGTCCTCTAGTTGTTTCAGATGTTGGAGGATTAAAAGAAATAGTAGAACATGGAGTTAACGGAATGAGGGCAATAAATGGTTCTAAAGATAGTATTAAAGATAATATTTTAATTCTTTTAAAAGATGAAGAATTAAGAAACAAAATAATTAAAAATGGTTATGACCTTATATCTAATAAGTACAGCTGGGATAGTATAGCGCAAGATACTATAAAATTATATGAAAAAATTCAAGAAGAAGCAAAAGGGACAGAATGGGAAGTTAAAATTGAAAAGCCTAAGAAAAAAGCAACTACTTCAAGAAGAAAAAAGACTGAAAAAGTCAAAGATGAAGATACTAAATTAGCATCGGAAAATAAAACAGAAACAAAGCCAAAAACTAGGACAAGAAGGACAAAAAAAGCAGTTACTGAAGAAGTAAAAAATTAAAAATATTAACTTTAGGAGGCTGATTTCGGCCTCCTAAAATTATGTTCTGATTAATTTTTAGTTTATCATAAGCTTATAAAGTTTTAATAAATTAAAATAAATTTTATATAAATATTTGTAATATTCAATTATATTATTCATAAAATTTATATTATAGATATCTAACATGAAAACTAAATATAACATAGTAAAATAATAATTTAAGTAGGAGATATAATTTATTTTTAGCAAAAATTATTATTATTTTTTAGATGTTTAATTAAAACTTTGAAGTTTTGATATCTATATAAAACATAAAAATTTTGAATAATAATAATAATGGAGGGAAAAATGGGGTATATTAGAGAAGGAAACTATCAAAATGGAGAAATAATAGCTAGCTTAGATGGAAACTATATAAAAATAAATGATAAAAACAGTTGCTATATAATAGCTAATTTAGATGGAATTTATATAAGAGAAGGAAGCTCACAAAATGGAGAAATAATAGCTAATTTAGATGGATGCTATATAAAAGAAGGCAAGGATACATCTTCTAAAATAATAGCAAATATAGATGGAGTTTATATAAGAGAGGGAAATGATCATACTGGGGAAATTTTATTTAATATTGAAGGATATACATCTATAAAAGAAAAAGCTGCTTTAGGTACCGCCGGACTTATGCTAAAGGGATTAATATAAGTAAAAATGATTTATTATTTTTATATAATATGTAATAGAAAAATTAATTATAGTCTAGTAAAATGATAATTTTAAAAAGGTAATAATTTTATCTTACCATATATAATTATTATTCTACTAGACTATGACATTTAAGTTATATATTTATAATTATATAAATGAATTTTAAACTTATATTCTCTTTTATATTCTGCTGTAGTATAATTACTTTATGAATTTATTCAAACTTTTATTAAAAACAGGCTGTATACGACTGTCTTGGAAGGTAGGGTATTATGAATAAAAAAGTGTTAATAGTGTATGAAAAAATGGGTATGGGTCATCGTAGAATGGCAGATATATTAGAGGATATTTTAAAAGAAGAAAATGCTAGTATTATAAAATGTGCTGGGAGTGAAATGATTGGAGATACAAGCATAAATATAATAGTTAAATTATGGAATTTTCTTATAAGAAAAAATTTAACTAAAACTGCGGACATGCTTTTGAATTTTATTTTAAGAATATTTATACTTCCTTTCATTGAAGTATCTAGTACATCGGCTTATCATGAAAAACTTCAAGAAATAAATCCTGATATTATAATTTGTACTGCAGATGGTTTTAATAAAGCTATAGGAAGCTATGCAAAAGAAAAGGGAATTCCTTTTTATATATTTATAACAGAGATTTCTATATTTATTGATTTAGTAAATCCATATGCAACTCATTTGTGTTATTTTAATGAAGTAGGAGAGGCAATTAGAAATTATGATTTTAGTAAAACTTATTACTCTTATGAATTAAATAAAGAAACTACTTTTTTAGAAAAAATAGAATATATACTAAAATACTATAAAGATTTTGTTATTTATGGATATAAAAATTCTATTTTTAGAAATCCCCAATATAATTTAAAACAAAATAATGATGCTAAATTTAAAGTTATAGGCCCTTTAGCAGAAAAAAAGCATTTTAAAGAAAAAGATATAAACAAAATAAAAGAAAAATATGGATTTAACAACAATAATGATACAGTTATGATTGCCAGTGGAAGTATAGGAGGTAAAATTCTTTTAAATATAGTAAAAAATATTTGTAGAAGTTATAATAAGCCGCTTAATTTAATTGTAATATGCGGGAAAGATGAAAAAACTTACAATAAAATACAAAATTTAGACGAAATAAATATTGATGTAAAACTAATCCCCTTTAAATTTATTGAAAATTTTGATGAAATATTAGCTGCAGTTGACTGTATAATTGCAAGGCCCTCTGCAGGAATATTTATAGAAAGTTTAATTAATAAAATACCTGAAATTACTTTTCAAAAGGCAACATCTAATGATAAAGGTACTCTTTCAATTATCGAAAAATATAATATAGGAAAAGTTATAAATAAAAATGAAGATATAAAAGAGGCCTTAGAAGAAATATTAAGCAATAAAGACATATATAAAGAAAATATAAATAATCTTTTGAATATGTATTGTAACAGTTATGAAGATAAAAAGAAAATTTTAAAAGAAACTATATTATATTCGCATGATTATGATTATAATATTAATAAGTGTTTAGATGCAAAAATAGAACTTAATGTACCATTATCACACTAAATATTTCAGGAGCGGTAGATATGATTGAAATAGTAGAAATAAAAACAAAAAGTGAAATTAAAAAATTTGTTAAGCTTTGTTATGAAATATATAAAGAAGATAAATACTGGGTTCCTCCACTTGAAAGTGACATGATTAATACTCTTTTAGGCCATGATAATGCACTTTTTATGAATGGAGAACATGCATTTTTTATGGCATATTTAAATGGAAAAGCGGTAGGTAGAATTTGCGTTGGAATAAATGAAACTTTAAATAAAAAGAAAAACTTAAAAGATGGATATATAAGTCTTTTTGAAAGCATTAACAATAAGGAGGTAGCTTTTTCTTTATTTGATAAAGCTGTAAACTGGCTTAAAGAAAGAGGAATAACTGTAGTGAAAGGACCTATATCTCCTACAAATGGAGATGATTATAAAGGACTTTTAGTAAAAGGATTTAATGGTTCACCAGTGCTTATGAATTCTTATAACCCAGAGTATTATGTAAACTTCTTTGAAGAATATGGATTTGTTAAACATTTAGATTTATATGCTTATTATCAAGATATAAATTCAGATTTAAATTTAGAAAAACATCAAAAAATTACTAATTATGCTATGAAAAGATATAATTTTAGAATAGATAATATAAATCTTAAAGATATAGATAATGAAATATTAGATATAAAAAAAATATTAGACATTGCTATGCCGGAAGATTGGGAAGATTTAACTCCACCTACTTATGAAGAATTAAAAGCAGAAGCAGGGCAGCTTATAAAAATGGCGGATGAAGAGCTTATACTTATAGCAAGAAGTGAGGGACAACCTATAGGATTTGCTATAGCATTACCTGATTACAATCAAGTATTAAAAAAATTAAATGGAAAATTATTTCCATTTGGACCGTTAAAATATTTATGGTATAAGAAAAAAATAGATGGATTTAGAATATTCATATTATTTGTTATACCTAAATTTAGGAAAAAAGCTGTAAGTAGTGCTATGCTTTACAAATTCTATGAAAATGCTTTAAAAAAGGGTTATAAGTGGGCAGAAGGTTCAACTATAGGAGAAACTAATATACCTATGAGATTAGATATAGAGAAAATTGGTGCAAATCATTACAGAACATATAGAATTTATAAAAAAGAAATATAAGTGCTCATAAATAACTTTATATAAGGAAATTATAATTAATAAGTTAAATATAAATTAGGAGGTATTTATGTTAAGCTATGGTTTAAAAGGGAATAATTTATCGAAAAACAGTGTTATTTTAAAAGAAGTTTCTATAAGTGGGAATGTATGTGGTGAATTTGCGGAAATATCTATAAAAAAAGAATATATAAATGTTTCAAATTCAAATATAGATTGCTCATATATTTTTCCAATACCAGAAACAGCTTTAATAACTGGGTTAGAGGCGACTTTAGGGGGAAGAATTATTAAAGCAGTAATTGAAGATAAAGAAGAAGCTAGAAAAATATATGAAAATTCTAATGAAACAGGAGTTAATGCTCTTACTTTGGAAGAAATAAATTTAAATGTATTTCAGCTTACCATTGGTAAAGTATTGCCTGGAGAATCTATAAATATTAAATTTACATATATAGACAATTTAGTTTATGAAGGTAATAATTTGATATTAACTATACCAGCAATATTACATTCTGATTCGCAAAATGCTGATAATAAAGAATATTTTTCTGAAAATTATGAAAACTATAAATCAAACTTAAATTTACTTATTGAACCAATTAATAAAGTAAATATAAAATCTCCTTCTCATGATATAAAAGTTGAATGGGAAGAAGGAAATAATTTAGCCAAAGTTACTTTAAATAAAGATAAAAATAAATTTGATGAAGATTTTATAATTTTATTTGAAGAAGAAAAAACATCGCAGGTATCAGGAATGTTTTATAAGTATGAAGATGAAAATAAAGGAATTTTATACATTAGATTTATTCCTAAGCTTGAAATAAGTGAAGAAGATGATAAAAATAATTATATATTTTTAATTGATATTTCTCATTCAATGAAAGGCGCTAAGCTTGAACAGGCTAAGAATGCATTACAGCTTTGTATAAGAAATTTATCTGAAAATGATAGTTTTAATATAATTGCATTTGAAAATAATCTTCACTTTTTTTCTGATCGCGGATTAGTTCCTTTTAACGAAGAAAATCTTAGAAAAGCTACTTTATGGATTGACAACTTAGAAGATAAAAAAGGTGCAAAAATATTTGAAGCTCTAAAATATGCTTTATCAGAAAAAAATAATATTGGATATAGTAATATAATGCTTTTTACTGATGATATTATAGAAAATGAAGAAGAAGTTTTAAGTTATGTAAAACAAAATATAGGAGATAATAGGATATTTACTTTTGGAGTTGATACTTCTGTAAATAGTTATGTGATAAATAAACTTGCAGAATTTGGATATGGGAAAGCTGAATTTATATATGAAGACGAAAATATAGAAGATGTAGTTTTGAAACAGCTTAGAAGAATTAAAAATCCACAGGTAGATATTGAAGAAATAGATTGGGGAAGTTTAAATGTTGAAAAAACTTATCCAAGAACTATTGATTATTTATATGATAGAGAACCATTCTCTGTATTTGCAAAAGTAAGTGGCAATATAGAAGGGAAAATAACAATAAAGGGTAAGGTTGGAGCTGAAAGATATATTAAAACTATAGATCTTGATACTTTAGATTTAAAAGAAAATGCTGAATTAATACAAAAGGTTTGGAGTAGAAAAAGGATTGAGTCTATAGAAGAGAGAATGAGGACTGAAAGAGGAGATATATATGATTCCATGAAAAGGAAAGTGATTGAAATATCTAAAGAATCTTCTATTTTAAGCCCGGAAACATCATTTATAATGCTTGAAATGATAGAAGATCCAGTTCTTGGAATGCCTATAACTCATATTGTACCTCTTAACATTCCTGAAGAAACAGTAAAAAATATTTCCAGGAATAAATTTTTGGATGTACCTAGTTTTACTTATAAAAAAGCACCTAGCCCAACAGAAAATGAATTGAAAAATAAAGGTGATAATGCTATATTAGATTTTATTTATCCAAGACCTCATATATTAAGAATATTAGCTAAAAATCAATTTGCAGATGGAAGTTTTTGTGATTATGATAAAATCAATTTTTATAATAAATCAGAAACTACAGCTATGGTATTATTAAGCTTTACTATAGGCAAAGATGATATATTAATATATTCAAATCAAATTACAAAGGCAGTTAAATTTTTAATAAATAATTTTTATGAAAACAGTAATTTATATAGTGAAAAACTTCTTAATATTACAGCTTTAGCTTTAAAATCTTGTGTATTAAAAGGTATATTAAATAATAAAATAAATGAAAAATGTGAAGAATTAATAAATGAAATTAAAACAATATTACAAGATAAAGAGGAAATTTTATATGTATTAAATTTAACTTCAAAGTTTTCTCTAAAAACAATTGCTCCATTTATATTTAATTTATCTTCTGATAAAAGAAAAATTGAAGAAAAAATTGTTATAGGTGAAGAAAAAAATTCTATTTTTAATTTAGCTAAACTAGGAATTTTGAAATCTTAATAAAAAATAAAATATTATTATTTTTATATATAAACATTTAACAATATGTAAACTATAATCATAGAATAATATATAAATAATATATTGGAGTATTCTATGATATATTACGGAAATTTTTATAGATATAATAATTATAATGCAAAAGAAGCAGTAAGGTATGCTCTTACTTATGCTTTAACTCCAAATAATAATTATAGATTTTTTGCTTCTTATGGCGATGGAGGAGGAAACTGCACTAATTTTATATCTCAGTGCTTAAAAGCAGGTGGAGCTCCTTTTGCTTATGATATTTATCCTTGGTGGTATAAAAAAGATCCTAATAATAGTATGAATGATAAATGGTCTTTGTCTTGGGCAGTAGCACACTCTCTTTATTGGACTTTAAAAAGCAGGAATGAGAGAAAGCTTAAAGGATTAAGAGCAATTGAAGTTCCGAGCATAGAAATGTTAAAAATCGGCGATGTAATTCAATATGAAAATTTTAAAAAAGTTATATATCATTCAGCAATAATTACAGCTATGACAATTAATAAAGGGGTAAAAATTCCTTTAATATCTCAAAACACTTACAATGCTAGAAATATATCTTATATAAAACCTCAAGCAAAACAAATGCATTTTATGAAAATAGAGGTAGTGTAAAATAAAAAGTATTTGTATGATATTTATAATATAAAATTTTGAATATCATACAAATACTTTTTTAATTAATGAATATTATGGTTATCTAATAAAAGTCTTTTATTAAATATTTACAATTATATAGATGTAATAGAAATTTAGAAATACTATAAAGTGTATAGTGAAAATTAATTTACAACTTATTGTGGTTAATCATATTATAAAATTATAAATATTTATCTCTAACTATATTTATTAAACTATTTTTATTATTAAGCTCAGGTTTTTCCATAACCATATCTAAAAGTTTATTTAAAATTATGCCTATTTGTTTACCAGGCTTTATACCTAATTCAATTAAGTCATTCCCATTTATTTTAAGATGATTTATATTAAAAGCTTCGCCTGATTTTAGTATTTTTCTAACTTCTTCTCGTCTTTTTAATATAGGAGAAAAATCAGAATTACTATTATGACCTTTACTATCTGCAATTTGAAGTTCAAATAAATCTTCTATATTTTGGACTCCTACTCTAGCTATAAACTTTTTCAAAGCTTTATTTTTCATAATATTATAGGCAGACATATGTTCTTTAATTATAATAGTTACTTTTTTTATTATATCACTATTAAACTTAAGTCTTTTTAATATAATTTCAGCCATATCAGCGCTTATCATATTATGACCATAAAAATGTCCTATACCTTTTTCATCAATTGTAAATGTTCTGGGTTTACCAATATCATGTAAAAGAGCAGCTAACCTTACTGCTAAAATATCAGGAGAATTATCTAATACAGCCATAATATGATTAAAAACATCTTTATCATGATGAGGATTTTTTTGATCAAATCCTACACATTCATTGAGTTCTGGAATTATAAATTTAAGCAGACCTGTGTTTTGAAGCATTCTTATACCTCTGCTTGGATATGATGTTAAAAGTATTTTTATAAATTCATCTCGAATTCTTTCAAAGCTTATATTTTGTAAAAGAGCATGATTTTTGCATATTGCTTTATATGTATTATTTTCAATATTAAAATCTAATTCGCAAGCAAATCGAATTCCCCTAAGCATTCTAAGTGCATCTTCATTAAATCTTTTATCTGGATCTCCTACACATTTAATTAATTTATTTTTTAAATCACATACTCCATTAAATATATCAATAAGCCCATGTTCTTCATTATAAGCTAAAGAATTAATAGTAAAATCTCTTCGGCTTAAATCTTCTTGTAAAGAAGAAGTGAAAATAACTTCATCAGGATGTCTATTATCAGTATAATTTCCATCTAATCTATAAGTAGTTACTTCAAAATATTTTTCATTAATTACTACGGTTACTGTTCCATGTTTAATACCTGTAGGAATTGTATGTTCAAAAAGTTTCATAATTTGGTTTGGCAAAGCATTAGTTGTGATATCCCAGTCTTTTAAAGGTCTTTTTAATATACTGTCTCTAACACAACCACCAACTACAAAAGCTTCATAGTTATTTTCCTTTAATTTATTTAATATATATTGAACATCTTCTGTTAATTTTATTCTCATATAAAAACACCTCAATTTATAAATAAGCATTATAAATAAATTTAAACTATATTTTATTTTACCTATTTACATGAAATTTATAAATATTATTTTATATGTTTATTATAGTATTATTATTTAACATTTATTTCAATAGAAATTTATATAAATTAATGCTAAAAAGGATGTAATTTTGTGTATTAAGCCTTTCAAGATCAAAAATAAATTTAACTAATATAAAAATATATTCTATATTAAATTCAAGTTTTAAAAAAATATAGCGGCTTTGATTTGATATTTCAAAACCGCACTTAAGCTTTAAAATTTATGGGGATTTGAGTTTTCGTTAGGCAAATAATTTTTTTGTTTTGTTAGAAAATTTAACAAAAAAGCATAAAACATTTATACAAGCAAATATTGAATTGCATTGAAGAAATATCCTACAAGAATAATGCCCATGATACAAATCATAATGAAAATACTGAGAAGCTTGGGCTTAACTGCTTTTCTAAGCATAATTATTGAAGGTAGCGAAAGCGTGGTAACGCCCATCATAAACGAGAGGACAACTCCAAGTTGTGCACCTTTTGAAAGTAAAGCTTCGGCAATTGGAATTGTTCCGAAAATGTCCGCATAAATAGGAATTCCAGCAATGGTAGCAAGAATAACACCAAATGGATTGCCTGTGCCAAGTATACTAACAATAAAATCTTCAGGTATCCAGTTATGAATAAATGCACCAATACCAACACCGATTAAGACATAGGGCAAAACCTTTTTAGCAGTTTCTATGACCTGCTCCCATGCGTATTTGATACGGTCTTTAAAATAAAGTTCCTCTTTTGAAATATCAAGAGTATTGCCGCTACGAATAAATTCTTCTACTTGATTTTCAAGGTGCAGCTTTTCAATAACTGTACCACCAATAACAGCGATTACTAATCCGAGTACCATATATATAACGGCAATTTTCCACCCGAAAATGCTCATAAGCAGCACTAAAGAGCCAAGGTCTACCATTGGGGAGGAAATCAAGAATGAGAATGTAACCCCAAGTGGCAAACCTGCACTTGTAAATCCGATAAATAGCGGAATGGAAGAACATGAGCAGAACGGCGTTACTGTACCTAGTAGTGCGGCAATACAGTTTGCAACAATGCCATGAAATCTACCGAGTATCTTTTTTGTTCGCTCCGGTGGGAAATAACTTTGAATATATGAGATAATCAAAATCAAAACGCCAAGCAGTACCATAATTTTAATCGTATCGTAAATAAAAAATTGAACACTTCCGCCAATTTTTCCTGTGGTATTTAATCCGCAAGCTTTCAGTAGATTACCAATTAAACTATTAAGCCACCTCATGCCGAGAAATTCATTTTGAAATAAATCCCAAATTGATTTTAGAGTTTGCATTATATTTTCCTCCTTGAAATCGATATATTCAAATTTATCGATGTGATATTTGCTTTATAAGCCGCTTGCCTATTTACAAGCGGCTTACTTTTTTAGAAACGGTATCTTAAAAACAGTATTAAACTTTATTATGTAATATAAAAGCTTTTTTACACTTTTGATTACTTACTTTTGATTAATTATAGTATATTCATCAAATCGAATTTTGTCAATATGTATTTAAAAAGTTATAAGATAATTATGATTGATTTATGATAATATCCTAATATACCAAAATTTATATTGATAACTGAATAAAATAGTTAAAAAGCACTAGTAAAACTGTTGCCAATAGTATAAATCTTAGGGCATTAAAAAAAATGATCGACATATGTTTTAAAAAAAGTTATAAGGTAATATTTGTATATTTAATAAACAAATAAATTCAAAAAATAATAAAATATGTTATACTAATGTTATGCTTTTCAGTCTATATGACATAAACAAAGTAATAAAAAAAGGGGGATTATAAATGCCTTATAGTGAAGATAATTTAACTCAAGAATTTGAAAATGAATTAAGGTATTTAAAACTTTTATCTAATCAATATCCAACTATAGCTGAGGCTTGTACAGAGATAATAAATTTACAAGCTATTTTAAATCTGCCCAAAGGTACAGAACATTTTTTAACAGATATTCATGGAGAATATGAGGCTTTTAATCATGTATTAAAAAATGCATCTGGAGTAATAAAACGCAAAATATATGATATTTTTGGAAATTCTTTAAGAGAACAAGATATAAAAAGTTTAGCTACATTAATTTATTATCCAGAGCAAAAGCTTGAAATTACTTTAAAAAACGAAAAAAATATTGAAGATTGGTATAAAATTACATTATATAGATTGATTGAAATTTGCAGATATGTATCATCAAAATATACTCGTTCTAAAGTGAGGAAAGCACTTCCAAGTGATTTTTCATATATAATAGAGGAGCTTCTTCATGAACAGCCAGATAGAATAGATAAAGAAGAATATTATAATGAAATAATAAAAACTATTATAAGAATTGGAAGAGCTAATGAATTTATAATAGCAATATCAAAACTAATTCAAAGGCTGGTTATAGATAGGTTACATATTTTAGGAGATATATTTGATAGAGGTCCAGGCGCAGATATTGTAATGGATACACTTGTAAATTATCATTCTGTGGATATACAATGGGGGAATCATGATATACTTTGGATGGGAGCTGCAGCAGGAAGTGAAGTTTGTATTGCAACAGTACTTAGAATATGTGCTAGATATGCAAATTTAGATACTATAGAAGATGGCTATGGAATTAATTTGCTGCCACTTGCTACTTTTGCTATAGATTTTTATAAAAATGATGAATGTTTAAGTTTTAAACCAAAAATTGAAAGCAGTAAAAACTATAGTGAAAAGGATATAAGGCTTATATCCAAAATGCATAAAGCTATATCTATAATACAGTTTAAACTAGAGGGAGAAGTAATTAAAAGGCGTCCATATTTTGAAATGAATGATAGACTTCTTTTAAATAAGATTAATTATGAAAAAGGTACTATAAATTTGAATGGTAAGATTTATAAATTAAAAGATAGTAATTTTCCAACGATTAATCCACAAGATCCATACGAACTTATACCAGAAGAGATAGAACTAATGGAAAGACTAAAATCTTCTTTTTTAAATAGTGAAAAACTTCAAAAACATGTAAGATTTCTCTTTACCAAAGGGAGTATGTATTTAAAGTACAATTCTAATTTGCTATACCATGGATGTATACCATTAAATGAAGATGGAAGTTTTAAAAAAGTTAAAATAGGCAAAACAGGACATGAATATAGCGGCAAAGCTTTTTTGGATAGATTAGAAATTTTAGTAAGAGAGGGATATTTTTATAAAAACAATCCAAAAGCTAAACTTTATGGTATGGACATTATATGGTATCTATGGAATGGACCAGATTCGCCTTTGTTTGGTAAAAACAAAATGGCAACTTTTGAAAGATATTTTATAGAAGAAAAGGAAACTCATATAGAAGAAAAAAATCCATATTTTTATTTAAGAGATGATGAAAAAGTATGCAATTCGATTTTAAAAGAATTTGGATTAGATCCAGAAAAATCTCACATTATAAATGGCCATGTACCAGTTAAGAGCAAAAATGGAGAAAGTCCAATAAAAGCAAATGGAAAACTTTTAGTTATAGACGGAGGCTTTTCAAAAGCTTATCAAGGGCAGACAGGAATAGCAGGATATACACTTATATATAATTCTTATGGACTTTTATTAGTATCACATGAACCTTTTGAATCAACTTATAAAGCTATTGAAGAGGAAAAAGATATATTATCTACTACAGTAATATTAGAAACAGGGGTAGAAAGAAAAAGGGTTGGGGATACGGATATTGGATATGAACTTAAAATTCAAATAAATGATTTAGAAAAACTTTTAGATGTTTACAGAAAAGGTATTATAAAAGAGCAGAAATAAAATATAGGGGTTGTTTTTATCAATTAATATAATAAGCAAAATATGTGTAAATGGGTTTTAAACTTCATTAAAAACTCATTTACACATATTTTATTTTTGTTTAATATAGTTATAACATAATTTATGTACACAGCCTTAAGATATTTATATGTAAAGCTTACAAATATTCATATAGTATATTAAGATTAACCCGCAATAATCTGTAAATTAATTTTTATTATACAATTTATAGTATTTATAAATTTCTATTACACTATTATATATAGGTAAATATTTAATAAAAATACTTTTATGAGATAATCATATTAAATATTTAAAATTAAATTATGAATAGATTTTGCTTACTACATATTCAACAAACCTTGAGGGAAGAAGCCTTTTTAAAAATACTAAAATTTTGTAAGAAAATCCGGCAGTTATTCTTATAGGAGGATTATCTGAATTTATGATTTTTAGTATAGCATTTACAACTAATTTAGGTGATGGAGCATTTTGTTCATCTCTTTCCATAGTTTTAATAGATTTTTTAAATTTATCACTATAAACAGAATTTAATGAGTTATGAGTATATTCTCGTTTTGCTGTAAAACCAGTTTTAGTATCACCTGGTTCAACCATAGAAACTTTTATTCCAAATTGTTTTACCTCTATTCTTAAGGCTTCAGTCATTGCTTCAAGGGCATATTTACTGGCACTATACATTGATTGATAAGGAATTGATATTAGTCCTGCTACAGAACTAATGTTTATAATAAGTCCATTTTTTTGTTCTCTCATTTTAGGGAGAACGGCTCTACACATTCTAAGTACTCCAAAAAAATTAGTATCAAATTGTTTAAAAGCTTCTTCAAAAGAAGTATCTTCAACTGAACCTGCAATTCCAAAACCTGCATTGTTTATAAGTATATCTATTGAAGATTCTTCTTTTAAAATATATTTAATACAATTATCTATTGATTCTTGAGAACATACATCAAGTGGTATCATTTTTAAAAAACCATTGCCTTTTTTAGCTTTAACAGTAGTTTCTGAAGCTATTTTTCTAGAAGTTCCATAAACTTTAAAACCTTTTTCCATAAGAGTATAAGCAGTTGCTTTTCCTATACCAGATGAAGCTCCTGTTATAAGTACAACTTTGCTGTAATTATTTTGCACACAATTCACCTCTAAAATTATAAATGTTTTATGTATAAAATTAGGTATATTATAATATATAGTAAAATAATAATCCTCTTTGGTCAGATAAAAGATATTCCCTACTCGGATTATTATTTTACTATATTAAGATTTATATTGGTGCTTAGTAAAATAATAATCCTCTCTGGTCAGATAAAAGATATTCCCTGCTCGGATTATTATTTTACTATATTAAGATTTAAGGTTTATATTAGTGCTTAGTAGAATAATAATCCTCTCTACTAAGGTAAAAATATATTCCCAGATTAAATTATTATTCTACTAGACTAAATTTAATTTTCATATTGGATTAGTTATAAATTACAAATTTTAGCTATATTTATTATGTACCAAATATTATATAAATGCAATAAATATTTTTTTATAATTCAATTTATTATTATATAATAAAATAATAATTGTCTTTGATAAGTAAAAATATTTCCTGCTTGGTCCCTGCTCGGATTATTATTTTACTCTATTAAGATTTAAGGATTATATTAGTGCTTAGTAAAATAATAATCCTCTCTGGTCAGATAAAAGATATTCCCTGTTTAGATTATTATTTTACCAAATTAAATTTTAACGATGTATAAAAGTAAAAAACTAGTAAAATATCTTAAAAAATTATATGATATTTTTTAGTTATGTGCTAATATTGTGATATAATTATTTTAAAATGCATTCATTATTTTGTTTTTTATTATGGAAGGGGAGAAAATTTCCAATGGTTGATATTTTCGAAAAATGTTTTAACTACACTGATGCTAAAGAAGCTATGAAAGCAGGTATATATCCTTATTTCCATGCACTTACCTCAGGTCAAGATACTGAAGTTATAATGGATGGTAAGAGAGTTATAATGCTTGGTTCTAATAACTATCTAGGGCTTACTTCAGATCCAAGACTTAAAGAGGCGGCTATTAAAGCTATAGAAAAATATGGGTCAGGATGTTCTGGCTCTAGGTTTTTAAATGGGACTTTAGATTTACATATTAAACTTGAGGAAAAACTTGCATCTTTTGTAAAAAAAGAAGCAGCTTTAGTTTTTAGTACAGGTTTTCAAACTAATTTAGGAATTATTTCTGCACTTGTTGGAAGAAATGATTATATAATTGGAGATAAACAAAATCATGCAAGCATTGTAGATGCTTGTAGATTAAGTTTTGGGAAATTGTTAAAATTTAAGCATAATGATATGGAAGACTTAGAGAGGATATTAGAATCTATTCCAGAAGATAAAGGAAAACTTATTGTAGTTGATGGTGTATTTAGTATGGAAGGTGATATTGCAAATCTTCCTGAAATAGTTAAACTTGCAAAAAAATACGGAGCTAGAGTTATGGTAGATGATGCTCATGGCCTTGGAGTTATGGGTGAACATGGCCGTGGTACAGCAGAATATTTTGGATTAGAAGATGAAGTTGATATAATAATGGGAACATTTAGTAAATCTTTAGCAAGTTTAGGAGGCTATGTTGCTTCAAAAGAAGATGTTATACATTATATAAAGCATAATTCAAGACCATTTATATTTAGTGCATCTATACCTCCAGCAAATGCAGCAGCTGCTATGGAAGCAATAAATATATTAGAATCAGAACCAGAAAGAATTAAAAAATTATGGGAAAATGCTGAATTTATGGCTGAATTTATGAAAGAAGGATTTAAATCAATGGGTCTTTCAGTTGGGGGGACTAAAACTCCAATAGTTCCTATAATCGTTGGAGATGATTATAAAGCTTTTAAAATGACTATGGAACTATTAGATGCAGGTGTATATGTAAATCCAGCAGTTTCACCAGCAGTTGAAAAAGGCTGTGCTCTTCTTAGAACAAGTTATACTCCTACTCATACAAAAGAACAACTTGAATTTGCATTAGAAGCCTTTGAAAAAGTTATTAAAAATTACAAATAAATATATGTAGTTATGTCCGCTTTTTAGCGGACTATTTTAGTAAAATTAAATTATGAATTTATAAAAAGAAAGGAAGATATATTTTGGAGTATTCAATATTTTCTATTTTTACTATAGCTGTAGGATTATCTTTGGATGCTTTTGGAACAGCCGTATGCATAGGACTAAATAATCACATAAGAAAAAATAATAAATATTTATTTGCATTATCTTTTGGATTTTTTCAGTTTTTATTTTCTTTAATTGGCAGTTATTTAGGATTTTGGTTCAATACTAAAATAGCTGCTATACCAGAAACAATTGGAGGAATTATTATAGGAATAGTTGGTATTATGATGCTTAAAGAAGGATATGATAATAAAGGAGAATGTCCTTTAATTAAGCCAAGTATGTATATTATATTAGGAGTATCTGTAAGTATAGATGCTATGGTAGTTGGTTTTACTGTATTTCATAATATTAACAATATTTTCATAATGCTTAAATATACTATATTTATTGGAATAGTTACTTTAATAGCTTCTATTGGAGCATTTTTTATATCTAAATATTTAAAAAAAATAAATGCAGTATATAAATATGCTGACTATTTAGGTGGTGTTATACTTATTTTGTTTGGATTAAAGATGATATTTTTATAGATAAATGATTTTTTAATCCTACATTTATTTTATATAATATGTTATAATATTATATAAAATTGTATAATGTGGTGATTAAATGGAACCAGAAAATCTTTTAAAAAAGAATAATATAAAAGTTACAAAAGGAAGAATTGCTATACTTAATATACTTTTAAGTACTGAAGATGCAGTAACTGTAGATTATATATATGAACAATGCAAAAAAAGAGGATTAAAAATAGATTTATCAACAATATATAGAACAATGGATATATTAGAAAATAAAAATATAATAGAAAAATTAAATTTAGGTGAAGATAAATTTAGTTATATAATAAAAAAAGAAAATCACAAACATATATTAGAGTGTAGTCTTTGCCATAAAGAAGTGGAAATTGATTGTCCTATGCTTCAAATAGAAGAAATAATTAAAAATAAAACAGGTTTTGTATTAACGGAACATGATTTAAAAATAAAAGGTATATGTGATGAATGTAAAAATCATTCAAAATAAAAAGAATATGTAGTATCAATTGATACTACATATTCTTTTTATTTTTTTACTATATTTTTAAAAATAATAATTAGTACAAGTAATATAACCGACACTAAAGATATAGTACCTCCAGGAGCACTATTTATATAATAAGATAATATAAGACCTAAAATAATATCTATAAAAGCAAATAATATAGAATAAAAAAGAGTTTTTTTAAATCCTTTATTAAGCTGCATAGAAGTTGCAACAGGTATTACTATCATAGAAGAAATAACAAGTATACCCATTATTCTTATGGATACAGATATAGTTGCTCCAACTAAAAGTATGAATAAATAATTTATAAGTTTAACATTTATTCCTGAAATAAAGGCTCCTTGCTCATCAAAAGTTATATATAGAAGTTTGTTGTATAAAAATATTAAAAGAATAATAGAAATTATACTTAGTATAGATATTATATATAAATCTTTAGAAGAAACAGTAAGTATACTTCCAAATAAAAAAGAATTTATGTTAGCAGATGCTTTACCAGTACTTATTAATATTATTGCTATACCTAAACTTAATGTAAGTATTATAGACATTACAAGTTCAGAATATTGTTTATAGTAATTTCGTAAAATTTCTATAAGTATTCCACAAATAGAAGTAAAAATAAAAGCAGTAAGGAGAGGATTAGTGCCTAGAATAAGACCTATAGCAACTCCGGCAAGAGAAGAATGTGATAATGTATCACCCATCATAGAATATCTTCTAAGCACAAGAAAAACTCCTACTATTGGACAGAGAATAGAAATTAAAACGCCTGCTAACAGAGCGTTTTGCATAAAACTATATTGAAGCATATTTTCCTCCATTACAATAAATTTATATTAAAATATTTGCTAAATTCAGATGTTGTATAAAGAGCACCTTTTCCATCATCCATTTTAAATATATGAGTTGAATTAGATAAAGCAGCTTCTAAATTATGTTCTACTGAAATAACAGTTACACCTAAATTTTTATTTAATTGCTTTATAATAGTATAAATCTCTTTCTGACTTTTAACATCAATGCCAGTAGAAGGTTCATCTAGTATAAGAAGTTCAGGATTTCCCATTATAGCTCTAGCTATAAAAACTTTTTGCATTTGACCTCCAGATAGATTTCCTATAAGGGAACTTTTATATTGAATCATATTAATTTTTTCTAAATTAGAGGTTATTAAATTTTTATTTTTAAGTTTTAAAACTTTTCTATGACATTCTAACATTTCTTCTACGGTTATTGGAAATTGAGGATTATATCCTTCCATTCTTTGAGGTACATAACCTATTTTATCAGTATTTATTAATATCTTGCCGCATTTAGGTTTAAGAAAACCAAGTATAAGCTTGATTAATGTGCTTTTGGCACTGCCATTTTTACCTATTATAGATACATAAGAACCTTTATCTATATGTAAATTTAAGTTATCAATTAAATAAGGTAAAGAATTGTTATATGAAAAACATAATTCGTTTATTGTAAGCATAAAGCTTTCTCCATTCTTAAATATTATTACTAATATAATTATATATAAATGCAAATTATTTGCAATAGATTTTTAATAAAGATAAAAATTTTTTGACTTTAAATTCTTATTTTATAAATAAATTTTTTGTTTAATAAATGTAGATTTATGATATCATAATTATATATTTAACTTTAGAAAGGATGATAATTTTGGATTTTTCATCATTAGTTCTTATGGAAAAGGATATAAAAACTAATCAATTTATAAAGGAAATGGGAAGTTTTGCTGTAAATGAAGGAGCAGAGTATATAACTAAATTTTACTATGATGGAGAAAAGGTAAATATATTTTTTGACACAAATAGAGATGTTGAAGAATGGGAATTTTATGCTATTTATGATTTATTTGATGCTTCAGCTTTTGAAGAAAATGGTTTTATATTAGAAGAGGTGGATGATGAATATAATCCTACCTGGGTTTTAAAATTTGATTATATAGAAGAGCATAATAAAATGGAAGAAAAAATACAATTAGCTTGTGAAATAATTCAAGAAGAAATGAATAAAGTTTTTGAAAATATAAAAAACAAAGAAGAAGAATACAAAGAATAAATAAAGTATAATATTTTAAAAATCTACATTATTACTCAATATATTCTAAAAAAATAAAAAAATTGATGAATTTTACAATATTACATAGTATAATAAAAAGGACAAAAGGAAAAGGCAGGTATACTATGAGACTTGAGTTTATTGATAGAGTTAAAGATAATGAAGTATTGGGTAAAAACATATTAACAAATGATGGTAAAATTTTATTAAAAGAAGGAGTTCGCCTAAATAGAAATTATATTAAGAAGCTAAAAGAATTAGGCGTATTTTATATATATATTGAAGATGATAGACTTGAAGATGTAGAAATAGAAGATAATAAATTATTAGAGCTTAAACAAGCTGTTATGAAAAATATGTCTACTATATTAAAAAATGTTTATAGTTGTAATAAAAGAAAAGTTAGCGAATCTTTAGAGATAGTAGAGGATCTTGTAGATTATATAATTAACATGGGTGATGTAAATAAAAGCTTATATGACATACAAACCTATGACAATTATACATTTGTACATTCACTAGATACTTGTATAATGTCTTGTTTCCTTGGAATATCTTCAGGACTTTCAGGAACAGAACTTAATGAATTAGCTATAGGTGCTATTCTACATGATATAGGTAAAATAAAAATATCTAATAAAATTATAAACAAAAAAGGTTCCTTGACAAATGAAGAATTTATGGAAATAAAAAAACATCCACTTTATGGTAAAGAAATACTTATAAAAAATATTAATATACCTTATAATGCAATTAAAGCTGTTGTTCAGCATCATGAAAGGGTGGATGGTAAGGGATATCCTTTTAATTTAAAGGGGAATGAAATTTCTAAATTTGGGAAAATAGTATGTATTTGCGATGTATATGACGCAGTTGGAAGTGATAGGGTATACAGAAAAAAATTTAGCCCTAATGAAGCTTATGAGCTTATTTTAGCAGGAAGTTCTCAAGCTTTTGATGAAAATTTTGTAAAAAATTTCAAAAGCACTTTTTCTGTTTATCCATTAGGCGCATGTGTAAAACTATCAAATTCTGTAGAGGGATATGTTGTAAGACAAAATAAAAATTTTCCAGATAGACCAGTAATAAGGGTCCTTTATGATAGTAAGACAAAGCTTCCAATAGAATTTTATGAAATAGATTTATTAAAAAATAATAATTTAGTTATTGAGTCTATGGTGCTTTAAAAGTGGCTGTCCTAAAAATAGAAGTTAATTTGTATAATCTATTTTGAGGCAGCCACTTTTAGTTTTAAAAATTAGATAAATATCAACATAATTTAATAAATTAAATATCATAGAGGGAGGGTAATAAATTTTTTATGAAAGAAAATTATATAAAACATATTATAAATGAAATGTGTAGATTTTATGGTTATGGAGTCATTACAATAGATGATATTTTTATATTTGAGTCTAATTGGGCATTAGTAAAAAATATAAATTATAATAAAAAAAGAGTTATATTATTTATAAAAAGCGATGAAGAAAAATACGATGATTTTTCTTTGCTTGAACATTTACAATTAAAACTAAATTGTTATGATATAGATATTGTAAAAATATATTTGATTGATGTTAAAGAATATAATTTAGAATTAAATTATACTAATTTAAAAGATGATTTGATTTATATAGACTATAAAAATAATAAAATAATTAAATATGGCTATAAAGATCAAGATTTTGTGCAAGAATTAGCAAGTATAATCTATAATAATGAAATTGCAAATAAAAAAGAAAAGGAAAAGTTTAAACCTATAATCACATATTGTATTATAAGTTTAAATATAATTATTTATATAGTTACAGCTATTTTGTCTAAAAATATTTTTTATAGTGATATAAATGTACTTATACATTTAGGTGCTAAATATAATCCATACATAAGGCAAGGACAATTTTATAGGTTAATAACATGTATGTTTTTACATGGTGGAATAGTACATTTGGCATTAAATATGTATTCTCTATATTCTATTGGGCCTTTAGTTGAAAAATTATATGGTAAAATAAAATATATAATTATATATTTTGTAAGTGGAATTATGTCTTCTTTATTTAGCTTTATGTTTTCACAAGGGGTATCTATAGGAGCTTCTGGAGCTATTTTTGGACTTTTAGGAACAATTTTTGTTTTTGCAATAAAGATGAAAGAAATTGTGGGGAAAGATTTTTTGAAAAATATTACTTCTGTAATTGTAGCTAATTTAATATTAGGGCTTACAATATCTAATATAGATAATTTTGGACATTTAGGAGGAATTATAGGAGGGATTATATCAGGATATTTATTATATATATTAAAGTTTAAAGCTTGATGTGTTAGTTTTAAAGTTATATATTATCAAGTAAAATAATAATCCTCTCTGGTCAGGTAAAAGATATTCCCTGCTCGGATTATTATTTTACTAGATTAAGTTTTAAAGTTATATATTATCAAGTAAAATAATAATCCTCTCTGGTCAGATAAAAGATATTCCCTGCTCGGATTATTATTTTACTAGATTAAGTTTTAAAGTTATATTATTATCAAGTAAAATAATAATCCTCTCTCATCAAAAAAATAAAAAGTCATGCATATAAATAATTTTCTTTAATTTATGCATGACTTTTTATTTATTAAGAATATTTATATATAATTTAAAAATATTTTAAGCTGCTAATAAATTTTCAATATCTTCATAAAGAAGTGTTTCTTTTTCTATTAAAGCAGTTGCTATTTTTTCTAATAAATCTTTGTTATTTAAAATTATGGATTTAACTTCTTCATATAAAGAATTTACAGTATTTTTACATTCTTTAACTATGTCTTCAGTACTTATATAATTTAAATAAGATAACTGTTCTAAATTTAAAAGACCTAAAGTTTCTCCCATTCCATATTGAGTAATCATGCTGGAAACTATTTTAGTTGTTTGTTCAATATCATTATGAGCCCCAGTTGTTATAAATTCAGTTCCAAATATTATTTCTTCAGCTGCACGTCCAGCAAGTAGAACCATTATTCTTCTTTTTAAATAATCTTTGTTTTGATAAAGTTTATCTTCAGGTATACTTAAAGTATATCCTCCAGCTCCTTTACTTGTAGGAATTATTGTTACTTTAGATAATTTATCATTAGGGAGCACTTTAAGTGTTAAAAGAGCATGTCCAGCTTCATGATAAGCTGTTATTTTTTTATCCTTATCTTTTATATAATCTCTTTCGATTTTTTCATAACCTGCAAGTACAATTGAATAAGCTTTGTCCATATGAATATTTTGAATAAATTTACTATCCTCTTTTGCTGCAAGTATAGCAGCTTCATTTACTAAATTTTCGAGTTTTGCTCCTGAAAAATATGAAGTTTTTTGAGCCCATTCATGTATATCGATATCTTTTACAGGTTTATTTTTTAAATGAAGTGCTAATATTTTTTCACGAGCTTTAACATCTGGAAGAGTTATTTCAATATGTCTATCAAATCTTCCAGGTCTTAAAAGTGCAGGATCAAGTATATCTAGTCTATTTGTAGCAGCCATAACTACTATACCATCTTTTTCATTAAAACCAGACATTTCAGTTAAAAGTGCATTTAAAGTCTGATCTCTTTCATCTGATCCGCCATTTTTAGAACCATCTCTTTTTTTACCTATAGCATCAATTTCATCAATGAATATAACAGCTCTGCCATTTGATTTAGCTTTTTTAAATAGTTGGCGTATTCTGCTTGCACCTACTCCTACATAAACTTGTACAAAATCAGAACCAGAAACTGCATAAAATGGTACATTTGCTTCTCCGGCAACTGCTTTTGCAAGAAGAGTTTTACCTGTACCTGGTTCACCATAAAGTATTATACCTCTTGGCATTCTAGCTCCATAAGCATTATATTTTTCTGGATTTTTAAGAAAATCTACAATATCTTTTACACTTTCTTTGGCTTCTTCATTTCCTGCAAAAGAATTAAAATTAAAAGGAATATTTGATACAGAGGAAACATCGAGGCTATCAACCCCTTTTAATTTTTTAGGATTTAATCCTTTAGTTTTAACGGCCATAACAGCCATAAAAGCTAAAGAAGAACTTAAAAGTATAGTTGGAATTGCCTGTTTAGCAGAAAGCGGTGAACTTTCAGAAACTTTAATGCCTTGTTTTAAAAGTTCCTCTTTAAAACTATCTGTTCTTGGATTATCTGTTTCATATATTTCCCCGTTGTTCATTTTTACTTTGATTTTAGAAGAATTAGTAATATAAACTGTTGATATATTTTTATTTGAAACATCTGTTAAAAAATCAACATAAAGTTTATAATATGAAGATTTGCCGCTTAAATTAAAAATTAATAAAACTAATGCAGATAAAACAGCTATAAATGCAGGTATATAGATATATTTTTTCTTATTTTTGTTCATGCCTATGATAACCCCCTCTCAATAGTTGTTTAATATAAAAATATTTATTTATTATTATTTTAAATTATTAGGATATAATTTATTAAAATATTCAATAATCATAATAAATATTATAATTATTAAAAAAAATATGTCTAATGAAAATCATAAATTTTGCTAAAGTAAATTATTCCAAAGAATAAAATGGTTGTTGCATTAATTAAAATTTATTATATACTTTAATTATGTTCATAGATATAAATTAAAAGGGGGAATCTATATGAACGTTAGTAGTACTACTGTAAAATTAACATCTAAAGATTTAATTGAAATTGTTAAAGAATATATTAAAGTTGAAGGCTTAAAAATTGAAAATTTAGAAATAGATGAATTGATAAATATTTATGGAAGTTATAAAAAGGGAGTAAAAATTCCATTCAGACTAACTGTAGGATTAGGTAATATAAAAAACAATGAATTATGTGTTAAAATTTTTAATTTTAAAATTGCTAAAATAGGAATAACATCTTCAGTTAAAAGATTTGCATTAAAAAATCTTTTAAAAGATTTTGAGAAAAATGGCATTATTGTAAAAAAAGATAATTTATATATAGATTTAAATTTGATATTAAAATTTATACCATTTTTTTATTTTAAACTAAATAATATAAACTTGTTAAAAAATGCAATAGAAATTGAAATTTCTGATATAATATATGAACCATCTAAAGAAACTTCAAAATTTGATTTAAAAAAAGAAAAAAATCAATATAAGGCATATGATACTTATAATAAAATAAGGAATAATTTAAAAAATAAAGTTGATTATAAATATAAAGATATATTAGAATATGCATTAATTATACCAGACATTACAGTTCTTTTATGGAGACTTTTTAAAGACAAAAGAGTAGACGCAAAAACTAAAATTTTAGTAGGAAGTCTTATTGGGTATATTTCTTCTCCAATAGATATATTGCCTGATTTTATACCATTTATAGGTAAAATAGATGATGTTGCTATTATATTTTTTGCTATGAATAAAATAATAAATGAAATACCTGAAGAAATTATATTATCAAATTGGAGCGGTAAAGAAAATATTATAAAAATTATAAAAGAAGGAGTATCTTTTATATCAAATATGGTTGGAGCTCAAAATGTTGCCAGACTTTTAAAATATATTAAAAAATTATCAACAAAGGCTAAAAGCGGGGAGAAAGTAAATGAAAAAAGTAGAAATATATACTGATGGAGCTTGTAGAGGCAATGGAAAAGAGAATACTATAGGTGCTTTTGGCATTATACTTATGTATAATGGCATCCAAAAAGAAATAAAAAAAGCTTTTAGAAATACAACAAATAATATAATGGAACTTACGGCAGTTATACATGCTTTGTCTATGCTTAAAGAACCATGTAAAGTTAAACTATATAGTGATTCTGCCTATGTAGTTAATGCTGTAAATCAAAAATGGCTGGAAAATTGGCAAAAAAATGGATGGAAAAATTCATCTAAAGAGCCTGTTAAAAATAAAGAACTTTGGGAAAATTTAATAAAACTTCTTAAATATCACGATGTGGAATTTATTAAAGTTAAAGGACATTCTGACAATCAATACAATAATAGATGTGATAAACTTGCTAATGAGGCAATGGATGAATTACTTAACAGTAATTTCAATGACTAATAAAATAAAAATTGCATATTCTAATACCATAATAAACAATAAATAATATTTTAAAAATGTCATAATTTACAATATGATATTTTTAAATATTAATTTGTTTATCTAAAATAAGAAAGGGGTGTTAGAATATGGGATTTATGAAAAGTGCATCTGCAGGAGTTATGATTGGAGCTGTAGCAGGAATGTTAATTGCTCCTCAGCTTAATAGAAATACAAGAAAAAAACTTAGAAAATCTGGAGATATGATGATGGGAATGGTAGAAGATGTATATGATGGAGTTATAAGAAAAATGAGATAATTTTAAATTATAATGAAAAAAGAGGACGAAATTATGTCCTCTTTTTTTCTCTGTTTACAATAAATTCTTTTGCTTTAATTTCAAAATTATCATCAAGATCTTCTAAAATTAAGCCACTTCCATATTTTTTCTCTAAAGCTTTTATAATAAGTCTGTCAGCTAATTCAGGGTTTTTAGAAAGAAGAGGACCATGAAAATAAGTGCAGAAAGTATTTTTATAAATACATCCTTCAAATCCATCTTCACCATTATTACCATAGCCAGCTATAACCTTACCTAAAGGCTTAAGATTACCTATATAGGTTTTACCTGAATGATTTTCAAAACCAACATAAGTTTCATTAAATTCTTCATTATATATAACAGTATTACCAATAAATCTTTTATTTGACCCTTCAGTATATATATCTAAAATTCCTAAACCTTGAAGCTTTTCACCTTTAGGAGTAGTATAATATTTTCCTAAAAGTTGATATCCTCCACATATACTTAAAAATACTTTAGAAGATTCTATGTATTTACTTATACTAGATGCTTTTTTGTCCATTAAGTCTTTAGAAACTATGGACTGTTCGTAATCCTGACCTCCTCCAAAAAACACTATATCAAATTTATTAGGATCGAAATCATCTCCTATAGATATATTAGATATGTTTACTTGTATTCCTCTTTGAACTAATCTGTATTTGAGTATTAATATATTTCCTAAATCACCATATACATTTAATAAGTCAGGATATAAATGACATATATTTATTTCCACAATTTTCACCTTCACTTAAAATAAAATCTACCACAATTTTTTGATATACCCTTTTTTATGTAAAAATTTTCTAAAATTAATCATAGCAGTATAAGTTGCTAAAACATATATTGTAGAGGTATTACATTTTTCTATATTTTCAAGAAGCGATTCAAAAGTTTCGCAAAGAACAAAATTTTCTTTTGAAATGCCAGAGACTTTAAGTCTTATTGCCATATCATATAATCTTGTACCGGATATTAATACTTTATCTAAATCTATATAAGAAAGTTTATCAAAGTCTACATCCCATATCCAAGATATATCTCTTCCATCAGCATAATTATCATTTAATAAAAAGGCAGCACTTATCTTTTTTTTATCAAGAATAACAGTATTTATAGCTTCATTAAAGCCAGCAGGATTTTTTACTAATATAATTTTAACTTCTTTATCATTTATATTTAATGATTCCTGTCTTCCAAAACTACTTGATGTACTTTTAAATACATTAAAAATTATTGAATTATCTATGCCTAAAGTTTTACATACAGCATAAGCACATAATGCGTTATAAATATTATATGTACCAGGCTGATTAATTAGATATTCATTTCCATCTATATTAACTAAAGAAGAACTTGAAGTTTGATTTATTATATTATTTAAAGAATAATCAAGTTCAGGTCTTTTATATCCGCAATTAGAGCAAAAGAATTTACCTAAATGATTATAAGTAATAAATTCATAACTATATGGAGTTTTGCACTTTTTGCAAAATTTTGAATCTGCATTTATGTCTATGCTGTTTTTAGATTCAGATGAAAAATTAAATCCATAATATAAAATTTTATTTGAAAGATTTAAATCACCTAAAAGAGATTCATCACCATTTAATACTAATATAGAATGAGGTGTTTTTTCTATTCCTGATAAAATTTTATTTAATGTTGTATAAACTTCTCCATACCTATCAAGTTGATCTCTAAATAAATTAGTAACAGTTATAATTTTAGGCTTTATAAATTCGGTAATTAAAGGCACATTAGCTTCATCTACTTCAATTACTGCATATTTTTTAATATTATTATTTTTTTTAAATTTATAATGTTCTATAAAACAGGATACTATACCAGTAAGCATGTTGGCACCTGTATTATTAGTTATTACAAATTCATAATTTTGCTTTAAAATATTATATATAAAATTTGTAGTTGTAGTTTTACCATTTGTTCCTGTAACAAGTATAACGTCATAACCTTTAGAAGTTACAGATAAAATATTTTTATCTATCTTAAGTGCTATTTTACCAGGGAAATTGCTTCCACCTTTAAATAATATTTTAGATAATTTTATTATTATTTTAGATATTATAATGCTAAATAAAGACCTTACTTTAATTTAAAACACTCCCTTTTACTTTTGTATTATTTAATTATTATTATAATTTATATTTATAATTTAATTATTGCCATTATTATTTTAGCATAAATATTAAATTTGAAAAATATATTTAAAATTTAAATAAAAAATTATAACAAAATTATAAATAATAATTATGTTATAATATTCGTATAGTTTTTTTATTAAAGTTTTGATAGAATATTTATAAATTAAATTGTTATAAAATTATAATTATTTTATTATGATTATTAAAATTTTCATGGGAGGGCTTTTAAATGTATCCATTAAAATTTGAAAACATATATTTTGAAAAAATTTGGGGAGGAAGAGATTTAGAAAATTTTAGAGATAATCTTCCAGAAGGTAATATTGGAGAAAGTTGGGATGTTGCCTGTCATCCACATGGTACAAGCGTTGTATCAAATGGTAAATTTAAGGGAATAAAATTAGATGAACTTATAAAATTAAAAGGTGATGAACTTTTAGGTACACAAATACCAAAAGATTGGTTTCCACTTTTAGTAAAATTAATTAATGCTAAAGATAAGCTTTCAGTTCAAGTTCACCCTAATGACAAATATGCTAAAGAAGTAGAGGGGGAAATGGGTAAAACAGAGGTATGGTATGTTGTTGATGCTTTTGAAGGAGCTAATTTAGTTGTTGGAACAAAAGATTGTACAAAGGAAGAATTTAAAAAAGCTATAGAATCAGGCAATTTTGATAACCTTATGAATAAAGTATATGTTAATAAGGGAGATGTTTACTTTGTAAAAAGTGGATTAATTCATGCTATTGGAGAAGGGGTAATTATTGCAGAAATACAGCAAAATAGCGATACAACTTATAGAGTTTATGATTATAATAGAGGAAGAGAGTTACATATTGATAAAGCTTTAGATGTAGTTGATCTAAATTTGAGAGGAGAAAAAAGCAGAGGATTAAAGCTTGAAGGAGATGGGTATAGTAAAACTTATTATTGTCTTTGCGAAAATTTTGCTCTTGAACTTTATGATATAAATAAAAGTTTAAAAGAATGTAGCGATATAGAAAGATTTTACATATTTACTGTTGTAGATGGAGAAGGAGAAATTATATATAAAGATGGAAGTGAAAAAATAAAAAAAGGAGATAGCTTAATGATACCTGCAGCTTTAGGAAGTTATGAAATAAAAGGTAATATTAAACTTTTAAAAAGTTATGTTCCTAATGTTTACAAAGCTCAAAAGGAAATAATAAATAATGTTATGTGTTAAACTATATAAATTTATTTTATATTAAAAATTTTAAATTTTTGTTTATACATAAAAATAAAATAGGCGAAGTGATACATTTGAATATTAAATTTAAAAAAATTGGCATGAGAAATATAAAAACAGCTATAGCAGTATGTATATCAATTTTGATATCTGAAATATTAAATATGGAATATCCTTTTTATGCTGCTATAGCTTCTGTGATTTCTATGCAAGGATCAGTAGAAGGCTCTTTAAAGGCTGGTAAAAACAGAATGGTTGGGACTTCTATAGGTGCTTTTGTAGGGTTTATTTTTTCAAGTATAATGCCTGGTAATATTTTATTTATAGGGATAGGGATTGTTTGTGTTATATATTTATGTAATTTGTTTAATATAAAAGAAGCTTCTTCAATAGGTTGTATTGTTTTTTGCGCTATAATGATTAACTTAAAAGAAAGTAATCCTCTTTTTTATAGTATTAACAGGCTCTTAGATACTTTTGTAGGAATAATTGTTTCAATTGTTGTAAATTATTGTATTACTCCTCCAAAAGATAAACAAAAATGTTAATATTAATGCATATAAATAATAAATTTAAGTAAAAAAGTTTTAATATATTTTTAATTTTATATTTTAAGTATATTGTTTTTTAATTCAGATAATAAAATAATATGTTCAAAGAATATTCATTTTTAAATTCTAAATTTATGTATTATAATATATATAAAATATATATAAAACGTTATGATAAAACTTGACAAAGTAAGATAAAAAAAGTTAGTATATTAAATAATAGTATGTAAATTTAGAAAAAACAAAAAATATTTAAAATTAATATTTTAAGGTGTTTAATTGAACTAAAAACGTTTTGGAGGGATATGTAAATGGCAGAAAAAATAAAAAGAATTGCACTATTAACAGGTGGTGGAGACTGTCCTGGATTGAATGCGGTAATAAGAGCTGCTACTAGAACTGCAATTTTAAAGTATGGTTATGAAGTTATAGGTTATAAATTTGGTTATAGAGGTCTATATAATAATGACTATGTTAAATTAGATCTTGAAAGCGTTTCTGGTATACTTCATAGAGGAGGTACTATATTATATAGTTCTAATAAAGATAACCTTTTCGATTATCTTGTAGAAGAAAATGGTAAAATGGTAAAAAAAGATGTATCTGATGTAGCTGTAGAAAATTTAAAAAAAGCGGGAGTAGATGTATTAGTAGTTATTGGCGGAGATGGAACATTAACAAGTGCAAGAGATTTTGCTAGAAAAGGAGTAAAGGTTATAGGTGTTCCTAAAACTATAGATAACGATTTAGCTTCTACAGACATAACTTTTGGATTTAATACTGCTGTTGAAATTGCAACAGAGGCATTAGATAGACTTCATACTACAGCTGAATCTCATCACAGAATAATGATACTTGAAGTTATGGGTAGAAATGCAGGATGGATTGCACTTGAGTCAGGTATAGCTGGTTCTGCAGATGTTATATTAATACCTGAAATTCCTTATGACATAAATAAAGTAGTAGAAAAAATTTATGATAGGAAAAAAGAAGGGAAAGTATTTAGCATTATAGTTGTTGCTGAAGGTGCTAAACCTAAGGATGGAGATGTTGTAGTAAATAAAATAGTTGAAGATAGTCCAGATCCAATTAGATTAGGTGGAATAGCTAATAAACTTGCTGAAGATTTAGAAAAAATAATAAAAGATCATGAAATAAGAAGTACAGTATTAGGTCATGTTCAAAGAGGAGGAAACACTTCAACTTACGATAGAGTACTTTCAACTAAATATGGAGTAGCAGCTGTTGATTTAATAAATGAAGGAAAGTTTGGCAATATGGTTTGCTTAAAAGGTAATAAGTTATCTTATGATTCTCTAGAAAATGTTATAGGAAAAACTAAAAATGTTGATCCTGATGGAGAGCTTGTAAGAGTTGCAAAAAGTATTGGAATATCATTTGGCAATTAAAAATTTGGGCGTGCATAATCTGCATGCCTATTTGCTTGATATTTTTATAATATAATTAATATTCAGGGAACTAGTAGGAGAAGAATGATATGAAAGAATTAAAGAGATATTTAGATCAAAGAATAGGAGAATATAGTTTTTATTTTGAAGATATTAATAGTTCTTATACTTATAGTTTTAATGAAAGAATAAAAATGCCTTCAGCAGATTGTATAAAAATTCATATTGCTATTGCTTTATTAAAAAAAGTTCAGGATAATTTTATTGATCTTTATGAAAATGTTTTAATAAAAAAAGAAGATATGGTTTCTGGAGATGGAATTATTCATGAATTTGATGAAAAAGAATATAAAATAATTGAGCTGTTAAATGCTATGCTTATACAAAATGATAATACTGCTGCAAATAAGATTATAGATATAATAGGAATGGAAAGTATAAATGAAGTTATAAAAGAAATGGGATTAAAAGATACTGTATTGAAAAGAAAAATGATGGATTTTAAATCTCATGAAAAAGGGTTAGAAAATTTAACAACAAGTTTAGATTTAGCCAATTCTTTAAAATTAATTTATCAAGGTAAGTATTTAAATGAAGAATATAGTAGCATTATTTTAAATTCTTTGCGTAAAAGCCAAGATAGAAGAAAAATTCCTTTTTATATTCCTGAAAAAGAATGGAAATGTATAGGTAATAAAACAGGTAGTTTACATGGAGTTGAAAATGATGCAGCAATTTTAAATACAAAAAAAGGAGATTTTATATTTGTAGTTATGGCAAAAACTCTTCCCAATAATGTATATGGAATTGTTACTATATCAAGATTAGGGAAAATGATGTGGGATATAATAGATAAAAGCTGGAAATAAATTATTATTTATAATTAAAATAGATTTGTAAATGATTTTTGTAAACGTGATTATTTATTATATACCAATAAAAATAAATTATAATTAAAATAAATGTATTGAAATTATAGATATCCAACTTTAAAGCTTAACGTAATAAGTTTTGTAAAATAATAAATTTCTTTGCTTAGATAAAAATATATTTACTAGTTAAATTATTATTTCATCATACTAATGTTAAATCTTTAAGTTGGATATCTATGTTTTATAATTTTTACTATAAATAAAATATAAATAATTAATTTATTTTTTTATTATATTTTTTCCATCACTAGATAGCACAATTGTGCCGTTTAGATCAGTTCTATATATAGTAATATTTCTTTTATTTAAGTTAGAAATAGTTTCTTTATGAGGATGACCATAATCATTATTTTTACCACAACTTATTACTGCAATTTTAGGAGAAACTTTATCTAAAAACTTAGAAGAAGATGAAGAGGAACTTCCATGATGACCAAGTTTTAAAACGTCAGAAGAAATATCTATATTATTATTTATTATTTCTTCTTCGCTTAGTTTTTCTGCATCACCCATAAAAAGAAATTTAGTATTTTTATAAGTTAACTTTATTACAGCTGAATAATTATTAATTTCTTTATAATTTTTATTATTTGGAGCTATCATTTGACATTGCACATCTTCTCCTAAATCAAGTTCTACTCCTTTAAAAGCAGTTTTTATTTTTTTGCCGTTTAAAGCTTTTATCATATTTTCAAAAGTTTTTGTTGTAGTAATTTTTTTTGGAGCATAAAAGTCATCAATAACAAAATTTTTAATTACTTCACTCATTCCACCTATGTGGTCTTCATGAGGATGAGTAGCTACAACATAATCAAGCTTTTTTACCTTTTGATTTTTCAAATAAGATACTATTTTTTCACCATCATCCTTATTTCCTGCATCTATTAACATATTTTTGTTATTTACTTGTATTAATATACTGTCACCTTGACCTACATCTATATAATGTACAAGTAAATTATTTTTTAATTTTATATCTGTACTATAATTTGAAACTTCTTGTAAAGTACAACTTGTAAAAATTAATATAGTAAAAATAAATATTGTTGTAATTTTAAGCAAAGTGTTTTTTACCTTCACCAATAACACCTCTTTATGAATTTGTGTATCTATACTATCATACATAAAGTCGTCTTGCAATAAATAATATAAATTAGTATAATAAATGTATTAATTTATTAGGGGGAAAGAACATGCCATATTTATGGATTTTTTATGGAATATATTTTATAATTAAAACATATATAAAAAGATTTAAGTTTGAAATATTAAAGAAAAATATGACAGAGCAAGAAATAGATTTATATTCTTATAAAGAAGTAAAAAACTTGGCAAAAGGTTTAGTAGAAAAATCTCATTCTAAAGTAAATGTAGTTGGTGCTGAAAATATACCACAAGAAGCTTGTGTATTTGTATCTAATCATCAAAGTGATTTTGATATATTAGCAATGCTTGGATACATAGATAAGCCAATGGGATTTATAGCTAAAAAAGAACTTGAAAAGCTTCCAGGAGTAAATTACTGGATGAAGCAGATACATTGTGTTTTTATGGACAGGGAAAATTCTAGAGATTCAGTAAGGGCTATATTAGATGGCATTGAAAATTTAAAAAAAGGATATTCAATGGTTATTTATCCAGAAGGTACTAGAAGTAAAGGAGAAAAACTTTTAGAATTTAAAAAAGGTGCTATGAAATTAGCTACGAAATCTGGTGCGCCTATAGTACCAATTACTATAAATGGTACTTATAAAATTTTTGAAGCACAAGAAGGCAAAAAAATTAAAGCGGCCAATGTAGATATTATTATATCAAAACCTATATACACAAAAGAATTATCAAAAGAAGAACAAAACAAATTGTCAGATACTGTAAAAGGCATAATAGAAAAAAATTTAAAAAGTCTAAATGAACAAAAATAAATATGCACTATAAGTACCATTTTAAGTTACTTATAGTGCATATTTATTTTTGAATATTTAAAATATTATTTTTGTGATTTATTTTTAAAAAACTCATCTATAATTTTTTCTGCCATTCTTTTATGAAGATTAGCAGAATTTATAAGAATTAATACAATAAGTATAAGTATTGTATAATCATCATTTTTATCCTTTGTATAAAAATCTCCTTCACCTACTAATTTGATTTTATCCTTCAGCCAATGGCTGAATTCATTTGATTGGGGTTTTATTAATTCTAAAAATGTAGAGTAAAGTTTTTCTAAATTTGAAGAAGCATCTTTATCTTTTGAAAAATTTTCTATAATAGGAGATAAAATTAAACCTATATCATTAATAGAAAGTATTTGTTTTAAATTATAAATTAAAGATAATAAAATAATTTGATCTTTCGAATATTTTTTACCTTTTATAGGTAGAAGAAGCTTTGCTTTAGCATAATTGTTTATCATAGTTTTTGTTAATATTTTATCTTCATCGTCTCTTTTTAAATTTTGAAGCTTATCATTAAAAAAAGTAGTTACTTGATCTACATAAAGATCTACACAAGGTATATCTGAAAGTTTTATTTCTTCTGTAGTACATATTTTTTCTATAAGATTAAATAAAGTTTCTTCGATTTTTTCCAAAGTACTCACTCCAAAATATAATAATTTGTATTAAATTTATTATATTAGTTGATATTATAATAAATTAAACATAAAACAATTATATATATTTTAAATAATAATAACAAGTTATAAAATACATTATTAAATTTTATAAAATATAAATATAAATATATATAGATACCAAAGTTTCAAAGCTTTATTACTATAATAAAATAATACTCTCTTTTAATAATAAAAATATATTCTATACTTATATTATGATTAAATCACAATAAACTGTAAATAAAATTCCACTATATAATGATTAGTTATGTTCATTATTGATTTACTTTAGCATATAGTGATTAATTCTAATGGAAAATACTTTTTGATGGATAATCATATTATTATTTTCCTAAACTATATTTAGTTTTTATGTTGGATATATATAATAAACTTGATTTTTATATTTTATTATGTTTAGCTATAATGAGAAAATAATTAGGAAGGGTTGGTAATAATTATGAGCAATATATTAAATAATTTAAAACCTTATGAAGTGTTTAAATATTTTGAAGAGATAAGTAATATTCCAAGAGGTTCAGGAAACGAAAAAGCTATTAGTGATTATTTAGTAAATTTTGCAAAAGAACATAACTTGGAAGTAATTCAAGATGAAGCTTTAAATGTAATAATTAAAAAACCTGCTTACAAAGGTTACGAAAATGCTCCTATTGTTGTGCTTCAAGGGCATATGGATATGGTTAATGAAAAAAAACAAAATATAGAACATGATTTTAATAAAGATCCTTTAAAGCTTAGAGTTGAGGGAGATAAAATTTATGCACTAGGAACTACTTTAGGTGCAGATAATGGTATAGCTATAGCTTATTCTTTAGCTCTTTTAAGTTCTAATGATATACCTCATCCTCCTCTTGAAGTACTTATAACTACAGATGAAGAAACAGGTATGACTGGAGCAAAAAATTTAAATCCTGAACATATAAAAGGAAGAATATTAATAAATATGGATTCAGAAGAAGAGGGACAATTATTAGTAAGTTGTGCTGGAGGAGTTAGATTAAGAAGTGTTCTTAAAATAGATTGGGAACAAAATATAAAAGAAAATTTTGTTTGTGCTGCAATTAAAATCAGAGGACTTAGAGGTGGTCACTCTGGTATGGAAATAAATAAAGGAAGAGGAAATTCTAATAAAATTATGGGACGTATACTTTATGATATTTTAAATACTTTTGATTTTCATCTAATATCTATAAATGGTGGGAATAAGGATAATGTTATTCCTCGTGAAACTGATGCAGAAATTTTAATTAAAAAAGATTGTATAGAAGATATAAAGTCATTAATAGATAAATGGAATAAAATTCTACAAAATGAATTTAAAGTATCAGATCCCGATATCAATGTAGAGTTTAATATAATTTCAAAAACTTTAAATAAGGTCTTTTCAAAAGAAAGTACAAAAAAAGCAATTAGATTTTTATATTTAATACCTAACGGAGTTCAAACTATGAGTATGGAAATAGAAGGATTAGTTGAAAGCTCTATAAATCTAGGGGCTGTAAAAACAGACTCTGAATCAGTACATTTTAATAGTGCTGCAAGAAGTTGTGTTAAAAGTTTAAAAGAAGATATTGTAAATAAATATAAAATAACAGCAGAAGTTTTTAATGCTGAATTTTATAAAGAAGCAGATTATCCGGAATGGAAATATAATTCAAATTCTAAAATAAAAAAATTATTTCAAAAGGTATATAAAGATCTTTATGGTAGAGAGCCTGAGATAGCAGCTATACATGCAGGTGTTGAATGTGGTTTATTTGAAGAAAAATTTGGTGAAATAGATATGATATCTTTTGGGCCTAATATTTATGATGTACATACTCCAAATGAAAATATGAGTATATCTTCTGTTCAAAGGACATGGGAATATCTTTTAGCGGTATTAAAAGAAATAAAATAAGTATAATAAGTAAAAATATAAAATAATATAATTTAGGTGGTGAAGAAATGAATAAAGCTTTATTTTTAGATAGAGATGGAGTAATAAATGACAATTCTAAAAAACATGTAAATAAGCCTGATGATTTAATAATTTATGATGGAGTAAAAGAGGCATTAAAAAAAGCTTATGATGAAGGATATGATTTATTTATTGTAACAAATCAAGGTGGAATTGAAATGGGACATTTAACTAAAGAACAATTAGAAGATATTCATAAAAAAATGCTTGAAGAACTTAAACCTTATTGCAGCTTTAAAGAAATAAAATACTGTCCTGATTTTAATAAAAAATCTAACTGTAGAAAACCAAATCCTGGTATGATACTTGAACTTGCTAAAAAATATAGTGTAGATTTAAAAAACAGTTGGATGATTGGTGATATGGATACAGATATTGAGGCAGGAATTTCTGCAGGATGTAAAACTGCCAAAATAGGTGCAATAAATGGGAAAGCAGATATAAATGGGAAAAACCTTTATGAAGTTGTAAATAAGATAATGGAATTACAATAGAGATACTAATACAAAAATACTTTTTAGTTTTAAATTTTAATTTTATATAAAAATTAATTAAATTAAATATTTATATTTTAGATATTTTAAATGTATAAAAGTTTTTATAGAAATAATATGAGGAGATTATGCAATGAAAAAACCAAGAGCATTAAAAAAAGGTTCCACTATAGGCCTTATAGCTCCATCTAGTCCAGTAAAAAATATTAGTATAGTTTATAAAGCTATAAAAATATTAGAAGAACAAGGATTTAATGTAGCAACTGGA
Organism: Clostridium prolinivorans; assembly: GCF_004011155.1. Classification (GTDB taxonomy): domain Bacteria; phylum Bacillota; class Clostridia; order Clostridiales; family Clostridiaceae; genus Clostridium_AT; species Clostridium_AT prolinivorans. Next base: position 131,723 of record NZ_RJWG01000002.1, on the reverse strand, counting down.
GAAAGCATAAGTAAAAGATATGGATATCTTTCAGGAGAGGATTATATAAGAGCTAATGATATAAATAATATGTTTAAAGATAAAAATATAGATGGAATTTTTTGTTTAAGAGGAGGTTATGGAGTACCAAGAATTTTAGATAAACTTGATTATAACTTGATAAAAAATAATCCCAAACTTTTTATTGGTTATAGTGATATAACAGCTCTTCATATAGTATTAAATCAAAGATGTGATATTATTACTTTTCATGGCCCTATGGCAGCTTCAGATATGATAGATGATTTTGATGAGTTTTCTAAACAAAGCTATTTTAGAACTATAACATCTGTAGAATCGCTAGGTGAGATTAAAAACCCTGAAGGTATTCCTATTAAATCTATGGTTAAAGGGAAAGCTTTTGGAAAAATAATAGGAGGAAATTTATCTTTAATAGCTGCTACTCTTGGGACTCCTTATGAAATAAACACTAAAGGAAAGATTTTATTTTTAGAGGATATAGATGAATGCACTTATTCAATAGATAGGATGTTAACTCAGCTTAGACTTGCAGGAAAGTTAAATGATTGCAGAGGAATAATTTTAGGAGATTTTAAAAATTGCAATCCTCAACGTGAAAATGATCTTACACTTATGGAAGTATTTAACGACATTATAAAAGATGTGGGGAAGCCAACTATATATAATTTTAAAGCAGGGCACTGTAAGCCTAAGGTAACATTGCCTCTTGGAGTAAAAGCTTATATAGATGCAGACAAATGTACAATTAAAATATTAGAAAATGCTTTAATATAAAATTAAAATACTATAAATTAAAAGTCATACATAAAAAGGTACTTACCTTAATTATGTATGGCTTTTAATTTTATTTAAAATATTTATGCATTTTTTAGTTTTTCAATTCCAATTTTAATTCTTTTTAAAGATTCTTCTTTACCCAATATTTCTGCAATTTCAAAAGCACCACCTGGAGTAAATGCCTTTCCTGATAAAGCAGTTCTTATTGGCCATAGCATAACGCCATTTTTAATTCCCATTTCTTCAATAAGTTTAAATATAGCATCATGAAGAGAATCAAAATTCCAATTTTCTATGCTTTCAAGAACTGGTAGAGCTTTTTCTAAACTAACCAATGAATTTTCAAGATTAGTCTTCATTTTTTTATGAATATATAATTCATTAGAGTACTCAGGAAGAGAATTAAAAAAGTCTATTTGTTCTGGAATTTCTCCAAGTACTTCAATTCTTGTATGAAGAAGAGCACTTATTTTAAATAAATCAATATTAGGATTTGTTATACTTTTTTCATAATAAGGCAAAGCTTTTTCATGAAATTCTTCAAGTGAAAGTTTTTTAATATATTCACTATTCATCCATCTTAATTTTACAGGATCAAAAATAGCTGGTGCTTTATTAATATGAAGATAATCAAATTCTTTTATAAGCTCATCTAAAGAAAATATTTCTTGTGTAGTTCCAGGATTCCAGCCAAGAAGAGCAATATAATTGATTATAGCTTCTTTAAGATATCCTTTAGCTATTAAATCTTCAAAAGAAGCATCTCCATTTCTTTTACTTAATTTATTATGAGCATCTTTCATTATTGGAGGACAATGTACATATATAGGTATATCCCATCCAAAAGCTTCATAAAGGCGATTATATTTTGGAGATGAAGATAAATATTCACTTCCTCTAACAACATGTGTTATACCCATAAGATGATCATCAACTACATTTGCAAAATTATATGTAGGATATCCGTCAGATTTTATAAGTATCATATCTTCAAGTTCAGAATTATCAACAGAAATTTTTCCATAAATAACATCATCAAATGTTGTAGTACCTTCTGTTGGATTATTTTGCCTAATAACATAAGGAATACCTTGAGCTAATTTTTCTTCTACCTCTTCTTTACTTAGATGAAGACAATGTTTATCATATTTAAAAGGCCTTTTTAATGCTTCTGCATTAGCTTTTAACATATCAAGTCTTTCTTTAGAACAAAAACAATAATAAGCTTCACCTTTTTCTACAAGTTTTTTAGCATATTCAAGATAAATATGCTTTCTTTGACTTTGAACATATGGTCCAAAAGGGCCTCCAATATCTGGGCCTTCATCGTGAATAAGACCAGTAGTTTTTAAAGTATTATAAATTACATCTGTAGCACCTTCTACATATCTTTCCTGATCTGTATCTTCAATTCTAAGTATAAATGTACCATTTTCATGTTTTGCTATTAAATAAGCATATAATGCCGTTCTAAGATTTCCAACGTGCATATAACCAGTTGGACTAGGTGCAAATCTGGTTCTTATCTTACCTTTACACATTTGTTTCACTCCTTAAAATATATGCATTTTTATATACATAAAATAAAATCCTCTCAAATATGAGAGGATCAAATATATTTAAAATCCTCTTTTTATCATATAATAATGGATTTTTTATGTCAAGATTTAACCTTAAGTATCTTTAATTTGCAATATAATATTTTATATATTAAATATCCACAATTTCTATATTTTTCAAATATTATTAAAGTTAATAAATGCTCAATAAAGTTTTATTTAGTTTTAAATTACAAACTGCAAATAAATATAATAAAAAATAAAAATTACATACCAATTTTTACATACGTATCATGCTTTTTTATAGATAATTACAGGTTTTTCTATTATAATATAATCAATAATGCTTAGGAGGACATTTATGAAAAATGAAATAAAATTTATTCATACTGCAGACATACATTTAGGAAGTATTCTTCATTTTAAAAGGAAAATAAAAAATAATAATATTATAGATATTAGAGATAATGCTGTATATAATTCATTTAAAAAAATATGTGATATTGCAATAGATAAAAACGTAGATTTTATAATTATAAGTGGAGATATATACGATAAAGAAGCTCGTTCGGTTAAAGGAAATAGTTTTTTTATAAGCCAATGCAAAAGATTAGAAGAAAATAATATAATGGTATTTGCTATTGGTGGAAATCATGATCCAATAAATAAATACAATGAACTTTTTAATCTTCCTGGTAATGTACATATATTCGGTTTTGAAAAACCAGAAATATATGAATTTAAAGATGAATATGGGAAAATATATTGTAGAATTATTGGACAATCTTATAGAGATAATTGGGATAGCAGAAAAATGTATAGCCATTATAATTTACCTAAGGATAATGCATTAAATATTGCCTTAATGCATACTCAATTAGATAATTCTAATAATTATGTTCCATGTCTTCCTGCCAATTTAAAAGCCATAGAAGGAATAGATTATTGGGCACTTGGACATATACATAAATATAAAATTATAGATAATAATCCTTTTATAATATATCCTGGAATACCTCAAGGAAGAGATTTAGGAGAAGAAGGGTATGGAGGAATTGTTTTTATTAAAGCTTATGATAATGTAATAGAAAATATAGATTTTATTAATACTTCAGATGTATTATGGAAAAAAGAAGAGGTTGATATAACAGGAGAAAAAAATATAAAAAATTTAGGAGACTTAGAAGATTTTTTATATTTAAAGTGTGAAAACTTGATAAAAGATATTAAAGAACATTCTCAATATATAAAAGGTATAGCAGTAAGATTTATTATAACAGGCAGAGGAGAAATATATAACCTTATTTTAGAAAAAGAAGATGAAATTAGAGAATATCTTTTAGATAATTTAAATAATAAATATATAAATTATGATCCTTTTATATATGTAGATTCTATAGAGCTAAATTTAAGAAAACCTATTGAAAATTTGGAAACATTAAAGGATAATAATGAACTTTTAAAAGAAATAAGTAAGATTTCTTTAGAGTGTTTAAAAGATGATGCATTTATAAAAAGATTAGGTTCTGTTTGGGAAAGAACAAATTCAGTAGAAGATATAAATATAAAAAAATTACAGCTTAATGATGAACTTTTAAGTTATATAGTAAAACAGGCAGAAAATATTATTATAGATGCTGTTTTGGAAAAAGGTGATGATTAAATATGAAAATAAAAAGACTTTATATAGGTAATATGGGAATTTATAAAAATGCTTTAATGAATAATATATCTCCTAAAATTGTAGTAATAGGAGGATTAAATAGGGCGGGTAAAACTACATTATTAGAAATTTTAAGATATATGTTTTATGGATTTCCTAAAAATTTAAGAGATGATAGCATAGAATATTATGTTGAAAGCGACATAATAAGTGATTCTTTAGAAAATCTTAATTTGCGTATTAGTGGGTTTAGTGAGCCTCAAATAACTTCTTTAGATTTTCATAAATCAGTATCTTTAAAAGAATTACATAAAAATATAGATATTTATACTTATAAAAAACTTTATACAATTACACTTGATGAACTTAAAAGAGCAAAAGGGAAAGATGAAGAAGAAAAGCTTCAAGCTGTTTTACTTGGTGCTGGTATAAAAGATATAATCCATATTCCTAAACTTATAGATAATTTTAGAAAAGAAAAAGAAAAAATAGGTGGAAAACTTGGAAATCCAAACACTAAAATGTTTAAACCTTATTATGACAGTATTTTAGAAGGAATTGAAAATAGAGATGAAGCACTTAAAGAGCTTAAAGAATACAATGAAAAATGTATTGAATTAAATAAATTAGAAGAAGAAATAAATAATTTATATAAAGACATTAATAAAATTGAAAATAAAATAATAATTTTTGAAACTATAAAAGATAATTTTGATATTTACAAAGAAAAGCAAAATATAGAAATAGAAATTGAAAATTATGAAAAAGAACATGATTTTCAAGGATTTGATAAATTTCCATCTTTAGAAAGAATGGAAATATTATATGAAGAATATAAAAACATATATAATGAATATAAAAAAATTGCAAAGAAAGATTGTGATATTATAAAGTATTACAATAAACTTTTAAATAAAAAAAATGATATAACAATATTTGAAAAACAAAAATCAGGTATAAAGCAAAAAATTGAAAATTATTTATCATTAAAAAATCAGCTTGAAATTGATGAAAACAATATTTTAAAAAAAATGAATTATTTAAATTCAGATTGGAATGAAGATATATCTGAAGTCTTAAGTATAGATTGTGATTTTATAAAAGAGGATAAGCTTTTAATGCTTATAGATAACATAAAAAAAGAAGAAGATAAAAAAAAGCAGATACTTTGGGAAATTGAAGATATAAAATCTAAAAACAAAATAATAAAATCTGAATTTAATAATATAGAGTCATTAAATATAAATAATTTAATTAAAAGATATTTATATACTTCTACAGGAATAATTTTTTTAGGAATAGTTTTATTTATTTTTAACAAATTTATAGGGGGAAGCATAACTGTAATAGGGGTTACTATACTATCTATTTATTTTATAATAAAATATTTTTCCCAAAATAATTTATTAATAAAAAAAAGAAATTTAGAAATTGAACTTAAATCTTTAGAAAATAAGTTAAATAATAGTAGTTTAAATTTAGAAGTTATTGAAAATAATATTAAAAGTTTATATGAAGAATTAAAATTATATAAAAATAAGCTTAAAATAAAAGAAGAAGTTTCTATAAATTCAATATATCAATATTTTAAAGATATACAAGATTTAAAAGAAAAGATTTTTAATTTAAAAAATACAAATAAAAAAATACAAAATCTTTATTATGATATAAAATCAGATTTACTAAAAGTAAAAGATATAGTAAGCTTATATGTACATAATGATTTATACGAAAATGATAATATATTAAACTATAAAGATGAAATATTTAATGCAATGGATACTGCAGTAATGCATTTAAATAAAGCACAAAACTTTGAAGATATTAATATTAAAAATCAAATAATGAAGGATAAAATCAAAAAAGTTTTTTTGATAGAAGAAAATACTGAAGATATATTGGATATTATTGAAGAAAAAATTAACAAAGTTAGAATATATAACAAATATATTAGTTTAAAATTTAACAAAGAATTAATAGAAAAACAACTTAAAGAAATTATGAAAGGTGATAGGATAAAAAAGGCTTATTCTGAAATTTATTCTGAAATTTATAATGATAATAATTTTAACATTGACCATATATTTTTAAACTATACTTCTAAAGACCAAATAGAAAGAGAATATGATACTTCTAAAGTTAAATTAAAAAATCTTTTTTTAAATTTAGAAAATATAAAAGAAACAAAACAGAAGATAAAAATAGATATTGATAATCTTAAGACATCAGAAAAACTTCAAAAATCCCAAAAACAAATAGATGAAGCTAGAGGCTTTATGGAAAATTTAGCTTTAAAATATTCTTATTATGCTGCTGCAGAATATATTTTAGAAAAAGTTCAGAAAAATTTTATAGAAAGAGCTAAGGATTCTATTTTAGTAGGAGCAAGTAATATTTTAGATAAAATAACAGGTGGAGAAATTAAGTCTGTGCTACCTTCAGACAATATTCTACAATCAGATTTTAAAGTAGAAAATAAAAACAAACAAATTTATAAATCCGTAGATGTATTAAGCACGGGTACAGCAGAACAGTTATTTTTATCTGTAAGAATTAATAGGATAAAAGAGATAAATCCTAAATTCCCAATTATATTAGATGATGCTTTTGTAAATTTTGATAGTATTCATACTAAAAATACTTTAAATATATTAAATGAATTAGTTAAAGAACATCAAATATTTATTTTAACTTGTCATAAAGAATTGTTAGAAATAATAAACAATATAAGCTGTGATGTTCAATATTGGAAGTTAGAAGAAGGAAATTTTGAAGTTTCAGATTTTGAAAAACTTACAAAATATTTATCTTAAAATATGGCAGCAAAGAGGTGATGCTTATGAATATAAATCCCATAAGTTTTATTTTGATTGTAGTTTTTATATATCCTATATTAAAAGGCTTTTTTTTAAAATTTTCATCTAAAAATTTAAAAGCAGATATTAAAGAAGTAGAAAGTAATATATCTTTTATAATTTCTTTATTTTTAGGTATAAATATTTCAAAAAAAATATTTATTGAGCATGATAAGGGAATTTACAAAAAAATATATGAAATAATACCTATAAATGTAAAAATGTATATTGATAATAAAATGATAATATTTTATGTTGTCATAATACCTTTAATGATATTTATATTTTATAAATTATTAGGTATTATTTTAGAAATATTAAATTATATTATTTTTTATCCTGTTTTAGATGCATTAGAGAAATTTATTCAAAATAAAAGTAATATATCAAAAAGAATTACTGGGGGTATAAGTCAAATACCAAAAGCTATAAGCTATACTCTTATTATTACTTTTATTTTAAATTTTGCTTCTATGTTCAATGTATTAAGTAAGTATAATGTTTATTTAGAAGAATCAAAAATATATAGTGCTTTATGCAAAGAAATAGTAGTACCTATATCAAATTCTAAACTTGCTAAAAAACTGCCTGATATTTTAGATAATTCATTTAAAATTGTAGTAAAAGAAACAGAAGACAAAAATGAATATTCTAAAGACACAACTATATATCCATCAAATACATCTGATAAAAAAGTTATAATTTATTATAATGGTATTACATTAGACGAAGGTATTAAATCTAATGAAAACATAAGATCCTTTGCTAAAAATTTGACAAAGGATGCAGCAAGTGATAGAGAAAAAGCAAAAATATTATATGAATGGATTGGTAAAAACATAGATTACGATTATGATAAAGCAAACAGTGTATTAAATAATGATTTTAGTATGAAATCTGGAGCTATACCTGCTTTTGAAACTAAAAAAGGAATTTGTTTTGATTATGCTTGCCTTTATGTAGCTATGGCGAGGGCAAACGGATTAAAGGTTAGAATTATAACTGGAGATGGATTTAATGGTATAAGCTGGGTAAGTCATGCTTGGAACCAAGTTTACATAAAAGAAGAAAACAAATGGATTAATGTAGACACTACTTTCTATAAAGGTGGAAATTATTTTGATAGCAAAAGATTTAATATTGATCATAGAAATGAAAGAGTTGCTGGTGAATGGTAATAAAAGCCGTAGATTTAAATCTACGGCTTTTTAACATAACTTTTTAGTATTGAGTTAATTGCTTTTTCACAATCATCATCATTATTATCAAGAGACCAAGCTGTGTTAAAATATATTAATGCCTTTTGAGGATTATTAAGCATAATATAACAATAACCCAAATTAAAGAAATATTTGCTTTCTCTCTTTTTCATTATAGCAGATTTTAAAAGCGGAATTGCTTTTTTATATTCTTTAAGTTTTATAAAACACACTGCTGCGTTATAAAGAGAGGCAGCTTCATTATCTTTATAAATTACAGCTTGCTCATACATTTCTATAGCTTTTTTATAATCTTTAATATTATATAATTCATTTGCTTTTTGAAAATAGTTCATATATTCCTCTATTCCTCCTATGTTTATATGTAAATTAAATATATATTTTATATTTATGATATATATATTATATTTATGATATATATATTATATTTATGAAAAATATTCCATTTAAATCTTATCCATATTTTACAAGATATATACATAATAATTAAATTATTTAAAAATTTTTAATACTCTATATAAAGCTTATAATACTTAATAAGAACTCTAATTTAAAAATAGCCGCAAATTAAGTGGTTTAATTTAATAAAATTTAAAATAAAAAACACTTAATTTGCGGCTATTTTTTGCAATGAACTTATATAATTTACTTAAGTTCATTACATATATTTTATTTATTTTTTAATATAACATTATAATTATCTCACAAAAAGTCTCTTTATTTAAATATTGACTATTATATAGATAATATAAGTCTAGAAACACTATAAATTTTATAGTGGAAATTAATTTAAAGCTTATTGTGGATTAATAATATTATCAAATTTATTTTAAAGTATATCCTCTGCTAAATTTTTTTTCTATAATAGCAACAATTTGATACATAAAATAAGCCAAAATTGAAAGTATAATAATACTCATCATTACTGTATCAAGCTGAGCTACTTGACCTCCAAAAACTATTAAAAATCCTAAACCTTCTTTAGATACTAAAAATTCTCCCATAATTACACCAACCCAAGATAAGCCGACATTTATTTTTAGTGAAGATATAAGAGTAGGAACAGAAGCAGGTATTATAAGATGAATTAAAATCTGAAATTTTGATGCCCCAAGAGTTATCATAAGTTTAATTTTATCTTCATCAACTTCTTTAAATCCATTTAATATACTTATTATTGTAGACACTATAGATATTAGTACTGTAACAAGAACTATGGCTTTCATTCCATTACCCATCCAAAATATGATAATAGGAGCTAGAGCTATTTTTGGTAAAGCATTTAAAACAACTATATATGGATCCAATACCCTGTTTGCAAAATCAGACCACCATAAAAGTATTGCAATAAGTGTACCTATAATAGTACTAAGCAAAAAACCAATTACAGTTTCTATACATGTTATAAATATATGCCTAAACAAAGTTCCTTCATTATATACTGTAATTAAACTTTTAATCATGCGTGAAGGTGAGCTTGTTAAAAAAGGATCAATCCATTTAAATGATGCAGCTATTTCCCAAATTGAAAAAAATGCAATAAGTATGCCTAATCTAACAATTGTTATGATAGTATTCTTGCGTTTAACTTTTTTTAAATATTGTTTATGCTCTAAACTTTCATTTATCATTTACGTCCAGCTCCTTCCATATTGTATTAAAATAAACTCTAAATTCAGGTGCTTCTCTATGCTTTAAAGGGGTATTGAATTGTTCTTCAAATTTTATGTCAATTATATTTTTTACTGTAGCAGGCCTTTTACTTAAAACTATTATTCTGTCGGACATAGATACAGCTTCAGAAATATCATGGGTTACCATTATTGCTGTTTTATTTTCTTTTTTTATTATTTGATATATTTCATCGCTTACATTTAATCTTGTTTGATAATCTAAAGCAGAAAAAGGTTCATCAAGGAGAAGAACTTTTGGATCTAAAGCTAAAGTTCTTATAAGAGCAACTCTTTGCCTCATTCCACCTGAAAGCTCATTTGGATAATGATATTTAAAATCTAAAAGGTTATAATTTTTTAATAACATATTTATTTTTTCTTTTGTATAAGGAGTTAATTTGTGTTGTATTTTAAGACCTAAACATACATTATCATAAACTGTTAACCATTCAAAAAGATGATCCTTTTGAAACATATATCCTATATCTTTAGAAATTGCAGTACATTCATTCCCCCCTATATAAACTTTACCAGAAGAAGGTTTTAAAAGACCTGCAATAATATTTAAAATAGTAGATTTACCACAACCAGAAGGGCCGACTATACTTATAAATTCTCCTTTTTTTACACTAAAACTAAGGTTATTAATAGCTTGGGTTTCATTTTTTAGGGTATGATAATTCATATATATATTACTAAGCTCTACTATGTTCATAACATCAGCTCCTTATTATATTCTTATACTATTAAAAAATAAAAATTATTGATACTTTATTATATGAAAAATGGATATATAGTGTTAAAATTAAAGTTAATTTATAGGTATTTTATATGAAAAGTTAATTTGGTGTAGTAAAATAATAATTTAAGCATGGAGTTTATAGTCTATTTTTAAAGAAGGTGTTATTATTGCTTTGATAATATATTTTTAAAGTTAAATATTTATATATGTTTTTTATAATCAAAGAATATAAGGAGAAAACAAGACTTAAAACGTTTAGACAAGCTTAAATTAATATAATTTGTTATTTTTAAAATTTGATAAGTAAAACATAATGTTTATAATAAGTTTATATGAATGTGAGGTAAAAACAATTGGTAGAAGTATTAAGTACATTTAAAAAAATTATTGTATTTGATATTTTAATAGGAATATTAGGAATAATAATTGTAGAAGTTATATCTAAATCTAATAATTACACAGGAGAATTTCTGCTAGGTCTATTTTTAGGAGCAGCAGTTTTTTTTATTTTAGGAATAATAAGTGCCAATATACTGGTAAAACGAAAAAAGAAATCATTAAAAATTTTAACCGCTATAAATTTTCTAAAGCCATTAATTATTTGCATAATAGGTATTATCATATTTAATAATAATATTAACAATATGATTTCTTATATTATGGGATTTACTTCTCATATTATTGCAATAATAGCCTATGGTATATTTAATTTATTTAATGAAAGGAAGTGATTGTGTGGGCGAAGAAAATTATCTTTTTAATTTAAATTTTTTGGGGCATACTTATGGATTTTCTAAAAATATAATTGCACAATGGATTATTATTATTTTGATTACAGTGTTAAGTATATTCCTTACAAGAAATTTAAAAAAAGTTCCAGACAAAAAGCAGTCTATTGCAGAACTTTTAGTAGAATATACAAATAATTTTGTTAAATCTACCATGGGAGAAAATTATATAAATTTATCACCATATGTAGGATCTCTTGTAGCTTTTTTACTTTTTATGAATTTAACTGGATTGGTTGGCTTTAAACCTCCTACTATGGATTATAGTGTTGCTTTAGGCATGGCTTTAACAACTTTTGTAGTTATTCAATGGTATGCTATTAAAAAAGTTGGAATTTTTCATTATTTTATTGGCTTTACAAAACCAGCTTTTTTTATGTTACCTATGAACTTACTTGAAAGAGTCTTACTTCCAGTGTCTTTAAGTCTTCGTTTATTTGGTAATATGACTGCAGCGGCAGTAATATTAGAAATTGTTTATGAAGCACTTGGAGGAATAAGCTTCTTTGCACAAATTGGCTTGCCAGTACCTTTACATGTATATTTTGATATTTTTGATGGTACAGTACAAATGTTAGTATTTACTATGCTTACTATGATAAATTTAAAAGTTATAGCAGAGCATGAATAACATATATTTTATAATTTTATTCTAGTATAACCCCCTAAAAAGCTATAAAATTATTTTATTTGCTAAATAGGGAATTATAATAAATATTAATTGATTTAAAGGGAGGAATATTAATATGACAAGTGCAGGATTTATAGCAATAGCAGCAGGAATTGCAGTATTAGCAGGAATAGGAGCAGGAGTATCAACAGGTAATGCAACTGGTAAAGCTGTTGAAGCTATTTCAAGGCAACCAGAGGCAAGTGGTAAGGTAACTACAGCACTTCTTTTAGGTAATGCTTTTGCAGAAGCAACTGCTGTTTATGGATTACTAGTTGCATTAATGTTAATAGGTAAAATAGCTGGTTAATTTTGATTTAGTGCCTAAGAAGGCACTAAATCAAAATTAATTCTAAAATTCCTTTATAAAAAAACAAACTGCCTAAACAGTTTTTGATTTACTGAAAGGAGGCAAGATTAGTTGTGGATATAAATTGGCTAACTGTCATAGCTACAATTATAAATTTTGGAATTTTAAATATTATTATAAAGCATTTTCTTTATAAACCTGTGACAGAAACTATTAATTCTAGAGAATTAGAAATAAAAGAAAGAATAAAAAAATCAGAAGAAGCAGTAAAAACTGCTGAAGCTTTAAAAATGGAGCATGAAGAAAAAATAAAAAAAGTTTATGAAGAAGAAGAAAAAATAATAAATGAATCAAAATATAAAGCTGTAAAACTATCAGATGAAATAATAAATAAAGCTAAAGAAGAAGCAGACAACATTCTTGAAAGAGCAAGAAAAGATGCAGAAAGAGAAAGACAAAAGGCTGAAGATGATATAAAAGCTCAAGCTGTAAATTTAGCTATATTGCTATCTTCTAAGGCTTTAGAAAAGGAATTAGACGAAGAAGAGCATAGAAGACTCATAAATGAGTATATCAATGAGGTAGGTGTTTAATTTGAATGAAACATATGAATATCTAGAAAAAAGATATGCACTTGCCTTATATGAAATAGCTGAAGACAAGAATAAAACCAAAGAATATTTAGAAGAATTAAGAGAAATAACAAAAATTATGCATGACAACAAAGAATTTTTAGAATTATTAAAACATCCTAATATAAGTACATCTAAAAAGAAACAGCTACTTGAAAATATATTTAAAGGGAAAATAGAAAATGATATACTATCTTTTTTGTTAATACTTGTTGAAAAAGACAGGATAATGGAGTTAGATGGGATTTTTAATGAATTTGAAAATATTTATTTAGGGAAAAATAAAACTTTAGTTGCTCATGTAAAGACTGTAATTCCTCTTAATGAAGAAGAAAAAAAATCTTTAATAAGTAAACTTGAAAATAAGTACAACAAAAAAGTTATTTTAGATGAAGAGATTGATAAAAGCATAATTGGAGGAGTATTTGTTAAAATTGGCGATGATATAATTGATGGAACAATTAAAAGCAGATATGAAGCAATGAAAAAATTGTCTCTTAAATAAGAATAGAGGTGAAATAATGAACATAAAACCTGAAGAGATTACATCTATTATAAAAGAGCAGATATTAAAATATGAAAATAAATTAGAAACTGTAGATTCTGGTACCGTAATACAAGTAGGAGATGAAGTTGCAAGAATACATGGATTAGATGATTGTATGGAAGGCGAACTTCTTGAATTTTCTAATGGTGTTTATGGTATGGCTTTAAATTTAGAGCAAGATAATGTAGGTGCTGTTCTTTTTGGAAGTGAAAGAGGGATAAAAGAAGGAGATATAGTTAAAAGAACAGGAAGAGTTGTGGAAGTTCCTGTAGGAGAAGCTCTTCTTGGAAGGGTTGTAAATGTATTAGGAGAGCCTATAGATGGTAAAGGACCTATTAAAGCTTCTGAATATAGACCCACAGAAGTTATTGCTCCTGGGGTTATTGATAGGCAATCAGTAAAAGAACCACTTCAAACTGGTATAAAAGCTATAGACTCAATGATCCCTATAGGTAAAGGACAAAGAGAACTTATTATAGGAGATAGACAGACTGGAAAGACTGCCCTTGCAATTGATACTATAATAAATCAAAAGGGTAAAGATATAATTTGTATATATGTTGCTATAGGTCAAAAGCAATCAACTGTAGCTAATATATATAATACATTAATTGAAATGGGAGCTATGGATTATACAATAATAGTTTCTTCTACAGCGTCAGAAACAGCTCCTCGTCAGTTCCTTGCTCCTTTTGCTGGTTGCAGTATGGGAGAATATTTTATGAATAAAGGTAAACATGTTTTAATAGTGTATGATGATCTTTCAAAACATGCATCAGCTTACAGAACAATGTCATTATTACTTAGGAGACCACCAGGCAGAGAAGCATATCCAGGAGATGTATTTTATCTTCATTCAAGGCTTTTAGAAAGAGCAGCTAAGCTTTCTGACAAATTAGGTGGAGGATCAATGACGGCACTTCCTATAATTGAAACTCTTGCTGGAGATGTTACAGCATATATTCCAACTAATGTTATATCTATTACAGATGGTCAGATATTCCTTGAATCAGAATTATTCTTTTCAGGGCAAAGACCGGCTGTTAATGCAGGTATTTCAGTTTCAAGAGTTGGAGGAAATGCACAGATAAAAGCTATGAAGCAAGTTGCAGGTACTCTTAGACTTGACTTAGCACAATACAGGGAATTAGCAGCTTTCTCACAATTTGGTTCAGATTTAGATAAAGAAGCAAAAAGAAGATTGGAAAAAGGTAAAAGAATAACTGAAATATTAAAGCAGGATCAATATAAACCTATGTCTGTTGAAAAAGAAATAATGATTTTATATGCAGCTGTTAATGACTTTTTAATGGATATAGATGTTAATAAAATAAAATTATTTGAAGATAAATTTTTAGAATATATGAATATTCATCATAAAAAAATAGGTGAAGCTATACTAGAAAAGGGAGAACTCACCGACGAAATTAAAGAATCATTAAATAAGGCAATTACTGAATTTAAAAAAATATTTTTATCTAATGAGGTCTAAGCTTAAAAAAAGACATAGCAATTTTAAATTGCTATGCCATCTAAGGATTGTAGGAGGTGTTTAATGTGGCAGGGCTAGGACTTGTTGCTATAAAAAGCAGAATAAAGTCTGTAACAAATACACAAAAAATTACAAAAGCCATGGGACTTGTTGCCACTTCTAAGCTTAGGAAAACTAAAGAAGCATTAGATATAAACAGTCCTTATTATGATTCTTTAATGGCTGTATTAAATGAAAGTTTAAAGCATCACGAAATAAGTAATGTATATAAAAATGGTAATGGTAACAAGAAAAAATTATATGTAATATTTACTTCAGATGAAGGTCTTTGCGGTTCTTTTAATTTAAATGTATTGAATAAAGCATTAGAGGAAATATCTAAAGATAAAGAAAATTCTTTATTATTTATTTTAGGAGAAAAAGGAGTATCTTTTTTTAATAAATATAATTATAAAATATACAAAAAATATACTGATATTCATGATGTACCTACTTTAGGAGACTCAAATGCTTTTGCTATGGACATTTTAAATATTTATGACAACAATGAAGTAGGAGAAGTTTATGCAGTTTATAATAAATTTTTAAGTACTGCTAAACAAGAAGTAACTATAGAAAAAATTTTACCTTTAGGAGACGAAGAAAATTATTCTACGAAATATATAGAATTTGAACCTGAAGTAGATGATTTTTTAGATGATATTGTTCCTATTTATATTAGGGCAAAAATGCTTAATTTATTAATTCATTCAAAATGCAGCGAGCAATCAATAAGAATGGCTGCTATGGATGGAGCTACTAAAAATGCAAATCAATTATTAGATAAATTAAAACTTCAGTTTAATAGAATGAGACAAAGTGCTATAACTCAAGAAATATCTGAAATTGTAGGCGGAGCAGAAGCACAAAAATAAAAAAAGGAAGAGGAGAGAGGCTTATGGCTGAAAATGTAGGCAAGGTAGTACAGGTCATAGGACCAGTAGTAGATATAAAATTTAATTCAGAAAATCTTCCTAGTATATATAATGCTATTGAAATAAATTTAGGGCAAAATAAAAAACTTACTGTAGAAGTTGAGCAGCACATAGGAGACGATATTGTAAGAACTATAGCTATGGATTCTACAGAAGGATTAAAAAGAGGTATGGAAGCCCATGATACAGGGAAACCAATATCAGTTCCAGTAGGAAGAGAATGTTTAGGAAGACTTTTTAATGTATTAGGAGAAACCATAGACGAGGGAGAAAGTATAAAGGCAAGTTTATATTATCCAATTCATAGACCAGCTCCAAGTTTTGAAGAGCAATCAGTTGTACCAGAGATGTTTGAAACAGGAATTAAAGTTATTGACCTTATAGCACCTTATCAAAAAGGAGGTAAAATAGGACTTTTTGGTGGTGCTGGAGTAGGAAAGACTGTTTTAATTCAAGAGCTTATAAATAATATAGCAAAACAGCATGGAGGTATATCAGTATTTACAGGAGTTGGAGAAAGAACAAGAGAAGGTAATGACCTTTATAATGAAATGAAAGAATCAGGAGTTATAGAAAAAACTGCTTTGGTTTTTGGACAAATGAATGAGCCGCCTGGTGCAAGAATGAGAGTTGCTTTAACCGGTCTTACTATGGCAGAATATTTTAGAGATCAAGGTCAAGATGTACTTCTATTTATAGATAATATATTTAGATTTACTCAGGCTGGTTCTGAAGTTTCAGCACTTCTTGGAAGAATACCTAGTGCTGTAGGATATCAACCAACTCTTGCAACTGAAATGGGAGCATTACAAGAAAGAATTACATCAACCAAAAATGGTTCCATTACTTCAGTTCAGGCGGTTTATGTTCCTGCTGATGACTTAACTGATCCAGCGCCAGCTACTACTTTTACACATCTTGATGCTACTACTGTACTTTCGAGATCAATAGTAGAATTAGGAATATATCCGGCAGTTGATCCTTTAGAGTCAACATCTAGAATACTTGATCCTAGAATTGTTGGAGAAGAACATTATAAAGTAGCTAACGATGTAAAACATATACTTGAAAGATATAAAGAACTTCAAGATATAATAGCAATACTTGGAATTGATGAGCTTTCTGAAGAAGATAAGCTTGTAGTATCTAGAGCTAGAAAAGTGCAGAGATTTCTTTCACAGCCTTTTACAGTAGGAGAACAATTTACTGGAATACCTGGTAAATTTGTGCCTGTAAAGGAAACTGTAAGAGGATTTAAGGAAATATTAGAAGGAAAGTATGATGACATACCTGAAGCTGCTTTCTTGTTTGTTGGAACTATTGATGAAGTAGTTGAGAATGCAAAAAAGATGATGGCAGACTAGGGGGAAGATAAATGGATGAAAAATTAAAACTTATGATTTTAACCCCAGAGAGAAAAATATTTAATGGAGAAGTTAAAGAACTTTCTACAGAAAGTGAAATAGGACGATTTGAAATTTTACCTAATCACTTAGATATGACTACTTCTTTAGTACCGACAGTAACATATTTTACTACTATAGATGGAAGAAAATTAAAACTTTTTACATCCACAGGAGTTTTGAAAATTTCAAATAATAAATTAAATTTGCTTTGTGAAACTGCAGAATGGCCTGAAGAAATTGACATAAACAGGGCAGAAGAAGCTAAGAAAAAAGCAGAAACAATTTTAAGAAAAAATCAATTTAGAGATTATAAAAAAGAAGAACTAAGATTAAAAAGAGCTTTAGCAAGAATAAAAGCTGCAGATTAGTATGTGCCCAAGTGAATATTTATTATCGCTTGGGTTATTTTTTAAGTTGAATAATATGCATTAAAGTTATATAATAATTATAGTATGTTTAAATAAAATGATAATATTTTTAAATAATAAATGAAATATTTTAAATAATATATGAAATTTGAGTAAGTTTACTCAAATTTTTAATATTTTATAGGCATGCTTCGTAATGAAGGGGGGAATAGCTTTTAAGCTAAAAAATATGGACAAAGTTTTATATATGGGATTAGATGTAGGTTCTACTACAGTAAAATTAGTAATTTTAGATAGTTTTAATAATATAATTTATAGTAAATATGAAAGACATTATTCAGACATAAAAAAGACAATAATAAATATAATAAATGAAGCTTACAATAAATATAAAAATGAAAATATAAAAATAGCAATAACAGGTTCAGGTGGTTTTTCTATTTCTAAATGGCTTAATGTACCTTTTATACAAGAGGTTATTGCATCTACTAACACTATTGAAAAATTTATTCCTCAGACTGATGTGGCTATAGAACTTGGAGGAGAAGATGCAAAAATCACTTATTTTGATGGAGGATTAGAACAAAGGATGAATGGTACCTGTGCAGGAGGGACAGGAGCATTTATAGATCAAATGGCTTCACTACTTAGAACTGATGCGGCAGGTCTTAATGAACTTTCTAAAAATCATAAGATTATATATCCTATAGCGTCAAGATGTGGTGTATTTGCAAAAACAGATATACAACCCCTTTTAAATGAAGGAGCAGCAAAAGAAGATATTGCAGCTTCTGTATTTCAGGCTGTTGTTAATCAAACAATAAGTGGGCTTGCTTGCGGTAAACCTATTAAAGGGAAAGTAGCTTTTTTAGGAGGACCTCTTTATTTTCTTTCAGAACTTAGGAAAAGATTTATAGAAACACTTAATTTATCTCCAGAAGAGAGTATTTTTCCAGAAAACTCTCAACTTTTTGTTGCTATAGGAGCAGCCTTAGCTTCTAAAAATGGAGATACTATTTCATTTAAAGATTTTCTTCAAAGGTTAAATTCTATTTACAATAATACTTCAAATGAAGTAAGAAGACTAAGACCTCTATTTAAAGATGAAGATGAACTTAAAGAATTTAAAGAAAGGCATGAAAAACATAAAGCTTTAAGAAGAGATTTAAATAGTTTTAAAGGTAAATGTTTTTTAGGAATTGATGCTGGTTCTACTACAACAAAAGCTGTACTTATAGATGAAGAAGGAAGTATACTTTATTCTTCTTATGGAAGTAATGAAGGAAGTCCTTTAAATAGCTCTATAAAAATTCTTAAAGATTTATACAAAAATATGCCAAAAGAAGCCAAAATAGTTAATTCAGTTGTAACAGGTTATGGAGAAGCTTTATTAAAAGCTGCTTTAAATATAGATATAGGAGAAATTGAAACTATAGCACATTATAAAGCTGCTGAGTTTTTCTTACCAGGAGTAGACTTTATATTAGATATTGGCGGGCAAGATATGAAATGCCTTAGAATAAAAAATGGTGTTATAGATAGTATATTATTAAATGAGGCTTGTTCTTCAGGCTGTGGTTCTTTTATCGAAACTTTTGCAAATTCTTTAAATATGAGCGTAGATGATTTTGCAAAAGAAGCATTGAAATCTCAAAATCCAGTAGATTTAGGCTCAAGATGTACTGTATTTATGAATTCTAGAGTTAAGCAAGCACAAAAAGAAGGGGCTACTGTTGCAGATATATCTGCTGGACTTTCCTATTCTGTAATTAAAAATGCACTTTTAAAAGTTATTAAGGTTCGTGATTCAAAAGAAATGGGTAAAAAAATAATAGTTCAAGGTGGAACATTTTATAATGATGCTATTTTAAGAAGTTTTGAACTTGTATCAGAAAGAGAAGCAGTAAGACCAGATATTGCAGGGCTTATGGGAGCTTTTGGCGCATCATTAATAGCTAAAGAAAGATATGAAGAAGGCATGGAAAGTACTTTATTATCTGAAGAAAATTTAGATAAATTTTCTTCACAAACCACTATGAGAAGATGTGGATTATGCGGTAATAATTGTCTTTTAACTATAAATAAATTCAATGAAGGAAAAGAATTCATATCGGGAAATAAATGTGAAAGACCACTTGGAATAACTAATAAAAAACAAGATATACCTAATATTTACGATTATAAATATAAAAGACTCTTTAAATATAAGCCTTTAGAGCTTGAAGAAGCTTCAAGAGGGACAGTAGGAATTCCAAGAGTTTTAAATATATATGAAAATTATCCATTTTGGTTTACTTTTTTCACTGAGTTAAAATTTAGGGTAGAATTATCTCCTAGATCATCAAAAAAAATTTATGAAATGGGAATTGAAACAATACCATCAGAATCGGTATGCTATCCAGCTAAAATAACTCATGGACATATAATGAGTCTTGTAAATAAAGGAATAAAATTTATTTTTTATCCATGTATACCATATGAACAAAAAGAAAAAGAAGATGCGGATAATCATTATAACTGCCCTATAGTAACTTCATATTCAGAAGTTATAAGAACTAATATGGATATATTAAAAGAAAAAGATGTAAAATTTATGAATCCATTTTTAGCTTTAGATGATAAAGAAAAGCTTAAAAAAAGACTTTTTGAAGAATTTAAAACTTTTAATATTACAAAAAATGAAATAGAAAATGCTGTAGAAAAAGCCTTTAAAGAGCAGGAAAATTTCAAATCAGATATAAGAAAAAAAGGAGAAGAAGTACTAGAATATTTAAATAAAACAGGTAAAAAAGGTATTGTTCTTTCAGGAAGACCATATCATATAGATCCTGAAATAAATCATGGAATACCAAATTTAATAACAGAATTTGATATGGCTGTACTTACAGAAGATTCTATTGAACACTTGGGTAAAATAGAAAGACCTCTTAGAGTCGTTGATCAATGGGTATATCATTCAAGACTTTATGGTGCTGCTAGCTTTGTAAAAACTCAAAAGAATATAGAGCTTGTTCAATTAAATTCTTTTGGATGTGGATTAGATGCAGTAACCACAGATATGGTTCAAGAAATTTTAGAGAGTTCTAATAAGATATTTACAGTTTTAAAAATAGATGAAGGTAACAATCTTGGTGCAGTTAGGATACGTATTCGTTCTTTAAAGGCTGCTATGGAAGAAAGAGATAAAATGGGATTTAAACCTTCATTAATAACTAAGCCTTTAAAAAGAGTTATTTTTACTGAAAAAATGAAGGAAACTCATACAATATTAGTACCACAGATGTCTCCTATTCATTTTCAATTTTTAGAAGAAGCTTTTAGAGCGTCAGGCTATAATCTTGTTGTTCTTCCTTCTGTAGATAAAGATGCTGTAGATGAAGGACTTAAATATGTAAACAATGATGCTTGCTATCCTTCTATAATAGTTGTTGGACAGATTATAGAAGCTATAAAATCAGGTAAATATGATATAAATAAATTATCTGTAATGATTTCTCAAACTGGAGGCGGATGCAGGGCTACTAATTATATAGGTTTTATAAGAAAGGCTTTAAAAGATGCTGGATATGAAAATATACCTGTAATATCTTTAAATGCAATGGGTATAGAAAAAAATCCGGGATTTTCTATAACGATTGGACTTTTGAATAAAGCTATGATGGCAGTTGTATTTGGCGATTTACTTATGAGAGTACTTTTAAAAGTAAGACCTTATGAAGAAGTAAAAGGTTCAGCTAATCTTTTGTATGAATTTTGGACAGAAAAATGTAAAGAAGCAGTAAGAAAAGGAGATAGAAAGCTTTTTAAAAAGTATGTAAAAAAAATAGTAGAAGATTTTGATAATATTGAGCTAAAAGATATAATAAAGCCTAAAGTAGGATTAGTTGGAGAAATATTAGTTAAATTCCATCCAACAGCAAACAATAATATAATAGATATTATTGAAAGCGAAGGTGCCGAAGCTGTAATGCCTGATTTAATGGATTTTCTTATGTATTGTGCATATAATGCAAATTTTAAAAAGAGATATTTATCAGGAACAACAAAAGCTCAAATTGCAAGTAATGCTGCTATAGTTGGTATGGAATATTACAGAATAGAAATGAAAAAAGCTTTAAATAAAAGTAAAAGATTTAGTGCTCCTAAAAGTATTAATAAATTAGCTCAAGGGGCTAAAGAAATATTATCTTTAGGGAACCAAACTGGTGAAGGATGGTTTTTAACTGCAGAAATGATAGAGCTTATAGAAAGTGATGTAAAAAATATAGTATGTATGCAGCCTTTTGCTTGTCTTCCAAATCATGTTACAGGTAAAGGAATGATAAAGGGATTAAAAAATAAATATCCTGATGTAAATATAACAGCTATAGATTATGATCCAGGTGCTAGTGAGGTAAATCAACTTAACAGAATAAAACTTATGCTTTCTGTAGCATTTAAAAATTTAAACATTGAGGCAGGCAATGAAGCATTAAATGAAGCGGCTAGTGATAAAAAAATAGAAATAGAAACTAAAAATGGTTTAGATATAGGATTTTAAAAAAGCTTTCAATAAATTTAAAAGCCATGCATAAAAATTTTTTATGCATGGCCTTTATTTATAAAAATTAATAATTATTATAGTAGTTTTTCGCCGCTCTTTTATATTATATAAATAAAAACTACTTTACATTTTTTATAGCTTTTTCTGCAAAGATATTATTAACTATTTTATCAAAAGGAGGTCTTTCAGGTAAGATATCTGCTTTATAAGATTGAATGATATCCATAAGCCTGGTCATATTTTCTTCTTTTAAAACTAAGTTTGGTGCATAAGCATCTATGTCTTTATAGTTTTTAACAACTTGTGCAATTAAATCTTCATCTGTTCCAGGGAAAAATGACTTTATAGATTTTGCAATTTCTTTTTCATTGTGATTTTGAACCCAAATCTGACCTTTATAAACAGCTCTAGTAAATTTTTCTATAACTTCAGGATTTTTTTCTATATATGATTTTGTAGAATAATAACAGGTGTATGGAATTATTCCAGCTGAAGCACCAACAGAAGTTACTATATAACCTGTATTATCTTTTCTTAAAAGGCTTGCATTTGGTTCAAACAATGCAGCATAGTCAGCAGTACCTCCCTTAAATGCTCCAGTTACTGCAGAAAATGCAATATTAGTTATCATTTCAACATCTTTTGAAGGATTGATTCCATGGTTTCTTAATACATATTCAAGTGTCATTTGAGGAACTCCACCAGGTCTGCCTCCTAATATAACTTTACCCTTTAAAGACTCCCATTTAAAATCTTTTTCTTCTTTTCTAGACACTAAAAATGAACCGTCCTTTTGTGTAAGCTGTCCAAATACTATAGGATAATCTTCTCTTTTTTGATTATAGATGTATAAAACTTGTTCTGGCCCAGAAAAACCTATATCTACACTGCGGCTTAAAACCTGCTGCATAGTTTTGTCTGCACCTTCGCCTGTTGTAAGGTCAATCTCTAGTCCTTCTTCTTTAAAAAAGCCTTCATTCATAGCAACATAAAAAGGTGCATAGAAAATGGAACGGGTTACTTCATTTAATTTCACCTTTATAACATCACTATTGTTTTTTTTATTACAACCACTAAATAAAGTAATAATTAATGCAAAGGATAATAGCAAAGGAAATAAGGTTAAATACTTTTTCTTCATAAATACCTCCATTAAAAATCTTAGTATACTTTATATTATGAAGTGAGAAGTAATAGTGTTAATAATTGTTTAAAGTTTATGATTTATATAAAAATTTAATAATATTTAATTTCTTAAATAATATTGACAGATATTAAAATAATAGTATAATAATTAATAATTAAAACATAATATATTAATAAAAAGCTTTGATAAAGAGGAGTAAAGGCTTGGAGTATTAAGAGAGGAAAGTTCTAAGGCTGAGAGACTTTCTATACAAATTGCCTTGAAGGTAGCTTTGGAGCTTCTTGCTTGAATTTTAGTAAAGCAAGACGGTTTTCTTAACTGTTAAAAATTTAAGAGCCTATCGACTTGTGTCTGTAGGAAAAAAGGTGGTACCGCGATTATGTCTTCGTCCTTTTATGGATGAAGGCTTTTTTATTTATTAGTTAAAAATTATAATGTACAATATGAGGAGATGAAGTTATGGAAGAGTTAAAAAATATTGCAACCACATATAATCCAAAAGAATTTGAAGAAAGAATTTATAAAACTTGGGAAGAAAAAGGATACTTTACTCCAAAGGTAGACAAAAATAAAAAACCTTATACTATTATTATGCCTCCTCCAAATATAACAGGTAAGCTTCATTTAGGTCATGCATTAGATAATACACTTCAAGATTTTTTAATAAGGGTTAAAAGGATGCAAGGCTACAGTACACTTTGGCTTCCAGGAGAAGACCATGCTAGTATAGCAACGGAAGTTAAAGTTGAAAATGAGCTTTTAAAACAAGGTTTAAAGAAAAAAGAAATGGGAAGAGAAGCTTTTCTTGATAAAGTTTGGGAATGGACATATGAATATAGAGAAAGAATTAGAATGCAGCTTAAAAAAATGGGAGTTTCAGCGGATTTTACAAGAGAAGCTTTTACAATGGATGAAAATTTAAGTAAAGCTGTTAGAACAGTTTTTGTTAAATTATATAATGAAGGGCTTATATATCAAGGAAATAGAATAACAAATTGGTGCCCAAAATGTAAAACAGCTCTTTCTGATGCGGAAATAGAATACAGTGAACAAAATGGATATTTTTGGCATATAAAATATCCAGTAGTAGGAAGTGATGAGTATTTAGAAATAGCAACAACTCGTCCAGAAACAATGCTTGGAGATACAGCAGTAGCTGTAAATCCTAAAGATAAAAGATATAAACATTTAGTAGGTAAAAAACTAATTTTACCTTTAGTTAATAAAGAAATTCCTATAATAGAAGATGACTATGTAGATTTAGATTTTGGAACAGGTGCAGTTAAAATAACTCCTGCTCATGATCCAAACGATTATCAAGTTGGTAAAAGACATAATTTAGAAGAAATAAATATTATGAATGAAGATGGAACTATAAATGCTTTAGGCGGTAAATATGCAGGCATGGATAGATACGAAGCAAGAAAAGCAATAGTTAAGGATTTAGAAGAGCAAGGATATTTAGTTAAAATAAAAGAACATACTCACAATGTTGGATGCCATGATAGATGTAAAACTACAGTAGAGCCTATGATTTCAAAACAGTGGTATGTAAAAATGGAAACTTTAGCAAAACCAGCAATAGAAGTTGTTAAAGAAAAAAAGATAAAATTTGTTCCAGAAAGATTTGAAAAGATATATTATAATTGGATGGAAAACATTCAAGATTGGTGTATATCAAGACAGCTTTGGTGGGGACATAGAATTCCTGTTTGGTACTGCAAAGATTGCGGGGAGATTAATGTTTCTATAGAAGAGCCAAAAACTTGCTCAAAGTGTAAAAGCAGTAACTTAGAACAGGATAAAGATGTTCTTGATACTTGGTTTAGTTCCGCTCTATGGCCATTTTCAACTTTAGGATGGCCAAATGAAACAGAGGATTTAAAATACTTTTATCCAACAAATACTCTTGTAACAGGTTATGATATTATATTCTTCTGGGTAGCAAGAATGATATTTTCAGGTCTTCATAATATGAACGATATTCCTTTTGAAACTGTACTTATACATGGAATTATAAGAGATGCAGAAGGAAGAAAAATGTCTAAGTCTTTAGGCAATGGTGTAGATCCATTAGATGTAATAGAAAAATATGGAGCAGATGCTTTAAGATTTATGCTTATAACTGGGAATGCTCCAGGAAATGACATAAGATATCAAGAAGAAAAGGTTGAAGCAGCTAGAAATTTTGCAAATAAGATTTGGAATGCATCTAGATTTGTTATAATGAATTTAGATAAAAATATTATGGAAAAATATAAAGATGATAAAGATTATACTATAGCTGATAGATGGATATTATCAAGATTAAATACTGTTTCTAAAGATATAACTGATAATATAGAAAAATTCGAACTTGGAATAGCATCACAAAAGATATATGATTTTATTTGGTCAGAGTTTTGCGACTGGTATATAGAATTAGTCAAACCTATACTTTATGGGAATAATGAAAGAGCAAAGGGTATAACTTTTAATGTGCTTTATAAAGTTTTAACTACAAGTTTGCAGCTTCTTCATCCTATAATGCCATTTATAACAGAAGAAATATATACACATTTAGACGCTGAATATGAATCAATTACAATATCAAAATGGCCTGAATATGATGAAAATTTAAATGATAAAGAAGCAGAAGAAAATATGGATTATATTATAGATGCTATTAAAAGCATAAGGAATGTAAGAGCAGAGATGAATGTTCCACCATCAAGAAAAGCAAAAATTTTAGCTTTAGTTTCAAAAGAAGCTGAAAAAGCTTTTATATCTGGTACAATTTATTTTGAAAAACTCGCATTTGCATCAGAGATTAATATGTTACAATCTAAAGAAGAAATTCCTCAAAATGCTGTTTCAGTAGTTACAAGAGGAGCCGAAATATATATTCCTCTTTTAGATTTAGTAGATAGAGAAAAAGAACTTGAAAGACTTAATAAGGAAAAAACAAAGCTTTTATCTGAAATAGATAGAGTAGAGAAAAAACTTTCAAATGAAAAATTTGTAAATAAAGCTCCAAAGGCTGTTGTAGATGAAGAAAGAGCTAAAGGTGAAAAATATAAAGAAATGCTTAATGCAGTTATTCAAAGAATTAAAAATTTAAATTAAAAATAGCAGAGGATTTTCCTCTGCTGATTAATTTATATAAATAAAATAGAAACTGGTGATAAAATGAATTATATTGAATCTATGAGTTATATAAAAAATACTGCAAAATTGGGGAGTAATTATGGATTAGAAAGAACAGAAAAGATTTTAGAAATTTTAGGGAATCCTCATAAAAAATTAAAATGTATACATATAGCAGGAACTAATGGTAAGGGTTCT
Source organism: Clostridium prolinivorans (assembly GCF_004011155.1). Taxonomy (GTDB): domain Bacteria; phylum Bacillota; class Clostridia; order Clostridiales; family Clostridiaceae; genus Clostridium_AT; species Clostridium_AT prolinivorans. The sequence goes on along the minus strand of NZ_RJWG01000002.1, from coordinate 105,012 downwards.
ACAACTGTTATGATAAGTGAAATTTTAAAAGAAGCAGGATATAAAGTTGGTATGTATATTTCTCCGTATTTAGAAGAATTTGAAGAAAGAATTCAAATAAATAGTGAGAATATATCCAAAGAAGATTTAGCTAAAGTAGTAACTGAAGTAGCTAAAGCTGTAGATAAGGTAATTAGCTTAGGATATGAACATCCTACAGAGTTTGAAATAATAAGTTGTGCTATGTTTAAATATTTTTATGATAAAAATGTAGATTATGCTGTTATTGAAGTAGGTCTTGGAGGAAGATTAGATTCTACTAATGTTATAATACCTATATTAAGTATTATAACTTCTATAAGTTATGATCATATGAAAATACTTGGAGATACTTTAGGGAAAATTGCCTATGAAAAGGCTGGAATAATAAAAAATGAAGTACCTTTGGTTTTATATCCTCAAGAAGAAGAAAGCTATAATGTAATAAAAAATATATGCACTGAAAAAAATTCTAAACTTATAGATGTTAAAAGAAATACTGCGGAATTAAAATATATAGATTTTAATAATTTTAAACAAAATATTATTATTAAAACTAATGAAAATTATTATGAAGTAGAATTTAACCTTTTAGGAAAACATCAAATGTTAAATTGTTCTGTTGTAATACATGCAGTAGAAGAACTTATAAGGCAAGGTATAAATATAGAAAAACAACATATTTTAAAAGCTTTAAAAAATGTAAAATGGCCTGGAAGATTAGAGGTTATGAAAAAGGATCCATTGGTAGTTATAGATGGAGCACATAATGTAGATGGTATAAAAAATTTAAAAGAAAGCATTGATGTTTATTTTAAATATAATAATATAATTCTTATTTTAGGTATATTAGCTGATAAACAAGTTGGAAATATGATAAATATAATAGCTCCTAAAGCAGCTAAAATTATAGTTACAGCTCCTCATTCTGAAAGAGCAGAAACTTCTAAAAAACTTGCTTATAATATAAAGAAAATTAATCCTAATGTAGAAATTGAAGATGATTATGAAAAAGCTTATAAATTAGGATTATCTTATTGTCAAAAAGATGATTTACTCCTTATATGTGGATCTCTTTATATGATAGGAGATATGAGGAAAATAATAAAAAATGCTTATTAATTATTAACAGTTTGCCCTTAGTTACATATTATATATTAGTGTAACGGGGGTGATTAGATTGAGCTGCTTATACGTATGCAATACTTCTTCTGACTATATTTCAAAGGTTAACTTAATTCAATTTAAAGAGGAACAGAAAATAGAACTAAGCAGGCATGAAGCTTATAAAGCCGGTCCCCATGATATATGTATTTATAAAGATAAGTTATTAGTAGCTAACAGTTATAGTAATAGTTTATCTATTGTAGATATAAATATGAATAAAGAAATTGAAAATTTTTTTATTGGCATGCATTGTAATGGAGTAGATGTTTTTGAAGATAATGCTTATATTATCTGTGGTGAATTAAATAGTATTATAGTATTTAATTTAAGCCAAAATAAAATAATTGAAGAAATACCCTGTGGTAATTTTCCACATAGTATATCTATTAATAAAAATAAAAAGATAATAGCAGTATCTAACATGAATAGTGATAGTATAACACTAATTGACTGTAGTGATAACTTTAATATTAAAAATATAAAAGTTTTAAGTTATCCAGTAAAAGCAATTTTTACACCAAAAGAAGATAAGCTTTTAGTATGTGAAAGTTTTATGGGAATTAATAAAAATGGAAGTTTATGCATGATAGATTTAAAAAATTTAGAAACTGTATGGAGATTAAAAGTAGGAACTTATCCTGTAGATATTTATTGTGAAAATAATATTTGCTATATATCTAATTTTGGAGATGGTACTATAAGTATAATAGATATGGATAATGTAAAAGAAATAAAAAGAATAAAAATAGGTGGGATGCCAAGAGGTATAATTAAAAATGAAGAAAATATTTATGTGGGTGATAACTATAATAATTTTTTAATAGAGCTTAATTTAAAAAAAGAAACTAAAAAAATCATACCTATAGGGGGAGAACCTACAGGTATGCTAATTATTTAATCTATAAGCAAACTAATTATTTTACTATATAATTCTGATGAATTTTGCTTCCATCTGCTGCAAAGTTCTCTTGCTTGTTTAATTGAAGGAACATTTAATTTTAAGTCCATTAAAATTGAATTGTTTTCAGTTGCTTTTAAATTTACTATATAATTATTATTATTTTCAATTGTATAATCAGCAAAAATAGTAATTTCTTTTTTAATTTTTTCTAAATGTAGTTTTAAATAGTTATCTATTATTTCTATTTTATCTTTAGGAAGTCTTTGCTTAAACATAGAAAGAACTTTTGAACCTTTTGCTGTTATAATTAATTTATGTTTAGATTCTTCTTTTGTATATTCTAAAAATCCAGAAGAAACTAATTCAGATATGTATTGATGAAGAGTAAAATAATTTATGAAATTATTTTCAAGTACTATTTGTGTTATCTGTATATTAGAAATTGGAAGATTGATTTTATCAAATATATAAAGAAGAAGTAATTTATTTTCTGCTAATTCAGAAGTATCTCCAAACACAGTTATTCCCCCTTGTATTAATGTATATTATAATGCTAACATTCTTAAAAATATTATAAAAATATTATATCACAAAAAGCATCGAAATAAATCGGTGCTTTAATTTCATGTTTATAGTTTTTCTTTTAAAAAAATACTTATACTGTATTATTAAAGGCTCAAAGACCTATATTATCCAAAGTAAAATGAGAAATTTAACTCAAAATAAAAAATAATATGATAGTAAAGTATATATAAAGACATATGTTATCCAAAGTAAAACATATGAATATAAAATTTTTTTAAGAATAATATTATATAGAAATAATAAATATGAGGGAGATATATGACAATATTACATGAAAAAAGGAAAATAGCTAAAAAAATATTTATAGCATTAATTTTATTATTTATAAGTTCTATAACTTCAATAATAGTTAATTATAAAAATATAGGAGTATTTAAATTAATGCATAAAAAACTCCCTATATACAGTGTAGATGTAAAAGAAAAAAAGATAGCATTAACTTTTGATGTAAGTTTAGGAGAAGATAATACAGAACAAATATTAGATATATTAGATAAATATGATGTTAAAGCTACATTTTTTCTTGTAGGAAGATGGATTGAGGATAACAAAGACCTTGCTAAAGAAATATCTAATAGAGGGCATGAAATTGGCAATCATAGTGACAAGCATCCAGATATGACAAAAATACCAAAAGAAAAAATATTGCAGGATATTAAAAACTGTGAAGATAAAATTATATCTATAACAGGTCAGGAGACAAAGCTTTTTAGAGCTCCTTCAGGAGCTTACAATGATACTTTAATAGAAACTATAGAAGAGGCTGGCTTTTATTGTATTCAGTGGGATGTTGACAGCATTGATTGGAAGGAACAAGGAGAAGATATAGAATATAATAGAGTAATTTCAAAAACAAAACCAGGTTCAATAATTTTATATCATAATACTGCTAAATATACACCTAAAAATCTTCCTAAAGTACTAGAAAAATTAAAAAATGATGGATATACTTTTGTAAAAGTTTCTGATTTAATTTATAAAGATAATTTTTATATAGATTCTACAGGAAGACAAATATCTAAATAAAATGTATTTGTATTGAAGATTATAATAAATATGTAATATAATGAGAACATATATTCATAAATGTATAAAATACAGCCTCCTGCTTAAAATAATTTAAAATAAGTTTTTGCAGGAGGGATTATATGAAAAACTTAACAATAATATCTGGGATAGAAGAAGAGAAATTAAAAACATATATATTAGAGGCTTTAGATATTTTAGAAATTCATTATAAATTTTTATTTTTAGATGAGTTAACTGAATATTCTAAGTTAGACTATATAATTTTAAATAGTAATAAAAAATTAAAATTTTCAAATTTAAAATGTAATTATTGTTTTATTAATATGGATAATAATTATAAAGAAAATTTGAATATATATGGGAATATAATAACATATGGATTTGGGAATAAAAATACAGTAACTCTTTCCAGTGTTGAAGATAATAATTTAGGTTTTGTATATTGCCTCCAGAGATATTTAGATTTAAAAGAAGATTACATACTTGAACCTCAAGAAATACCTATTCATTTTCAATATATTAATGATATACATTTATATTCATTGATGGTATCAGTAACAATAGCATTGATTGAAGGATTAAAAGCAGAAGATATAGAAAAAAAATTATTTAAAAAAGTTTTATTTTTAAGTTAAAAATTGTTATATTTTATTTTTTATTTGAATATTTATATGTTGTGTGAGTAATTAAAACTAAGGGAAAGAGGGGTTAAGATGGACAATTTAATGTTAAACAATAAGATATATTTGGAGGGGAAAATAGTATCGGATCTTCAATTTAGCCATGAAATGTATGGAGAAGGATTTTATACATTTAATATTGAAGTACCAAGATTAAGTGAAGCAAAGGATTTATTAAATGTTACAGTTTCGGAAAGATTAATAGTAGGAATGGATCTTAAAGAAGGAAGTGAAGTAATAGTAGAAGGGCAGCTTAGATCTTATAATAAATTTATAGATGGGGCTAACAGACTTATACTTTCAGTATTTGCAAGAAATATTGAATTCTGCATTGAAAAAAGTAAAAATCCAAATCAAATATTTCTTGATGGATATATATGTAAGCAGCCAATTTATAGGACTACTCCTTTTGGAAGAGAAATAGCAGACATGCTTTTAGCAGTTAATCGTTCTTATAATAAATCAGATTATATTCCAACCATAGCTTGGGGAAGAAATTCAAGATTTTGCCAAAACCTTCAAGTAGGAGATAATATTAGAATATGGGGAAGACTTCAAAGCAGAGAATATGAAAAGAAAATATCAGAGAATGAAACAATTAAAAAAGTAGCTTATGAAGTATCTATATCTAAAATGGAAAAAGTAAATAAAGATTTAAGTGTAATAAAAAGTGACGACGAAGAAAATGAAAATGTTTTTGAGGAGAATAAATAATAAAAATAAATAATAAAAAATAAAAGAAAAATAAGGGAAAAATTCCCTTATTTTCTTAAATCATCAAGTATTTTTGTCTTTTCTTTTGTTCTTTCATCTACTGTTTTTATAATTTTTGCAGGTGTTCCAGCAACAACAACACCTTCTGGTACATCTTCTGTTACAACAGAGCCTGCAGCTACAATGGCACCATTTCCAACTTTAACTCCTTCAAGAATGACAGCATTTGCACCAATTAAAACATCGTCTCCTATTTCACAAGGACTTTTACTAGGAGGTTCAAGAACACCAGCGACAACGGCGCCAGCACCTACATGTACTCTTCTGCCAATTTTTGCTCTGGCACCTATAACAGCATTCATATCTACCATAGCGCTTTCTCCAATTTCTGCGCCTATATTTATTACAGCTCCCATCATAATTACAGCATTCTTTCCTATTATAACTTTATCTCTTATAATAGCACCTGGTTCAATTCTAGCATCTACATTTAGAATATTCATAAGTGGAATTGCTGAATTACGTCTATCATTTTCTAATTTAAATTTTTCTATTTTATTTTTATTTTGGTTTATGAATTCTAAAATTTCATTACCTTCACCAAAAAGTACATAAAAATTATTGGAGCCATATACATCTATATTTCCGAAATCACATTCATCTAAATTTCCTGATATATATGCTTTAACAGGGGTTGTTTTTTTTGATTCTTTTATAAATCTTGCTATTTCATAAGGGTCTGTTAAATTATATTCCATATTAATAAACCTCCTTTTTTAAGTTATTAAACTTTTACTATATGGCAATATACAATAAATTATAATAAAAAATAAAGAATAATGAAAGGGGTAAATTAGCATAAAAAGAAAATCTTTTAAAAAATAGCAAAAAAGAATATAATTATAAGTATAAATCAAATACAAAGGAGGTAGTTTAGTGGATATTTCTACATATAACGAATATGCAATTTCAAAAAGAGTAAAAAATATAGAAATTTCTGGTATAAGAAAATTTTACAATAAAGTTATTCAAGTACCTGAGGCTTTATCTTTAACATTAGGACAGCCTGATTTTAATGTCCCAGGAAATATAAAAAAAGCAATGATAAATGCTATAAATGAAAACAAAACAGAATATACATTAAATTCAGGGTTAACGGAGCTTAGAGAAGAAATATCTAAATTCTTAAGTAAATTTAATATAGATTATAATAAAGATGAGATATGTATAACTGTAGGAGGCAGTGAAGCTATACTTTCCACATTTACTGCTATATTAAATGAAGGAGATAAGGTTCTTATACCAAGTCCAGCTTATCCAGCTTACGAAAGCTGCAGTAAATTAGCAGGTGGAAAAGTAATAAATTATAGTCTTAATGGAGATTTTTCTATAAATGTAGATGAAATTAAAAAACTTATTGAAACTGAAGATCCAAAGATATTAATACTTTCATATCCATCTAATCCTACAGGGGCAAGTTTATCTAAAGAAGATAGAAATAAATTAAGTAATTTATTAAAAGATAGTAATATAATCATAGTTACAGATGAAATATATAGCTCTTTATGTTTTGAAGAAGAATATTATTCTATAGCTCAGTGCAAGGAATTAAAAGATAGAATTATTTTAATAAGTGGTTTTTCTAAAATGTTTTCTATGACTGGGCTTAGGGTAGGATATGTTTGTGCACCAAAATTTTTTATGGATGAAATAATGAAAGTACATCAATATAATGTTTCTTGTGCACCATCAATAGCCCAGTATGGTGCTTATGAAGGCCTTAAAAATTGCCTTAAAGATGTAGAAGATATGAAAAAAGAATTTATAAAAAGAAGAGATTATGTATATAAAAGACTTATAAAAATGGGATTAGAAACAGTAATGCCTACTGGAGCTTTTTATATATTTCCTTCTATAAAAAAATATGGATTAAGCAGCGAAGAGTTTTGTGAAAGACTTCTTAAAGAAGCACATTTAGCTCTTGTTCCAGGTTCAGCTTTTGGTCCTTTAGGAGAAGGACATGTAAGGATATCTTATTCTTACAGCTTTGATATTTTAAAAGAAGGTATGGATAGACTTGAAAAATGGATAAATAAAAATTTTACATAATTAAATAAAAATAATCCATTGCATTATTTTTATGATGCAATGGATTATTTTTTAAGCATACTGTAAATTTTAATTATTTTCTATAATATCGTCCATAGAGTAAAGTCCTTTTTCTTTGCCATACATAAATTCGCAGGCTTTTAATGCCCCTATAGCGAATACTTCACGAGATAAAGCTGTGTGTTTTATTTCTATTATTTCTCCTTGGCCTGCAAACATAACTTCATGTTCCCCTACAATACTTCCACCTCTTACTGCATGTATTCCAATATCTTTATGATTTCTTTTGCTATTTCCTTCTCTTCCATATACATAATTTGTTTCTTCAGATATAGAAGACTTTATAGTATCTGCAAGAAGAAGAGCAGTACCACTTGGAGCATCTACCTTTTGATTATGATGCTTTTCTATTATTTCAATATCAAAATTATTATAAAGAAGGTTAGTTATTTTTTTTAATATATTATTAACTACATTAATTCCTAAAGACATATTAGCAGAACGGAATATAGGAATTAATTTGCTATATTCATCTATTTTTGATAATTGCTCAGCACTATAACCTGTAGTACAAAGAACAAGAGGTATATTTTTATCTTTTGAATAAGTTAGTAGGGATTCTAAAGAATCAGGTCTTGAAAAATCAAGAATTACATCTATTTTTTCTTTGCACTCAAAAATATTTTCATAAACAGGATAATTCATATTTGTTTTAAATCTATCTACTCCTGCACATATTTTTATATTAGGGAAATTAGTACAAGACTGGGTAACTATTTTACCCATTTTCCCACAACAGCCATTTAATAAAATATTTATCATTTAATCACTCCAATGCTTATTTATAAGCTTTTTATTTAAAACTAACTTATACATATATTTAATATAAATTTTTTATTATTTGTAGTACATGTATAAGTAATAATTTAAAATATTTTTATTGGGATAATTTTAATCCATAAGATACAAGTTCTTTCTTTAAAATTTCTAAATTAGCAGGAGACATTTCACAAAGAGGAAGTCTTAAATTTCCTACATTCATTCCCATAAGGTTCATGGCAGTTTTTATTGGTATAGGATTTGTTTCTATAAATACAGCATCACTTAAAGCTAAAGTATTAAGCTGTATTTTTAATGCATCTTCATATTTTCCTTCAAAGAAAAGTTTGCACATATCATGAATATCTTTAGGTATAATATTAGCAAGTACTGAAATTACCCCTAATCCTCCTAAGGACATAATAGGAATTACTTGATCATCATTTCCAGAATATATATCTATTCTATCACCACAAAGAGCTTTAATTTTAGCAACTTGGCTTATATTTCCGCTAGCTTCTTTTATAGCTTTAATATTTTCAAATTCACAAAGAGCTTTAAGTGTTTTAGGTTCAAGATTCATGCCTGTTCTTGATGGAACATTATATAATATAATAGGAAGATTTACACTTTCAGATATAGCTTTAAAATGCTCAATAAGTCCTTTTTGAGTAGTTTTGTTATAATAAGGAGTTATTACTAAAAGTCCGTCTACACCAACACTTTCAGCAAATTTACTCATGGAAACAGAAGCTTTTGTATTATTTGTACCAGTTCCTGCTATTACAGGTATTCTCTTTTTTATTACATCTACAGTAAATTTAATTGTTTCTTTTTTTTCAGCTTCAGTCATTGTTGAAGCTTCACCGGTAGTACCACATACAATAATAGCGTCAGTGCCGTTTTCTACATGCCAATTTAAGAGTTCTTCTAATTTTTTAAAATCAACTCCAGATTCATTAAAAGGTGTAACTATAGCTACGCCACTGCCTTTAAAAATACTCATATAATTAGCCTCCTTCTTAATTATTTATAAAAAATCACAGTTGATTATGATTTTTTCCTTTCATTTATTATATATTCTGCAATCTGAATTGCGTTTAGTGCAGCACCTTTCCTTATGTTATCTGCAACAACCCATAAATTCAAACCATTATCCACACTAAAATCTCTCCTTATTCTTCCCACATAAACTTCATCATGTCCTTCTGCCTCTAATGGCATAGGATAAACTAAATTATTAACATCATCTTTTAAAACAATACCTTTAGAGTTTTTATAAAGATTAAATATATCTTCTATGTTAAATTCATTTTTTAATTCTACATTAATACTTTCACTATGGCCGTAATAAACAGGAACTCTTACAGTAGTAGCAGTTATTTTTAAACTGTCATCGTGCATAATCTTTATAGTTTCATTTATCATTTTAAGTTCCTCTTTAGTATATCCATTTTCTGTAAAAGTATCTATATGAGGAATAACATTATTAGCTATTGGATAAGGGAATTTTTTTGGTGCTTTACCATTAATTCCTTCTTTTAAATCATTATATCCTCCCATACCTGCACCGGATACTGCTTGATAAGTAGAATAAATAATTCTTTTTATTCCATATTTATCATATAAAGGTTTTAAAGCTACTACAGCTTGTATTGTTGAGCAATTAGGATTTGCTATTATACCTTTATTTAATTTAATATCTTCAGGATTAACCTCTGGAACTACTAAAGGAACGTCTTTATTCATTCTCCAAGCACTACTATTATCTATTACAATGGCGTTATATTTAGCAAATATAGGTGCATATTCAAGACTTACATCTCCTCCAGCAGAGAAAAGAGCAAAATCAATAGATTTATTTTTTATATTATCTTCTTTTAGTTCCTCTACTATTATATTTTCATCTTTAAATGAAATAGAAGTACCAGCAGAACGTTTTGAAGCAAAAAGATATAAATTGTCTATTGGAAAATCCCTTTCTTCTAATATTTCTATAAATTTTCTTCCAACCATACCTGTGCAACCAACAATTGCTACATTAAATTTCATGTTTTATACCTCCTAAAAACTATAAAATATATATAATAAGTATATTATATAATCTATATGTAAAAAAATATATACTTTTGTATGTTAAATTGTAAAATTGTAATTAAAATAAAATTTTAGTAGAATTATTATTTATTTTTTATTATAATAAAAGTATTATTTCCTTTCTATTATTATTATGATATTAGAAAAATTTTTTAAAGTGCTATAATTTTTAAATTATTTTATATATTTTTACTTTTAGTTTATAATAAATAAGATGAATTAGATATATAAAATATAAACAAAAATATATTTTATTTTTTAGAGCAAGAAAGATTATTATAAATATTATTATTTTGTTAGATGTTAACATTAAATTTTAAATAATGATATCTATGAATAAATTTAAATTTTTATTATTCAATTGATGCTTAGATAAGAAAATTTTAATTCAATTATTAGAAAATTTCAAACAGATTTTTATAACTTTGCTGTAATAAAACCATGAAAATTCAAATGTTGACAACATATAAAATGTATGGTAGTATGTAAAAATGAAAAAATAAGACATAAAAATTTATGAATTTTCATAGCTTAAACATTTATATTTTAATAATTTCATAATTATTAAAATTATCATGAATAGTTAATATGATAATTAGAAATACTTATTATATGAAATAATATGATAAGTAGAAATACATATCATATATAAATATATATATAAATTAAAAGGGGGAAATAAAATGAAAAGCAAAAAAATGTTAGCCGCAGTTATGGCTGCTACAGTTCTTACTGCATCTTTGTTTGCAGGTTGTGGTAGTAAAACACCTCAAGCAGGAACTGATAATCAAGCTGCATCAGGAGAAATGGATAAGGAGCAGTATTTAAATTTAACTTTAAAGGCAGAACCTAAAACAATGGATTTGTCAAAAGCAACAGATCTTTATTCATCTCAAATACTTATTGAAATAACAGAAGGTTTAACAAGGCTTGAAAAAGACAAAGATGGTAAGGAAATCATTGCACCAGCTGGAGCAAAAGAATGGAAAACATCTGAAGATGGCTTAAAATGGACATTTACTCTTAGAGATTATGAATGGTATGATGGTAAAAAGGTTACAGCAAATGATTATGTTTACAGCATTTTAAGAACACTTGATCCTAATACAGCAGCACAGTATGCATACTTTTTATTCCCAATTAAAGGGGCAGAGGAATATAATTCAGGAAAAGGTAAGAAAGAAGATGTTGGAGTAAAAGCAATAGATGATAATACTCTTGAATTTACATTAAAACAGCCAGTACCATATTTCTTACAATTAACTTCATTTAAAACATTTTTACCTCAAAGACAGGATATAGTTGAAAAATATGGAGATAAATATGGTACAGAAGCAGAAACTCTTCCTGTAAACGGACCATTTAAAATTGCAAGTTGGACACATCAAAGTGATGTAGTTCTTGAAAAAAATGAAAAATACTGGGATAAAGACAATGTTAAATTAGATAAAGTTAATTTTAAAATTATAAAAGATGAAACAGCAAGAATGAATGAACTTGAAAATGGTTCTATAGATGCTGTAGGAGTTAGAAAACCAGAGTATGTAGATCAATTTAATAAAGCAGGTAAATATACTAATTTAACAGGATATGATGGATCTGTAGTTTATCAGACTTATAATACAATACCAAAAATTGATGGTCAGGTAAACCCATTTAATAGTCCTAAGGTAAGACTTGCTTTCTCATTAGCATTAAATAGAGAAGATATAGTAAAAACAATTTACAAAGGACTTGGTTCACCAGCACTAGGATGGGTACCATTTGAAATTCTTATAGGAGATCAAGAATATAGAAAAGCTGCAGGGGTTGAACCATTAAAAGCTGCTTATGATAAATATAAAGACCCTAAAGCTTTACTTGTAGAGGGACTAAAGGAATTAGGACTTCCTGAAGATCCATCTAAAATAACTATAAAGATGATTAACTCTGGAACAGATGCTGAAACAAAAGAAATTGCTGAATATTATCAACAGGCATATCAAAATGCTCTAGGAGTTAAAATAGAACCAGAATATATGGAATGGAACCAATTTATGAAAAGACTTGACAGTGGTGAATATCAGCTTGCAGGTTTAGCTTGGGGTGCTGACTATAATGATCCAATGACATTTATGGATATGTGGCTTAGCAACGCTGGACAGATGAATAATGGTTGGAAGAATGCTAAATATGATGAACTTATAAACAAAACTAGAACTGCTAAAGATGATGCTGAAAGAACAGAATTATTTAAACAAGCAGAACAACTTCTTTTAGTTGATGAAGCTGTAGCTTCTCCTGTAAATTACAGAAAATACAACATATTTGAAGCTAATTATGTAAAAAATCTTATGCTTGTAAATTTTGGTCAATTATATGAAGTTAAGTATGCTTATACTCAAGGCAGAGGAAAATAAAAAATATTGTATTAAAGTTGCTGTGGGATATAATCCTGCGGCAACAAATTTTATTTTTATGGAGGGATGAATATGCTAAAGTTCATAGCAAAGCGTATAGGATATATGTTTGTAACATTATTTATAATAATAACAATAACCTTTATGCTTATGCATATAATGCCTGGAGATCCTCTGACAACTGGACAAAAAAAACTTCCAGAACAGGCTAGAATAAACTTTAGAGCTAAATATGGTTTAGATAAATCAGTTCCAGAACAATATTTAACTTATATTAAAAATGTTGCAAAAGGTGATTTAGGAGAATCTATGGTATATGCAGGAAGAAACGTTAGCGATGTTATAAAAGAACATGCTCCTAAGTCAGCAAGAATAGGTATTCAATCTATAGTATTAGGATTTTTGTTAGGGTGTATTTTAGGAATTATAGCTGCTTTCAATAGAGGAAGATGGCCTGATTATTTAGTTATTTTTATTGCACTTCTTGGAGTTTCTATACCAAGCTTTGTAGTTGCGGCTCTTCTTCAATACACATTTACTGTTAAATTTAAATTACTTCCTACAACAGGATATGGTTCTTTTAAATATACAATACTGCCTTCTATTGCTATGAGTTTTAGTTCAATTGCTACTTATGCTAGATATATGAGAGCTAATGCTTTAGATGTAATAGGACAGGATTATATATTAACAGCAAAAGCTAAAGGCGTATCAAAAATTTCATTAACATGGAAACATATTATAAGAAATGCTATTTTGCCAGCTATAACATTATTAGGACCTCAAATAGCTGGAGTATTAACTGGGTCTTTTGTAATAGAAACAATATTTTCTATACCAGGATTAGGCTCCTACTTTGTAAACAGTGTAACGGATAGAGATTTTACTATGATAATGGGACAAACCATTTTTGTTGCAGCACTTTATATATTCTCATTAGTTATTGTTGATATTGTATACGGACTAATAGATCCAAGAATAAGAATATCAGGTGAAAAGAAATAGGAGGAGCGAATTATGTCAGAATTAAGTAAAGAAAAATTTCAAATTATTGGTTGCGAAAATTCTAATGCTGACGAAATTCTAAGACCAAATATAACTTACTGGCAAGACGCTTGGAGAAGACTTAAGCAAAATAAAGTTGCCATAGCTTCATTAATTATACTGGTTTTAATAATATTTATTACCATTTTTGGACCTATGATTACTAAATTTTCATTTGAAGCTATGGATACCTCTAACATTAATCAAAGCCCTAATAAAGTACATTGGTTTGGTACAGATATGTTAGGACGTGATCTTTTTGCAAGAGTAACAAAAGGTGGAAGAATATCTATAATTATAGCTTTTTTTGGAGCTATAATTGATACTTTTGTTGGAGTTATATATGGTGGTATATCAGGTTATTTCGGTGGTATTGTTGATGATATAATGATGAGAATTGTTGAAATATTAAGTAGTATTCCTTACTTAATAGTAGTTATTCTTATTTCAATACTTTTTTCAGAACTTCAGATTAAAGGAGCCATTCTTCCACTTATAATAGCAATGACTATTACTGGATGGGTAGGTATGGCAAGATTAGTTAGAGGACAAATTCTTCAAATAAAAGAACAAGAATATGTATTGGCAGCACAAGCCCTTGGTGCCAATTCAAATAGAATTATTTTAAAGCATTTAATTCCAAACACAATTGGAGTTATGATTGTAGCTATAACTTTTGATATACCATCTTTTATATTTGGTGAAGCTTTTTTAAGCTATATAGGCTTAGGAGTAAAATCTCCAAATACAAGTTGGGGTGCTTTAGCTCAATCAGGACAACAAAATATGAAGTTTTATCCTTATCAGTTATTTTTCCCGGCACTATTTATCAGTTTAACTATGCTTTCATTTAACTTGTTAGGCGATGGATTAAGAGATGCATTAGATCCAAAATTACGTCAATAGGGGGGAAATAGCAATGGAAAAAATATTAGAAGTTAAAAATTTGAAAGTTTCATATCATACTTACGCTGGTGAAGTTCAATCTGTAAGAGGTGTAGATTTTTACTTAAATAAAGGAGAAACTTTAGCAGTAGTAGGTGAGTCTGGTTGTGGTAAATCAGTTACAGCTAAATCTATAATGAGGCTTATACAAACCCCTCCAGGAGAAATAAAAAAAGGTTCGGAAATAATATTTAATGGCAAAAACTTGGTGGATTTACCTGAAAAAGAATTAAGAAATATAAGAGGCGCAGAGATAAGTATGATTTTTCAAGATCCTATGACATCTCTAAATCCAACAATGACAGTTGGCAAGCAAATAGCAGAAAGTTTAATAATTCATAGAGGTATGAATAAACATGAAGCTATGGGTGAAGCAATTAAAATGCTTAAACTTGTTAATATACCTAATGCAGAAAAAAGGGCAAAACAATATCCTCACGAATTTTCGGGCGGTATGAGACAAAGAGCTATGATTGCTATAGCACTTGCATGCAATCCTAAAATACTTATAGCTGATGAACCAACAACAGCACTTGATGTAACAATTCAAGCTCAAATAATGGAACTTATTGCAGATCTTCAGGCTAAACTTGGAACTGCAGTTATACTTATAACTCATGACCTTGGAGTAGTTGCTGATGTTGCACATAGAATTCAAGTTATGTATGCAGGTCAAATAATAGAAAGAGGAACTACAGATGAAATATTCTATAAACCTCAGCATCCGTATACTTGGGCATTACTTCAATCAGTGCCAAGGTTAGACACTGGACATAAAAAAGAGTTATATTCCATTAAAGGAACTCCTCCGGATTTAATAAAGCCACCAGTAGGATGCCCTTTTGCATCAAGATGCGAATATGCAATGCCTATATGTAGAGAAGCTATGCCAGAAGTTACAAAACTTTCTGATAGCCATGAAGTTTCTTGCTGGCTAAAACATTCATTAGCACCAAAAGTAGAAATGCCTAAAGAATTAGGAGGTGCAAAATAATGGCAGAACAAAATCTAATTGAGGTTAAAAATTTAAAAAAATACTTTAAAGTTGGTAAAGATGCTGTATTAAAAGCAGTAGATGATGTAAGTTTTAATATAAAAAAAGGTGAAACATTAGGTTTGGTTGGAGAATCAGGTTGTGGTAAAACAACTTGCGGCAGAACTGTAATGGGATTATATGAAGCAACTGATGGTAAAGTATTATTTGATGGTGTAGATATTCATAAATTAAATCATAAAGAAAAGAAAAAATTTACAAGAAGGGCACAAATAATATTTCAAGATCCATATGCTTCATTAAATCCGAGAATGACTGTAGGAGATATTATTGGCGAAGGAATTGACATACACAACTTATATACTGGAAAAGAAAGAACTAACAGAATATATAAACTTTTAGAGCTTGTAGGGTTAAATAAAGAGCATGCCTCTAGATTTCCACATGAATTTTCAGGAGGTCAAAGACAAAGAATAGGTATAGCAAGAGCTCTTGCTATAGAACCTGAGTTTATTGTATGCGATGAGCCTATTTCAGCTCTTGATGTATCTATACAAGCACAAATTGTAAATTTGCTTATTAATCTTCAAAAGGAGCTAGGACTTACTTATTTATTTATTGCCCATGATCTTTCTATGGTTAAGCATATATCTGACAGAGTTGGAGTTATGTATTTAGGTACTATGGTAGAACTTGCAGGTAGTAATGTTTTGTATGATAAGCCTTTGCACCCTTATACTCAAGCACTTTTATCAGCTATTCCTATTCCTGATCCTGAAACAGAAAGGAAAAGGCAAAGAATTGTTATTGAAGGAGAAGTGCCAAGTCCAATAAATCCAAAACCAGGATGCAGATTTGCAGCTAGATGTAAGTATGCTAAACCTATTTGTCATGAAAAAAGACCAGAATTTAAGGAAATTGAAAAAGATCACTTTGTAGCTTGTCATCTTTTCTAGATGGGGAATTTCTCCATCTTTTTTTATTGTAAATAATATGTATAGTATACTAAATATATTAGAGTATAAAAAATTTTTTATAGATATAAATATAATGATTATCTAAATATAGTGATTATCTCGCAAAAAATCTTTTTATTAAATATTGATCACTATATATAATAGAAATTTAGAAACAGTATAAATTGTATAGTGGAAATTAATTTACAGCTTATTGTGAGTTAATTATATAATATATTCATTAAAAAATTTCCTTTACACTGTTTGAAATATTCTCAACAAAATATAATTAATTATATAATATATTCATAAAAAATAATAAAATGATTAAAATTTTTATATATGAATAAATATAATCCCCTAAGTTAAAAATAAAAAATATAGTATATAATAGGGGGTATAAAATTTATGGGTAAAACACCACTTAAAAAAGTTATTAAAGCAAAATTAAAGTCTAATAGAGAACTAACTGAAATGGAAAAACTTAGAGAGACAATAAAATATGAAATAGCAGAAGAACTAGGCTTAAGTGATAAAGTAGATAAATATGGATGGAGTTCTTTGACAGCAGAAGAAACTGGACGTATAGGAGGTATAATGACAAAAAGGAAAAAAGAATTAAATCTTCCTAAAAATAAAGAAATTATTATGAATGATGGATATATAGATTTTAAATATGAGGATATAAAAAAATAATATTGACTTATACAGCAGAAATATATATTATTTACTTTGAGCATAATTGTGCTTAGAAAGGAAGAAATTTTAATGAGTCAATATGAAGAGTTTGCATATATTTATGATGAATTGATAAATTCAGATATAGATTATAAAAAATGGGCAGACAAGATTTTAGAAATATGTGAAAAATTAAATTTAGAAAGAAATGATTATCTTGATTTAGCTTGTGGTACAGGAAACATGACTTTAGAATTATCTAGATATTTTAAAAATACATGGGCTGTAGATCTATCAAGTCAAATGCTTACAAAAGCAGAAGAAAAATTAAGAGCTTTAAAAATAAAAGCAAAATTTATATGTCAGGATATATCAAAATTAAATTTAAATCGTAAATTTGATCTTATAACCTGCTGTCTTGATTCTACAAATTATATTATTGAAGAAAATGACTTAAATGCTTATTTTAATTCAGTTTATAATCACTTGAAAAACAATGGAATATTTATTTTTGATATTAACTCTTACTATAAACTCATTAATATATTAGGAAATAATACTTTTACTTTTGACAATGATAATGTAGTATATATATGGGATAACTTTACTGAAAATGATATAGTTCAAATGAATTTAATTTTTTTTATAAAAGAAGATAATTTGTATAAAAGATTTGATGAAGAACATATAGAAAAAGCATATACAACAAACTATTTAGATAATTTATTAAAAAATATAGGATTTAAAATTGTTGAAAAATTAAATAATTATGAAAATCTTCCTATAGATGATGAATGTGAAAGAATAGTATATGTACTTAAAAAAAATTAAAGCAGTTTATAAACAATAATATACAATAATATATTTGAAAACAAATTTGTGATAAATTTTTTATAATTATCGTAAAAATTATTTTACGATTTGTTATTTGTAAGGAGGTAAAAATGGCTGATAAATTAGTAAGAGCAACAGCTCAAAATGGAAATATAAGAATATTTGGAGCTATAACTACAGAACTTGTAGATAAAGCTTCTAAAATACATAATTGTTCTGCTACAGCAGCTGCAGCCTTAGGAAGAATGCTTACAGCAGGGAGCCTTATGGGAGCTATGTTAAAATCTGAAAAAGAAACTTTAACTATACAAATTTCTGGAGGAGGAAAAGCAGAAGGAGTTGTAGTAACAGCTTATCCTAATGGAAAGGTAAAAGGATATATTGGGAATCCATCTGTAGAACTTCCTGCAAACAGTAAAGGGAAATTAGATGTTGGAGGAGCAATAGGTAAAAATGGGAACTTACTTGTTATAAGAGATATGGGATTGAAAGAGCCTTATGTAGGTCAAGTTCCTATATATACAGGTGAAATAGGAGACGATTTAGCTTATTATTTTACTGTTTCCGAACAAACTCCATCAGCAGTAGGACTTGGAGTATTAGTTGGAACTGATTTAAGTATAGAAGCTGCAGGAGGATTTATAATACAGATGATGCCTGGTGCTGATGAACTTACAGCAGATTTAATAACTTATAGGCTTCAGGATATACCTTCTATAACTGAACTTATTAAAAAAGGAATGACTATTGAAGATATATTAAATTTTATATTTGAAGATATGAATTTAAATATATTAGATAGTATTAAGCCAGAGTTTAAATGTGATTGTTCAAGAGATAGAGTAGAAAAAGCACTTATAAGCATAGGAAAAAAAGATTTAGAAGAAATATACAACGAAGGCAAAGATGAAGAAGTAAAATGTCATTTCTGTAATACCTCTTATATATTTACAAATAAAGAAATAGGTGAGATTTTAAAAAAAGCAACTATGTAATAATAAATATAAATATATTTATTTATCTATATATTTATTATTATATTTTATATAGATAAATTTAAAAATTTTCTACATAAAATATATTTACAAAAGCAAGTAATATTTATAAAAGCAAGCAAAAATGTCTTTTAAATAAAAACATATATCAAGCATTTTAAAAAATGTTTCAAAATTTTTATAATATTAGCACCAGTTTTATTGGTGCTTTTTTAATTATTTTTGTCCAGTTATCAACATAAATTACGATATAATGAAGACATTATCATAAATCAATCACAAAATGCCTTTTGAATAAAAAACATATTGACAATTCAACTTTAACATTATATAATTTTAATTGTCTTAAGTGATAATTAGTGGGCGCATAGCTCAGCTGGGAGAGCATCTGCCTTACAAGCAGAGGGTCACAGGTTCGAGCCCTGTTGTGCCCACCACTATGGCCCAGTGGCTCAGTTGGTTAGAGTGCCGGCCTGTCACGCCGGAGGTCGAGGGTTCGAGCCCCTTCTGGGTCGCCATTTATTTAATAATATTAAGGCCAGATAGCTCAGTCGGTAGAGCAGAGGACTGAAAATCCTCGTGTCCCTGGTTCGATTCCTGGTCTGGCCACCATTTTGCCGGAGTGACTCAATGGTAGAGCGTCACCTTGCCAAGGTGAAAGTTGCGGGTTCGAATCCCGTCTTCCGCTCCAGTATGGCGCTATAGCCAAGTGGTAAGGCAGAGGTCTGCAAAACCTTTATTCCCCAGTTCAAATCTGGGTGGCGCCTCCAAAAGCTGTTTTAAGATTTATCTTAAAACAGCTTTTTAATATTTTAATATACAAATTTTAATATATAGTTTTTTAATTTATATATAGTTTTTTAATATATAAATATGATTAATCTATAATCTATAGCTGTAATTTTAGTTCTATTTGTTTCTTTAAAATAGTTTTTAATATATAATATTATTAATTCATAATAAGCTGTAAATTAATTTCCACTATACAATTTATAGTATTTTTAAATTTCTATTATATCTATACATAAAGAACTTTTTATTTTACATGTATCAAGTGATAGCATGATACATGCTGGAGTACTTGATAGAGATTAGCTATAATTGATAAATATTTAATAAAAAGACCTTTGTGAGATGATAATAATATTAAAAAATAAAGCAGTACCAAAATTATAATTTAGTATTTTGGTTACTGCTTTATTTTATATTGTAAGTATACTACAATGGTTCAAGTATATTATAATGCAAGATTTAAAATATAAATACTTCTATAGTAAATACTGTTTTATATTGTAAGTATACTTCCTCTATCTATAAGTTTACCTTTACTTAAAAATACAGGTTCTACTTTATGCTTTTTTAAAAAATCAAATACATCTTTGCCATATAAATAATTGTGTAAATCGCCATAAAAAGCAATAATATTGTCTTCTAAAAGTCCACAACACCCGCCTATAAATCCATAATTTAAATAGGGAAGCAAAATATCTCCAGGAGGCAATAAAAGTACATCAATTCCTTCTTCATAAAGACTTTTTGCAATTTTTTTATCACTTGTCATTACAGCATTATTTCTTACAATTGCTGTAGAACATTTACTATAACCTTGTTTAACATTTATTATCTTTTTATGTTTTATCATTTTAAGTAAAACACTATCTGTATATTTTATATTATGCATAAAAATATTATCTAAATTTACTGCATTTAAAATTATATCTAAAGGGTAATTACTGCTTAAACTTTTTTCTGAAAAAATAACATTTATATTTTGACTTTTTAGAAAATCAATAAATTTTAAATCCATATCTTTATGTACTATAATAGTATTTTCATTTAATACATGTAAAAGCATATCAGGGTGTCCACATACAGCTTCATATAAATTATTGTTAGGAGGAACTGTAAGTACTTTATAACCTAATTTCCCTAAATTTTCTTTCTCCTCATTTGTTGCTCTATAATCTATAAAAATAATTTTCATAATAAATTCAACTCCTGTATATAATAACATTATTACAATTAAATATAAATTTAAATATAAATTATTTCAACTACAGAAAGTTTTATTAATATATTTATTATAAATATACAATAGAGAATTTAATAAAATAATAATTCTAAGCATAGAATATACATTTTATTTTTATAGATAGTAATTTTGAAATTGCTATTATTTTTTATGTTTATATTATAAATAAGAGTTTATTTTGATAAGCATTAATATTAGATTTTTATAAAATTATATTTATAAAAATTTATATAATTTTAGTTTTGTCGATAATTGTTTAATTAATTTTGCATATACATTTTCTTTAAACACATAATAGTATAAGAAGGGAGTGTATCAAATATGCTGCTTTTAACAGTTGTATATGATAAATTTAAAGAAGATATAGTAGAAAAAGTAAGTGAAATGAAGCAATATTTTAATGAAAGAAACATAACAGTAGGCTTTTCAGAAAGCATAGATAACAATACTCACTTCTTAAAGATATTTTGTGATGAGAATGCTTATGATTCTAAGCTTACAAAAATATTTAATTTTTATATGGCTGATATTTTATATGATTTAGTTATTGATGAATTTTACAAAAAAGAAATACATAATTTTATAACTAATACTTATTTCTTTTTAAAGTATGATGAAATTAAAGAAATTAAAAATTTAAGCTTAAAAGCTTTAAAAAATAAAGGACCTATAACAAATGAAAATATGGTATTTTATAGAAATAGAAAAAATTCTATAATTCAAAAGATAACAGATTGCATTGAAGAAAATAAAGAAATCAACATAAATGGTTTTATCAGATTTAGAATGAAAGAGTTTATAAATGATTTAGAAAGTATAATTGATAAAGTAGTAGAAAATTATATGGTAGAAAAAGAATATAGTGAATTTATAAAACTTTTAAAATATTTTGTAGATCTTCAAGAAAGTAAAATAGAAAAAATCAACATTATAATTGAAGGCAATGAAAATTATATTTTGCAAGATGGTTTTGGGAATGATATAATGGATATATTATTTAGTGATTTAAGTGATGATAAATTTTCTGGAGCTATAAGTATTGATGATATGCTTATAAGTGCACTTATTACAAATGCACCTAAAAATATAATAATTCATGGTAAAGAAAATTGCAGCAACAAAGAAATTTTAGATACTATTACAAGTGTATTTGGAGATAGGGTTAAATTTTGTGATAAATGTAATATGTGTAAAAATATAAAATCAAAAATAAAATCATAAAAATCTATTGACAAATTATGAAATAAAATATAAAATTGTTAATGTTGAATTAAGTAGAAACAGCCGTTTCTCACCTTGAGGCTTTGCTAAAGAGGTTTTAATAGGTTAACTTTTAGTGTTGAGCTATTTAAAGGACGGCTTTTGCTGTCCTTTTTTTAATTTATATTAATATTTTGGAGGTGAAAATTATTAATAAAGATTATCTTTTAAACGAGGAAATACGTGAAAAAGAAGTAAGAGTAATTGATAATAATGGAGAACCATTGGGAATTCTTCAAACAAAAGAAGCTTTGAAAATAGCTGAAGAAAAAGAACTAGATTTAGTTCTTATAGCTCCAACTGCCGTTCCACCTGTTTGTAAGATTATGGATTTTGGTAAGTTTTTGTATGAGCAGACTAAAAAAGATAAAGAAGCTAAGAAAAAGCAAAAAGTTATAAACATTAAAGAAATAAGATTAAGCCCTACTATTGAAGAACATGATATTAACATAAAAGCAAATAATGCTAGAAAATTTTTACTAGATGGTGATAAAGTTAAAGTCACTGTTAGATTTAGAGGCAGAGAAGCTGATTATTCACATGTAGGTTACAGTATATTAAATTCTTTTTCAAGTAAACTTGAAGATGTAAGTGTGATAGAGAAACCAGCTAAATTAGAAGGAAAGAATATGATTTTGATACTTGCTCCTAAAAGAGCATAATTGAGAGGAGGAATTTTACTATGCCTAAAATGAAGACACATAGAGGTGCAGCTAAAAGATTTAAGAAAACAGGAAGTGGAAAGCTTAAAAGAGCTAAAGCATTTAAGAGCCATATATTAACAAAGAAAAGCTCTAAAAGAAAAAGAAATCTTAGAAAAACTGATTATGTAGCAGCTGCTCAAGAAAAATCAATGAAAAAATTATTACCATATCTATAATATTAATGCACTAGGAGGAGGTTTTTTTAAATGGCAAGAGTTAAAAGAGCTATGAACGCTCGTAAATATCATAAAAAAGTACTTAAGCTTGCAAAAGGATATTATGGTGGAAAAAGCAAGCTATTTAAGACAGCTAATGAAACTGTTATAAGAGCACTTAGAAATGCATATGTAGGAAGAAAATTAAAAAAGAGAGATTTTAGAAAACTTTGGATAGCAAGAATAAATGCTGCTGCAAGAATGAACGGATTATCTTATTCAAAATTTATGAATGGAATTAAACTTGCAGGAATTGATATAAATAGAAAAATGCTTTCAGAAATAGCTATAAATGATCCAAAAGCTTTCAGTGAATTAGTTGAAACTGCTAAAAAATCATTAAATCAATAATAAATTTTTCTTATTTAATTAATATAAAAATTTATATTAAATATGTTGTAAATTTTTATATTAATAGTATAATGATAATTATTAATAAACAATAATTAAGAAATTAATATTTATAATTTTATAGTATATTTTTTTAGCCGGGTACTTATTTTATAATTTAAAATTAAGTATTCGGCTATACTTCTAAAAAATTTATTAATATATTAATATAATGATTATCTTATAAAAAGTCTTTTATTAAATATTGACCTACTATAAATATTAACCACTATATAAGCAATAAAAATTTAGAAAATTATAAACTGTATAGTATAAATTAATTTACAGCTTATTGTGGGTTAATAATATCATATAATATATGATATTATATTTTAAATACATATATATTTAAAATACATATATAAATGAATATAATAAATAATTATATTCACATTATTATTATAAGAGGTGCTAATATGCAAATCAATTTTTACAAGGATATAAAGTTTAGACCTGTCCAAATTTTAACAATAGGGTTTGCTTTGGTTATTCTAATAGGAGCTATACTTTTGACATTGCCTGTATCTTCAAATTCAGGTAATCAAACTCCTTTTATAGATGCATTATTTACTTCTACTTCTGCAGTATGTGTTACAGGGCTTGTAACTTTAGATACTGGAACTTATTGGAGTTATTTTGGGAAAACTGTTATTATATGCTTAATTCAAATAGGAGGATTAGGCTTTATGTCCTTTGCTACATTAATTTCTTTAGTTATAGGCAAAAGGATTACTCTTCAAGAAAGACTTGTTATGCAGGAAGCTATGAATGCTTTTTCGCTGCAAGGGCTTGTTAAACTAGCTAAACATGTTTTGATTTTTACATTTTTTGTAGAAAGTGTAGGAGCACTTTTACTTTCTACAGTATTTATCCCTGATTATGGATTAGCTAAAGGTATATATTTTAGTATATTTCATTCAATATCAGCTTTTTGTAATGCTGGATTTGATCTAATTGGTCAATTTAGAAGTCTTACTGTTTATGCTGATAATGCAGTGATAATTTTAACAATTTCTTTTCTTATAGCTAGTGGTGGATTAGGTTTTTATGTTTGGTATGAGATATTTAATTATAGAAAACAAAAAAGATTTTCATTACATTCTAAATTAGTTATAACTGTAACATCTATTTTAATATTAGGTGGAGCAATTTTGATGTTCTTGTTTGAACATAATAATGCTGCAACAATTGCACCTATGTCATTTAAAGGCAAAATATTATCTTCATTATTTGCTTCTATTACACCTAGAACAGCAGGATTTAATTCTATATCTACAAGTGATATGACACCAGCAGGAAGATTTCTTACTGTAATATTAATGTTTATTGGAGGTTCATCAGGTTCTACTGCAGGTGGAATTAAAACAACGACAGCTGGAATTTTAGTTATGACAGTTATTTCAGTTGTAAAAGGAAGAGATGATACAGAAATATTTAAAAGAAGAATAGGAAAAGAAATTATATATAGAGCTCTTGCAATTACTATAATAGGAATTGGGCTAATTATAACTGTAAGTATGATTTTATCAATTGAGCATCTCTTGAGTATATTATTTATGAAGTTACATCAGCTTTTGGTACTGTAGGGTTAACATTAGGACTTACTACTAAATTAACAACCATAGGTAAAGCAATTATTTCATTTACAATGTTTTGCGGAAGGGTTGGACCACTTACTATAGTTCTTGCAATAGCTAGAAAATGCAGCAAAAATACAATCAAATATCCAGAAGATAAAATATTAGTTGGATAATATTAATTAATTTAATATAGTTTACTTTTATCATAGAGTAATTATTATTTTATTAAAATGGTTGTATTAAAATTTAAACTTATATAATGATTATCTCACAAAAGTTTTTTTATTAAATATTGACCAATATATATAAATTTCATATTGAAAATTAATCTACAGCTTACTGTAGGTTAATCATATATAATAATTTTATGAAATTTAAGGATACTAAAATTTTAAATTTTCAGCATTCTTAAAAGTTTTGGGAGGAAAATATGCGTAAGAAACAATTTGTTGTAATAGGTCTTGGAAATTTTGGATCTTCAGTTGCAAAAACACTTTATTCACTTGGAAATGAGGTACTGGCAGTAGATTCTGATGAAGATGCAGTAAGAGAGATATCAGATTATGTAACTCATGCAGCACAGGTAGATACATCTGATGAAAAAAGTCTTAGAGATCTTGGAATAAGTAATTTTGATGTAGCTGTAATAGGAATAGGTTCAGATATTCAAGCAAGTATAATGGCTACTCTTATAGTAAAAGAACTTGGAGTTAAATATATAATAAGTAAAGCTCATGATGAAATGCATGCAAAACTTCTATATAAAATAGGAGCTGATAGAGTAGTATTTGTTGAAAGAGATATGGGAGTTAGAGTTGCACATAATATATTTGCATCTAATATTTTAGACTATATTGAACTTTCACCAGATTATAATATTGCAGAAATTGTAGCACCAGAAGAATGGTATGGAAAAACTTTAAGAGAAATAGATGTAAGAGCAAATTATGGATTAAGTGTTATTGGAATTAAGAGAAATAGAGAAATTAATATAGCACCAAGAGCGGATGATTTAATAAGTCCAGAAGATACTATTATAGCAATAGGTTCAACTAAAGAATTAAGTAGATTTGAAAGCATCTTTGGAAGATAGGTGAAATATTTGGAAATCATCGAAAGCAAGGATAATTCATTAATAAAAGAAACTAAAAAGCTTAAAGAAAAAAAATATAGATTAGAAAAAAAAGAATTTCTAATAGAAGGATTTAGATTTGTAGATGAAGCTCTAAAATCTAATTTTGAAGTATCCAAAATTTTTATAAGTGAAATGATTTTGGATAAATGGGAAACTTATAGCATTAAAAATAATATAAAATCTTCTACAAAAGTATATGTAGTTAACCATAATATTTTAAAACAGCTTTGCAGTACAGAAAATCCACAAGGCATTGCAGCTGTAGTAAAAAACAAAGATTTTAAAATAGAATCTAAAAAAGGATTTTATATATTAGTAGACAAGGTACAAGATCCTGGAAATTTAGGCAATATAGTTAGAAGTTCCTATGCTTCTGGAGCTTTAGGAGTTATACTTACAAAAGGAACTGTAGACATTTATAATGAAAAAGTTCTACGATCAACTATGGGATCTATTTTTAATATACCTATATTTCAAGATGATAATTTTACTAAGCTTAAAGAACTAAAAAATAATGGATTTAAGTTAATTGTAACCTCTTTAAAAGATTCAAAAAATTTATACGAAGAAGATTTGACACAAAATATAATAATAGCTGTAGGCAATGAAGGCTTTGGAGTTAGTAAAGAAATTTTAGAATTAGCAGATGTAAAAGTAAAAATTCCTATGCCAGGTGGGGCTGAATCTTTAAATGTTGCTGCGGCAGCTTCTATTATAATGTTTGAAGCAGTTAGACAAAAGTTGACAATATATAAGAGCTAAATTATAATATATAAATGATTAAGATTTAAGTTAAATATGGTTTAGTAAAATAATATAAATATAGAATATTATTAAACCGTAGTAAACTGTAAATAAATTCCTACTGTCTATACAATGAGCAGTATGTCCATTATTGATTTATTTTAAAATATAGTGGTTATTTTTAAGAAAAAATACTGTTTTGGAATTACTAAAATATATTTTAGTAAAAATCGTATTATTATTTTACTATATAAACCTATTAAATTTTGAAGTTTAATGTATATAAATAATAATTTTTTAGTAAATTAAAAATAAATAAATAAAAAACTATGAAAAAGAGAGTAGATGAAGAATACTTTTTCAGGGAGAAAAGGTCATAGACTGAAAGCCTTTTTAAAAGTTTTTCATCGAAGTTCACTTTGGAGTTCTGACAGTGAAATATAGTAGCTGTTGGTGGATAAAACCATTAAATTTATCTAAGAGGACATTTTTATGTCAATTAGGGTGGTACCGCGGAAAAATCCGTCCCTTATAGGGATGGATTTTTTTTTATATTTTATTCTAAATAGAGGGAGTATTATTATTTTAAAAGATTGCAATATTAAATTAAGTTGGGTATCATATTGTAAATTTTAATTATTCAATAAATTTAGGAGGAGAAGATCATATATGAGAGAAAAATTAGAACAAATAAAAGAAATGGCTCTTAAGGAATTAAATGAAGCTGAAAATAAAGCTAGTTTAGAAAATATTAAAGTTAAATATCTTGGTAAAAAAGGAGAGCTTACTCAAATATTAAGAGGTATGGGTGCTCTTTCTAAGGAAGAAAGACCAATAATAGGGAAAATAGCAAATGAAATTAGAGAAACTTTAGAAAAGCATATAGAAGAAGCTTCAAACAATATTAAACTAAAAGAAAAAGAATTTAAGTTAAAAAAAGAAGTTATAGATATATCTATGCCTGGAAATAAAAGGGTTTTAGGTAAAAGGCATCCTATTTCACTTACTCTTGAGAGCATACAGGATATATTTTTATCAATGGGATTTACCATTGTTGAAGGGCCAGAAGTTGAATTAGATTATTATAATTTTGAAGCATTAAATATTCCTAAAAATCATCCAGCAAGAGGAGAACAAGATACTTTTTATATTAATGATAATGTAGTTTTAAGAACACAGACTTCACCACTTCAAATAAGAACTATGGAGAGCCAAAAACCTCCAATTAAAATGATAGCACCAGGAAAAGTTTATCGTTCTGATGCAGTAGATGCATCACATTCTCCAATTTTTTATCAAATGGAAGGTCTTGTTGTAGATAAAGGTATAACTTTTGCAGATTTAAAAGGAACTTTAGATCTTTTTGCTAAGAGAATGTATGGTGAAGATATAGTTACTAAATTCAGACCACATCATTTTCCTTTTACAGAACCTTCAGCAGAAATGGATGCAACTTGTTTTATGTGTGGAGGTAAGGGATGCAAATTATGTAAAGGAAGCGGATGGATAGAAATTTTAGGTTGTGGAATGGTTCATCCACAAGTTTTGAGAAATTGCGGTATAGATCCTGAAGTTTATAGTGGATTTGCCTTTGGGTTTGGAATAGATAGAATGGTAATGCTTAAATATGGAATAGATGATATAAGACTTTTATATGAAAGTGATGTAAGATTTTCTAATCAGTTTTAATTATATAGATATTTAAAATAAAAACTAAATACAGAAATATTTAATATTGCTATGAGGAGGATTAACTATGAAAGTACCATATAAATGGCTTAAAGATTATGTAGACATTGATATATCAGTTAAAGAATTAGGAGATAGACTTACTCTTTCTGGTTCTAAAGTAGAAGAAATTATAACATCTGGAGATGAAATACAAAATGTAGTTACAGGTAAAATACTAAAAATAGAACCTCATCCTGATGCAGAAAAATTAGTTATTTGTCAGCTTGATGTTGGAAATGGAGAAGAACTTCAAATAGTTACAGGTGCAGAAAATATGAAAGAAGGAGATATTGTACCTGTAGCCCTTCATGGTTCTACTTTACCTAATGGAGTAAAAATAAAAAAAGGTAAGCTTAGAGGAGTAGTTTCAAATGGTATGATGTGTTCTGAAGAAGAGCTTGGAATAGCAGGAGAGGAACACGTTCACGGTCTTATGATACTTCCAAAAGATACTCCTATAGGAAAAGATATTAAAGAAGTTTTAGGACTTAACAAATCAGTTATAGATTTTGAAATAACTTCAAATAGGCCTGATTGTTTAAGTATTGTGGGTATAGCTAGAGAAACTGCTGCTACTTTAGGAAAAACTTTAAAATTTCCAGATATAAGTTACAAAGCATCATCAAAAGAAAATATTAATGATATTTTAAAGGTAGAGGTTAGAGATAATACACTTTGCAGAAGGTATATGGCAAGAGGAGTTAAAAATGTTAAAATTGCTCCATCACCAGCATGGATGCAGGAAAGACTTTTAGATGCTGGAGTTAGACCAATAAATAATATAGTAGATATAACTAATTTTGTAATGTTAGAACTTGGAGAGCCAATGCATGCTTTTGATAGAAGAGAAATTTCTTCTAACACTATAGTAGTTGATAGAGCAGAAGATGGAGAAAAATTTGTTACTTTAGACGGAATAGAAAGAACATTAAATTCAGAAGTATTAAATATAAAAGATGGAAACAAAACAATTGGCATTGCTGGAATAATGGGAGGGCTAAATTCAGAAGTAAAAGAAGATACTAATGAAGTTATATTTGAATGTGCTAATTTTGATGGAACTAATATAAGAATATCTTCTAAAAATCTTGGATTAAGAACAGAAGCTTCAAGCAGATTTGAAAAGGACTTAGACCCTAATTTAGCGCAAATTGCACTTGATAGAGCTTGTAATTTAGTAGAAACTTTGGGATGTGGAGAAGTTATGGAAGGTACAATAGATATATATCCTAAAGTTTATAAGGAAAAGGTTATTGAAGTAAGTGTAAGCTGGGTTAATAAATTTTTAGGAACAAATATTGAAGGACAAGAAATGAAAGAATGTCTTGATAGATTGGAACTTAGAACGGTATTAAGCAATGATACTTTAATTATAACAGTTCCAACTTTTAGAAGTGATATAAATATTAAAGAAGATGTAGCTGAAGAAATTGCAAGAATATATGGTTATAACAATATACCTGTTTCTATTATGAATAGTATATCTTTACATGGAGGCAAAAACACAAAACAAAAATTAACTGATAAAATAGTAGAAACTCTTATAGGATGTGGATTAAATGAAGCTATAAGTTATTCTTTTATAAGTCCAAAAGTTTTTGATAAAATTTTACTTCCAAAAGACTCAACTTTAAGAAATGCAGTAGTTATTAAAAATCCCCTTGGAGAAGACTTTAGCATAATGAGAACTACAACTATTCCTTCTATGATGGAAGCTTTAGCTAGAAATTATTCAAGAAATAATGAAGAAGTTAAATTATTTGAAATAGGTAAAGTATATATCCCTAAAGAAGATTCTAATAAACTTCCTGATGAAAAAAATATAATTACAATAGGTATGTATGGTAATGTAGATTATTTAGATTTAAAAGGAATTGTGGAAAATATTTTAGATACATTAGGAATAGATAATGCCTCTTTTAAAAGAGAATCTGAAAATCCTACTTTTCATCCAGGGAAGACAGCAGCTTTGTATATTAAAAAAGATTTAATAGGAACTTTAGGTGAAATTCATCCTGATGTAAGCGAAAACTATAGAATAGATGAAAGATGCTATATAGCAGTATTAAACTTAGATGTTTTAATTAAATCAAGCAATATGAATAAAAAATATAAGCCTCTTCCAAAGTATCCTGCTGTTACAAGAGATTTGGCAGTATTAGTAGATGACTCTGTACTTGTTCAGGAAATTGAAGATATAATTAAAAAACAAGGCTCAAATATGGTTGAAAGAGTTAAACTTTTTGATGTTTATAAAGGCAATCAAATACCAGAAGGCAAGAAAAGTGTTGCATACTCAATTACTTATAGACTTGAAAATAAAACTTTAACTGATAAAGAAGTAAATAAAGTACATGATAAAATACTAAGAAGTTTAGAACACAACTTAGGTGCTAAATTAAGATAAATATATAATATAATATGAAAAATAAATTTGGTTTATCAAAGTAATAATTAAAAAAATGCCTAGACTTACTAAAAATTATAAAGTTAGTCTAGGCATTTTATATAATTTAACATAAAATTTCAAATTAGTGTTTTATAGCTGTCAAAAATATGTTAAAATATAGATAAATTATATAAAAAACTTAAGAGGGTGAACCGATGAACGTTGTAACGGTTGTTATAAATGGTGTTGAATATAATTTAAGAGGAGAAGAAAATGAAGAATATTTACATAAAGTAGCTAGGTATGTAGATAAAAAGCTTAAAGAAACTTTAGAAGCTAATCCTAAATTAAGTTTATCTGCAGCCTCAATTCTTACTGCTTTAAATGCCGCAGATGATATGTATAAATGTGATGAAGCTTATGAAGAACTTCAAGAAAAAGTAGACAAACTATTAGAAAAGGAAAAAAGCTTAAAAGAGGAATTAAATTCTATAAAAAAACAACTCAAATATTTAGAAGAATATAATGCAGAACTTCAATTAAAATTAAAAAATATGACAAGCGAGCAATTTTCTAAAGAAAAAGAAGAAGAAGTTAAAAACTTAGTTAGTCAGCTTCAAATAATGGAAGAAACTGCCAAAGAATATTTAAATGAAAGAAATATTTTAAAAAATGAAAATAAAGAACTAAGATTTCAGCTCCAAAGTTATAAATACAAGACTATTGATCTTCAGCAAAGACTTATAGAAAAAGGTATAGATCTTGTAAAAGAAAAAAGAATGAAAAATTCTCTCATAAAATTAGAAAAATAAATAATAAAAACTACAGCTATAATTATAGCTGTAGTTTTTATTATTTATAAACATGCATATATTGTTTTACACATTTAATATAATATAGTGATATTATATGCTGATTTTTAGGAGGTATTTATGATTTATCTTGATAATGCAGCTACATCTTTTCCAAAACCTTCTGATGTTTATGAGGAAGTTTTAAAATGTATGGAAAACTATGCTGCAAATCCTGGGAGAGGTTCTCACGATATGTCAATTAAAGCTTCAGAAAAAGTTATGGAAACTAGAGGGGAAATAAGTGAATTTTTTAATATACCTAATCCTTTAAATATAGTTTTTACAAATAATGCTACAGAGGCTTTAAATATTGCAATTAAAGGTTTATTAAAAAAAAGAGACCATGTAATAAGTACTGTTATAGAACATAATTCTGTACTTAGACCATTAAATTATTTAAGCAAAAATGGAGTTCAATTTACTCTTTTGGGAGTAAATCAATCAGGATATATAAATATTAATGGATTAAAAAATGAAATAAGAAAAAATACTAAAGCAATTATAATTAATCATGCCTCTAATGTTTTAGGTACAATACAAAATATTAAAGAAATTGGAAAGATAGCAAAAGAAAATAATATAATATTTATAGTTGATGCTTCACAAAGTGCAGGAATTTTATCTATAGATGTGCAAAGAGATAATATTGATTTACTTGCTTTTCCAGGACATAAAGGACTTTTAGGACCTCAAGGTACAGGATGTCTTTATGTTAAAGATGGAATTGAATTAGAAAATTTTAAAGATGGCGGAACAGGCAGCAATTCAAATTTAATGGTTCAGCCTGATTTCCTTCCAGATAAGTTTGAAAGTGGTACTTTAAATACACCTGGTATTGCTGGACTTTGTGAAGGAGTAAAATATATTAAAAAAGTTGGAAGAAAAAATATAAAAAAGCATGAAGAAGTATTAATAGAATATTTTTTAAATGAAATTAAAAAACTTTCTTATATAAAAATATATGGACCTCAAAATTATGAAAATAGAGCTTCAGTTGTTTCAATTAATATAGAAGGAATAGATAGTTCTAAAGTTGGATATATGCTAAATAAGTATGGAATTGCAGTTAGAACTGGATATCATTGTGCACCTCTTATACATGGAATTATAGGAACTATGAATAGGGGTACTGTAAGAATTAGTCCAGGATATTTTAACACTTTTGATGATATAGAAAATTTAGTTAAAGCATTAAAGCAAATATATGAGCAGAGAAAAATATAATAATTAACAAAAACAATATTTATTCAAAATATAAATTCTTTATATAAACAAAAACCATGCATAAAAAGGTATTATTCCAATTTATGCATGGTTTTTATTTATAAAATTATATTAATGTTGTTCTTACAATAATTTTATTTTTTAACAATTACCTGAAACTGAATTAAAAGTAATAGAAAATTGAACACCTTGGCCATTGGCTTCGCAGAAAGTTAATTTAGTTGCTACTAATTCAGCAGTTATGTTACTACATGTAATAAGACCTGAATCGCTGCAAATTGATCTGGCTTCAGCTTCAGTTGCATATACTCCTATACGTCTATTAATGCAAAAATTACCAGAACAGCATATGCGTGTAGTAGATGGTGTTAATTCACATGTTGTACTATTCCCATTAGGTTCTTCTACTCCCGTTATAGGAAAAACATTTGCTATAAATGGAATACATCCTACAAGTCTTGCTTCAAATGCAGATACTTCAAATGTACCAGAAGGACAATCCTCTGCTGAGCATACAACAGTAATAGGATTAACACAGCAGGATAACTCACTTGTTCTAAAAATAAGATTTTGATTTTCAGCAGGAACTGTTGGATCTTCAGCAGAAGTTACTGGTATATTAAAACCATTAGGAACATTTACTACACAGCAATATGTTCCTATTACTGGATCTACAGTTGCTGGAGCATCTTTAACCAAAGCTTTTAATTCTTTTTCTTGTGAAGTTACTTTTGATTGTTCATCGTTTATTGTTGCTGCAACATCTTCGCTTAATCTTTCCATTTCACTTATAATTTCTTTAATATCTCTCATTACATATCTCCTTAATTTAAATTAATAAATTGCTATCTGATATTATAATATTAAGGTAGCAAAAAATGTGTTACAGTTTTTATAAAAATATAAGTTATAACATTAAATATTAAGCATATTTTATATAAAGAGAAATGTATAGAAAGGATAGAATTAATGATATCAGTAAAAAAAAATATGTATGTTTTAAAACAGTCTGATGGCACTATATGGAATTTTAAATATGATAGAAATAAAGGCATTATATATAAAAATTATAAAAACGGTATCTGGTCTAAATATAATATATTTGTAAAAGAAGCTAAAGAGAATTTTTCAGCAGCTATATTACCAAACGATACCATATGTATAGTATACGAAGATTTAAATGGAAATTTAATGATGTATACTTTTAATGGTGTAAATTGGAAAGTATATAATATTACAAAAAATAATAATATGAATATATTTAATGTTTATTTCAAAATTATTTTATATAAAAATTATTTATTTTTATTTTATAGTATATATAAAAATTCTAATAAAATAACTATAGTTTTTCAAACTGTAGATGAAAAAGGGAATTTATCTTCAATAAAAACAATAGATGATATATATTTTAAGTATGATATTCCTTTTTATATTAATATTTCTAATAAAAATGTTTTGTATATTATGTATTAAAAATATGAAAATAATCATGAACTTGGTTATAAAATTTTAAATAATGATTTAGAAACTTTATCTAAATTTTATGTAATTGATATTTCTTTATTTTCATTTAAAGAATATTATTTATTAGCAGTAGATGACACATTACATTTTATTTATATAAAAAAGAACAAAAGGGACGTTTACTCTTTAATTTATTGTCAAGGAAGCTTTTCAAAATATAAGTGCAATAATATTTTAGAAAGTGAAGATATTACTTCTTGCAGCTTTTTTATAATAAATAATCATATTTGGTGCTTATGGATACAAAATAATGAGATATGTAGTACTTTTTCTATTGATGAAGGAGAAATTTTTAGTATACCACCTCAAATTGAATTTTTAAATGCAACAAATGTATTTAAGGCAGTATATTTATCAAATTACATTGAATCTGAAACAAATATTTATATAAATGATATATTTGTTTTAGATGAAAACATACCTAAGTGTTTAGTAGCAGATGATATAGGTGGTAATATATATGGAAGTAATAAAAATAGTAAATATTTGTTTTACAATAAATATTTATTGAATATAATTAATGAAAAAGATTATGAAAAGTATATAAAAAAAATGGATAATATAATTTTAAAGCTTAAAGATATAATAAAAGACAATGAAATTAAACTACAATATTATGAAGATAAATTTAAAGTTATAAATAGCAGTATTGTAAATTTTAATGAAAGGAAAAAAGAGTTAATAGAAAGTGTAAACTTTTTTCAAAACAGTATTACAGATAAAGAAAAAAGACTAAATGAACTTGAAAATTTATATAAAGAAAAAGAAGAAGAGATAAAATTATTAAAAGAAGAATTAGAGAATAAAAAAATATAAAATAAAACAGTTACAACTAAAATTTAATTGAATAATATATACTATAAGGTATACTTCATACTTTATAGTATAAGTATGTTATAAGAATGTGCAGAAAATTTGAATTATTTTTGTATACTCCATACCTTATAGTATAAGTATACCCTAAGAATGGAGATGAATTTTATGTTAGATTACGAAAACAAATTTTTAATTGTGTTTAAGTCATATAATCAAGCTATGTTATTATTTAGTGAACTTAAAAAAGAAAAATGCAATGTCAATCTTATTTCAACTCCATGTGGAATTTCAAAGGGATGCAGCCATTCAATAGTATTTGATATAGATGATACTAAAACTGTAATAGATGCAATAAAAAATAATAATATTAAATCAATTAGTATATATAAAATAGTAAAAAAGAACAATAAAATAAACTACATTCCAATTTAAAGAACCTGAATTTCGGGTTCTTTTTTGATGCTTATAATTAACATATAATATATAAATTTATTATTAAAAACAAAAATTAGTTGTATTATTAAAATTTTATGAAATAAAATATCACATTTATATAAATTTTCATATTATATATCAGGACTGAAAATCCTATAAAATAAAAAATATGGAGATGAATTTTTATGGCTATTTCATTAAATTTTGATACACCTCAAACTTCTACACCTCGTGTTGTTAATGTTACAGGAACTGTTGCAGCAAGCAGTATAGCATATTTAACAATTAAGCTTAATGTTACTAATAGCGCTACACCTGCTAGAGATCGTTCATTTTACAGGGTAGTACCTTTTAATAACACTTCAGCTACAGCTCTGGCTGTTGATAGTGCTTATACTTTAGCAATTGTACCAAAACTTTTAGGTTCAGATACTGTTGTGGCAGTAGCAGCATGGTCTTATACTCCAACTGCAGAATAATATTTATTAAAATTTCATGGAGTCATAGCGTTGACTCCATATTTAGTTAAACTTAAAAATAAAAAATAACAGGAGGAGGTTATAAATTTGCAGAGCATACTAATTCCTGTAATAAAAAGTATTACAGTAACAAATAAGTTTCCAACTGGAAACATAAATGAAGATACTATAAAGGTAGGCAGTGATGGAGAATTTGTATATGTAAGTTATTTATTTTTTGATATTTCTTCAATACCAAGTAATGCTGTTATTTCAAAAGCGGAACTTGTGTTATTTAAAACAAATAATTTTTATAATGATAGTAACAAAGAATTTATAATATATCCTCTAAATGACTATTTTAGTACTCATACAACATTTAACAATGCTCCCGATGTAAGTACTATTATAAAAAAAAGTTTTTACCCTATAACTTCTAAAGTAGCTGTTTCAATTGATTTAACTAAATTTGCACTGCTATGGTCTATAAATAGGTTAAACAATACAGGTATAGCACTATTTTCAAAAGATAATAGTATTCTTGCAGAATTTGGATCTTCAATATGCAGTGATAAATATCTTATACCATTTATAAAAATTGTTATAAATTATGTTATAGCTCCTGCTAAACCTTGCGGCATAATTGATAATGAGGCATATACAAAAAAAATACAAGTTATAGGTACAGTAGCACCAGCAGCAAAATATGAGGCTGTTGTAAATGTAGGAATAAAAAGAAGTGGAAGTTATCATACAGATAATTATTATATTGTAGATGAATATGACAATTCATTAAGTTACAATCCACTTCCAATAGACAAAACTTATAATGTTGCTATAATTCCAAAGAAAAAACCAGGTGATACTGAAAGTATAGATTTTTATGGTTCTTATAAGGAATAAAATTTAGTAATTGTTAAAAAAAATATTAGAGGGGATAGTTTGGTGGAAAATAGCAATAATAAATTTTTTGATACGACCAAAATCTATAAGAAAAAAATTTCTTTTTTTGTAAAGGAAGGATTAGATAGTTTTTTAGAAAATATTATTAAAGGATTGTCAGATGAATATGAAACTAAAAAAATAATTGTAAATAATTTTAATCAAATTGACGAAGGAATGAAATGGGCTGATATTTGCTGGTTTGAGTGGTGTGATGAGCTTGTTATATATGGAAGCAGTCATAATTTAGCAAAAGAAAAGATTATAATATGCAGGCTTCACAGTTATGAAGCATTCACAAAATATCCAGCTGATGTTATTTGGCAAAATGTTGATAAAATAATATTTGTAGCAGAACATATTAAGAATTTTGTAATTAATAAATTTAATATAGATAATGATAAAGCATTAGTAATTCCTAATGGTATTCAGTGTGAAAAATGGACTTTTAAAGAAAGAAAGACTGGATTTAATATTGCATATGTTGGATATATAAATTATAAAAAAGGACCAATGCTGCTGCTTCATACATTTAAAGCTATTTATGATAAAGATAACCGTTATAAACTTTATATTGCTGGTCAATTTCAAGATTATAGAGATATTTTATACTTTAATCAAATGATTAAAGAGTTTAATATGGAAAATAATGTTATATATGAAGGATGGCAGGATAATTTAGATAAATGGTTAGAAGATAAAAATTATATATTATGTACAAGTATTTTAGAGTCTCAAAATATTAGTGTAATGCAAGCTATGGCAAAAGGTATAAAACCAATAATTCATAATTTTGTTGGTTCAAAAGATATATATCCTAAAAATTTAATTTGGAATAGTATTGATGATGCTGTAAAAATGGTTACTGATAATAAATATAATTCAAAAGAATATAATTTATATATTAAAAATAATTTTGAGCTAAAACATCAAATAGATAAAATAAAATATCAAATATTAAAAGTATATAAAATAGAAGAAAATATTATGCTTAAGCAGCCTTTAGTAACTATAGGAATAACAAATTATAACGGTAAAAAATATTTATCAAAATGTATTGATAATTGTATAAATCAAACTTATAAAAATATTGAAATTTTATTAATAGATGATTTTTCAAATGATGGTTCTTGCGAAATAATAAAAGATTATGAAAAAAAGTATGATAACATACATGCTATTTATCATACTTTTAATTCAGGAGGGGCTTTAAAAGGTATAAGGGAAATTATTGATAATTCAAAAGGTAAATATTTCCAATGGATTGCTTGTGATGATTATATTGAAAAAGATGCTATTTATAAATTTGTAAATTATTTAGAAAAAAATCCTCAAAAGGACTATGTATTTAGTAATTTTAATATAATTAATGAAGATAATGAAAAAGTAGATCAATGGAATTATAAAATTTATTCTTACAATGAAGCTATTAAACACATTTTTAAATCTTCTTCTGGTATAGTTCCTATGAATTGTCTATATAGATTAGAATTTTTTAGAAATAATAAAATAAATTGGATAGTATATAGAGGGAATGATTTTTCTGCAGATACTTTAAATTTTCTTCAATTTATAAAATATAATTGGAATTATGGTAAGGTAGATGATACATTAATAAATTATAGAATTCATTCAAATAATTTATCTCATAATTTAGAAAAAAGAATTAATGCATCAGTTTCTATATTTGATTATATTATTAAAAATTTCAAAGAAGAAATATATATGCCTGAAATTCCATGGGATAAAGTTTTAAATAGAAAACAATTTAAAAACTGTATAATAGCGCAGTTTTATTATAATCAAATTCAAAATCATATAAATATGAATGCTATACCAAAGTATATAAACGCTAATATAACTCGTGAAGAATTAATAAAATATTGCATTGTATTTGCAAAAGAAGGCATGAATTATATTTATGAAGGTTTAAGTCAAGGAGATACTTATAAGATTGAACTTCTTAAATTAAAGGATTTATACGAAAAGTATATTGATGAAGTTAAAAATTTGAGGTGATTTAAAAGTGAAGGTTATGACAATTTTAGGAACAAGGCCTGAAATAATAAGATTATCTTTAATTATAAATAAACTTGATAAAATATGTAATCATGTTTTAGTTCATACAGGGCAAAATTATTCCAATTTATTAAATGATATATTTTTCAAAGAATTAAATATAAGAGAGCCTGATTATTATTTAAAAATATCTGAAAATAGCTTTGGAAGTCAAATTAGTAAAATATTAAAGTCTACAGAAGAAGTTATATTAAAAGAAAAGCCTGATAAGATATTAATATTAGGTGATACAAATAGTGGATTATCCTCAATAATAGCTGAAAGACTTAATATTCCAGTATTTCATATGGAGGCAGGAAACAGATGCTTTGATTTAAAGGTACCTGAAGAAAAAAACAGAAAATTAATAGATGCAATTTCAACTTATGCTTTACCATACACTTTATTAAGCAGGGAAAATTTATTAAAAGAAGGAATACCTAAAAATAGAATATTTGTTTCCGGTAATCCAATATTTGAAGTGATTCAATATTATAGTGAAAATATTAAAAAAAGCAATATTTTAAATACTTTAAATATAGAAAAATGTAAATATATATTAGTTACTATTCATAGAGCAGAAAATGTTGATATAAAAGAAAGATTAGAAATTATATTAAATGCTATTAATTTAGTACAAAAGGAGTTAAATTGTAAAATAATTTTTTGTGTGCATCCTAGAACTAGAAGTAAAATAGATGAATTTAATTTATTAAATTACAATAAAGAAATAATTTATAGCGATCCTTTTGGATTTTTTGATTTTGTAAAACTCGAAAAAAATGCTTTTATTGTATTAACAGATAGCGGTACTGTTCAAGAAGAATGCTGTATATTTAAAATTCCAACAGTTACAATTAGGGATACTACAGAAAGATTTGAAACAGTTGAATGTGGTAGCAATGTAGTTTCAGGTGTTAATTTAGAAAATATAGTTACATGTTCTAAACTTATGGCATATTCAGATAGAAATTGGAACTATCCTGAAGGATATACTGATATTAATGTATCAAATAAAGTTGTAAATTTTTTAATTTCAAATTAATGAGTTTAAATTAAGGAGGCAAAAGGTGAAAAAAGTTTTATTATTAGGTTCTTTTGGAATGGCTGGACATATGATAAGTATGTATTTTAAAACTTTAAAAGAAAAATATAAAGTTTATGATGTATGTCATAACGTTAAGTTAGATGATTCTTCAATGTTATTAGATATATATGATTTAAAATTATTAAATAAAATTATAACAAAAGTAAATCCTGATATTGTAATTAATTCTATAGGAATTCTTAATAAAAATGCTGAAGATAACCCTTCTAATACTATATTTGTTAATTCTTATTTTCCAAGATATTTAGAAGAAAAATTTAAAAATACTAATATTAAATTTATTCATTTGAGTACAGATTGCGTTTTTTCAGGTGAAATGGGAAACTATAGTGAAGAGTCAATACCTGATGGGAAAGATATATATGCAAGGACAAAAATATTAGGAGAAGTAAATAATGATAAAGATTTAACAGTTAGAACATCAATAATAGGACCAGAATTAAAAACTAATGGAACTGGATTGTTTCATTGGTTTATGAAACAAAATAAATCGGTAAAAGGATATTCTAAAGTAATATGGTCAGGGATTACTACTCTTCAATTAGCAAAATGTTTAGACATTATGATAGAAGAAAATTTAACTGGATTATATAATTTAACATCTAAAGAACCAATAAGTAAATATGAACTTTTAAAAATTATTAATTCAGTGTTTAAAAAGAATATAGAAATTGAAAATTGTGAAAAAATTACAAATAATAAATCAATGATTAGCACAAGGACAGATTTTACTATAAAGTTGCCAACATATATAGACATGATTAATGAATTAAAGGAATGGATGACTAAAAACAATGAACTTTATTTTCAATATTTTTCGGAGATGAGCTAATATGTTTAAAGAATCAAAAATTTTAATTACAGGAGCTACTGGATCTTGGGGAAATGAATTAGTTACTCAGCTTTTGGATATGAAGCCAAATAAAATAGTTATTTATTCTAGAAGTGAATTAAATCAAGTAAATATGCAGCGTAAGTTTAATAATGATAAATTAAAATTTATTATTGGTGATATAAGAGATTATAATGCTTTAAAACAAGCTTCTCAAGGTATAGATTATATTTTTCATTTAGCTGCATTAAAGCATGTACCAATATGTGAAGAACAACCCTATGAAGCTATAAAAACAAATATTTTAGGTATTGAAAATATTATTAAAGCAGCAATTGAGAATAATGTTAAAAAAGTTATAGATGTTTCAACAGATAAAGCTGTTGATCCAATAAATGTTTATGGTATGACAAAAGCTATTGGAGAAAAATTAATAATTCATGCAAATACTATTACAGATACTACTAAATTTGTTTGTATTAGGGCGGGCAATGTTTTGGGTACTAACGGAAGTGTTGTTCCATATTTTATAAATCAAGTGAAAAAATTTAATCAAATAACAATTACAGATTTAGAAATGACAAGATATTTTTTAACTTTAAAACAGGCAATAGAACTTTTATTTAAAGGAATTACAAATAGCGTTGGAGGAGAAATTTTTGTAATGAAAATGCCTGGTTATAAAATATCAGATATTGCATCTATTATAAAAGATGAATTTGGAGATGAAAATTGTAAACTAAAAGAAATAGGTAAAAGAGCAGGAGAGAAATTACATGAAGTATTAATTTCAAGGTATGAAGCTGAAAATTCTTATATTTATGACAATGATTATTATGTTATTTTACCTCAAATTTATATACCTGGATTAAAAGAATATTATAATAAATTAAATTTAAAACCTTTAAATAAAGAAGAATATTCTTCAAAAGATTATTTGCTTGGAATTAAAGAAGCTAGAGAAATGCTTGTTAAAGGTGGATTTATTAGCGAAAAAACTTAAAATAATTATTATAAAGTATTTACTCTGTAAATAGAAATTAGTTTGTAAATTAAATATTATATATAAATAAAACATAAAATATGTGTAAGAGATTTTTAATGCTCATTACACATATTTTATTTTAATATAATAATATCATAATGTATTTGGTATTTATTAATTCATTAAAATTTTTAAAGATTCTTTGTCATATACTTCAAATTCTTTTATTGATCTTATTAATTCATTTTTTGAATGTTCAATATATCCATATTTATAATAAAGTTTTCCAAGAGCGAGCAATATAAATTTATTATTTATTAAATTTAATAAATTTACAGCTATTTTAAATTCATTGAATTTATTATTTACAAGTAAAATTTCTAAAATTTCCAAAATAATATTAAGATATTCTGATTCATTTTCTTCATTAGATATATCTAATAAAGGTTCTCTAGT
Source organism: Clostridium prolinivorans (assembly GCF_004011155.1). GTDB lineage: Bacteria > Bacillota > Clostridia > Clostridiales > Clostridiaceae > Clostridium_AT > Clostridium_AT prolinivorans. The sequence continues at coordinate 62,173 of NZ_RJWG01000002.1, read as the reverse complement.
AAACAGCTTTAAAAGCTGAGAATACACTTTAAAATGCTTTTTATCATGGTTTGATAAATTATCTTCTTTAAAATTATTTAATATAGATAATGCTCCATTATAATTATTAATTAATATATTGCTTATAACTTTATACATAGAAAGAGGTACATAATAAGAATTATTTTCTTCTACATTATTTAAGCAAATACATTCATTAAATTTACCTGTCATTAAAAGACATTTGGCTTTTATAAAATTTAAATTTTCTGTAATTGTTGAATATTGTTCATATTTTTCAATGTATTCTAATGCTGTATCATAATAATCTTCATTAAAAAATAAGTTTATCAGTATTAATTTTGAATTAAGAGAATCGGGTAAAAAATCTTCCATAATTTTTTTAAAATCTTCTAATGGAGTATTTCTAATTTTTAATATATGAGCAATATTATATAATGGAGTAATAAAATCATTTTTTGATTTCATTGTTTCAATGTAATAATTGTAAGCAGTATCATAATCTTTAAGATTAAAATATGCATTGCCAAGTTCATAGTATGCTTTAAAACTTCCTGTACCATAGTAACATCTTAATTGAGGAGGTGCTTCCCCTAATTCAACGCATTTTTTTAAAGCTTTTATTTGAAGTATGGGCATATCTAAATCTTTAAATATAAGAGATTTAAAAAAATATAAATCAGTAAAATCAGGATAATATTCAATACCAATATTTACAAATTTTAAAGCATTATCAAAATCTTTTAATTGATAATTGGCTATAACTATTCTTAATATTAGTAAAAAACTATATCCATTTTGAGGATCAAATTTTTCATAAGATTTATAAAAGTGTTTTAAAGCATTTTTATAATCATTTAATCCAGCATATTCAGTTCCTAAATTAAAATTAGCAAAAGGTTCATCAGGATTTTTTTCTAATTGATTTTTTAAAAGGGTAATTGTTCTATTTTTTTTATCTTTATTTTTTATAACTTTATTCATATATCCATAATGGTGAATTTTTATGAAATCACAAATTGCATGTTGAATATTTTCTGGATAAGATAATTGATTATGAACCTCTCCTTCATAATGAATACCTTTATTATTTTTGAATAATCTTGGATTTAAATTCATAGTTGTAAAATTATCATCAATTACATCTCCGCAATAATTTATTGTTTGAAAATAGTAAATTATATTTTCATCCAATGAACTATCTAATAAGGATTTTAAATTTTTTTGATCTTCAGAATATACTTCATCATCTGCATCTAAAATTAATATCCAATCTTTTGTAGCATATTTTAATGATTCATTTCTAGCTTCACTAAAATTATTAGTCCACTTAAAATAGTAAACATTGGCACCAAAACTTTTGGCAATTTCTACAGTTTTATCTTTAGAGCCTGTATCTACAATAATAATTTCATCTACAATATCTTTGATACTTTTTAAGCACCTTGGAAGGTATTCTTCTTCATCTTTTACTATCATGCATAAGCTTATGCTATTTTTCATAATACTAACCTCCATTTAAAAGGGGAAAAAATATATTTTAATTAAGACATAAATTATCTTCATGATTATAATATATGAAGGTATATTAAAATGTGTTTATAATATTATCTTTTATTTATATAAAATCGTGATATTATTTTTATTTGCAGCATAGGTATATTCTAAAAAGATAATTACGACGGAATTTTAGGGGGATTAGGAGTTATGAAAGTTTTACTTTGCGTAAGAGGAGACTATATAAAAAGCTTTGCTGGTGATTCTAAAATAGTTATTATGACATATAAATATTTAAAAAAATTGGGAGTAGAAGTTTATATTAATGACGGCTATATAACAGATTATTCAGATTATGACATAGTACATCTTTTTAATTTAACTAGAATGGGAGAGACATATAAATATTATAAACAAGCTCATAAACAAAAGAAAAATATTGTTATAACACCTATATATGGTAATTTAAAAAAGTACTATATATATAAAAATCAAGTAGAAAATATAAAACTTTGGGAAAGATGCAGACTTTATAGGGAAGAAATATTAAAAGGCTGTAAACTTATTTATCCAAACAGTAAAATAGAAGAAAATATGCTTAGAAATGATTTTAATATTGAATTACCTTGCAGTATAATACCTCATGGTGTTGAAGTAGAAAATGATGAAACTCCTCTTTATAACTTAAAGGGAAGATATAATTTAGAAGACTATGTACTTTCTGTAGCAAGAATAACACCCCAAAAAAATCAACTTGCCTTAGCTAAAGCTTGCAATAAGTTAGGAGTAAAACTTGTACTTATTGGAAATATAAATGATACTTCGTATTTTAATGAATGTATGAAATATAAAAATGTTGTTTATCTTGGCTTTGTAGATAGTTATCATATATATAACGCTTATAGGTTTTCTAAAATTCATGTACTTCCAAGTTTTATGGAAATGCCAGGATTATCTTCATTAGAAGCTGCTGCAAGTGGATGCAATATAATATCTACAATGGAGGGAAGTGCAGAAGAATATTTTAAAGATATGGCTCTTTATGTAAATCCTTATGAATATGAAAACATTTTAAAAGTATTAGAAGAAGGTCTAAAGCAAAAAAAGAAAATTAAGCTTAAAAATCATGTTTTAAATAATTATAATTGGTCTAATTGTATAGAAAAATTATATAAAAGTTATAATAAAATATTAAATTCTTAAAATTAAAACGAGAGGGATGTATGTATATCCTATCTCGTTTTTTACTATATTTTTTATAATTATAATTCTAAAAAATATAAAGTATAAATGTATTCTATATAGTTTTTTACTTTTAAAATAATGCTTTTAAATTTTAAAAACTATTGTATAATAAGGGATAGAATATTTTTAAGTGAGAATATATTGGAGAGATGAATATGAAAAATATAGAACTATTAGCTCCAGCAGGGAATATGGAAAGTTTATATGCAGCAGTACAAGGTGGAGCAGATGCAGTTTACTTAGGAGGAAATAAATTTTCTGCAAGAGCTTATGCGTCTAATTTTGATGAAGAAAATATTATAAAAGCAGTTGATTATTGTCATTTATATGGTGTTAAAGTTTATGTAACTTTAAATACACTTTTAAAAGAAAGTGAAATTAAGGAAGCATTAGATTATACTTGTTTTTTATATAAAATTGGTGTAGATGCTTTAATTATACAAGATACAGGTTTAGCTTATATTATTAGAAAAAATCTCCCGGATTTTGAAATACATGCTTCTACTCAAATGACAGTTCATAATGGAGAGGGAGCACTATTTTTAAAAAACTTAGGATTTAAAAGGATAGTACTTTCAAGAGAGCTTTCTTTAGAAGAAATAATACATATTTCTAAAGATTTAGGAATAGAAACTGAAATATTTATACACGGAGCACTATGTATATGTTATTCAGGTCAATGTCTTATGAGCAGTATAATAGGTGGAAGAAGCGGAAATAGAGGAAGATGTGCACAGCCATGCAGGCTTTATTATACTTTGATAGATAAAAATAATTTAAGAGAAAGTTCTGCCTATATTTTAAGTCCTAAAGATATTTGTACACTTTCTGATATTAAAAAAATAATAAATAGTGGAGCAGCCTCTTTAAAAATAGAAGGAAGGATGAAAAGACCAGAATATGTAGCTGGAGTTGTAAGCTTATATAGAAAAGCTATTGACAGCATTTATAATAACACAGCTTTTGATTTTGAAAATGAAAATAAAAAGCTTTTAAAACTTTTTAATAGAGAAGGATTTTCAAAAGCTTATCTTTTTGGGAACAAAGGCAAAGATATGATGGCTTATAAATTTCCTAAAAATACAGGTATAGAAATTGGAGAGGCAATTAAAAATTCTTTAGTAAAACTTAAAGAGGATATTTCAATAGGTGATGGAATAAGAGTTAAAGAAGAAGGATTTACTTTATCTAAAATAATAAAAAATGGAGAAGAGGTAGAAAAAGCTTTTAAAGGTGATTTAGTCAAGCTTTTACCATTAAAATATAAAAATGGAGATATTATTTTTAAAACTTCTGATATATTGCTTTTAAAATATTTAGAAAATTATTATAAAGATATATTTGAAAGAAAAATATCTTTAAGCCTTAATGTAATTTTTAAAAAAGGAGAAAGACTTGTTATTAAAACTACTTATGAAGGTAAAGAATTTATTGAATATGGAGATATAGTTCAAAGTGCAATTAAAAAACCGTTAGATATAGATAAGATTAAAGAAAATCTTCAAAAAAGCAAAGACACTCCTTTTAAGTTTGAAAACATACAATTTGAATTTTTTGAAGAAGGATTTTTACCTTTATCTTCAATAAATTTTGTAAGAAGAGAACTTATAGAAAAAATACAAAATTATATAATTGGCAAAAGTAAAAGAAAGTTAAATTTTAATACAAGTTATTTAGCTAATAAAAATATAACTACAAATGCTAAAAAATCAAAAGAAGTATTTGTTATAGTAAATAATACTGAACAGATAAAAGCTTTTATAGATAGTAATATAAATGGAGTTTTAGTTGTTGATATTTTTAAAAAGCAAAACAATTTAAATTTAGAGGATATAAAGCTTTTAAATTATGATAAAATTTATTTAAAGATACCAAATATAATAAAAGAAGAATTTAACTATATTTGCAGTATAATAGAGAAATCATTGCCGTATATTAAGGGAATAGTAACTTCTAATTTAGGTATAATTAATAAATTTAATTCTAATCTTTCTATAATAGGAGATTATAAGCTTAATATTTTTAACAGCTATTCAGTTTTATTTTATGAAAAATTTTTAAATGAAGTTTGTTTAAGTGTAGAATTAAACAAAAGAGAAATAATAGAAATTGTTAAAAATACAATATCAAAAATTCAAATGAAAATATATGGAAAAGAAGAACTTATGGTAAGTGAATATTGCCCTGTTGGAAGTATTTTAGGGGGCAAATGCAGTAATGTTAATTGTAAAGAAAATTGTGAATATGGAAACTATGTACTAAAAGATAGAAAAGGTGAGGAATTTATTTTAAAAACTGATAAATTCTGCAGAAGCTATATATACAATAGTGTTTCTACAAATTTAATACCTAACTTAGATGAAATTAATAACATGAATATAAATTCTTTTAGATTAGATTTTATTGATGAAAATTATGAAGAAACTTTAAAAATTTTAAATGCTTTTAAAGAAAGCAAATGGCCTTATGACTATAAAAACTTTACTAGAGGGCATTTTAAAAGAGGAGTTGAATAGATTGAACGAAAAGGCTTTAAAAATTTTAGAATATTATAAAATAAAAGATATAATAAAAAATTATACTGTAACAGCTGCAGGTAAAGATATAATAGAAAATTTATCTCCTTATGATAATATTTATGAGGTTTCAAAACATTTAGAAGAAACTAAAGAAGCGTTAGAGCTTTTAACTAAAAAAGGAAATCCTCCTTTTGAAGGTCTATATGATGTAAGAGAAGGAATAAAAATGGCGGAAAAAGCATCTGATCTTATGCCTGGGCAGCTTTTAAAAATTGCAAATATGCTTCGTTGTGCAAGAAGATTTAAAGAATATATAAGTCATAATGAAGAAGAAGAATCTTTTAAAGTCATTGAGGATATATGTGAAGGTATTATACCTTTAAAAAAATTAGAAGATGATATTTTTTTTGCTATAGTAAGTGATGAGGAAATTTCTGATAAGGCAAGTACTACTCTTTATAATATAAGAAAATCTTTAAAAGACAAAAATGTTTCTATAAAAGATAAATTAAATTCTTTAATAAGAACTAATTCTAAATTTTTGCAGGATAATATATATACTATAAGGGGAGAAAGATATGTACTTCCTGTAAAAGCTGAATATAAAGGTTCAGTACAAGGACTTATACACGATCAAAGCTCTTCAGGATCTACTTTTTTTATAGAGCCTATAAGTTTAGTAAATTTAAATAATGAAATTAAAGAGCTTATGCTTAAAGAAAAAGCTGAAATAGAGAGAATACTTTCTGAACTTTCTTCAAAAGTTTATGAAAATATAATTGCAGTTAAAAATAATGCAAATATAGTATGGGAATTAGACTTTATATTTGCCAAAGCTAAATTTGCAAGTAGTTATAATTGTACTTGTCCAAATGTAAATGATAATGGAATTATAGATATTATAGAGGGAAGACATCCGCTTATTGATTCTAAAAAAGTTGTGCCTATAAGTATTTATTTAGGAAGAGAGTTTACATCTCTTGTAATAACAGGACCTAATACAGGAGGAAAAACTGTAACTTTAAAGACTGTAGGACTTCTTCATCTTATGGCACTTAGTGGTATAATGATACCTGCTCGTGAAAATTCTACAGTAAGTTTTTTTAATGAAATTTTTGCTGATATAGGAGATGAACAAAGCATAGAACAAAGCCTTTCTACATTTTCTTCTCATATGACTAATATAGTAAATATAATAAATAAAGCAGATAAAAATTCATTAGTACTTTTTGATGAACTTGGAGCAGGAACTGATCCAACAGAAGGAGCAGCATTAGCTATAGCTATTCTTGAACATTTAAGGAAAAGAGGTACTAAAATTGTAGCTACAACGCATTATAGTGAGCTTAAAGGATATGCACTTAAAACCTTTGGAGTTGAAAATGCTTCAGTAGAATTTGATGTTGAAACTTTAAAGCCTACATATAGACTTCTTATTGGTATTCCAGGGAAATCAAATGCTTTTGAAATATCAAAAAGGCTTGGACTTCCAGAGTATATAATTAATGATGCAAGAGAAAAAATATCTAGTGATACTTTAAAATTTGAAGAACTTATACAAAGTCTTCAAGAAAAAAGCATTAAGGCTGAAAATGATGCTAGAATAGCTGAAAATTTAAAAATTGAGGCAGCTAAAATAAAAGAAAAATATGAAGAAAAACTTTTTAATTTACAAAAAACTAGAGAAAATGCTATAATAAATGCTCAAAGAGAGGCTAAAAGACTTATTAAAGATGCAAAAGAAGAAGCCGATACTATACTTAAAAATATAAGAGAACTTGAAAAAATGGGGTATTCTTCAGAAGTAAGACAAAAATTAGAGGAAGAAAGAAAAAAACTTAAAAATAAATTAGAAAATGTTGAAGATTTTATAAATGATACAAATGATGAAAATGGAGAGGCATTAAAAGAAGTTAAGGAAGGTGAAGAAGTATTTTTACCTTCTTTAAATCAAAATGTCATTGTTTTATCTAAGCCTGATAATAAAGGTGAACTTCAGGTTCAAGCAGGAATTATGAAAATTACTGTAAAATTAAAAGATTTAAGAGCATCTAAAATCTCAAAAGGAGAAAAAAAACAGATAAAAAAAAGAGAAGTAAATTTAAATTTAAAATCAGTACCTTCTTCTGTTGATTTAAGAGGAATGGATTCAGAGGAAGCTTTATATACTACTGATAAATATTTAGATGATGCATATAGAGCAGGCCTTACTGAAGTTACTGTTGTTCATGGTAAAGGTACAGGTGTATTAAGACAGGTTATAAATGAAATGCTTAAAAAACATCCACATGTAAAAAGTTATAGACTTGGAAGTTATGGTGAAGGTGGCAGTGGAGTTACGGTGGTGGAACTAAAATGATTATTATAAGTGCTTGTTTATGTGGTATTAATACTCGTTATGATGGTAAAAACAATTTAGATGAAAAAATAGTAAAACTTTTAAAAGAAGGTAAAGCTCTATTAGTTTGTCCAGAACAGCTTGGAGGACTTCCGACACCAAGACCTCCTCATGAAATTTTTGGTGGTAGTGGAGCTTGTGTATTAGATGGAAAATGTAAAGTTATAAGTGTAAATGGAGATGATGGAACAGATAAATTTATTAAAGGTGCAAAAGAAACGTTAAAAATTGCAAAAGAGCTTAATTCAAAAATTGCTATTTTAAAATCTAAAAGTCCTTCTTGTGGTAAAGGTGAAATTTATGATGGAAGTTTTTCTGGAAAAAAGATAAAAGGAAACGGAGTAACAGCGGAACTTCTTATAAGAAATGGTATAAATGTTTATACAGAAGATGAATACAAAGAAATGAAATTATAATAAAAAATAAAGGAGATAAATATGCCTGTATACGAAGAACCATCTAAAGAAATGATGATTTTATTAGAAAAATATTTAAATAAAAATGAAATTTGCAAAGTTTCTGGAAGTTTAGAACTTAATGATAAAATTTATAAAGAAATTATATTTTTCAAAAAAACTTTTTTCAAAAATGAAAAGACAGGATTTTTGTATGTAGATGAATACAATAATTTTGTACACTCTAAAAATATACAAAATGAACTTGCTAAATTAGGACATTATTATGAACTTTTTTATAGTGAAGATAAAACTTATGGCTTTATATCTGCACTTTTAAATATGGAAGGATTAGAAAGAACAAATGAGGATATTAAAGACATAATAAAAGGATTAGACTTTTTAAAAAGTCAAGGTGTAGAAAATACAGAAAATATTAAAAATGTTTCAATAAAACTTCTAGAACTTAGATTAAAGATAAATGAAGCTGTAGAAAAAATTTCAGATTTAGTTAATCAAATGCAATATAAACCTTTTAATAAAGAAAAAATTCAAATATTATATCCTTTATATGAAGAAATATTAAAGCTTAATTTTGAAAAAGTAAAATTAATATCTACTTTAGAAAATTATTTAGATTATGTAAAGAAAATGGCTGAAAAGAAAAAAAAGAAGATTCCATTTAGATTTAATAAAGATATAGTTTCTTCACTTATGAAAGTTAGCTATGAATTATCTTATTATATTAAAATTATAAAAACTTATAAAAATGTACTTTATATGACAAACTCACAATATTTAAAATTTTTAAGTGATATGAATAATGAAAAGATAGATAATAGAATAAAAAATATAAGAATATAAATTATATTTAAATAAGTATTTAATATATTGTAAAAAAGATGAAGTATTTAGCTATAAGTTAATCATATAGTTAAATTTAATATTAATAAAATTTAACTATATGATTAACTTAAAACAAGCTGTAAATTAATTTCTGTTATACAATTTATAGTGTTTCTAATTATAGTGTTTCTAAGTTTTTATTACATCATTTATATATAGTAGTCAATATTTAATAAAAAGACTTTTTTATATAATCATAATATAAGTTTCACATAAAAAACAAAAGAGTACAAATTAAGATTGAGTATTTTATACTCAATTTTAATTTGTACTCTTTTTATATAAAATATTTAATTAGGTATTACAACTTTAATATATTCAACCTTAGGATCTTCTGTACCTTGAACATATAATCCAGCGTTTTTAAGATTTTCTACATAGTCTACTATTTCTTTTGTTATTATTTCTCCTGGGCATAAAACAGGAATTCCAGGAGGATAAGCCATTAAAAATTCTCCACTTATCATGCCTATACTATCTTTTAAAAGAATAGATTTTTTTTCACTATTAAAAGCTTCTCTAGGTTTTTGAACAGATTGAGGTATGCTTGGTATATCTATAAAATCTGATTTTTTATTACCTTTACCATAATATTCTAAACTTATCTCTCTTAACGCATTAAGAAGTTTTTCCATATTTTCTTCAGTATCACCAAAAGAACCGACAGCAAGAACATTATAAAGGTCTGAAAGTTCCATCTGTATATGATATTTATTCGATAAAATCATATCCAAGTCATAACCAGTAATTCCTAAGTCACGACAGGTTATAGTTATTTTTGTAGGATCTAATGAATAAGCTCCAAGGCTTCCTAAAATTTCTTCACCGAAACAATAAAAACCAGGTATTTTATTAATTTCTCTTCTTGTATAATTACATAATTCTATAGTTTTATCTAATAATTCTTTTCCATAAAGTGCAATTTGTCTTCTTGCACAATCTAAAGATGCCATAAGTATGTAAGAAGGTGATGTAGTTTGAAGTAAATTTAAAACTTGTTGAACTCTCTCTTTATCTATTCTTTTTGAATTTACTTGAAGCAAAGAACATTGAGTTAATGCTCCTATTATTTTATGAGTGCTTTGAGCACATATATCTGCACCAGCTTCTATGGCAGACATAGGCAATTTATCGTTAAAACCAAGATGAGGACCATGAGCTTCATCTACTATAAGAGGAATATCATAGCTGTGAACTATATCTGCTATTTTTTTTATATTTGTGGAAACACCATAATAAGTAGGATTTATTATAAGTACTGCTTTTGCATCAGGGTTTTGTCTTAAAGTTTCTTCTACAGTTTCTGGGGAAACTCCATGAGCTATACCTACTCTTTTATCTAATTCTGGCTGCATATAAACAGGTATTGCACCACTTAAAATAATGCCAGCAGTAACAGATTTATGAACATTTCTAGGTATAATAATTTTATCCCCATCACTTACAACAGACATTATCATAGCTTGAATTGCTCCTGAAGTACCGTGTATAGAAAAGAAAGAAGCTTCACAGCCATATGCATCTGCGGCTAATTCCTGTGCTTTTTTTATAGGGCCTGTTGGATGATGAAGGCTGTCTACAAGTTTAAATACTGTTACATCAATTTTAAAAGGATTCTCACCTATAAAATTTTTAAATTCTTCATCCATACCTCTACCGTTTTTATGACCTGGTACGTGAAAAGGTATAGTATCTCTATTAACATATTCTAAAAGGGCATCAAAAAGAGGAGTTTGATTTTGATCCAATTTATACACTAAAAAAAACACCTTCTTTCATAAAGTACGCTGCTAAATTTAAAAAATAATAAATTTATATATATGTAAAACAACATTATTATAGGATATAGAGTTTTTAAATGCAATATTAAATACAATATATTATAAATATTTTATTATAAAAGCTTTTATTTAGTATTATTCTCATAATATGCAATGTATATAAATATTAAATAATGGCAATAATAGAAGAAGTAGGAGGGATAAAAATGGAGATTTTAAATGCTGTAAAAAGAGAAAAAAAGAGTAATCATGAAGCCAAAAAAGAAAGAAGAAATGGTAAAGTACCAGGAGTACTTTATGGGAAAAATATGTCTAATTTATTATTTGAAATTGCTGAGATGGAAATTTCAAAAGAAATAGAAAATAGTGGTGAACATGGTGTAATCACTGTAAACATAGATGGTCAAGAGCATAAAGCATTAATAAAAGAAGTACAAAAAGATCCAGTAAATAGAAAATTAATGCATATAGATTTAGAATCATTAAATAGTAATTCTATAATTGTTACAGAAATTCCTATTTCTTTTATTGGAGAAGACAATATAATAAAAGATGGTAAAATTTTTCAAAAAGAACGTAACAAAGTTAAAGTACAATGCGCTGCTTCTAATATGCCTAAAACTATTAATGCAGATATTTCAAATTTAAAATTTGGTGATACATATAGATTAATGGATATAGAAGTGTCTGATGAAATTACATTTATAGATAATCCCAATACAGTTATAGGCACAGTAGTTGATGGAAATACAAGCGTAATAATAAAAGATACTCCAAATGTTTCAAGTAGTTCAAATGCATAAAATGCAATTTGTAATTTGAAACTAAATAAAAATTTTATAAACTAATTTATAGGATTTTAGAGTATTAAAATATCAACATTTATATAAAATTTATAAATATTTATAAATATTTATAAATAATATTTAATGTATAAATAATTATAAATTAAATATTATTAGGCACAAATTAAGTGTTTTTGTTAAGCTTTAGTGAGTCTAACGAAAGCACTTTGATTTGTGCCTATTTTGATATTAAAGTTTCTTTGCACAGTATAAGTTTATTTACACATATTTTTACAATAGAGTTAATTAAAAACTTACCTCTATTATAGTTTGAAAAAGTACCTTATAAATATAAAAATAACTTAAGTTTGGCACAATTAAATTTTATAATAGATGTAATGAAAAATCGCCCGTATTAAGAATAAATATAAAAAATTAATAATATATAAAAAAATGTATTTTATTTCCACGATTTTATAGTATAATAAAAATGTTCATTATATAATTTTAGGAGGGAAATTATGACATATAAAGAAAGGTATAACTTATGGATTAATTCTAATGAAATAGACGATGCAACTAAAGAAGAGCTTAAGTCTATAAAAGATGAAAAAGAATTGGAGGACAGATTTTATAAGGAATTAGAATTCGGTACAGGAGGGCTTAGAGGTGTAATTGGTGCTGGAAGCAACAGAATGAACATATATACCGTAGGGAAAGCAACACAAGGATTGGCACAATATCTTTTAAATACATATAATAAAAACGATATTTCTGTAAGTATTGCTTATGATTCAAGAATAATGTCAAAGGAATTTGCAGAAACTGCAGCTTCAGTACTTTGTGCTAATAATATTAAAGTTAATTTATTTGAATCATTAAGACCTACGCCTATGCTTTCTTATACTGTAAGAGCTTTAAAATCTAAGGCAGGAATAGTTATTACAGCGTCTCATAATCCAAAACAATATAATGGATATAAGGTATATGGAGAAGATGGTGGACAAGTTACTGATAAATCAGCTTCTGATATACTATCATTTATTTCAGAAGTATCAGATTTTTCTCAAGTAAAAAAAATATCTATAGAAGAAGCAAAAAGCAAAGGACTTTTGAATATAATAGGGGAAGAGATAGATAAAAGTTATATAGATAAAGTAAAAAGCCTTACAATAAGAAAAGAACTTATCAAAGAAAAAGCAAAGGATTTAAAAATAATATATACTCCTATTCATGGTTCTGGTAATATACCAGTAAGAAGAGCTTTAAAAGAATTAGGATATGAAAATGTATTTGTTGTTAAAGAGCAGGAACTTCCAGATGGTACATTTCCAACAGCAGCTTATCCTAATCCAGAAGATCCTAAAGTATTTAAATTAGCTCTTTCAATGGCTGAAAAAGTACAACCAGATATAATTTTTGGTACAGATCCTGATTGTGATAGAATTGGAGTTGTAGTAAAAGATAATAAAGGAGAGTACAAAGTACTTACAGGTAATCAAACAGGAGTTCTTTTAACTCATTATATAATTTCTTCTCTTAAAGAAACAAATAATCTTCCTGAAAATGGAGCAATTATAAAAACTATAGTTACTACTGAAATGGCTGCAAAAATAGCAGAAGATTTTGGTGTAAAAATTATAAACGTTCTTACAGGATTTAAATATATAGGAGAAAAAATTAAAGAATTTGAAGAAACTCATAGTAATACATATTTGTTTGGTTTTGAAGAAAGTTATGGGTATTTAGCTGGCGACTTTGTAAGAGATAAAGATGCAGTTATTGCATCAGTACTTATAAGTGAGATGAGCTTATATTATAAAACTAAAGGTATGAGTCTTTATGATGCTTTAATGGAACTTTATGAAAAATATGGTTTTTATAAAGAAAGTTTAATATCTATAGAGCTTGAAGGTAAAGAAGGCCAGGAAAAAATATCAAAGGCTTTGGAATATTTAAGAAATTCAATGAAAGATTCTATAGATAATGTTAAAATAATAAAGAAGATGGACTATAAATTAAGTGTAGAAAAGGATTTAATAAATAATAGAGAAAAAGAGATAAATCTTCCAAAATCAAATGTGCTTAAATTTATATTAGAAGATGGTTCGTGGTTTGTGGTAAGGCCATCTGGGACTGAACCTAAGATGAAAATATATGTTTCATGTATAGGAAATAGCTTAGAAGATGCAGATAATAAAGTAGAAAAATTTAAAAATAATATAATGACTATAGTAAATAATGCTTTTAACTGCTAAAATTATAAGAGTGAGCCTTTAAGGTTCACTCTTATAATTTTAGATTGGAAGGTGATAAAATGGAAGGGAAAGTTTATTTTTCAGAAAAACTTAATAATATATTATTTTTAGATATAAAAAAAGAAACTTTAATGAAAATATTTAATATATATTTAAATGAAGATATTTATATGCCTATAAAATCAAATAAGATTATTGAAGATATTAAAAATGGAAAATCTTTAGATGAAATACCAATAACATTTTTTATAGAAGGCATGTTTTATGTTTTAGGTATTGATGAACATTTTAGATATGCAGACTATTATGTAAAAATGCTTTCTAATATACAAAATAGTATTTCATTTATAAAAAGCATTATATTTAATGAAGTAAAAAAAGAATTTTATGAAGAGGCTTTTATATTTTTAAATGGACTAGTTAAAGTAGAAGAAAATGAAGAAAATTATGATAAACTTCTTACTTTAGCTGATGTTATAAGACAAAAGGATAAAAATTTTAAAGATGAAGAACTTTATATAATTGATAAAGCTAAAATAGTGGGTAATAGTCCACTACCATATTTATATGAAGCTATAATTAAAAGAGATGAAGGTAATTATGAATTTGCACTTGTTTCTATAAATACTTATCTATCTAAAGGAGGCAAAAAAACAGAAGAAATTTCAGAGTTTATTCATTCTTTAAATAATATAATAAACTTTGAAAAAGGAAAAGAACTTTTATATGAAGATGCAAATAAAGCTTTAAAGCTTCTTATTCCTCTTTTAGATGAATATGGAGATAATGCTTCTTTGTATTATTATATTGCTGTAGGATATAGAATTCTTGAAAATTTTGAAAAAGCAATATATTATCTTAATGAAGCTTTAGGGTTAGACAATGCTTTAGTTGAAGTAGTAAATGAACTTGGTATAAACTATGCTGCACTTGAAGATTATGAAACGGCTATAAAATATTTAAGAAAGGCTTTTGAGGCTACTAAATCTGTGGAAATATGTACAAATTTAATAATGTGTTATATAAATATAGGTGATATGGATCAAGCAAAAAATCATTTAGATATAGCTAAAAAATTAAATAGTAAAGATGAGATAGTAATAGAATTAGACAAAATTATAAATGGAAAAAAATAAAAATTAATATAGTAAAATAGGCATTTTACAATCTAATATATAAAAGCCTTGTAGAGATAAATATTTTTCTATCTACAAGGCTTTTATATTTATAAAATTATTTATATATTTTGTTTTTTTATTGTATTACTTTTTTGGGACAGGCTTTATATCTTCAAAAATATATTTATGAATTTGATCAATAGTCGCAGGCATGTCTGCTTTTATAACAGAAGCACCATTAACAGTTGTTCCTTGTCCATAACCATCTACAGGGAATCTTTCTTGATCTATAGTAGTTATTCCTGAAGTTAAAACTTCTGTACCTATAGACAGTATGTCCATTTTAGAAATACTTGTTTCTGTATAAGGTAATAAATCACTAACCATAGAAGGATATTTTGTTATTCCTGCAGATTGTATTTTTTTTATCATTGCTGTAAGAACTTTTCTTTGTCTTTCTGTTCTTTCGTAATCAGTTCCTACATATCGTATTCTACTATAGGCAACAGCTTGCATTCCATTTAAAGTTTGAAGACCTGATTTTTTAATAGGGGTAATACTTTTACCTTCAATATTTGCAACTTCAGACATATAGCCATTTATGTATTTTATTTCACTTTCTTTTACATCAATAGGAACCCCTCCTATAGAATCTATTATCTTTTCTAAACCGAAAAAGTCAACAGCTACATAATCTTTAATATTTAATTTAAAATTCTGATTTAATGTTTTAATTGTAAGTTGAGGACCGCCAAAGGCATAAGCTTCTGTAATCTTTCTATTTCCATGTCCAGGAACTGCAACATAAGTATCTCTCATAATTGAAGACAATTTAATTTTTTTATGATTTTTATCTATGCTTGCTATCATTAATGCATCAGAACGGCTAGAAGCATTTTTATCTCTTCTGTCTAATCCAAAAAGTGCTATATTTATAACATTGTTTTTTGGATCTTGAGAATTAATTAAATTTTCAATTTCACTATCAATACCTAAATCTTCATTTGATTTAGAAAGATCAGCTGTGTTCATTTTATTTAATTGAGTAAAAGTATATCCTCCAAGAGCAGCAGCAACTAATGCAAGTAAAATAAATATAGAAAGAATTATAGGAATTTTTTTATTTTTTTTATTAGACTTTTTTTTGCTATGTTTTTTCTTATTTTCCATTTTATACCTTCCTTTACCATAATATTATTCTTTTTTACATCTTTAAGTATTATACTATATTTTAGATATATAAAAAAGTGAAAAAAGTAATTTAATAGTTTGCAAATATTGCTTAAAAATATTATAAATATTTAAATATATAAATTTAAAAATATTATAAATATATATTTAATTACATATTATGAAAAAAGATTATGAAAATAAATATTTCATAATAGTAATGTTTTTATATACATTAAATCTGCAAAATATGGTAATATATATAATATAAATCTGCAAAATATGGTAATATATATAATATAAGTTTTTATGTCGAAAATCTATTAAAATAAAAATAGTATATGTAATCAGGAAAATAAGTAAAAGAATTTTAAATAGAAAGATAATATTAGTATTTTACTAAATGTCTGAATCAAATTTTAAAAATTTAAATTATTATTTTAAAATATATCAAAAAGTAGTTTTATTGAAAATTAATCATTATATATTGATATAACAGTAATTTTTTAAAATCATAACAAATTGTATAATGAAAGTTAATTTATACTTATATACTTATTAGGGTTTAAATCATAGTATATAATTAAGTTTAATATAGAAAGGAAGTTTTACAAATGAAAGTTAAAAAAGCTATAATACCTGCAGCTGGTTTAGGCACTAGATTTTTACCAGCAACTAAGGCTCAGCCTAAAGAAATGCTTCCAATAGTGGATAAACCAACTATACAATATATAATTGAAGAAGCTGTAGCATCAGGAATTGAAGAAATTCTTATAATTACAGGAAGAAATAAAAGAGCTATAGAGGATCATTTTGATAAGTCTGTAGAATTAGAACAAGAACTTGAAGCCCACAATAAACAAGAATTATTAACTATGGTTAGAGATATATCTAACATGGTAAATATACATTATATAAGACAAAAAGAACCTAAAGGACTAGGCCATGCTATATATTGTGCTAAAACTTTTGTTGGTAAAGAACCATTTGCTGTAATGCTTGGGGATGATGTAGTAGATAGTAAAGTGCCATGTCTAAAACAGCTTATAGATTGTTATACAGAATATAAAACAACAATAATAGGAGTTCAAGAGGTTCCTAAAGAAGAAGTTTCAAAATATGGAATTATTAAAGGAATGCATATAGAAGATAGAGTTTATAAAATTAAAGATTTAATAGAAAAGCCTAAAATAGAAGAAGCTCCATCAAATATAGCAATATTAGGCAGATATATAATTACGCCTCAGATTTTTGATGTTTTGGAAAACACTGCTCCTGGTAAAGGTGGAGAAATTCAACTAACAGATGCTTTGAAAACTTTAATAAACAGCGAAGCTATGTATGCATATAACTTTGAAGGAAGAAGATATGATGTAGGAGATAAATTAGGCTTTCTTGAGGCAACTGTTGAATTTGCACTTAAAAGAGAAGATCTTAAAAAGCCTTTTATGGAATATTTGCTTACAATAAAAGATAATCCTTTATTTAAAGATTTATATAAAGAAATAAATAATGATAATTAATAAAAGTAAGAAAATTACAGGTCTTTAGTCAAATTTACTAAAAAGACCTGTAATTTTTTATATATTTTACTTGAATAAAAAATAAAATAAGGTAAAATGTAAAAGTAAGCATTTAATAATTATTTTATGGAAAATAATTCATATATTGTTTTAAATAGTATCTTTACATAAATTTATTAGTTTGAGGGATGTGGTTAAATGAAAAAAATAAATAAGTTTGTTATATACGATATTTGTATAATTTTTATTTCTTTATATTTAGCTTTGCTTCTTAGATTTGATTTTAAAGTAGATAAAAATTATATTGTGTTTTTTGCTTTGTCATTTATACCTGTAACATTTATATTTATGGTTTTTAACTATATTTTTAAGCTTTATAACAGCATATGGGAGTATGCTTCTCTTGAAGAAATACTTTCAATAATTTATTCTACTACTCTTTCTAATATTGTATTTATAATTTATAGTTACTTGGTTAATTACAAAATTTTCAACCATAAATATTATAGATTTCCTCTTACTGTCCATATAATTTTTTGGCTTTTATGTATAATTTTATTTGGCGGTATTAGATTAATATATAGAATAGCTAATGCAAATTATAAAGCAGATAAAATAAAAAAATTTTCAAACAAAAACAAATCAAGGGTTTTGATTATAGGAGCAGGAGATGCGGGAGCTATGCTTATTAAAGAAATTAAAAAGCATAGTGAACTTAATTACAAAATAGTTGGAATAATAGATGATGATGAATCAAAGTTTGGCAAAGTAATTAACGGAATAAAAGTATTAGGTGGAAGAAATTCTATAATAAACATATGTAAAGATAAAAAAGTTGATGAAATAATTTTAGCAATACCATCTATGAATTTAATAGAACAGAGAAAAATTTTAAATATATGTAAAGAAACTAAATGTAAATTAAAAATTATACCAGGAATATATGAAATAATACATGGAGATGTAAATATAAGCAAAATAAGAGATGTAAATATAGATGATTTGCTTGGTAGAGAACCTATAAAATTAGATAATGAAAATATAAACAGATATATAAATAATAAAACTATATTGGTAACAGGCGGCGGAGGTTCTATTGGTTCTGAGCTTTGCAGACAAATTTCAAAATTTAATCCTAAAAAATTAATAATTCTTGATATATATGAAAACAATGCTTATGAATTACAAATGGAACTTAAATATTTATATCCTAATATGGATTTAAAAGTAATAATTGCATCTATAAGAGATTATGAAAGAATTAAAGAAGTGTTTGAAGTTTATAGACCTAATGTTGTATTTCATGCAGCAGCCCATAAACATGTTCCTTTAATGGAAGAAAATCCTAAAGAAGCAGTAAAAAATAACATATTAGGTACTTATAATGTGGTTAAATGCAGTGATATATATGAAGTTGAAAGATTTGTTCAAATAAGTACTGATAAAGCAGTTAATCCAACTAATATTATGGGTGCATCTAAAAGATTTTGTGAAATTATGATACAGGCTTTTGATAAAGTTAGTAAAACTGAATATGTAGCTGTTAGATTTGGAAATGTACTTGGAAGTAACGGCAGTGTAATACCTCTATTTAAAAAACAGATAGCTCATGGGGGGCCGGTTACAGTAACTCATAAAGATATAACAAGATTTTTTATGACTATACCTGAGGCAGCTCAACTTGTTATACAGGCTGGAGCTATAGCAAAAGGTGGAGAAATATTTGTTTTAGATATGGGAGATCCAGTAAAAATTGCTGATTTAGCAAGAGACCTTATTAAACTTTCTGGACTAAGACCTGATATAGATATAAAAATTGAATATACAGGACTAAGACCTGGTGAAAAGTTATATGAAGAACTTTTAATGGATGAAGTAGCATTAACTTCTACTGAGCACAAAAAAATATTTGTTGAAAAGCCTATGGAATATGACATTGCTTTTTTGGAAAAATCTATAGATGAATTTAAAAATGTTCTAAATAAAAGTGATGAAGAAGTATTTGAATTAATGAAGAAAAAGGTTCCAACTTATACTAAAAAGAGTTAAAATATATTAATGTATAAAACAAATAAAAAAGTTATAAATAAAAAAGTTACTAAAACATTTATTCTGATTACTAAATTTAATTAAGTAACTTAGGAGGTTATTAAAATGTCTGATTTAAAAGAAGAACTTATATTAAAACTAAAAAATAAAACTGCAAAACTTGGTGTAGTAGGATTAGGCTATGTTGGTCTGCCTCTTGCAGTAGAAAAGGCTAAAGCAGGTTATGATGTTATTGGTTTTGATGTTCAATCTAAAAAAGTAGATATGGTAAATGAAGGACATAATTATATAGGAGATATAGTTGATGAAGATCTTGTAAATTTAGTTAAATCTAAAAAATTAAGAGCAACAACTGATTTTAGTTTTGTTAGAGAAGTTGATGCAGTATCTATATGCGTACCAACACCTTTAGATAAATATAAACAGCCGGATTTATCATATGTAATTAATTCATCCAAAAGTGTGGCAAAATATTTACATAAAGGAATGTTAGTTGTGCTTGAAAGTACAACTTATCCTGGGACTACAGAAGAAATACTTAAGCCAATTTTAGAAGAAAGCGGATTAAAATGTGGTGTAGACTTTTTCTTAGCATTTTCTCCTGAAAGAGTAGATCCAGGTAATAAACAATTTAAAACAAAGAATACTCCTAAAGTAGTTGGAGGATGTACTCCTGAGTGTACAGAAGTTGCTGCAATGCTTTATAGAAATGTATTAGAAAGTGATGTTATGGAAGTTTCATCTCCGGCAGTAGCTGAAATGGAAAAAATTCTAGAAAATACTTTTAGAAACATAAATATTGCATTAGCTAATGAAATGGCTATTCTTTGCAAAAAGATGAACATAGATGTTTGGGAAGTTATTGAAGCTGCTAAAACAAAACCATATGGATTTATGGCATTTTATCCAGGTCCAGGGTTAGGAGGACATTGTATTCCATTAGATCCATTTTATTTATCTTGGAAAGCAAAGGAATATGATTATCATACAAGACTTATAGAAACTTCAGGAGAAATAAATGACTATATGCCTGAATTTGTTGTAGAAAATGCAATGAAATTATTAAATAAGGAAAAGAAAGCTTTAAATGGTTCAAAAGTATTACTTTTAGGGGCAGCTTATAAAAATGATATAGACGATATGAGAGAATCACCAACACTTAAAGTTATAGAACATCTTGAAAAAAATGGTGCTGAAGTAATATATAATGATCCATATATTCCAAACTTTAAACATAATGGTAAAGAATATATATCAGTTAATTGGGAAGATGTTATAGATGATGCAGACATAGTTATAATAACAACAAATCATAGCTGCTATCCATATCAAGAGATTGTTGACAGAGCTAAAATTTTATATGATACTAGAAACGCTACTAAGGATGTTAAAAATAATAGAGATAAGATTAATAAACTATAAATTATAATAAAAGGATAAGCAGATTTTGCTTATCCTTACCATTACCAGTACTAATATCATTACTAAGAGGTGTGATTTATTATGGAAAAATTAAAATTTGCAATTATAGGTTGTGGAAGAATATCTTATAAGCATATAGAAGCATTAATTAAAAACAAAGATGAAGCTTCTTTGGTTTCTGTTTGTGATATTATAGAAGCAAATGCTTTAGCTAAGAAAAATGAATATGAAAGTAAAATTAATAATGAAAAATCGGTAAATGTATATACAGATTATAAAGAAATGCTTGAAAAAGAAAACATAGATGTTGTAACAATAGCTACAGAAAGTGGATATCATCCTGAAATAGCTATATATTGTATGAATAAAGGTAAGCATGTTATAGTAGAAAAACCAATGGCACTTTCAATAGAAGATGCTGATAAAATGATAGAATGTGCTAAAAAGAATAATGTAAAATTATGTGTAAGTCATCAAAATAGATTTAATAAACCAATTAAAAAATTAAGGGAAGCAATAGAATCCAATAGATTTGGGAAATTAGTAAATGGTACTGCTAGAATATTGTGGAATAGAAACATGAATTATTATAAACAAGCACCTTGGAGAGGCACTTGGAAGCTTGATGGTGGTACATTAATGAATCAATGTATTCATAACATCGATTTGCTTCAATGGATGATGGGTGGAGAAATTGATACTGTATATTCAATGAGTGATACTTTTTTAAGAGATATAGAAGCTGAAGATTTTGGAGCTATACTTATAAGATTTAAAAATGGTTCTATTGGTATAGTAGAAGGTAGTGCTTGTGTATATCCTAAAAATTTAGAAGAAACATTAAGCATTTTTGGAGAGAATGGTACAGTTTGCATAGGCGGCTTAGCTGTAAATAAAATTGAAACATGGAGATTTGCTGATGGGCTTGATGATGAAAATGAAATTTTAAAAGCTCAAGAAGGAGACCCTGATACAGTTTATGGCTTTGGACATACTCCATTATTTAAAGATATGATAGACGCTATTAAAGAAAATAGAGAACCTTTAATCAATGGGGAAGAAGGTAAAAAAGGTATGTCTATAATATTAGCAGCATATAAATCAAGAAAAACTGGACTTCCGGTTAAATTTCCAATAGAAAGTTTCTCAACATTGGATATGATTTAAATATAAAAATTAATCATTTGAGAAGAGGGTTTAAAATGAATTTTATATCTGAAAAATCTACAATTGGCAGTAATGTTAAATTTGGACATTTTGTTGTTATTGATGATGAAGTTGTTATAGGTGACAATTGTATTATAGGGAATAATGTTGTAATTCATAAAGGTACTAAAATAGGAAACAATGTGCGAATAGATGATAATACAGTTATAGGTAAAAAACCTATGATAGCAGTAAACAGTATATTAAAAAATGAGCAGATTCTTGAGCCTGCAGTAATTAAAGATGAATGTTTAATTGGAGCTGGGGTAATTATATATTTAGGTTGTAAAATTGGTAAGCAGAACTTAATAGCAGATTTATCTACAATACGTGAAAATGTAATTATTGGAGATAAAAATATTATAGGAAGAGGAGTTTCTGTAGAAAATTTTACACAAATAGGAGATAACTGCAAAATAGAAACTAATGCCTATATTACTGCCTATTCAACTATAGAAGACAATGTTTTTATAGCTCCAGGGGTAGTAACTTCTAATGATAATTTTGCTTCACGTTCAAAAGAAAGGTATAAGCATTTTAAAGGTATTACAGTAAAAAAAGGTGGAAGAATAGGAGCACAGGCAACTATACTTCCTGGAAAAATAATTTATGAAGATGGATTTGTAGGGGCTGGGAGTGTAGTAACAGAAGATGTAAATGAAAAAATTATTGTTGCAGGTAATCCAGCTAAATTTTTAAAAAATGTTCCTGAGGATCAATTATTAAAAAATCAATAATTTTATAGAGAGGATTAGGTATAAATGAACAATAAACAGCTTCATATTTTAATAATACCTTCATGGTATCCAACTAAAGATATGCCTTTAAGTGGTATATTTTTTAAAGAACAAGCTCAAGCATTAACTAAAGAAGGAATTAAAGTAGGATTAATTTATCCTGAAACCAGATGGCTCTCTAAATTTAAATTAAAACATATAAAAGATTACCATTTTCAAATTAAACAAAATTACGAAGAAAATGTAAATGTATTTAGAGAATATAGTTGGAATATTTTTCCTAAAACTAAAAAAATGCAATCAAAACAATGGATATATGAAGCTGAAAAATTATATAAAAATTATGTTAAAAAATATGGTAAACCAGATATAATTCATGCACATAGTGTATTATGGGCTGGGTATACTGCTATGAAATTATCTAAAAAGTTTAAAGTACCATACATTATAACAGAACATTCCTCATCGTTTGCTAAAAATTTAATTAAATCTTGGCAAATTCCATATATAAATGAAGCGTTTGATAATGCAGAGAAAATTATTGCTGTAAGTAGTCCTTTTGCAAAATTACTTAGTTCATATTCAAAAAACAGCAAAATTGATGTTATACCTAATATGGTAGATACAGAATATTTTTATTTTAAAGAAAAAAAGAAAAAAGAAAAATTTATTTTCTTATTTACAGCTTTTTTAACACCTAAAAAAGGGGCAGATGTATTAATAAAGTCATTTGCTGTAGCTTTTAAAGGTAATAAAGATGTAATTTTACGAATAGGTGGAGATGGAGAACAAAAACAAGAATTAATAGAATTAGTAAATAAACTTGGTATTAATTCTCAGGTTGAATTTCTTGGTATGCTTAAAAGAGAAGAAGTTCGAAAAAATTTATGGGAAGCAAATATTTTTGTGCTTCCAAGTTATTATGAAACATTTGGAGTTGTACTTATAGAAGCGTTAGCTACAGGGACACCTGTTATTTCTACTAAATGTGGTGGCCCTGAAGATATAGTTAAAGAAGGATTAGGAAAGCTAGTTGAAAGTGGAAATATTGAAGCCTTATCAAAAGAACTTGAAAATAGTTATTATAATTATAATAACTATGACTTTAGTTTAATAAGAAAATACGCTGTTGAAAATTATAGCAGCCATTCTATATCAAACAAATTAATAAATTCTTATAAAGAAATATTAAATATATATTAAAGAAAATAATAGAATCTTATTTTTAAGACTTTAAATAAATAGTAATAAATTTTTTAATGGAGGAAGATATGCAAATAATTAAAGATAAAAGAAATATTTTGTTTTTACTTTTTGTAGTTTTAATTATATTAAATTTTATTAATAATCCAAGCATTGCAGTAGTTCAAATTTTTTCACTTATATTTGTAATATTAATAAGAAAAAAGTATTCTTCCGATATAAGAAAACAGTTGTATTTTACAACAATTCTTTTTTCTATAATTAGCTATAATATGAAAATAAAATTAACTGATAGATATGATTTATATTTTTCATATATTTCCATATTAATATATTACTTAAATTTTATTACTGTTAATATTAATAATATACATATTAAAAATTTAAAAAAATTTATAAAAGATAAATATACTATATTTTTTGCTGTATTTGTATTATATTCTACTTTAAGTTTATTTTTTGTTCAAAATATAGAAGCAGGAATTAGTTTATATATTACTTATTTAATTATGTTCTCAGTTATAGTAATGATTTATCTAGAAAATAAATCATTAAATGACATAAAAGAAACATTTTCATTTTTAAAATATTTATATTGCGGAGTATTATTTTTAGGTACATTAGAAATATTCAAAATACGTTATGGTGTTATTACTAATTATGTAGAATTAGGATTAATTGGCACAGGAAAAGAATATTTTGAAAGAATTCCAATAGTATTTTTTTATAATCAAAATAATTATGCTGTATTCTTAGTTTTAGGTATAGCCTTACTTTTTGCAGGAATAATATTTACTGATAAAAAGTTGGACAAAATAATATATATAATTTTATTTATAATAAGTGAAATAAATTTAATTTTTACAACCAGTAGAATATGCTGGATTTCATTATTTATAATTTTCTTTATTGGTATAGCAATAGGAATTTTAATTAAGAAAAAAAGTATTATTAAAGCATCATTTAAATATGGAGTATTATCTTTGATAATTTTTATTATATTTTCTGCATTACCTTTCTCCTCAAAATATTATGGAAAATTTAATGCTACTCCTTTTTTAAAAATGTTAAGTATTGATATTAATAATAATGATAATGAAGATAAAAATGAAGTGCCTTTAAAATTAGGAGGAAATGGTTCTAATAATGAAAGATACACTCTTATATATGATGTTATAAAAGGTGTAATAATTGAAAAAAATTATTTAGGATTTGGTGTTGGTAATATTGCTGAATATATAAGGCTTCAAGATAATACATTTGGCATAACAAATCCTCACAGTTTATGGTTTGAAGTGCTTGGAGATTTTGGTATACCTATATTAATATATTATATATATATTTATTTAAGTATGTCTTTTGATAGTTTAAAAATTTATAAAAATTGTTCAAATGAATTTAAACCTTATATAGTAGCTATTTCTATTACAACTTTAGTGTTTGTATTTTTAGCTTTTGCTCCAAGTTCAGTTATAGCATATTCTCCATTTTGGATATTAATGGGAATAAGCGGCAGTTTTGTTTCAAATATTTTAAAAAGAAATGATGGTGTAATATGAAATTTTTTAAATCTACTGTATTAACTTTTATCAGCAATATATTTGGATTTGGAATTTCTATGATAACAACTATTTTGCTATCTAGATTATTAGGTGCTTCAGGTAAAGGGGTTATTGGAGTATCTAATAATATAATAGCTTTTAGTATGCTGATATTGGGGTTGGGATTTGAAGCTGCAAATATATTTTTTGTTGGTAAAGATAAAAAAAATATTAATAACATATTAGGTTATAATTTAATAATATGTGGTTTTTCATTTATAATTTTGTTAATTATAGCTAGTATACATTTAGTTCATCCTATAAATTTTATATTTAAAGGAATAGATAACCGTATAATTATACTTTTATTATTTATAATTCCTATGAGTCTTATGAAATCAAGCTTAATAAATTTAATATTAGGATTACAAGATATTGTTAGATTTAATAAAATAAATGTGTTAGACAAAATAATAACTTTTATTCTAATGTTAATTTCTTTATTAGTTTTTAATTCACCTTTATATATAATTTTTTCTACATTATTATCAACATTAATAATTCAACTTATATTAATTTATATAGTAATTGTAAAATATAATGTAAAACCTTCATTTAATTTTGTTTTTTATAAAAAAATGATAGGCTATGGTGCCAAAAGCCAAATATCTAATACAATTCAGATGATTAATTATAGATTAGATGTATTTATAATTAATTATTTTTTAGAATTATCTCAAGTTGCTATATATCAAAATGCAGTTTCTTTAGGTGAAGCATTATGGCAGGTTTCAGGGACAATATCTACTATAGTTTTTCCTATGACTTCAAATTCTAAAAACATAGAAGAGTTAAAAGGATTTATTAATAGAGTTAGTAGAGTTACTTTATTTTTTATAGTTATTTGTTCAATATTTTTAAGTATAATAAGTAAACCTCTCATTATATTTTTATTTGGTAAAGAATTTACAGATGCATATATTGCTTTAATTTTATTACTTCCTGGAATTAGTTTTTTTTCAGTTTCGAAAATATTAGCTAATTTTTTAGCTGGTGTTGGTAAAACAGAAAAAAATATAATTTCATCCTCCATATCTGGAATAACAACTATTATATTGGATTTAATATTAATTCCAAGAATAGGAATTAACGGTGCTGCAATAGCATCAAGTATCTCTTATATAGTATTTACATTAACTTCTATATATTTTTATTCCAGATATACTAAATCAAGTTTTAAAAGTATATGTGTTATTACAAAAGAGGATATGAGTTTTATTTATACAGAAATTAATAAATTTATAAATAGAAAAATAAGAAAAAAGATTAATGGGTGAATTCAAATGAAAAATGTATTAATAATTGCATATTATTATCCTCCTAAAGGAGGCGCGGGTGTACAAAGAACTACAAAATTTGCTAATTATTTAAGTAAATTTGGATATAATGTAAATGTACTTACTGTTAAAGAAAATTCAGAAGGATTAAAAGATTTTTCACTTAAAGAAGACATAAATAAAAATATATCTGTTTATAGAACTGATATAAAAGAAATAAATATAATGAATAATTTACTTAAAATAGCAAAGAAAAAAACTAATAACTCAATTAATACTTTAGATGAAAATTTATCTAACAATTCATCTTCACTTGGTGCAAAAAAAATAAAACTAAATTTATTAAATTCCATAAAAAATTATTTAAAAAAAATGTTTTTAAATTTATATAATTTAATGTTTATACCTGATGATAAAAAAGGATGGATTGACTTTGCTGTTTCTAAAGGAAGAGAAATTATTATAGAAAAAAATATAGACATAATTTATACAACTAGCGGTCCATATAGTACTCATTTAATTGGATATAAATTAAATAAAGAATTTGGGACAAAATGGATTGCAGATTTTAGAGATCCATGGGCATCAAATCCTTTTGTAGAATATAATTTTTTAGTACAAAAAATTTTTAATAAATTAGAAGCTAAAGTAGTAAAAAATGCAAACAAAATAATAAGTGTAAGTAAACCTATTATTGAAGATTTTATAAAAAGATATCCTGATGAAGATATAAATAAATTTGTTACTATACCTAATGGCTATGATGAAGAAGATTTTCAAGGATTAAATCTTGAATTATCTGAAAAAAATTCAAAATTTGTTATATTATATAATGGTACTCTTTATGGTAAAAGATCACCAGAAAAAATCCTTTTTTCTATAGATAATCTTATAAATAAGAATATAATTGATAAAAATAAAATTCAGATTAGATTTGTTGGAGAAATAGGTACTTCTTATATTGAGCTTATTAATTACTATAAAAACAAATATAAAGATGTAGTTATACATAGGCCTTATATGCCTCATAAAGAAAGTTTAATAGAATTATGTAAAGCTAATGCTTTACTTTTGATTATAGATGAAGGCAAGGGAAGTGAAGGAATTTATACTGGTAAAATATTTGAATATATAAGAACAGGGAAAACTATACTTGGATTAGTACCAAATGGTGTAGCAAAAGATTTAATCGAAGAGACAAGTACAGGATATACAGCTTTACCATCTGATCAAAGCGCAATTGAAAATATTATTTTAAAAGCTTATAATGATTTCATATATAAAACAAAATCATTAACTCCAAATTTAGAAGTAATAAAAAAATATAGTAGAGAAAATCTTACTAAACTATTAATTGAAGAAATTAAAAAAATTGAATAAAGGTGATAAGTATGAAAATAGTTACTGTATTAGGAGCTAGACCTCAATTTATAAAGGCTGCTGCTGTTTCAAGAGAAATAAGAAAAAATAACAAAGAAATTATAGTTCATACTGGACAACATTATGACCCCAATATGTCAGAAATATTTTTTAAAGAATTAAACATTCCTTATCCAGATTATAACCTCCATGTAGGTTCAGGAGACCATGGAGTACAAACTGGTAATATGCTTATTAAACTTGAAGAAATACTAAAAAAAGAAAAACCAGATTTAACATTAGTTTATGGAGATACAAATTCTACTTTAGCAGGAGCTTTATGTTCTAGCAAAATGTTAATACCAGTAGCACATATCGAAGCAGGGCTTAGAAGTTTTAATAAAAATATGCCTGAGGAGCAAAATAGAATTTTAACAGATCATATATCAAAATTATTATTTGTGCCTACAAAAACTGCAGAAAAAAATCTTCTTAAAGAAGGAATTGAAAGTGGTGTTTTTAATGTAGGAGATGTAATGTATGATGCAATAATTCATTTTGGAGAAATGGCTAAAGTAAAATCAGATATATTAAATAAACTTAAGCTTAAAGATAATGAATATATTTTAGCTACAATACATAGAGCTGAAAATACTAATGATATTTTAAGATTGAATAATATTATTGAAGCATTAAATGAATGTGGAATAAAAATAATTTTACCTCTTCACCCTAGAACAAAAAAATATATTAAGGATTATGGACTAAAAGTAAATGATAATGTAAATATAATTGAACCTGTAGGATATCT
This sequence comes from Clostridium prolinivorans, assembly GCF_004011155.1. Taxonomy (GTDB): domain Bacteria; phylum Bacillota; class Clostridia; order Clostridiales; family Clostridiaceae; genus Clostridium_AT; species Clostridium_AT prolinivorans. The sequence goes on along the minus strand of NZ_RJWG01000002.1, from coordinate 32,913 downwards.
TGATATGATTTTATTAGAAATGAATTCTAGTCGTATAGTTACAGATAGTGGAGGAGTTCAAAAAGAAGCATTTTTTATGCATAAACCATGTATTACTATAAGAGATGAAACTGAATGGATTGAGACTGTAGAAAATGGATGGAATGTATTAGCTGGAGCTAATAAGAGTAAAATTTTAGAATCTATATTACATTTTAATCCTACAACAAAGCAAAATGAGATATTTGGCAGAGGAAATGCTTCAAAGTTAATTGCGGATATTTTAAATAAGTTTATATAACATTTAAAAAATAATATAAAATCTTATACAATTAAGTTTATTAATTAGGAGATAAGTATGAAAATATGTTTTTTAGGGGATGCTCAAAGTATTCATATTAAAAGATGGTGTGAATTTTTTAGAGATAAAGGTGATGATGTTACTATTGTTACCTTTAGAGATAACTACATTAAAAATATAAATGTTATTAATTTAGGAAAAGACATTAAGGTTAATAGTAATGGAGGGAATTTTTCATACTTAAAAAAGACTGAACATATAAGAAATATAATCAAAGATTTAAAACCTGACATTGTAAATTCTCATTATTTAACAAGCTATGGATTATTAGGAGCTTTAACAAAACAAACTCCTCTTGTTGTATCTACTTGGGGGACTGATATATTAGTTACTCCTAAAAAAAATATTATTTATAAAGAAATAACAAAGTATGTACTTAAAAAATGCGAAATTGTAACTTCTGATTCTAATTATATGAGTAAAGAAATTGAAAAATTAGGAAAAGCTAAAGAACAGATTATTACAGTTCCAATGGGTATAGATGATAAATTTTTTAATAATATTAATAGAAAAAAATACAATAAAACTATATTAAGCTTAAGAACTCTATGCAGCAATTCTAATATAGATGTTATAATTAAAGCTTTTTATAAATTAACTTTAGTTGATTCTGAATTTAAGCTTATTATTGCAAATGATGGAGCAGAAAAACAAATATATATAGATCTTATTAAAGAATTAAAATTAGAAAATAAAATTGATATTTTAGGTAGTGTTGATAAATCTAAAGTGGTAGAATTATTAAAATCATCCACATTATATATATCAATTCCAACTTCAGATTCTACATCAGTTACATTGTTAGAAGCTATGGCTTGTGGTACAATACCTATTGTTTCTAATATACCTGCAAATTTAGAATGGATAATAAATGGATATAATGGATATGTAATAAATGAAATAAATGAAAATAGTTTGTATGAATGTATAATAAATGCTTTTAACAATTTTAATAATTTTAATAATTTTGCTATAATAAATAATGATATAATTTATAAAAAAGCTTTATGGGAAAAAAATATGAATTTTATAAGGAATGCATATTTAAAGTTAATTTAAAAAAGGTGTGTTATCAATTATGGATTTAAAAAAAGTAACAGTAATTATACCAACAAGAAATGAAGAAAAATATATAGGTAAATGTCTAGATTCTTTTGTAAATCAATCTTATCCTAAAGAATTATATGAAATATTTGTAGTAGATGGGCTTTCGGAAGATAAAACTACAGAAATAGTAAAAGAATATAATAAAAAATATAAAAATATACAGTTAATTATTAATCCTGGAAGGATAGTCCCTAAAGGTGTAAATTTAGGCATTAAAAAAAGCAGTGCAGATATTATAATATTATTTGGTGCTCACGCTTATGCTGATAAAGATTTTATAAAAGAGAATGTTATAAGCCTTGAGAACGAAGAAGTTGGTTGTAGTGGAGGACCTATTACCACTATAAGCCATGATTTAAAAGGAGCCGCTATTGCACTTGCTATGAGTTCACCTTTTGGTGTAGGAAATGCTCTTTTTAGATATGCTCAAAAAGAAATTTATGTAGATACAGTAGCTTTTGGAGCTTATAAGAGAGAAGTTTTAGAAAAAGTAGGATATTTAGATGAAGAACTTGTAAGAAATCAAGATGATGAACTTAATTATAGAGTAATTAAAAATGGATACAAAATTTTGCTCTCTCCCAAGATAAAATCTACTTATTACAGTAGATCATCATTTAAAAAGCTTTGGAATCAATATTATCAGTATGGATTTTGGAAAGTTAGAGTTATGCAAAAGCATGGAAAAACTGCATCCTTAAGGCATTTAATTCCTATGGCTTTTGTAATATATAATTTATTAGGATTAATATTAAGTTTAATAAATCACCATTTTATGTATTTGTGGTTACCTGAGATAGCTATATATATTTTATTAGATATATTATTTTCTTTTAAATTATCTAATAAAAATAAAAAATTATTAAAATATTTACCATTTGTATTTCCTATGCTTCATATAAGTTATGGATTAGGATTTATAGAAGGATTATTTTCATTCTATTTATTAAAAAACAAAAGAGCTGTTGAAAAAAATACAAAACTTTCTAGATAATAATAGTGATAGCAAAAGAAGTAGTTAATTATTAAATCATTAAAAATGGCTTTGGAGGGTAACATGGAAAGCATGGAAAATTGTAACAATATTTTTATAGATATAGAAAAAGATATAAATAGCAAAAAAATTCAATTTAGAATTAAAAGAATTTTTGATATTGTATTATCTATAATTGGGATTATAATACTATTACCTATTTTTTTAATAATAACAATTGCTATAAAGCTTGACTCTAAAGGACCAGCATTATTTAAACAAAAACGTGTAGGTAAAGATGGTAGAATTTTTACTATTTATAAATTTAGAACTATGGTTATTAATGCTGAGGCTAAAAGGGATCTTAATATAGATCCTAAAAATATTGAAAATTTTATATTTCAGAGTAAAGAAGATAGTAGAGTAACAAAAGTTGGAAGCTTCTTAAGATCAAGCAGTTTAGATGAAATACCTCAATTATTTAATGTTTTAAATGGAACTATGAGTTTAGTTGGACCACGTCCTGAAATACCAGAAGTTGTTAAATATTATCCTGAAAAATATAAACAAAGGTTATTAGTACTTCCAGGTATAACTGGACTTGCTCAAGTAAATGGCAGAGGAGAAATTGAATTAGGAAAAACAATTTATTATGATTTGAATTATATAAAAAATTTTTCATTGATTTTGGATTTAAAAATAATTTTTAAAACTATTTTTTCTGTAGTAAAAAGAAGAGGAGCATTTTAAATTAAAAAAAGTTTGTTGTAAGGTAATAAAAAATATTTTACAACAGACTTTTTATATTTTATAAGATTTAATTATGCTTAAAAATATTTATAATTTATAAATTTATGTATAAATTATATTAATTATAACAACATAAAATAAAAGCTAATATATTTATTTAAAATTTGTTAATAAAGTTTTCATTAAATTAGCAAATTAAATTGTTAAAATAATTAAAGAATTAGAAATTAATATAATAATTGGAGGAAACTAATGAAAATATGTTATTTAGCAGATGCAGGCAGCATACATACACAAAAATTATGTAAATATTTTGCTAAGAAAGGATATGAAATTACTGTTATATCATTAAGTCCTGGAAATATTGATGGAGTAAAAGTATATAATTTAGGACTAAATATAAATGATATAAAACAAAATAGTATTTTACATAAAACAAAATATATTACTTGCATTTTTAAAATTATAAATATTGTAAAAAAAATAAAGCCTGATATTTTACATGCACATTATGCTTCCAGTTATGGCCTTTTAGGTTCTTTGTGTTTTTATAAACCTTATATAATATCTGTATGGGGCAGCGATATATATGAATTTCCTAATATTAATTTTATATGTAAAAATATAATAAAATTTAATTTATCAAGAGTAGACAAAATATTATCTACAAGTAAAGCTATGGCAAAAGAAACGCAAAAATATACTTCAAAACAAATTGAAATAACACCTTTTGGCGTTGATTTAAATTTGTTTAAAAATAAAGAAAAAGTTAAAAAAGATTATATAACTATTGGGACAATTAAAACTCTTGAGAGTAATTATGGTATAGATTATTTAATAAAAGCATTTGCAATAGTAAAAAAACAAATAGAAAATATAAAATTAGAAATTGCTGGAGAGGGAAGTCAGAGAGAATATTTAGAGAATTTAGCTAAAAGCCTTAATATAGATAAAGATGTTACTTTTTTAGGTTATTTAAGTCAAGAAGAGGTTGCTGATAGATTTAATAATTTTGATATTGCTGTATTTCCTAGTTGTGAAATTGAAAGTTTTGGAGTTGCAGCAGTTGAAGCTCAAGCTTGTGGAGTACCAGTTATTACAACAAATATAGGAGGATTAGTAGAAGCAGCAAAACCAGGTTATTCAAGCATAGTTGTAGAAAAAAAATCAGAAAAATCTTTAGCTGATGCTATGATAAAACTAATTAATGATGAAAAATTACGCATAGAAATGGGCAAAAATGGAAGAAAGTATGTAGAAGAAAATTATAATATACAAGAAAATTTTAAATTATTTGATTCAATATATAAAGAAATTTTGAAAGAAAAAAATATTTAATATAAATAATTATAAAACATAGAAAATGAAAGATGTATAAAGTATAATAAAAGCTGTAAAATTTTTAACATAATTAATTAAGGCCTATTAAGAAAGGTGTGTATAATATGCTTCAAAATTTAACTATCAAATCTTTTATAGATAAATTAGCTTCAAATTCTCCAGTACCAGGAGGCGGTGGTGTAGCTGCATTAGCTGCATCACTTGGAAGTGCTCTTGGCTCTATGGTATTTAATTTGACTATAGGCAAAAAAACATATAATGAATATGATGAATATGTGAAGGCTGAAATATTAAATAGTTTAAATGAAACTAATATTAACAAAGATGAATTTTTAAGTTTAATGGAAAAAGATGCAGAAGAATTTTTAGAACTTATGAATATGTTTAAACTCCCTAAGAATACTGAAGAAGAAAAATATATTAGAGAAACTAAATTAGAAGAAGGATATAAAAAAGCTCTTGAAATACCTTTTAATGTAGCAGAAAAAGCTTTTAAAATGTATAAATATATTGAAATTTCAGCTAAATATGGGAATAAAAATGCTATTTCTGATAGTGGAGTAGCAGCATTACTTTTACAAGCTGCTATTGAAAGCGCAGTTTTGAATGTAAAAATTAATTTGTCGGGAATAAAAGATGAAGAATATAAAGAAAATATTAATAAAAAATGTACATATTTTGTTAATGAAGGATTAAAACTAAAAGAAAACATAATGAATATAGTAAACTCAAAATTATAAATTAAAGGAATTGTTAAAAAATATAGAAGTAAGTTTTCAATTAATGTTATAATAAATAAAAAATATGTGTAAATGAGCTGATAACTGTCTAAGAAACTCTAAGCTTAAAATAGACACAAATCAAGTGCTTTCGTTAACTCACTAACGCTCAAACAAACGAAAATCACTAGGATTTGTGTCTATTCTTTCGCAAAGAGATTCTATACTTCACTTAAAGCTCATTTTTACACATATTTTATTTATTTCCTATTAATATAGCCTAAACAATATATACTTTGCAAAAGTACATTTAATTTTATTTATTGTGGAAGATCATTTAATGTTTTAAGCTCAAAACCTTTGCTTTTCCATTCCTTTATAACAGAATCTAGTATTTCGGCATTTGTTTTTGATACTGCATGTAAAAGGAATATACCTCCATTGTGAGTCCTTTCCATTATTATTTTTTTAGCATATTCATGAGAAGGTTGTTTTTCAGGTATCCAATCTTTATAAGCAAAACTCCAAAATATTGTCTTATATCCTAATTCTTGAGTATAATGCATGGAAAGTTCGCTGTATTTTCCCATAGGTGGTCTAAAAAACTTAGGCATCTTTGTACCTGTAACTTCTTCAAAAGCTTTTTCTGTAAGAGTAAATTCTTCTTCAAATTTTTCTTTACCTTTTAGAGCAACTTTTGCCATAGAAGGATGACTATTTGAATGATTACATACAAGATGTCCTTCATTGACCATTCTTTTTATTAAATCTTTATTACGATTGATATAATCTGTTGTTACAAAAAAAGCAGCTTTAACATTATTTTCTTTTAGAACATCTAATATTTTAGATGTATATCCGTTTTCATATCCTTCATCAAAAGTTAAATATATTTCTTTTTTTGAAGTATCTCCTAAATAATATCCTGAATATTTTTTTAGTATATTTAATACTTCAGGTGGTTCTTCTGAAGGAGTACCATCTTTTTTAGGTTTATAAAACCAATCTTTTTCTGTAGTATTAAAATTATTGGTTTTACTTGTTTGAAAATTATTTTCTTTTGGGGATAATTCTTTTTGTATAGGAGATATTCCACTTTTATTTTTATTTGATTCTTCAGGCTCAGTTACTTGTATATATTCTTGAAATTTAGGTGTATTTTCAAGGATTATAGTCTTATTAGCTGCTACTGATATTTTTTTGCTTTTATTTATTATTCTATAACAAGAAGTTATAGAAAGAGAAAAAACAAGAAAAAACGATAGAAACTTTTTATCCATATTTTGTCCCTCCTTTAGTTATGGTATAATTTTATAGAAACTAATTAAAATTATATAATGGAGATTTTAAAATGCATGATAATTTTGTAGAAAGCATTGAAAAAATTTATGATATTATTCTACAGCCTATTGATATTATTTACAAAACTACTGCAATAAATAATTATAAATTGAAATTAAATATTGGTAAAAATGAAAGATTTGGCGAATATTATTTTAATTTGGTAGAAAATAAAAAAAGTAAAGGAGTCATATATACTCCACCAGAAATTTCTAAATTTATAGTTTGTAATACAATAATAAGTTCAGATGTAATTAATAATCCTTATATAAAAATTGCAGATCCATCTTGCGGATGTGGAAATTTAATAATTGAATGTTATAAACACTTAAAAAATATTTATAAAGAAAACTTATACAAAATAAATAATATACATAATATAAACTTAAAAGAAGAAGATATAGATAAACATATAATTTATAATAATTTATTTGGATTTGATATTGATGAAACTGCATTAAAAATTTTGTTAATAGATTTATTTAGTATAGGAGAAACTATAAAACCACAAAATTTTGTAAAAGATGATTTTTTACTTAAAGAAAATAATTCAAAGTTTGATATTTTTATAGGTAATCCTCCTTATATTGGACAAAAATCACTAGATAAAAATTACTCAAATATTATAAGAAATAAATATAATAAAGTATTTAAAGATAAAGGAGATTTATCTTATTGTTTTTTTTATGAAGCCATAAACAATTTGAATAAAATGGGAAAACTTACATTTATAACTTCAAGATATTTTATTGAATCTTTAAGCGGTAAAGAATTAAGAAAAACTTTAAAAGAATATTTTTCTATTGATAAAATTATAGATTTTTATGGAGTAAGGCCTTTTAAAAATGTTGGTATAGATACTGTAATAATATTTTTAACATTAGAAAGTAAAAATGAAAATATAGAAGTTTTAAAACCTTTATTAAAAAAAGAAAAATATTTTTTTAATTCACTTTTTAATAATGAAGGAAAATATTATAAATCATTTTATATAAACAAAAATATATTAAATAACAATGGATGGATATTAATAGATGAAACTGAAAGAAAAATAATAGATAAAATTGAACAAAAATGCTTTACAACATTAAGCAATATATGTTTTAGTTTTCAAGGAATAATAACTGGATGCGATAAAGCTTTTGTAGTAGATAAAAATACAATTGATAATGAAAATTTAGAAACTTCTATAATAAAACCTTGGATAAAGAGCAGCTTTATTGAAAAAGACAAAGTTATTAAAAAAGATCTTTATTTAATATATTCAGATTTGATTGATGATGAAAATGAATTTCCCAATATAATAAGCCATATTTCAAAATTTAAAGAAAAACTTTTAAATAGAAGAGAATGTAAAAAAGGTATAAGAAAATGGTATGAACTTCAATGGGGTAGAGATTATACTATTTTTGAGGGAGAAAAAATAGTATTTCCATTTAAATCAAATAATAATCGATTTTCATTAGATAAGGGAAGCTTTTTTAGTGCTGATGTTTATTGTCTTAAATTAAAAGAAGATATTCCATTTTCTTATGAATATTTATTAAAAATTTTAAATAGTAAAATATATGAATTTTATTTTAAAACTTTTGCTAAAAAACTTGGAGTAGATATTTATGAATATTATCCTAATAATTTAATGAAACTTTGTATACCAAATTATATGGATTTAGAAAATAATATAGATAATACTTTATATAATTTTTTTAATATAAGTAATTTCGAAATTGATATAATAGAGTCATATATAGATATTAAAAAATAAAATTTGAACTTTAAAATTATATGTTTAACTTTTAAAAGTTCAAATTTTATTTTTTTGTAAAATTGCAAGAAAATATTAACAAATTAAATGTATAATTAATATAAATATGGTTAAAATATAAAAAGATATAAAATTTTATGCATTTTTAGAAGGAAAATAATGGAATGTATAGAATAATAATATATGGACAAAATTAAAATTTGTCTTGATATTAAAATATTTACTAGATAGAGGGGGATATGAATGTATTTAAAGTTTCAAAAACAAGATGAGAAACTTATAGTGCATATGTCAGGAGAACTGGATCATCATAGCGCTGAAGAAGTAAGGAATAAAATAGATGATAGACTTGATAGAGATAATATAGAAAAGTTAATTTTAGATTTTACCAATGTTACTTTTATGGATAGCTCAGGTATAGGAGTTGTTATTGGAAGATATAAAAAACTTTCTATGAAAAAAGGGGAAGTCTGCATAACTAATGTAAATAATTCAGTAAAGAGAGTTTTTGACTTATCTGGCATGTTTAAAATAATTAAGCTTTATGAAAATGTGGAACAAGCATTAAAGAGTATTTAATGTGGGGGGATAAAAATGTACGATAATATGATGAAGATAGAATTTTTAAGTAAATCACAAAATGAAGGTTTTGCCAGAGTAGCAGTAGCAGCCTTTGTATCTCAGCTTGATCCTACTATTGAAGAAATTACAGATGTTAAAACAGCGGTATCAGAAGCTGTAACTAATGCTATAATACATGGTTATGGCGGAGGTGAGGGAATAGTTAAAATTGAGGCAAGAATAGAAGGAAATGAACTTACTATTATAGTAAGCGATGAAGGAGTAGGTATAGATAATATTGAACTTGCTATGCAGCCACTTTATACTTCAAGGCCAGATCTTGAAAGATCTGGTATGGGATTTACTGTAATGGAAACTTTTATGGATAATTTACAAGTAACTTCAGAAAAAGGAAAAGGAACAAATATAATAATGAAAAAGGTTTTTAAACCTTTAAATTAGGTGGAAGTTATGGATGAAGAGATTCTAAAAAAACAGGAATATAATTATGAAGATAATTTAGAACTTATAATAAAAGCAAGAAATGGAGATAAAGAGGCTTTAGATAATTTAATTCAGATTAATTTGCCTCTTGTTTCAGCTATAAGTAAAAAATTTTTAAATAGAGGATATGAATATGAAGATATTTTTCAGATAGGTTCTATGGGACTAGTTAAAGCTGTTAATAATTTTGATCCTAAATTTAATGTAAAATTTTCTACTTATGCTGTTCCAATGATTATGGGAGAAATAAAAAGATTTATAAGAGATGATGGTATTATAAAGGTAAGTAGAAGTGTAAAAAATGTTGCTCGAAAACTTCATTATGATAAAGAAACTCTATCTAAAAAATTAGGCAGAGAACCTACAATTGAGGAATTATCTCAATATACAGGTATAAGTAGTGAAGAGATTATATTTGCTTTAGAATCAGCAAATGGAATGCAATATTTATATGATACTATACATCAAGATGATGGTTCTCCAGTTCTTTTAATCGATAAACTTAGTGAAAACTTTGAAGAAGATAATGAAATAGTTGATAAAATAGCATTAAAAGAAGCGTTATCAAATTTAGATACAAAAGCTAGACAAATAATTATGCTTAGATATTTTAAAGATAAAACTCAGGTTCAAGTGGCAAAACTTCTTGGTATAAGTCAAGTTCAAGTATCTAGAATTGAAAAAAAAGTGTTAAAAATTATGAAAGAAAGATTAAGTGGATAGGATACAAAATGTGTATCCTATTTTTATTAAAATATTGTATATAATATTTTTAAATAATTAAAGATTTCAGATAAAAATTATACTGAAGTCTTTTTTATTTACAGTAAAATTAATTTATTGAATAACAAATATTAATTTGCACAAAATATTTTTAAGAAATTATTATAAAAATCAAGGAAGTGAAAATAGATGGATAAAAAAGACGAGAAATTAAAGCAAAAATTTCAAACTGTATCTTCCGAAATTAAACCAAAATCTAATTTATTAAAAAATTGTATAAATGCCTTTTGGGTTGGAGGGCTTATTTGTGTAATTGGTCAATTAGTTATGAACTATTTTACAAGTTTAGGTCTTCCAAAAGACGTTGTATCTAGTTTAGTTTCTATAACAATGGTATTTTTAGGAGCATTTCTTACAGGAATAGGAATTTATGATAAAATAGCTGGTTTTGCAGGAGCTGGCAGCTTGGTACCAATTACAGGCTTCGCAAATTCTATAGTTTCTCCTGCAATGGAATTTAAAAAAGAAGGATTTATATTTGGAGTAGCAGCAAAAATGTTTACTATAGCTGGTCCGGTTTTAGTTTATGGTATTGGTTCATCAGTAATAGTAGGAATAATATATTATTTTATTAAGTAGGTGATGATTATGAACAAAAGAGTAGGAAATCAAACTATAAAAACTGACAGTAAACCTAGAATTATTTCTACTTATAGTGTAGTGGGACCTAAAGAAGGAGAAGGCCCTTTAAAAGACTATTTTGATAGAATACTTCAAGATGATTTAAATGGCATGGATACTTATGAAAAAGCTGAAAGCAGTATGCTATATATGGCTGTAACTGAAAGTATAAAAAAAGCTAATTTAAAAGAAGAAGACATAAATTACTTAGTTGCAGGAGATTTATTAAATCAGCTTACATCTTCATGTTTTGCAGCAAAAGATGTAAATATACCTTTTGTAGGTTTATTTGGAGCCTGTTCAACTATGACTGAGTCTTTAGGAGTAGCGGCTATGCTTATGGATGGAGGATTTGCTAATTATGCAGTTGCAGCAACTTCTTCACATTTTTCTTCTGCAGAGAGACAATTTAGATTCCCACTAGAATATGGAAGTCAAAGACCACCAACAGCACAATGGACTGTAACAGGATCAGGTGCCATGGTTTTAGGGAAAGAAGGCAATTATCCTTATGTTAGTTATGTAACTATAGGAAAAGTAAAAGATTATGGAGTAAATGATGTTAACAATATGGGAGAAGCTATGGCTCCTGCAGCAGTAAGTACAATTTCACAGCATCTTATAGATACTGGAAGAAAAGCTGAAGATTATGATTTAATTGTGACAGGAGATCTTGGAAAATTCGGGAAAGAAATTACTATGAAGCTCTTATTAGAAGAATATAATTATGATTTGAGTAAAAACTATATTGATTGTGGTGAAGAAATATTTGATAATGAAAGGCAGAATACCAATGCTGGAGGCAGTGGCTGTGGATGTTCGGCAGTAGTAGACTGTGGCTATATATACAAAAATATGATAAGTGGTAAATTAAAAAAAGTTCTACTTGTATCAACAGGAGCTTTATTAAGTTCTACATCATGCTATCAAGGATTAAATATTCCTGGTGTTGCACATGCTGTTGCTGTAGAAATATAAACACTTATTGACAGCTAGAAGGAGGCTTCTAATAATGGATTATATTAACGCATTTATAGTTGGAGGTATATTCTGTGTTATAGCACAAATACTAATTGATAAAACAAAACTTACTCCAGGAAGAATATTAGTAAGTTTTGTAACTATTGGAGTTATACTTGGTGCTCTAAAAATTTACGATCCTATTATAGGAATTGGTAAAGCAGGAGCAACCATTCCTCTTCCCGGGTTTGGATGTAGTTTAGCAAAAGGTGTAATGAAGGAAGTAGATAAGGTAGGAATTTTAGGTGCTTTCACAGGTGGTATAAAAGAAACAGCAGGTGGAATTACTGCTGCTATAGTATTTGGCTATTTAATGGCAGTATTATTTAATCCTAAAACTAAGAAGTGAATACTTTGAAAAGAAGAGTAATAATAGTTACAGATGGTGATGATATTGCTAAAAGAGCTGTAGAAGAAGCATCTAAAAACATAGGAGGACGATGTATATCTCTTTCTGCAGGTAATCCTACGAAATTAAGCGGTAAAAAAATTGTGGAATTTATAAAAATGGCAAAATATGATCCCGTGATAGTTATGGCAGATGATAAAGGAGACACAGGCATGGGAGATGGAGAAAAAGCTATATATACAATTATAAATGATGAAGATATAGAAGTAATAGGTATAGTAGCTGTTGCCTCAAATACATCTAAAGTAAAGGGTGTTAAAGTAGACTGTTCTATAGATAAGTTTGGAAATTTAACATATAAAGCAGTAGATAAATATGGTAATGAAACAAATACTTGTATATTAAAAGGTGATACAGTAAATATATTATCAAACATTGATGTACCATATATAGTTGGAATTGGAGATATAGGTAAAATGGATGGTAAAGATAACATAACTATAGGAGCGCCTATAATTACAAAAGCTATGGAAGAAATTTTAAAAAATTACAACAAAAAACTTGTGAATTTTAGTAAAAAATAAAGAAAGTCATATGACTTTCTTTATTTTTTTATTGTGTATTACTATTTTGTAAATCATTTTGAGGTTGATCTGGTTTAGTTTCTGCGTTTGAATTTGAATTTGAATTTGAATTTGTATTTGAATTTGAGTTTATATTACTATTATTTTTTGTATCTTGAGTATCACTTTTCTCTTGATTATTAGGTTGTTCCTGCTCTGGTGATGTAGGTACAGGATTAGGGGTAGGTTCTGGTACTACTGGTGCTGGAGCAGGTTTAGTATCATCTATTTCAGTAGGAAGTACATAAGCGCTATCTTCAAGAGTTTTTGATGATTTATGATCTCTTTTTATAAATATTCTTTTTTCTAAAAGTTCTGCTGGAGTAAATTCATTTGCAATTTTACCATTTGATTTATTAATTTGCGCTTCTACATGAATATCACAAAGTGCAGTTGGCTGAGTACCAGCTATAAAAATTTCTGTATATACTTGACTGCCTCTAGGGTCTTTATAGCAAAGATCAGTAGGAACTTTTCCAGATTCTTTGCAAACTTGTCTTGAAACTATACCAGAAGGCATTTGTATATCTTTTACTGCTAAATCTTTATGAGCAGCCTTCATTATTTTACCCCACATAGCAGCGGCAGTATTACTTCCTATACCTTTAGAAGGAAACGATTCAGGTTTATCATGACCTATCCAAATAGATCCTGAATAATAAGGAGTTAATCCACTAAACCATAATTCCATTCTTTCTCCTGTAGTACCAGTTTTACCTGCTACAGGCATAGAACCAAATTTTGCATTAGTTCCAGTACCTCCAGGACTTACAGGACCTTTCAACATGTCATACATAATATATGCACTTTGAGGACTAAGTACTTTTCGAGTTGATAATTTACTTTCTAATATAACAGCTCCTCGTCTATCTATAACTTTTGTATATAATCTTGGTTCAGTATATATACCATTGTTACCAAAAGTACCAAAAGCAGCTGCCATAGTTAGTGTATTTTCACCATCATTCATTTCGCCTAAAGCAAGTGAAGCAAGACTAGCCTTATCATCGGAATTAAATGTTAAACCAAATTTTTCTCCATAAGATATACCCGTTTGAAGACCTATTGCAAATTCTTGTTTTACAGCTACTAAATTTATTGACTCTTTTAATGCTTCTCTTAAAGTAACATATCCTTTATATTTTAAATTAGCATTTTTAGGCTCCCATCCAGGCCATTGTTTCCTTATATCACTTCCAATAGGAGAATCTTCTACAACAGTAGCAGCTGTAGCTTGTTTTGAATCTATAGCAGGCGCATAAACTGTAAGAGGTTTTATATTAGAACCTACAGGCTTTAAAAATTCTTTTGAACCGTTAAAAGCTGCCCTATTAAAAGATCTTGCAGGTTGTTTACCTCTTCCGCCAATTAAGGCTTTAACTTCTCCAGTACGATAATCCATTACAACGGCAGAAGCTTGAGGATCCATAATTTTGTCATTAGTTAAAAGTTTAGTTTTAACACTTCCATAATTTGAGCTATCATCTATAATAGATTGAGCAGCATCTTGGAGAGATCTATCCATAGTAGTATATATTTTAAGACCTCCATATGACAATAAATTATTAACTTCTTCATCAGTATACTTATATTGTGCTTTTAAATCTCTTTTTACTTGCTCTAAAGCGGGTAAGACAAACCATTCATAAGCTAATCTATTATTATTTATAGAAGAAGATTTATTAAATTTTAAACCTTCTACAGTTACTTGAGATATAGCCTCATTATATTGTTCTTGTGATATATAATTATTTTTTAACATCATACTTAATACAGTTTTAGTCCTATTTAAATAAGGAGTAGGATTTTTTTGTGCAGATTCTAAAAATGCATTATATATTCCAGGAGCTTGAGGAAGTCCAGCTATGTAAGCTGCCTGAACTAAAGTTAAATCTTTTGCGGATTTATTAAAATAGTATTTAGATGCAGCTTCAACCCCATGAATTATGCCTCCAAAAGGAACTGTATTCATATAAGCCTCTAGAATTTGTTCTTTACTTAAATATTTTTTTTCTAGTTCTATAGATAAATACATTTCTCTGATTTTTCTTGTAAAAGTATCTAAAAAAGTAGATTCTTTTTCACGGGTAGTAAGAAGAGCATTTCTAACAAGCTGTTGAGTTATAGTAGAAGCTCCCTGCATTTGATTTTTTCCTTTTAACTTATTTAATATATCAATATATACAACTCCTAAAACTCTTTTATAGTCTACTCCTTTATGACTATAAAACCTTTCATCTTCTATGCTAATGAAAGCATTAACTAAATCTTTCGAAACATCTTTAATAGAAACTACATCTCTTTTTTCAGAACTTGCAACATCGTCAATGTAATTTCCATCACTATCATATACAGAAGAAGGCTCACTTAAAGTTAAAATAGTATCAACATCTAAAGGTGGGGAAGTTTTAATAATAGCAAATATTACACCAGCACCTGCTACACCACATAAAATAAAAATAATTAAAAGAGAAATAAGTATATTTTTTAATATCTTTAAAGTCTTTTTTTTAGCTTTCTTAGTATTATTAGATTTTTTTTCTTCTTGCATATATTAATCCTCCTTGAAAACCTGTCCAAATAATAATATAGACAACCTTTCATTATTATATCATAATATAAAAAATATATAAATCTATAGAAATTAAGTATTTTTGTATATAAAAAATAAATATGTACACTACCAATATTTACAAAAATAAAAAATTTATTCAGATTTAAGTATTAAAATTGAATAAGTTTAAATAAATTATATTATAGATATCAATAATGAAAACTAAATAACTAAATATAAGTAATATAAGAAATAAATATTTCATTTAATATTATTTAATAAATATTATTATTTTATTAAATAGCTCTATATTAAACTTTTAAAATTTATACAATAGAGATGAGCATAATTAAGAAATTTAGTTATAGGCTGAAAAAGTAAATTTTACATTAAAAAGAAGGTGATATTATAAAGAAAAAAAATAAAGTAAAAATTATATTGATATTTATAAGTATACTTATGAGCTTTAATATATTTATATATGCTTTAGATAAAATAATAACTCCAACAATAATGGTAGTTGCAGATGCTCAAATGAGATTTAAATCTATGGAAATAATAAACAATGCTATATTAAATGAATGTTCTAAAGAATTTAATTATGATGATATAATACATATTGAAAAAGATAAAGATGGGAATATAGTTTTCCTTAAAGCAGATACTTTAAAAATGAATAAAATAGCAACAGATATATCTATAAGTTCTCAAAATGAGTTAAAAAAAATGGGAGAGACAGGAATAAAAATTCCCATAGGATATATATTTAAAAATAATATTTTGGCACAAATGGGGCCTAAAGTACCAGTTATTATGGAACCTATAGGATATATAGAAACTAAATATCAATCGGAATTTGAAAGTGCTGGAATAAATCAAACAAGACATAAAATATATGTTCAAGTTTCTGCAAGGGTAAGAGTAATAATTCCAACTAAAAATAACGAAATTGAAGTTAAAAGAGAAGTACCTATAGCTGAAACTATAATAGTTGGTAAAATACCAAATACATTTATAGATCTAGATTTAAATGATGCTTCTTATAAACTAGATAATACATATAAAAATTAAAAAACTTGATTATAAAATAAACTTTATTAAAAGCCATATTATATAATAATATTATTTATATAATTTTATAAATAAAAGCCATGCATAAAAAAGAAATAGAATATATCTTAATTTTATGTATGGCTTTTCAATATTTTTAAAGTATTTATATTTTAAAAATATTATTATTTGTATAACATTTATAACATTAATTTTCTTCCCAGTTAAATACATAAGGAATATTTCTATAATGATCTCCATAATTTAATCCATATCCTACAACAAAAACATTAGGAATTTTAAAGCAGCAGAAATCTGGATTTAAATCTACTTTTCTTCTTTCTGGTTTATCAAGGAATACACAACTTTTAACAGATTTTGCTCCTAATGATTTTACATGATCCATAACAAATTTCATTGTAATACCACTATCAATTATATCATCTACAACTAAAACATCATACCCTTCAATATTATCAGGTACATCATTTACTATATTTACAACGCCTGAAGTTTCTTCGCTATTACCATAGCTAGATGTAGTCATAAATCCAATTTTAACAGGTACATCTATATGCCTTACTAAATCAGCTGTGAAAATAAAACTACCTCTTAATAAAGAAAGCACATATAAGTTTTTGCCCTGATAATTTTTAGTAATTTCATGGCCGACTTCTGATACTCTTTTTTCAATTTCCTCTTTAGTTATAAGTATATTTCTTTTTTTATTTTCCATTGCAATCCTCCAAATTAATAGATATTTACAAGATTGTTTTTATAGTATAAAATTATATGAAAGTTGTCAAGTAGAGGAATATTTTTGAAATTAATAAACGGAGTGATATAATGATATATGGGAATATAGAAGGAATTAAAAATTCATTATTAGAAAAATTAGAAAAATTATATGATATTAATATTTATAAAGATGAACTTTTTACTGAAGAGATTTCTACTATAATTTGCGATATAACAAATAAAATAAATAGAGAAATAAGTATAGCTATAGATAGAAAAGGAAAAATTATAAATATAGCCATAGGAGATAGTTCTACTGTTGAAATGCCTGTAATAGATATAAATGAAAAAAAACTTTCAGGCATAAGAATAATACATACTCATCCCAATGGAAGTTCAAAACTTTCAGCTTTAGATTTATCAGCTCTTTTAAAACTTAAACTAGATTGTATTGCAGCTTTATCAGAAAAAGATGGTAAATGTTTAGAAGTGAGTATAGGTTTTTGCTGTGTGCAAAATAACACACTAACAGAAGAAATAGTAGGGCCATTATCTTTAAAAGAAGCTATAAATTTTAACTTTTTAGATAAAATACAATATATAGAATCTATACTAAAAAATTATGAAGTTTTAGAAGATAAAACAGAAAGAGCTTTATTAGTAGGAGTAGAAAGTGAAGAAAGTTTAGATGAACTTGAGGAACTTGCTAAAGCTTGCAATGTAAATCCTATATATAAAGTTTTTCAAAAAAGAAATAAAATAGATTCTGCTTTTTATATAGGAAAAGGAAAAGTAGAAGAAATTTCAATGTTACGTCAAGCTTTAAAAGCAAATGTAATAATTTTTGATGACGAACTTAGTGGATCTCAAGTTAGAAATCTTGAAGATATTATAGGAACTAAGGTAATTGATAGAACAACTCTTATATTAGATATATTTGCAAGAAGAGCTAAAAGCAAAGAAGCTAAAATACAAGTTGAACTTGCACAATTAAAATACAGGCTTCCAAGGCTTACAGGATTAGGTACAGTACTTTCAAGAACAGGTGGAGGTATTGGTACAAGAGGACCTGGCGAAAAGAAACTTGAAACAGATAGAAGGCATATAAAAGAAAGAATATACGATCTTAATAGAGAACTTGAAAAAACAAAAAAACATAGGGAAACACAAAGAGAAAGAAGAAATGATATTCCAAAGGTATCTTTAGTTGGATATACTAATGCGGGGAAGTCTACATTACGAAATAAAATTTGTGATATAGCTATGCCTAAAGATTTTCCTTTAAAAGAAAAAGTTTTTGAGGCAGATATGTTATTTGCAACGCTGGATATAACAACTAGAGCTGTGCTTCTTAAAGATAATAGACTTATAACTTTAAGTGATACAGTAGGTTTTATAAGAAAATTACCTCATGATTTAATTGAAGCCTTTAAATCTACTTTAGAGGAAGTTATAAATTCAGATCTTTTACTTCATGTAGTAGATAGTTCATCTAATGAAGCTCTAAAGCAGATTGAAGCTGTAAACTTAGTACTTAAAGAGCTTAACGCTATAAATAAGCCAACTATATTGGTACTAAATAAAATAGATAAAGCAATTGAAGAAAATATAAAAAATATAAAAGAAAATTATAAAGACATGAATATTATAGAGGTATCAGCTAAAGAAAATATAAATATTGATACTCTTTTAGATGAAATTTCTAAAAATCTTCCTAAGATTTTAATAAAAGCAGAATTTTTAATACCTTATACAGAACAATCTATAGCAGCCTTCCTTTATAGAAATGCTAATGTTTATAAACAAGAATATAACGAGAATGGAACTTGTATATTTGCAGATGTTGATGAAGAAATTTACAATAAATGCAAAAAATATTTAATAAAAAAATAATATTATTAAACCTAATAATCTATATAAAATATATAGTAAAAAATTTACTATTCGAAAAAATTTTAGAAGGATAAGTTATTGGCATATAGTAAGTAATTTTTAATAAAAATACTTTTTATAGTATAATTATTATATATTTTAAGTGTAAATATTATATAAAAATGCATTAATATAGATACATAAAGTTAAAACTAAATATAATTTACTAATATAAGGATATTAACAAGAAATATATTTTATAATATATTTTATTCATTAACATAAATTAGCACTATTCTACTAAAGAGCTATATTAAAGTTAAAAATTAATATATAAATGAATAAATATTAAATTTCTGAATTTTGAATAATTTATAATTATACTATTTGTTTTTATGCAAACTTATATTATAATAAAATATAAGTTTTATTATATAAAGGAGGGGATTTTAGTGGAAAGAACTATTTTGCAATACCAAAAGGCTTTTAAT
The DNA here is from genome assembly GCF_004011155.1 of Clostridium prolinivorans. Classification (GTDB taxonomy): domain Bacteria; phylum Bacillota; class Clostridia; order Clostridiales; family Clostridiaceae; genus Clostridium_AT; species Clostridium_AT prolinivorans. The sequence continues at coordinate 13,411 of NZ_RJWG01000002.1, read as the reverse complement.
AGCATAATAGATAGACTTAAAGCTAATGAATCAGTATTAGCGGTAATGGTTTTTGGAAGTATGGTTACAGGTGATTTGTGGGATGAATCTGATATTGATTTGTTTGTTATATTAGATAATAAAATGCCTAATATAAAAAATATATATACAGAAGAAAAAGACGTTCCTGTACACATTAAACTTATGAGTAAAGATAAATTTATTCAGCTTTATGAAGAAGATTTAAAAGGAGGATTTATGCATAGAATGTTTGCTTCCTCCAGACTTGTTTTTTCAAAGGATATGGATATAACTATAAAATATGATAGCGGAAGATATTATCCTGATTTAGATAGAGAAAGATGGAATATGGTTTATCTTGGGAAAGTATTAAAATCTATAGATGTATGTAAAAAATATCTTTCAAACGATGGAATTTATACAGCTTATAGTGCTGCGATAGAATGCACTTTAAACTATGCTAAACTTTTTATAAATTATTCAGGTTATATGATAAGTAAAGATGCAATAACTATGGCTATGAATTTAGATGATAATTTTAAAAAATGTGTAGATGAATTATTTTTTCATAGTCAAGATCCCTGTAAAGCTATTATAAATACTATAAATTATATCGAAGATAAAATTGATGAGACTATTAGAAACACCGCTTCTATTTTAATAAATTATATGAAGCAAAAAGATCAATTTTTAAGTACAGAAGACATAAAAAATGATAAGCTTTTTGAAAGTTATGATATAGCTGTTGAAGATATATTAAATAAGCTTTGGGAGAAAAAACTTATTAAAAAAGATAGTAGAGATTTTAAAACAGAAGATGGGAAAGTTTTGTTTAAAGAGAATGTATATTTTATATAAAATAAAAGCTACTAGTGTAATTAAAATTTATGCTAGTAGCTTAAATTTTAATAAATAATAATAAATAATTTAAAGGTGATTAAATGGAAAAATATAAATTAAAATTTTATGAAGGAGATATACCTAAATATATACAGATATCCAGACATATTAAAAAATTAATAGATTCAAATGAAATAGAAGATGGTGAAAAATTACCTTCCATAAGAAAATTTTCAAAGTTTTTAAATGTAAATAATGATACAATCATAAATGCTTATAAAAGATTACAGATGGAAGGTTATGCGGTTTTAAAACTTGGAAGCGGAACTTATGCAAAAAAAAGAGATATAAATAAAACTTTTAAAAAAGATTATTCAGAAACATTTAAAAAATTATCGGCAGGTGGATTTAAAAGTTTTATTGATTTTACTGGGGAAAATGCGTGCAGTGATTTTTTCCCAGTTGAAACTTTTAAAGAGGTGTTAAATGAAGTTTTAGATAGAGATGGATCTAATGCTCTTGCATATCAAGAAATACTGGGTTTTAGTGGGCTTAGAGAAAGTATAAATAAATATTTTTGGAATGAAAAGCTTGATATTGATAATATACTTATAGTTTCAGGAGCACAGCAAGGAATTGATATAGTATCAAAAGCTATAATAAATATAAATGATAATATAATAGTTGAAAAACCTACATATAGTGGAGCTTTATCCGTATTTAAAGGAAGAAGATCTAATATATTTGAAGTAAATATGGAAAGAGATGGTGCAAATTTAACTGAACTTATAAGTATATTAAAAAAACATAAAATAAAATGTTTTTATCTTATGAGTTACTTTCAAAATCCAACAGGAATAAGTTATAGCCTGGAAAAAAAACTTAAAATATTAAATCTTGCAAAAGAATATGATTTTTATATAATTGAAGATGATTATTTATCTGAACTTATTTATGATAACTCTATTAAATATTCTACTTTTAGAGCTTTAGATGATAGCGATAGAGTTATATATATAAAAAGTTTTTCAAAAATTTTTTTACCTGGAATAAGAATTGGATATTTAATTTGTCCTAATATTTTTAAAGAGCAAATACAAAATTCTAAAGTAGATACTGATATAGCTACATCAAGCCTTATGCAAAGAGCGTTACAACTATATATAGAAAAAGGATTTTGGAGAAATTACATAAATAAACTTAATATAATTTATAATGAAAGATATAATTTTATGAAAGAAAGTATTTTAAAAATATTAGGGGAAAAAGTAAGCTTTATTTCTCCAGGTGGAGGTCTTAATTTTTATTTAAAAAACATAGGAAATGTTAAAAAAAATAGTATAAATCTTTTTTATGAATGTAAAGAAAAAGGTGTATTAATAACACCTGGTGTTTTGTTTTACAAAAATGCTAAAGAAGGAGAAAATTTTTTTAGATTGGGTTTTTCTAAAGTAAATAATAGTGAAATAGAAAAAGGATTAGAAGTAATAAGCGATATTTTAAAAGGGTAGTGATTTATTTGAACAAAGGACTAATAAAGCTTAATTGGGATGAAATAGATAATTTTACAACTGAAGATATAACTTATTTTTTATTTTTAGAAGGTAAATCAATAGATGCTATTAGTAAAATAAGAAATATTGACAAAGAAGAAATAAAAAGACATATAATAGAAGGTAAGATAAAATATAGATTTTTGGCTAAAAGTAAAGATATACAAGAATTGTTTAAAATTTTATGTAATTTAGGTAAACAGGATAAATTATATGCACTTAAATATTTAGATGAGAAAAATATAAAAAATCTTACTTCTTATATAAAAAATAACTATACATCTATGGTTTCTAAAGAAAAAGAAAGTGCTATTTGGATATTAGGAGAATTAAAAAGTATTGATAATTTAGATATATTAAAAAAAGCTATGGTACATAAGCATGTAAATGTAAGAAGAATGGCTGTTTCAGCTATGGGGAAAATAGGGGATACATCTTTAGAAGTACCTCTTATAAGGGCTCTTGACGATGAAAATTCTCAAGTAGTTCTTTATGCTATTAAATCTTTAAATAAAATTAAAAGTAAAAAAGCTATAGATAAAATTAAATTTATATATGAAAATACTTCTAAAGAATATTTAAAAAAGGCTGCAGAGGAGTATCTATGTAATATTTAATAAGATATTATTTTTTTAAATATCTAATATGAAATTATATAAAACATAAGCATTTTATAGGTAGGTGGGATATATTGGGTTATTTTACAATAAAAAATGAAGTAAGTAGTGAATTTGAAGAAAAAAAGTCAATTTTTATTGGTCATGCTAAAAGAGTATATAGCGAAGAAGAAGCAAAAAATTTTATAAATAAAATAAGAAATGAGCATAAAGAAGCTACTCATAATGTATATGCCTATGTAATTGGAGAAAATATGGGAATACAAAGATATAGTGATGATGGAGAACCTCAGGGAACAGCAGGAATACCGGTTTTAGATGTAATTAAAAAAAATTCAGTTACAGATACAGTTATAGTAGTAACTAGATATTTTGGAGGAATTTTACTTGGAGCAGGGGGACTAGTTAGAGCTTACTCAAAAGGAGCTGCTTTAGCTATTAAAAAAAGCGGAATAGTTGAAAAAGTTAAAGGATGCTCATTAAATATAGAAATAGATTATGATATGTTAGGTAAGGTACAATATAATTTAAATCAAAATTTGTGGCATATTGAAAACATAAATTATTCAGATAAAGTAAATATAAAAATATATTGTGAAATTAAGGATTTAAATAAAATAAAAAATAGTATAATTGAAATTACTTCAGGCAGAGTGAATTTGACTGAAGAAAACGAAGGATTTTATTTTAAATCAGGGAATAGATTATATGAAGAATATTAAGGCATAAATTAATTTGGAAAATTCAGAAAATTCTTTTGTTGTATCTAATTTAATTTATATGATATAATATTTTGTATGTTTTTGTATGTTTATATATTAATTTTATATATTTTTGTTAGGAGGAGAGATTTTTATGTCAGGACATTCAAAGTGGCATAATATACAGGCAAAAAAAAGCAAAACTGACGCTAAAAAAGGTAAAATATTCACTAAAATAGGAAAAGAACTTATAATGGCAGCTAAAGCTGGTTCTAATCCAGAGACAAATAATAAACTTCGAGATGTTATAGCAAAAGCTAAAGCAAATAACATGCCGCAAGATACTATAAATAGGGCAATAAAAAAAGGCGCTGGAGAGATGGATGGAGCTAATTATGAAGAAATAGTTTATGAAGGCTATGCTCCAGGTGGAGTTGCAGTTATAGTTAACGTACTTACTGATAATAAAAATCGTTCAGCGGGGAATATAAGACACGCTTTTACAAAGTATGGCGGTAATTTAGGTGCTACAGGATGCGTATCATTTATGTTCCAAAAGAAAGGGCAAATTGTTATTGAAAAAACAGATGAAATTGATGAAGATGAATTAATGATGATGGCATTAGATGCTGGTGCAGAAGATTTTGAAGTAGAAGATGAAGTTTATGTAATTACTACTAGTCCAGAAGATTTTGGGACTGTTAGAGAAGCTTTAGAGAGTAATGGTCTTAAATTTTTAGAAGCTGAATTAAAGATGATTCCAAATACCTATACAGCAGTAGATATGGAAACAGCCGAAAAAATACAAAAAATGCTTGATGCTCTTGAAGATGATGACGACGTTCAAGATGTATATCACAACGCAGAATTCCCAGAAGGTTTTGAAGAATAATAGGAATATCAAGACTTTGAGAGAATTTGATTTGAAACTGAAATTTTATTACATCTACATATAATGAGCAATATTTAATAAAAAAACTTTTGTGAGATAATTATATATGAATGTTAATAATTTTAATTAATATATAACAAAAATAGTTATATAGATTTGGATAATACAGGAGGTTATATTGATAAAAGCAGTTTTATTTGATTTGGATGGTACTCTTATTGATACCAATGATTTAATAATAAATTCCTTTAAATACACATTAAAAAAGCATCTTGGATTAGATGCATCTAAAGATGAAATAGTTATGCATTTTGGAGAACCTCTTTTAGATACATTGTCTAGATATGATAAAGAAAATGCTCATATATTATTAGAAACTTATAGAAAATATAATGAAAATATTCATGATGAACTTACAAAAGAAGTAGTTGGAGCTAAAGAAACTTTATCTGAACTTAAAACATTAGGAATAAAAACTGGAGTAGTTACTTCTAAAAGAAAAATTTTAGCAGAAAGAGGATTGAAACTTTTTGATTTGCTTAATTATATAGATGTTTTTATAACTCCAGAAGATACAATTAAACATAAACCAGATGGAGAACCGGTAATTAAAGCTTGTGAAGGGTTAAAAATATCCACAAATGAAGCAATAATGGTAGGAGATAGCCATTACGATATTTTATGTGGTAAAAATGCTGGAGCTAAATCATGTTTAGTAAAATATACAGCTCTGCCTATAGATAAGATAATGGTGTATAATCCTGATTATATAGTAGAAAAAATACAAGATATATTAGATATAATAAAAAAAGAAAATTTTAATTAAAAAATTCTAAATAAAGCTTTTGCTTAAGTTAATAAGCTTAAGTAAAAGCTTTTTATTTAAAAATTTATTAAAAATTATAAATAATAAATTGTGCTATAAAATAAATTTTAAATCTTGGAGAGGATGATATAAATTTATGAAAAAAGGCAATGAATATGAGATTAAAATTGAAAAAACCGAATTTCCAGGCTGGGGAATAGGTTTTGCAGAAGATAAAAAAATATATGTAAAAAACGCTTTGCCAAATCAAAAAATTATTGGGAAAATAATAAAAAAAAAGAAAAATTATATAGAGGCTAAACCTTCTAAAATACTAGAAGATGTAAATTATAAAATACCGAGCAAATGTATACATTTTGGAGAGTGTGGAGGCTGTAGTCATCAAAACATTCCTTATGAAAATCAGTTAGATTTAAAAAAAGAACAGGTACTAGCGCTTTTTAAAGAAGCAGAAATAGAAGTATTTGAATTTTTAGGCATAGAAAAAAGCCCAGAAGAATTTGAATATAGAAATAAAATGGAATTTACTTTTGGTGATTATGAAAAAGGGGGAGAGCTTTCTCTTGGAATGCATTTTAAAGGGAAAACTTTTAGTATTGTTACTGTAGATAACTGCCAGATTGTAGATGAAGACTATAGAAAAATTTTAATTACAGTACTTAATTATTTTAGAGAAAAGAATATTTCGCATTATAAAATATTAACACATGAAGGATATTTAAGAAATTTAGTTATAAGAAAAGCTAAAAATACTGGAGAAATACTTATTAATATAGTTACTACATCTCAAATGGATTTTGATTTTAAAGAAATTACAGAAAAATTAACAAACTTAGTTTATAAAGGTACTTTAGTTTCTATTATTCATACAATAAATGATTCACTTTCTGATGTAGTTACTGCAGATGAAATAGAAATACTTTATGGAAGAGATTATATAATTGAGAGTTTGCTTGGATTAAATTTTAAAATAACTCCTTTTTCATTTTTTCAAACTAACTCTAAAGGAGCAGAAAAATTATATAGTGTAGTAAGAGACTTTTTAGGAAACTCAGAATCAAAAACTGTTTTTGATCTTTATTGTGGTACTGGAACTATTGGACAGATAGTAGCTCCTAAAGCCCAAAAAGTTATAGGAGTAGAAATTATAGAAGAAGCAGTAAAAGCAGCCAATGAAAATGCAAAATATAATGACTTAAAAAATTGTGAATTTATAGCTGGAGATGTAGCTGAAGTAATAAAAAAATTAACTGATAAACCAGATACAGTAATACTTGATCCACCAAGACCAGGAGTGCATAAAACTGCATTAAAATATGTAATAGATTTTAACCCTAAAAATATAATATATGTTTCATGCAATCCGATAAGTTTAATAAATGATTTAAAAATACTTATAGATAATAATTATACTGTACAAAAGGTAAAGCTTGTTGATCTTTTTCCTCATACTGTGCATGTTGAGTGCGTAACATTGATGTCAAGGGTTGAGAAATAAAGAACTGAAAAGCTTGTAAATAAAGGGTTTCCAGACATTTAGTTTTTCACCAGGCCTCTTTGCTGGATGTGGCAATGTCAGGAAATCCTTATTTTTATTGTTTGAGGGACATATCTATAGCCCTGAAAATTTGTAGTTGAGTTACCAGATTAGATAACGGCTATTTTTTATAGATGTTGAGGAAACAGGATAGATGTAATTGATTATATTGTTGTTGATTTGTAGCAGTTTTAATGGTATTATATAAGCTGTAAGCTATTAACTAACTGCTTAAATCATTACGCTTTAAGTTATTTGGAGGTGATAATGTGGCTGATGAAACTTTTGCAAGTTTTCTATCAAGAAAAAAAGAAGAAGCTAGACTATCTAACACAAAACTGGCGCGTAATGCTAACATTTCGGCAGTATATCTTGGTGAAATAATTAATGGAAAGAAAATACCGCCAGATAAAAAAACACAATATGCATTAGCTGATGCGTTAAATCTTTCATATGAAGATAGAGTTATGTTTTTCAATTTGGCCGCATCTGAACGGGGAGAATTACCTGTTGACGTTTATGATTATTTACTTGATAATGATGATTTAATATCTGAGATACGAGAAAAGCAAACTGCAGAAAAGATTGGAGATAAATATGAAAAACGTTAAACCTATTAAAAAGGCAGTTGTGGCTAAAAGACACACTGCACAATACAGAATGCATAAATACTTTGCACGAAGACCATATAATGTCTTTCAAAACTTAATTAAGCATTATACAAACAAAGGGGATATAATACTTGATTGTTTTTGCGGTGGAGGCGTAACCGTTTTTGAAGCGGCAGCATTGGAAAGAAAAGTGATTGGAGTAGACATTAATCCTTTAGCCACATTTATTACAAGAATGCAAATGTTCAATGGTGACATAGATTTATTAAAAAAAGTGTATTCAGATTTTATTAAACAAGAGAAAAAGAAATACAATAATTGGTACTATGTTAACTTTGGTGATGATGAAGGGGTATGTGAATGGATAGAATGGGTATATCAAGTAATATGCCCCAAATGTGGAAGTATTTTCGCCTTAACAGAGGATAGAAAAATCCGCAGCGGTTTGTTTTCATGTATAAATGAAAAATGTGAAGGACATAATGGACTGAAGCGTATTGAATGTTATCCTGCTGGTAGTAAACCTATAAGAGCAAGATATTTTTCAAAAAAGAAAAAAGAATTTATTGTACGTGAAATAACTTCTTTTGAACAACTATGTAATCATCGTGATTACGATGCTATAATCAGTCAGATAAAGCATATACCGAACTTTATTATTCCAATGGATTGGGATAGGCAACATGAAGATAAACTAAGAGAACGTGGAATTATTGAATATAAAGATCTTTTTACAGATAGAAATTATGCTATAAATTGTTGTATTTTCAACGATATCATTAGTATGAAGAATGAGTTGCCATATGATATTTATGAGATGCTTTATTTCCTTTTTAGTTCATCGCTTCGATATACAAATAAGATGACTAGAGTTACGGATAATTGGGAAGGTGGTAAGCCAACGGCTATGGATAAGCATGCCTATTGGCTACCAAATCAATATGTTGAAACTAACGTAATAGATATTATTGAGAAACGTGCAAAAAGTATTTTGAGTGGAGTTAAGTACTCGAAAAAAGTGCTACCTTTAACATGTAAAGAGGCAAAAGATTTTCAAGAGTTACAACAAGAAGGTAGTTACCTTGTCATGAATAGAAGCTCAACCGATATACCAATTCCGGACTGTTCTGTGGATACAATAATAACGGACCCGCCCTATGGGAGTAATGTTCAATACGCAGAATTATCTGCAGTTTGGAATGCATGGTATAGTTTGTTTAGTGGATTAAATGGCTATATTTTTAGAGATGAAGAAGCTGTAATGAATAGAAAAATTAAAGTTAAAGGTGCAAAAACAGAGTCGGATTATGAGGAGTTGTTGTATAGAATTTTCACTGAATGTTACAGGGTATTGAAACCAAGTGGTTATTTAGTATTCACTTTTAACAACAAAAATATTAAAGTTTGGATTGCCATGATGAGGGCAGTTGCTAGGGCTGGGTTTTACTTACCTGAAGATGGAGTCCTATTTCAAGATTTCATTGAATCATATAAAAACACTGCACACCTAAGATATGCAGGTAATATCCATGGGGATTTTATATATTCATTTAGGAAAGGAGAAAACCCAGCAAAAGCAGATTTAAATGGATATAATCTACAACAACTTATTGAGATAACTGTTGAGCATACAATAAAAAGCATATATAAGAGAAAGAAACAGTATAAAACGACAGAACTTTACCAAAAGATTTTTTCAAAATTGGTAGGAGTCTTGATGGCTTATATTACCGAGCATCTTGATAATGAAGATGAAATGCTAAGGGTTGAGCAATATTCTGACGACTATGTGGATACGGTTCTTAAAAAATACTTGGACTATAAAGATGGAAAATGGGTCCGAAAGGAGCAGTAATTTGTGAAGAAAATACTTGAACAACAAAAAATTTATTATAATAACGAACTACAAGAATTTGTCTATGGTTTGGAATGCAAATATAAATTTCGCGACCTTACAAATAGATATCATAACTTGGTAAATTTTTCGGAAAATGCTGAAACACCTTTTCTTAATTGGTTTAGATATAGAGAAGGATTTTCAGGTAAATTAATTAAAGAACTTATTATAGATTCCGGGGCCCAAAAGGACGAAATTATTTTAGATCCATTTAGTGGATCAGGTACCACACCAGTGGTTGCTGTATTAAACGGATATAATGGCCTGGGTATCGATGTAAATCCATTATCAACTTTTATTGCAAATGTGAAAATGAGTAAATATTCGCACGATGAGCTTTGCTTATGTAGAAATATGGCTAAAGATATAATGAACTTACCATCTCAAAGCACGTATAGATTTGATGATATTCGCAAATATTTTACTGAAAAAAACTATTATGACCTGTGTAGTTTACGTGAATACATTGATACTATATCTAACCCAAGAATAAGGGACATATTCCTGACAGCTTTTTTATGTATTCTTGAATCATCATCAAATAGACGACGTGATGGAAATGGACTGAAAACAGTAAAAACAAAGATTAATGATGTAAAAGAATTCTTCTATAAGAAATTATTAGATATCATTAAAGATTTGAAGGAAAGCTCAAAGGGGAATTTAGGACAAGGTCTATGTATTACTGGCTCTGCTATAAATTTACATGATATTTTCATGCGCGAGTATGGTGAAACTAATAAGAAAGTAGGTGCTATAATTTTTTCACCACCATATCCAAATTCTTTTGATTATTTTGAATCATATAAGCTTGAATTGGTGTTTGGTGGCTTTTCAAAAGATATTAGTGGAATAAAAACTTTTAGGGAACAGGCCGTAAGGTCATTTGTTGGAGTTAAGGCACAGGAAACATGTGATTATTATATAGATTTATTTGCGGATGAGATTGAAAAAGCTATACCATTAAAGGAATCTGAAACAGGAAAAAAAGATTCTAGAACGCGCAAAGTACCCAACATGATAAAAGGATATTTTGCTGATATGAGAGAAATAATACGACAATGCGGCTTATGTTTAGAAAAAGACAAAAAAGTATACATAGTAATTGACCAATCAGCTTATGTTGGAGTAATTATACCAACAGATTTATTATTAGCTTATATATCGGAAAGTGTTGGGTTTAATGTTGTAAGTATAACCGAATGTAGAAAAGCTAGAACATCTACACAGCAATTAAAGAAATATCCGTATTTAAAAAATATTTTACGAGAGAGTATTGTTGAATTAATAAAAAAATAAGTAATGAAAAAGCTGCCACAGAGAATTTTTCTGCGGCAGCATGATTTTATAACCAATTTTTGTATGTTATAAAATTATTAAGCAATTGATCATTTGGACATGTTTCGATCTCTTTAGTGTTTTCCAGAATTTCACTTATAATTTTTTCTCCTCCAGGCTGCAAAATTATGTCTTTTGTTCCTGGAGTTATTATACCTGGCCATATGAGAAGGTGATTTTTTAAATAAACAAATTGGTTATATAAAGTAGTTTTAGATGACCAAATATCTATTATCTTAAGGGTTGTATCAAATTTTTCATTGAGTGCAGCTAAGACAATATCTTTATTTGCTTCATTTAGTGTTTCTATGCGAGGATATGTTTCACGAAGATATGAGATTCTTTCAACAGCTTCACTAACACCTCGATCGCCTAAATCTTTAGCAATAAACAAAGCATACGCAAACTCGAATTTTGATATCTTTTTAACTTGCGATAATACTTTCAGGGCAAAACGATATGGAAAATGTGGAATGCGTGTTATAGGTGCAAGTTTATAAAACTTTAAAAGCTGCTCCTGAAAGATTGGAATAGCATCTTCAAAGGAGGCGCAATCAAAAAATTTACGTCCAATCTCAGTTACATAAAATTTTCGTTCCCTTTCAATAATTGCACCTATTTTTACTGCATGCGAAACATTATTGTGGTCAATAGCAATAGATTTACGAGGAAGTCCAATACTAAAAGAATCATATTTTCGTAAAGTGGGCATAACACACGAATTCAAATATGCTTCAAGGCTATAGTCACCGATAGTAGTAAAGTGACCACGTTCTACACCTGCAGTACGAGCTTTTGGCTCAAATATGAATTCACGGGAAATATTTGCTGGGTCTCTATTAACTTCAGCAACACGTAATAAGATCTTATCAGCAATATCATCAATTCCAAGTTGCTCTGTGGCTTCAATAATAATTGGTGATTCTCCATCGCCACCATCGTTTATTTTTTGGCCAGTTGCTAACTTTAAGTTGAGTTTATCTATATAGTCAGCAAGTATACGATCTTGATCTCTTAATGCTTGAATAACTGTATGAAGTGTACTGAATTTTTCAGGATCAATATCTTCAAAGTTCGTTACTTCATCAGCAATAATGATAGGAATAATAATATAAGATATTTTGTCTGGATTACTTTCTACTTTTCTTAACGAACGACCAACAGCTTGTATTATATCAATTATTGAATTTTTGGGATCTGCAAAATAAACAGCATCAATAATAGGAACATCAACACCTTCGGTTAAACATCTTGCATTGGATATAACCCCATATGGTGATGCTACGAACTCATCAAATATTTCCTTGCGTGTGCCTGCACTCATAGTACCATTTATATGATCACAATAGATGTCTGAAATACTTATATTTTCAGAAACACCTGCAATTACTTCATTAAGGCTTGTACCATCAGCAGATGCAATGAATAATTTAGCAGATTCAATATCTCTATGATAAGAGATTACTTTGCTTATTCCAATGTCATTCATAGTCTTAGCTAAAAGTACTTGTTTAAACAGGTTTTGCGCATCTACTTCTCTGTCACCAATATTCAAAATTAAGTTATTTTCAATTATGTTTTTTAATTCTCCTTCTTTCATACAACAAAGGACAATTTTGTAATCGCTTATTATACCTTGTTCTATAGCACTTCTAAAAGGTAACGATGTAAAGGTAGGCCCATATTGCTCATAATTATCCATAGAAAAAATTTCGTAATTATATTCATAAGCACGGTTTATAATACGTGGATTAACAAATCGTTCTGTAGCGGTCATAAAAAGGCGCTTTTTTGCAGGAATAAAAGTATCATGCATACCTAAAACAAACATTTTGCTATCTTTATTACCGGCTGTTCTATGAGCTTCATCGAAGAAAGCAATATCAAAATAAAAATCTTCTATCTTCTGCAGTGCACTCACAATCGAATCTAGTGACTGATAAGTTGAAAAAATTACTTTATCTTTAGGGGTATCGAATAATATGAACTCGGCAATTTTTTCCGGATCTGTAGTTACAGGAACCCCAATATAAGTTGCATCTGTTTCAAGTTCATCGTACTCAGCTCTACGAGCACCTTGAGCAACAGTATTATCACTGCATACACAAAGATATGTGAAAGGTGTATTGGCTTGAGGCATCCAGGCCTCGAGAGTTTGCTTAATGAGAGCAAGATTAGGGGCAACAAAAAGAACGTATTTTGCATTTAGTTTTTCTTTTATCCACAAAGCTGTTAAGGTTTTACCGGTACCGCAAGCTGCAAGCATTTTACCACGCGATTCAGTTGAAAAACCATCCAATACTTCTGAAATCATTTTAATTTGATGTGGTTTGGGAGTGAATTTTTCTGTTGTATTAGTTAAAGTACCTGTTGTGGCATAAACAAATAACCATTCAAAGAAATCGGGTTTGAGACTAGTTAATTCATCACGAAGAATCATAAACTGATTTTTCTTTTTATATGCTTGTTGTGGAAGTTCATAACAATTTGCAAAGATACATCTTTCGTCTGCATGCTCTGATTCTGCCCAAAATGGATTTATGTCAATATAGTAGACACAAAAACTCAAATTTTTATGCAGTTTTTCTTAAAGCATCTT
>NZ_RJWG01000019.1 GCF_004011155.1 Clostridium prolinivorans | reverse complement strand
TTTGTATTATCATTATAAATATCAATATTATAATCATTAATAAAAATGTTTTTGTGTAATAATATTTTTATTAAGTTTTTAAAATATTATTACCAGATTATGTATAATATTATTTCGTTTTTAATAGTATACTTTAATAGTTATACTATTGATATATTAATTATTATATGTCATCATTAATATAAATAACTTTATAAATATTAGTATTTAAAATTTAATTTAGTAATATAATAAAATAATAATTTTTTAATAAAATAAAAATATTCCTTTATATAATTATTATATTATTATTGCTATATTTAATTTATAACATTAAAAGGAGAGCGTAATGAACAATAAATATAAAAAAATAAATATTGTTAAAAGTCTTATATTTAGATATAAAGATGATGAAATAACTGCTATGGGATCTCAACTTGCTTATAGTCTTCTTTTATCATTTTTCCCATTTTTAATACTTTTAATGACTATTATTGGATATACTAATATAAAAAGTGATGATGTTATTTTTTCATTACTACATATACTTCCATTAGAAGTTGTAAATCTTATAAGAGATACTATATTAGATATTGTAGGAAAAAGACGCAGTGGTCTTTTATCTTTTAGTATGATATCTACTATTTGGACTGCTTCTAATGGATTTAAAGCTGTTATAAGAGGGTTAAATAAAGCTTATGATGAAAAAGAAAAAAGGCCTTATTGGAAAGTACAGCTTATTGCACTTTTATGTACTATAGGCTTAGTTTCTATAATATTTTTAGCTTTTTTACTTGTAATTTTTGGAGAAATTGTAGTAAATTATTTAACTAAAAGACTTAATTATACTAAATCTTTGCAAATTATGATTAATATTATGAGATATCTAATATTTTTTTCATTAATGGTTTTTGTTTTTACTGCAGTTTATATGTATACTCCAAGCAAAAGACTTACTTTTAAAGAGACTTTACCTGGATCGATTTTTACCACTATAGGCTGGACTTTAATATCTGTTATTTTTTCATATTATGTAAATAATTTTGCTAATTATTCAAAAATATATGGAAGTATAGGAGCAATTATAGCTCTTATGTCTTGGCTTTTTATAAGCTCCATTATAATACTTATAGGAGGAGAAATAAATGCCACATTGTCTTATAGAAAATTAGAAATTAATTCTGAAAAATAATAAAAATAAGGCCTGCATAAAATTATATGCAGACCTTATTTTTACATATGTGAACCGTTATCGCTTTGTCTTATAGCTCTAGCTTTTGCATGTACTTGAGCATCATTTCCTGTATCTTTATATCCAGTTTTAGAATTTAAACTATTAAAATCTCTTTGTAGTGCAGATTGAATTTTTGATTCTTCTATAAAATTTTTTTTCTTTTTTTGAACCATAAAATCATCTCCCTTAAATTAAATTTTCTATATTTCTATATTAGATTTCCCCAAAATATATTAATATATAAAAATTTAATGTTTTTATATATTACAATAATCTATAAAAAAATGAATAAATTCATATTATTTTTACACATACTATAAAAAAACGAAAGGAAGTTTTTAATATGAAAAAATTAATTTCATTTGTATTATCATTTTTTGTTATTATATCTTTATCAGCTTGCGGCAAACAATCTAATCCCCCAGCTGAAACCAAAACAAATCCAGACGTATCAAGTAATAAAGATATTGAAAATAAAGCTACCACACCTGATATTGAAACTACTGATAAATATAAAGATGGTACTTATGAAGGTATAGGTGATAAATGGGAGCATGGTCAAGAAAGTGCAATTGTAACTATTGAAAATGGGAAAATAGTAAAAGTAGATTTAAAAAGATTAGATACTAATGGTAAAGAAGTTAACTATGAACAATGGACTGGACAAAAAGATGCAAGCGGTAAAGTATATCCTAATTTAAAACAATATAGAATAGATTTAGCTAATAAAATTATAGAAAAGCAAAGTCCCGATGTAGATGTTATATCTGGTGCTACAATAAGCTCAAAAAATTGGAAAACAGCTGTTGAAAGAGCTTTAGATAAAGCTAAATTATAATAAAAAAATAATGAGTAAGTATCTTAATTTTAAGATACTTACTCATTATTTTTTTAAAATTCTGCGTTTCCTGTTGTTCTTGGGAAAGGAATTACATCTCTTATATTTGACATACCTGTTATATACATTATTATTCTTTCAAAACCAAGTCCAAATCCTGCATGTTTAGTTTCACCATATTTTCTAAGTTCTAAATACCACCAATAATCTTCTTTCTTAAGACCAAGTTCATTCATTCTTTTTTCTAAAACTTCAAGTCTTTCTTCCCTTTGACTTCCACCAATTATTTCTCCAACTCCAGGAACAAGTAAATCCATAGCAGCTACTGTTTTCCCATCATCATTTTGTCTCATATAAAAAGCTTTAATCTCTTTAGGGTAATTTGTTACAAATACAGGTTTTTGGAAATATTTTTCAGTAATATATCTTTCATGTTCTGTTTGAAGATCTATTCCCCATTTTACAGGATATTCAAATTTTTCTCCACTTTTTTCAAGTATTTCTATGGCTTCTGTATAAGTAATTCTTCCAAAATCAGAATTTAAAACATTATTTAATCTTTCAAACAATGTTTTATCTATAAATTTATTGAAAAATTCCATTTCTTCAGGTGCATTTTCCATTACATAATTTATTATATATTTGACCATATCTTCTGCAAGTTCCATATCATCTTCAAGATCAGCAAAAGCTATTTCTGGTTCTATCATCCAAAATTCTGCAGCATGTCTTGCTGTATTTGAATTTTCTGCTCTAAAAGTAGGACCAAAAGTGTATACATTTTTAAAAGCTAGGGCAAAACTCTCTGCATTTAATTGACCACTTACAGTTAAGTTTGTTGATTTGCCGAAAAAGTCTTTAGAATTATCAATTTTCCCTTCTTTTGTCTTTGGAAGATTTTCCATATCTAAAGTAGTTACTCTAAACATTTCTCCAGCACCTTCAGCATCACTGCCTGTAATTATTGGAGTATGAACATAAACAAATCCTCTTTCTTGAAAAAATTTATGTATAGCATAGGCTGCTAAAGAACGTACTCTAAAAACTGCTGAAAAAGTATTTCCTCTTGGTCTTAAATGTGCTATAGTTCTTAAATATTCAAAACTATGTCTCTTCTTTTGAAGTGGAAAATCTGGATGAGATAATCCTTCTATTATAATATTTTTAGCTTTAAGTTCAAAAGGCTGCTTAGCTTCTGGAGTTAATACAATCTCTCCTTCTACAGTCAAAGATGAACTTATAGGAAGTTTAGCTACTTCCTTATAATTTTCTAAGTTATTTTCAAAAACCACCTGTAAATTTTTAAAAAAAGTACCATCATTAAGTTCTATAAACCCAAAAACATTAGATGCTCTTACTGTTCTAACCCATCCTGAGACCTTTACAATTTTTCCTGCATAGTTTGCTGTGTCTCTGTATAATTTTTTTATAGCTACACTTTCCATAATCCTTCCTCCTTTTAGTTTTATAAATAAATTATTAAATAAAATAAAAAAACTTTCGTCCTATAAAATAATGGGACGAAAGTTTATATCCGCGGTGCCACCCAAATTGCTTTAAATAAAGCCAACTTTAAAGTACATATGATACTTTCCAATTTATAACGTATTGGACACGTCTAAGCCTACTGCAAAAATGGTTCGGTTAGAAACTCAGAGATGTTCTTCACTATAGGTTTCATACCAATTTCCACCAAAACATTGGCTCTCTTTAAATCCACACTTATAGCTACTCTTCTCTTCAAAGTTTTTATATATAGTATTCATTTATTAATATTATATCAATTTTTATTATTATTACAACATTTTTTTATTATTTCCATCAAAATTTATACCTGCAAGTCTCATTAAATATACTGCATTTCTCGTGTTTGAAATTCCTTCTCTTAATTTATAGTCAAATTTTATTTCGTTATTTTTATAATATTCTTCAAAATGAAAGTTTTTAACTTTTTTATTCTTTGTTTCTATATCTCCAAGCTCTAAATCATGGGTAGATACAAGACCTATAGTATTATTATAACTAAGTTTATTTATAAGAGCTTCCGCACCTAAATGTCTATCAATAGAATTAGTCCCTTTAAAAATTTCATCTAGTAAAAAAAATATAGGTTCTCCTTTTTCTGAATTCTTTATTATATTTTTTATTCTTAAAATTTCTGCATAAAATGAAGATATATTTTTTTCAAGATTGTCGCTTATTCTCATACATGTATATATATTCATAAGAGAACAAATAAATTCTTTAGCACACACTTTAGAGCCTGAATAAGCTAAAACTAAATTAATTCCTAAAGTCCTAAGAAATGTACTCTTCCCTGACATATTTGATCCTGTAATTAAAAGTATACTATAAGGTTCTCCTATAATGCAATCATTAGAAACAGCATTTTTAAGAAGAGGATGAGCTACAGCTTGAGCTTTTAAAACTAATTTATTGTTTATAAAATTCGGAACAGTCCAGGTTTTATTATCAAAATTTATTATAGCTAAAGATGATAAAGCCTCGAATTCTCCTATAACATTAAACCAATCTTCTATTTCTTTCCCATATATTTTCTTCCACATTAAAAGCATGTCTATTAAATGATAGTCCCATAAAAATAAAAGATTAATTATTTTATTAAATAAATTACTTCTATCTGAAACTTTATTGCTTATTTTTTTAAAATCATCTATAGCTTTAGAAGCTTTAATATTATTTTTATTTATTAATTTTTGTTTTAAATTTATAAGCATAGAAGATTTAAAATTTTTACTTTCAATTAATAATATCATTTCATAATAAGTGTTTATTTGTTTTTTATATTCATAAATAGCATCTAAATTTTTTGCTCTAAATCCTTCACCTATTTTTAATATAATAGCATTTATTCCAATAAAAATAAGTGGTATATAATATCCAATATCTTTATTTAAAAAATAATATATTATAGAAACTATGGTAATAATAGGCATTATGAAAGATGTCATTTTAAAAAATTTATTTATTTTTATATCTTCTTTTGCCCATTTTAAAAGATTTTCTGGATTTTTGTTTTTTTCTAAATTAATTTCTCCTAAAGCTTTAAATTTTTGTCTCCAGCCTATATGTACTGAAAGTTCCTCTATTGCCTCTTGTCTTTTAAGTATTTCATCAATATTTAAGTTTGGATAAGCTAAAATATCTCTTAATCTTTTTCTTCCTAAAAAAGTTGTGCAGCAATTTATCCATTGGTATAAAGAATTTTTACCAAATAAATCTAAATCATAAGAAAAATTATGATCTATATCTATAAATTCTTCTCCATAATCTTTAAATTCTCTCCATTTACCTTCTACTCTTTCTATAGATTCTTCATTTAAATTTATTAAAGCTAAAGTTAAATTTCTATTTTTTATAACTTTATTATGCTTTTTTACAAGAATTATAAATAAAATAATTGTTATAAAAAACAGACATAATGATAAATAATATTTTTTATGTAAATATAAATAAACAGAGAAACCTAATCCTGCTATAAATATTATAAGTCTTAGTGCACTAATAAAATTTATTGTCTGCTTTTGTTTTAAAGAAAGCTTTTTAAATTTATCTTTTCTATTTTCATAAATTTCTTTTGTATTTTCCAATATATTCATCTCTCCCTTTTAAGCCTTTATCTTTTAAGCATTTTATAATGTAATTATTATGTATAATGTATTTTTAATATTAATTAATTATTTATATATAATTATACCCTAATTTTTGCATAATAAAAGGAGCTTTTAATTATTTATATAACTGTACATATAAATAATTAAAAGCTCATATTTTTAAATTTATTTTAGTTATTTTAAGCTATTATAAATTTTTTCTAAATTATATTTCATGCTTTCTATATAATTTTTATTATCTTCTTTGCTTTCTATAGTATAAATTTTTTCTACAGAAGCACCTACCTCTTTTGCCAAAGTTTCAGAAACCTTTGGACTTGCAAGTTCTTCCATAAATATTACTTTTATATTATTTTTTTTGCTAAAATCTACTAAATCCATCATTTTTTTAGGAGTTGGCTCTCCTTCTGCAAATACATCTTCAACACTATTTTGATTTAAATTAAAATCTCTGCATAAATATGCAAAAGCTGCATGCCCTGTTACAAAATTTTTATTAGAAACACTTTGTAATTTTTTATTATATTCTTCATATAAATTATCTAATTGTAAAGCAAATTCATTATAATTCTTTTCATAAAAATCTTTATTTTCTTTATCTATTTTTATTAATGCATCTTTTATATTTTTAGCAGAATTTTTAGCTTCCTTAAGGCTAAGCCAAATATGTGGATCATATTTTCCATTATCTTCTTTTATTAAATTACATCCTTTTGATGCTTCAACAATTTCTAAAGACTTATTATTTATGGCTTCTAATGTTTTATCTACCCATGTTTCCATACCTAATCCATTATAAATAAATAATTTTGCATCATTTAAACTTTCCATATCTTTAGGTTTTGGCTCGAAATCATGAGGCTCAACTCCTTCAGGAATCATTGTTTTTACTGATATTTTATCTTTACCTATAGCTTCAGCAAATTCTCTTAATGGATTAAATGATACAACTACAGATATTTTATCACTTTTTTTAGAATTATTATCTAAAGTGTTTTTTTCAACATTAGTTAATTTGTTATTTGAACACGAAGAAAAAATAAATATTGTAGAAAAAATTAACACTATACTAAAAAGTTTCTTAATCATAAATACACCTCTTATTATAAATTAATGCAAATCATTTGCATCTGTATATAAATATATATGTATTTATGATTATTGTCAATAGTTTATATTATATTATGGTAATATAATACTATTATGTTAATCATTTATAATATTTATTTAAATTATTTATATAACTTATAAATAATTATATTAGTGGAAAAATAAATTTTAGAGTTTTATAAATTTTAAAGGAGGATGACTATGAGAAAACATTACAGCGTAATTTTAATGTATGATGATTATAATTGTGCAATAAAACAAATAAGTAAAAACACATATGATCAAATTCAAGATATGAAAAAAAGGGGAGAAAGTGATAAAAGTATAATAAAAAGTTTAACAGAAATAAATACTTTAGAAGATAATATAATAATAAATGGTGCCACAATAGAAGAAGCCAAATCTCGTGCTCAAGATGAAGGTGAAGATTTTATAGTATTGAAAAATTTTACGCATTAAAATATAAAACAAAATATATTATAATAAAAAAATATTAAATGCTTATTTATACTTACAATAGATACATGGAAATTTTACAAAAAATAATATGCTGCAAAACTTTTTATAGTTTTGCAGCATATTTTGCTTTTTATTTCTTTAATTTATTAAATTCATCTAACATATTCTGAACCTGTATTTTAGAAATTAAAAATTCTGATTTACCATCTACAAAAACTGCATAAAAATCATTATTATACTCCACAAAACTTACAATAGTTGTTTTTTTATTTGTAGAATTTAAATTATAAACAATTCTTACTTCTGGTTTTTCAGAAAGATTTTTATCATTTACAGCTTCTACTTGCAATCCTATAAGTTTTTGATAAAAATTTTTAAAAGGTTCTTCTGAAACTTCTTTACCATTTATTTTATATGTTGTTAAAGTTTCATCTTTTTCTCCTTCTTTTTCTGCTTTCTTTACAGTTCTTGAAAGAGTTATAATATCCTTTTGAGATCCATTTTCTATATTAATTTGATTTACTAAATCTATATTGGTAAGATAAACAAACTTATCTATTAAATCAAAAGGATTTAAATTTAAAGCCTCCATAGAATCTTTAGACATAGCATAGATTTCTGGAGCTCCAGCAATTTTAAAGGCTACATTATCATTATCTACATCTTTTCCAAAATATAAATGCAATTCATTTTTACCGTCTTTAGCTAAAATTTCTAATCTAGGCTTATCTAAACCATATTTAGATAGTTCTTTAGAAGAATCTGAAATAAAATCTGAAATACTAAGCTTTGTTATAGAATCATTTAATTCATTTAATTTATCAGAATTTACTGCATGAATATTATTATAAGGTTTAGTCATTACAAAAGCATTTATTCCATATTGCTTTTCATTATCATTTTGAGCTTCATTTGCTTTTATTTCAATAGTTTCACCTTTTAAATTAACAATTTTAATGTATTTAATATTGGAAGTATCAATAGCAGGTAATTCTTTACTTCGTAAATCATTTATAGAATACTTTATAGAATCTCCTACACTTTCAGAAACTGTATATATATCATTTTTGTTTTTTAATTTAAGATAATAACTGGTCCCTTCAGGAGTTTTATCGCCTAATTCTAAAGTATAGCTGCTTCCATCTTTTAAAAATGATGTAACTGTATTTTTACTATTTTTAAGTCCATACTTATCTAAATCTTTAGCTTCTTTTTCAACAGACTTTTCAGCTGTTAAAGATGTAAAGTTTTGAACTAATCTATTTAACATATTTTGATCTAACTTTAAATCTTGTTTTTCTTCATATACCCAATTATTATCTTTCTTAATAAAAGAAAATGATCCTTTTTCATTGTTTAATATAATTTTAGTCATTTTGCTTTCATCTAATTTTAATATTTCAATTGTTTCACTTTCTGCACTTTTATCTTTGTCTGTTTTATCACTAGGATTTTTACTTAAATAAAAATATGCACCTATTAACACTCCCAAAAGTACTATTAATAATACAATTTTTAGAAGTTTCTTCATCTATGTCTCCTCCTAGCCCATACAGTAACTCCTATTATTAAAATTATTACTGGTATTAATATTACTACAACACCTGACAATGCAAGTTTTTGGAACACAGTCATAACTAGCATATCTGAAGTTAAACTCTTAGGTCTTATAGAAACACTATCTTTTTTATCCTGCATCCAATTTAAAGAATTCATAAAGAAATCTAAATTAGCACCCTTAGTTGCAGAAATAATATCATCATTTATAAATGTACTTCCACCTATAACTACAAGTTTAGTACTCTTTTTAGCTTCAGAATCTTCATCTGTTATTGCTACAGCAATATTTAATGGTCCTTGTATATCATTAGGCTCTTTTACCATAGTTGTAGAATTCAAATTAACCTTTCCCCATGAGTTACTTGATGTAGTAAGCAATGGTTCAATTTTAACTGTATTTCTTTTTAAATCGAGATTACTTATACCTTGTGAAACTGGCATTAATAGATATAATTTATTTGATTTAATTTCATTTACTATTTCATGTGTTCCAATATTAGGAAGTAAATCTATTGGCTGTTGAACAATATTTGAAGATTCTCCTTCTATTGCTAAAGCATTTTGCATTTTTACTCCATAAAAAGATAAAAGTTCTTGAAAATTTGGAAGTACTTCTTTAGTTATATCCATTATAAACATTGCTCTGCCACCATTTATAAGAAATGATTTTATTTTATCGGCTTCTTCTTTAGATAAGTCTCTTCTTGGAGAAGCTATAACTAAAATTCCTTCTTTATCCATTTCATTTCCACTTTGAAGCAAATTAATTTGTTTTACAGCATAATTTTCAGCTTCAAGCTGCTTTGTTATGCTGCTGCTTAAATCTATTTCTTCGTGACCTGTTAAAGTATATATAGTATTTTGCTTATCTGAATTTACATAAATTATTGCATTAGTAATTTGCTGTTCTGCTGCAAAAGAATCAACCTGCTGCTGTCCATATTCATCATAGCTTATGTTAAACAAATCATAGTAATCTATAACTTTAAATTTATTTCCACTTTCAATTACTATACTATTTGCACCTGCTTTTACATCTCCTTTATTATATTTTTGAACAACCTGCGGATTTTTGATAGGATCTTTATATTCCACAGAAATCTTTTTTGAAGCTTCTTTATACTTATCAAGTATATTTGTAAAACTTTGAATTTCATTACTGCTTTCAAAAAAAGCTATAATTTTTGTATCATTTTTTAAATTGTTTAAAACTTTATAAGTTTCGTCTGATAATGAAAATATTTTTTCTTGTGTTAAATCTTTTTTTATATTTATCTTACTTGCTACAAAATTTACAGCGAGAAGAATGGCTAACACTAAAGCTGTAACCAATGTAGAATATGAACCATATTTAAATTTTGAAGTTTTAAATGATTTTTTTATATCTAATTTTTTCATGTTGTTTCCTCCTAGCTCCATCTTCTCTTTTCTATCATTTGTATAGTTAAATACACAAATGCTATATTAAATGTTATATAATAAACTATTGAAGACACATCTAATATTCCCATACCAAAATTTTGAAATCTATTTACAAGGGAAAACCATCCAAAAAAATTAGGCAAAAATCCTTCAAATAAAGCAATCTTTTTAATTGCAAGAATTATAATAATTATAGCTCCAATAACACCTGTTATTGATGAAACTATTATATTTCTAGTTGCAAAATAAATCAGTATTGCTATGGATATAACTAAGATAGCTGAAAATACTATACCTGAAGTAGCTCCTGAAGGGAGATTTTGCTTTATAAAATCTAAAAGCCATACAACTAACAGCATACCAAAAGATATAACTGCTGCAATAACTTGATTTTCCGTAAGTGATGATGCAAAAATACCAATAGCTATAAGTGATGCTCCCATTAGAGCAAATCCTATATAAGTAGTAACTATCTGCCCTACTGGAATAGTCCCAAATTGAGATAATATAATAGGATACAAAATAGTTACAGCTAAAGTTATAAAAAATAAAGCTACAGCTGCAAGATATTTACCTATAACTATTTCACTAACACTTAAAGGAGATGTTAAAAGAAGCTGATCTGTCTTTTGATGTTTTTCCTCTGCTATAAGTTTCATTGTAATTATTGGTACCAAAATTAAAAATATAAATATTATACTTGAAAGTACCGAACTATAATCAGGACTTCCTGGAAGTAAATTATAGCTTGCAAAAAATATACCGCATATAAATAAAAATACTCCCATAAATACATATCCTGAAGCTGAATAAAAATAAGTTTTGAGTTCTTTATTAAATATTGCTAACACATTAATTCCTCCTTACTATTGTGCAGTAACTTGTAAAAATACTTCTTCTAATGATAAATTTACAGGTTTCATCATAAGAACAGGCACTTCTGCCTTGGAAAGTTTCCAAAATAGTTTCTCTCTAATATCTTCATTTTGTTTTGCTTCTACCAATATATCAAAAGTACCTTTTTCAACAGTATCTTGAATTTCAACTTTTTCAACTTCATTAATGTCTTTAAGCATAGCTGCAATTTCTTTTCCATTTCCTTTTATTCTCAATAAAATTTTATTGCTGTAGCTAAATTTTTTAGCAAGTTCATCTGGAGTACCGGTTGCAACAATTTCACCTTTATTAATTATAATAACTCTGTCACAAACTGCACTAACTTCTGAAAGTATATGAGAACTTAATATAACAGTATGATTTTTTCCTATTTCTTTAATTAAATTTCTAATTTCTATTATTTCTTTTGGATCAAGTCCTACAGTAGGCTCATCTAATATAAGAAGTTCTGGATTTCCTATAATAGCTTGAGCTAATCCAACTCTTTGTTTATATCCTTTAGATAAATTTTTAATAAGTCTATTTCTATGATGACTTATTTTTACTACATCACATACTCTTTGAATTGTTTCAAAAACATCTTTAGATGGTATATCTTTAATCTTACATACAAATTTTAAATATTCTTCCACAGTCATATCCATATATAGCGGAGGTAATTCTGGAAGATATCCTATTTTTTTCTTAGCTTCTTTTGGCTTTTCTAAGATATCTATTCCATCAATTTTAACACTTCCTTCTGAGGCTGAAATATATCCTGTTATAATATTCATTGTAGTAGATTTTCCAGCACCATTAGGCCCCAAAAATCCAAGTATTTCACCATCATTTATGGTCAAGTTTAATCCATTTAATACTACATTTTGACCATATCGTTTCACTAAATTTTCAATTTGAACCAACGAAAATCCCTCCTATGTATTTTTAAAAAAATTTTTATACAGGATTTATTTATTATAATTTAATTTATATATTTTTTATAATAATATCTATAAATTGATATTTAAATAAAACCCCATATTGTAATCGTTGTTATGTAATTTTTTTACTCATACAACAAAATATATTGTATCATAACTTTATAATATATAAAAGTTAATAAATTTGTATAAAAATGAAAAAAGTTTTTATTTTATATTACTATTTTGTAAACAAAAGGACTATTTCAAAATAATATTTTGAAATAGTCCTTAATATCTAAAGCTTTTTTATAACTATATTGTCATTATTAATATCTATAGATGCAGTACCTCCATTTGATAATTCTCCAAAAAGTACTTCATCAACAAAATAAGGTTTTATCTTTTGTTCTACAATTCTATTAATTTCTCTAGCACCATAATTTGAAGCGAGTCCATTTAAAGCAATATATTCATAACATTTATCTGTAACAACTAAATTTATACTTTTACTTTTAAGTTTTTCTTCAAAATTTCTAATTGCTTTTTTAGCAATTAAAATTGCCATTGATTTATCCATATTATTAAATAATACAATGTCATTTAATCTATTTCTAAATTCTGGAGAAAAAAATCTTTCTATTTCTTTATTTATGGCTTCTTCCTCTACAATTCTTTCTCCAAAGCCTATTATATTTTTACCAATTTCTTTAGCTCCAGCATTAGAAGTCATAATAAGTATAACATTTTTAAAATCTGCTTTTTTACCTGTATTATCTGTAAGTTTTGCATAATCCATTATTTGAAGAAGAATATTTAAAACATCAGGATGAGCTTTTTCTATTTCATCTAACAAAAGTACGCAATGTGGAGTCTTTCTTATAGCATCTGTTAAAAGACCTCCTTCGTCATAGCCTGCATATCCTGGAGGTGCCCCAATAAGTCTAGAAGCAGTGTGTTTTTCCTGATATTCACTCATATCAAAACGTATTAAAGGTATTCCAAGCGAAATAGCAAGTTGTTTTGAAAGTTCAGTTTTTCCAACTCCTGTAGGTCCTACAAAAAGCAAGCTTGCTATAGGCTTTTCTCCTTCATTAAATCCAGCTCTAGAGCGTTTTATAGCCTTTACAACGGTATCAATAGCATTATCCTGTCCGTATATAGAAGCTTTAAGAAAATTTTCTAAGTTTTTAAGTATATCTATTTCATTAGCTGAAACACTTTGCTGTGGAATTTTCCCAATAAAAGATACCATTTTTTCTATTTCTTTTATTGTAATTATAATTTTTTTATTTTCTTTATCAGAATTAAGCCTTGCATATGCTCCTGCTTCATCTATTACGTCTATAGCTTTATCTGGAAGAAATTTATCTTGTATATACTTAAAAGATAGCTCGCAGGCAGCTTTTAAAGCTTCATCTTCATATATTACATTATGATAACTTTCATATTTGTCTTTTAATCCTAAAAGTATTTTATATGTATCATCTACTGAAGTTTCTGGTACTTCAATTTTTTGAAATCTTCTAGATAAAGCTCTATCTTTTTCAAATATCTTTTTATATTCTTCATAAGTAGTTGCACCAATTACTTTAATTTTTCCTCTATCTAAAAAAGGCTTTAATATATTAGATGCGTCCATAGCTCCGCCAGAAACTGAACCAGCACCAACTATAGTATGTATTTCATCTATAAAAACCATAGCTTTTTCCTTTTGTATTATTTCATTTAATATATTTTTTACTCTTTCTTCAAAATCACCTCTATATTTAGTTCCTGCTATCATTGAGCCCATATCTAAAGAATAAATTTTATAATTTTTTAAAGGTTTAGGTACTTTATCACTTACAATAAGCTGTGCTATTCCTTCTATAACAGCAGTTTTCCCAACTCCAGGATCTCCTACATAAATAGGATTATTTTTTTGCCTTCTACACAAAACCTGTAATGTTCTTTGTAATATTTCTTCTCTTCCAATAAAAGGATCAAGTTCTCCTTTTTCTGCCTTTTCAGTAATATCTACAGAAAAAGTTTTAAGCAAACTTTCTTCTTTGATATTATCTTCTCTCTCATATTTTTCATATTTTTCTTCATTTATTTTTTCTTCAAAATTTATATCACTTGAAATATCATAAGAGATAAAATTTAGTATATCTATTCGTTTAATTCCTTGGTCCCTTAAAAAAAAGCTAGCAAAACTTTCTTCTTCATCATATATAGCAATAAGTACATCTTCGAATGTTATTATTTTTTTACCACAAGCTAAAACATGACTAGCTGCCTTAGACAACATATTTTCTATACCTAAAGTTTGTATAGGTTCTTTATTATCGACTTTAGCAATATAATCATTAAAATAGTTTTGTATATCTCTTTTTAATTTTTCAATATCTCCACCGCAATTTTCTAAAATTTTTCTGCTTTCATCAAAAAACAAAGATGCATATAATATATGCTCTAGAGTTATGTATTCATGTTTTCCTTCCTTTGCTTTATTATAAGCTACAATAAAAATTTCATTTAATAATCTGTCAATATCCATTGCTCATTCCTCTTTCAAGCTTAATTTTAATGAGAAAGCATCTTTTTGCACTTTACTTTATATAGTTATAATATATATATACTTTGAATTTCTTATATTTATAATAAATTTTATAAAAAACTATAAATTATATTTTATTTTTAATAATTTAATATTTAGCCACTTTGCTGCCATTCAAGTTCTCTAAATTCTTTTATAAGCTCAGGTGCATTTTCTATTATTTGTTCTTTAATTTTATTATTTGAAAGTTTTTTAATAACTCCATAAGGATTTTTTAAAGACAATTCTTCCTCTTTCCCTGTTAAAACCCAAAGAGTTTTTTTATGAACAGGTCTTATAGAAAGTTCTTTTTCTCCTAATCCATCTGTAAAATATATTAGTATATAATTATTCATATTATTGTTTTTCATATACTCAAAAACTGGAGAAAATTTTGTACTTCCTCTTGTATTTAATTTTTTCTTTATGTCTTTTATATTTTTTACCTTATAAACTCTTCTAACATTACTATCACACTCTAATATAGTAATTTCCCTATGATAATTTTTAACTATTGAAAATACTTCTGCCATTATTTCTTCTATTTCTTTATCACTTATGCTACCACTTATATCTATAGCTACAGCAATCTGTGCTGTATATTTAGGAAGTCTTCCTCTTAAATCAAGCCTTTCAGGTTGTCTTCTATCCTTTCTTGTAATAGTCTTTTTATAACCATGTGGAAGACTCCCTAAAAGTTTTTTAAGATAATCTTTCCAAGAAATTTCAGACTTTTTGTTTAATTCCCTCATAAGCTCATCTATACTTTTAGGGACCTTACCTTTTAAAGCACTTGACGCTAATTTTTTAGTCATCTCTTTTGCAAGAGATTCATCTACTTCATCATTTAAAGACCAAAGCTCATGAGAATTTTTCCAATCAATATCTTCTATATCTTCTGTATCTTCTTCATTAGATTTTTCTTTTTTTAATTTATTTAAAGCCTTTTGTATTATATCAGCGTATTGCTCCATAGTCTTGTCTTCTTCTAAATCTACATTATAACTTCTTTTTACATTATCAATGCTATATGACCAAGAAGGCAAATTTAAAATATATTGATTTATAGAAATATCCATAGCTATATTTATAGCTAAATTACTATATTTATATTTTAATGCTTTAGCTCTTATATGATGACCACTCATAATATGATAAATTTCATGTTTTATAAGTGCTTGTATTTCTTTTATAGTACATTCTAAAATGTAAATAGGATTAAAATATATTATAAATCCATTTGAAGTTAGTTTTGTTCCTGTTGGAGAAGGCAAGTCCATACTTATTTCTCTCTTCATTTGAATTAAAAATAGAGCAAAAAAATTTTCTTCATCTTTCATCATAGAAAATGTACAAATTTCTATGAGCTTAAAAAATTTTTTCTTAAAATCTTCAGTTATTTTAAAATTTTCATTAAAAGCTGATAGCTCAATTATAAGTTCATCTTTAATTCTTTTAAATGATTCCACTATACATTCTACTCCTCTATTTCATTATACATTTTAAAAAATCCATCTATAAAATAATCTTCCATAAGAAATTTATTATATATATGTTCTGGACAACTTTCCTTTATTTCTTTCATAATTCCAAATTTTAAATCTGATGGAAAATAGTCTAAAAATTGCGAAAAAAGTTTTATTTCATTTTCTATTTTTTCTTTGTTGTTTATATAATTTAAAGCATTTTTTGCAGCCATATAAAGCCTTGAATGGCTTTCAGATTTTATTTTATTTATAAGTTCTTTATCTATTTCATCTTTTAAAAAAATATCTTCAGGCCTAATAATAGGATTTTTATTATTCTCTAAAAAGGTATGAAATTCTTCAGCAATATATGGTCCTACATTACCTTTTACAACATTTTGAAATATTTTAAAAGGAATTTCATTTTTTTTATTTAAAAATACTTTATATGCTTTTGATATTCTTTCCCAGCTTCTTGGAGTTGCTTTTATTGTTTCATCTGAATAAGGAGTGTGTAAATACTCAGGAAAACTTGATATAAAATTTAAAATATCTTCATGTATATAATTATTTTCCATTCCCCATGCTAACCATGACTTTACATCACATTCCAATTCAACCCAGACAAATCTATCTTCTTGTGCTGGATCCATATCTACAACTTGGTAATTACTTTCTCTGTATTCATCATACTTATTTGAAGGATTCATCGCCGCTACTACCTTTACATTATAAGGAAGTTTATATCCATTAATCTCCCTATTTAATATTATATTCATTAATTCTTGTTGTACCGTATGCTCACATCTATTTATTTCATCTATAAATAAAAGTATTATTTTATCTTTATCTTTTTTTATAACATCATCTATTTCTTGAAGTTTTGTATGAGTAGCATAAACAGTTCTCTTTTTTAAAATTTCTCTGCCATCTATAAAAGTTTTATATTCTTCTATAGTAGGAAGTCCTCCTATTTCCCCTTCTTTAAGCATATTACCATCTATAGTTATATTATAATATCCTTTATCTTTACAAAGTTTTTTTATAAGTGCAGTTTTACCTATACCGCTTTCACCTATTAAAAGAGGAACCTCGCCACTTTCCAAAATTAAGTTTATTGTTTCTAATGCATCTTTAAAATTCATAATTACGTCTCCTTTTATATGTTAAAAGCTTAATTTATAATCTACTAAAATTCTTTTTGCCATTTTACTACCATAATTATATATAAACTTTATCTTATCTATAGGAAGTGATTCACATTTTATAAAATTAATTAAATAGTTTTTATCTACAACTTCAGCACTTATTTTTTCTTTCACAATTTCTTTGACTATATTTATATCAATATCTTTTAAATATTTTACTACCTCTATATTATCTTTTATAAAAATAATCTTAGTTTCATAGTTAATATCTTTAATATATAAAATAGCTTCAGCATTATTAATTACAGCTTTTTCTTTAACTTTTAAAGTAGGATTATTTATATATTTAATTGCTGCAAAATATTTTTCAACAGCTAAAAGTTGAATTTCTTCCGTTGGCTCCTTTATATATTGAATAGAATCCCAGTCTTTTTCAATAGCTAAAATCTGTAATTCTATAGAAGGATTTTTAACATATTGTATTGCCCATCCTTTAATCTCTACAGCTTTTTTTATAACTTTTTCAGAAGGATTTTTTATAAATTTTAAAGTGTTCCAAGCTTTTTCTACTGCATATAAACACATTTCTTCAGTAGGATTTTCAATATATTCAATACTCCATACGCTCTCTTTTAAAGCCTCCCATTGTATTTTTAAAGAAGGATTATTGATATATTTTAATATTGAGCCATTTTTTCTAACAGCCTTAACTATCATTTCTTCAGTAGGATTTTCAATTAATTTAATATAAAAAGGATCTTTATCTAAAATCTGCATTATTTTATTATTATCCATATACACATTACTCCATTAAAAAATTTGTCAATAAATAATAAATATTGATATACTATTATAATCAACATTTATTATTTTTTCAATGTATAAAAGTATAATAAGTATATATTTATTGTATTATAAAGTAGTATACTATTATAGAAGATTTAGTATAACCGACTATAAATTTATTATATTAGGGGGGATTTTAATGGAAAATTATAATAATATCAAAATTCAACTTAACAAATTTATATTAGATATGTTAAAAAGTGATGAGTTTAAAAACAATATTTCTCTTTATATTAAAGAGGAGATTAATAATATTATTTATATAAAAAAAGAGGAAATTTTTAATAATAACATATATAAAAATATTAAATATAATATAAAAATAAATATAATCAATTTATTAAAAAGCGAAGATTTTAAAAATGAAATATATAATTTTTTTGATTATAATTTAAAAGAACTTGAAAAGTCAGATAAAACTTTAGAATTTATAATTTCACCTGGTTTTATAAATGGATTTAAAGTATATATTTATAATCATAAAGATGATATTATTAATTCAATAAAAAATTTTTTAACAAATTCTGATATAAAAAACAAAATAAATAAAGAAATATTTAATATATTAAATGGAATAAACCCTATGGTTTCTAAATTTGTAAATTCTAATACAATTCAAATGAAATTAATGGAGGGTATAAATAATTACTTAAATGATATTAACAATGTTAATTATATAATTAATATAATTAATACAAAAATTAATGAAGTTATGAAAAAAAGAATATCCGAATTTTCTTTATATTTTCCTGATGAAAGTAAAAAATCTTTAATCAATTCTATAACAAACGGTATAATAAATAATTTATATCCTGAAAAAATTGCTGATACTATATTAAATAAACTTGAGGAAAATTTTAAAAAAGAAGTTTACTTATTAAATAAAAATTCTAATAATTCAATTTTAAATATAAATAATACTATAGATGTTTTTTTAAAAAATCATTATAACAATTTTTTAGAAAATGATAAAATTAAAGAATTTATAGATAAATTTTCAAAAGATATTATTGATAATTTCCTTAATAAACCTGTGAAAGATTTCATATAAATTTAATAAAATTGTCTATTAAAATAATAATACTTTCTGTTTAAAATATTACTTGCTTGAATTATTATTTTAATAGACTATTTATTTTCCATATTAAAATATTTATAAAAATTATTGTTTTTAAATTATATTATTGATTATTGTTTAATATATTCTGTGCTTCCTGCATATCTTCTTTTATCTTTTGTCCTGGATTTGCATAAGCATTATACCAATTTTTTGAAATTGCATAATCAGCAATTTTAAAATACTCATCTATGCAAGAATTTAATTGATTTTTTATAAGCTGTCTAAGTTCTGGATTTAATATTTCAGTTATAGCTTTACTTAAAACTTCTATGTCTTTTTTAGAAATATTAAGCATATCAAGTGATAATTCTTTATCTTTTAAAGGGGAATTATTTTCTTCTCCTAAAAAGTTATTTAACCAAGACATAAAATACCACCTTTCATTAAATTAATTTAAAATTAAAGATTTATTATATACTAATTATTATTTTGATTATTTTGAGCATTTAATTGATTATTTATAAAATTTTGAAACTCTTGTATTTTAGTTTTTTTATTATTTAATGTATTTTGCATAATATTTTTTAAATTTTCATCTTGAACCATAGAGATATTGGATTTT
Source organism: Clostridium prolinivorans (assembly GCF_004011155.1). Classification (GTDB taxonomy): domain Bacteria; phylum Bacillota; class Clostridia; order Clostridiales; family Clostridiaceae; genus Clostridium_AT; species Clostridium_AT prolinivorans. Next base: position 4,884 of record NZ_RJWG01000019.1, on the reverse strand, counting down.
ATCTTTTTTATACTAAGTATATTTTCATTTAAAAGTTCATGAAGTTCTAAAACTTCAGTAGGTGTCAATTTATTATTTGCCATTAATTTTCTTACTCCCTTCTTTAAAAAAAGAGCTAAAACTTAAAAGTTTTAGCTCTTTTTTTTTATTTATAATATGGAATATAATTTATTCTTCAAGTATATGTTGGATTATAAATTTTTTTCGTAAGCTTCTATCATTTTTTTAACCATTTGTCCGCCTACTGATCCAGCTTCTCTTGAAGTTAAATCTCCGTTGTATCCTTCTTTTAGATTAACTCCTACTTCTCTAGCAGATTCCATTTTAAATTTTTCTAATCCTGCCTTTGCTTGAGGTACTAATACTCTATTGCTTTTGCTTGCCATGATTAATTCCTCCTTTTAATTTTTTAATTTTATTTTTTATTTGGTGTTGCTTTGTAATATAAGTTTGTGTTTTTTTTAAAAAAATAATCTATAAAATTAAAGGAAGATAAACTAAGTTTTATCTTCCTTACATATTAAATACATAATTACCATTTATTATTTAATATTGTATTTATAAATATTATTTATTTACAAATAATCTATTTATGCTTTATAATTTCTATTACAATTAAAACGCTTAATAATAGTATTGCTAATCAAGTTAGATTATTTATATTTTATAATTCCTATTACAATACCTAATATAGATGCATCATCTTTATCATGCATAAAAATAGGATCATATTTTTCATTTTCAGGCATTAAAACTGGAACACCATTATTTAAACTCAATCTTTTTAAAGTGGCGTTTCCATCTAAATCTACTGCAACTAAATCTCCATTTACAGCAGTGCTTTGTTTCCTTATAACTACATAATCACCATCAAAAATATTTGCACCTATCATACTATCTCCCTTTACTTTTAATATAAAACTGTCTTTAGAGCCTTTAAAAAAATACTCTGGAAGATAGAATTCATCTAAAATTTCATCATTCATCATTATAGGTTCTCCTGCAGCAATATCGCTATATACTGGAATAGACTTTAATTCATCACTTTTTATAATTTCTTCTTCTTTTCCGTAATCTATATAAATTGTATCATTTATACCAATGTCTCTTTTAAAATTATATTTTTTACTATGCTTTAAATCTATATACTCAAAGTATTCCATAAAACTTTTATATTCAAATTTTTGAGACATTTCTACTTCTCCTTTTTGTGTTTGTGCTTTTGTTTTATATGTATTATATAAATTATAACTTTTAACGGTATTTCCTAATTCTAGATTTGAAATTTTTCTCCCTTTAATGAACCAAGAATTTTTATTTATATCATTAGATTTATTTAGTATAAACATAAGACTTGAATATGTTTTATTATTTAAAAGTTCTTTTATAAAATCTATTTGAACTTTACTTAAATTTTCAGCTTCATCTACTATTATATGAGTATATTTTTTGTGTTTCTCATTTAATGCCATTTTTAGAGCAACCTTAAAAATATCTTCAAAGTCTATAATTCTTCTTTCTTCAAGTTTTTTATTATATATTTCATAAAGTTTAAATATAATTTCTCTTTCTTTTGAATTTTTTAAAAGTCTTTGAGGACCTTCTCCTTTTTTGCATCTTCTTCCTATTCTATCTATATTTTGATAAACATCTAAATCTTCAAAATTACAAGATTTTATCCACACTATTTCTTCTTTTAAAAATTTAAAATATTTCTCACTTAAAATTTTTTTATTTTCATACTCTTTCCTTAAAAGCTCAATACTTTCTTTTATTATTTTATTTATTTCATTATCTTCTTGAACAATTTTATACCAATTTTTTGTATTATTTGTATACTCAAAATAAAATCTATTAACAATATCTAAAATTGTTAATACTTCTACAGCTTCTATATTGGTAGATAATAATGTTTTATAATCTTGTTTTACATCATCTTCTATTTCATTATATATATTTCTTAACTCATCTCTTTTAGTACTATCTTGGGTAAGTATTAAAATTTTATCATTTTCATAAAGACAATAATTATTTTTTAAATAAAGGGCCCTATATGCTGCAGTCATTGTTTTGCCTGAACCACTTTTACCTTTAAGTATACTGTATTTAAAAGGTCTGCTTTTAATTATTCTATTTTGTGCTGCATCTAGCTGCATGACATCCCCCCCTTAATTAATCTATTAATTTATTATTTACAAATCTGTCTGTTAGCTCTAAATATTCTCTATCGTTTAAAATTTTATTATTACCTATATATACCTTATCTCCTGCTAGTGTCTGCTTTACAACTATCTTTTGAATAACTTTACTTCTGCATTTATCACAAAATCCTAATCCTATAAATCTCCATTTAAATAATTTCAATGGATATTCAAGTTCAATTTTTTCTCCACATTTAGGACATTTTAATTCAGTTTGTTTTTCATCAAGTTTAAAATTTTTCAAGTCTTTTATCATTATAGAAGGCATATTTATTATGTCTTTTACTATAAAATTTTTAACAGCTTTATCATTATAAATTCTTTTAAAAACTTCTGCAGTATAAACGGCATCATTAAGAGCATCATGTAAGTCTTTTTCAACCATCTTTATTTTTAATTTGTTTAACGCATTTTTTAAACTTATAGATCTTTTTTCTGCTAAAACTCTAGTACAATATTCCTGCAAATCAATATATTCTTTAAGCCAAGGTATAGATCCGTAATTATGATAATCTGCATTTCTTATAAGTTCTGCTATATCATCTTTGGCCCAAGAACACACAATTGAATTTTCTCCTATAAATTTGCCAAGCTTTTTTAAAGCTTCTTTAAAATGAATACCATCTTTTAAATTTTCTTCATGAATACCTGTTATTTCTATAATTTTAGGATTAAGTATTTTATAAATGCTTGGTTTTATGTAAGTTTTAAATCTATCTATTTCTTTCATAGTTCTATCTAATTTAATAGCACCAATTTCAATTATTTCATTAGGACATTTATATTCTAAAACTTCTGCATTCTCTTCATAAAATTTAGGGTAGAACTCAGTTATTTCTCCTAAATTATTAAATTCTAAATCTATAATTACGTAGTTCAAAAAATTCCCCCCAATTTTTATAATAATATACTTTATATTATAACAAAAATAATATGGTTCTGATTAAATAAATTTTAAAATTAATAAAAATTGTCTTAAAATAGTCAATAAGACAGTTTTAAGACAATTTTTATAACTTATGTTTTTGTAACTTTTATTATTTATATTAATATCCTAGTTCTTTTCCTACTATAATAACTTTAATTCTACCTTTATTTCTCTGCCTTTTTATAAGTACATAATCATTACAAATTCTTGTTTCATTTTTACAATCTACGCACATTCCTATCTTTGTACAAGGTGTTTCTGTACTTAATCTTTTATTGTTAGCAGGACCAGCTATTCTTTTTTTCCTTTCTATAGCTTCATTTAAATCTTTAACAATTTTGTTAACTCCGACAATAACAATAACATTATCAGGGCCATAAAGCATTGCAGCTACTCTGTTTCCAGTACCATCCACATTATAAAGCTCCCCACTTTCTGTTACTGCATTAGAACTTACAAAATAAGCATCAGCAAAAAAACTTTTTCTATAAATATCTTTTACATCTTCAGCTTTTAAATTTTCTTTGTATCTATCTAAAAAATTAAATTTTCCATTCCTTAAAAAATCTATTATTCCAATTTCAAAAAGAGTTTGAGAGCCTCCAACAGCTACAGTATCCCCTTCTTTTATGAATTCTTTAACTTTTTCTAAAGCTTCTTTTTCATCTTCTACATAATAAGCTTCCATATTATTTTTCTCTAAATTTTCCATAGTTCTTTTTATTCTTTGTTCTTCAACAAATTTTAAATGTTTATCCATATAAGCTCTCCTTTCTATCTATTTCTCTGCAATTTTTGATTTTACTACAAATTTATAAAAGTAATTTATAATATCACTTCTTTTTATAATTCCAATAAAAATACCATTATCATCTATAACAGGTACAAAGTTTTGATTTATTACTAAATTAATCAAACTCTCCATATCAGCATTTATAGACACAGGCTTATTAATAACTCTTCTTTCTATATCAGAAACTTTAATACTACTTGTATCTTTAATACTAAGTTCTGGAGTATTTTTAAGTTTCCAAAGTAAATCACCTTCAGTAAGAGTGCCTACATATCTTCCTTTATCATCAATAATAGGAATTGCTGTATATCTATGATATTCCATTCTTTCTATAACTTGTCTCATTGTAGAATTTAAATTTTCATAGATAACATCTTTTTTAGGCGTAAGAAAAAATGCTATATTCATATTATGTTCCTTCTCCTATACCTTAAAATTTTAGAAACCATTTACAGTTACAGTTTTATTTTAACATATTTATAATCGTTTTTGTAATATTATACAAAAAATTAACAAATACTTTATACAAAATTCAAGGACAGTACCTTAAATTAAGACTGTCCTTTATTTATTAAAATAAAAAATATTTATAAGAATGTATTAATTTATTTACTGATTTAAATCTTCTTCACACTTATCTTTTTCCCCTAAAGTANCACTTATTAAAGGATATCTTGGATTTGCTCCAGTACATTGATCGTCAAAAGCTTGTTCTGACATCTCATCTAAAGTAGCATAGAATTTTCTTTCTGAAACTCCAGCGTCCTTAATTGTTTTAGGTATATTCACTTTATCTTTTAATTCATCTATTGCTGCAATTAATCTTTCTATTTTTTCATCTTCAGTATTTCCGCCAAGTCTTAAATAATCTGCTATTTGAGCATATCTCCACTTAGCATTTGGATATTTATATTGTGGAAATGCAGCTTGTTTTCTTGGATTATCTACTGCATTAAATCTTA
>NZ_RJWG01000018.1 GCF_004011155.1 Clostridium prolinivorans | reverse complement strand
AATCGAACCCCTGTTACCACCGTGAAAGGGTGGTGTCTTAACCGCTTGACCAAGGAGCCTTATTTAAATTTGTTTTGTCAGCTCTCAAGACCCGACATAGAATATAATACATAAAATTTAGATTTATGTCAACATATTTTTTTATTTTTTTCGTTTTTATTCAAATATATTTTTATAATATATAATAAAACTACATATTTAATCTATTTTCTCTTATATGCTTATTATAGATATTTAATATTACTGTTTTAGTTTTATCTGTAACTAATTTTTCTAAGGAAATTTTATAATAATTATTTATATTACAAGCATATTTTAATTAAATAATTATTAAATTAAAATATCTATTTATACTTTTTATAAATAGATATTTTATATTATTCTAAAAAATTAATTAAAATTTATTTACGTTTTGATAATTCTACTAATGCGCAGCCTTCTATTGCAGTTATTCCATTATTTTTACAAAATTCTAAAATTTCTTCACTTTCTGCTCCAGGCTGTATTAGAACTTTATCTATATTAAGTTCTTTAGCCTCTTTAATAATGCTTAATCCTTTTATAGGATTTATACATAAATCAAGTACATCTATTTTATATGGAACTTCTTTAATGCTTTTATATGTATTACCTGATGTATCTTTAGGATTTACACCTTCTACATTAAAACCTGCATTTTTTAAAGCATTTAATATTTTATAAGCATATTTGTCTGGATTAAGAACATCTCCAGCTACTACCCAATTTTTAAAATTTAAAAATTCTCCTGCATTCACAAAAATCATCTCCTTAATAGTTTGATAAACTACATTTGTATTGGTTTTGTTTAAATTTTGAAAATTAATATATAATACTTTGTTATATTTATTATAACTTAAATAATTATTTTACATAAGTATATTTTTATTATATTCAAAAATTTATATTTAGTATAAAATATATAAATAATATCTCTATATTAATTTAACAAGGTGGGATTTATTTTGAAACATGAACTTATAATAATAGGCGGAGGTGCTGCTGGATCTATGGCTGCAATTTTAACTAAAGATATGGGAATAGATGTAGCTATACTAGAAGGCAGCGATAGGATATTAAAAAAATTACTGGTAACAGGAAACGGAAGATGCAATATCACAAATGAATATATAGAAAGTAGTAGATACCACAGCGATAATCCTAATTTTTTCATCTCAGCACTTGAGGAATTTAAAGTTTCAGATACTATAAACTTTTTCTTATCTTTAGGACTTCCTTTAGTTACTTTAGAAGATGGTAAAATGTATCCTATGTCTCTTCAAGCATCTTCTGTAGTTGATATATTAAGGCTTGCAATTAATGATAGAGAAATACCTACTTATTTAAACTCTAAAGTTAAGAATATAAAATATAAAAAATCTAAATTTATAATAGAAACATCAAATGGTGAAATTTATGAAAGCCAAAAACTTCTTTTATCTTGTGGTGGAAAATCTCTTCCTTCTAGTGGTTCTGATGGTTCTGGTTATTATTTAGCTAAATCTTTAGGTCATAGTATAATAAATCCTCTTCCTGCTCTTGTTCAACTAAAGCTTGATTATAAAAATCTTAAAGCTTTATCAGGTGTTAAATTTAATGGTATAGCAGAAATATATGTAAATAATGAATTAAAAAGATGTGAATTTGGAGAAATACTTTTTACAGATTACGGTATATCTGGTCCTCCTATTCTTCAATTGAGCAGAATTGCTTCTTATGCACTTTCAAAAGATAGCAAGGTTTTTGTTAGGATAAACATTATGCATACTATGAATGAAGAAACTTTAGAAAATTTTTTTGAAGGACATTTTTCTATATTTTCTCACAGAAGTGTTCATGATTCTTTTATAGGTATAATAAATAAAAAACTTATTCCTATATTACTTAAAGAAGCTGGAATTAATAATATACATAAACCTTGCTGGGATTTAGAATATAAAGAAAAAAGGAATATATATAAGCTTTTAAAAAGATGGGATTTTAAAGTTATAGGTACGAATTCTTTTGCTAATTCTCAAGTAACTGGTGGAGGAGTTAATACAAATGAAGTTAATCCAAATACCATGGAATCAAAACTTATACCTAATTTATATTTTGCTGGAGAAATTTTAGATGTAGATGGTGACTGTGGTGGTTTTAACCTTCAATGGGCTTGGAGTTCAGCTTATACTGCTGCTAAAAATATTAAAAAGATTTAGGGCATTAAAGTAATATTCTTTATGCCTTAAATCTTTTTTATATTTCAAATTATATATAGTAAAATAATCATATTAAAAATTATGTATAAAATTTTATATAATGCTTTTTAATATATCATAATTTATTTCATCATAAGAATTTATTATAATGTCAGCTGGAGATAAATCTTGATTACCTGAATTTAAATTTCTATATCCAACACATTTCATTTTAGCATTTTTTGCAGCTAAAACTCCATTTGCAGAATCCTCAATTACAATACAATCTTTTGGTTCCACACAAAGCTCCTTTGCTGCATATAAAAATATATCAGGATTAGGTTTACTTTTATCTACATAATCACCTGTTACTAATGTATTAAAATATTTTCTAATATTAAACATATCTACTATAATTTCAATTATGTTTATTGGTGAAGAAGATGCAACAGCAAGTAATACACCATTTTTATATAAATCTTCTATAATATTTTTAACTCCATCTATAATTTGAATATTATGATTTCCTGATATTAAATAGTTATAGTAGTTATCTCTATCGTTTTTTACAAGTTCTTCTACAGTTTGTGAAAGATTAAATTTATTTTTTATTGTTTCCCACATATAGTAAGAAGTTGTTCCAACAAATTTATTATGCTCTTCTTTGCTTATATCAAGGCCAAGATTTTTAAAAAATTCTTGCTCAAACTTTAAATGATCTGGTTCACTATCAATTATTACTCCATCCATATCAAAAATAACAGCTTTAAGCAAATATGTCACTCCATTCTTTAATTTTTATTACATTTACTATTGTAATATACATTTAGTTAAAAATCTATTAAATTAATATTTTAAAAATACTAAAGTATTAATTTGATAAATAATAATACATATGATACAATGTTAATTGTATCTGTTTAATATAAGATATTAATTATAAGTATAAATATATTTTTAACTTAATTATATTTTAAATTATATTACGATAGGGGGATTTCATGAGTATTAAAAAACTTTTAAATGATAAACATTTTTATAAAGTTATGCTAAATCTTGCTATACCAATAGCACTTCAAAACTTTATATCATCATCTCTTAATCTAGTAGATACTATAATGATTGGAAAGCTTGGAGAAAAAGCTATAGCAAGTGTAGGACTTGCAAATCAATATTTTTTTCTTTTAAATCTACTTTTATTTGGAATATCTAGTGGTTCTTCTATATTTACAGCTCAATATTGGGGAAATAAAGATGTAAAAAATATACGAAGAGTTCTTGGAGTTTGTTTGATAAGTGGCGGAATAGCTTCTATGATTTTTACTATAGGAGGTTTTATATTTCCTAAACAAATACTTGGTATTTTTTCTAAAGATAAAGATGTAATTATACTTGGGAGTCAGTATTTAAAAATAATAGCATTTAGTTATATAATAACTTCAATTTCGTTTTCTTATTCTTTTGCCTTAAGAAGTACTGGTGAGGCAAAAACTCCTATGGTAGTAAGTGCTATATCTCTTTGTACAAATACATTTTTTAACTACGTTCTTATTTATGGGAAATTTGGATTTCCACGACTTGAAGTACGTGGTGCAGCAATAGCTACTGTAATTGCTCGAATTGTAGAAATGACTTTAATTTTATATGTAACTTATAAAAATAATTATGCAATTGCAGCTAAAATAAATGAAATGATAGATTTATCAATTTCATTTGTAAAAAACTTTTTTAAAGTTACTATACCTGTTATTTTAAATGAATCCATTTGGGCATTAGGTGTAACTTTATATTCTTTTGTTTATGCAAGAATGGGTACAAATGTTATTGCTTCTACCAATATATCTGGAACTATAGAAAATATTGCTTGGGTAATATTTATGGGAATTGGTAATGCTTGTGCAGTTATGATAGGAACCAAAATAGGTGAGAAAAATGAAGAAGATGCATTTATTTATGCAAAACGTTTTATAACTTTAGGTCCTTCAATTGCACTTATTGTAGGATTTATAGTATTTTTATCTTCAAAATGGATTCTTTCTCCATACAATGTTTCAGCCGAAGTTTATGAATTTGCACGTAAAAATCTTACAGTTTTTTCAGCTTTTCTTTGGGCAAAATGTTTTAATTATTTATCTGTTGTTGGAATACTAAGAAGCGGTGGAGATACTAAATTTTGCTTATTTTTAGATACAGGAGGAGTATGGCTTATAGGTGTACCCCTTGCTTTTTTAGGAGGACTTGTATGGAAACTTCCAGTATACTGGGTTTTAGCCCTTGTAAGCCTTGAAGAAGTATTTAAAATTATATTTGGTCTTCCAAGAATTTTATCTAAAAAATGGATTAATAACTTAACTTTAAAAACAAAATAAATTGTAAATTATAAATATAATACATAAAATTTACGTAAATTCATTAAATAAATTCAAAAACTTAAAAGCCATACATAAAAATTTTTTATGTATGGCTTTACTTTACGCATCTAAATAATATTAGTTTTTACTAATCCATTTAATTTATATGTTTTTATAATACCTTAAAAATTTATTTTATCTTTAATTATATAAAGAGGTCTTCCTTTTATTTCATCATAAATTCTAGCAATATATTCTCCTACTATTCCAAGAGAAAGCATTTGTACCCCAGAGAAAAAAGTTATTGCAACCATAAGAGAAGTCCAGCCTTTTGCTATATCATTTTGAAATATTTTACTTACAATTGAATAAATAAGAATTATAAAAGATAAAATTACTGAAAAAAATCCAAAAGAAGTTATTATTTTAAGAGGTTTTGAAGAAAAAGCTATAATACCATCTTTAGCAAATTTTATCATCTTTTTTAATGGATATTTAGTTTCACCTGCAAATCGTTCATCTCTTACATATTCTATAGCTATTTGATTAAATCCTATCCAAGATATCATTCCTCTTATAAAACGATTCTTTTCAGTCATAGAATTAAACACACAAGCAACACTTTTATCAATAAGTCTAAAATCCCCTGTATCTTTTGGAATATCTATATCAGACATAGCATTTAAAAATTTATAAAAGTACTTTGCAGTTATCAATTTAAAAAAAGTTTCTCCTTTTCTCTTCTTTCTTTTTGCATAAACAACTTCATATCCTTGCTTCCATAAAGCTACCATATCTTTAATAAGTTCTGGTGGATCTTGAAGATCAGCATCTATTATTACAATAGCATCTCCTAAAGCTGCTTTTACCCCTGCACTAACTGCTGCCTGATGGCCAAAATTTCTAGAAAAATTAATAATTTTTGCTCTTTTATCTTTAGATGCAATTTCTTTTAATATATCTAATGTTCTATCTTTACTTCCGTCATTTACAAATATAAGTTCATAATCATAATTATTTTCGCTCATTACATTAGTAAGTCTTTTATAGCATTCTTCTACTACACCTTCTTCATAATACATAGGTATTACTACAGATAGAAAAAAATCTGCCATTCTATTTTCCTCCTTTATCTTTAAATGTCCATATTTTATTTAAAACAAAATTTACTACCATTCCACAAATAATAGCAGGTATTTGAGAAATTGATTTATTAAATTTAAAATTAGATACAAATACATGAAGTATATAATTATTTAAAACAAGAGTTATAAAATTTACTATAATAAATTTTATAACCAAATTAATATCTTTATCTTTTGATGAAAAAACCCAAGTTTTATTCCAAAAATAACTATTAATCATTCCCAGTATGTAAGCTATAGTATTAGATAAAATATAGTTAATTCCTGTAAAAGTTAATATATTATAAGATATTATTGTTATAACCGTGTTTAATATTCCTACCATTGAGAACTTTATAAATTGAAGCATGTTTCCTCCTATTTAAATTACTTGTTCTTGTTGTAAATATAACAAAAATCCATGAAATTATAAATGCATATCTTTCTTGAAATTCTGTTATTAAAAATAATAGTACAAAGCCGCCAAATAGTATGTAAAAGAAATTCATCTCTTTTATTTCCATATAATCATTATTTTTTAATGCACTAAAAATTCTAATTAAAATAGTTATATAAATAATTTGAGTAAAAATAGAAACTTCATGAATTATATTTTTAAATATGTTTTTTCCAAATACTTCATCAGTTGTCCATACAAAAGCTCTAAAATCTCCCATACCCCATTGCATAGCAATTTTTTTTATATAATGGAATATAAGTTTTGGCTTAGGTGTTGTAGTTAACCTTTTTATTATTATTTCTTTTGAAACTTCTTTTATCTTTTGTGGATCATGATTTAATTTTATAGGAATATTGGCATCTTCTTCATTATACATTCCATGGTGCTCAATATTAGTTCCCTTTAATATAGATGTAATAGAAGGTTCTTTAGGATTCCAAAGATGTGTTTCAGTTATATTAGCATTTAATAATGATTGACTTACTAAATAAAAAGGGACTGCAAAACCTATTATCAATAAAATTGAATTTTTTATTCCTCCCTTAAGTCCTATATATATAATATTATACATAATATAAGCTATAACAAATACAGCTCCTACCATTCTAAACATATTAGCGAAAGATAAAAATGCCCCACTTAAAATAAAATAAGCATTGTTTTTTCTTCCTTTTATTGCAGCTATAAAAAAATAAACGCTAAAAATATATAGTGGAACTGCCATGTTTTCTGACATAGTTTGTGAAGTATACATTATAAATGGAGGGAAAAATGCAAGTATAAAAGCACTTATAAGTGCTCTTTCCTCATTTAAAATTTCCCTTACAGTAAGATACATAGCATAAACTGCTGCAGTTTGACAAATTACATTACAAAATTTAACAATAAAAAGAGGGTTGTCCATCATTTTATAAAATAACGAAAAATATAAAACTGTTATAATGTCATGTGTAAACCTTGCAAAATAAGCATAATCATGAAAGCCATAATAATTCCCTTGTGCTGCTTCCTTAGCATATTCGTACATTACTTTAAAGTCTGATATAGGTTTTGTCGGCACTATAATTATCCATAAAAATCTTAAAACAAACGCAGTTATAACTATATATAATAATAATTTTTTATTGTTTATATTTTTTAATTTATATTTAATATTATTCTTATATTTTTTATAAAAATATATAATACCTAAGCAAATTAAAATTATAAATATACCAATAACTTTATGCTTCATTGAATATATATTAAATAAAATATATATAAAAGAAAATGCAAAACATAAAATAAGTACAAACATTATAGCATAACGAAGAAAAATATTAAAAAAGTTCTTCAACATAAACTATCCCCTTTTCAATATAAATACCTAATAAATACCTAAAATATTATATCACAAAATACCATTAAAGAATATTTTTGTTATATTAAAAAGTTCTTCTATATATTTAAATTATGTCATAAAAGGAATATAAATTCATAATTTCGTTATTATTTTCATTTACAACTGTCGAATGTTGTTATATAATGGAAACATAAAATTAATAATTAAGGGTGGATGACTATGGAAAATGCATTAAATAACAATAGTCTTTTTTATAAAACTATGGAAGAATATGAAAATGATATTGACTCTGCAATTGAAGATATGATTAGTAAAAATGAAAGAATAGTCTTTGCTCTTGTTGCTGAAAAATCTGGAGTAACAAATTTTGTTGTAAGAAGATATCCTGAGCTTAGAAATTATATATTAAAACAGATTAAATATTATAAAGAAATTCAAGTTATAAATAAAAAAATAGATAAAGCTTGTAAAAGCTTAATAAAGCAAGGTAAATCTTTAACATTTATTTCTATAATTAATAAATGTAAATTCCCAATAGATATGGCCTATAATAACTTATATATAAAAGATAAAATAAGAAGTGTATTAATTAATAATAGATTATAAAAATTTAAATTAACAAAAAAGAGTCTATCTTAAAATATTAAAATACAGATTATGCATCTATTTATTTTAAGACAGATTCTTTTTATACTTTCCCCTAATTATTACTAATCTGTAATTTTAGTAATCCTACGTATTCGGCTATCTGTAAATATATCAAACTCATCCGTACTATGTGTAGAAAATTCTGATACTACTGCTCCTTCATCACCTGCTTGAAACCAATGCAGAGTATCAGGTATTAAAGTATACTGTTCTCCAGGATTTAGTTCTATTTCATGCCATACAGTATAATACGCTTCATCTCCCTTTGGAGGCTTACATTTAGGCTTTTTAGCAGCTTCACCAGGTACATAAAGGTAAACCTTTCCCCATCTGCATCTAAATGTTTCTTCTTTACCGGGATTAGAGTCAACCTGAGGATGTCTATGTTCAGGGCAAGTTTGATGTGGAAGAAGTACCAGTTCCTTAGCACATACTCTTTCTGTATTAACATATACAACTAACTGCAATCCAGTTCTATAAATATCATTAAGTCCAAAATCAGAAACTTCTATATTTTTTCTTTCCTCCTCTGTAATTACTATATGAGCCTTTTTTAAATATTTATTTGCAATATTTTGCATTTTTTTATATTCTTCAATTTTCATAAATATCCTCCTAATCCATATTATTAAAAATTTTTAAAGCATACATCATATCTTGTTTCATAGCTTCCATAGCCAATAAAGTAATATCATGATAAAATATTGGATCATTAGACTCTTTAATTTTTTTTCTTATATCTTCTCCAGCAGCACGAGCAGCATAAGTGTAATAATTTATTTTTCTAACTCCATTTTCAATTGATTTGTGATAATCTTCTCTGCTTACTCCAGATCCTCCATGCATAACAATTGGTACCATAGTTTTATCATAAATATTTTTTAATCTTTTAAAATCTAGATTTGGTTTTGTTAAATACAAACCATGTACTGTACCAAAAGAAGCAGCTAATGCATCTATTCCTGTTCTTTTTACAAAATCAAAAGCTAGTTCTGGATCGGTATAAATATCATCTTTATTAAAATTAGAGTCATTAATCAATTTTTCTCCATAATTTGACGTAGACATAACTCCTAATTCAGCTTCTACAGAAATTCCTCGTTTATGTGCTTCTTGTACAATTTGACTAGTGCATATAATATTTTCTTCATATGGTAAATTAGAACCATCAAACATAACAGAAGTAAATCCCATGTCAATAGCTTTATTAATTAGATTAATATTTGTTCCATGGTCTAAGTGAACACAAACATCAACTTTAGAATTCTTCGCCATTTCTAACATTATTTTGCCTATTATTTCTATATTTACAATTTCTTCATGCACTTGTGCATGCTGAATAATTACTGGAACTGAAAGCTCTTCTGCTGCAGATATTGCAGCTCTTACTGCTTCTAAAGATGGTGTGTTAAAAGCTGCAACAGCGGTTTTTTTATTTTGGGCTTCTTTAAGCAAATAATTAAGATTAACTAACATATAAATTCCCCCCTTGTATTGTATATAAATATAATATCTATAATTTTATAAAATTTTTACTATATAAAAATTTCAGTCTGTTTAGGCATTCTTTCGTATAATTCAATTACATCTTTAAAAGGTTTCATTCCTGATACACTATCTGCCTCTGACAAAGACCAAGCAGCAGCTGCTGCTCCTATTTCCATTGCTTTTTCCATAGTATAACCTTTATAAGCAGAATACAAAACTCCAGAAACAAAAGCGTCTCCTGCTCCAACAGTACCCTTTATAAAATCTTTAGGAAGCTTTAAAGAAGGTACTGTATAATAATTATTATTTTCATCTAAACCAAAACTAGATTCAGGAGCATGAATTATAATCCATCTACTAACTCCCATATCACGAATTTTTCTTAAAACTTCTTTTATGTTTTCTGCTATTAATTTGCCATTATTTGATCGAAGTGATATTCCAACAGTTTTTCCTGCTTCAATTTCATTAAGAATACAATAATCCGTATATTTAAGACTTGGCGGGACTAATTTGCTATATCTATTACTTTCTTCACTTACTACATCAATGGATGTTTTTATTCCTCTCTCTTTTGCCTTGCAAAGAACTTTTGCCATAACAGTTCCATATTTCTCATCTTTAGCATCCATACCATCTAGCAATAATATATATCCTATATGAAGTATATCTGCATCAATATTATCTAAATCAATATATTTATCTGAAAATTTACTACTTGAGCCCCTAAAAAAGAAAAAAGTACGAGTTTTATTTGTTTCATCAGCCATAACATCCGTAAATGAAGATCGGCCCTCTCTAATAACTCTTGATAAATCAATATTTTTATATTGACCAACAGTATTTAAAATATAGTCCCCCATATCGTCATTTCCTATTATGCTTATAGCCTTAAGTGGTATATTAGAATCTATTTTTGCTAAATCTATAAGGCAATTACATACAGCTCCTCCTAAAGAACAGCTAATTTCCCTAATAGTAGTTAATTTTGACTGTTCTGGATAAATATCAATTTTTTTAAGTTGATCAACTGTCATATTACCAGCTACAGCAATTCCATTTCCCATATTTTGCTCTCCGCCCCTATTTACAATTTTGATTTTTTCTTTTTAATAGCATCTACATATACAGCAATTAAAATTACAATCCCCTTTACTATATATTGCCAAAATGAATTTATATTCATTAAATTAAGTCCGTTACTCAATACACCTATAACTAACGCTCCTATTACAGTTCCTCCTATTTTTCCTGAACCTCCGCTCATGCTTGTACCTCCAAGAACAACAGCAGCTATAGCATCCATTTCAGCTCCATCTCCTGCTGTTGGCTGACCAGAGAACATACGTGATGCTAACACTATTCCTGCAACCGCAGCCATAAGCCCGCTAAATGCATAAGGAAAGAAAAGTATCTTCTCAATCTTTAACCCTGAAAATTTTGCTGCTTGCCTGTTCCCTCCTACAGCATATATGTATCTTCCTAACTTTGACTTATTCATTATTAATGTAGATACAACTAAAATAACAATAAGATAAATTACAGGAGTAGGGATTGTATCAGCTACATAACCTGCCCCAATAAAATTAAATTGCTCTGACATAACACGTATTGGCTTTCCACCAGTATAAACATAAGCTGCGCCACGAACTATATTCATTGTAGCTAAAGTTACAATAAACGGAGGAATACTTGTCTTTGCAATAGCAAGTCCATTAAAAGAACCTACAATCAGCCCTATCCCTAGTCCCCCTAAAACTGCAACTGGAACTGGAAGTCCATTAAATGCTATTAACCCTCCAGTAACAACTCCAGATAAAGCAATTGTAGAACCAACAGATAAGTCTATTCCTCCTAATATAATTATCATTGTCATTGCACAAGCAAGATAAAGATTTGTAGAAATCTGTCTAAGAACATTCATAATATTCTTTTGTGTAAGAAATACGGGAGACATAAAAGAAAGTAATATACATAAAGCAATAAATCCAATAAGTATACCCATATTTTCTTTAAAAAATTGAAGCATATTATTTAATATACTATTAAATATTTTTTTATCTTTTTTTACCATTGATGTTTCCATTGACATACTAAATACCTCCTGTTGCATAATACATAATCTTCTCTTGTGTAAACTCATTACGATTTAAACTTCCAGTAATAGTTCCATTACACATAACCAAAACTCTATCGCTCATGTTTATTATTTCAGGCAATTCTGAAGATATCATTATAATAGATACACCTGCTGATGCTAACTTATTCATTATTGAGTAAATTTCAGCTTTGGCAGCAACGTCTACACCTCTAGTTGGTTCATCCAAAATCAAAATTTTTGGTTCAGTAGCAAGCCATTTTGCAATAACAACCTTTTGCTGATTACCTCCACTAAGATTTCCTATTAACTGATTACTTGTAGGTGTTTTAATAGACAATTCATCTATATATTTATTGGTAATATCATTTTCTACTTTTTTATTAACCTTAATAAACTTTATAAATTTATCTAAAATTTTTAGTGTTATATTAAATTTAACACTTTGAATAAGAAAAAGCCCTTCTTCCTTCCTATTTTCTGGAACTAAAGCAATACCATTTTTCATGGCATCATTAGGTTCCTTAATATTTACTTTTTGTCCATCTATTAATATTTCTCCTGAATCAATAGGATCAAGACCAAAAATAGCTCTCATAACTTCTGATCGTCCCGCCCCCATAAGTCCTGCAAATCCTACTATTTCACCTTTTCTAACACTAAAATTAATATTTTTTAAAACGCTTTTTCTATTTAAATTTTTAACTTCTAATATGATATCCCCAGGCTCGTTATAATCTCTCGTATAATAACTAGTTAATTCACGTCCAACCATCATAGCAATCAATTCATCATTAGAAGTATCTTTTGTAATTTTAGTCCCAATGTACTCCCCATCTCTCATTACAGTTACCCTATCAGATATTTCAAAAAGTTCATTCATTCTGTGAGATATATAAACAATACCAACTCCATGACTTTTTAAATTTTTAATTGTATCAAATAAAAACTTAACTTCTTTTTCAGTTAATGAAGATGTTGGCTCGTCCATAACAATTATTTTAGCATTAAATGATATAGCTTTTATTATCTCAACCATCTGCTGTTGTGCAACAGTAAGTCTAGAAATTAATGAATCTGCTTTAATTTTCACTTCAAAAGAATCCAATAATTTTTGAGCTTTTTCTATCATAGCTGCTTTATCAATAAATCCTGTTTTTCCCGTTACCTCTCTACCTAAATAAATATTTTCAGCTACCGTCATATATGGTACTAAAACTAATTCTTGGTGTATTATGCTAATTCCGTAAGCTTGTGCATCTTTAACAGACTTTATATCTGCTTTTTTACCCTGAATATATATCTCTCCTTCATCAACACTATATATACCTCCAAGAATTTTCATAAGTGTTGATTTCCCTGCTCCATTTTCTCCTAGAAGTGCATGTACCTCTCCTTCATTAAGCTCAAAATGAGCATTTTTTAAAGCATATACTCCCGGAAATTTTTTGCTTATATTTTTCATTTGGAGTAAATTGCCATTCAATACTATTCACCTCTCATTTTTCTTTTTATATTATTTAGGCTTTACTAAGCTTTAATGCTAAATAAAGCCTTTATCCCAATTCAATAATTTAATCTATAATTTATTGCCATCCATCAGTCCCATATTGGGAAACGTTATCTTTATTTATAAGAAAAGTTTCAACTGGTATTCTCTTTTCAAAGCTTTCACCTTTGAGTATTTTATAGCCTACTTCAACAGATTTTACACCAATTTGCTTTGGAGATTGAGCCCCACTTCCAGCAAATTGTCCTCCTTTTGCAATTTCAGCCTTAGCCTCAGGAGAACCATCAACACCATAAATTAATACTTTATCTAAATTAGCTGCTTTACATGCTGCAAGTGCTCCTAAAGCTGTGGGATCATTTCCTCCCATTATAGCAACTACATTTGGATTTGCTTGCAAAATATCTTCAGAAAGTTTCATAGAAGTCTCAAGATCGCCTTTTGCATCTTGTTGTGCAACTATTTTAAAACCTTTTCCTTCAATAGCACTCATAAAACCAGATATCCTATCATTTATTGAATTCATTGTAGGAGAATCAAGAACAACAATATTTCCTCCATTAGGAAATTTCTTTACAAGATCTTCACCGCAAACTTTTCCAGCATTTTTATTATCAGATCCAACATAAGCAGTTACATAGTCCATATCTTTAACTTCTGTATCAAAATTAATAATTGGAATATTAGCTTTTTTTAAAGCTTCAAGTGCAGGTCTTATGCCCTCCCAGTCAACAGGATTTAGAAAAATTGCATCTATACCTTGAGTTATCATATCATTTATTTGATCAATCTGCTTAGATACATCCATTGCTGGATCTGTAGTTATAAGCTTGTCTCCATTTTTTTCAACTTCACTTCTAATTGATTTTTCAAGTACTTGGAAAAATGGATTATTCATTGTCATACAAGTATATCCGAAAGTATAATGCTTTTCTTTGTTTTCACTCGACTGCTGCTGTTTAATCTGATTTTTTGAATCATCAGATTGATTAGGCGTACTTGAGTTTGCACAACCAGCAAAAATTCCAATTGTCATAGAAATTGTTAATGCAATTCCTAACATTTTTTTAATTTTTCCCATATAAAATTTCCCCCTTTTAATTTTATGCTGTTGTCAAAGTTTTAAATTATTAAAACAACAGCTATTTGCTTTTACTTTTTATATATTATTATATATTCCCATATATACCTATATATTCAAATCAGTTTCATAAAAATCCCTTTTAGTACCAAATATGTTTATCTTAAATTTAAGCAAAAAATAAGGTATAGTAAGACTGTTTAAATAGTCTTACTATACCTTATTTTAAAATTAGATTACTTTATTTTATTAAGCATTTAATGCTTCTAATAATTCATCAACATCAAATCCATGAACTTTTGCAGCTTCTTCTAATGTTTCAGCTTGAGATGCTGGACATCCAACACAACCCATTCCAAAACTCATAAGTATTGCTATTTTATCTTCATGATTTCTAACTATTTCACCTATAGTCATGTCTTTAGTTATCATTCTATCATCTCTCCTTTATTTAAATTAAATCATACTATTTTACTACGATTTAATTTAAATTATATCAGAGATTATAAAAATAATAAAGACAATTATAAAATTTTTTATAAAAATTTATAAAATTTCTTCTATAACAATAGTTTGATCTCTTCTTGGACCTACAGACACTATTGAAACCTTAACTCCTGTAAAATCTTCTATTTTCTTTAAATATTTTTTTGCATTTTCAGGAAGTTCTTCATAATTTCTTGCATCTCCAACACTTTCATCCCATCCATCAAATTCTTCATAAACAGGCTCACATTTTGCTAAATCTTCAAGACTTGCTGGAAAATAATCTATAACCTTATCTCCAAGTTTATAACCAGTACATACTTTTATTTTTGAAAGTCCTGCTAATGTATCAATTTTAGTTACAACAAAACTAGTTAAGCCAGAAATTCTTGCTGAAGATTTTAATATTACTAAATCAAGCCATCCGCATCGTCTTGATCTGCCCGTAGTAACACCATACTCATGTCCCTTTTCTCTTATCCATTCACCTATTTTGTCATTAAGCTCTGTAGGAAATGGTCCTTTGCCTACTCTTGTAGTATATGCTTTTGCTATACCTACAACTTTATCTATCATAGAAGGTCCTATACCTGCTCCTGATGGAACTCCTCCAGCTATTGTATTTGAAGATGTTACATAAGGATAAGTTCCATAATCTATATCTAAAAGTGTTCCTTGCGCTCCTTCAAAAAGTATATTTTTACCTGATTTTATTTCATCATAAACCCTAACTGATATATCTTTAACAAAAGGTCTTATCCTCTCAGCATAAATTAAATATTCATCACATATAGAATTAAAATCTAACGCTTCTTCTTCATATACTTTAACAATTATGTCATTTTTAGTTTTTATATTTTCATAAAGTTTTTCTTTAAATACTTCTGTATGAAGAAGATCGCAAACTCTTATTCCACATCTTTCAACTTTATCTGTATAAGCAGGTCCTATACCTTTCCCAGTAGTACCAATATCATTTTTGCCTCTGGATTTTTCTTTTAATTTATCCAAAATCTTATGATATGGCATTATGATATGCGCTCTATCACTTATTATAAGGTTTTCTGGAGTAACTTTAACTCCTAATCCTTCTAAATAATCTATTTCTTCAAAAAGAGCTTTAGGATCTATAACAACACCATTTCCTATAACATTTAATTTGTTTCCATAAAGAATTCCAGAAGGTATAAGGTGAAGTTTATATTGTTTATCTTCAACTTCTACAGTGTGTCCTGCATTGTTTCCCCCTTGAAACCTTACTATAACCTCAGCTTTCTCAGCAAGGTAATCTGTCATCTTTCCTTTTCCTTCATCTCCCCATTGGGCTCCTAATACTACAAATGCTGACATTTGTTTTCCTCCAATCACATTTTTTATTCTGCCTAAGCATCTTCATAAATTATTAAAGATGTATATAAAATAAATATTTATAAAATAAAAGTAATTTATTTAAACTTTTCTGCTAAAATTCTCCCTACATACACTCCACTAGCTGAAGCCTGTGATAATGAGTGAGTTACTCCTGAACCGTCTCCTAAAATGTAAAGCCCTTTTACTGCAGTTTCAAGATTATTATCTACATCTACTTTAGAATTATAAAATTTAACCTCAACTCCATATAAAAGAGTATCCTCGTTAGCTGTCCCTGGAGCAATTTTATCTAATGCATATATCATTTCTATAATATCATCTAATTGTCTTTTAGGTAATACTAAACTTAAATCCCCAGGTGTTGCATTTAAAGTTGGTCTTGTAAAACTTTTTAAAAGCCTATCTTCGTTAGTTCTATGTCCTTTAACTAAATCTCCAAATCTTTGAACTAAAACTCCACCACCAAGCATATTACTTAATCTTGCAATTGATTCCCCATACTCATTACTGTCTTTAAAAGGTTCTGTAAAATGATTTGAAACCAAAAGAGCAAAATTTGTATTTTCTGTATGGAATTTTGGATTTGCATAACTATGTCCATTAACTGTAACTATTCCATTAGTATTTTCACTTACAACCTCTCCATGAGGGTTCATACAAAAGGTTCTTACAAAATCTGAATATTTCTTAGTTCTATATACTATTTTACTTTCATAAACTTCCTTTGTTATATGCTCAAAAATAGAAGCAGGCAGCTCTACACGTACACCTATATCAACCCTATTACTCTCTGTTTTTATTCCAAGTTTCCTACACATTTTTGAAATCCATTTCGAACCGGAACGTCCTGTTGCTATAACTAAATTCTTAGCAATATAAGTTTTTTCTTCCGTTTGAACTATAAATTCATCTTTTGATTTATCTATTTCAATAACTTCAGTATTAAAAATCATATCTATTCTTTCATTTAAATAGTCAAATATATTTTGAAGGATAAACAAATTTCTATCTGTTCCTAAGTGTCTTACCTTTGCATCTAAAAGATGTAGATCATACTCAAGGGCTTTACTTTTTATATCTGAGTTTGCAGTTGAATAAAGCTTTGCTGAAGCTCCTCCCATTTTACAAAGTACTTCATCTACATAATTCATAAGCTCTAAAGCTTTATCTTTTCCTATATATTTATAAAGCTCTCCTCCAAAATTATTTGTTATATTATATTTACCATCGGAAAGACTCCCTGCCCCTCCATAGCCATTCATTATATTACAAGTTTTGCAATTTATACATGACTTTATTTTTTCTCCATCTATAGGACATTTTCTTTTATCCAAAGTATTACCTTTTTCTATCATAAGCACATTAATGTTCGTATTTTTTTGAGTTAATTCATAAGCTGTGAACATACCACTTGCTCCAGCTCCAATAATTATAATATCATAAATTTCAGGCATATATTATCCCTCCCTAGGTTATATTAACAAAAACTTTTCTCTTAGTCAATAAAATTTGCGAATATTAAGCTTATCGATTTATATTTTATTCGTATATATCATAATTTATTAAAAGTTTAAAATTATTATTATATAAATTATATAATAATATGATATTATATTTTATATAGTTATTTTTGATATAATTATAATGATTGTCTTATATATAATGATTATATTACAAAAGTCTTTTTATTGAATATTTACCAATATTTATAGATGTAATAAAAATTTAGTAACACTAACTATATATAGTTATATATAGTATAAATTAATTTACAGCTTATTGTAGATTAATCATGTACTAATTATCATATTAAATAAATATATTTTAGGATTAGGAGCGGTGCTGTAAAAATGAATATACCTAATTTACTTACATTATTTAGAATTATATTAATTCCTATTTTTATACTTGTTTTCTTTTCTGAAACTCCAAATAGCCTGTTAAAATCTATATTAATATTTTTACTTGCTGGTTTTACAGATTTTCTTGATGGCTATATAGCTAGAAAATATAAAATTATAACTAAGGCTGGTATAGTTTTAGATCCACTTGCTGATAAACTTATGCTTATAACAGTTTTATCTTGTCTTCTTATAAAAAGATATATACCTGCATGGGTTCTTATTGTAATTGCCGCCAAAGAAATTTTTATGATTTTATGCGGAGTATTTTTATATAAAAAAAATATTGTTATACCTTCAAACATATTTGGGAAATTATCTACTGTATTTTTTTATATTTCAATATTTGTACTAGCCTTTAGCCATAAAATAGGCATATATCTTTTATATTTTTCAGTAGCAAGTGCTATTGTAGCTTTTTTTAATTATGTTATAGTTTATACAAAAAAATAAATTTTCTTTAAATTTAAAGAAAATTTATATACCCTGTTAAATGATTAATATTTAACAGGGTATATAAATAATCTTATTTTTTATATTATATTTACCTATTATTTAAATTTATTTTTCCCATAAATCTTTTGTTATAAATTTAATTTTATCATTTCTTTTTTTAGTTTCTTCATAATTAATAATTATTTTTTTATTAACTTCATCAATATCTATAACATATCCCTCTTTTGCTTCTTTTGGAATATATTTCTTATTTATACTAATCATTTTTTCATTATATAACTCAACTACAGCAAAATCTCCTTCAAATCTATCTATTATGCCAAGCAAAAAATCATCTCCCAAAATTTATTAAAAATTATTTCTATTAATATATTACTATATTTTTTACTATATTTTTTAAATAAACAGCATTATCTTACATAAACTCAATAATTTTTTAAAAAAACACTTAATTTTTAGTTTAATATTTAGTATAATGATGTAGGTAGTATATCATGGTTATCGTTTATATAGCTTGTGAATTTTTAATTTTTTATTTTAAATATTAAAATTTTACAAGTTTTAATATTTAAAATTAAAAATAAGATTTACTTTAAAAATTTTTTAGACTATAATATTTGGAAATGGTTAAGCCATGATGTAAAGCATAATTATGATTGTTAATTAACAAACTTGTCCATTATAAAGGAGGTTATAAAACATGGCATGTAGTAAAAATGTCCTCGCTGAAGAAAAATTTCACGAGCTAGAGGAATTTATTAATGATCTTCCTGATAAAAAAGGAGCATTAATTGCAGTTCTTCATAAAGCTCAAAGTATCTTTGGATATTTACCTGAAGAGGTCCAATTATTTGTAGCAGAAAAATTAAATGTTCCTGCTTCTAAAGTTTATGGTGTAGTTAGCTTTTATTCTTATTTTACAACAGAACCTAGAGGCGAATTTGTCATTAACGTATGCATGGGTACAGCATGTTTTGTACGTGGTGCAGCAACTGTTTTAGCTGAAATTGAAAACCAACTAGGTATAAAAAGTGGTGAAACTACTCCAGATGGTAAATTTACCATTGATGTTCTTCGCTGCGTTGGTGCTTGTGGTTTAGCTCCAGTAGTAACAATAAATGATAGAGTTTATGGTCACGTTACTGCAAATGATGTTAAAAAAATATTAGCTGAATATCAAGACTAATAAATAAAGGAGGGAAATACTTTGGCTAAAATTAATTCATTAGAAGAACTTTTAGAATTAAATAAAAAATATAAGCCTATTCTTAAGTTAAGAAATCTTAAACAAGATGAAATACCAGCTGATGAAAAAAATATAGAAAAAAGAGATATCTTAATTTGCGGCGGTACAGGATGTAAAGCTTCAAAAAGTGAACAAATATTAAGAAATTTTAATCGCTATATAGATCTTGCTGGATTATCTGATAAAGTTCATGTATCAATAACCGGCTGTTTTGGATTTTGTGAAAAAGGGCCTATAGTTAAGGTTTTACCTGATAATGTATTTTATATACATGTTACACCTGAAGATGTTGAAGATATAGTTCGCGAACATCTTGTAAAAGGAAATGTAGTTGAAAGACTTTTATATGAAGAACCTACTTTAAAAGAAAAAGTAAAAAGACAAGATCAAATGTCTTTCTATGGAAAACAGCACCGTATAGCTTTAAGAAACTGCGGACTTATAAATCCTGAAGACATAACTGAATATATAGCTGAAGATGGATATCTTGCTCTTGGTAAGGTATTAACTTCTATGACTCCAGATGAAGTTATTCAAACAATGATAGATTCTGGACTTCGCGGACGTGGAGGCGGTGGTTTCCCTACAGGTCAAAAATGGCTTTTTGCAAAAAAGAGCAACTCTAAAGAAAAATATATAATTTGTAATGCTGATGAAGGAGATCCAGGTGCTTTTATGGATCGTTCCATACTTGAAGGAGATCCAAACAGTGTTATAGAAGCTATGGCTATTGCAGGATATGCTATAGGTGCAAATCAAGGTTACATATATATAAGAGCAGAATATCCTCTTGCAATAGAAAGATTAAAAACTGCTATTAATGAAGCTAGAGAACTTGGTCTTTTAGGTAAAAATATTTTAGGCAGCGGATTTGACTTTGATTTAGATATAAGATATGGTGCAGGAGCTTTTGTATGCGGTGAAGAAACAGCACTTATTCACTCTATTGAAGGAAACCGTGGAGAACCAACAACAAAACCTCCATTCCCAGCTGTAAGTGGTCTTTGGGAAAAACCAACATGTGTAAACAACGTAGAAACTTTTGCTAATATTCCACCTATAATATTAAATGGTGCTAATTGGTATAATTCCATGGGTACAAAGACTTCTAAAGGAACTAAGGTTTTTGCTCTTGCAGGTAAAATTAATAATGTAGGTCTTGTTGAAGTACCTATGGGAACAACTCTTAGAGAAATAATATATGATATCGGCGGTGGAATTAAAAACGGACGTAAATTCAAAGCTGTGCAGACAGGAGGGCCTTCTGGCGGATGTATTCCTGCTTCAATGCTTGATAGCCCAATTGATTATGAATCTTTAAATTCCATAGGTTCAATGATGGGTTCAGGCGGAATGATTGTTATGGACGAAGATAACTGTATGGTTGATATAGCTAAATTCTATCTTGAATTTACAGTAGATGAATCTTGTGGAAAATGTACTCCTTGCCGTGTAGGAAATAAGAGACTTCTTGAAATATTAACTAGAATAACTGAAGGAAAAGGAACAGAGCAAGATTTAGTGGACTTAAAAGAACTTGCAGAAACTATAAAAGATACTGCACTTTGTGGACTTGGTCAAACAGCTCCTAATCCAGTTTTAAGTACTATGAAGTATTTCATGGATGAATATGAAGCTCATGTTAAGGAAAAACGCTGTCCAGCTGGAGTTTGTCAGGCTTTAATGCAATACTTTATTACTGATAAATGTATAGGCTGCACAAAGTGTGCTAGACAATGTCCAGTATCTGCTATAAGTGGAAAAGTTAAAGATAGACATGTAATAGATCAAGAAAAATGTATAAAATGTGGTGCTTGTCAAACAGCATGCCCAGTTAAAGCTATAATAAAGCACTAATTTGAGAGGAAGGTGAAAGTTTTGAGTTTAGTAACTGTAACTATAAATAATAGACAGGTACAAGTAGAAGAAGGAACTACAATATTAGAAGCTGCTAAAGTTCTTAATATAAAAATTCCTACATTGTGCCACCTAAATTTACATGATATAAAAATGGTTAATCAAACTGCTTCCTGTAGAGTATGTATGGTAGAAATAGAAGGAAGAAAAAATTTAGCTCCAGCTTGTGCTACTCCTGTTTTTGATAAAATGGTAGTAAAAACAAACACAATAAAAGCAATAAAGGCAAGAAGAACTGTAGTAGAACTTCTTTTATCAGATCACCCAAAAGATTGCTTAGTTTGTGATAAAAATACAAATTGTGAACTTCAGCAATTGGCTGCAGATCTTGGAATACGTGATATACCTTATAAAGGTGAAATGTCAACATATGAAATTGATGATTCAAGTTATTCTATAGTTAGAAATCTTGATAAATGTATACTTTGCAGAAGATGTGAAACTATGTGTAATAAAGTTCAAACAGTAAATGTTCTATCTGGAGTTGAAAGAGGATTTGAAACTGCTGTAGCACCTGCTTTTAACTTACCTTTAACAGATACATCATGTACTTTTTGCGGCCAATGTGTTGCTGTATGTCCAACTGGTGCATTAACAGAAGTTAATAATATTTCAAAAGTTTGGAATGCATTAAGAGATAAAGATAAATTTGTTATAGTTCAAACTGCTCCAGCAGTAAGAGTAGCATTAGGTGAAGAATTTGGTTTAGAACCAGGAACTGTTGTTACAGGTAAAATGGTTACTGCTCTTAGAGAACTTGGATTTGACAAAGTTTTTGATACAGACTTTGCTGCAGACCTTACTATAATGGAGGAAGCTTCTGAATTTGTTCACAGAATTAAGCATGGAGGAAAACTTCCAATACTTACAAGTTGCTGCCCTGGCTGGGTAAAATTCTTTGAGCATCAATTCCCAGATCTTTTAGATATACCATCTACTTGTAAGTCACCTCATGAAATGTTTGGTGCTGTTGCAAAAACTTACTTAGCTGAAAAGCTTGGTATAGACCCTAAAAACATAGTAGTAGTTTCAGTAATGCCTTGTCTTGCTAAAAAATATGAAGCTGCAAGACCAGAACTTTCTCATGAAGGTAATCAAGACGTAGATATAGTTATAACTACAAGAGAGCTTGCTAAAATGCTTAAAGAAGCTGGTATAAACTTTAATTCTCTAGAAGATGGTGATTTTGATAATCCTCTTGGAGAATCAACTGGAGCTTCAGTAATATTTGGAACTACAGGTGGAGTTTTAGAGGCAGCTCTTCGTACAGCTTATGAATGGCTTACTGATGAAGAACTTAAAGATGTTGAGTTCCACAATTTAAGAGGTATGGATGGAGTTAAAGAAGCTACTGTAAAAATTAATGATATGGATGTAAATGTAGCTGTAGCTCATGGTCTTGGAAATGCTAGAAAAATACTTGAAGCTATAAGAAATGGTGAAGCAAATTATCAAGCTATTGAAATAATGGCTTGCCCTGGTGGATGTATAGGTGGAGGCGGACAGCCATATATACATGGCGACATAGAAATCCTAAAGAAACGTGCTGAAGGTATCTATAATGAAGATAGAAGTAAGGCTAAGAGAAAATCTCATGAAAATGAATCTGTTCTTAAATTATATAAAGAATACTTAGGTGAGCCTTATGGAGAAAAAGCTCATGAACTTCTTCACACTCATTATACTGAAAGAAAGAAAATGTAATTAACTTATTAATTAAAAATATATTAAATATTAATATATAAGTAATAAGTAAAGGCACAAAGCAAAGTGTTTAAAATTTTCCTTGCTTTGTGCCTGTTTTATTTTTCATAAATCTCTAAAGGTAAATTGTCAGGGTCATTAAAAAAAGTAAATTTTTTACCTGTAATTTCATCAATTCTTATAGGTTCTGTAACTATACCTTTATCATTAAGTTCTTTTACTGCTTCATTAATATTAGAAACTTCAAAAGCTAAATGCCTAAGTCCCGTAGCCTCTGGATAGCTTAATCTTTTAGGTGGATTATTAAAAGAAAATAACTCTATTTGATAATCTTTATCAATGCTTAAATCAAGTTTATATGAATCTCTTTCTTTTCTGTAAGTTTCTTTAATTATTTTTAAACCTAATATATTTACATAAAAATATTTAGATTTTTTATAATCAGAACAAATAATTGCAACATGATGTATTTTATTTAATTTCATTTTTAAACCCCTATTTATATAAATTTTTATAAATCACCAAATATAATTTTTTTTAGCTTGATACTTTAGTTCTTCCCTGAATTTAGGATGAGCTATATTTATTAACTCTTTTACTCTCTCTTATACTGCGTCCACTTAATTTAGCTACTCCATATTCAGTTACAACATAATCTACATCATTTCTTGAAAGAGATACAGCAGCTCCTAAATTAATAAATGGAACTATTGTTGAAATAGTATCTTGTTTTGCTGTTGAATACAAAGTAATAATAGATTTACCTCCATTACTATTTTGAGAACCTATTGCAGTATCAGCTTGCCCTCCAGTACCACTATACTGAGTAAATCCAATTGACTCAGAACAGCATTGCCCTGTTAAATCTACCTGTATAGAAGTATTAATTGATACCATTTTATAATTTTGTCCTATAATATAAGGATCATTAGTATATGCAGCACTTTTAAATTCTACAGAAAGATTATTATCTATAAAATCATAAAGTTTTTTTGTTCCTAATGCAAAAGATGCTATAAACTTATTTTTATTTATTGATTTTCTTCTATTAGTAACAACTCCTTCATTATAAAGATCTACTATACCATCTGTAAACATTTCAGTATGAATACCTAAATCTTTTTTATTAGATAATGCCTTTGTAACTGCATTTGGAATAGCACCAATTCCTAGCTGTAATGTAGATCCATCTTCTATTAGTTCAGATATATAATTACCTATAGTTATATCTTTTTCATTTGGTTCTATACTTGGAAGTTCAATAAGAGGAGATTTATATTCATATACAAAATCAACTTCACTTATATGTACAGCAGTATCACCATAGGTCCTTGGAAGATTTTCATTTATTTCTAAAATAACTATATCTGCATTTTCTATATATTCTCTTTCATATGTTACTGAAAGTGATAATGAAAAATATCCATGTTTATCCATAGGAGTTGCTGTACCTACGAAAATATTGGGTTTTTTATAATTTAACCTTTTTTTAGCGGCAAAATGAAGATGACTTGGAATTAATGAAACAGTTTCAAATTTATGTGATTTTCTTGCCAAACCACTATAAAACCAAGTTTCATTAATAAAATGTCCATTCATTTCAGGATTAGAACAAAATTCATAATTCCCCATATTTAAGCAAGTAATTACTGACACATTTTCTACTTTAGATTTTATTTTATGAAGGTTTGAAAGAAATCCTGTTGCTTCAGCAGCACCTAAGCCTACAGCAATTTCATAATTAGATTTTACTTTATTAATAGCTTCATCTAAACTTATTAATTTGCTTTTATATAGTTCCTTATAATTCATAAATAAACTCCTTTTGCTTATATTTTTTCTATTTTTCATTATATTCATCAATAATTTTTTTAGCAAGCTTTTTAATAATGCTCGCTTCTGCTATTAATGTCATCACTGTAAGAAAAACTAAAATTCTCTCTTCATCATCTTTTTTTAAATTATTTTCTTTTATTATATTTAATAGCTTTTCTTGATTAAAATTATTTTTAGATAAAAAATCGTCAATTATTTCTTTTTGAAAATTAGAAAATATTTTATAAGCTTTTTCCCAAGATAATATATCATCAGATTTGTTATTTATATTATTAAATGCAAGATTAAAAACTTTTTTAATTTCTTCTGATGTTAATACAGGTCTCATATAACTTAATAATAAAAGTTGAGCTAGATGCTCCTTAGTATATCCTCTCTTTTTACCCTCTTCAGGTTTTGATATAACTTCACTTTTTATATAATTTTGTACAATACTGCTAGTATATTTTTCATCTTCAAATTTATCATTTAAATAATCAATTACTTGAGATAAAAACAAATCATAACGTGGTAAATCTTCATAGGAAACTATTGCATTTTTTGATATTTCTTCAGCTAATTTTCTTATATTATATATATTAAAACTATCTCTTTCCATAATTTAAAATCCTCCTGAATTTTTATATCCTATATTCACATTATAAGTTAAATATAAACTCATTACAAGTTAAATTATATAGTTGAAACTTATCAAATATAGAAAATTTTGTAATATTTAAATTTAATTTTCATATGTTATTACAAAGCAATATTTTTTTGGTATATATATGAGTAAAAAACATAAACATAAATTTCAACAAAATAAATATTCTGATATTAATCTTTTTGAATGCAAATTTTTAGGTAAAGGCCATAATGGAATAGTATATCTTCTTCCTGATGGTAAAGTTATAAAAATTTGTTTTATAATGAAAGATTTCTATGGAGAAGCTCATATTTTAAAAAAGGTAAATGGAAATAAATATTTTCCTAGACTCTACGAAGTTGGCGGAAATTACATGATAAGAGATTATGTAGATGGAATACCTTTGAAAAACTATATAAAAAAGAATGGACTTACAAGAAAACTTGTTATTAGCATTTTAGAAATGTTAAAAGAATTTGAAAGACTAAAATTTTTGAAAATAGATGTACGTTGCAAAGATGTTTTTGTAGATTCAAATGGTAAATTAATGATTATAGATCCTCAAAAATTTTATTCTAAAGAAAGAGATTTTCCTAGGCATCTTTCAAAAGGATTATATAAATTAGGTGTGTTAGACTTTTTCTTAGAAGTATTAAGAGAAGAAGAACCAAAGTTATACAAAAAATGGTACAATAAAATAACTAATTATATTAAAGAACTTAATATAATTGATGATATTGAATAGATTTCCAATTAAAATTCTAAGAACTTATCTAAATATTAGTATAATTCTTAGAATTTTAATTGGAAATTTTTTATGTTAAATCTATGTTAAGTTTATGTTACAAATACTTAACAAACAAAATATATAGTAGTATGATATTTTCGTAGGTTTTTTTATTATTATGTAAAATTTAAGTGGAGGGATCGTATGGATATTTCTTCGACCATTATTAGCCTTATTGGCGGCTTGGGACTTTTCCTATATGGTATGAAGCTTATGGGAGATGGTCTAGAAAATGCAGCTGGAGAAAAGTTAAAAGGATTTCTTGAAAAGATAACATCCAATCCTGTAAAAGGTATTTTAGTTGGAACAATAGTAACTTCTATTATTCAAAGCAGCAGTGCTACTACAGTTATGGTAGTAGGCTTTGTTAACGCTGGACTTATGAGCCTTTACCAAGCAGCTGGAGTAATTATGGGAGCCAATATAGGTACTACAATTACAGCACAACTTGTTGCATTTAACCTTTCTGCTACTGCACCAATCTTTGTAGGTTTAGGAGCTGCTATAACATTATTTTCTAAATCAAAGAAAAACAGAGAAATTGGTCATATAGTTTTAGGTTTTGGTATACTGTTTATGGGACTTGAAATTATGGGAACAGCATTATCACCATTATCTAAAGCTCCTGAATTTAAAAATATGATTGTAGCTTTAAGTCATAATCCTTTTTTAGGTATACTAGTAGGTATGATAGCAACAGGAATTATTCAAAGTTCTTCAGCAACTACAAGTATATTAATTACTATTGCCGGAAGCGGTGTTATACCACTTCAAGCAGCAATTCCTGTTTTATTTGGAACTAACATAGGAACCTGTGTTACAGCACTTTTAGCTAGTATAGGAACAACAAAAACAGCAAAAAAAGCAGCCTTAATTCATTTAACATTTAATGTAGTTGGAACAGTAATTTTCTTCATACTTTTAAAACCATTTATAATTTTAGTTCAATTATTAAGCGGAAATGCTGATATAAAAAGGCAAATTGCAAATGCACACACAATATTTAATATAATTAATACATTTATATTGGCTTGGTTTATTCCTCTTCTTATTAAGTTTGTAAACAAGCTTATTCCAGGAGAAGATGAAACTGAAAAAATGGGTACAAAATTTATAGATGAAAGATTTCTAGAAACACCTGCAGTTGCAATTGGACAAACTGTAAAAGAAATAATACGAATGGCAAATAAAGCTAAAGAAAATTTAGAACTTTCTATGGATGCTTTTAGAACAAATGATAGCACCCTCATTGAAAAAGTATTTGAAAATGAAAATTTAATTAATATTTTAGAAAGAGAAATAGTATCTTTTTTAACAAAAATTTCAAATAAAGAAATACCAGCTGGTCAATCAGAAGTTATAACTTCAATGTACCATATAGTTAATGATGTAGAAAGAATTGGAGATCATGCTGAAAATTTAGCAGAACTTGCTCAAGAAAAAATACTTAAAAAACTTGAATTTTCTGATGATGCTTTAAATGATTTAGATCATATGTTTAATTACACAATAAGTGCTCTTGATAAAAGCATATCAAGTTTTGAAAATAACGATTCTTATGCTGCCCAAGATGTTCTTAAAATAGAAGAAAGAATTGACAGTCTAGAAAAAGAACTTCGTAAAACTCATATAAAAAGGCTTAATAATGGCAGCTGTAATGCTTATAGCGGAACTATTTTTTTAGATATAATAAGCAACTTAGAAAGAGTTGGAGATCATGCTACAAATATAGCTGAAGTTATATTTAATCATTAATTTTTAATAAAGTATGTCATACATAGTTTTATTTTAATACTATGTATGACATACTTTATTATATATTTATTATTTATTAAATTTTTTAATCCTCATATCTATAATTTCAGCTTCACTCTTTATTGAATTTAATTCATTATTTATATTATTAAATATATTATTAAGTTTTTCATTTAAAATAAATTCATCTTCTAATAAATTTTTTATAACATTGACAGAAAAATCAATATTATATAGTCTATCATTCATACTTTCAAGAAATTTTTTCATGTCTAAAAATGTTCTTTCTTCTAAATTTACTTTATTACCTTCATCATCAATATAAATATATGATGCTTTTTCTCCACACTGTGAACATATAAAATCAATTTCTATAGAATTTTCTTTTTCTTTTTCTCTAAATTTAAATAATTCTCCTTTGCACTTTGGACAAGATGGAACTATCATCTTACCATCTAATTGAAAAGTTTCTCTAATAGTATTACATTCTGAACATTGCACTTTAAAAGAAATTCCATCAGGAATAATTAAAAATTTATTATTATCACATTTATCACAAATTCTCGTTCTATACATTAATTTAATACCACTCCCTTCACTTTTATATATGAAGGAAATTTTATATATATTACAAAAATAATATATATAGGATAAATAAATATAAACCGTATATTTTATAATAATATCTTATAATTAGATTCTTAAATATTAATTTAAAAAATTTTTATATATTATGATTGAACCACAATAAGCTGTAAATAAATTTTCATTACACAATGAGTAGTATATTTATTATTGATTTACTTCAAAATATAGTAGTCAATTCTAAAAAAATAATTTTTGTGAGATAATCTTATTATTGCTTTCTAAAAAATTTTTGTATATGAAAAATATATCTAATTCCCAATGCGGTTATTCCACCCATCGTATCAATTAAAACATCTCTAAAAGCTGGACCTCTGCCAGGAACAAAACTTTGATGGAATTCATCTAAAGATGCATAAAAGAATACTATTATAAGTGAAAAAATTAATGATTTTTTAAAACTAAAACTTTCTATAAAAGCATTATATAAAAACATATAAAGAATAAAATATTCTGTAAAATGTGCACCCTTTCTTACAATAAAATTTGCTAAATCTCCAAATGTACTATTTAAATCTAACCCAAGAAGATTAAATACATATATTACAAATTTACTATTTTTATCTGATATATCTCCTGGCTGATTTGAAAATATAAAAATAACTATCATCCAAGCCACAACTAAAAGCCATTTAATCTTTTTTTTATCCATAAATAAAAAATCCTTTCTATAATATTTTGTATATTTTATTATAACTTACTGTACTGTTTAATTTCAATTTAATAAATTTTTCATTAAACTTTGTGTTTGTAATTTATTCTAAACTTAAATAAAATGTAGCAAAATATTTATATTAATAAAAGTCACACACAAAAAAGGATTTACCTTATTTATGTATGACTTTTTAATTTATCTAAAACATCTATATTTTTTGGAGTATAGAATTTATATTAAACCTTTTAAAAGTTTTATAGTTTTTTCTATATCTTCTATTGATACCATCTCTGAAATAGAATGATTATACCTGCAAGGAACAGAAACAACTCCTGTTTTAACTCCACACTTTTCTTTATGTATTGTACCACCATCAGTAAATCTTTTTGATGCTGTATATTGTATAGAAATATTATTATTTTTAGCAGAATTTTCTAGTTTTTCTTTTACTTCATGATGCATTATAAGACTTCTATCCATAACGGTTAAAATAGGGCCTTCTCCAAGCTTTATATTGCTTTTACCTCCAATAATATCTGAAGCTTCTTCTAAATCAACAACTATTGAATAATCAGGCTCAATTTCAAAAGACGCTGCTCTTGCACCTCTACCTCCAAGTTCAGCTTGAGATGAAAATACAAAGTAAAGCTCTTTATCTGTTTCTTTGATTTCTTTTATAAGTCTAATTAAAATATAACATCCTACTCTATCATCAAGTCCACAGCCTATAATATTATTATCAATTTCTATAATATTTTTAAAAAATGAAGCTACATCACCTTCTTGTATTTTATTTAATGCCTCTTCTCTATTTTTAACTCCAATATCAATAAACAAATCCTCTATTTCAGGATTATCTTTGGCTGCAGCTATTTTACCTATAACTCCATTTTCAAATTTAATAAAATTATGGACTACATCGGCTGGATTAAAATCACCAATATTTCCTACTCTTATAAATCCATTATCTTCTATATATAATGCTATAAGTCCTATTTCATCCATATGAGAACAAAACATAAATTTTTCTGAACCTTCACCTATTTTTACAATAAGATTGCCCATTTTGTCTTCTTTTATTTTACAATTAACATCTTTTAATTCATTTATTATAGTCTCTCTTACATTTGTTTCATGGCCGCTTACTCCAAAACTCAAAAGGAGTCTGCTTAATGTACTGTCCATATTAAAAATCCTCCTTATCACTCAAAACTTATAACTTCCAGTCTACAATTTTACAGCTGATCTCATTGAAACTTTAATATTATTTTATAGTTTTCAAATATTCCACCAAAAGCTTAATAGTATTTTCGTAATCAATTTTACTTGCTAAAGATACAGAAGAATGAATATATCTGCAAGGCACAGAAATAGTTACAACTTTAGCCCCTTCCCCTGAAGATTGAATAGCGTAAGCATCATTTCCTCCAGCTATAGCCCTTCTTTTTTGGTAAGGTATTTTCTTTTCATCACAAACTCTCATTATTTCCATGGCAATATCATTATTAAAAATACTTGTTTTATCCATTATAGATATTGCAGGTCCTTTCCCTATTTCTGTAGCTCTTAGATGTTTTAAAACATTAGGCATATCTGCACAAATAGTTCCTTCTAGAACAATACCTATATCAGCTTTAATATTAAAAGCTGATACAAAAGCTCCTCTTTCTCCCACTTCTTCTTGAACATTAAAAACTCCATAAATATCACACTCATAATTTTCTTTTAAAGCCTCTATAAGAACTGCACAACCTATTCTATCATCAAAAGCTTTTCCTTTATAAAGCTCTTTCCCAAATTCACTAAATTCTGTATCAAATACAGCAAATTCTCCAATTTCTATTAACTTTTCAGTTTCTTCTTTAGATTTAGAACCAATATCTATACAGCAATCACTGTAAGATACAGCTTTTTTTCTTTCTTCACTGCTTTGAAGATGTATAGGCTTAAACCCTATAACTCCTGGAATTTTATTATCTCCAATTAAAACTACCTTTGAAGGTAAAATATTACCAGAAATACCGCCAAGAGAATAAAATTTTAAAGTACCGTCTTCATTATACCCTGTAATTATAAATCCAACTTCATCCATATGAGCATCTATAATTACTTTGTTTTTACTATTTTTACTACCTTTTTTATGAGCTATAATATTCCCCATATTATCTACTTTTACTTCATCCACATATTTTTTAACTTCTTCTTTTATAATATTTCTAACATTCCCTTCATAACCTGAAGGACCTGTAGCATTACTTAATTTTTCTAAAAGCATAACAGCTCCTGCACCTCCTCATCTTTTATTTTTTCTACAAACTTAGCTATTATCCTCCCTGTATTTTTTATATCTTCCATATTTACAATTTCAACTGAAGTATGCATATATTTAATAGGTATAGATATTAAAAGTGTAGGTATACCATTTCTTGTTATTTGTATATCCCAAGCATCTGTTCCTGTATTTCCTGGCTCAACTTCAACTTGATATGGTATATTATACTCTTTACCTATGTCCATAAGCTTTTTTCTAAACTTAGGATGAATATTAGGTCCAATACATATTACAGGCCCATTACCTAATTTATTTTCCCTATCACTATCTCCTAAAGCACCACCATCAAAAGTTACATCTATAGCAATTGCCATAGTAGGATTTATCTCATAACTGCCTATCTTTGCCCCTCTATGTCCAACTTCTTCTTGACATGAAGATACAAAATATACGTCTAAATCATGATTTATATTTTGAAGTTCTTTAGCACATGCATACATTGCTGCAATACCAGCTCTATCATCTATAGATTTGCAAGTTACATTATTATTTAAAAGTTCATAAAAATTTCTTTTTAAAGTAACATAATCACCAATATTAACTATAGCCTTAACTTCTTCTTTCAAAAGACCTGTATCTATAAGCAGTTCTTCTTCTGTAATAGATTTCCTTCTATCTTCTTCACTCATAAGATGTGGAGGTTTTACGCCTATAATTCCTAAAATATCTTTCTTTCCATGTATTATTACCTCTTGAGATACGAGAGTTTTTGCATCAATTCCATTTCCTTTAAATTTTAAAAATCCATTTTCACTTATGTCTGTTATCATTAAAAATACCTCATCAGCGTGTGCCATAAGCATAATACTATTTTTCCCATTTCCTTTTTTATGTACATAAATATTATTTAATCTTCCCATTTTAATATCTCCAAATGGTTTAAAAGCTTCCTCAATAACAGGATAAATTAAATACTCCCTACCACTTGGAACATGGCACATACAAAGTTTTTTAAGAAATTCTATATCTTCCATATAATACTCCTTTCATGTAATAAAGCTATTCTTTTATAATATATTATAGATATCCAATGTGAAGGCTTAATATTAGTATAATAAAATAGTAAGCTTCTATAAACCATATAAACAATATTTTGCTTAATTGGATATAATTTCATAAATAAAATCATATAACAAAATTAAAAATATATTGACACTATTACTTTAACATAGTATTATAATGATAACAATACATTAAATCCATTGAAAAGGAATAGTAGCTGTAGTCATTAGTTTCAGAGAGCTGAGGATGGTGGAATCTCAGTACGATATGCTTCAGTGAATGGACCTTTAGGAGTAAGCCGAAATTTTAAGTTTTCTTAAAAGAGTAGTACTTAACGGATGCCCACCGTTAAAAGGGAAAAGACATGATAGTGTCTTATAGAGATATACTTTTTTGTATAATTTAGGTGGCACCGCGGATAACCTTCGCCCTATTATTTAGGGTGAAGGTTTTTTTAATTTAATTTTATAATATAAATTTTCTATTAAAGCAATTTATTTTACATTTTATATTTTTTCTTTTAAAAAAAGTATAAATATATATGAAATAAATTTTAATAAAAATATTTTTTAAAGGAGAGAGAAATCATGAATTTAAGAAAACTAATAATTAGCTCATTACTTTTAGCCATAGGTTTAATATTACACCAAATAGTTCCTCCAATACTTTTTGGAATGAAACCAGATTTTTTACTCAGCATGATGTTTATAGCTATAGCACTTTGCGACGATTATAAAACAACTTTAGTAATTGGACTTGCTGCTGGAATACTTACTGCACTTACTACTGGATTTCCAATGGGACAAATACCTAATATAATAGATAAAATTGTAACTTCTAATTTAATTTATTTTCTTTTCAAATTTCTTGACAAAAAAGTTAATAATCAAATTAAAATGGCAATAGTTTCAATTGTTGGAACACTTATAAGTGGAACAGTTTTTTTAGGATCAGCTTTAATTTTATTTGGACTTCCAGGCCCATTTTTTTCACTAATGCTTGGAGTTGTTCTTCCAGCAACAATATTCAATTTAGTTGCAGTAAGCATTTTATATAATTCAGCTCAAGTTGCTTTAAAAAGAATAAACTAGGGTTTTTAAACCCTAGTTTATTCTATATTATTTTTAAAAGTTTTTTAATATTTATCTGCTTTTCTATAGCTTTCTCATTGGACATAGCACAAAATGACTTTATACCTACATCAATACCTAGATTAAAAGTCATGCGCTCTACCGACTAAGCTAGTGAACCTTATATATTAGGTTTTAAAACCTATTGCATTAAAATTTTGAGGTAGTTTTTCACTCTCAACATTGAATTTTTCTATGTTTTTTAAACTCTACCCAACCAACTAAAAATTGATACAAAAAATTAAAAACCCTTGAAAATAAACACTTTCAAGAGTTTTTGGTGGCTCACCGGGGAATCGAACCCCGGACACCATGATTAAAAGTCATGTGCTCTACCGACTGAGCTAGTGAACCTTATATATTAGGTTTTAAAACCTACCTGGCAACGTCCTACTCTTCCACTCGGTCTCCCGAGCAGTACCATCGGCGCTGAGAAGC
>NZ_RJWG01000017.1 GCF_004011155.1 Clostridium prolinivorans | reverse complement strand
AATTTTTAGTCAATGTTGTACATAAAAATATTAGCAACTTTGTACAATATTATTTTAGCATTAATAGGCTTTAGCGCGATTAGCCTTGAAAACCTAAATAATATGCTGGCCAGCAAAGAGACATTGATAAAGAAGGCGATGTTGATTGAGGGGGAACTTGTAGTCTTAGCTGAAAATGATGAGATTTCCTTCCCTTTCTGGAACGCGACTTTAAATGCTGATGAAGTGCAGACCTATATAACGCTGGCAAAGCAGATGGCAGAACAGGCAAAAGCACAGAAGCGAGTGCTGCGCAACGAAAAACCAGCAGATAATGAAAAATATGCTTTTCGCTGTTTCCTGCTTAGGTTGGGATTTATAGGTGATAACTTCAAAACTGAACGCAAGGTGCTGCTTTCAAGGCTGTCCGGCAACGGGGCGTACCGGAAAGGCAGAGCAAAGGCGGTGGACGAAAATGAATGATTTTCATAGCACCGCCTTCTTTGTCAAGCATCCGTTTAGGATTGAGGATCTAAAAGTGCCGCATCGGTATGAGACGTGGAAACGATTTGCAGTTGTAAAAACCATCGAGCTTTCAAAGATTGACTATGACAACTTCGTTGCCGACCTATGCGTTGACCGCACATTTATTGAGGAAAACAAAGGGTTTTGTCACGTTAATGAGGATGGAGTGTGGCTTTGCTTGCTGGTTAAGCAGCGGGGACGGTCTGATGGAGTGTTGGTAATGCCGGATGGTAGAGATTATCCAAAGTATGCCGCATATTATCCTGGAGAGGAGGACGAGCTATGAGTGTAAGAGGCTTTCCTTCAAAAGAAACAGTCCTTCGCCTTAAAGAGCAGTATCCGCCGGGAACACGCGTTGAGCTTATCTGCATGGATGATCCGTACTCTAAGCTGAAACCAGGAGACCAAGGTACAGTCTCTTTTGTAGATGATATCGGAACCATTCACATCAACTGGGACAGCGGTTCTTCTCTGGGTGCAGCTTATGGTGTAGATATGATCAGAAAGCTGTAAATGTACACAAATTAAGATGCGAAAAATCTTCCAAAATCCAGCGGAAACTCATGCAGAATTGCCTTGCTATCCTGTGTTTTCAATGGCCTAATGTACACTGCCAAAGGGCAAAAAACACAGAGAAAGCGAGGAGAAAGCGCAATGCTTACAACGAGATTTGGAATCGAGGTAGAATTGACGGGGATTACAAGAAAACAGGCGGCAAAAACTGCAGCAGCTTTTCTTGGAGGAAGGATTGAATCCAGTGGAGATTATTACGATACCCAAAAGGTTATAGCACCGGATGGACGGATATGGAAATTCATGAGCGACGGGAGCATCCGGACTCAGAAAAAGGAAAACGGCAGAATTGTGGCGGCTGGCCGGGAATATAGCGTCGAGTTGGTAAGCCCGATACTGACATACCGCGAGGACATTGAAACCCTGCAGGAATTGATAAGGAGGCTTCGCAAGGCTGGAGGTTTTGTAAACACAAGCTGTGGAATTCATATCCATATAGACGGTGCAGACCACACACCGCTAAGCATCCGCAATTTTATCAACATTATCGCCAGCAAGAATGACCTTTTCTATAAAGCATTGCAGATTGAGCCGGACAGGATGCGATTTTGTAAAAAGATGGATGCGGCTCTGGTTGAGAAGATGAATCGGCGTAAGCCCAAAACCATGGCGGCGATTGAGAGCATCTGGTACGAAGGTTACAGCGAAAGCCGAAGCACCCATTACCATAATAGCAGGTACCACTTTTTGAACCTGCACAGCTTTTTTAACGGCAATGGGACAATTGAGCTTCGAGGCTTTAACAGCGAACTTCATGCGGGAAAAATTAGAAGCTACATAGTGCTTGCCCTTGCGTTAAACCATCAGGCATTAACCCAAAAATGCGCTTCCAGCAAGAAACCACAGGTTGAAAATGAGAAGTTTGCCATGCGGACATATCTCAACCGCATAGGACTTATTGGTGATGAGTTCAAAAACTGCCGGGAGCATCTTTGCAAACACCTTGATGGTAACGCAGCATGGCGGTTTCGGGCAGCATAGATAGACAAGCGCAGGGGTGGATCTCCGCCTCTGCCTTGGTAAATACAAGGAGGATGATACGATGAGCAAAGAAAAAGGAACCATATATTTAGCATACGGAAGCAATCTGAACTTAAGGCAGATGGCATACCGCTGCCCAACGGCAAAAATGCTGGGGAGTGCAAAACTCACAGGATACCGGCTGTTATTTAGAGGCGGGAATGGCGGCGCAGTAGCGACAATAGAAAAACAAAAAGGTGAAAGTGTACCGGTAATGCTTTGGAGAATCATGCCTAATGATGAGAAGGCGCTGGATAGATATGAAGGTTATCCGCATCTATACCGGAAAGAAACGGTTAAGGTACGTTTCAAAGGGCAGTGGGTACCCGCAATGGTGTATATCATGAATGAAGGTAGACCTTTGGGAGCACCGGGTCGTTACTATTACGAGGTGATTCGGCAGGGCTATTTAGATGCGGGTTTTGATATTTCATTTCTCAATAAAGCGGTAAGAGATTCAATTTCAGCGGCAGAGAAGTCAGAGGTGTAGGACATGGGTAACGAGAATCTGATAACTGATAAGATTTATCGGCAGATTATGGCCATACGGGACAGCGGTGCCTGTAATATGTTTGACTTGCCAAGAGTACAGGAAGAGGCATATAAAATGGGGTTTTATGAATTAGTAGTATTTCTTAATGAACACAAGAAAGAATATGCCGAGTTTATCCTGACAGGCAAACGATAACGGTTATAACGTAACAAGTTTCATAGAAATCCACTAAGGAGAGGAACTTCATCCATGAGGTTCCTTTTTTCTTGCTCAATTTTAGGAAAGGAGGCGGCAAAGCTGCGGAAGTTAAAACGATATAAACCAACCAAGTTTATGGCGGAAGGTTCTCGATATGACAAGGAAGCGGCTGATGCCGCTGTTACTTTTATAAACTGCCTGAAGCATACCAAGGGTGAATGGTATGGAATGCCTTTTGAATTAATTGACTGGCAGGAACAGATTGTCCGGGACATATTCGGAATCTTGAAACCTAATGGATACAGGCAGTTTAACACTGCCTATATAGAAATCCCAAAAAAGCAGGGTAAGAGCGAACTTGCAGCGGCAATTGCTTTATATCTTACCTGCGGTGATTTCGAGCATGGCGGCGAGGTTTACGGATGTGCGTCTGATCGTCAGCAGGCATCCATTGTTTTCGACGTTGCAGTAGATATGGTGGAACAGTGTCCGGCATTAAAATCTCGAATTAAACCAATGTTGTCACAGAAGCGGCTGGTATATAAACCGTTAGGCAGTTTTTATCAGGTGCTTTCAGCGGAGGCATATACGAAACATGGCCTAAACGTCCATGGTGTGGTATTTGACGAACTTCATGCTCAGCCAAACAGGGATCTTTATGATGTAATGCTTCACGGATCTGGCGATGCAAGAAAACAACCGCTGTTTTTCCTGATCACAACTGCTGGCACAGACCGCAATTCCATCTGCTGGGAAGTACATCAAAAGGCTGAGGATATTCTTCAAGGGCGTAAGATAGATCCGACTTTCTACCCTGTTATCTACAGCGCAGCCGATACCGATGACTGGACAAGTGAAAAGGTATGGAGAAAGGTTAACCCGTCACTGGGCATTACAGTCGACATCGAAAAATTGAGGGTGGCTTGTGAAAATGCCAAGCAAAATCCTGCAGAGGAAAATTTATTCCGTCAGCTCCGCTTAAATCAGTGGGTGAAACAATCGGTGCGCTGGATGCCAATGGATAAATGGGATAAGTGTGCGTTTCCTGTTGATGCAGAAAAATTGCGCGGCAGAACCTGTTACGGAGGACTTGACCTGTCATCTACTACCGATATTACCGCCTTTGTGCTGGTGTTTCCACCGCTTGATGAATCT
Organism: Clostridium prolinivorans; assembly: GCF_004011155.1. Classification (GTDB taxonomy): domain Bacteria; phylum Bacillota; class Clostridia; order Clostridiales; family Clostridiaceae; genus Clostridium_AT; species Clostridium_AT prolinivorans. Next base: position 30,662 of record NZ_RJWG01000017.1, on the reverse strand, counting down.
GATAAATATCAGATTCTACCTTTTTTCTGGATACCGGAGGAGAATATCGATCAGCGTGTGCGGAGAGATCACGTACCTTATGATGTCTGGGAGCGGCAGGGCTTTTTATATACCACCGAGGGCAACGTAGTGCATTACGGCTTTATCGAAACCTTTATTGAGGAACTCGGTATGAAATATAACATTAAGGAAATAGCCTTTGACCGCTGGGGCGCAATTCAGATGACGCAAAACCTCGAAGCCTTGGGTTTTACGGTTGTTCCCTTCGGTCAGGGTTTCAAGGATATGTCGCCGCCTACAAAAGAGTTGATGAAGCTGACATTAGAAGAGCGTATCGCTCATGGAGGCCATCCGGTACTGCGCTGGATGATGGACAATATCTATGTCAAAACCGATCCAGCCGGAAACATAAAGCCTGATAAAGAAAAGTCCACCGAGAGAATAGATGGCGCGGTAGCGTTAATTATGGCGCTTGACCGCGCGTTAAGACATGGAGGAGATGTCCGCAACGGATCAATTTATGATGAAAGGGGGCTGCTGATCATATGAGTGTATTTTCCCGCTTGTTCAAAGCAAGGGACAAGCCGAAAAACAGCCTGTTCGGCAACGCATACAGCTTTTTCTTCGGCGGCACATCCAGCGGAAAGACTGTCAATGAGCGGACGGCTATGCAGACAACGGCAGTGTATGCCTGTGTACGGATACTTGCAGAGGCCATCGCCGGGCTTCCGCTTCATGTATACCGATACAAAGAAGATGGTGGCAAAGAAAAAGCGTTGACTCACCCGCTATATTACCTGCTCCATGACGAGCCAAACCCTGAGATGACTTCATTCGTGTTCCGGGAAACACTGATGAGTCATCTTCTTTTATGGGGAAATGCTTACGCTCAGATTATCAGGGACGGTTCCGGACGAGCGCTGGCGCTTTATCCCCTTTTGCCAAACAAGATGACGGTAGACAGGGCTCCAAACGGAGAGTTGTTTTACACTTATCGACGCGACAGTGATGAAAGCAGGACAAATCCGAAGGCAGGCCTTATATACCTGCGAAGTGAAGAAGTGCTGCATATTCCAGGACTCGGTTTTGACGGGTTGATCGGATATTCTCCTATTGCTATGGCCAAAAATGCCATAGGCATGGCTATTGCCTGTGAAGAGTACGGAGCGTCCTTTTTTGCCAACGGTGCAAATCCGGGCGGCGTTCTGGAACATCCCGGCGTATTAAAGGATCCGGCAAAGGTGCGTGAAAGTTGGAACGCTGTCTATCAAGGCAGTGCCAATGCTCACCGCATTGCAGTTCTGGAAGAGGGTATGAAGTTTCAGCCAATCGGCATTCCACCCGAACAGGCACAGTTTTTGGAGACAAGAAAGTTCCAGATAAACGAAATTGCTCGGATATTCCGAGTACCTCCCCATATGGTTGGAGATCTCGAAAAGTCAAGCTTTTCAAACATCGAGCAGCAGTCTCTGGAATTTGTCAAATATACGCTTGACCCGTGGGTGGTACGCTGGGAACAGGCTCTTCAAAAAGCGCTGCTTTTACCGTCAGAGAAGCGGATATATTTTGTCAAATTCAATGTAGATGGCCTTCTGCGCGGTGATTATGCAAGCCGCATGAATGGTTATGCTGTAGCTCGCCAGAACGGCTGGATGTCTGCTAACGATATCCGCGAGCTTGAGGACATGAACCGGATCCCAGCGGAGTTGGGCGGTGATCTGTATCTTGTCAACGGAAACATGACCAAGCTTGCCGATGCAGGTGCATTTGCAGGCAAAACCAATACTGAAACGGAGGGATCAAAAAATGAACAAATCACAAAAACCAAAACCGGTTCGCCGCTTCTGGAACTGGATACAAAACGATGATGGCAGCCGGACATTATATATTGACGGTCCAATAGCCGAAGAAAGCTGGCTGGGAGACGAAGTAACTCCCAAACAATTCAAATCAGAACTGTTATCCGGAGAGGGTGATATAACGATCTGGATCAACAGCCCGGGCGGCGATATATTTGCAGCCAATCAAATTTACAACATGCTTATGGATTACAAAGGCAAAGTGACGGTAAAGATTGACGGTATTGCGGCCAGCGCCGCTTCGGTCATTGCCATGGCTGGTGGCGACGTTTTTATGTCACCTGTCAGCATGATGATGATCCACAACCCAATGACAATAGCCATCGGTGATACAGAGGAAATGGAGAAAGCTATCGCAATGCTGGAGGAAATAAAGGAATCCATCATCAACGCTTATGAGCTGAAAACCGGACTTTCCCGGGCAAAAATATCGCACCTTATGGACGCGGAAAGCTGGTTTAATGCAAGAAAAGCGGTGGAACTTGGCTTTGCCGATGGCATCTTGTTTATGGAGGATGAATCATTCCCACCCGAATTTGAAGTATCAGGAGGAATGATCTTCAGCAGGCAGGCAGTGACAAATTCCATTCTTCAAAAGCTTAAACCCAAAGAAAAACCAAAAGGAACCCCGATTGAGTCGCTTGAAAAGCGGCTTTTTTTATTAAAACCATAAGGAGGATTTGATTATGAGCAAAATACTGGAACTGCGTGAAAAACGCGCGAAAGTATGGGAAGCTGCTAAGGCTTTCCTCGACAGCAAACGTGGGAACGACGGACTGCTTTCACCGGAGGACACCGCAACTTATGAGAAAATGGAAGCCGATGTTATTGCGCTGGGCAAAGAAATCGAACGTCTCGAGCGTCAGGCTGCCATAGATCTGGAACTGTCAAAACCGTTGAATATCCCCATTACAGAGAAACCCACTTCCATATCTGGCAACAATGAAAAAACCGGACGTGCCAGCGATGAGTACAGGCAGTCTTTCTGGAACATGATGCGTGGCAGGCGCAAATATGACGTGCATAACGCGCTGCAGATCGGAGAGGACACCGAAGGTGGATATCTTGTCCCCGACGACTTTGAGCGTACTCTTGTGGAAGCACTGGAGGAGGAGAATATCTTTAGGCAGATTGCCAATGTTATTACCACGTCCAGCGGTGACAAGAAAATTCCTGTGGTAGCAAGCAAGGGTACTGCATCTTGGGTGGATGAGGAAGGCCAGATTCCCGAAAGCGATGACTCCTTTGCACAGGTATCCATCGGCGCATATAAGCTGGCTACTATGATCAAGGTGTCAGAGGAATTGTTAAACGATAGTGTATTCAACCTTGAACAGTATATAGCCAAAGAATTCGCCCGCCGAATCGGGGCGAAAGAGGAGGAAGCATTTTTTATCGGTGACGGATCTGGCAAGCCAACCGGTATCTTGGCAGATAACGGCGGTGGCGAGATAGGAGTAACTGCGGCGAGTGCAACAGCCATTACCCTTGACGAGATCATGGACTTGTTCTACAGCCTAAAGTCTCCGTACCGCAGGAACGCTGTATTCATTATGAATGATTCGACAATTAAAGCTATAAGGAAGCTCAAAGACAACAACGGTCAGTATCTCTGGCAGCCTTCTGTAACTGCTGGAACACCGGATACTATCCTCAATCGTCCAGTTAAAACTTCTGCATTTATGCCAGCCATTGCCGCCGGAGCAAAAACGATTGTATTCGGCGATTTTTCTTATTACTGGGTGGCAGATCGCCAGGGCAGGGTTTTTAAGCGGCTTAATGAGCTGTATGCTGCTACCGGACAGGTAGGTTTCATGGCAACCCAACGTGTAGATGGCAAGCTGGTGTTGGCAGAAGCAGTCAAGATACTGCAGCAGAAATCGGCTTGATGAGAACGGAGGGCTGCGGCATGGAACTTTTGGAGAAGGTTAAAGCAAACCTCATATTGCAACACAACGAAGATGACGCACTTTTACAAGAGTATATCAAAGCCGCAGTGGCCTATGCGGAAAGTTACCAGAAAAAGCCTGAAGGATATTATGCCGAAAACCCCATGCCGCCTACTACTGAGCAGGCTGTCATTATGCTGTCGAGCCATTTTTATGAAAGCAGGGATGGCTCGACGGCTGGCTTTTTTGGGGATAGTGTGCAGGCTGGACAGCAGGTATGGAATACAGTTAATCTATTGCTGCGGCTCGACCGGGATTGGAAGGTGTAAATATGGGCTTTGGGAAAATGAAAACTTTCGTGGACATTATCTCAGTCAAGCCGGTTAAGGATAGTGAGGGTTTTACTGAAAAAGGTGATGTCATTCTTGCTTCGGTAAGGGCATACAAGGAAGATAGGCATGGCAGTGAAAAATGGGCAAACAGGGCGGCGTTTTCGCAGGCGTCTGCCCTGTTCCGCTTCCGTAAGATACCTAACCTGGAAGTTACCACAGATCTTGTACTCGTTTGCAGCGATGGCAGGTACAACATTATCAGTGTTGAGGATGTGAAGGGACGCGGAATGTATATTGAGGTGCTTGCGGAAAAGGTGAAATCAAGCAAAGCATAAGAGGAGGTGGCTGCAACGTGGCTAAGGTGGAAGTTAAAATGCCGGAAGAGTTCTTGCTCAAGTTATCCAGACTTGGAGAAAGAACAGACGAAATCATTCCCAAGGTACTAGAAGCAGGAGGAGAAGTGGTTCTTTCAAAAGTGAAGTCCAACCTGCAGACGGTTATCGGAAGCGGCACTAAATACCCGTCCAGGGCAACCGGTGAATTGGTAAATGCTTTGGGACTCTCTCCTGCTAAACAGGACAGGGATGGAAACCACAACATAAAAATCGGCTTTACTGAACCAAGGAAAGATGGGGAAAGCAATGCGAAGATCGCTAATATTATTGAATACGGCAAGTCCGGGCAGCCTCCAAGACCCTTTTTGAAACCGGCAAAATCAGCTACAAGGAAGTCCTGCATCGAAGCAATGAAATCAAGACTGGAACAGGAGCTGGAACGTATATGAGCATATTGTCAGAATTAAACTCGTTATTGGATGCTTTGGGTATCCCCATTGAAACCGGAGTATTTAGCGGTGTACCGCCAGATGAGTACCTTGTCATTACCCCGATGACAGATACATTTGAGGTTTTTGCAGACAACCGGCCTCAGGCTGAAACCCAGGAGGTACGGTTGTCTTTATTTATAAAGGGAAACTACACTGCCCGTAAAAACGAAATAGTGAACACCTTGCTCCAAGCGGGCTTTACCATTACCGACAGGCGGTATATAGGCCATGAGGACGATACTGGCTATCACCACTATGCCATTGATGTGGCAAAAGAATATGAAGTAAAGGAGGAATGAGATACATGGCTACAATCGGACTGGACAGGTTATATTACGCCAAAATAACCGAGAATGAAAACGGAGAAGAGACCTATGACACGCCTGTTCCGCTGGCTAAAGCGATTACGGCAGAGCTTTCTGTAGAGCTAGCAGAGGCGACGCTTTATGCCGACGACGGAGCGGCAGAAGTGGTCAAGGAATTTCAAAGCGGTACACTGACTCTTGGCGTTGCGGATATCGGAGTAGCCGCTGCAGAGGTTTTGACAGGAGCCACCCTTGACGACAACAAGGTGCTGATTTCTGCCAGCGAGGATGGTGGCGCACCTGTGGCAATCGGCTTTAGAGCCAAGAAAGCTAACGGCAAGTACAGGTACTTTTGGCTTTACAGGGTAAAATTCGGTATTCCGGCGACAAATCTGCAGACGAAAGGTGATAGCATTACCTTTTCAACACCCACCATTGAAGGGACAGTCATGAGACGTAACAAACCAGATGGCCAAGGAAAGCACCCTTGGAAGGCGGAGGTCAGCGAAGACGATCCCGGTGTATCGCCTGAAACTATTACTGGCTGGTATACAGAAGTTTATGAGCCGGTATTTGCTGTGGGAGGAGGAAGCGAATAATGCAGGATAATGACAGAAGCGCAATTATTAAAATTGGCAATGAAGAATATCAGCTTATTCTAACCACTAAAGCGACAAAGGAGATTGCAAAAAGGTATGGCGGTCTTGAAAACCTCGGCACGAAACTGATGAAAACCGAGAACTTCGAGATGGCTCTTGACGAAGTGGTATGGCTGATTACGCTATTGGCTAACCAGAGCATTTTGATACACAACCTCAAAAATCAGGATAAGCGTGAACTCCTGACTGAAGAGACAGTGGAACTTCTCACATCTCCTTTGGAACTGGCAGCATATAAAGACGCTATCATGGAAGCAATGTTCAAGGGTACCAAAAGAAATGTTGAAAGTGAGGATGACTTAAAAAACACACCGGCCGAGTGAGCGATGAGGAATTGTTCACTCGGCTTTTATATTACGGCACTGTCCAGCTCAACCGTTCAGAGGATGAAGTATGGCTAATGCCTATTGGGTACCTGCTTGATTTATGGGAGTGCCATAAGCAGTTTTTAGGGCTGGCGAAACCAAAGCGTATGTTTACCATTGATGATGTGATACCTTATGGAATATAAGCAGCAAAAAAGCAGGGTGGCTGTAATCCCTGCTTTAAAAAGCTGCTTTTATTCCATTTGCAAAAACTCTGCCGCTGTTACGATCTTTGGGTTTGTTACGCCGGATTCAAGGAAATCCCTATCTCCGGTTACAAGCACGTCAGCTTTTGCCGCAATGGCCGCCCTGAGTATTGGCCTGTCGGATGCGTCCCGGACAAGCGCCTCATCCGACACGTCAACTGCGGGAGTTGGAACAACTTCAAGAACGGTAAGCGCAATCGCCAAAAAGCGTTCAAGCGCCTGGATCTTATGGGGGAATTTCCGGTTGTATACCCGGCGAAGCTCATCGATGTTTTGATCGCAAACCATACCGTGGTTGGGGTGTGTTACAGCTTTAATGTACGCCTGATAAGGCGTTCCTTCGCAGCTCAAGGAAGCGGAGATCAGGATGTTGGTGTCAATTAACACTCTCATAGACCTTCAATCTCCGCGCGGACGTCCTTCACCAGATCCATAACATCGTCATCATTGCGGATCCCGGCTTTTTCCGCTTCGCCCTCCATTTCTTTCTGTAGCATTTTCATGGCGTAGACAGCGGAGTTCATAAGAATAACCCGGTCTTCCTCGCAAATGAGGGTGACGCGGTCTCCGGTGGAAAGGCGAAGTTTGGAGCGGATATCTTTTGGCAGCGTGATCTGGCCTTTTGCCATTACCTTTGCATTATCAACTATGGGAACGTTCATGCTAAGTCCTCCTTTTTAGGATTTGAAAAGCAGGAAATTCCCTACTTTCCCTACTATTAGTATATGCCAAACCGCATTGAAATACAATAGCCTTTTATAATTTTTTAATTTTTACTCGAAAGGAGGCGGTTATGTGGCAGACAATTTTGGCTTGAAGATTGGGATTGAAGGCGAAAAGGAATTTAAGAACGCCATTCGTGAGATCAACCAAAGTTTTAAGGTACTGGGCAGCGAGATGAACCTGGTTGCATCTCAGTTTGATAAGCAAGATAAATCAGTTGAAGCTGTTACTGCAAGAAACAAGGTGCTGAATAAAGAAATCGAATTGCAGAAAGAAAAAATTGCTACTTTGGAGAAAGCGCTTGCCAATGCCGCCTCATCTTTCGGAGAAACCGACAGACGTACTCAGTCGTGGCAAATACAGCTTAATAATGCAAAAGCCGAACTGAACAAAATGGAGCGCGAGCTCGAACAGTCTGCTGAAAGTGCAGACGAGCTTGGGGACGAATTGAAGGAAAGTGGAGACAATGCCGAAAAATCCAGCTCGAAATTTGAGAAGCTGGGCAGCGTTCTTAAAGGTGTTGGCGCGGCTATGGGTGCTGCAGCGACCGCAGCGGGCGCGGCTGCCATCAAGCTGGGAAAAGAGGTCGTGGAGCAGTTTGGTGAGCTTGAGCAGAACCTTGGCGGTTCTGAAGCTGTGTTTGGAGAATATGCTGCACGTATCCAAAAAACGGGAGAAGAAGCCTACAAGAATCTGGGCTTGTCCCAATCCGAGTACCTTGCCACCGCCAACAAAATGGGCGCACTGTTTCAGGGTGCTGGTGTCGATCAGCAAAAAAGTCTGGAACTTACCGAGAAGGCCATGCAACGGGCGGCAGATATGGCTTCGGTTATGGGCATTGACATGCAGACTGCCATGGAATCCATCGCTGGCGCAGCCAAGGGTAACTTCACCATGATGGATAATCTGGGTGTCGCCATGAACGCCACTACCATCGAAGCTTATGCTCTTGCAAAAGGGCTGGATTTTGCCTGGAATAGCGCAACCAATGCCGAAAAGGCCGAGATCGCCATGCAGATGTTTTTTGAAAAAACCGAACAGTATGCTGGAAACTTCGCAAGAGAGTCTACCCAGACCATCAGCGGTTCCATTGGTCTTTTACAAGCCTCTCTAAGTTCGTTTATAGCAGGACTTGGCAATGCGAACGCTGATATGACGAACCTAACACAAAATCTTGTGGATGCCTTTCAGGCTGTAGTTAAAAATATTGTACCGGTTTTGGAAAATATAGTGGCTGCTCTGCCGGAGGCAACCGGTGCGATTATCTCAGCAGTCAAAGATCTGCTTCCCGTGCTGTTGCAAACTGTAACTGAATTGTTCTCTCAGGTGCTTCAAGCTCTCTTGAGCCTGCTGCCGGAGCTGATTCCAGCAGCAGTAGATGCGGTCATGACCATTGTCGGAGCACTCATTGATAACCTGCCTTTACTCATTGATGCAGCGGTACAGCTAATCACAGCGTTGGTAATGGGGCTTGGAGAAGCATTACCGGAGCTAATTCCAGCAGCGGTTCAAGCAGTGATCACCATTGTGCAAGGGCTGCTGGATAATATGGACAAAATCCTTGAAGCTGCTTTTACATTGATTCAGGGACTGGCGCAGGGACTTTTAAATGCATTGCCAGAACTAATTGAAGCACTGCCGAGGATAATTACAACAATCATTGACTTTGTGACGAACAATATGCCGAAGATCATAGAATTGGGAATTACGCTTATCGTACAGCTTGCTGCCGGGCTAGTGAAAGCCATTCCAGAACTAGTAAAGTCTTTACCTCAGATTGTTGCGGCTATTATAGAAGGCTTGGGCAAGGCGGTTGTTTCAGTGGTTGAGATTGGTAAGAACATTGTAAAAGGCATCTGGGAAGGTATTAAAAGCCTTGGTAGCTGGATTAAGGATAAGGTTTCCGGTTTCTTTTCCGGTATTGTTGATGGAGTAAAGAATTTTCTTGGAATCAGATCTCCGTCCACTGTTTTTGAAGGTATTGGCGGCAATATGGCACTGGGTATTGGTGAGGGATTTGACAAGGCTATGGCCAGAGTGGCAGACGATATGCAAAATGCAGTGCCGACAGATTTTAATATATCTCCTGATATTAGTGTAAGTGGAAGAGGTGGATTTAGCGATTTAGCTTCTGGGCCGCTTGTTGTTGTGCAGCAGATGATTGTTCGTGGTGAAGAAGACATACGTAGGATTTCACAGGAGTTATATAACCTGATGCAGACAGGTTCAAGGGCGCAGGGACGTTTTATAACAGCGTAATGGAGGGAAGCATATGGGATTTATCTACAATGGAATATCGTCACAAAGTATGAAAATACGAGCAAGACTTACCAAATGGCAGGTTTCCCCTGCCCTGCGCAATTCCTTTGAAACTGTGCCGGGCAAAGCAGGTATTGCAGATTTTGGCTGCGATATATCAGAACGAAACATAATAATTAGCTGTAGTGTGCTTCCCCAGCGCAGTTTTGCCGATCTTGTATCGGTTCTTGATAATGTTGCTGAATGGTTAAATCCGGAAAACGGGCTTAAACAACTTGTTCTAGATGATTTGCCCGACCGATATTTCATGGCTCGCTTATCAGAAGCGGTTGACTGTGAGCGATTACTGCGGACAGCGGGCAGCTTTGAACTTCGGTTTGTTTGTCCCGACCCGTATGCTTATGCGTTGGAAGATGAGGTATTTGTTCTTTCTGAAACAGGTCTTCATGAGCTGGAGAGGGTTAAAGGAAATGCGGATTCCAATCCGGTTTATCTATTGAAGGGTTTAATATCAATGTCTTCATCAAGCTATATTTCGCTTATTACGAACGACGAGGAATTGAGAATTGTCGGCTCATTATCTGAAGGTGAAACTCTGATTGTCGACTCCGGCATGGTAACAGCTAAGGTTATTGATGAAACAGGCGGAACCTTGAGAAATGGCCTTCCCAGCCTGCAGGATCTGAATTTTCCAATTCTCAGGAAAGGTGTTAATCATATTGAGATTGCCGCAGAAAACGCGACCTTTACTGAGTTAAAAATACAGGCAAAAAGCAGATGGAGGTGATAACATGGCGATAAAATCAATTCTAACGAGCCAAGAGGATTTTACCGGTGAGTTTCCTGTAACATCAAGGACGTCTGCTTTATGGCGATTTAATGAAAAAACACCAGACGAAAATCTTCAGCTTATAGACTCATCGGGACATGGCAGACATTTTACCATCTCCGGCTGGTCAGGGACATCGGCAAACCTTATTGCTGGAAGATTCGGAAGATACTTTAGGCAAAATATTGTTAATCCGACTTCTGAAAAGACCCATCTTATAGCAGAAAATGATGGGAGTTTCTTTAGCAATCTGGGCGAAAAGATTGTTGTAGGCGGTTGGATTAATCCTACCACCTATTCGGTCGGCCAGACATATATACCCATATTCAATACCCGCCAAGGACCCGGTCAGCCAATTCTTTATGTTTCACTTTATCAAGGAAGACTTAGGCTGATGTTGTATAACTCCTCCGGCACACTAATCTACGACCAGAGTGAAACAGCTACCATTACCTTAAAAAACGGCGGCTGGTATTTTATTGCCTCCATCATTGAAGTAAGCAATAAAAAGGTGCAGAACATCATATGCGATCGCAACGACGGGGCAACCTGGGTGTCGCCTGTGCGTTCCTTTTCGGGAGAATTGAACCGAGAATGTATAGCAAACATTATTATGGGGATGCATGCAAATACCTACTACTATGCCGGAGGCTTCGACGACTGGTTTCTGGAAACGGACTCACAGCTTACAGCTGATGATTTGCTGTTATATTTTAAGTCGTCTTTACATGCAAACGGTGGGGATGCGGCTTCGGATGTAGATGCTTTGGCAGAGCCTGGTACAGTCACCCTTAAAGCAACAGATGGCGAGTATCCTGCAAGTGGCGTACTTTATACAAGGGCGGTTCCATGTGCATTATCGGGCAGCGGTCGTGTAGCTGTGACAAGCGAATATACTGCAGGTGTTACTTCAGTGTCTCTAGTAGAGACCAGCACAAGCGATGATCTTGAAGAATGGTCTGCATGGCAGGCTGTGGGAACCAGCGGTGAACTTCAATCGCCAAATCGGCAATATATAAGGTTCCGGGTTACCCTTACCAGCAGCGATCCGTTGAGGACGCCACAACTGCTGGAAATACAGCTTTATGATATACCGAAAGCGCCATATGAGAAGTTAGGCTTTGCCCGCCCTGTGGTTTTGGACAGAAACGGAGCATGGGAAGCTGTTCTTGAAAATGCCTTTGATATTATTGTCACCGGTGAGGTGAACGGCGCGGATACGCTGGAATTCAAGCTTCCGTTCCATGATCCAAAAAGAAGCACACTGGAAAATGAAAAACAAGTGCAAATCGTAAATGACATTTACCGGATCCGTACCTTGACGGACAATAAAAGCGAAGATGGGCGTGTTATCACGCAAGTATATGCTGAAGCGGTGTTTTACGATCTGTCTTTCAGTGCGGAAAAAGAACCTATGGATTTCAATGCAGACACTGCAGATGTCCCGATGCAATATGCACTTTTGGGTACAGGCTGGACGGTAGGAAATGTTACTGTCACTACGAAGAGAACATGGCAGTGCACAGAAAAAAACGCCTTATCCATCCTTCGAGCCGTACAGAACATCTATGGCGGCGACCTTGTGTTTGACAGCGCCAACCGCCAGGTACACCTTTTGACTTTTAGCGGTACCGACAGCGGAGCGCTTTTTTCATATAGGAAGAACCTGAAAAGTATTCAGCGGGTAGTTGATACACGCGAGTTAGTGACAAGGCTATATGCTTATGGTAAGGACGGAATGACATTCGCTTCAATTAACGGAGGCAAGGAATATGTGGAAGATTACAGTTTTTCCAGTGAAGTAAGGGTGTCGACGCTTGACTGTTCGACGTTTACGAATCCGTATCAGATGTTGGAATATGCAAGGATGAGGCTTGCAGAATATTCGAAGCCTCGCGTTTCATATGTGCTATCGGCAATGGATCTATCCGCGCTGACCGGTTATGAGCATGAAGCATGGAAACTGGGTGATATTGTTACGGTAGACGATAAGGAACTAGGCCTTCTGGTAAAGACACGCGTCGTGCGAAGACAGTATAACCTGCAGGAACCTTGGAAAACAGTAATCGAGCTTTCTACCAAATTACGTGAGCTCGGTGACTCTTCTGCACAGTGGGACAAGGCAGCAGATGCGCTGTCCTCTGCTGAACTGCTAAACCGTCAAGAAATCAAGGATATGGTACCTTTCAACCATCTGCGCAATTCCAGGGCAGATGATGGTTTTGCCTACTGGGTCAATTCCGGTTTTGAAGTGGACACTGAAAATGGTGTTTCGGGAACTGCTTCCTTCAAGGCTGTCGGTGTACCTGGTATGACAAAGAGCCTGTCACAGACGGTATACCCAGCAACACGTAAAAGCTATACATTTTCAGCGCAGATTGCGTCTGAAAACCTCGAAAAGGGTGAAAACGGCCAAGTTGGAGTTGAAGTGGTCATTGAATACGAGGACGGTACAACAGAAACGAGGTTTATAGACCTGATTTGAGGGTGGTGGATATGGCATATTTCAATCAGATTGTACACAGTTTTTCTCCGAAAAGTATCAGCAGAGTCAAGTCTATCACCATCAGGCTGTGCATCACTGACTGCACTGGCACAGTGTACTTTACTGATTTATTGCTTCAAGGCGGCTCGGTTTCCACTGGATGGATCGGGCATGTATGCGAGATTCAGTGGACATTGGACGGGTAGGTGAAATGGATGCAGTTTTCAAGATTTACAGAAACCATACAACTAAAAAGCAATAAACATGTGGTGGGCGTTACTGTGATACTCAAGATTTCCGACTGTACCGGAATAATCTATTTCACCGACCTGCAGCTTCAGGATGGAGATCAGTTGACGGGCTATACCGTCCACACGAGCAAAATGCTAACGAAAATGCAGGAAAACGGGCAGCCAGTCCTGCCCCGGCATTATAACGGCGTGGTACGGACAGCGGAGACTGTAGTTTTATTCAACCTGGGTAAAACTTCTGCTGGTCTTGACTGCTATATCTATCCTATACAGGATATGGCCGCAGGAAGTATTGAAATATCCCAAGGTATGGGCGCGCATAAGGTAAGGTTTCTTGACTCGGTTAACGCAGGCGATGAGCTGACACTCAAGGCTTCCACCCGCCAATGCCTAAAAAACGGAAGTCAGACTCCTAAGGATGGGTTTTATCAATATTCTGCGGCATGGGACAGCAAACATACAGTGAAACTGGAAGAGAGAAAATCGGCGCGGTTGCTCTTTGAATTTCAGGAGATGCAGGAAGGCGGTGATCGGTTGTGAGGGATTATTTAAAAGGTAAGCGGTGCATGGTGTGGAGTTTTATGGGAAATGCCCGAATGTATGAAGCACTTAGAGACTACGGCGACCGCTTTGATACGGTAGGCATTTTTACTTTTGAGGTTGACGCAACAGGCACAATCACTGAAACCGGTACCAGCATCAGCAGCATGCTACCGTATATTCAGAAATGGCCGCACATTAAGTGGCTGCTCACAATTATGAATCATGGAATAGCCAATATTTTTACTGCACTTCGCAACAACGAAAACGGTGCAAAGGATAAGTTTCTCACTGAAATCATCCGAATCATGAACAAGTATCCATGGTGCGCTGGGGTAGATATTGACCTGGAGCGCGGCGGCGGTTATGAAAACAAGGATGCGGCGAATGCACTATTTAGGGATATATACAATACAGTTAAGTCTTATGATGCAACAAAGCTTGTCAATATCTGCCTGCCGGGTATGACCGGCGTTCAAGGCTCGGTGGGCGGTGAAAACTGGTGTGTTTATGCCGATCTTAACGACTATTGCGATACCGCCGCCATCATGAGCTATGGCATGGCATGGGCGGGCTCTGCTCCCGGCCCAGTATCTCCTCGTGACTGGCTTGAGGGCATATATGATTATGCTGTTTCCGTTATGTCGCCGGACAAGATATTCATGGGATTGCCTGCTTATGGTTGGAACTGGAGGATCCATGATACGCCTGAAAACCTTGGAATAACCTATCGAGGAGTGTCTAATACCTACTATGCGGCAAAATACTGGATGACTGGGGTTTACAATTTCACAGGCGATGCACCGCCCCAGCCGTTTATTCCAATTGTGGCTTACTGGGATGACTATAACAAAGTACCTTGGGCTCTTCCTCATGTATATGACTATATGGAAGGGTGGGATGCTATATCCTGGGAATATCCGCTGCTAAAAGGGGTTTATAACAGGCGAAGATATTTGACAAGCTATGGCAAGGAGCAGAAATCGGAGTTCGGAACCATTTATATTGACAGGAACGGAGTTCCGGATGAATACGAAGGAAATGTCATTATTACTGATGAGATGGCCTCACTTGGAGATGACCAGGCGTCAGCAGAGTACCGTTTTGAGATAAGAGAAGCGGGATATTACGATATTGCAGTACAGCTTTGCTTTCCTTACTGGGACAAAAATGCGATTATCGTTTCCCTTGATGGTGAATCAAAGACTTTCAGCGAGAACCGTTTATGGTGGCCATACTGGAGAAGAGTTTGCTGGTTGACACTTGCAAAAGGTGTATTTCTCCAAGAGGGAACGCATGCTGTCAGCATAAGCGGAGGTGTGCCGGGAGTCCAGTTTTACGGTTTTAGGGTTTGCAGTGGATTTTCGGAGTATCCCTTTGCCGGTGAAGCCAGCTTTATGCTCTCTCCTCGTCGGTTCAAGGATGTAAATGGTGTGATGGTTGAGCCGGATCGAGGTTTTAAACTGACCTTTGAAATGTTGCGAAGAAAACCCGACTCGGCGCTTATTTGGTATGAAGATTTTCGGGACAGGAACATCCTGCCTGAAAATTACTGGACTGTGTTGGACGGCGAATGGGATGTTTGGCAAGATCCAGACAGCACAGAAAGCCGCCCATATTCCCAGCTCGAGGGATATGGCAAACTTGCATGGAAATACGACGGGTTTTCCGACATCCATATCCGGGCAAGGCTGGCTTTCCCTCAAAATAGCAGTGGACGGGCTGGGGTATTCCTTGGGGATATTTTCTGCTGCTTAAACTATGACACGCAAAGAGTCGAGCTTTATCAAGGTAATTCCTTGCTTGGTAGCTACTCCGCTAGTTTCTCAAAAACTGTAGATGCCGATCTTCGTGCTAATCCGAATATGTATACTATAGAGATGCGAAAACGCGGCAATAAGGTAAGAGTATATTCTGGTGCAGCTTCAACCCTGCGTTTCACAGTGAATGTAAACGGTGGTAGTGGTTATGCAGGGTACAGCTCGGACAACCGGACGGTATGCGAGCTACTGAGACTGGGCGATGCGTGGGTATATGAACCATACGAGCGTTTTGATGTGGAACTCCCGGATGGAACTATAACCAGCTTTGGCAGGCTTGCTCGCACTGGTGTCACGTGGGATGATGAATTTCAGGTGTTTTCAGTAAATAACGATGTGGAGGAATCGATAACTCGCAGTGAGGACATTTCGATGGACTATGACTTCTTCCACTCACAACTTTTGGCTCTTTCTTGCGGTAATGACTATGAAGTAAAGATTATACCGAAAGACATCAATATCTGGATATCCCGACTTTTTCTCGGAGATGCAGATGGTTTTTCTATTCTGTATTATCAGGATGTGGACAGCCTTGTTTACTGGGCAAACGAAGCGGCTTATCGATGGAAACTGCGAGGTATAGCTATCTGGTCTCTTGGGCAGGAGGATATGCGGCTGTGGGAGGCGCTTCCGAAGCAAATATAGTTTAGAAGTTTTATTTATTCAGCGCTTTGCTTTAAGGCAGGGCGCTTTTTTATATGCAAAACTCAAGTTGAACGGAGGTTTAAGACAATGAAAACAGTATGGAACTGGGTACAGGCGGTTTTTACTGCTATTGGCGGATTTCTTGGCTGGTTTCTTGGAGGGCTGGATGGATTTTTATATGCACTCATCGCTTTTGTAGCCATTGACTATGTGACCGGAGTGATGTGTGCCGTTGTAGACAGAAAGCTTTCGAGTGAAGTCGGGGCCAAGGGCATCTTTAAGAAAGTGCTTATTTTTGTACTTGTAGGAGTAGGACACATCATCGACAGCCAGGTGCTCGGCAATGGCGGGGCAATCCGGACAGCGGTGATTTTCTTTTACCTGAGTAACGAGGGAATTTCAATTCTTGAGAATGCAGCACATATAGGACTGCCCATTCCTGAAAAGCTGAAGAACGCATTGGAACAACTGCATGGCCGCTCAAATGAGGAGGATGAAAAGAAATGAAGCTTTTTACTAAATACATGACGCGAAACGATTGCTATACAGCAGGCCGCAAAATCACGCCTAAAGGAATCATGGTACATTCGACGGCTGTGCCGGGTGTAATGGCGGCTGAGTGGTTTTCCCGCTGGAACAAATCTTACAAAGCCGGTGAAATAAACAGGCAGGTATGTGTACATGCTTTTGTAGACGATAAAGAGGTTTGGCAATACCTGCCTTGGGATCATCGCGGTTGGCATGCAGGAGGATCCGCCAACAATACCCATATTGGCTTTGAAATCTGTGAACCCGCCGGGTTTTCGTATAAATCCGGGTCGGTAATGGTGGGTTATGATGCAGCAAAGCAGGAAGATTATTTCCGTAAAGCATGGCAGAACGCGGTTGAACTCTGCGTTATGCTCTGCAAGAAGTACGGTCTTAATGAGAATGATATCATCTGCCACTCCGAAGGATATAAGCTCGGTATTGCCAGCAACCATGCTGATGTGATGCACTGGTTTCCCAAGCATGGGGAGAATATGGACACTTTCCGTAAAGCAGTAAAAAAAGCGCTGGAGAACAGTACAGATACCAATACTGATATTGGAATGGGCGATATGGTGGAGTTTAAGGACAGTGTAAAGAACTACTACCCCGGCAGTGTGGAAGTTCCAACGTGGGTCAAAAATGACTATTACCACAGGGTCACACAGACTTTATACAAAGGCAAGCCGGTCATAAAAGGCGGCAAAGAATGTGTTTTGCTTGGCAAAAAGGTTAAGAAATCCGGCGGCCAAGAGATTGCAGGCATAAACACTTGGGTAGCAAAAGAAAACCTTGTAATTGTAAATAGCATTCCTGATATCAAGGGCAATAGAACCTATACAGTGCAAAAAGGCGACACCTTATGGAGAATAGCGGAAAAAGAACTCGGCAGAGGAACAAGATATCCGGAGATTAAGAAACTCAATGGCCTGACTTCAGATACTATTTACCCCGGACAAGTTCTGAAATTGCCGGAATAACGATAAAGGACAGCCAATCGCGGCTGTCCTAAGTTTTTATAGGAGGTGCTTGAATGATAGAAGCGGCTAATCATTTACCATATAACCCGCAGGAAACGAACTATACAAAGATAACGCAGGAGGAAATTCAAAGAGAGGTAGATTACTGGCGGGCATATAAAATCCTGCAAAAGATGCTTAAGGCGGGACTGATTTCAGAAGAAGAATTCAACAAAATCGACAAGTTGAACCGCAAAACTTTCTCGCCGATGTACGCACAGCTTATGGCCTAATTAGCTTGCTATTAGCGGCACATAGAGGTAACATGTCACATGCCCAAAGGAGGTGAAAACAGTGAGAAAGGTAACAAGGATTGATGGAAACAATGCTCTCCAAGCTTTCAAGCCAAAGGTAAGAGTGGCAGCTTATTGCAGGGTTTCAACAGACAGTGATGAGCAAATGGCAAGCCTGGAAGCACAAAAGGACCATTATGAATCCTATATAAAAACAAATCCTGATTGGGAATTTGCGGGGATTTACTATGATGAAGGCATATCAGGCACAAAAAAGGAGAACCGAACTGGACTTTTAAGGCTGCTTGCAGATTGTGAAAACAAGAAGATTGACTTTATTATAACCAAGTCAGTCAGCAGATTTGCCAGAAATACAACCGACTGCATTGAGATGGTGAGAAAACTTACGGATCTCGGTGTTTTCATCTATTTCGAGAAAGAGAATATAAACACACAGCGCATGGAAGGCGAATTGGTGCTGACAATTTTGAGCAGTCTTGCAGAAAACGAGTCATTATCCATTGCAGAAAATAGTAAGTGGTCTATCAGGCGCAGGTTTCAAAACGGAACATACAAGATTTCATACCCTCCCTATGGTTATGATTATATGGATGGAAAGCTATTTATCAATAAAGAACAGGCTGAAATCATAAAGCGGATTTTTTCTGAAGCTTTGGCAGGTAAAGGTACACAGAAAATTGCAGATGGGCTAAATTCGGATAAAATCCCAACAAAGAGAGGTTCACATTGGACAGCGACCACTATCCGCGGTATTCTTAGCAATGAAAAATATACTGGGGATGTCCTTCTGCAAAAAACCTATACAGATGAGAATTTTAAGCGGCATTATAATCGTGGGGAAAAAGATCAATACATGATAAAAGATCATCATGAAGCCATTATATCCCATGAGGAATTTGAAGCCGCCCAAGAGATAATAAAGCAAAGAGGAAAAGAAAAAGGTATAATTAAAGGAAGCAGCAAGTATCAAAACCGCTACCTGTTCTCAGGGAAAATCAAATGCGCAGAATGTGGCAGCAATTTTAAGCGTCGAACGCATGGCAGCGGTAACCGTAAATATATTGCCTGGTGCTGCACAAAGCATATAAAGGACGCATCAAGCTGTTCCATGAAGTTTGTCAGAGAGGATGCAATCCATCAGGCCTTTGTTGTAATGATCAATAAGCTTATTTTCGGTCATAAATTCATTCTAAGACCATTGCTACAAAGTTTAAAGGAAACAAATTACTCAGATAACATAACAAAGATTCAGGAGATGGAAACAAAAATCAAAGAAAATACAGAGCGAGTTCAGGTGATTATGGGACTTATGGCCAAGGGATACCTGGAACCCGCTCTTTTTAATACACAGAAAAATGAGCTGCTTAAAGAAGCGGCCTTATTAAAGGAACAAAAAGAAGCCATAAAACATACAATCGATGGGAGTCAGACTATCCTCTTTGAGGTTGAAAAGCTTCTTAAATTTGCAACAAAAGCTGAAAAGCAGATTGATGCATTTGATAGTGAAATATTTGAGGATTTTACCCGCGAAATCATTGTGTTTTCACAAGAAGAAATAGGTTTCAAAATGAAATGCGGGTTGAACTTAAGGGAAAGGCTGGTGAAATAATGAGCCATATACTTTTTGGATATACCATTCAAAACGGTAGGGCTGTAATTAATGAAGAGGAAGCAGTTAAAATTAAGAAGCTATTTGAGGCTTATCTTTCCGGGCTTTCTTTAACCGAAGCGGCGCAAAAAGCGGGTATTAAGCGTTACCATACATCTGTTGCAAGAATGCTGGCAGATAAACGGTATGTTGAGTACAAATTCTATCCGCCAATTATCAGCAAGGACACATTCGAAAAAGCACAACTGGAAAGACGCAGACGAGCTGAGGCGCTTGGCAGGATTTATGAACATAAAGGAAATGAAAAGAAATGCCTGAATTTTAGGTTTCATGCTTCAATGCCAGATAATCTATACGATGATCCATTTCAGCAGGCAGAGTATGCTTATAGTCTTATCAAGAGCGAGGTGATTTTAGATGACAACCAGGAATGTTACGATAATTCCTGCTCGTAAGCGAATTGGGAATAGTGCAAAGGCCGAGGAATTGCCTAAGCTTCGGGTGGCAGCCTATTGCCGTGTTTCTACGGACAGCGAAGAGCAGGCAACCAGTTATGAAGCGCAAATTGAGCACTACACAAACTATATCAAAAGCAATCCCGAATGGGAGTTAGCAGGTATATTTGCAGATGAAGGTATTACCGGAACTAACACAAAAAAGCGTGAAGAATTTAACCGGATGATAGAAGAATGCATGCAGGGTAAAATCGATATGATAATTACGAAATCTATCAGCCGGTTTGCAAGAAATACGCTGGACTGCCTAAAGTACATAAGGCAGCTTAAAGAAAAAAATATTCCGGTTTACTTTGAAAAGGAAAATATAAACACATTGGATTCCAAAGGAGAAATCCTGTTGACCATTATGGCATCTTTGGCACAGCAAGAAAGCCAATCGTTAAGCCAGAATGTAAAACTGGGTATTCAGTACCGATATCAGCAAGGAAAAATCCATATCAATCACAACCGGTTTCTTGGCTATACAAAGGATAAGGATGGCAATTTAGTTATCGTACCTGAAGAAGCTGAGATCGTTAAACGCATTTACAGAGAATACCTCGAAGGTTCCAGTATGCTACAGATAGCTAGGGGTTTGGAGGCTGACGGAATTCTGACGGGTGCAGGCAATCCCAGATGGCATACCAGCACCATCAATAAGATTTTAAGAAATGAAAAATATATCGGTGATGCGCTGCTGCAGAAAACCTATACGGTAGATTTTTTATCGAAGAAAAGGGTACCCAATAACGGTATAGTTCCACAATACTATGTAGAAAACAGCCATGAGCCCATAATCCCGCGTGAAATCTTTATGCAGGTTCAGGAACAGCTTGTCAAAAGAAGATGTGTGCATATAAGTAAGAACGGAAAGAAGAGAAACTATAGCAATAATCATCCTTTATCACAGATGGTCTTTTGCGGCAACTGTCATGAAATATTTCGAAGGGTTCATTGGAATAACCGAGGAAAGAAATCAATCGTATGGAGATGCGTCAGCAGATTGGAAAACACCGGTTTGTTTTGTACCGCTTCCACTATACTTGAAGATACGCTTAAAGAGAAAATTGTAGAAGCCATCAATGTAGCAGTCAGCGGAAAAAACTCTTTTCTGGCCATACTGAAGAAGAATATTGAAACCGTATTAAGCGAGGATTTGGATGAGAGTACGGCAGATATTGATAAAAGGCTGGAAGAACTCCAAACCGATTTGATCCAAAAGGCAAATTCAAAGGAAGCATACGATAATATTGTCAACGAGATTTACCGTTTGCGGGACTTAAGGCAAGAAACACTTTCGAGAAACGCTCTCCGTCAAGATAAAAGGGATCGGATTGCTGAGATGACGGACTTTCTTAATATGCAAACCGGTGATATTACGGAGTTTGATGATAAACTGGTCAGAAAACTGGTTGAAAAAGCAACGGTATATGATGACAGGATATTGGTTGAATTTAAGTCTGGGTTAGAAATAGAAGTGAATCTATAGGATTAAAATAAGATTGCCGCCAGTTGAGGAGGAAACCTTCTTAATTGGCGGCATTTTTATTTTATATAAATGTATAAAAATATAGATTTTGATTTGAATATTTACATTTGCAGTAGATCAAATTTTAAACGCATTGACAAGTATTAAAAATATAAGTATAATAGTTAATAGCTTAACTATGAATAACTTAACTATAATCATAGTTTAGAAATAATTCAAAGGAGAAGAGGTATGAAACAAGAAATAAAAATGGAGTTTTTACGTTCATTATTTAAATTAAGAAGCTTTTTAAATGCTGAATTCGGAAAGGATAGTAAAGCATCAAATAGTAGTATCAACATACCAGAATATATATTAATGAGAGAAATTGCAGTTACCTCTGCCAGTTCTAACAGTAATACCACTTTATCAGATATACGAGAATATTTGTCGATTACAAAAGCAGCCGTTTCTCAAATTCTAAGATCTCTCGAAAATAAGGGGCTTATTATTAGAGATGTTGATAAAAACGATCGCCGGAATTTAATTATAACAATAACGCCAGAGGGACAAGAGATGCTAAGAATTAAAGGTGAGGAATTCAATGAGAGATTCAATAAAATAACAAATGCTTTAGGAGAATCTGATATAACGCAGATGATTGAAATTATCAATCGTATGAGCAAGACGCTTTCTCAAATTAAAGATCAGTAAAAACAGGGGGGGTTCTTATGAAAGTAGCAATTGTATACTATTCCCAACATCATGGAAATACAAAAAAACTTTTGGATGCCATTAAAGAATTGTATGATGTAAAACTAATTAATGTGGTTGAATGTAAAAAGGAAGACTTATCTAATTACGATGTAATAGGTTTTGCATCCGGCACATATTATAGTAAATTCAGCGAGAAGGTTATGGATTTTGCCAGGAACAACTTGCCAAATAAAAAACAAGTATTTCTCATAAATACTTATGGTATAAAAGGAAATTACACAAAAGAAATAGAGCAGATCATTACAGAGAAATCCTGCCGGTTGATTGGAACTTATGGGTGTAGAGGTTTTGACACATTTGGGCCTTTTAAGTTGATTGGCGGAATTGCAAAAGGACACCCAAATGAAAGTGATGTGAAAGGAGCAATAGAATTCTTTAGGAGGATTGTTGAAAAGTGAAGAATGAATATATTACTAAGAGGAAATCGGTAAGAAAATTTGACAATTCAGCGTTACCAGATGAACTACTTACTAGAATCAAAGAAAAAATAAAGTTAGTTACACCTTTGTTTCCTGATATAAGATATTCGGTTGAACTTATTGAAGATAAGAATCCATCAAAGCAAAATGCACGATATTATCTTTTATTTAATAGCGAAGAAAAAAACGGTGCTTATGAGAATATTGGCTTTATTGGCCAACAGTTAAGTCTCTATTTCAGCAGTATAGGTTTAGGTTCGTATTTTAGAATGGCAAAACCGAATGTAAATTCAAATAGCAGCTTGCCATATGTTATCTGCATGCCTTTTGGAAAGCCTGCAGAACCATTGTTTAGAGAACTGTTCGAATTTAAAAGAAAGGAATTATCTGATATTTCTGAAGGCTCAGATATTCGTATAGAAGCTGCGAGGCTTGCACCCAGTGCGCTTAATGAGCAAGATTGGTATTTTATTGCTGAAAAAGGTTTTATTCATTGCTACCGTAAAAAACCAAACGTCATTATGAACTTTATAAAAAATAAACTTAATTGTATCGATATGGGTATTGCATTATGCCATATATACGAAGAAAGTGAAACTTTTGGCTATAAGAAGTTAGATACTGCCCCTAAGAAAAAAGGGTATATTTATATGGGTACAGTAATATAACTGAAGGTCTCTACGCATTGATAGCCAGATATTAAGATTGCAGGATTATATAGAAAAAAGTAAATACACAGTAGTAATAACAGGTGCTGAAATTTCTATATCAGCAGGTATTAAAGATATGCAGCACATGAATGTTTTAGAAGTTATGCAAATAATGTCACAGGTAATACTTCTAGTTGCACCCAATCATTATTACAAAATAGCTTGGAAAATCTTTTAAAATATATTTTGAAAACGGTCCAACTATCACGCATAGAAAATTGGCTGCATTAGAAAATGGCGGTAAGATTCAAGGTATAATTACTACTAATATTGACTGTCTTCATTTCCTGGCAGGTTCGAAAAATGTTGCTGAAATACAAGGGAGTTTTGGTGTGAATCAGTGTATCAAGTGTGGAGAGCAATACAATAATGTTCATATTTGGAATCAGAGAAAAATTCCACGTTGCAAAAAATGTAGTGGAGCAATATCAGCATTTCCGGTTCGTAGCCATGTTGGACTACTAAGTGAAGATGTTAGAAAAGCGAGAGAATGGATTTCCAAAGCTGAATTAGTCATAATAATTGGTGCACAAGGTTGTTATAGTGGTGTTTATTTTAATTACATTTTAAAATACGCAAAAATAGTACATATTAATCCTAATCCGACACAATTCGATAAAATTGCTGAAATAAACATTCATAAAAAGGCAGATGAGGTGTTCAGCTTATTTAAACGGAAAAGTCGTTCTGCTTAAAGATAATAAACCAGTTTATATAGTCTTAAAATATGATGAAAACAATTTAACTGATACAGGAATTGACATGAATGAAATGTCTAACTATACACTTCATGAAGCCATGAGAATTGTCTTATCAGAGGCAGAAAACAAAACGATGCATGCAGCTGAACTTGCCGATGAGTATATAGGCGTAGGCTGTATTTAAAAAAGGATGGCAGTAAGGCGGAATATACACAGATTAGGGCGAGGTGTGGGCATTACCCGGATATGTTTGAAGCACTGCCGGGAAACCTTATCAGATTAAAAGATAAAGTTTAGTGCTAAGCTTGAGGAAAAGCTATGGAAAGGTGATAATATGGCGGAACACTTGCTTGTAACAATAGGAAAAGCACGATTTAGTGATTCAGAAAGACATCTTATTCCTTTTGTTAATGACATAGAACAAGATAAATTTCTTAACGATATTGAAAACACGCCCCATGCTTTTGTTTTAGCCTGCTTGATGGATAGGCAGATTAAAGCGGAGCGAGCGTGGTCAATTCCCTTTAGAATAAGGGAGATTATAGGAAGCTTTAAAATTGATGATTTAGCCAGCGTTTCACTTGAAGAGTACAAGAATATTTTTAATAGAAATGTCTTGCATAGATTTAACGATACAATGGCGGAGGTATTTTATTCTGCAATTCAGGATATTAAAGTAAAGTATAATGGGGATGCTTCGCGAATATGGAGCAACAATCCTAGCAGCGCAAAAGTAGTTTATGAATTCTTGCAGTTTAAAGGAAGCGGCAAAAAAATTGCTACAATGGCAGCCAATATTCTTGCCAGGCAATTTAAGATTCCGTTTTCGGATTATTACTCAATTGACATATCACCAGACGTACATATTTTAAGGGTAATGCGACGGACCGGGCTGGTTGATAGTAATGCTGATTTAGATTCGATCATCTATAAGGCAAGAGAGTTAAATCCTAAGTTTCCAGGGATAATAGATTTTTCATGCTGGGAGATTGGGCGTACCTGGTGCAGACCGAATAATCCGAATTGTAGCGAATGTATTATTAATTCTGAATGCAAGAAGAGAGTATAAGTTGCAGAAAAATGATATGGAAGAGCCAAGAACAACTGTATAGAATGGTTTTTCGAATTTTCTAAATAGAAACTGGACCGGCAAGAGAGAAGATAAACAAACTTTCAATTACGGAGACCATAAGTACCATGTTTAATGTGGAAAAACTGGATACAATTCTTGAGATTAACTATTTATCATAATAAAAATATGTTTTGAGGTAGAGTGGCTTGGGGTGATTCAGTTGAAATTCATAAGTTTTCTGCTTGTATTATGTTTAGCAATGATCAACCTTGTTGGATGTGGAGAAGTAGAAGAAACACGAGAAAAAACATTACCGGATGGCAGTAAAATTATAGTAGACACTGGAGGAAAGATCTTAACTGAGGAAAAGGTTGAACCGCTTGAGGGATATACTTATGATGAGGATACAGGACGGTATATTAACGAAACTACCGGCATTTGGTATGTAGTCGAAAATGGGCAAAAGATAATACCATCCGAAGAATATTTTGATCGTGACAAAGTAGTTTCAATTTCGGGGATTGGCATTGCTGACCGCCCGAATGATGTCTGGGAGCTAAAAGAGGTACGGGAAATAACCATTCAATCAGGAGATACGTTGGTTGACGTTATCAACCCTTACTTTATGAATGAGCATTTCAGAATGAATTATGAATGGTATGCCAAACAAGTTCTAGAGATTAACAACATTACTGACCCTAACATTATCAAAGCGGGAGATACCTTGAAGATACCGATTTATATTGACAAAGGAGCAAAAGATTCAAATGAAGAAAGTGCTGGGGATAATCATGAAAATAAAAATATGCTTTCAAAAGAAGAGATTATTCAATTAGTTGAAAGTATAGATCCATACCAATTGAAACCTGCGATGACACCAAAAGAAAGGTATGATTTAAGGACTGAAATATACAGCAAAATTCCTAAAGACAAAATTCACAACTTTTCCCATGCTATCCAGTCCAGTGCGTTACAGCTTTATAGTATTGTGTCTGATGATAGATATATTGAGCTTATTGATAAGAATCATCCAAGATGGGATGCTTATGATGAAAATAATTTATTTGGGATAGTAACTGTATTATCAGGAGTTGAGAAGTATGTGGATTATAAGCCTTTGCAGGAAGATATTGACGCTGTAAAAAAACTGTGCAATGAAGGTCTCAAGGAGCGAAATATATTAAAAATAATTGATGCTAATAGAATACTGCAAGATCTGTCAAGGCATTTAATAAGAGTACCATACCAAGGAGAAGGGGAAGAAAAAGTAGATTATGGTGATATTCATAATCTATACTTCAAGGCAACTAAAACGCTTGAAGGTGCTCATAATTTTTTTAAGTGACAACAATATTCCTACGAATAATAATGACTATAATTAAAAGGAGTTAATGAAGTGAAACTGTCTGACATTCTTCAACTAAAAGGATTTACCAACAATAGAATAAAAGTAGTTAGGCATACGACCGACAGAAATGAAATCAGAAATATAATTGAAGCAGGTCATTTTGAATTATATCAATCATATCAAAAAACAAATGTTTTTAAAGATACAGAATATATAATTGTATTTCGTGCATTAGAAGGCAGAAAAGCCCTTTTACAAGGGGTTTATAAAGTGAATAAAGTGCAGAAAGTCTCAAAGCTTCCAGACGTGCTTAATCCTATTATTATTTTAGAAAATTGGGGGGCAGGACCTTTTTATTTCTATGATTTAATTAGGGACTATTCATTAAGTGAATTAGAAGAAAGGTTAGTCATCGATTGGGGCAGTTCTACAGTTTCTTGGTGTCAGAAAAAACTTGATAAAGATGTAATTGAAATTTTACCAAAGGGATTTGCAAAAACATTTTTGGGATATGAAAATGTCATTTTAATGTTCGATGAGCTAGAAAAAATAATAAAAAATCCAGATGTGAATAGGCAGTGGAAAATGATGCTATCGAATGTTTATGGAGTATATTTAATCCTTGATACAACAAATGGGCAACAATATGTAGGTTCTGCCTATGGTAAAGACGGTATCTGGGGCAGGTGGAGCGACTATGTGCACACAAAACATGGGGGGAATAAAATACTTGTTGATTTATTGACTAATGATCCTGTGAGGTATAAAAAATTCCAGTTTAGTATATTGAATGTTCTTCCGAATTCTTCTTTGCGCGAACAAGTGATACAACTTGAGCAAATAACAAAAGCAAAATTGGGGACGAAAACGTTTGGATTGAATTCAAACTAAATTGTTGTATGCAAACTTATATTAACAATGAATCGCTACATATTGATATGTTCCCACGAACCTCGGTTTTTTTAAAAACAGCCAAAAACCCATTGACATGTTCCCGTAAACGTAAGGTGCAGAAAATCAGCCCAAGACATCAATCCAAGCGGCTCGTGCCATGTGGAGTGTGTGGTGAAGATAGAGAAGAAATAGCTTGAAATCAAAGGCTTGGGCAATTTGCCCCTTTTTCTTTTGTGTGTTTTATGTTTCCGTAGACTAAGGTTTTGAAGGAATTTGAACCCCCGGGGGTGCACTTTTTGGCAAATATAAGTTGGGGGATAAAAATATAATGGGGATTTGTGGGAAGGTATAGGAGTTCATGTATTAGGTTGTTAATGAATACGTTCATCAATATGAAACTTGAGAACAGCATTTGTTCATTTATAGAATTTAATTTTTATATATAGTATAATTGATCATGGATTAAGGATAAGAGTTTAGTTGATTTAGATAATCTGCCCGATCCTGATAAACTTGCTAATGATATTATTGAGAACTTATAAGCAGTATTGGAAAACTTCAAATCAATATTAGATATTTTATAAAAAGTTATTAATTTCATAAAAGGTGGTGAATGTGTGAGTATATTATATAATATATATTGTGATGAAAGCTGTCACTTGGAAAATGACGGTATAAATGTTATGGTGTTAGGAGCAGTGTGGTGTCCTCAAAATAAAGTAAAAGAAATAAATAATAGAATAAGAGCTATTAAAGAAAGGAATGGTGTAAATCCAAATTCAGAGTTAAAATGGACAAAAGTTGCACCAGTGAAGAAACAAATATATATGGATATAGTAGATTATTTTTTTGATGACGATGATTTACATTTTAGATGTTTGGTTGTGCCTGATAAAAGTAAATTGAATCATAAGGCTTTTAACCAAACTCATGATGAATGGTATTATAAAATGTATTTTAACATGTTAAAAATAATTTTTAATCCTAGAGATAAATATGAGGTTTATATAGATATAAAAGATACGAATTCAAGTTATAGGGCAAAGAAATTACATGAAGTTTGCTGTAATGATATTTATGATTTTTCAAAGAAAATAATTCAAAGAATACAGCCAATTAGATCGCATGAAGTGCAAATAATGCAAATAACTGATATTTTAATAGGGGCAACGGGGTACGCAAATAGGTTTTTTCCACAAGATATAAAAAAAAGCGAAGTAAAACAGGAAATAATTGAAAAGATAAGGACTCGCTCAGGATATAGGCTAACAAAAAGTACCCTATATAGAGAGGAAAAATTCAATATATTTGTATGGGATACAGAATTTTAACTTAAAAGGTATTAGATATGATCAATTGTGAGTGGTTACCCAAATTAGAGCCTTATGATGCAAATATTGAGTGGAAAAGCTATGAAAGTAAATTGTATGATATATTTGTCAATGATTTTATTAAAAGTACTCCAATATATCAAAATAATAAAATAGCGATCAGAAAACACCCTATAGAGATGGGAAAAGAAGAAGCTTTTTTTCATGTTACATGTCAGGATTATTTGAAAGATGGAGAACGTGTTCCAGATTTAAGAAGATGTGAGCGAATTAGATGGGTAAGAAAGTTTATAGAAAATTATAATTGTAAAAGAAATTGTGAATTTTGTTCAGGAATGAAGGTATGGGAAAAACCCTATAAAAATACAGTTAGAATTCATATACTATTAGAGGAAGAAAGATATATGGTGGTCTTAGAAAAGAGAGAGAAGTATAATTTGTTAATAACAGCATTTTATATAGAGCATGACCACACGATGAGAAAAAAACTTGAGGAGTATGAAAAATATAAAATAAAATATAAAGCAAAAGACGCCTCTTTATAAAGAGACGTCTTCAGGAACTCCTTCTACAACTGGTAGATGAGCTACCTTTATTTTATCATATTCTACAAAAATGTCAACTTGGATTAAATATTTAATCACCTGATTGGGAATTTAAATATTAACCATACAGGTTGATATAGATATGATATATAATATAAATATGCGCAAGTTTATAATATTTATACTATATATTATAAAATTTTTTAAAAATATTATTTTGATTTCATATTTAAATAATTCATATAATCAACACAGCAGCGGTATTTTCTAAAAGAGCCTAAGCCGGATCTTTTTAAATTAAATAGTGGTATTTTATTTGCAGAAAACTTTTTCCTTTTCCTTTATGAATTGTTATTAGTACAAGTAGAAGATGCTATTACATATCTACACTTGATGAGAAGAAAAAATTAGCAATTTTTTATCTATATTAAATACTAAGGTTAAAGAGCAAAATAAAAAATTGCAGTATATGAAACTTTGGAAAAAAGGCTTACCTCAACAAATGTTTGTTTAAGTTGTAATTAAAGCTTCTAATCTTTGATACTGTAAAAACAAAACCACCGATTCATTCATAGTCAGTGGTTTTAACTATATTTTTCCTAAAAAATTAGAATTAGGTATATAAGGAACATTTAATTTATGACCTCTGTTATTTAGTAGCTGTGCCTTTATCATAGCAAGCTCTGTATGAACTCCTAGAGTACAAGCTATTTGATTATAAGTACAAGTTTCATAAGCAAACGATAGAAAGTTATCATCATATTGAAACATATTTATTCCAATACCTCTATAGAAATTAAAATGGAATTTCAAAGTCCTCAATATCGTTGCTATCATCGGTTTGATGATTAGGCTGGAAATCTTCTAAATTAACTATTTCAATACTGTTAACCTCAATCCCAAGTTCTGAATTAAGATTATTCATAATTATTTCTATGTTTCTATTAGTATTTAATTGGATTGTCAACACTTTTTTGTACAATTTTTATTCGGTCATTTTTGCTAGGCGATATTCTACTGGAGTCATATAATTCAGAGAACCATGAATACGTTTGTTGTTATACCATAATACATAACTTCGTAATTCTTTTTTAAACTCTTCCAAATTCTTAAAAATCTTATTAAATGCAAATTCTGTTTTTATAATTTTATACCCAGCTTCAGCAACTGCATTATCATAAGGGCATCCTTTTTTGCTTAAGGAACGCTGTATCTTAAAAGCTTCTATAACTTCGTCTATTATCTTATTTTTAAATTCATTGCCCCTGTCAGTATGGAATATTTTTACTTTACTTAAATTTATATTAGTACTCATAAACGATTCATAAACTAATTCAGCATCTTTTTTAGGGCCTGCTGAATAACCTACGATTTCTCTATTAAAGAGGTTGATTAATAGGCATATGTAATGCCATTTACCAGCCACATTAACATATGTAAGATCACTTACTACTATTTCTAGATCACTTCTATTATCAAATTCTCTATTTACTATAT
>NZ_RJWG01000016.1 GCF_004011155.1 Clostridium prolinivorans | reverse complement strand
TACTTAGCACAATTGTACATAAAAATATTGGCACAATCGTACAAAATAATCTTGACATTAATACATTCTTCAAGTTTTCTTGAAAGACCATATCTGACCAATAAGGGGAAAGTTAAGAGATTAATCTTTTTTGTTTCCTCAATACTTGGTGAGCCAAGTATTTCCAAAGTTTTTTGATTAACATAAACAATATTGCCTTCTAGATCACATTTTAAAATTCCAATGGGGGCTTCTTCAGCTAATTCAATATATTGTTTACGGCTGTTTTCAAGTTCTTCCTGTGCCTGTTTACGCTCACTGATATCCCGCACAATTCCCACAGCATGCCAAGCGTCCCTGCTCCTCAAAGCAGACATGGAAATCTCCACATCAAATTCCCGCCCGTCTTTATGTTTTGCTTTCATCTCAATTGTTTTCCCTATGGCATTCCCTTCTCCGGTCAACTGAAAGTGCTGGAAAGCTTGAGTATAAATCTGGTAAAGACGTTCATCAAGTACCACCAGCCGATGCAGGTCTTTCCCCAGTACTTCCTCCCTGGAATAACCGAAGAACTGTTCAGCTGCAGGGTTCCAAAAAATGACTTTTCCCTGCCCATCAAGCATGATAATAGCGTCTCGCGCCGAGTCCATAATGGCTCTTATTGTCGTGTCCTTTTCCTTTAGTTCCTCTTCCATTGCTATGCGTTCGGTCAGGTTAACAACCAGCGCCATACATAATTTTGCTCCCTCATAGTCGAAAAGCTGTATATTTATTTCCACAGGATACAGAGAACCGTCCTTCCGGCGATGTACCGTGTTAAACAGAACCTGCTCCTGTTCCTCACTGACCAAAGGTGCAAGGAGTCTTCGGAAACTCTCCATATTAAATTCTAGATTAAGGTCAAGGGGTGTCATAACGTTCATTTCTTCGGTTGTATATCCCAGATTTTTTCTGGCAGCACGATTTACAGCAACAAATTTCAACGACTCGGGATGAAAAATATAAAGTTCATTCAGAGAGTTTTCAAAAAGCCGCTCAAACATCCTAGCATGGATATTTGCTTCATGAAGTTTCAAAGCCATTTCCACTGTGGACAGCAAGGCTGCTTTATCTGTTCCTTTTAGCACAAACCCATAGGCCTTAACTTCTTTTATTTTTTCAATAATTCCCCCGGAGGTGTTGGCAGTAAGAAATACAACGGGAATATCCCGGGATTTAATTATTCTACGTGCAGCCGCTATCCCGCTCATTTCCCCCGCCAATTCGATGTCCATCAGAACTAGATCCAACGTCACACCACCCATTATCTTTTCTACTGCTTCTTCCCCTGTAGCGACGTTTTCCACATCATAACCGTTTTTATGCAGAAGTTCCGCTAAAACCATAGCAGTTAAGCGGCTGTCTTCAACCAGCAATATTTTTTTCTTTTTACCTGATATATTTTCACGCATTTTTTATCACCTTAAAATATCCCTTTGCTTTAATATCATAACACATTATACATTATACTTTAAACCTCACCACCGGGCGATGTGTTTTTTAACAGGTTTGCCTTTAATTATCTGTTTATATGCATTATATAGCTAAGACCATTATAATTTTATCTGTATAATAATATTATTATACTATTTTTTTCTTTTTTTTAACACAATTTTGGATTTTTCGTCACTTATTTTCATATATATTAAAGTTTGTTTCCATAACTCTCTTGCACTACTGTTTACTTACATTAATTATTATCTTCTGTGTTATCAATAAAACCTATCTCAATTAGCACTGCAGGAGTCTTGGTTTCTCCTAATACATGAAAGTTAGCACTCTTTACTCCTCTATCTGTAAAGCCTAAAGTTACAAGAGAATGCAGATATAGTTTTCAATGATAAGTTTTCGATATCCTTTATTTTTTAGAAGATTATCAGATCAAAATTACATATATAATCATTTAAAATCCCCATGACAGCAAAATAGAGCAGCAAGGATGCTACTCTAAAACCTTTTAGTTCCTCATTTATACGGCCGAGGTTTTACCGACTTTTTTTATCTTTTTATACACATCAACTCTATTGTTAACAACATATTTTTAAAAATTTTTTATTAATTCAAATTTGCCTTTAAGTAACTAAACATATCTATACTTTTCATTAATCATCATTGGTTGGAATGAGGATACCTAATATGAAGGTCTTCCTTTTTCAAGTCTATTTTGATTTCCGCCAAATTCAGGATTATTTGGTCCTCCTGTCCTTCCTGTCCCTGGATGAGAGCTTCTGCTGGTGGTTACCCCGCTTTCATTGAGCCAGGTTACAGAATTCGAAATGGTAAAATCTACTATTTTTGTTCCATTCTTATATTCTCCATCAGTATACAGCCCATCATTTTCATTTCCACTTGAGCTTCCACCTGAATACAGTGTATAAACTGAATTCTTTTTAAGTTCAGGTGAGCTGATAACTACAGTTTGATAATTCTTTTTAGGCGCAAAGGTAGCTAATGTATTTCCTTTACTATCTTTAAGATTAACAATAGTACCTGCCTGCTGTGTCTGTGGATAAGTCATAATTATAGAGTTCTGTGTCGATTGCTCTGAAGGTGCCTGAGCCATTCCTAAACTTCCAGCAGCGATAAGGAAGCCGCCAGTCATTTCAAAGGTTCCATCATAATCTAAAGCACCATTATTGTTGGCTGTTGGACCACTTACAACAACTGTACCTTTAGTCATATAAATTGATCCATTGGCATCCAGACCATCTCCCATAGAATTAACTGCAAGATATCCGCCATCTATATTAAGCCTATTGTTTGAGGTGGAATTGATATTATTTTGACCTGGACGCCCATTCATGGAGGATCCGTCATTGCCTCCAGCAATATTTATGCCATCATCACTGGCGGTAACATGAATTTCACCCTCGGAAATTGTTACTACTGCACTCTCTATACCTTCATAACTCTTAGTAATATTAATTTTTCCACCTTTAGCTAATATTGCTGAATCTGCATGAATTCCATCATCACCAGAAGTAATAGTAATATCTCCACCTGCTATGGTTACGCTGTTGTTGCTGTGTATAGCGTCATCAGCAGAATCAATTTTAAAGGTACCTCCACTAATAGCTACATCTGCAGTAGCCTTAATTGCTTTTGCACTATTTGATTCCTCTTCCGTAGTCTTTGCTATAGCAGTATTTTGCTGATTTTTTCCCCAAGGGCCTTGTCTGTCATCACTAATTTTGGTAACACCATTTGCACTTCCTCCACCAGAGGAAATAGTATATTCTCCACCAGTAATAAGTACTGAGGTTTTTCCATGTATTCCGTCTTTTCCA
This sequence comes from Clostridium prolinivorans, assembly GCF_004011155.1. Taxonomy (GTDB): domain Bacteria; phylum Bacillota; class Clostridia; order Clostridiales; family Clostridiaceae; genus Clostridium_AT; species Clostridium_AT prolinivorans. The sequence continues at coordinate 38,683 of NZ_RJWG01000016.1, read as the reverse complement.
GCTTTTATGTCAAAGGTTCCTCCCTCAAGGGCTACATATCCTTTAGAAGTTGTATCCGTGTCATTTGTGGATTTGATAGCATCTCCTTTAGACTCAACTGTGATGCTTCCTTCCTTAACAGCCACTATATCTCGTCCCATTATTCCATCATCAGCTGAATAAATCCGAATGTTACCTCCTGTAATTTTCAAATCATCCTTGCTTGTTATACCATTGTTATAATTACCGTATACAGTCAATTTTCCTGTTCCGTTTATAGTAAGATTATCCTTGCTAAAGATTGCTGCATTAGGTTCATCAGTGGAAGCATCAGAAAGAACATATTTTGTTCCATCAGATATTATATTCTCTGTTCCCTCCTGTAAAGATATAATGGTTTTTCCTGCATTCTTTAAATAAATAGGTGCATTGTCAGCACAGTTTATCTGCACCCCATTTAAAACCAATCTAACGGTGCCCTTATCTTGAACATCCACAATAATTTGACCGTTATCCAATTTACCGCTAACTACATAAACCCCTGCTTTCGTTATTGTAATTTTACTGTTTTTCACTTCTGCTCCTGAACCTTTTACAGCCGCACTGTTTCCATTCAATTCAATGTGATTTGGATTTTCATTTTCCCAGTCACTGTAGTAGTCATCTTTATCATAGGTAATCAGTTCACTTATAACCTTGCTGATATCTTTGTCGCCAATAGTACTTACACTGGATTGGCTATTTACTGATGTTTGAGAACTAGTGTTTGTTTGCGGTGCAGTAGTACTGCTGCAGGCATACCTTAAATTGCAATATTAAATGCAACACCCCGTGAAAAAATCATGTAGAATAGAGTTAGTGTAAACCATACTTAACCTTAAGCCCATCTTAATTACTAAAATTGAGCGAATACAGAGATTTATCAAGGGCTGCGGAGCAGGCAAAGTCTTTACCCTTGACAAATCACAAGTTAGCTCTACAATAGATAAAATATGAGCTTAAGAAATTTTAACTAATTCCTCATAGAAGTATTCCTCAGGTGTTTTATAGCTCAATAATTTACGTGGAAGATGATTAATCCAGTTTTGAACTCTTTCAATGATTTTGGCGTAAAAGAATATTGGATGATAAATCCAAAACTTAAAACTATTGAAATCTATGTTTTCGAAAAGAGTGAATACAAACAGAACGGCGTTTATAAGGGTTGCAACAGTGCAGTATCTCAAAGTTTTAATGGACTTGAGATTCGCTTGGAAGATATTTTTCCTGAATGATAAGATTAAATTCATAATTATAAAAATACAGTTCCTATGATATTTGTATATCACAAGAACCGCTTCCCTGATATCTCTAATATTAAAATTTAATCTATTTCCCGCACCATCTATGGCAGAACCTTTTCATTTTCTCACAAACTACTTCGTTTGAACCACAGGAGGGGCAAGTATGCTTATCATGTTCATAATTCAAATCATAAACCTCACCACAATTTAGGCACTTAAATTGGCATAAACCTGAAGTATAATTCCCTCCGCTTATGTGTATTGCATTGCCTTGCGTTAGTGCTATCGCTACTTTCTTTCTTGCACTGTCTATGATGTTTTGAAAAGTCTGCCTTGAAACCTGCATCCTCTCCGCACACTCTTCCTGACTAAGCCCTTCAATATCTTTTAACCTCATGGCTTCAAGTTCTTCAACCTTGAGAGTAATTTCTTCCACCTCGCACTTTCTTTTGCCTAATGGTATGAAATAAGTGTTCTCTGGAAAAAATTCAACTCTTCTGCATTTTACCGGTCTTGGCATTTATTTACCTCCCTGCACTTTTTACATAATCCAATGAACATTATATCTATATCATAAATTTCTAAATCATTTATATCTTCTATAGCCTTGTTTAATTTTAAATATTCTAAAGCAACTTTTCTTTCATCAATGTCTATTATATCATTACATTTGACACACTGGAAATGGATATGCAGGGGCTTTTTGCTGTAGATTTTCAGTTCATAATAACTTACTCCATCTACAACAATTTCTTTTACTATACCAATACTACTAAATATCTTTACATTCCTATATACAGTAGCAAGACCCATACTGGTTTTTTTCAACCTTTGGTATATCTCTTCCACACTCAAATGCCTGTCAGCAAGGAAAAACTGTTCCAGTATCAATTTTCTTTGCTTCGTAAATTTATAACCGTTTTTCTCTACCAATTTTCTGATTAGAGAGAACTTATCCTTTGTCAGAGTATTATTCTTTACCCCATCCATAAGGACACCTCTGTTATTTATTCATGACAGTGACCTTCATGCTGATGTTCTCTGCATATGCTTCCTGTGGATTTTAACTCTCCTTTTAAATATTGCTGGACAACATCATCACAAGAACCTTCTGCTCCTACAATCACATCTATATTGTTTTGGGCAAATAACTGCTGGGCTGTTTCTCCCATGCCGCCAGAGATGACAACGTTTACTCCTAATTCTTTTAGGAAGTTAGGTAGGAATCCTGGTCTATGGCCTGGATTTTGTATGAAATCCTTCTTTAGCCCCTTACTTTCATCAACATCATACACTGTAAATCCTTCACAATGTCCAAAGTGTCCGCTAACAAATTTCCCTTCACTTGCAATTGCTATTTTCATTATTAATGCCTCCTTAAAATTATTGATTTAAATATTTTATATACTTACAAATGTTATCCCACATCTGTCTTATGGCCTGATTTGCCTTACTGCCCTCATAATAAACAATAGGCTTCAACTCATTAATTGACTTCATAACTGTGTCATCATAGGGTATTTTCCCTATTAAATAAACATCATTCTCTCTGCAAAAACTTTCAATTTCCTCTGCTACTTTCTCATTGATGTCGTATTTATTGATACAGGCGAGAGTAAGGACCCCGAAATGCCTGCATAACTCCATTACCCTCATAAAGTCCTCCAGACCCGATTGGGTAGGCTCTGTGACAATCAATACCGCATCACTTCCCGTAATTGAAGATATTACAGGACAACCTATTCCTGGAGAACCGTCTATAATGATAAGGATATTCTCATCCGAAAACTTTCTGGCATTACTGCGAAGCATAGTTATGAGTTTTCCCGACCCTTCGCTACCCACCTCCATCTGTGCCCTTGAAATAATTCCTTTATCGGTTTGGGTGATATAAACATCAGCAGTTTTCTTTTCTTTTAAACTGATGGCATTATGATGGCAAACCAATATGCAAGCACCACAGCCTTCACATTTAAAGGGATTCACTATACCGTCTTTGATTGCGTCAAACTGGCATACTTTTTCACATTCCTTGCAGCCTGAACAAAACTTTTTATCAATAACTGCTTTCTTTTCTCCATAAAAGTATTCCTTTCTTATATCTCTTCCATCGTAAAAAAGGTACAGATTGGGTGCATCCACATCACAGTCTGCTTTTACTGCATCTTTTGCAAGTTCAGACAGGGCTAAGGCTATTGTGGTTTTACCCGTGCCGCCTTTCCCACTTATCACTGTCAGTTCCAAGGGAACACCTCCCTCAATCTCTTTGCAATCTCCTCAAATATTTCTTTATATTCAGGCATTTCCACAATCATTTTCCCCAAGGAATAGACCTCTGCTGCTTCTCTACGGTAAGGTAAAATTCCTAATATGTTTATATCTTCTTGCTCACAGTATTTCTGAATCCTGTCATCCTCGGCATTATATTTATTGATAATAACGCCAAAGGGAAGATTGAAATTTCTCACCAGTTGTACTGCCATTTTTAAATCATGAAGCCCAAAGGAAGAAGGTTCCGTTACTAATATTGCACCATCTGCATATTGAAGGGAATTCACTACATTGCAGGAGGTCCCCGGGGCGCAATCAATAAGATTTGTTCCAGCAGGAAGATTTTTCAGTAACTTTTTAATAACTGGTACTGCCATAGGCTCTCCTACATTTAAAATTCCTCTTCTACAAATTAAATTGCCATATCGTCCTTCTTCTATTATTCCTATTTCCCTTTTTTCAAAGGTTAAAGCAATTTGTTTACACACTATCCCGCAGGCATGACAGCCATGACAGAGTTTTTCAAAGAGCATGATATCTTTCTTTGTCCTTACCAAGGCATGAAACTGGCATACTTTTGCACATTGTCCGCATAAGGTACATCTGCTGCTGTCCACAACAGGATAATCCACCTTAACTTCTTCTCTTTTTATTTGAGAGGGATTTAAGAATATGAATCCATTAGGCTCTTCCACATCGCAGTCGATGTAATTAGCACCTGTAATAACAGAAAGATTGGTGGATATGGTGGTTTTCCCCGTACCTCCCTTTCCGCTTAATATGGCTATGTTCAATTTATCTTCCCCCTCTGAATCCCCTGCCTGCTCCCATACCCATCCCGGCATGGGTTGGACCTGCCTCGGTTAATTCCTCTAATTTCCCTTCCTTGAATGACTGTATAGCCGAATCAATTTTGATACTTGCACATCGGTAGACTTTAATATCCGAATTTTTAAACAGGTTAAAGGCATTAGGCCCCATATTTCCAGTGATGACAACATCCACATCTTCATCAATGATTTGCTGGGCTGCTGCAATTCCTGCCCCTCCTCCTGACATTTGACCCTTATTCTCAATTGCTTTTACCAAACCTCCTTCTGTGTCATAGATTACAAAGTAATTACATCTTCCGAATCTCACATCCATCATGCTGTTTAAATCCTTGCCCATCGAAGAAACTGCTATATTCATGAAATACCCCTCCAATTATCTTTTTATTTGTTTTCATTGACTGAAAGCATTATCCTTTCGATAATAATGCTTACTGTTTCATCCAATGATGCATTTTGTATTGTTTTATCTTTCTCGGAAAGATTGGCTATATCACTACACATAGGCAATTCCCCAAGAAGTTTTAAGTCTAATTTGCTTAAAAACTCTTCTGTGTTTTCACTACCAAATATTCTGATTTTTTTGTTGCAATCAGGGCATATAATATAACTCATATTTTCTACTACACCAATAACCTTAATGTTCATTGTTTTAACCATATTCACTGCTTTTGCGACTATCATAGACACTAAATCCTGGGGTACAGACACCATTACAATTCCATTGATGGGAATGGACTGCATCACCGTCAGCGCAACATCTCCCGTTCCTGGAGGCATATCTATAACCAAATAGTCAAGGTCTCCCCAGAAAACATCCGTCCAGAATTGCTTTACTGTCCCTGCAATTAAAGGCCCTCGCCATATAACAGGCTGCTCCTCCTCTTCCATCAATAAGTTCAGCGACATTACCTTTATTCCATTTTCAGTTGCCACTGGTAAAATTCCCAGTTCATTTGACTGGACTTTCTTGTCTTTTACTTTAAGAAGCCTTGGAATACTCGGTCCTGTTATATCCGCATCCAGGACACCTACTTTATAACCTTTTTTATTTAATTCTTCTGCAATAAGAGCAGATACCGTTGATTTGCCAACACCTCCCTTCCCACTCATAACACCGATTATTTTGTTTACAAAGTTATAAGGATTGTTTTCTATCATGCATCCCTCTTTTGTTTTACAATCCTCTTTTGTAGGACAATTTTCACAGTTAGACACTTTAAACACTCCTTTTGTTTTTGTCATATGCCAATTACATTATACATCCATATTATGTTATTGTCAAATGCCATTTATTCATGAAAGTTTTATATGGATAATGTAAAATAGAAAACCTTACAGCAAATGAGGTATATATCCACATTTACTGTAAGGTTTATAAACAAATTGCTTTACCTTATATATATTCCTAAATTACATTTTAAATATTCATACATCTTTTTGGCCCATAGAGTCAAAAAATCTCTTGAGATTTTCAGGAATCTCATATTCCTTTTCTTTACTTTGTTTACCATTCCCTGATAATTCGTTGTTACTGTATATTTCTCTAAGTATTGCATCAATTATCATTGCTTTTGGAGGAACATTGTATTCTTTACCTTTGTACACCCATACCCGACAGTCCACTTCATCTCCGCATAAATCACCACACGATTCACAAAGAGATTCTTTTATTTCCAGTTGTATATCCTTTCCATTAATACGGATAGTAGGTGAACTCTCAAACCGGTACTGTATGGCCTTTTCCTTACTATCAATATGAATTTTATTTACAACAACTTCGGCGCCTGTTAATTCAAGCACTTTGGCAACGTCCGCAATTGCTTCTTCAAGACTGTCCTCCGTACCCTGGCATCTCATACATATGCTTAAATCCAAATACATAAAATCAATAACAACTTTCCTCTTTTCAGTACTATGAATTTCATCTTCACAGCCGCAACTTGTACTGCAGCAAATGTTTCTTTGAGTTTCACAACATCCCATAATAAAACCTCCATCATAAAATTTAACTTCACTTTTATAGACGGAGGTTTTTTAAAAAGGACGCAAAATACATATATGCTTTAGCAATATTTACAACTATCTTTTTTATGCTGGTATTCAACAATATTTCCATACACATCGAATTGAAACTTACAGCACTCAAAAAACTTCTCTTTTAACAGATTTCTCCCACGCTGAACTCTCGATTTAGCCCCTGATATTGACATACCGAGTTTTTGAGCCAGTTCTTTTTGTGTCAAACCGCCTAATTCTGTTAGCATGATAGCCTGCTTATATTTATCTGGAAGGCTGTCAATCATATTTTTCAGGCATAAAACCAATCCATTTATTATTTCTTCTTCATCATTATCGGTTTTTCTCTCATCAGGCAAATCCGAAAATTCAGCAGTATCTCTTTTCTTTCTATAATAATCAGCAATCGAATTTCTTGTTATTCGGTACACCCATGCATATATTCTGTCATTATCCTTTACCTGGTCTATATTAGAATATATTTTTAAAAATACATCTTGAAGGATATCTTCCGCATCTTGCTCATTTGTCACCTTTTTGCGGATAAAGATTCTTAAGTTGGAACTTAACTCTTTCCATAAAGCAATAATATCATCCTTAATGGTTCAATCCCCCCTTTAAGACGCGGTTTAAGGTTGATGTACTTTCAGTACGACTTTCGCTGCGATAAAAGCAACTACAAACATCACTGATCCTGCAACAGCAAATATCTGACCAATACCAAAAACATTTAATATCTGGCCATTAATCAATGTTCCAAATCCACTACCTTTAAAAATGTTAAATGATGTGATTTACAAATACTTTTTAATATCTTCTACTGACGGAACTCTTCCCATCACTTTTACCTGTTCATCCACTACAAGAGCGGGTGTTTTCATTACACCATAGGCCATAATATCTTTGAAGTCCTGTACTTTTTCAATAGTGGCTTCAATCCCTAGTTCTTTTACAGCCTCTCTGACATTGGCTTCTAATTTCTTGCAATTAGCACATCCTGAACCTAAAACTTTAATTACCATAGTAAAATCCTCCTTCATCAACTGATATTTTTTCATTCCATTATTATCGCCATTCCACAACATTCCTTTGCACAGGTTCCACACGCTGTACATTTTGCATGGTCAATTTCAATTCTGCCACCTAAAGGTTCATCATCATCCTCGACATAACTTATTGCATGATTAGGACATGCATTTATCGCTTTGCAGATATTGGCCTGTGCAGAACACTTCTCCTTTAAAATAACTGGCCTCACACCTTCCACCTCCCCCGAAATTTAGCAACTGCAGCATCCGCAACTGCAATTCCCCTTTTCACCTGTGTCGCCAACATACTCTATTGCACCTGAAGGACATAGTTTTTGACATCCTCTGCATCCATCAACACAGCCTTCAGGATATACCACTACAGGCCGTTCACCTTCTTTCTTGTAAACCCCATGTGAGCACTTGTTAAAGCATGCCCCGCACTCAATACAATTTTCATAGTTAATTACTGGATACCAGTTCTTTGACATTTAAACCCTCTCCTTTACAAATACCACATATTTTCAACTTTCCGATATATTTCCCTTATCTCTTCTTTTGGAATTAATTGAGACAGTATATAGGCTATAAGAATTATTCCAGGAATATCAACCACCAGTCTTGTTACAGCAAATTTAGCACCCAATGCTGACATTTCAAATAAAAACATTGGTATCTTTGTAGTGGACCATGCGCCAATGAATATGAGTATATTGCTGAATTTAACGCCTTTTTTCATAAAAACTGCCGCCACTGGGAATGCTCCATAAAGCGGGCCTGCTGCTGCAGAGCCTAAAATGATGGACAGGATTATGCCTTTTATCCCTGAACCTTCTCCCATGTATTTCACCATCGTTTCTCTCGGAACCCATACATCCAGTAATCCTAAAAGAATAAATACAGGTGGGATAACAAGGGCCATTTCCTTAAAACTATACCCTGCAACACCAATGGCTTTTAGCCCAATGCTTCTATTTATTAAAGTAATAATCCCTATAATACCTATAGTAATTAGAAAAAATTTGTATCTTTTTATAAACTTCATATACCACCCGCCACCTTCCCAATTATATATGCTACCAGGAAAGAAAATATAAACGCTAAAACATTTCTTGCAATGGTTAGTTTTTTACCAAAGTATTTCATCTCTACAGGAGCCGTAACAATTCCTACCATCATAAGCGTAGATACAAAGGCTCCAATCTGCATATACCCTGCACCATTTTGAAGCAGCATGGCAGCCGTAGGAAATGCCACAAACCCTGGGATAAGGGTAACTGCTCCAACAAGGGCTGCAAGAATAACACCAAACCATCCTGATTCTGCTCCTATGACAGCAGATATGACTTGAGGGTTAAGTACGGCAAGCAGTATCCCTACCAGCATAATGACTCCAAGGAATTCTGGCAATATATTTTCAAATGACTTCCAGGCTTTCTTTAGAGCATTCTTTGTTTTGCTCTCATCTTTGAGAAAAGATATTACTAACAATATTAGCGTAACAGCATAAAGAATATAATTTCCCATGTTTAAGCACACCTTCCCCTACGTTTAAACCTCTTTTGAAACACATAGATAAACCCCTACTCTTTTATCAAACCTGCTTACACAAAAATATATGAAAAAGCATTAAATAAATATCCAATGATAATAATTCCTGCTGATACAATGGATACAAAGATTGCTAAAAGTTTAGGCTTTACTACCTTGCTGAGCATAATCATGGAAGGCAGCGACAAGGCTGTTACCGCCATCATAAATGACAATACCGTTCCCACGCCTACTCCTTTTGCAAATAATGCTTCGGCTATAGGCAGAGTGCCGAATATATCAGCATACATTGGAATGCCCACTACAGTAGCAAGCAACACTGCAAATGGATTATTGCCTCCAACCACATTTTCTATGATTGACTGAGGAATCCAGTTATGAATGGCTGCCCCTATTCCAACACCGATTAATACATATAGCCATACTCTCTGGATAATATCCCTGACCTGTTCCTTTGCATAAGATATTCTTTCCTTGCGGGTCATTTCAGGCACTTCGGCATCAACATTTTCGATTTCTCTTACATATCCTTCTACATATTTTTCAAGTCCCAACTTGTCAATCAAAGTTCCTCCGATAACCGCCAAAATCAAGCCTACAACAACATAGGCTATGGCAATTTTAGGACCGAAAAATGAAATTAACAACATTAATGACGCCAAATCCACCATTGGCGAAGATATTAAGAAAGAAAAGGTTATGCCTAAAGGCAAGCCAGCAGATGTGAAACCGATAAAAATCGGTATGCTGGAGCAACTGCAAAATGGAGTTATGGTACCAAGCAGTGCACCAAGTATATTCCCTTTAATGCCTTTTATCTTTCCGAGAATCTTCTTTGTCCTCTCTGGCGGAAAATAACTCTGGATATAGGATATGACAAATATTAATAGTGATAATAATATAAATATTTTTATTGTATCATATATAAAAAAGTGAATACTTCCACCTATTCTTTCGCTAACAGACAAACCAAATACTTTCTCCACAAGAAGTCTTACCAGTTCTGAAAGCCATCTCATTTTTAATAGTTGGTCATTTAACCAACCGAATACCATAGCCAATATATTCATATGAAAACCTCCTCCTTACCTTCTGCACGCTTCAAGATACTTTTCAGCATATTTACACTTTTCAATATCACTTTTCAGTTCTGGATAATCGTTGATATTATCCACTATTTTCTCCAATATCTCTTTGTACACCTGCTCATTAAGATTTAAATCATAAAAAATAAACTGTTCCTGCCTTTCATCTTTTACAAATCCCATATCCCTAAGTTTAGCAAGATGTTTTGATATTTTGGGCTGTGACTCTCCTGTTATTCCACACATCTCACATACGCAAAGTTTTTTATGATACAGCAGTACAAGTATTCTCAAACGTGTTTCATCAGACAACACTTTGAAAAAATCAGTTAATTTATTCATAAAATCTTCCTTTCGTTAAAATTTTGGCTTTGTATCAGACATACTTTATACTTTAAACAACTGCAATTTTTAATTCATGCTTATATACTCATATAAGTATATTAGTATAATACTCCTGTTTTTTATATCTGTCAATAGTCACTTCAATATTTAAAAAAAGAAAAAAGTGCATATGAAGTTTTCTCTTCACTGCACCTTTTTATTTAGATTAATTACACTCTGCTTATCAAATCTGGTTATTTTTTACCCTCTGTATCAAATCCTCTACTTTCTTTTCGATAATATCTCTTGTTTTTCTATAATCCTCTATCGGGCCACCTGACGGGTCAGCAAGCCCCCAATCTTCCCTGTGCCTGCATGGCACATAAGGGCATTCTACATTGCATCCCATCGTTATTAAGATATCTAATTCTGCTGGAATATCACTTAATAGTTTTGGATGATGGCCACTCATATCCACTCCTGCTTCTTCCATTACCTGTACTGCCAATGGTTTTACTTCAGGGTAATTTTCTGTTCCTGCGGAATATGCTTCCAATACATCACTCCCCAATTTCTTTGCCCAGCCTTCTGCCATTTGAGAGCGGCAAGAGTTGTGTACGCATACAAATGCCACTTTCTTTTTCATATGTTTTATATTCCCCTTTCATCAGTTTGTTTAAACCAGTGCCTTGTGTTGTTGGCAATCCTTACAAGTGTAAGCATTACTGGAACTTCAACCAGTACTCCCACAACTGTTGCAAGGGCGGCTCCAGAGTCCAGACCAAAGAGTGAAATAGCCACTGCAACAGCAAGTTCAAAGAAGTTGCTTGCTCCAATCATTCCTGCAGGGGCTGCTATATCATGGGGAAGTTTCCATATCTTTGCCCACCCATATGCGATGAAGAATATAAAGAACGTCTGAATAATTAATGGTACCGCAATTAATATAATATGCAGAGGATTGCTTAAAATTATTTCACCCTGGAAAGAGAAAATAATTACTAAAGTAAGAAGCAAACCTACGATAGTTACATTATCAAATTTCTTGAGAAAAACGTTTTCAAAATACTCTATACCCTTATGTTTAATGATGTTCCTTCTAGTAAGGTATCCTCCTGCCAATGGAATAACAACAAACAGGATTGTTGATAATACCAGCGTGTCATAAGGAACGCTTACATTACTTACACCTAACAGGAGTGCGACAATTGGTGTAAATGCAAACAATATAATTAAGTCATTCACTGCTACCTGCACTAATGTATAAGCAGGGTCGCCTTTTGTCAAATAACTCCATACGAACACCATAGCGGTACATGGTGCGGCTCCTAATAATACTGCACCTGCAAGATAGTCTGTCGCCAAATCCGAACCAATCCACCTGCTGAATACCACTTTTAAGAAAAACGCTGCTATAAGATACATTGTAAAAGGCTTGATAAGCCAGTTTGTTACACAAGTAACTATTAGTCCCTTCGGTTTTTTTGTTGCCCTGACAATGCTTGAAAAATCAATTTTCAGCATCATTGGGTATATCATTAGCCATATGAGAATAGCAACAGGAATTGATACATTTGCATATTCAAATTTGCTTAAAGTTTCAGGGATTACAGGAATTAATCGTCCTATGGCAACTCCTACTATAATACATGCTGCTACCCACAGTGTTAAATATTTTTCAAAAAAACCCAATCCCTTTTTTTCTTGTATTGGTTCTTTACTACTCAAGTTATACGCCTCCAATTTATTTAATATTAATTTGTTTTAATTGTATGATTATATTCAATTATATTCATATAATATTCTAACAACGACATTCTGTCAATATTTTGAGAGTGACATTAAGCAAAATAATATTTTGTATTCTCTAAAAAATATCCTTTTAATTTTCATTTTTCATCTTCTCACACTGCCCTTGAAGATACTTTAAAACCTGACTTTTATCTTCCCGCAGTTGCTCACAAGTAAAGTTACTGTTTTTATATTTTTTAAGTCTTTCTATATCTTTTAGCAATTGCGTATTTTCATCCATTTTGTTTTTAATAAATTCATACAGCAGGTTATTTTCTTCAATAAACTTGTTATCTACTCTATAATAGACCCATTGTGATTTCTTTTCACTGGTTATAACACCCACACTTTTTAATTTGTTTAAATGCCTTGAAGCATTGGACTGCGTCATATCCAGCACTGTTTCTATTTCGCACACACAGAGTTCCTGTCTTATTAACAAATTGAGTATTCTAATCCTGTTTTCATCTCCCAATGCTTTAAATATTTCTATCAAATCCAACTTATCACCTTCCAAATGATTATATTCACTTATACTCATATAATAGTGTAAATTTGCACTTTTGTCAATAAAAATGTTATTCCCTTATTCGCAACTCAATTCCTAACACTTATGAGGAAACGAACTTTTTCATAAATATAGACTCCTATCGTTACAGATATGATGTCTGCCATAGTTCTTATGATTATATCAGCAATATCTGATTCAAACACCAAAGTAATGAAAAAATTGAAAAGAAAAAGGTTAATTCCAAAGATTACAATGCCAAAAAATAGTGATTTCACCATCGGAGATTCTATCTTAATGCCTTGTCCGAGAAATAAATACAAAACCCCTATCCAGATACCTGATGCAACTGCCCATATCATTGTTCCTAACGGATTGGCAGTAAAAGAGGAATAAATATGAACTATACTATAACAAAATACTCTCAGTACCAGGAAACATACAGGTATTGCCATTAACGGTACAATGTTAAGATTAATGTATACTTTCCCTGACAATTGAGAATCTACAGCAACGAATTTTCCTAACAGCAATCCTAAAAATACAAGTGATATTCCGTCCACTATTGGATAAGCAAAAAGTTCGGTCAGTGATGTGCTTGAAACGTGAGGTAAAGGCTCAAATAAGTATATACACCACATCATGCAGAATAAAAAACCGAACATTAAACCTTTTTTAATCTTTGTTCCTGGTAGACGACCCTGTATTATAACGAATACTACCGCTAATAAAAAATAGGTTATTAGTGCATAAATCGTAAATGAGGGGATTAATAATCCTGCTTTGACGATTACACTCGGAGGAAAAGGATTACTACCGCTTGAAGGGATAAAAGCCTGCAGTATCAATCTAAATATTGTTGCTGATAATGCTACTAAAAATAGTGTCAACCATTTTTTCTTGTTAATTTCAAAAAGCATTGATTTCATAGAGTTTGACCTCCAGTTTAAATTTTAAATCTATTACGAGGTAATAACTTTTTTTCATCTTATCCATATTAAAATTATATCACGACATCCGAAGCATCTTCCATCCGCTGCCTATAAAATAGATTGAAAATGCTACAATAAATATGCCTAACAATAAAATAATCCAGCGATATACAGTACCACTTATCAGTTTCTTGCCTCTGGAAAATGCTATGGAAATTGCTGAATACCATACAAAGTCCGATAAAATATGTCCTATAAAAAAGAACAAAACACCAATTAACCCTGAAGTATAAGACTGGCGAATTGATTCCATCCCCGTTGACGCCCACCAGAGAATGAAGTAAGGATTAGTAGTGCTTACAAGCGCTCCCGCCAATATAAGATTTCTTATTCCTGCACTATTCCCTGCTTTTTGGTTCTCCAGAGAAACCGACTTATTTATACTGGACTTTATCATTCCATACCCCATCCATGCAAGAAAAGCACCGCCAAATAATCCGATAAGTCCTGCAACTGTCGGATTAGAAAAGAAATCTTTAAGTCCGAATGTCATAATGATAATTAATATAAGTTCCAGTATTCCATGCCCTAATACTGTCAAAGGGCCTGCTGTCCACCCCTTTTTAAGATTGCCGTCAATTGTAACCCCCAACATAGGCCCAGGCATCATTGCTCCTGAAAAGCCTATTAAAAAAGCGCTGATGAAGATTCCCCACAAAACCACTTTAATTAACCTCTCTTTTAGCCAAAATATCTTACTATCAACATCGGTGTACACTAAATTATTGTGTACGGGTTTCCATGACCTGGAAATATTTTTGTTATTTTATAATCCTTTATTAATTTCCAACTGTTTTTGATTGTTTGGTCGTTATAGGCTTCCATAAGACTGAATTCCGGAAGGTCGCCTGTGAATGCACAACATCCATCAATAATGAGGCTTATGCTATCATCTGTATGACCAGGCGTTTGGATTATTTCCCCTTCTATTCCCATACTTTTGAGGAAGTCTCTACTTTCTTTGCTGGAAATTACGATATTACCCTCAGGTAGAATATCTGTAAAATTAAATTGATTATTCTTTTTGTAAAAGTTGTTTAAATTGTCTACAAAAGCAACCTGACATTCATGTAAAATTAATCTTATTCCTAAATTCTTTAAGTCTTGAGCAATCCCAGCATGGTCCGGATGGAAATGTGTTACAATTAAATATTTGATATCACTTATTTTGATATTATGCTGATTCAATAAGTTCATAAGCCGATAAAGAGTACCAGGAAAATCAGTATCTATCATTATCCAACCGCAACTGGATTCAAGGAGATAACAATTTGTCCTTTTACAAATTAAGTTCAGTATTTTCATCTATACTCACCTCGAAGGTTTAATCATCGTACTCATATATATGTATATCATTATTAGCAGTATTTTTTATGAAGATTTTATTTCGTATAATAATACAGTTTAGACACAAAATATGAAGATGGCGAATTAATCACACTAAATATTACTCAATTTCTTTAGTTCATTAACCATGTTGCTCCATATTGTAAAAGATTGATTAATTCCTTCTGAAAAACTACCTAACTTAATAACTTCTAATAATTTTTCATTACATCTTTCGGGTTTAATATTGAAGATTTCAATAAAATCAAGTGTTCTTTTTCGGCTTGGAAAATAGGTTCTATTAATAGCAAATAACGCTTGAAGGAAATGGTCAATTGCTATATCCATTGCAAAATGATAAAACAGTACATCTTTTCTGGCTACAGCACGTTGTAAATCTTCGGTATCTTCAAGTTCATCCAAATGATATTGTATAAGTATCTTTCTTAATTTATCTGGGTAATTGGATAATCTTTTTTTTAAGTCATCTAAAAAATTGCTTTTATCGCATAAAACATTGATATTTTTCAACATGGCACATCGCCCTATTGGATAGTAGTAATTATCCAATTTATCTGGATATTCGCCATTGAGTATAGATTCTACATCAGTTAAGGTTTCGTTTACTGTAAAATACATTAACCAAGTTTCAATACCGTTTACAAGCACGAAATCTCCTATTCCCCAATGTCCCCCTTCAAAGATATTTATTTTACTTTCCTGTATCTGGTTACCCAACTGATTTATTATGGCTTGTCTTTTTTCAAGATTAGGTATCATATCGCAATATATAAAAATATCAATATCCCCTTCTCCTGCCCTTGGAAGATAAGTCTTACTACCACTTATTCCGATTGATTGAACTTCACTCAATTCTGAAATATTACTTATTAATGTATCTATAATTTTCTTTGTATCATAAACCATGATATCGCCCCCCTAAAATACTTATTTTAATTCACCTTATTCTACTTTTGTGACACAAAATATAAAAAATGTGAAGCAAAATTATAGATTTAGTTCCATTCTTCTATTTCTCGTTGACATTCCCAATGATTCATAAAATTTAATGGCATTTTCATTAAATTCCCATACAGTCAACTGAATAGATGAAGCCCCTTCTGTTTTTGCATAATCTACAACATGATTAAACAACAATCTTCCAATGCCTTTCTTTTGGTAAATAGATTTAACACAAAAGTCATCTATATAGGCAAATTTTGACGGGATAAGAATTTGAATTTTTCTTGGAGTCATAATTTGTACTATACTATATACTACTAACTCTTTACTATCGGTATCTTCAACTACAAATAACTTTGTGTCACTACTGTTTAATAATTCTTCAAACCTTTCTTTTTCGAAAGGATTATCAACATCTAAATAAACATCTGGTCTATTTTTTACATGTAAGTTATGTACCTCTATAACCAAATTCTTAATATCAATATAATCATTTGCAATTCCTTCTCTTATTTTTAAGTTCATAAAAAGTCCCCCTTTAATGTTTCGTCCTATTTTACCAATTTGTACCATATACCTTTATTTTACACCATATCATCTATAAAAACATCTACATTTTTATAACCCATATTCAAAATTCCCGAACTCCAATAAATAAACTCAAAATAACCAATTATGCTTTAACATAAATAATACAACTTTATTTTTATTTTGATAGAACTTTATCAGTTATAATTTTGTTTTTCTTTTTTTAGAATTATCATTATATTATTTTTAGAAACAGAAAAAGCAGAGCATGTTCTATAGTAAATGCAAATAAAGTCATTGCATGAACTCCCTACAATTTCCAATATTCTTATACCTTAAAATCTTACCAAACCCCGTATTTTCAATATTTCCCCTTGCCCCTTTTACCTTCTGATACCACAACTTTATTTTTATTATAAAAGAACTTTAACATCCGTAAAAATACCTTTTCTTTTTCTAAAATTTCTTCTTCATCATTTCTGAAACAGAAAAAATACGTCAAGTTCTTATAAAAAGTAAATAATGTCCTTATCCCTTTACCCTTTTATCCACATCTTCCTAATATTTTTTATACTTTATCCCCATTCTTGTATCAAGAAATGTGGATAAAACCTTAATATAAGGACTTTATTTTCATTTTGATAGAACTTTACCGCTTATGAAACAACTTTTCTGTTTCTGATAATTTTAAACATATCATTTTTAGAAACAGAAAAAAAGTCCTATGTTGTATAGTAAAAGTAAATAATGTCCTTTCATAAAATTCCTTTATTTCCCTTTTCCCTTAAAACCTAAAAATACATGAAAGCCAATATTCTCAATACTTTCCCTGATTCCTTATCCCTTTAGATAATACTACTTTATTTTATTTTTGCAACAACTAATTAAGCCCTATTTTAAGCCTAAAATATTTCCTATTTTCCTTACCCCTTTTTCCTTAATCCTAACTATATGTAACCCAAACAAACTTCTTTCCTTTTTCAAATAAACTCCTTTCACAAATCCCCCTCAAACCCTTGAAAATACTGGCTTGTTATTCTCTTCCAATTTCCCATTTAATTCCTTTTTCCTTATTCCTTACTTCCTAAAGTCCTTTCATTCCTCAATTTTTAGGGCAAAAAATGAAAATAAAGTGCTTTTAGGATTGAGGGTTAAGGGGGAAGGGTTAAGGAGAGATTTTACCCATTTTTCATTCCATTTTCTTTTCCATTCAATCTTCCAATCCATTGATTTATCTTAATTTCGGCCTTGCTCCTTATTCCTTATCCCTTAAAACTAATACATAAAAAACATGGCCTACAGGACATTCTTTTGCCCTAATAAACCATGTTTTCTGATACAACTTTATTTACTCCGTTTCATACATTTGAAAAATGAAAGGAGTTTATTTGATGTAGACAACAAAATTTTACACCTATATCTCTCTTCTTCCTTCAAGTGCCTTTGAAAGTGTAACTTCATCAGCATAATCTAAATCTCCACCTACTGGAATTCCGTGAGCTATTCTTGTAACCTTTACGTCTAAAGGTTTTAATATTTTTGATATATACATAGCTGTGGCTTCTCCCTCTATGTTTGGATTTGTAGCTACAATAACTTCTTTTACTTCTCCATTAATTCTTCTTATAAGTTCTCTAAGTTTTATCTGCTCTGGACCTCTCCCTGACATTGGAGAAATAGTTCCATGAAGAACATGATAAATGCCATTATACTCTTTTACCTTTTCCATAGACATAATATCTTTAGGCTGTTCTACTACACATATGGTACTTTTATCTCTGCTTGGGTTACTGCATATACTGCATGGATCAGTATCTGTAAAGTTTCCACATATAGAACAGTATTTTATAGTTCCACGAGCTTTTACTAATGCCTCTGCAAATTCTTTTACTTCTTCTCTTGGAAGATTTAAAATATAAAGAGTTAATCTTTGTGCTGTTTTATAGCCAATCCCAGGTAACTTTGCAAATTCTTCTATAAGTTTTTCTATAGCAATTGGATAAAAATCCATGTTATTCCTCCATTCTATAATGGGCCTATAAATTATAAAGAAAGAATGAAAAACTAAGAATTTATCTTAATTTTTCATTCTTATTAATAATGTTTTTATTTCTAAAACATTCCTGGTATATTTAATCCACCTGTCAATTTACCCATTTGGTTTGCTGTATCTTCTTCAGCTTTTCTTAAAGCAGCATTGCAAGCAGTTAAAATAAGATCTTGAAGCATTTCAACATCATCTGGATCAACTACATCTTTATCTATTTTAATTTCTAAAATTTGTCTTTTACCGCTGACAACTACTGTTACAGCACCGCCTCCTGCTTTTTCTTCATATTTTTTATTTTCAAGTTCCTTTTGCATCTCCTGCATTTGTTCTTGAAATTTTTGTGCTGTTTTCATAAGATTATTCATATTAGCTCCTCCGCCGAAACCTGGGAAACCACCTTTAGCCATAAAAAATACCTCCTCAAAATATATTATTATTCTAATTTACTTTATATAGATAATAATGTACTACAAAATTATATACCTATTCATCAATAATTTCTACAACATCTTCTCCGAAAGTTTCTTTAATTATCTCTTCGGGAGATTTTATTGAATTTTGTTTTTTGTCTACAGTATATTTTATTCTAACTTTTTCTTTTAGTGCCTGGGAAAATACATCTTCAACTATTTTTCTATTTTCTTCACCTTCAAGTCTTTGTTTGCTAAAAGCATGAAGCTCATCAAATCTTACTTCAATAATTCCGTTTTTAAAAGATACAGGCTCTCCTGTGTCTAAAAGTGCAGCATTTGCTTTTGAATTTCTAGCCTTTAGCATTTCAAGAATATCTCTCCAACTTTTTTTTATTATATCTATGTTTAGCTTAGAATTAGTATTATATTCCTCTAAGTGTTTAATTTCTGTTTTTTCTATATTTTTAGTTTTTGGTTCAGTTTTTAAAGGCTGCTTTTTTAAAGAATTATTAGAAACATTTATATTTTCATTGTTTATTATAGAAATTTGACCATTCTTTAAATTTTCTTCTAATCTATTAAGCCTTGATAGTATAACTTCATTTGATGTATCGTATTCAATTTTACAAAGTTTAATTACTGCAAGTTCTAAATAAATTCTACTTTGTTTGCTCCACTTAGACTGCTCTTGTGCTTCTTGAAGTATTCTTATATCCCTCATTATTTCTTCAATTCTTATTTTTTGAGCTTGAGATTTTAGATTTTCTATATTTTCATAAGACATATCAAGTATATCTTCTGGATTTTTGCTTATTTTAACCATCATAAGATTTCTAAGATGCATTATTAAATCTTTTATAAAGTTATAAATATCCTTACCTGAAAAAACAATTTCATCAACTATTTTCATGGATTTTTCTACATTTCTTTCTATAATAGCATCAATTAGTTTAAATAAATTTTCATTTGTAACTAATCCAAGCATATTTACAACTTCATCATATTCAACTTTTCCATTACCCATAGATATTGCTTGATCTAATATACTTAAAGCATCTCTCATAGCACCATCAGACATTTTTGCAATTAAATTAAGACTTCTATCATCAGCAAAAACTCCATGTTCTTTTACTATTTTTCTAAGTCTTTCAAACATATCTTGAGACTTTATTCTTGTAAAATCAAATCTCTGACATCTAGAGAGTATAGTTATAGGAAGCATTTGAGGATCTGTTGTTGCAAGAATAAATATTACATTGCTTGGAGGTTCTTCTAATGTTTTTAAAAAAGCATTAACAGCTTCTTTTGTAAGCATATGAACTTCATCTATTATATAAACTTTATATTTCGATTCCCTTGGAGGATACTGAACCTCATCTATTATATCTCTTATTTTATCTATTCCTCTATATGATGCTGCATCAAGCTCTATAAAATCAATAGAAAGTCCTGCATTTATCTTTTTACAAGATTCACATTCATTACATGGCTCTCCATCTTGTATATTAAGACAATTTACCGCTTTTGCAAGTATTTTAGCAGTTGAAGTCTTACCAGTTCCTCTAGTTCCACAAAGAAGATATGCATGGGCTATTCTATTGTTTTTTATTTGATTTTTAAGTGTTGTAGTTATATGTTTTTGTCCAACTACATCATTAAAAGTTTTAGGTCTCCATTCTCTATACAAAGCGGTATATGCCATAGTTTCACCTTCTTTTTATAAATTAGCATATAAATATTTTATTTAAATTAAGCATATATTTAATTATACATTAATATTTATAATTTTAACAAGAAATATAATATGTAGTATACTATATATACTTTAATTATTTATAAATTTGTATAAAAAAAAGATGCTTAATTAGCACCTCTTATTTCTATTATGTAAACCGTGCACCTCGCTTCGACTGATAACATATGAACGTTATCTATATAGTT
Source organism: Clostridium prolinivorans (assembly GCF_004011155.1). Classification (GTDB taxonomy): domain Bacteria; phylum Bacillota; class Clostridia; order Clostridiales; family Clostridiaceae; genus Clostridium_AT; species Clostridium_AT prolinivorans. The sequence continues at coordinate 17,801 of NZ_RJWG01000016.1, read as the reverse complement.
AACTCAAACCAGGTTAATCCACGGCACACGAAAATGATCACTTACCGCTGCTTCCTTCCGGACCTGACGGGGTTCATGAGTTTCCGTTGCGTGGGACCCAATTCTCAACGCCACTTTTATAGACCAGACTTCACACGTTATAGCCTAGGCGAGGAATTCAACCCTGCTGTAGCGGATTGCAGGTTACAGGGCACCGCTAGTTCCCCATCTAGCACGGAAAGTTTAAATGGCGGAGAGAGAGGGATTCGAACCCTCGGTAGAGTTTCCCCTACACACGCTTTCCAGGCGTGCCCCTTAAGCCAACTCGGACATCTCTCCATATCACTCATGAAACAAACTATTAAATTTTTATAATTTATATATTTATTAACGACAAGATTGATTATACTATGATTTTAATTTTAAATCAATAGTTATTCTTATATTTATTTGTGGAAAGTTATGAAATTTATTCTTTTTTTATTTTTTATATTTTAATAATTATAATATTATAGTTTTTGTATATATGTTTAAATGCTTAAAAAAAGCTAAAAATTAAAGCAAATAAGATATAATTTGAAATAATCGCTGTTTTATGTATTTGATTAAATTACATATTCAATATATAATAATCTTCGTCGGATGAGCCGATATTAATCTTTTAAATTAAGGGCGCATAGCTCAGCTGGGAGAGCATCTGCCTTACAAGCAGAGGGTCACAGGTTCGAGCCCTGTTGTGCCCACCATAAAATCAATATGCTGGCATGGCTCAACGGTAGAGCAGCTGACTTGTAATCAGCAGGTTGTAGGTTCGATTCCTATTGCCAGCTCCATATGTGGAGGAATTCCCGAGTGGCCAAAGGGGGCAGACTGTAAATCTGTTGTCTCTGACTTCGATGGTTCGAATCCATCTTCCTCCACCAATAAGGCATACAAATTGTATGCCTTATTTTTTTATAATTAATCCAAAATATTTCGTCGTAAAACAGGCGATGCATACCTATTTCTCATAAAAAATCCATACAAAAAAGCTCTAGCAAAATCTGCTAGAACCCTCCATTTTGGCGGAAGCGGTGGGATTCGAACCCACGAGCCCCTGAGGACTACCGCATTTCGAGTGCGGCTCGTTATGACCACTTCGATACGCTTCCATTTAATAATTAATTATTAAGTTTTCGGAGCAAGTAACATTATTTCGAGTCAGGTACCATAGACCTCTCATATATCTCTCCTAATTAAATTCTATATAATTATACTATGAAATATATAAATAAATCAATTATGATTGTGAAATATATATAATAACTAAAATATAATTATTTTACTGCTTTAAGTTTAGCTATTTCATAGCAATTAGTTTTAGTTACTTCCTTAACTTCTTTTAAATCTTCTAATTTAACTAACACACTTGTTTTAAACTCAGTTAAATCAACAGTTTGTTCAAATATAGAATCAACTTTCTTTTCAAGTCTTTCTTGACCTTCTTTTAACTCTATTACATCATTTTTTAGTACTGCTACATCTTCTTTTAATCCTGCTACTTCATTCTTTAATTCTGACATGTCTTCTTTTAATCCTGCTACTTCATTCTTTAATCCTGACATGCCTTCTTTTAACCATGTTACTTCATTTTTTAATCCTGACATGTCTTCTTTTAACCCTGCTACTTCATTCTTTAAGCCTGACATATCTTCTTTTAACCCTGTTACTTCATTCTTTAAGCCTGACATGTCTTCTTTTAGATCTGACATATCTTCTTGTATTAATGATATATTTTTTTGCATTCCTTTTAAAATTTCTAATATTTCATTTTCCACTTAAAACACCTCACTAAATCAATATACTGCTTTTAATGTTTATATATGAATTTGGTTATTTTCTATATTTTTTAATTTGTATAAAATTCGTTATAAAAACATTTTAATATATATTATAATGTTTTTCAATTATTATAATTTTTAATTGATTCTTCATTAACATATTCTCATAAGTTTTAGCTATTATTTATTATATATCTTTTCTTTTTGTTTTAAAAAATTCTGTTAATATTCTGCTACATTCACTGCTGTAAATCCAATTAACATTAACTTTGTAATTTAAATATGGGTTTTCTATAATATTTATTACAGAACCACAGCCTCCTGAAGTTGGATCAAATGTTCCTATATATAAATTACTTATTCTAGCTTGAGCTATAGCCGAAGCACACATAGGACATGGTTCCAATGTAACATATAAGCTACATCCTGAAAGTCTCCAATTATTTAGAACTTTACAAGCTTTTTTTATAGCTAAAATTTCAGCATGAGCTGTAGGATCTTTTAACTTTTCTTTAAGATTAAATGCCCGGGAAATAATTTTATTATCTTTTACTATAATCGCACCTACAGGAACTTCGTTTAATTTTAATGCTTTATAGGCTTCTTTTATAGCTTCTTTTATAAACAATTCTTGCATTTTTATTCCTTTCAACTTGAATACTTTATATATTTTAATAATTAAATTTTACAAAATATTATTGTTTTTAAAATTTTGATATTTTGATTTTATAGCATTAATATTTTTGATAAATACATCTACAATAAATGGATCAAAATGATTTCCAGAACCTTCTTTTATTATTTTTATAGTATCTTCAAAGCTAAAAGGTTTTTTATATGGTCTTTTACTGGTTAATGCATCAAATACATCTGCCACAGCAACTATTCTTGCACTAAGAGGAATATCCTCTCCTTTTTTGCCATAAGGATACCCAGAGCCATCCCATTTTTCATGGTGTCCCTCTACTATATCTATTGCCATTTTATATATACTCATACCATTTCGTTCTAAAATTTCATCTGCTGTTTTTAAAACTTTTGCTCCATAAATAGTATGTTTTTTCATTATTTCAAATTCTTCATATGTTAATTTACCTGATTTTAATAATATTTCATCAGGAATTGCAACTTTTCCTATATCGTGAAGAGGACTAAATCTTTCAATATTGTCTATATACTCTATATCTATTATATCTTTATATTTATCTTCTTTAGATAAAAATCCAGCAATCATTTTAGAATATTTTTTTATTCTATAAATATGATCTCCTGTTTCAGAATCTCTTTCTTCAGTAAGTTTAGCTAAAGCTAAAGTTGAACTTATAATCATATCTTTTATTAAAATATCTTTTTCAAGACTTAAAGCAATACTATTAGCTAATGTTCTTAAAAATATTATGTGTTCTTTTTTATATATGTTTTTTAAATTACTTGAAAAAAATATTATTCCTATGACTTTATTATTACTTTTTAAAGGAAATGTTATAGAAGATTTTATTCCTTCTTCAATAAGTATCTTATTATATTCTTTAAGCGGTTTTCCTTTTACATATTCTTCTAAATCATTTATAATTCTTTCTTCACCATTTTTAACAATTTTACTAAGACTTGTATTATCTAAATATGCTTCAATTCCTTTCATTTTAGACACTAAATTTTTATGATTATCACTACTTATACCATAAGAAGCTCTTACCATTTTTTTATCATACTCAATAAGTGCAACACCTATATGAGTATAAGGTATATATTTAGAAAATGTATTAAATATATATTCTAAAATCTGTTTAAAAGGAACATTTTTATTTATATTTTCAATAAGATTTATTAAACTATTTAATTGTCCAAAAACAGTATTTATTTCTAAAAATTCACCCAAATTTTATACCCCCTTTTTTAAAAAAAGTGGCAGATGAATATCTAAATATCCACTGCCACTTTGGTGTTCCCGGCGGGAATCGAACCCACGGCCTACCGCTTAGGAGGCGGTCGCTCTATCCTTCTGAGCTACGGAAACATATTTTATTTACCATAATATTTTATTATAGTTTATTTTTAAAGTCAATAGCTCTATAATTTCTTATTTTTTTCTTAATATGTTAAATATTATTTCATTATATATATACATAAATTTAATACTTTATATGTAAAATTATTTTTATTACAAATAATACTTTTAAAATTATTATTTTTGATATATTCTTAATATAAGTAAACAATACCATTTTTTATTATAAATTTAGGAGAGTGAATTTAGTGAGTAACATACATATAACTGAAACAGTTCTTAGAGATGCTAATCAATCTCTTATTGCTACAAGACTTTCTTTTAATCAATTTGCTCCTATACTTAGAGAATTAGATGATGCTGGATATTATTCTATAGAATGCTGGGGAGGAGCTACTTTTGATGCATGTATAAGATATTTAAATGAAGATCCTTGGGAAAGATTAAAAAAGATAAAATCTGTAGTAAAAAAAACTCCACTTCAAATGCTTTTAAGAGGTCAAAATTTACTTGGATATAAACATTATCCAGATGATGTAGTTAGGGAATTTATTAAAATGGCAGTTTATTATGGAATCGATATAATAAGAATTTTTGATGCTTTAAATGATTTTAGAAATATAGAAACTGCTATTTATGAAACTAAAAAACAAGGGGCTCATGCACAAGGAACTATAGTATATACTATAAGCCCTATTCATAATACAGAAAGTTATATAAGTTTAGCTAAAGAACTTGAAAATATGGGAGCTGATTCTATTTGTTTAAAAGATATGGCAGGACTTATAATGCCTAATACTGCTTATAGTTTAATTAAAGGAATAAAAGAAGCTGTCAAAATTCCAGTATATATTCATTCACATTCTACAAACGGATTAGCTGAAATGTCTTATTTAAAAGCTATAGAGGCAGGAGTTGATGGAATTGATTGTGCTATTTCTTCTTTTTCAAGCGGCACATCTCAGCCTCCAACTGAAACTATGAATGAAGTACTGAAAAATATGGGATTTAATACAGGCATTGAAAGTTATAAACTTAAATCTATAAATAATTATTTCAAACCTATAAGGGAAAATTTTATACAATCTGGTATTTTAGATGCTAAGGTTTTAAGTCCTCAACCAGAAGCTTTAACTTATCAAATACCTGGAGGAATGCTTTCTAATATGATATCACAGCTTAAAAGTCAAAATTCTATAGAAAAACTTGAAGAAGTTTTAAAGGAAGTTCCAAAAGTAAGAGAAGACTTAGGTTACCCTCCACTTGTAACCCCTATGAGTCAGATGGTTGGTACTCAAGCTACTATAAATGTTCTTACAGGAGAAAGATATAAAATGATACTTAAAGAGGTAAAGGCTTATTGCAGAGGAGAGTACGGAAAATCTCCTGGAAAAATTAATGAAGATCTTTTAAATAAAGCTCTTCAAGGAGATGAAAGAATAACTACAAGGTTTGCAGATACACTTAAGCCTATTTTTGAAAATACAAAAGAAAAGCTTAAATATATAACAAACAGTGAAGAAGATGTACTAACTTATATTTTATTTCCTCAAATAGCAGAAGAATTTATAAGAAATAAGCATTTAAATCCTACAACAGATCAAATAAGAAGTGAATATAAAAGTCAGCCAATATAAGCTGACTTTTTACTTTATTTTCTTTTCTCTTATAGATTTTCTAGTGTTTTGTAAATATTTTTTTACTTCATTAAATTGTTTGCTTGTAACAGCAGAAAATAAAATATCTATAACATTAAGCTGAGCAATTCTTGAAGACATAGCACCACTTCTTATACTTATTTCTGGTGCTGATACAAATAGTTTTATATCACAAATATTACTTATAGGATTTTGACCAAATTTTGTTATACTTATAGTAGTTGCTCCCGATTCTTTAGCCATTTTTATAGAATCATATGTATCTTTAGTTTCTCCTGAATAAGATATAGCAACAGCAACATCTTCTTTTTTTAAGTTAGCTGCAGAAGCTATTTGAAGATGTGGGTCTGGAAAACTTAATGCTATTTTATTTATTCTTGAAAACTTTTGCATAGCATCATAAGCAATAATAAATGAAGCCCCTATACCAAAAAACTCAATTCTATCTGCTGATACAATTGCATCTACTGCTTTATTTATTTCATCAAAAGAAATTATCTCTAAAGTATTATCAATGGATTTTTTATTATTATAACTTATATTCTGTATTATGGATTCTAAAGAATCTCCAGGTTTTACATCTGTATATTGTTCTTCTTCATCTTCTTTTTTCATAGAGGCTATATCTTTTGTAATGCTTATTCTAAAATCTTTATAACCTTTAAAATCAAGAATTTTACATAACCTTACAATAGTTGCTTCACTTGTTCCTATCCTTTTAGCAAGCTCTCCTATAGGAAGATTTGATACACTATCTGGATTTTCAATTATATATTTTGCTACTTTCCTTTCAGATGGACTTATATTATCTAATATTTCTTTTATTTTTATCAAACTGCCAGGCATTTTTGTTTTCCTCCTTTGGTTTATATATATTATTATATCAATATGAAAAAAACTTTCATAGTTTTTTAAAATTCTTATTTATTTACCATGTATTTATAAATTAAAAAGTGGATAAAAAATATAGCTAATGATAAAATACAAAATATAAAGTTTTAATTTATTTTATTGATAAAGGTATGTATTTTTATTTTTTGATTAATAGTAGTTACTAGATTTTTATTGAAATTTTTTATTGTATAAGGAGATTTATGTAATGATAAAATATTATGATAGAAAAAAAAAATCATATGAAATAGAAAAAGTAGCTGGAGAAAAATATTTAAATTGGACTTATTCATCTCCAATAGGAATGAAACTTTTAGAAAGTTTTATAAAGAAAAAATGTTTTTCAAAGATATATGGTTGGTATTTAGATAGAAAAATAAGCAAAAGAAAAATAAAAAGTTTTATAAATGAATTTAATATAAATATGTCAGAGTTTGAAAAAAAAGAAGAAGATTTTAAAACTTTTAATGAATTTTTTTATAGAAAATTAAATACTAAATCTCGTCCTATAAATATGAATAAAGAAATATTGATATCGCCTGCAGATGGAAAACTATTTTCTTATGAGAATATAGATTTAGAAAATTTAGTTCAAGTTAAAGGATTTACTTATAGTCTTAGAGAACTTATAAAAAATGATACAATAGCAAATATGTATAAAGGAGGTACTTGTTTAATTTTAAGACTCTGTCCTACTGATTATCATCGTTTCCATTTTATTGATAGCGGAATATGTAGTGAAACTTCTAAAATAAAGGGCTTTTATTATTCTGTAAATCCTATAGCTATTCAAAATGTAAAAAAATTATTTTGTGAAAATAAAAGAGAATGGAGTTTATTTCACTCAGAAAATTTTGGAGATGTTTTATATGTTGAAGTTGGAGCAACTTGTGTAGGTTCTATAGTTCAAACATTCATTCCAAATAAAAGAGTTAATAAAGGAGATGAAAAAGGTTATTTTAAATTTGGCGGATCTACAATAATGCTTTTTTTTGAGAAAAATAAGGTTAAAATAGATGAAGATATAATATATCAAACAAAATTAGGTTTTGAAACTTCTGTATTTATGGGAGAGAAAATTGGAGTAGCTAAGAAGCTTTCGCAAAATAATTCATAAATTTTATAGGTTTTGCTAAAGCCTCTTAAAGTGTTAATCAATTGCTATTATAATGTTAAATATATCATCATTTAAGTTAAAAATAAGTTTTGTAGAATTATTTCCACTTACAGTTAGAGACATATCTTCTCCAACAACAACAGTAGGTGGAGATAAACTAATAACTTTTTCTGTATTTAGTTTCATAATAGCAGAACCTAAAGCCATATTTGCAAGTTCCCCTAAAGCACTTTTAGCCATAAAATCAAGTTCTTTAATTTCTGTTCCGCCCATCATTGCTGAAATTACTTGAGAAGCTGTAGATTTTTTAAATCCTATTATAACGTTTCCTTTTATATTTTCTGTAAGCCCTATTAATACATTAACTTGTTCGCCAATAAACTGATGTTTTTCATATATTTCTTCTTTAAAATAAGAATTTAACCCAAACATTTGAAACAACTCAGTTACAGCTTCAATTATGGAACTTTTTAAATCCACATCTACCACTTCTCCTTACCAAATACATTTTATACTTTAAATGTTACACTATTTGTATTTATAGTCAAGTTTTTTATATAAAAACTATTAAAAACCATAAATTTTAGACATTTTGTGATTTTATTCATCATTTTTATTTATTAATTATAAAAAAATAAAATAAATTATGCAACATTTTTATAATTAAAATGTAACAAAATTATTTTTTCTACTAAAATAGAAATATTTTTAATTATAAAAAAATACCTTCAAAGCATTAATTTTAACAGCCTTGAAGGTATTTTGGTGCGGCAGAGAGGATTCGAACCCCCGACCAACTGGTTCGTAGCCAGCTACTCTATCCAACTGAGCTACTGCCGCATATTTTAAATTAAAAACACCTAAACTCTGTTAGGTGCTTTCATGGCGGAGACGCCGGGATTCGAACCCGGGCTAGAGTTACCCCTACTAACGGTTTAGCAAACCGTCCTCTTCAGCCACTTGAGTACATCTCCAAATATATTTAATATGGCGGAAAGAGTGGGATTCGAACCCACGGTACGGTCACCCGTACGCCGGTTTTCAAGACCGGTGCCTTAAACCAACTCGACCATCTTTCCGTATCACAATGACAATGATTATTATAACAAAAGCTTTTTAAAGTGTCAATATATTTTAATATATATTTTTAAAAATTATGATTGATTTATGATAATATCCTAATATACCACAATTTTTATTGATAACTGGAGAAAAATAATTAAAAAAGCACCAGTAAAACTGGTGCTAATAGTATAAAAAATTTTGATACATTTTTTAAAATATTTGGCATATATTTTAATATATATTGTTTAAAATTATGATTAAAATATTTCTATAATTTTATTTATTTTATTATATCTGTTCCCATAAATGGTCTTAAAACTTCTGGTACAGTTACAGTACCATCTTCATTTTGATAATTTTCAAGTATTGCTGCAACTGTTCTTCCTACTGCTACTCCTGAACCATTTAATGTATGAACATACTGAGGTTTATCCTTTGGATTTTCTCTATATCTTATGTTTGCACGTCTAGCTTGAAAATCCTCAAAGTTACTGCAGCTTGAAATTTCAACATATCTATTATAACTTGGCATCCAAACTTCTATATCATAAGTACAAGCTGATGAAAATCCTAAATCACCACTACAAAGCTTAACTACTCTATAAGGAAGTCCTAACCCCTGAAGAACTCTTTCAGCATCATTAGTAAGTTTTTCAAGTTCATCATAAGAATTTTCTGGTTTTGCAAACTTAACAAGCTCAACTTTATTAAACTGATGCTGCCTTATAAGTCCTCTTGTATCTCTTCCTGCAGAACCGGCTTCTGATCTAAAACAAGCACTGTATGCTACATGTTTTATCGGAAGATCTGAGCCATTTAAAATTTCATCACTATAAAGATTAGTTACAGGTACCTCTGCTGTAGGTATTAAAAAATAATCTGTGTTTGCTAATTTAAAAGCATCTTCTTCAAATTTTGGAAGCTGCCCTGTACCTGTCATACTTTTTCTATTTACCATAAATGGTGGGAATATCTCTGTATAACCATTTATCTCTGTATGGGTATTTAAAAAATAATTTATTATTGCTCTTTCAAGTCTTGCACCAAGACCTTTGTATACAGTAAATCTAGAACCAGTTATTTTCCCTGCTCTATCAAAATCTAAAATATTTAGATTAGTTCCTATATCCCAATGTGCCTTAGGCTCAAATTTAAATTTAGTTATATCTCCCCATTTTCTCATTTCTAAATTATCTGCATCAGATTTTCCTTCTGGTACAGTTTCATTTGGGATATTAGGTATTTTTAATAATATATTTTGAATTTTTTCATCAATTTCTGTTAGACAATCATCTAATTTTTTAATTTCTTCTCCTACTTTTTTCATTTCAGCCATTATAGGAGCAACATCTTCTCCTGATTTTTTAAGTTTTGGTATTTCTTTTGAAACTTGATTTCTTTTATTTTTTAAATTATCTGCTTGAACTAAAATTTCTCTTCTTTTTTCATCAAGATTTAATATTTCATCTATAAAAGAAACATAAATTTCCCCTCTTTTTAAAATTTTATTTTTTATTTCTTCAGGATTGTTTCTTATTTTTTTTATATCTAGCATAGTTATCTCTCCTATTCTTTATTTATATTTTTAGTGCAAATAATATCTACACCTGTATTTAAAATATTTTTGCATATAACATCTCCAATTTTTATAGGAGCTCCAACATAAATTCTACTTAAAGCCTTTGAACATTCTATCCATAAACTTTTATCTATAGGTTTGCTACTCTTTACAGGAGCTACATTATATTTTGAACCTTTTATTCTAACTAAAGTTGTTAAAAAATCTTTGTTGTTAATTTCCATATATTACACTCCATCAAATTCCTTTATTCTACTTAATATCATCTTAGAATTTTTAGAATCTTTAACTATATCTGTTATATTTTTGTTTGTTTCTCTTGCAAGTATAGATATAATTTTATTAGTGCAATATGCTCCTTGGCAGCTTCCAAGAGTTACTCCTGTTCTTCTTTTTACACCTTCTAATGTTCTTGCTCCTAAAGGTCTCCTTATAGCTTCTACTATTTCTCCTTCTGTAATCATCTGACAAAGACATACTATTTTACTAAATCTTTTATCAAGTTTTATTATTTCATCTTTTTCTTTATCTGATAAATCTCTAAATCTATAAAATTCTCTTCTTTTATCATTAAAATCTTTTTTTAATTTACATTTCATATTATTTACTACAGTTTCACATATTATTTTAGCAATAGCAGGTGTCATTGTCACTTCTCCATAATGTTTTGCAGAAACTTTTATATATCCTTTATCTACAGAACTATCATCTATTAGTACATCATTTTTATAAAAGAAGGATTGATAAAAACTTGTTATATTTTCATCTTTAACCCCATTTATAAGAGATGAAACTCTTTTTATAGATTTATCATAACTTAAATTTTCTTTAGTATTTAAAGCAGCTATTGTATTACCATGCATTGAAGGAATAGTAAAAGCCCTTTCTCCTTCTTCGCTTATAGTAAAAAGTATATTAGAAAAAATACCCTTAAAATCCCTTTCAAGTAAAAAGTATTTTAAATAAAAAACATTGTTTATTACTTCTTCATTATTATCAATACTATATTTGTTTCTTGGTGTAGTATTAATAACCATTCTGCAAGTAAATTTATTTTTATTAGTTTCAACTTTAAATCCTTTTGAAATTTTCTTTATATCTATTACTTCTTCTTCTAATTTAAAATTAACTCCATTGTCAAAGGCTATCTCTGCATAAGATATTGCCAAATCATAAGGACATACAACTCCTATATTATCTGAATGAATAGCTTTTATAACTTTTATATTAAGGTTAGGTTCCATTTCATATACAGTATTACTATCTAGAAGTTTTATACCTCCTACTCCTCTTTTTAAAGCTCTTTCATACATTTTAATAATTTTTTGTTCTTCTTTTTCATTTGTTGCAACTATAAGTCCCCCTGTTCTTTTAAATGGTACATTAAATTTTGATGTTATTTCATCAAACATGTTATTTCCCATTAATTCTAATTTAGCTGCTAAAGTGTTTTTAGTTTCTATTCCATCATATACTACAGCAGAATTTATTAAAGCTATGTCATCTGCTATATCATAATCTTTTTCAATTACAGCTATATTTAAACTATATTTTGAAAGTTCATAGGCAACAGCACAACCTATTATTCCCCCACCCAAAATAAGTACATCATAATCCATAATGTATTTATGCCTCCAATTATAAGAAGTTCTCTTTTTTCTCTTATATATTATAATACTACTTTTATTTATAGGTATAAAATTTTTTATCAATATTTTAATTTATGTGATTTTTACTTTGATTTTTATATATTTTGTTATTTATTTAATTCTTCTAAAATATTTTGCAAACTTTTTATATATTCTCCGTATTTAGCCCAATCCCCATTTTTTTGAGCCTCTACTGCTTTATCAAAATATTCTTTTGCAGATTTAATTTTTTCTTTAAATTCAGAATTTATATTTTCATTTAAATTTGAAGATTTCTTATCCTCTGTTACTTTATTATAATTAAACATTTGCTCAAGTGCTTTGTCTATATTTTCAGCCATTACTATTTTTTCTCCATCGAAAATCACTACTCTTTTCATTTCTGGAATACTTTTTTCACCAGTTGCTCTTAAGTAAATTGGATTTACATATAAAAGAGATTGATTTATAGGTATAATTATAGTATCACCATATACAATTTCAGAACCTTCTTTATTCCAAAGAGATATTTCCTTGGAAATCAAAGGATCTTGAAGTATCTTTTGTTTAAATAAATAAGGACTATATATTGTTTTTTGCGGTGGGAACTTATAAAGTGACATTTTACCGTAATTTTCATCGTCCATTCTTGCCGCTAAAAGTGCTACCATATTATTTTTATTTCTCATATTAAAGTATTCTAAAAGTATCATTTCTTCTTTTTGACTGTTTGGAAGTTTCATTGTTACATAATATCCTTCGTTAATTTCCTTTTCTCCTTCTATTTTCTTTTGATTAGTTGAAACTTCCCATAAATCTTCTTCATTATAAAAAACTCCTGGATCAGTTATATGATATTTCCCGAGAACATTACATTGAATATCAAATAAATCCTCTGGATATCTAAAGTGTTTTTGTATATCCTTTGATAAAGTATTTATATCTTTAAAAAGACTTGGAAATATCTTTGCATAACTAAGTGCTATTGGATCGTTCTTATCAATAATGTAAAAATTAGTGTCTCCATTAAAAGCATCTATAACTACTTTAATTGAATTTCTTATGTAATTTACACCATTATAAGGCTGAGAATATGGATACATATTTGAAGTAGTATAGGCATCTATTATCCAATAAAGTTTTCCATCATTTATAACAATATATGGATCTTTATCATAGCTTAAAAATGGAGCTATCTTTTTAACTCTATCTATAATGTTTCTGTTTATAAGTATTTTACTATCACTATTTATTGCTTGAGATAATATAAAATTAATATTTCTTTCATTAACAGCAAAAAGAATTCTGTTTATCAAATTCATTTTTATTCCTGCATTACCTGAATATTTATTCCATTCGTTATTTCCACCTTGAGGATAATCAAATTCGTTTATATCTGTATTTACTATAGCATATTCGTTTGTTTTTTCACCAAAATATATTCTTGGTTCTTTAATATCTATATCTGTACTATTTTCAGGAGGTATGTCCTTAATTAGAAAATCAGGCTGTCCTTCTTCAGTTACAGAATTTACTTTACTCATTACAATACCATAGCCATGAGTATATATAAGATGTTTATTTTGCCATGTATTTGCATTACCTTCAAATTTTTTCTGATTTATTTCTCTAGGAGCTATAAATACTTGATTATTTTTTCCATTAATATTATATCTATCTATATCCACATCATTAAAATCATAATAATATCTTATAACTTGAACTTGATTATAAAATTCAAGTGATGGTATATAAGAATTAATTCTTATATTATTTATAATATCACTGTTATTTTGTATGTCTTCTTTTTTTAATGTATTTTTTACCTCAAAAATATTTTCATTTATATTATCTATGTTAAAGGCTTTTCTTGTATAATTTATATTATTTTCTATATAAGGTCTTTCAAGAGTTATTTCATTAGATTTAACTAAAAATCTTTGAAGAACACTTGAAGTTATACCTTCTCCTATAATAAATAAGAAAATAAAAACTATAGATATAATAATAGGTTTAATCTTTCCTTTTATAACACTTATAAATATAACTATTGAAGCAATAATAGCTGTTATACTTATAATTCTATAAAAAATTAAAGTTATATTAGCATCTGTATACCCTGCTCCATATACTACTCCTGTTGGATCATATAATAAATTCCATCCTTTTATTATATAACCTAAAGAAACTAAAAGAGCCATAAGTGCTGAAACTATAGCAAGCTGTTTTCCTGCAAATTTTGTAATACTGCTTTTCATTGTAGTATTTTTTTTGAATATGTTTTTTAAATCTTTTCCACTAAACTTATCTCTTGTATTCATAGTAAAATATAAAACTAAAGTTATTATTATTAAAAATGCTAAAACAACTACAGCTGCACCATATAAAGATTGTATTAATGGTAGCTTAAATATAAAAAAAGATATATCTTTATGAAAAATTGGGTCTTTAATATTGAAATTAGTAGAATTAGTAAATTGTAGTATTCTATACCAATATGTAGAAGATATTGTGTAAGATATAATTAAAGAAATTATTATATTTGCTAAAATAAACCTCTTTTTCCTTAATGGATTTTTTATAACATCAATAACATCTGACATATTATCTATATTTGTTTTTAATGTCTTACAGTAAAAATATATTACTATAAATATAATTATAAACATAGGAATCATAAGCTTTATAACAGCTAAAATTTTAGTAAAATAAATTGATAGATAATTTACTTCTTTAAACCACATTATATTTATTATAAAATTTACTATTCTATCAAAAAATAAAATAGCTAAAATTATAATTATTAATAAAAAACTTAACCCTAATTTCCTTTTTTTCATACCTATCCCCTTTTACTCATACCTATTATTTTGCTTAAAGTGGTATTTTTAGTTTCTATTGCACCTACAGGGCATAATTCCTGACAACAAAAACATCTTATACAATTTTTCATATTCCAAACAGGCTTTAATTTATCTCCTTTTTTAACCATACTTATAACTTTACCCTTTTCAGGACAAACTTCCTGACATCTCTTACAACCTATACATTTATCTTCAATAAGTGAAGGAGTTGGTGCAAGCATACCTGTCAAAAATCTAGAAACTGTAGGATTGGAAAAATGAAAACCAGTACTTTTTCTTGCAAGCTTAAAATTTTTAGGCTTCATACTCTCTATAGTTTCTCCTAAAACTTCTATTTCTTCTGGAAGAACAGCTCCCCATTTATTATCATAAACTTCTTTTAAAGTTGGAGTATCAAGAGGATTATCATATCCTATAAGTCTAACTGCTACTGAATCAACAGCACTTAAACTCTCACCCATAATAATAGTATCCATTTTATGAGGGTTTCCATTTTTAGGTCCATTCCCCTCCATTGCAACTATACCATCTAATATAGCAAAACTAGTACCTACTAATGTGTTTAAATCTAAAAGCATTTTGCAAAATTTATTAGCATCAGGCATTCTTGTATGCCATCCTGCCTTTTGAGTACCATGAATACATCCAAATTGATTTTTAATAGCTCCTGTAAAATAAGCCATTGCATGAGTTTTTAATTTTGGAAGAGTTATAACTACATCTGCTTCATATGGAGCTCTTGCTATATCCCATGACTTACATAATATTGAATTATCAAGCCTTACATGTATTGTTTCCCTAAAATCATCAAATTTAACTCCATATTTATTGGCAACTTCCATAAGTCCACTTTTTTCTGCAGCTTTTCTTGAATCTCCAAAACCTGGAGAATCTCCAAATATTATATCATTAGAATATTCTTTTACTATTCTAATTACAGCTTCAAAAACTGCATAGTGGGTAATTACAGGAGAACCAGGCTGTTCTATACTTAAAAAATTTGGTTTTAAAAGTACCTTACTTCCACTAGGTATAAGTTTTTTTAAATATTTATCTCCACCTAAAAGTTCAAAACCTTCTCTTAATTTTTTTTCAATTAAATCTACATCATAATCTATACATTTTATTAATGCTACTTTTTCCATAAATTTATCCTTTCTTTTAATATTGCAATAAATATAAAATTTAATAAATAAAAATATTAATAATAACTTTATTATACTATAAGCCTTATGATATAAAAGTTAAATTTTTTATTATTTAATAAAATTTAACTTTTAATATTACTTTTTAATTTAGTAAATAAATAATATTATTTTATGTTTATAATATAAAATATTTTTATTTTAAACTAATTAGCTTAATATTTAATATAATTCATTAATTACGATAAAGCATTAAAGTGGAAAATGTATATTTCCACAAACTTTATTTTTAAAAATTATAAAATAAAAATTTTTTCTGAATTTAATATGAATTTAATCTGAAATTAAATATTTCTTTTCTTTTAATGCATTTAATATCCTTTGCATTATTTCTTCATTATCAGCTTCAATAGTATGTAGATGTACTCCTTTTGTTAAAGCAGAAAGTGGCTCTGCTTTATATTTTTTGCTTTTCTCAATAAAATTTTGAACATCATATAAGTTTTTAACCATAAGCATGCCTCTTATTTCTCCATATAATGGATGTTCTATTATTACGTTTTCTATAGTACCTCCAAAACTTACAATACATGTTAACTCATCTTCTATATTTTCAGGTTTATGGCTTACAGCAATAACTCTTTTTATTTTTTGTCTATTTTCTTTGGAAATCATATACCCTTCAGGAGTTGCTATTATATCAACTCCTGAAGCTCTAAGTATAGCTATATCTTTAACTATAACTTGCCTTGTAACTCCAAACTCACGGGCTAAATTTTGACCTTTTTGAGGCTCTGGTCTATTTTTTAAAATTTCTTCAATTAATTTTCTCCTCTCTTTTGAACCCATTATTTTATCTCCTATTCTAATAATAGTTTTTTATATTGAAATAAATCTTGTAAAAATTATATAAAATATTAATTTATATTAATTCATGCTATCACACTTTTTTAATATATCAAGCTCTTTATTTCCTGTTATTTTATCATTATGGTGATTTTTTATTAAATATAAAAATTTTTCATCATATTTTTTATAGGATTTTAAAAGATTATATCCTTTTTCTGCATGATTATAATATATATCTATTTTTTTAAAATTACTAAACTTTTTTAATTTTCCTTTTGAAATTTTATTTAAAATCACAATTAATGATTTTTCTATAGGATTTAATCTTTTATAAATCTTACCTATATCATGAAGAAGTGCTGCTTTAATTAAATTTTCATTTCCTTTATAAATTTGCATAACATCTTTAGCTACATTTATAGAATGTTTTTGTTCATATGAAGATAATTTATTAAAAATATTTTTTTCATTTTTATCTAAATAACTATTTATAAATGTAATATCTTCTGAAGTTATTTTAGAAGTTACAGCCCAATAAAACTGTTTTATTCTATACAAAAACATATTTTGTTCTCCTTTTGTATTTTTATTAAAGTATAATAGGCTGATTAAAAACAAATATTATAGTATTTTTCATATATTATAATAACTTAAATTTATTTTAATTTCATTATTTTTTGCTATTTTTATAAATAATAATATAAATTTAAAATATTTTCAAAATATAACATTATTTTTTCCATATATTTGTATTTGATGTAGCTATTATACAACCTACTTTACATAATATCAAGTATAACATTATATACAACCATTTATATTAATAGCTGTACAAAAATTAATATTAGCTCAGCAAAACCCATAATCTACTTCCGCGTGTTCCAGTTACATATAAAAATAATATTAGCTTTTTCCAGCTGCCGACCGAGGGGGCATTATCAGAAGTTCCAGTTACATATAAAAATAATATTAGCACCAGTAAAACTGGTGCTAATATTATAAAAATTTTTCTACATTTTTTATAAATGGTTAAAAATATAAAATTATCTATTCTCTTATCCCAAAAGTAAAAAAATGAGCTAGAATAATAATATATAAAATAAATAAAAAAAAGCAGTCTAAAAGACTACTTTTGGTGGAGATATAGGGATTCGAACCCTAGACCCCCTGCGTGCAAGGCAGGTGCTCTCCCAGCTGA
>NZ_RJWG01000015.1 GCF_004011155.1 Clostridium prolinivorans | reverse complement strand
CAATTAATGATGGATTTGTAGTTACTCCACAAATGACACCCATTTCATTAGCTTCTCTAATTTCCTTGACATTAGCAGTATCAATAAATAATTTCATTATAAACATCTCCTAATTTATATTTTTAATAAATTTAGCTCTTTATTTTCTATTTTTACTTTAATTTTTTTAAATTTATCCCTCCACATTCTAACCGAAATTGTTTTCATTTATCAATAATTTTATTTTACTATAATGGTGTAACTTTTTCAACTAATTTTAAAATGTTATTTAAAAATTTAAGTTTTTAAATTTTTAAATGATTTTTTAGTCATAAAAAAGCCTATGTTAAGTATATAACATAGGCTTAAATTTAAAGTTACTTTTTATATGCTAATATAAGTATATATTTTAATCAATAACTTTTAATGTATCATTTTCTTCTTTTAATGTAAAAAAACTTAGCTCTTTCCTTGCCATGAGGAGTATCAGGACTATGAACACATAACCTTAAATTTCCTTTAAAATCTACAAATAAACTAGGATGACCTGCATTACAATCAAGTAATAATTTATCGTCATTTGTCCATTTACTTTCAATCATCCCATTTTCTGAACGAGCAATAGCAACTGTATAGCCTCCTAATCCATTTTCACTATATCCTTTTATAGAATAACTTGACCAAAGCAAAAGTAATGTTCCTTTTTTAGTCTTATATATATATGGCGCATCAGTTAAATAACCTTGTTTTTCTATTCTATCATCATTAAATAGTCTTATCCATTTCATCTTTGAAGCATCCAAAATTTCATAAGCTTCTTGATTTTTTGCTTCTTTTAAATCCTCAGTCAATTTAAGAGCTTTAATTTTACCATTAAAAGTTTCTGTCCATTCATGAGAAAATATAATCCAAGGCTGATTATTACTGTCAACATATAAAGTTCCATCTAAACATTCTGCATTTTTTAATGTAACGGCACCATTACTGTATGGATAATATGGTCCTTCTGGTTTATCTGCAATCAATATTCCTGTTCCTCTATTTTCACCAATTCCACCTTTAAAAGATGCAAACATGTAGTATTTATCTTTATATTTATGAACTTCTGGTGCCCAATAGTTTCTAACTCCCCAAAACCCTTTTGGAGGGCTAAAAGCAACATATGGACCACTCCAGTTTTTTAAATCTTCTCCTATATAAACCTCAAAATATGGATCTATATCTCCTATACCATCAGCAAAAGTAGTTCCAAAAAGAAAATATTTTTTTCTCTCATGATCTGCATATACAAAAGCATCTCTAATATGAATATCTTCTGTTTTTATATTTTTTATTTTTCTTGCTCCAATTTTCATATTTTTCACCTTTTAATATACAATATTATGTCTATATTTTTCATTAATTCTTTTTATTTCTTCCAATTTACATTTTGGTTTTCTATCATAAGTTAACAGCCCATTTACTTCTTGCTCTACATCAGTAAGTTGTGTATAACAAAATCCAAATATAATATCAGAATTATATATTGCATCTATTATTCTTTCATAATCTTCTAAAAATTCTTCTTCGCTTGATACAGACGTGTATCCCCAGCCTTGTGGATGTTTTTTATCAAAAGCAATTCCTCCAAATTCAGTAAGCATAATAGGTTCTCCTTCATTTTTAAAACCGTTAGCATATATTCTTCTTCCTGCTGGTTGTGAAACTAATATATTTTCTTTATTTTGTAATGACTTTAAATAATATTGATATTTTTCATTTTCATATTTTGAACCATGATTATAATTGTGAATAGCACAAATATCTGTTTTTGTTAGCTCCCATCCATCATTTGATATTACAAGTCTTGTTTTATCTAAAGAATGAGTAAGATGATACATTGTAAGTGAATGATGCTGTTCCATCTCATCTCTTCCTACTCTAGGAATACCCCAACTTTCATTTAAAGGTACCCATGCAACTATACACGGATGATTATAATCTCTATTTATAACCTCAATCCATTCTTTTATTAATCTTTCAACTGCTACTGAACTATATTCTGCATTACTTGGCATTTCACCCCAAACAATAAATCCTAGCTTATCTGCCCAATATAAAAATCTTGGATCTTCAACTTTTTGATGTTTTCTACACCCATTAAATCCCATTTTTTTTGCAAGTTCTATATCTTTTTTAAAATCTTCATCATAAGGAGCAGTTAACAATCCTTCTGGCCAATAACCTTGATCTAATACAAGTTTTTGATAATATGGTCTATTGTTTAAATATACAATACCTTTTTCTGTATGAATTTTTCTCATTCCAAAATAAGTATATACTTCATCTAAAGTTTCATCATCTTTTATAAGTTTTATTTTTACATCAAATAAATTTGGATTTTCAGGTGTCCAACACCACCCAGAGCCATGATTAAATGTCCTAAATATTTTCTTATTAAATAAATCTATACTTCTTTTATTATATTTTTCTATTATATTTATAGTATCTTTTACTACAAGTTGTCCTTTAAAACTTATCGTAATCTCTGCTTCTAAATCTTTTTCAATCCTAGGCACTTCAAATTCTATACAAACTTCTCCTTTATCAATATCTGGCGTAAATTTAACATATTTTAAATTTATAAAATTTATTGGTTCTATCCAAACAGTTTGCCAAATTCCTGTTGTTCTTTTATACCAAATACTGCTTGGATTTTCAATCCAATATTGTTTCCCTCTTGGAATTGTCTCATCATCCCATGGATCATAAACTTCTACAATTAATTCTTCTTCATTCCAATTTAAATTTTTAGTTATATCAAATGAAAAACTTGTATGCCCTCCTATGTGTTCTCCAACCATTTTTTCATTTACATAAACCTTACAATGGTAATCAACTGCACCAAAATTTATTATTATAGATTTATCTTTCCAATTATATGGTATTTTAAATTTTCTTTTATACCAAACCATATTACATGGCTTATTATCATTTATACCGCTTAATTTAGATTGATAAGCAAAAGGAACATTTATTTTTTGCCAATCTTCATTCTCAAATCTAAAATCCCATTCACCATTAAGATTTAACCATTCTTTTCTAACAAAATTTGGTCTTGGATATTCTTTTCTATACATTGCTATAATCAACTCCTACTTTATTCCTGTATTAGTTATACCTTTAACTATATATTTATTAACTACTAAAAATATTGCTATTGCTGGCAATACAGCAATTACTGTTGATGCCATCATTTTTGCTGGATTTACAAAATTTGCTCCTTGTATAAGTCCTGCAAGACCTGTGGTTATTGTCTTCATTTCATTATTACTTACAACCAATGAAGGCCACAGATAATCATTATATATTCCAAGAAAAGTAATAACACCTAATGTCATTACTACAGGTTTAATTGATGGATAAACCACTTTTATTAGAATATCTATATATGAAGCTCCATCTATAGATGCTGCTTCTTCTAATTCTTTGGGAAAACCTATTAAAAAATTATAAATTAGATATACTCCTATTACATTTGCAGTATAAGGAAGTGTTAATGGTATATAAGAATTTAATAATTTAAATGTTTTAAAAATATAGTAAGAAGGAAATAATGTAACAATTCCAGGTACAGCCATAGCTGCAATAATAATTGTTAAAAAGAAACTTTTAAAAGGTACATTTAATCGCGCTAATGCATACGCTGCTAAAATATCTATAAATATTGTAAATAATGTCCCTATTACTGTTACAATAGCTGTATTGATAAGCCATTGAATAATTGGTGCTTCTGTTGTAGCAGAAAAAATACTTTTATAATTTTCAAATGTCCATATTTTAGGAAGTAAGTTTGCAGAAGCCATAGACTCTGAAAGAGTTTTAAAAGATGTTAAAATCATCCATATTAATGGTAACATAAATAATGTAGCTAATATTATTGCTATCAAAACTAATATTACAGTACTTATTTTTTTACTCTTCATTATCCTTACCTCCTAATTTCATCTTTTTCACGTGTTATAATCATCTGCAAAAAAGATATTAACATTATAATTATTCCCATCAATATAGCCATAGCCGAACCAGCTCCTAGCTGATTTAACCCAAATACAGTTTTTTCAATATTCATAATCAATGTAGTTGTGCTTTGTGAAGGCCCACCTGCAGTAATTAATTTTGCTTGACCATATAGATTAAAAGAAGCAATAGTTGTTGTTAAAATTACAAAAACTAATACATTTTTAATAGATGGATATATAATGCTTTTAAATTTATACCAAAAATTAGCTCCATCTAAAGAAGCTGCCTCATATAGTGATTGATCTATATCATTTAAGGAATTTATAAACAACATCATATTATAACCTATTGTCCACCATATTGTTGTAATAACTAAAGCAATCCAAGCATAAGGCTGTTTATTTAGCCAATTAATTGGTGAAGATATTATCCCTAAATTTATAAGAATGTTATTTATAAATCCTCCATTTCCATTAAATAACCATAAAAATATTGAAGCTACTGCAGTTACAGAAACAGAATAAGATATAAAAAATATTGTTCTAAATACAGGTTTTAATTTATTAGGTAAATTGTCTACTATTAAAGCTAAACATAAAGCAACTATTACAAGCGGTGGTACACTAATAAGAACAAATATTAGTACATTTTTTAAAGCTTTCATAAAAAATGCATTATACATATTACCAGATGTAAAAATATCTATATAATTTTTTAGTCCTATAAATCTATGAATTCCTGTTGAAAGATTCCAATTATTAAGACTTATCCATATGCCAAATATTATGGGTATCAACCAAAATATTATAAAACATAATAAAAATGGCAGTAAGAAAAGTATTGATTTAAATTTACTAATTCTCATATTGTCACTTCCTTCTATAAAAATTTAACAGCTAAAAATATATAATATACGTGAATTAATTTATATTAATTCACGTATATTATAATTAAATTTATTTAATACCACTTACTTGTTTTGCTAATTCTGTAGCATTTTTTAGTTCTATCATTAATTCATCTTCAGTTAAATTTTTTGTTGAAACTAGTTTATTAAATACTGTTTCATTCATATATCTAATTTGTTCCCCAAATTGGTATACATCTGGAGCTTGAACAAAAGTATCAAATTGTTGTTGATTATAATATGCCAATTGATATTTATCTTTATTTTTATTAACAAGTTCCATAGTTGCTTTGTGAAGTGGAGCCTGTCCTGCATCTGCCCAATTTATTAAATTCTCTGGTTTATACATATATTTAAAGAATTCAGCAATTGCCTCAATTTTTTTATCATCTGTTACTGTTTTAGAAACTGCTATTGTATGTCCATTTCCATAAACAGCTTTCTTTTGCCCTAATACAGGTATTGTTCCTATTCCTAAATCATCACCATATTTTTCTTTTGCTGCTCCATAAAACCAAGGACCTGTTAATGCGATTGCTGTTTGAACTGCTGCATTTTCTTTACTTTCTTTCATAAATGATTGAAATTCTCCATCTAATCCTAATCCTTCTGGTGAAATTTTATCTTTCCAAATCATATCATGAAATTTCATTAATGATTTCGCATATTCAGGTTGAGCAAAATTTAAATATCCATCTTTATCCAATTTTATTCCGTCTTGAGCAGCTATAGTGAGCATGTAAAACTCTACTAATCCTGAATTAGGAACTCCTAGTGCATATAAATTTTTATCTTTAGATTGAAGTTCTTGATTTATTTTTATTAAATCTTCATAATTTTCAGGTGCTTTACTTATAAGTTTTTTATTATAAAACATTGTCAACGGATGTATATCTAAAGGAATTGCATACAATTTACCATCTCTTGTTACAAGCTTTTCTGCTATTGGATGAAAATCTCCTATTTTTATTCCAGCTTTATCATATATATCGTTCATTTCTCTTAAAGAACCATCTTTTACATAAGTAGTTAAATTGTTAACATGCATAACTACTAAATCAAAATTATCTGCCTTAAACTTCGTATAATGATCTTTTTCCTGAAGTTCTTCAACAAAATATTTATTTTGCGATTTATTAAACCCGTCCGTAATTTTTTTCATGTATTCACCGTCGCCACCAGTAAATCCATTTATAAATCTTATTTTTATTCTTCCATCTGATGTAGTATTATTTTTACTTGTATCAGGTTTTTTAGGACTGCATGCTGCCAGTCCAACAGTCATAGCAGCTGTTAAAGCTAAACTTAATATTTTTTTGTAATTCATATTATATTTCCCCCCGTTTTATTAATAAATTATTTATATCAATTGCACTTTTAATGCAATTAACATCACTATTTAATAATTGAGTTAAAAGAAATTATTATTATACTTTTTGTTTTAAAACAATTTTTTTGTTTATTTTGGGAAAATAAAATTTGTTTATTTTTAAAACAAATTTTATGTTTTATTACATTTTTTTTGTTTAATTTAATTATAAAAAAACGTTTTCTATATGTCAATATATTTTTTAATTTTTATAAAAATTTTTATTAATGTTGAATTTAACAATCAATATAATTTTAACCTAAACTATATTCATATAATAATTACTTAATAAAATAAATTTATCAAGGATTAAAGCAAAAATTTTATCCTTGATAAACATAGTTAAAATTCAATATTAGTTTTTTATTTATGATAAATAAATTATTTTAATAATCTATTCTCATAACTATATGCTGAGGGTAATCTCCAAAATTATCTCCAAACAAATTCATTCCACCAATATTTTTCGCATCATCCTTAATTCCAATTCTAACAGAAATAAAATCATTTTTTTCTAAATCTAATTTATTTATATTTATATTAGAAACTTTTTTACCATCTATAAAAGCCCCTTCTTTTGTTATTCTCCATGTTTTTAACATTCCAAATTGCGTTGATCCATCTGACCACCATATTGGATTTAATTTTCCTCTTCTCCCTCCAAAATCACCTGGGCTAGTCCAAGTACCACATTCAATTCCATTAACCCACATTGTTATATCTGAAGGCCACTCATTTCTAAAATTTGGTGCTTCAGAACAAACTTCTACTGATATCTCAATCATTTTAGCTTTAACTTTTTCCAAAACAGTATTAGGAAATCTATATTCTAAATATCCTTTATGAAACCAAATTAACTGTGCATTAATTCTTAAAGGATCATAAAAGCTTCTTGGATCATCTTCTACACCTAAATACCCTTTATCTGTTACAATACCACAAGTTGGATATGCTTTACAGTCTACATAACTTCCTATAGGCATATTTATATAATAAGACTTATCACTTGAAGGCTTAGAAGACTTTAATATAATTTGTATAAAATCTCTTTTTCTACTACATAGTTTCATAGAGCCTCTAGTTCCTGGCTGAAGTTCTGTATGGATAAGCCCTGCTTCTTCTAAAATTTTAACATTAACTGCAGCTGTTGAAGCAGGTATTCCTAAACATTCAGAAATTTCATTTACATTTAATGAATTAAAATTTAAAAGTTTTATTATTTCTATTCTTATCTCTGATGCCAAAGCCTTAGCAACAGTATATAATTCTTCAGGTTTTTCCAAACTAAGCTCAATTTCTTTAGACATAATCACCTCTCCTTTAAAAATTTATATAACAGTTATTTTATTTTAAAACATATTTATTAGTATTTTATTATAACCATATATTAATTTAATGTAAATATAAAAATATTTATTATTTGATAATAAGTTTATAATATATAAAAATTTATATTTATATACCATTATTATAAATTTATTTATGACTTTAAATTTTAAAAGAAGTATGAAGGCAATTTTAATAATTACCTTCACACTTCTTTTATTTTTATCGTTTTATATATTTTTTATTTTCTTAAATAAAGTAATTTATAAAAAGTAATTTATAATATTATAAATTTTTAGTTAGTTTTCTAATAATCATATAAAATTTCACTGTACTTTTATTGAAAAACATTCAAGTTTATGAATTTTTGCACTCCCTATAATACTTATTTCCATTAATGATTCTGTATTTTGTGGATAAACTCTTGCACTCAATACACGTCTACCACCATCTAAAAATATTTCAAGTGCTGAATTGTCTAATATAATATCTATTTCAAACAAATTATTTAAGTTTAAAACATCCGTTTTACGATAATCATCTTTTAAATAACAAGAATTTTTTCTATAAAGAGTAAATTGATTATCTTTATATGTTAAAAAAATGTTTTCTGAATCTGTAGGATATACTTGTATATTAATTTTTGTATTTTCTGTAATATTTATTTTACATTTTATTCGCATTGCAGTTTTAAGCTTAAAAGTTTTATTAAAATTATCTACGCTTAATTCTTTAATTTCTTCAACCAATTTACAATATTTATCTATACTGCTAACTGGTTTTTGAATTAATTCATTATTCTTAATTGATAATTCACGTGGAAGTATCATTGCTCCTGTCCAGTTAAGTCCCATTTCATGTGTTGGCATAGTATGTCCCCATATTTCCATCCAAGCAATCATAATTCTTTTCCCATCTGGTGAAATAGTAGACTGAGGAGCATAAAAATCTAACCCATGATCTATTTCTCCGTATTTTTCCATAATAAATTTACCTTCACTAGAATTAAATGTACCAATCATCCAAATAGAACTACTTACATTTTTATATCGTTCTCCTTGAGAATTCATTGCAATTGGAGAAATAATAATTACATCTTTATCGTCCAAATGAAACATATCTGGGCATTCCCACATGTTTCCAAAACGTTCATCACCTTTTAACATAACTGATTTAAATTTCCATTCAATCAAATCTTCCGATTCAAAAAGCAGCAACTGACCTATTCCCTGTGTTGTTTTAGAACCAACAATGCAAAAATATTTATTATCAATTTTTATAACTCGTGGATCTCTAAAATCACTTATAGACATATCATCAGTAAATAGTTCATTTTTTATCACCGGATTATTAGAATATTTGTCAAAATTTACTCCATCATTTGAAAAAGCAATACACTGAGTTTGATTTACTAAATTTTTATAATTATTTGGGTGTACATGTCCCGTATAAATCAAATAAAGTTTCCCCTCTTTTTCTATGGCACTCCCTGAAAAGCATCCATCTTTATCGTAAATTTCATCAGGAGCCATAGCTATTGGAAGATGATACCATTTTATTAAATCCGCGCTTACTGCATGGCCCCAATGCATTGGACCCCAAATTGTATCATAAGGATAATGTTGATAGAACAAATGATATTGTCCATTGTAATATATAAATCCATTGGGATCGTTTATCCATCCACATACAGGTGTAAAATGGAAATTAGGTCTATATATATCTATATTTTCGCATTTTTTACTCTCTTTATATTTGTTAGCACGTTTTAATAATTCACTCATTAAATTCCCTCCACTATTTTATGCCTACACCTGCTAGTCCTTGAGTAACATATTTTTGCATTGTCGCATAAATTATAATCATTGGTATTGTAGCTATAGTTAATGCTGCCATAATTTGGTCCGTAAATACTGGTTGAGTATTAAATATAACATTTATAGCTACTTGAATAGGATATTTTTTGTCATCTGTCATAACCATTAAAGGCCAAACATAATCATTCCATGACCAAATAAATGTCATAACCGCCGCAGTAGCATATATTGGTTTTGATAACGGAACAATAACTTTAACAAATATTTTTGCAGTTGAAGCTCCATCTATCTGTCCTGCTTCTTCATATTCTTTTGGTATTGTATCAAAAAATTGCTTAAATAAATAAATTAAAAACATATTAGTTATTGATGGTAATATTAATCCTGCATAAGTATTCGTAAGCTTTAATCGATGTATTATTGTAAATAAAGGTATTGTAGTATTCTCTAAAGGCACAATAAGCAGTGCAATAATACCAGTTAATATTAAATTTTTTAAAGGAAAATTATATCTAGATAACGCATATCCTGCCATAGAATTTACTATTAAACTTGAAATAACAGTTATACTAGCATATGCTAAACTATTTACTACAGGTCTTATAATATTAAACCTATCAAATAATTTATAATATGCACTAAACCATTCAGAAGGATTTCTTGCTGGTAAAAAAGTAGCAAGAGAAGTCATATCTTTAAATATATTATTTTCAGTTTTCATTGAATTAACAATCATCCAAACTAAAGGAGCTACAAATAAGATTGCAAATACTGTTAATATAATATATTTTATAGTTTCAATTATTATTCTTTTATGTGTCATTTTACTGCTCCTTTCCTAACTTAGATTGAAGAATTGATATTGGAAGAAGAATTATTGTAAATGTTAATGCAATAGCACTTGCATATCCAACATATCTAAATTTATAACCTACATTAAATATATGATATACAATAGTAAGAGTGGAATCTAATGGTCCTCCACCTGTCATAACCATAGGTTGTACAATAAGCTTAAATGCAGAAATTATTGTTGTAACTAATACAAATACAGCTACAGGCCTTAGGCCAGGTAAAGTAATGTAAAGAAATTGTTTCCACTTGTTTGCTCCATCAATATCAGCTGCTTCATATTGATCTGTTGGTATATTGCTTAATCCAGCAAGGAAAATCATCATTTGGAAACCCGCCCCCTGCCAAGATGAAATAAACATTATAGTTGGCATTGCCTGCTTTGGACTTGATAGAAATGGTTGTGCAGGTAATCCAATTGATTGAAGTAAGGTATTTATAAGTCCTCCATTAGGTGAGAGTAACATATTCCATAGTAATGATAAAACTACCAATGAAATAATATTTGGTGCATAAAAAGCCGTTCTGTACAATGTATTAAACTTGAATTTTTTATTAACCAAAACAGCTAAAATTAATGCAGTCCCTAATTGTACAGGTATTACCATAATAACAAAATAAGCTGTATTTATAAATGCTTTAATTACCATAGGATCCTTAAGCATAGTGCTAAAATTCTTTAACCCTACAAATTTAGTTTCATTTGGAGTTAAAAGATAATAATCTGTAAAACCATAAATTATAGATAATGCAATAGGAAGAATTATAAATAAAGTCCCAAGTACTAATGCTGGCAAGAGAAATAAAAAAGCTTTTGTAACTTCTTTTTTATTATATTGTTTGAAATATGTCATTATTTTTTTATTTAGCCTCAATTAACTCTAACCTCCTATAATAAAACTCAAAGGTGAGATATCTCACCTCTGGTATTATGATATTTATTTCTTTATATTACTATTAATAAATTTAACTCCATCATCTAGTGATTGTTTTACATCTTTTCCGTTGAATATTCCTTCTATAGCTCTTAAAAATCCTTCTCTAAATATTGGATAATTAGGTGTAACTGGTCTTGGATGGGCTGTATTAACGTTTTGTTGAACTAACATATTCATTATTGAATCATCTTTATATAAATCAGCAAGGGATTTATGAGATGGTAAATTACCTGTTGTCTTAGAGAATAATTTTGATGAATCTACGTTAGTCATCCATTTAACAAGTTCAGATGCAGCAGTTTTATCTTTGGAAGATGTTGTCATTCCGAATCCCCATGAACCTGAAGCTGTATATCTAGTATTATTCCAATTATCTGATACTGGCATTGGCATTACTCCCCACTCAAAATCAGGTTTACTTCCTTCAGTTCTTAGGCTGCCTACTTCCCATGGTCCGCTTAAGTACATAGCTAAATTTTTAGCCCTAAATTCTTTACTTTGATCTATTTGAGTTACTGGTAATAATTTTTCTGAAGCTAATTTTGCAAGGAATTTGCCAGTTTCTACATTTTTATCTGAGTTAAAATTTCCATCAAACTTTCCATCTTTATCAATAACATCTCCACCATTTGACCAAAAGAATGGAAGGAACGCATATGGTGCCCATTCTGTCTTCTCCCAAGCATTCATATTAAATGGATATTTAACTCCTATAGCTTGAAGCTTTTTAGCGTTATCTTCAAATTCAGTCCATATCCATGGTTTTTCAATTGTTGCAGGTGTTATTCCCGCTTTTGTAAATAAATCTTTATTATAAAACAATCCAACCGAAGTTTCAGCTGGTGATAAAGTATACAATTTACCTTGATAAGTTCCTTGTTGAATTATTGAATCAACATAACTTGATTTTTCTTCCTGTGAAACATAATCATCAATAGGTGCAAGTACTTTTGCTTCAGCCCATGCTGCTGTATCAGGTCCATCACTAGTTAATACATCTGGTAATGAATTTGAAGCTATTGCAGCATTAACTTTATCATTATATCCACCACCAGAATTACTTCTAGGAATATACTGAATTGTTGCTTTATACTTTCCGTCAAACTTTTTATTAAATTCATCTATCCTCTGCTGATATACTTTTGCATCAGGTGTATCATTAGATACATGTGTCCAAACAATTATATTGCTTACCTTATTATTTCCAGCATTTTGTTGATTATCGCTATTACCACATCCAGCTAATACTGTTGTTGCTATAATACTTACAGTTGATATTAAAGCAATTAATGACTTTTTTTTCATGTTTATCCCCCTATCATAATAGAAATATAGATAAAATTTAAAAATCGTTTTCAGTAAAAATGAAAAATTCTTTTTTATCTTCACCTCTTTTCACATAAAAATATTGTTTACATTTAACAAAAAACTAATAAACATCTCCCTTCTTAAGGTTTACATTTGCACACATGTAAGTTTTTATTTAGGCTTATCTTGATTTAATTTTATCAAGTAATGCTTCAAATGTCAACTTGTTTTTTGCATATTTATAACTTTATGATATATTTTATGTTTACATTTGCACATATAATATTGACTTATTTGGTTAAATATATGGTTTTATCAAAGCTTATCACAACTTTAAAAAATATATTTTTGTTTTTTTTATTGAATTTCGTTTCAAATTATTGTACATTAACATAAGGAAAGCTTTGTATTTGCATCTAAGCATAAGGGAGGGAAGCTTTAAATGAGTAAACCAAAAGTTACAATACAAGATATAGCAGATTCATTAAAATTATCTAGGAATACTGTTTCAAAGGCTTTAAATGGAAATAAAAATATAGCTGAAGAAACAAGGAAAAAAGTTATAGAAGAAGCTATTAAATTAAAATATAAACATTTTGCATTTATGAATACTGAAAATTTAACTGCACAAAAAAAAGGTGGTAATATTGCTCTTTTTACTAACCATTTGCCCACCGGATCCCATTTTGGATCTATGTTATTAAGTGAACTAGAAAAAAAAATCAGTGCTGAAGGTTATAATTTATCCATTCATATATTAAGAGATACTGAAATTAATGCACTTGCACTTCCTAATAATTTCGAATTAAAAAGCGTAGATGGAATTGTTTGTATAGAGCAATTTGATAAAAAATATTCTCAATTAATTAGTAGTTTAGGAATACCTACAATTTTTATAGATTGTACAGCAGATGTATCTTACAATGAATTAAATGCAGACATATTATTGATGGAAAATATGCATAGTACATATTCAGTAACCAAAAAATTAATTGAGAATGGATACAATAAAATAGGCTTCATTGGAGACTATAATCACTGTAAAAGTTTTAATGAAAGATGGGTTGGTTTTAATAAAGCATTATCTGATTATAATATAGAACTTAATTTATCTTATTGTATATTAGATAGTGATCAATATCCTTATAATGATTTTAATTGGATAAAATCTAAATTAGATACTATGAAAAATCTCCCTTCAGCATTTATATGTGCTAATGACTTCATTGCAATAAGTACTATGAAAGCTTTAAAAAATAAAAATATTACTATACCTGATGAAATCGCAATTTGTGGTTTTGATGACTCTCCAGAAGCAAGTATTGTTGAGCCAAGTTTAACAACAGTTCATATATTTAGTACTGATATGGGAATTATTGCTGCTGAAATGTTAATTTCAAGATTAAAAAATCCATCAAAACCTTATCAAATAACTCATGTAAAAACTAAACCAATATATAGAAAATCAACTAATATAAAATTTAATTAGTATAAAAATTATTAAAGTTTAAATTTATCATACAAAATTATCTTTTTCACATAAAATTACTATTCTAAAATATTTATATAAATTTATAAATTTAAAAGCCATACATAATTTAAGATAAATTTCTTTTTTATGTACGGCTTTTTATTTAAGATAAAATATATTTCATACTCTTATTATTATTTTTTAGAGTATATTTATTCTTTTGTTTGATGTCTATATGATTATTTTTAATAATCAATTCCTGCTGGCATAACATTTTTTGCATCAAATGCATGACAGGGAGTTACTCCATAAACCATACCACATTTGGGACATTTATCTTCAAAATAATTCATTTCAAAAGTTTCTCCACATTCTTCACATTTTATATTTAAAGGCGCAGGCATAGATTGGGTTGCATAACCCATTTCTCTTATTTTATCTACTACTTTTTTACCATCATCAAAAATTTCTACACAACCTTTATGTTCCATAAAATTCCCTCCTGATTTTATTTTAAATTATTTATAAAATATCTGTATTTATAATTTTTTCTCCATTTCTAAGATTATTTCTCATATTCTGAATTACATTATCTATTTTTTCAAGTTTTAAAAGTATTGCCTTCTCTTCTTCACTTGTTTCTATAATTTTACTTATACCACCATTTTTTATTACAATTCTTTTATCTGCCATTAATGCTAAAGTAGGATCGTGTGTAGCCATTAAAACAATTTTTTCTTTGCTTACTAATAAATTTAATGCTTTTTTCCTATCTATACCTGCATTTTCAATTTCATCTATTAATACTATTGGTGATGAACTTAAAATAGCTGTATCTGATATCATTAATGCTCTTGATTGTCCACCGCTTAAATTTGTTACAGGTGTATTTAAATCAAATTTTTCTCCTGATAAATTATTAGCAGCCTCTATTATTTTTTTTATTACTTCTTCTTCATTTTCTATCATTCTACTTTTGGCATGAAGCTCTAAAAATTCTCTAACAGTTAAGTCCATCACAAAATTCATATTTTGTGAAAGCTGAGCTACAAGCCTATTATTTGAAGAAAATCTTAATTTTTTATCTGGTATTTCATCGTTAATTAATATTGTTCTTCCAGTAGGCGTATCATTTTGAGCAACCCATTCAATATCTGCAAGAAGCCTGCTTTTACCTGCTCCTGTAGGACCAACAATAGAAATAATTTCACTTTTATTTATTTTTATTTTTTCAAAGCCCTCTTTGTTCCCGCTTTTATCTCTACCAGCTATAATAGTTAAAGATTCTATGCTCTTTTCTTCTTTTATTCCTAAAAACTCTATCATTTGATTAATATATTCAACAAGACCTTCAATAAGCTTTTCTGTATCAATAGCCCAAGTCTCAATGTCTTCTTGAGAAAAGTGATTTATATATTCTTTAAATGTATTATTTTCAAAACCTTCAATGTTTAATTTATTATCAGCAAAATAATTTATTATAAATGGATATTTTTGTTGTAATTCCTTTAATGAAGTTCTTTCTAATATTTTATTATTTATCATTTTCATCACCTAATTCTATTTTTCTTACATTACCCATCTGATAATCTTCTCCTATTCTTGTTTCACCAAGACAGTAAGAACACAAAGCTGAAGGCATAGGAAATTTAAGTTCTCTTCCTTGAACAGTATCTATATTAACATTTTCATCATAAAGAAGTGTACTTAATTCATAAGCTCCTTGACCAGTTAATCCATTAATGTTCATTATAACAGCTTTAGGATTTACAGAATTTACTTTAGATGCAAATACTTCTCTCTCTGCTTGAGATACTATATCTCCTTTGGTTATTACAACAATATCTGCAGATTTTAACATAGGCCCTATTTTCTTAGGAGTATTGATTCCACTTAAATTATCAATAACACAAACAGATTTTATACCTCGAATATAAGGTGAACACCTATTACATAATCCTGCACTTTCAGTAATTAAAAAATCTAAATTTAATTTTTTACCCCACTGAACTACTTCTTCTATATTACTTACAAAATAATGATCAGGGCATAGAGAACCAGATAGTCCTTTTTTTACAGGTATGCCTGATTTTTCATATAAAATATCATCATCTGTATAAAGGCAATCAAATTTAACTACCCCAACAGAAATGTTTCTTTTTTTCAAAGCTTCTATTGTTTTTAATATAATTGAGGTCTTTCCAGAAGATGGAGGACCTGAAATAGTTACTAAATTCATAATTTTACCTCCTTTTTATCTCTATTACTATAAAAAGTATAATTTTATAAGTGTAAAATAGATTCATTAAATATTTTTTCACATTCTTTAATTATTTTACCTATATCATTATTATTTAAATAATCCCATCCTATCCACATATATTTATAATCTTTCGGTATCATATTGTCTACATAAGGATTAACACTCGGCATTTTGCCATTATATGCTAATATTTCCCCTACTTCTTTTGAAGCAAAAAAATCAACAAATGGTTTTATTTTATCTTTTTTAGATTTTTTACTTAGCATAAATATAGGACTTATAATAGCTCCATCATCAGGCCATACAGCTTTCATAGGTCCAGCATTTTTTGTCATCCATGTGAAAAAATAAGGCATTATGCTAACTACTGGTTTAGTTGATTTTTTTATATGAGATTTTACCATTTGAGATGGATGCATACTTTTCAATAGACTTCTTCCTAATCTTTTAATTCCATCTTCTCCATATTTTTTATATATATTTAAAAGAATAGAATTAAATAAATCAAAATCTCTAATAGGTAAACTAACTGAATTTTCAAATTCAGGCTTTAATATATCTTCCCAGCTTTTTGGCATTTCTCTACCATTTAACTCATCTATGTTTATAAGAAAAACTGCAGGTGCTACACCAATCATAGAATATTGACCATTTGGATCTTTAAGATTTATATATTCATTATCAAAATCTTTATTTAGTTTTTCAAATCCTGTTATATCTTCAAAAATACCTTTAGATTTAAATTTACCCATTAAATTGTTGTCAAAGAACAAATCAAAACCAGCAGATATAAATAAATCTGATAAATCTTCTTCTGACTCAGCTTTTTTTATAGATTCTTTTAACCAATCAACTCCACTAGAAGCTGCCTTAAGTTCATAATCAACAGTAATGTTTAATTTGCTACCAATATCATCCATCCATTTGCTAAATGCATCCATTAAAGGAACTCTTACAGGACAAGGTAGTATCCCATCAATTTTAACATCACTTTTAACTTTTTTTGCTTTCTGAATTAATGCTTGATCCACAGCATTCTTTTTTTCTTCAATTATTTCTACTAATCTCTCGGTAAATGTATTTACATTTATCTTTTTAGTAAGTAATGCCATTTCTAAAGAAATTGACTTTCCTATAACTTCTCTCTTTTTTTCATCCTTCATGTTCTCAAAACCAATAGAAATGAATAAATCTAATGTTTCTGGATATTTTTTAGTAATTTCATACAGTGAATCTTTTATATCAAAATATTTATTCATAATAATTAATGCCTCCTAATAATCTATAATTTCCCTTTAATTCATGATATTATTTTAATTCCTTTTATATATTTTTTCAGTAACCTAAGTTACAATTCAAAAATAATTATTTTTTATAAAAATAAAAAGACGATTAAATAATTAACCGTCAATTATTATTATCCAATTATCTGCTTGTACCTTATAAGTATATCCAAGTGTATTTCAATTAATTATGTTATCAAAATCCCAAATATAATATTCATTATACGCCGAATTAGCATATATGTAATATTTCCCATAAAAATTCTTTAAAATAAAGAGATCAGTTAAAAATATCAATATTTGATATATTATATAAAGCGTTATCTTTAATACTATTTACTACATTATTCTTAATTTATTAAGTCATTAAGTTCCTTTTTAATTTCTCTCCAATTAGGTATAAATTTATCCATATACATATAAAATATTTTATTGTGATATCTTTCCAGTAAATGAACCATTTCATGTACTACAACATATTCTAAACATCTTTCGCTTTTCTTTGCAAGCTCTAAATTAATCCATATTCTTTTATCATAAATATTACACGTACCCCATTTAGTTTTCATTAGTTTAATACCAAAAGAATCAACTTTTACACCTATAATCTTTTCCCATTTTTCTATTGTATTTGGAATTTTAGCTTTAAGTTGTCTTCTATACCATTCCATTAATACTTTTTTTCTTTGCTCTAAAGTAGCATTTTCGCGAACATATAAATCAATATATTTTTGATTACGTATTTCAACTTTCTGCTTTTTATTAGTATGTATAACATTTAATAAATATTTTCTTCCTTGATAATAATGATTTTCTCCTGATATAAATTCCATTTTAAATTGTTTTTCTTGTTTCTCCAATTTAGAAAGTTGTTTATTTATCCAAGGTAACTTAGAAATTGCAAAAGTTCTAATAGCATCATCACTAATCTTTTTGGGAGCTGAAATTTTTACTTTCCCATCCTGTGGATGTACTGATAGGTATAAATTTTTAATATTCTTTTTTATCACATCAATTTCAATGTCTGAAACAATTATTTTATGCATAATAATATTCCTCTTGAACTTTATATTTCTATTTTCAAATTAAATAATCACCATAATAAATTTTTTATAAATATTCAACATAAAAAAACACTTCTTCTTGAAATATTAGGACTTTTATATATCCAAATTTTTATCAAGAAAGAGTGCTTTTTATTTATAAATTATATAAAATTAAATAATTTAAACCTTAGTATTAGAACTTCCACCGGGATTGGTCATTCTTGATAATCCTGAAAATTTTAACTTGTTATATACATACTGTGTTGGAGCAACCCAAACTTCTCCACTGCCTCTAAACACATTCAAGAAACCTTCTCCGCTTGTTGCTGAAGACAATAAAGACTTAGATGATTTTTCAACCGTAAAATCAACACCCTTACTTCTTAACAAAGCAAAGTTTCCATCTACTTTTAATGTTTCATTATTTAATGTATATTTAATAATTTCACTTTCAGGAACTGGAATCTCTAAAAGAACAATACCTTTCCCTGTAAGCTTTGTTTGAAATAATCCTTCATTTCCAAAAGCTGCAGATAAATTTTTTTGCATATAAGCACCAACTTCTACAGAATCTTCACAAGCATAAAACAATCCATCATCTACTACTATCTCTTCATTTTCTAAAAATATTAAAGCATAATGACCAAAACTTGGTTCTAAAAATATTTCTCCATTTCCTTTATATCTAGGCTTAAAAACTGTTTCTCCACTTACCTTGCTAGCTAAAAACTTTTTCCCAAGTCCTAAAATTCCCCCCATATTGCTATCTATATCAATGTTTCCCTTTAAAAAACTTAAAGCCCCTGCTTCTAATTTTACACTTCCTCCTTTTAAGGTAATTTTAGCTTGCTTTAATTTTATGTTTGCATCATTCATAAAAGAAAGCATTACAGCACTTTCCACATCTTTACTTCCATTTAAAGCTTCATATTCTAATATTTCAAAACTGACATTTTCCCCTTCCATTTCT
Organism: Clostridium prolinivorans; assembly: GCF_004011155.1. Taxonomy (GTDB): domain Bacteria; phylum Bacillota; class Clostridia; order Clostridiales; family Clostridiaceae; genus Clostridium_AT; species Clostridium_AT prolinivorans. The sequence goes on along the minus strand of NZ_RJWG01000015.1, from coordinate 22,723 downwards.
GATATTTTTTTAAAATTGTTTTGAAAGTTAATATTTGCCTTCATACAATTCCCCCTATTAATTTGTTATTAATGATTCATTCTATCATATTTATGAACTATTTTCTATAATTCATAATTTTAGCATTTATATAATTAAATGCTATTTATTTGCATTTTATGTTAACTAAAATTAAAATTTATGAAAAAATTATTTTATAAAATTGTATTAGAGCAAAATTATAGTAAAAATAATGAAATATATTATATATTTTAGAAATAAAGATATATAATTGTAGTTTTAATTAAATAATTATTATGATAATATTAATTATACTAAAAATTACATATTTATATAATTTAATAAAAGGCAAAATCTACATAATATTACAAAGAGGTGAGAACATGGATATATTCTTGGTAATAGGTATTATTCTAGGATTAGTTGCTGTTATTACAGGGTTACTTATAAAGGGTGTAGGTGCAGCTATACTAATTAATGGTGAAGCTGTAGTAGTAATCCTTGTAGGTACAATGGCTGCAGTAATGAATTCTTTTCCTAAAAGTGAATTTCTTAAAATTCCAAAATTATTTGGAATTTTGTTTAAAGACAAAAACAAAGAAGATCCTGTAACATTAATTAATGAAATTGTTGATATTGCACAATCTACTCGAAAAAATGGATTACTATCTTTGGAAGAACGAGCTCAAAAGTTAGACAATAAATTCATGAAAAAAGGATTGGAAATGATAGTAGATGGTAATGATCCAGAATATATTAGACAAGTTCTAACTGATGAAATTGAAGCAATGCAAGAGAGGCATAAAACTGGAGCTTCTATTTTTTCAACAGCAGGTGGAGCTTCCCCTACACTTGGAGTTATGGGTGCAGCTATAGGTCTTATAGGTGCTTTAGGAAATTTAAGTGATACTGAAAAGCTTGGTGAATCAATAGCTTCTGCCTTTATTGCAACTTTATATGGTATTTTCTTTGGATACATTGTTTGGCATCCATTTTCATCTAGATTAAAAAGAAAGTCACTTGAAGAAGTGGCTATTATGGAATTAATTCTAGAAGGTATTTTGGCAATTCAAGAAGGGAAAAACCCAAAATCTATACAAGCAAAACTTTTAAGTATGTTAAGTCCTAAGGACAGACTTAAATTTGAAGAAACAGATACTAATAATAAAAAGTAAAGGAGATTAACAATGAAAGGAAGAAAAGGACAACATGATGAAGAACACATAGACGAAAACTGGCTGCTTCCTTATTCTGATATGTTAACACTTTTATTAGCACTTTTTATTGTTATGTTCGCTATGAGTAAGGTAGACAGCGAAAAGTTTAAAAATATAAGTAAGCAATTTAATATTATTTTCGATGGTGGTTCTGGTATTTTGCAAGGTGATAACGGAAGTGTTATTAATATACCAGATTCTATTTCTGCAAGTGAAATGAATAGCTTAGTTGAAGAAGATAAAATGGCTGGTATCAAAAATACTTTAGAAAGCGAATTAAAGAAAAGCGGATATGAAGATAAAATATCAGTTACCCTTAACGGTGAAGGTTTAAGTATAAATATACAAGACAGCGTTATTTTTAATTCTGGAGAAGCTGATATATTAGAGCAATTTAATCCTACACTTCTTCAAATATCAGCTATGCTTAAAAGTTTAGACAATGAAATAAGAGTTATTGGACATACTGATAATGTACCAATTAAAAATAGCAAATTTCATTCAAATTGGGATTTAAGCTACATGCGTGCATTAAATGTTATGAATTTTATGGTAGATTTTGGTCATATACCTCCTGATAAATTTTCTATTCAAGCATATGGGCAATATAATCCTAAATATGATAATTCAACTGAAGCTGGAAGGGCTAAAAATAGAAGAGTAGATATACTTGTAGTTAGAAAATATACAGCTCCTTCTAAGAATACAAAATAATAAAAATATTTTAAACAATTTAAATATAAGGCACTTTTCTTGATAAGAATAAATATATAAATATTAAAAGTAATTAGATAGGAGGTTTTATAATGCTAAAAGAGATTGATTTAACACAATTGAAAATTAATCCATTTACTGAAATAGGAAAAGAATGGATGTTAATTTCTGCAGGTGATAAGCAAAAATATAATATGATGACAGCAAGCTGGGGCGGATTTGGAGTGATGTGGAATAAAAATGTTTCTACAATTGTTATACGTCCTCAAAGATATACATTAGAATTTGTTGAAAACAAGGATTACTACGCTCTAAATTTCTTTGATCAAAAATATAAATCTGCATTATCTTACTGTGGTGCTCATTCTGGACGTGACGTAAATAAAGAAAAAGAAACAGGTCTTACACCTATTTTTGATGCCCAAGCTCCATATTTTTCAGAAGCAAAACTAGTACTAATTTGCCACAAATTATTTAAACAAAAACTTGACCCAAATGGGTTTATTGATAAAAACATAGATAAACATTGGTATCCAGAAAAAGATTACCATGAATGTTTCGTTGGCGAAATTATCAAAGTACTAATAAATGAAAATTAATTTTAACACAATTAATAGTACATATAATCATTAATAAAACAAATTCAATAAGTCCAGTGTCAGACAAAAGATATCTGATACTGGACTTATTTATCAAAAGCTTATTTTTAAGTTAAAAAATTAATGTGAAATTTTCTAACGCTTATATTTAAAAATTTTGAATATCTTTTATTACTTAACTCTTATCCAAACTTCCATTTCTCCTGGATTTCTATTATATTTTTATTCTTTTCCAGCAAAACCTTTCTTTCTCCAAGCGCCTTTTTTATAAAAAATTGTAGTTATGACTGCTCCCAATATCCAAGAAACTAAAAGTGAAATAAATGTAGACTCTGGTCTTCCAGTAGGATAAGATTCACTTCTTGTTAGATAAGCTATACCATAAGCTGTAGGTACACGAAGAACTACTGTAGTAATAAGTGAAATCCACATAGGTGTCATTGTATCGCCTGCACCACGCATAACTCCAGATAAACTCTGTGTTACAGCAACTGCAATATATCCTAGTGCAAGAATTCGCATCATATGCATACTTAAATCAACTAATTCCGCTGTATCAGTAAAAACACGCATAAGATATTTCCCGAAAATTAAAATTAAAATTGTTATGAATGTAGAAACTCCAACAGCTATTATAGTACCATCCTTAGTTCCCTTATATACTCTGTCTATTTTTTTTGCTCCTATATTTTGTCCTGCATAAGTAGTCATTGCTGATCCAAAAGTAAAGTTTGGCATCATAGCAAATCCATCTACACGCATAACAATTACACTGGCTGCTATAACCATCTCTCCAAAACTATTGGTAAGAGATTGTACAACAATCATTGCAAGAGAAAATATAGCCTGTGTAAGTCCTGATGGAAGTCCAAGTTTTATAAGTCTAATAGTATATTTTTTATCTAATTTTAACATCTTTAAGCTTAAATCAAATGTATTACTCATTTTTACTAATTTAATAATACAAAGAACTGCAGATACTCCTTGTGCTATAACAGTTGCAAGTGCGACACCAGCAACTCCCATGTTAAAACCTGCAACGAACCAAATATCAAGTCCTACATTTAATACTGTGGATATAAGTAAAAATACAAGTGCTGATATAGAGTCTCCAAGCCCTCGCAAAACACCAGATAAAATATTGTAATAAGCAAATCCTGCAATACCAATAAAATAAATGATAAGATAATCTGCACACCAATTAATAATGGTACTTGGTGTATTTAGAAATGAAAGAAGAGGTCTCGTAACAATAGGACCTATAATCATGATAATAATTGATGCAATAGCAGTAAGAGATATACATATTCCAATGGTATGAGAAAGCTTTTTTCTATCCTTAGCTCCAAAATATTGAGCTACCATAATACCTGCACCTGTAGATATTCCAACAAATAGTACAAGTAAAAGATTTAATATAGGAGATGCACTTCCAACAGCAGCAAGTGCGTTATCACCCACGTATTTTCCTACAATAATAGAGTCAGCAGTATTATAAAATTGTTGTGCTATATTTCCAATAAGCATTGGTATAGCAAATTCAACAATTCGTTTCCAAGGTTTTCCTTCTGTCATATCTCTGGGCGCAAACATTTCTTTAAATTTTGCCATATAACCCCTCCTTATTTATAAAATTAAACGGTTTAAATATAACCCAAGTTTAGTTTATATTAAATACAATAGCTTGTCAAATTTATAATTATTTGGTTAAATAAAAATCAATTGAAAAATTTTATCATATAATTTATAATAATTTTATTACAAAAAATAAGGAGACGTAGATATGCAGAAGAAAAAAGACACATATAAAAATAGGTGGACAATTCTAGCCACAGTTATGCTTTTGACTTTCATGTCAGTTTTAGACAGTAACATAGTAAATGTTGCTTTGCCTGTAATGTCTAAAGATTTGTCTGTAAGCATGGCTCAGATAGGATGGGTAGTAACCAGCTATTTAATAACTATTGTAGGAACAATATTAGTTTTTGGAAGATTAGGAGATATAAAAGGAAAAACACGTATATTTAAATTTGGTATAGTTGTATTTACCTTAGGATCTATGCTTTGTGGATTATCTCATTCTTTAATAATGCTTGCAATATCTAGAGTTATTCAAGCAATTGGAGCTGCAGCAACAATGGCAACAAATCAAGGAATAATTACCCATGTATTCCCTGCGAATGAAAGAGGAAGAGCTTTAGGATTAAATGGAACTTTTGTAGCTTTAGGAGCTATGGTTGGGCCATCATTAGGAGGATTTATAGCTGATAAATTCAGCTGGGAGTATATATTTTTAATTAATGTTCCAATAGGAATATTAGCTTTCATTCTAGCAATAAAAAATTTACCTAAATCTTCAAAAAATTCAAATGAATCCTTAGATATAAAGGGAGCAATATTGTTTGCTCTTTCAGTTATTTCATTATTTGGCTCTATTGTTCAAGGACAAGAAGTAGGCTATAATAACATATTAATTATTTTAGGTTTCATTTTATCAATTATAACTTTTATACTATTTATTATCTTAGAAAAAAATATTAAAGAACCATTATTGCATTTGGAACTTTTCCAAAATAAATTATTTTCTTTAAGCGTATTTTGTGCATTTTTATCTTTTATAGCTATAAGCACATCAAATATAATATTACCTTTTTATCTACAGGATGTAATTAAACTTTCACCATCATATACTGGATTGGTAATGATGTTTTCACCAGTAATACTTGCTATAGTAGCACCATTGAGTGGATATCTATCAGATAAAATAGGATCAGAAATATTAACCTTTTTTGGCCTTTCTTTAACAAGTATAGGATTATCTTTAATGGTTACATTAAATCAATATTCAAGCATTGTATTGCTAGTAGTATTTATTGGAGTAACTACTTTAGGCAATGGAATGTTTCAATCTCCAAACAATTCATTAGTAATGTCGACAGTACCTAAAAATAAGCTTGGTATAGCAGGAAGCATAAATGGATTAGTAAGAAACCTTGGTATGACAGTAGGAGTATCTCTTTCAACAACTCTTTTATATAGTATGATGAGTAGAAAAATGGGATATCATGTTTCCAGCTTTATAAACGGGCGAGAAGATGTTTTTATGTATGGAATGAAGTGGGTTTATGCATCTGCAGCAATAATTTGTGCATGTGGAGCTATTTTAACTGCTTATAGATTATATGGTTCAAAAGACAGAGAACACAACAAAAATTCTTAAAATATGAATAACTAGGCAAGAAAAAACAGGGTTTTAAAGTTCCCTGTTGACAAGCCTAATTTATAATAAATTTATCCAATAAGGATATATATTTAGATATATTATTAATCCTTTTGCATTATTATTCTTTGTAATCTTCTGCAACAAGCCCATACATTGAATAATCACAGATACCTTGGTTATTCCAATCTCCTTGTTTTATAGTCCCTTCATAAATTAATCCACATTTTTTCATGACCTTTCCTGAATTAGGATTTCTTGTATCATGCCTAGATTCAATGCGATTTACTTTAACTTCTTTAAAAAAGAAACGAATTAAAGCAGCAAGTGCTTCCGAAGTTATTCCTTGATTCCACCATTTTTCGCCAATGCAATAACCAATATGAACCATATTGATACGTTCATCTATCTTAACAACACTTATACTTCCAATTGGTTCATTTCCATTTGATTTTAATACAATCGCCCATTGATAGAAGGTATCATGCTCATATTGTGCAACCCATTCCTTTAATATAGATTCTGATACACTTACATCTTTATGTGAAGGCCACGTTAAATATTTCGTTACTTCAGAATCACTGGTCCAGTTTTTAAATATTGCTTCTGCATCAGACAATTCAAACCTACGTAATTTCAGTCTATTAGTTTCTAACTCCTTTGTGCCTAAATGATTCATTCTACACACACCCTATCTTGTTAATAAAATCCATACTTTACATTACTGTACTTTAGTTCATTAAAAATATTAATTCCACTTCTTATTTATTTAAAATATAACATTAAATACTATTGTTCTTCAATTTTTCTTTATATTGTTCAATAATCTGAACTCCTTGACTTGTTCCAATTCTACTTGCGCCAGCATCTATCATCTATCATTGCCAAAGCATCTTCTATTGTTCTGATTCCACCTGCTGCTTTAATTTTAATTGTATCTCCAACACATTCTTTCATTAATTTTACATCCTCTATGGTTGCACCACCAGTTCCAAATCCTGTTGATGTTTTAATAAATGTAGGTTTTACTTTTAAAGCAATCTCACAAAGTTTTCTTTTTTCTTCTTCAGTTAAATAACAATTTTCAAAAATAACTTTGGAAACTACACCTCTTTCGCTACATACTTCTACGATTTTACTCATCTCTTCTTCAATATATGTCCAATTTTTATTTTTTACTTCAACAATATTTATCACATAATCTACTTCATCAGCACCTTTATCAATTACATCCTTAGTCTCAAATATTTTTGTTTCTATAGTGCACTGCCCTAGAGGGAAACTGACTGCAGCATCACAAAGTATTCCAGTTCCCTCTAAAATTTTTTTGCAAAATGGGACCGTTGCATTGTTGATTGCTACTGTTTTAAAATTATATTCTGCTGCCTGCTTGCAATGTTTTCTTAAATCATCGTTTGATATATACGGCTTTAATAAAGTTTGATCAATCATCTTTGCTAATTCTGTTACTGTTAATTTCATTCTAAATTCCTCCTTACATTTTAACTAACTGTGGTAGATTGCAGAATTTCTCAATCTACTACAAATCACTTTATCAAATGAGTAAAGTTCTATAAGCTGCCTTGAAAAATTCAGCTGAGTAGTATGCAAAACTTTAGCTGCTTTTGTTATGCTTTCTTCATGTGCAGCTTCAAGAAAATATTTCAAAATATAAATATATATAGTAACGCCTCCATTATTTTTATTATATCAAGATAATCTATAAACAAAAAGCATAGAGTATGATACAATATAAGCATTTGTAATTTTATTTTTTTACAGCATAATATATATATATTTTATATATAAGAGATATCAACCCTAAACTATGAAATATGAAAAATATTAAATAATGGAGGATAAAAAATGAACAATTTTATTTATGACATCCCATTAAAAATTTATTTTAATGAAAATCAATTAGTACATATTGGTATTAAAAAATATTTTAAATGTGCTTATAAATAGTAAAAATAATATATTATATCAAATTAGCTTTATACAAATAAAAAAAGGCATCAATACTATTGATTAAATTTTCTTTTAATTATTGTAGTTTATATAGTATAAATATAGATGATGTTAAATTTAAGGGGGATAAAATGAAAATAAAAAGAATTTTAGTATGTTGTTTAATGATTATAACAGTATCATTTGGAGCTTCTTTAACACTTAAAGCAGCTATTGGTGTAGGTGCTTGGGATGCATTAGCTCTAACAGGAAGTTCAATTAATGGAATTCAAGTTGGTACAGTAGGAATGATATTTAATTTTATATGTATTTTTATTGAGTTGATAATATTAAAAAAAGATTTTAAAATTAAGCATGCTTTACAAATTGTTCTTTGTTTTATTATTGGATGCACAATAAATCTCTTTTTCTATGATATATTAGGTGGAATTGATTTATCAAACTATTTTGTAAGGGTGACAATCTTGATATTAGGTTATGTTATTAATGCATTTACAGTAGCTGTAATTATGTTATTAGATGTGGTAACCTTTGCATTGGAAGGTGCTTGTATGGCTATATCTAATAAATTAGGATTTAAATTCCATGTTTTTAGACAAGTAGTAGACATTTTATGCATCATTATTTCTATTATTTTAGCGCTCATATTTGATGTTCCTTTAGCAATTAGAGAAGGGACATTAATAGGTATGCTTATTTTTGGACCTATAATGGGCATATTTATGAAACTATTGAAACCAATATTCAAAAAATATAATTTAACTGATTATGCTTAAAAAATAATAGATAAATATTAGTAATTCCTAAAACAATGTATATTGAAAGAATAGAAAAAATTTAGATATGTTAAATTTCAAAATAACTCATAATTCTTTAACTTAATTATGAGTGATTTTTATGATGGTGTTAAATTTAATATTGCAATTTAAAACTTACAAAAATATTAATAATTAAGTTGATTTTACATATAATATAAAATATGTTACATAAATTATTATATTGGAGGGACTTATGAGATATAAAACAATGACACCATATGAAAAATGGATTATAAAAGGTGTTCCTGCTATTTTTTTAATTGGAACATTTATGCACTTTTTATATGATTTAAGTGGTAAAAATATAATAGTTGGTCTTATTGCTGCAGTTAATGAAAGCGTTTGGGAACATTTAAAACTGGTACTTTTGCCTATAATTTGTTGGTGGAGCTTTTATTATTTTATAAAATGTAAAAAATATAATATTGATAAAAATAAATGGTTTACTAGTGCTTTAGTAGCTGTATTAACAGCATTAATAACAATTCCTTTACTGTATTATTTTTATACTGAAGCATTTGGAATAGAAATATTAGCAGTTGATATTAGTATATTATTTTTAGCAGTATTATTTGGACAATTATTAGCATTCCATTTTTATAAATATTCAAAAGAAATAAATATATATATTACTATATGTATTTTTATATTTTTAATATTAGTTTTTATGATATTTACACTTTATCTAACCCTTACCCACTTTGATAGACACGAGAAACTCGTGTATACTTAAAGTGAAGGGAATGATTAATTTGAAAAAACAATACAGTAAGGAATTTAAAATTGAAGCAGTAAAAAGAGTTGAAAGTTCAGGAGAATCAGTTCTTAAAATAGCATCAGATTTAGGAGTAAAACCAACCACATTGCATGGATGGATTAAGCAGTATAAACAAGCACCTGAAACATCTTTTCCTGGTAGTGGACACCTTAAGCCTGAAGATGAAAAGTTAAAAAAACTTGAAAAGGAAATTAGAGAACTTAAAGAGGAAAATGAAATATTAAAAAAAGCGGCAGCCTACTTCGCGAAGAACCTAAAGTAAAAAGGTTTGAATTTATCAAGGCTAATCGCCGTCAATTCCGAATAGCGAAGCTATGCGAGGTTCTCTGTGTTTCAAGAAGCAGTTACTATGCATGGGATAAAAGACCTGAGAGTACTAGATCTAAGGAAAATAAAATACTATTAGAGAAAATCAAAATTATCCACAACAAGAGTGGTAAAGTCTATGGTTCTATTAAAATTAGGAAGGCTTTGAATGATGGAAAGAACCCTCCGGTAAATCATAAGCGTATAGAGCGTATAATGAGTGAAAATGGGATAAAATCAAAGGTTTCAAAAAAGTTTAAAGCAACAACTAATTCTAATCATAAGCTTCCTGTAGCTGAAAATATTCTAAATAGAGACTTCACTGTGGATAAGCCAAATGAAAAGATGGTAAGCGATATAACATACCTGTGGACAGATGAGGGCTGGCTGTATGTTGCTGCAATTATGGATTTATGTGGACAAAAAATCATAGGTTTATCCATGAGCGAAAGAATGACAAAAGAACTAGTTATTAACGCTCTAAATGATGCGTATCAACGAGCTGGAAGACCATCAGGTGTAATTTTGCACTCGGATAGAGGCTCTCAGTATTGCTCAATCGATTACCAAAATTTAATAAAAAAGTATGGTTTTGTTTGCAGTATGTCCCGTAAGGGAAACTGTTGGGACAATGCTCCTATAGAATCTTTTTGGGGTAAAATGAAATGTGAATGGCTCTATGAAAAACATTTCAAAACTCGTGAGGAAGCTCGTTCAGCTGTGTTTGAGTATATAGAAATATTTTACAACAGACAAAGAATTCATGCATCCAATGATTATCTAACTCCAGAAGAATATTATAACAATGCCAAAGAAAGAGCAAAAGCTGCATAAAAATGAAATATAACGATAATCTACGAAAAAGTTAGAAAATACGAGTTTTAGTTGTCTATTTTATTGGGGAAAGCGCAATCCACCACATATACCACTTTTTAGAGATAGTATAACAGGTCAGTATGGAATATGAAAACATGATATATTTTTTAGTAAAAAATAGTCGGTAAAAATGATTAAATTAAATCATTATAACTGAGTGTCCATTACCCATTAAGATTGTGTCAAGTTGTAGTGGGCACTTTTCTTTTGCAAAAAATTATCCATTATAATACATTTTAAAATTTATTTTCATATACTTTTATTTTGTAATTTAACATTTTTATTAGCTTATTAACTTCTTTCTTATATTGTACTGACCTTAATACACCCTGACTTTATGAAATGGATCTAGTTTAAAATATAAACCTTCTTCTCCTAAACTTTGTTTTATCCACATCTTCAACTTTAAAACCTATTTTTTTTTTTTTTGCACTACATTCCATATTGCTTATGTCTAATCTCTTGGTTGATTAACTCTTTAATATTTTTTGCTGTATTACTAAAGATGATCTATCCATTTTATGGTAAATAGTCATGCTTAATTTACTATCCCATATGTAACTCTCACATATAGCATCTTACTAAACTAAATAATCTGTAAATTATATTAAATTTTCCAGTACACATTATTAGGTAATCTACATAAATATCCTTCGTATTTTTCTATTATTTCTCCAGTTCGAATATCTCTAACTATTACATTTTCATTATACTCCGGATCTTCATACCATTCAGATAAATATAATTTATCTCCATCTCGAAATAATACTGTCTCTGTATCTCCAATTGCAATATTCTTTTTTTCTGGCCAAATAATTTCATAAAAACCATCATTCCCACTTCTTCCAAGTGTAAGTGGCATTATTTCAAGCTTTAAATTGTAACAATCTTTTACTTCTGATAATGATAATTCAGTAAGCATTTCTAATTTTTGCTTTTCTGGTATATATTTTAGAATATTAAGCAATCTTGTATTAAAATTAACAACTAAAAAATCTAATTCTCCATTATTCCATATGGGTTTCTCTATATATACATTTTCTTGCATTTTAAATGGTGAATATACTTTTCCATCAGGAAAATGAATTAAGTGACAATTTATCCCTGGAAAAACCTTACCTTTATTAACCATTTCCTCTGCTTCATATAAATCACAAAATGATACTTTACTTTCGCTACAACAATACCATTCATTTGTTCCTTCAATTTCTTCTGGATAGCAATTGGAAATACCATTAATTTTTATAATATTTATCATCTATTCTCATCCCCCTATACATCTATTGTAATATATTATACTACAAGTTTTTTTGATTATTTTCTGATTTATCAGTAAGATTTTCTAATCCCCAAATCATTCATTATATCTGTATATGTTAGCCTATTATTAAAAATAATATCACTTATAAATAATTCCAATATTTATTTTATTAGTATCATTATCTTTCTCTAATAACTATATTTTGTAGAAAATACTGATTTTTATAATAGTCAAATTCTTACATTTATCATTTTTTCAATAATAAAAAGGAATAAAACTATTATTGCTGCTAACCATATAGGAATACTCAGTAAAGTGGTTCTAAGATATATACTACTCATTATTATTACAGTAAAAATAACTGTAGCAATAAACCATATTCTCAAAAAAGAAATAATTTTGTTATGTTTATTTGCATCATTTGTATCAAATGCTTTTTTAGTAATAAACAATACAATCGCATTTGCTACTAAAATAATAACAAATATATTTACAATATCACCGACTGTTAAAATAAATTTAAACTCAGTTTCTTTTAAAATAAGACTACTTGCTAAGGTTTTAATTAAAGCTATAGCACCTAAAATCCATAATGCATTAAGAAAAATATCTACAAATTCAATGATTTTATCTTTTTTAGTCTTTTTAGGCATAGCTTCGATAATTTCGTCACAAATTTCCTTGTATCTACCTCCCATAACTTTTTGAATATCATCACCTCGTTGCTGACCATCTATAATTAGTTCAATAATATCTTCTCTTACAACTTCTTGATTATATTCTGTTAAATCAGAACCCCGTAAATAAACAATCATATTTGTATAAATTTCTTTATTATTATCAAAAATTTCCTTTTCCCTACTGTTATTTTTTTTAAATAATTCCTTTACTTGTTTATTCATTATCTTCACTCCCCATTAATAATTGATTAACCGCATAATCTAGTTCTTGCCAATTATCTTTAAACTGATTTAGCATAGAAATACCTTTTTCGGTTAAGTTATAATATTTACGTTTTGGCCCACTATTAGAATCTTGTAAAGTAGCTTTTATAAGCTCATTTTTCTGCAATCGCAAAATAATAGGATATATCGTTCCTTCAGATATCATACCAAATCCATATTTCTCTAACTGTTTTGAAATTTCATATGCATACGTCTCTCGTTTTCGAATTATTTCTAGAATACACCCTTCTAAAACACCTTTCAACATTTGTGAAGGAATCATAATAAAATCTCCTCTCTAGTATATTGCAATGCAATGTTTACTATATTGTATTACAATATAGTGTTTTTGTCAACCATATTTTCCTTAAATATTATTCTTGAAATAAATTGATTTTGTGACCATCTATTAATAAGATGGTATTTTATAATGATACTTTGGACAAAAAATAAATAGCTGATTCCTATTTGTAGAAATCAGCTTTAAATTTATTCATTATAAAACAATCCATCCAGTACATTCTATGATTTCCTGCTCTAAAATAAGCTTAAAACCACTTCATTGTACTCACTTAATTTTTGTACCTTTTAATTAATAGCTTTTTATCTAATTGTTATTTGTATATGCTGAGCTAATATACTTTTAGTTTTTATTTACTTTGATAACACAGCCAGTTACTAATAAAGCACAGGTAGGGATGTTAATTATTAAAACTCTCTTGCGAGTGTTTGAGCTTTCTTAATTGCATTTTCAATAATTTCTTCTACATTTTCACCAATAACATCTAACTTATCTGCTGCTATTGTAGTAATGTCAGTTATACCAAAGAAACCAAAAATAGTTTTTAAATACCTATCTCCCATTTCAAATGCTTCTCCTTCTCCTGAATATTCTCCACCCCTTGAGACAATATGAACAGCTTTCTTTCCTGTACAAAGACCAACCGGTCCATTTTCAGTATATTTAAATGTTATTCCTGTAACAGCAACATAATCTATATAAGCCTTTAATATTGCAGGACTGCCTAAATTCCACATTGGCGCTGCAACTATATATTTATCAGCCTCAGCAAATTGATAAGCATATTTTAAAATAGGATGTTTCTTGCTTTCTTCAGATTTAGGACCAAATACTGCTCCTAAATCTTCTATTTTTAAAAAATCTATATTTTCCTTGTATAAATCTAAGGTAATAATCTCATCATTGGGATTATTTTTCTTATATTCCTCTATGAAGCTATTTGAAATCTTAAATGTTCTTGATTCTCCTTCAGGTTTTACATTTGCTTTTATATATAATACTTTACTCATACTTTAATCCTCCTCAGTTCGTATTTATTCACTTTATAATATTAGCTTTGTTCTATAAACTATTCTCATTTTTAATACTCAACTTATTATTAACAAATACTCCCATTTTATAACTATATAAAATTATTTTTCTATGCTATCATGATAATAGACTTCCATACCATACATAAAATAGAGATATGATTTTATAAATTATATCTTTTTATTTATTATTTAATAAAACAAATATTTAATGTTTAATTTATTTTAAGCTATCCTTATTTCATAAACACCTTTTAAAAAATAGATCTTTTCAATAAAAATATAATAGTTAAAATCTACAGTATTTACTATTAATTATAACCATAATTTTAATTGATAAACCCAAAGTATTTTCCATATATAATTATTTTTGAAGTAATTCTTTAATAATTTCATCTAGTTTTTCTGGTTCATATGTTGGTGCAAACCTAGCAATAACTTTTCCATTTCTATCTACAAGAAATTTTGTAAAATTCCATTTAATATCATCACCAGACGTACTAAAGCCATATCCTTCTAATTTTTTATATAATCCTTCTGATGCTGCATCTTCCTCTGCCTTTGGTGCTTGTGCCTTTAGAAATTTAAATAAATCAGATGCATTTTCTCCATTTACATCAATTTTAGCAAATGTCTGGAAAGTTGTTCCAAAGTTTATTTTGCAAAATTGTGAAATTTCTTTATTATCACCAGGAGCCTGCTCAAAGAATTGATTGCTTGGAAAATCTAATATTTCAAATCCTTGATCTTTATATTTAGCATAAAGTTTTTGAAGTCCCTCATATTGAGGTGTAAATCCACATCCTGTAGCAGTATTAACTATTAAAAGCACTTTACCTTTATATTTGCTCAATGAAACTTCATTTCCATCTATATCCTTAACTTTATAATCATATATCATATTAATATCTCCTTTTTTATAAATATTTTTATATATCATATTAACTTTTTATACTCTTTGTATAATTTATCTATTAAATTTTCATATTTCATCTCCTTTAATTTATTAAAATTTAATTTTGTTAAATTAATTATTTTAAAAAATAAAGCTAAATTTTATATATAATTTAACTTTATTCTTCTATTAACTGCATTAATTCATCAAGCTGCTTTTTTAAATCAATAATTTTTTTATCATTGCCCTTTAATTTACAATACATTTTTTCTGGAACTTCAAGAATATCCTCTTTTAGCAGTTTTCCCTTTTCAGTTAATTCAACAGTAACTACTCTATCATCTTCTACATTTCTATATTTTATAACTAAACCCATAGCTTCCAATTTTTTAACCACAGGTGTAAGAGTTCCTGAGTCTAAATGCAGTCTTTTACCTAATTCCTTAAATATTATTTTTTCTTCTTCCCATAAAACCAACATAGTTATATATTGCGTATATGTGAGATTATATTTATCTAATATTGGTTTATATAATTTTATTACTTCCCTGGATAAAGCATATAATGAAAAGCAAAGTTGATTTTCTAGTTTAATTTTATCATATTTACCCATATACACATTCTCCATCAATGATTTATACAAATTTAATTGAATTAAATTAAATGTTAAATTTAGTTTAGTACATATATTTATGATTGTCAAGATTTATTTTTAATATAGTTAACAGAATTACATTTATCTTAGTTAAATTTATGTTAGATCTAAAAAGCTTCGTACAGAAGATTTGTAGCCCTAGTATGATATTTACATATCCTTCTATATCTCTATTAAAAAGATTAATTAATAAATATTTATTGTAGCCTATCTAGCACTTTTTTTCTAAAATATCTGCAATCGCTGCTATACCTATGGGAAACAAATCTAAATACATTCCAAAAAAGATTAATCCTGGAGCGTCATCTGCATCTGCCGCCAAAAAAATAATCGGCATAGCACAAAAAACATACAATATACTGAACATGATTGCACTAAATCTTATTGCTTTAAGCCTTTTTGCCAAAAGTATGCCACCCTGATCAATGCCATTCAACAAAAGCCAAAATTGGAACAATGCAAAGAAAAAACAAATAGCTGCCAAGTATAAGCCAAAGATTATAGGATATTGTAAAAAAGCGTATTCAGGAAAGTTCTTTGCTATAGCTGTTCCAAAGGTAGGCAAGGCGAATATACTCACTATTACCCCTACAATAGAGGAAAGAATTATTATTATACGCAAAATTATTGATGAAATTTTATTCATATTAATTACGCTTCCTTTCAAATAATTCATATTTAAATTTTTATATAAAATACTTTTGTGCAGCATTTAAAATAGATTTATCCAATTGCTCATACCTTTCAATCGGATCATATTGCAACCATATGTATCAATATCTTCTTTGTAACGCTCTTTGCAATCCGTATATTATATTAAAGTTTTTGTCTCAGCTGTATAGATATTCCATTAGGATCATATACCCAAAAATAACGGCTTTTAGCATCCGGTGTTCTTATTTCAGAAGGGTTTAGTCCTTTTGACTGTATTATTTCATGCTTCTTATCTAAATCTTCTGTTTCAAAACAAATTGATAAACCTTTTCCTTCAAACTTTTGCATTTGCGGCATGCAAACTAATTCAATTTCTGTTTCTCCTTCTCCGTTTGTTAAAAATACTACTTCTCCTCCATTTTCCATTTTTATACGACGAGAAATAGTCAATTCAATAATAGTTTGGTAAAATTCAATAGATTCTTCAAGTTTTTCAACCATCAAAGTTAATTGTCTAAAATGCATAATATAATCTCCTTTTCATTATCAAATATTTTAAAGTCATGCTGTAGACTAATAGCATAATCATTATTCCAATATATAAAGTATCTCAAATGGCTTAAATTAATGTCATAGACTATTTTTAGTATGTAAATATCCTGTTTTTATATATTTTTATTGTTTTCTACCATGATAAATTTTCCTATTTTTTATATTATATCATGATCAAATATTTATTGTCTAATTAATTGTAACCTATCCAACTAATAAAATAATCATTCCTAGAATTACTGATTTGCTTTTCATTAAATCATCCTCTCATTTAAAAAGAATAAAAATGGATGGATATCAGTCCATAATACGACATTATCTTGATAAACAAAAACAAAATCATATTGATCATATAAAGGATCATCAATATATAATGGATTTTTTAACGATTGTGAACTAAGGATATTTTTAAAATCCCGGATAGATACTTTAAATAACTCTAGAAATTTACTTTTATTTTGTTCATCAAGATTTAAGCAATAAATCTTCTCTTTACCCTCTGCAGTTATTTTATTCACCCTATTACGTGAAACGAAGTTAATGCTCAATTCACTATACTTATCTAATTCAATTGAATCTAACCATTTAATTAAATTGTTTTTTTCTAAAATATGAGTGTAGCTTCTAAATGCATATACAGTATCTGCTTTATTGATAGCTTTTAAAAGTATTCTATCCAAATGTTTTGTTTGATAATTTAGTTGTTTAAAACTTTCACATATTAGAGTTCTATTTTGGTAGTCCATAGAAAGAATGCGCCCCATTTCTGTTTTCTGTATGATAGTGATCAAAAAATGTTCCTATACTATACCACTTCCTATGGTTTTCAGATGGAGTTACACCTAAACCAGTAGCTACTACAATATTCCTTGCTGGTGTACTAAAATAAGTATATACATCAGCCCCAGCTTTAATTCTATTAACAGCTTGTGAATAAGGAATAGATATAGGGTTAACAAATACAGTATTTAATCTTCTATACGCTTTATAATAAAAATTAGTATTTCTTACGACATGAATTATAGCATCAATTGCATAACAAGTCACGCCAGCAATAACTAATGCAAGAGATGCATAAAGCAACGCAGTTAATAATGAACCAACTACTATTGTACCTCCTACAACTATAACAGATTGTCCAACATATTTATCAGCTTGCAAATCTTCAGAAGATGTAAATTCTTCAACAACATTACCGTTATCTTTAACTACTACCTCAACATCTTCTTCAGTCAATTCATTAATTTCCAAGTCATACTCTTTAACTTCAGAATTTTCATCAAATATAGTAGCTCTAGCATCTCCCTCTGGTGTAATTATCATTTCAGAATTTTTTTCTAAACCGACAGTTTCAACAATTACATTATTAGTGCTATCTTCAACATATATTGAGTATTCAATCCCATCTACGAATACAGTTTTTTCTAGGATACTCTCAGCTTTAGCCTGAACGTTTGTAACAAAGCACAGCATTGTAATACATGTTATTGCTGCAACTAATTTTTTGATTTTAATCATTTCACATTACCTTCCATAATAAAATTAGTATAGCCTTGAGTATAACTCTAATGTCTTGATATTACTAGCTCGTCATGGCTATTTTTTTATCACTCAAATATATTTAATAGGATATCCTCACATTTTTGTCCAATTATACTATATCAACACAAATAATATAAAAACAAAAGAAAGAAATGTCTATGTACCAAAATCAAGAAATCTTTAACATGATTTAACTTTTTACTTCTCAAAAGCTTATCAATTTTTATACAAAAATCCTTGATAATCTTGATATATCTACATTACCAGATACGGTGCCTTCTAAAATACAATCCTAATGCGTTTTCACGCTATGCTCTTTTCAGAACCTTTATTGTCATGAAATGTGAAAATTTTACCTAATTTACTGACCTTAAAGATTTTAATGTATATTTTTACCTTTTTAGTATTATACTTACAATGTAACACATTTTTGCACAATCAATATATTTTACACATAACTTGTACACAAGAATTAAAATAAAAAACATTATGTAAATCTTTTTATAATTATCAATATATTCTAACCTGTAACCATCAAATTACAAAATTATATAGACAACTTGTCTATATAATTTTGTAATTTTACCCCCCGTTAAAAAATTGTCAATAATTTCTTTGGTAAAATTTTACGACACAAAATGACAAGAAGTTATTTAATACCATGTCTTTATTTAAAATGAAACATCTGTATAAAATTGCTCCACCCTCTCAAATTCCTTTATTAAATTACAACCTCAATCTCCGTCCCATCAAGCAAACTAACTATTATCTTTTCTCCATCAAATACTGTCATTTTCTCTACTATCCTAAAAAACATATCCACATCAAAATCCTCTACCAGCTCTGCATCAGCTAAAATCTCTATAAACTATATTTTTGCAATACTAAGAGAACAAAAATAATACGAGCTTCGTTCACCTCAAGCTCATCAAAAGATGTTTCTTGAAAATACCAAAGTATTGACTTTAACTAGCTAGTCTTTGTATCTTTAGTTGTAGTTAGCAAACCTACTACTAATTTTACATCGAAGGTTTTGTTTTTTCTACCCATAGCTAAAAGCTTTTAATCATAATCTTATCAATTATGATTAAAAGCTTTTTTATTTATTTTATAAGCTAATTTAAAATGTTTTTTGTAATAAATTATGATTATTTTACTCTTTTATCTCTCTCTTGCCATTGATGTCTTTACTAATTAACACTGCTGCAAATATTAAAGACCCTTGAAATAATAAAAATTCATAAATATTGTCACATAAAATAATCATTGCTACAAAAGTAGAAAATACTATTTGACAATAAACTCTACCATAATCAACTTTATTTATTGTTTTATTCCATTGATTACCTTGTTTTCTTTTCTTCAAACTTAATATAATTAACAAAATAGCAATTATACCTATAAACAATGGTCCAATAATAAGTTTAAATAAAATTTCTTCTTTCATTTACTAATCTCCTTCTAACTAATTCTAATTTAAAGTTGATCAACTCTTACTCCTGTAACCAAAGGTCCAATTCCTGCAACAGTTAGATAATAACTTCCATATCTATTATAATAATATGTAGCTTCCGTAGCGCTATCCAAACATTTCCATGCTAATGCTCCACTATATGCACCCACTAACCCAAATGCTACTGCTCCTATTCCTGTAGCACCTGTTATAACTACCCCAAAAGCTAATATTAATGTTGCTACACTATACCCAGCTCCAGCTTTATATAATGCATTAATTCCAGCTTTCGTTGAGAATTTTCTAGTAAATGACCATCCCCCATCAACATACTCCATTTCATCTCTGTCAATGTCCACAAAACTGTCTGGTAATTGAAGTTCATACTTTCTGTTTAATACAAATTCACTCATTTTTTATTCTCTTCTAATTTTATCATTTTTTACATATAAGATTTTAAATAAATTTTTTAAATGTATATATTAAAAGCATCAAAGGATGCCGCCTTTGTGCATAGAGCTTGTACTCATCAGTAGATTTAGAAATAACTTGTTTTTGTGTTTCTAATTTGGTTTTTTATTTCAAGCTGTTTTCTTTCATTAGTAAAGGAAAGATTTGTATTATAATATAAAAGAGAGATATATACGATAGCAAAAGTTTAGAGAATCTTATGCCTTGGTATAATAAGATTCCTGAAAGTATGAAAATTAAACTTATTAATTTACTAATCTCCCCTAGTAGTCTGTGCGAATGGAGATTCAGAAGTTAATTAAACTTCTTTATTAAAACTACGCTAAATAACTCCAAAAAGTACTTTATATATATATATAATCATAAATATCCAAGTTAACGAGTTCAATAATTGACTTACCAGTGCTAAAGACATTAATGTCTTTACATTTATTATATTTACTTCGTTATGTCTTTTACCTAAAAACTTTAATACGTAATAATCAGCCTTAACTTCATTGTATATGCCTACGGTTAATCTTATTATTGACGCTATTATGAATACACACATAAAGATTTTTTTAAAAAGTATTATACTTACTCTAGTCGTAGGATCAAAAATTTCTAACGCCGTTAATAACATTGCTGTGACATATGCTGGGATCACTACTATTCTATTAGCCATAAGTATAGGTAAAGTTGCCTTCGTTATTTTATTTAAAAAATAACTATTATTATTGTATACTATATAATGACCAGCTTCATGTAGTGCTGCAGTAAAGTATTCTAAGTTATTGCTAACTTCTTTTTTAATATAGACAATATTTTTTATAGGATTAAAAGAAAAATTATTTCCTTTTTCAATCTTAGGTACATCAATTTTATATTCATAGCACATTTCTTTTATATAATTGATAACTACTTCATAATTATTAATTATATATTTCTTCTTACTACCATATAACTGTAATATTAACATTGTTATTACAGTTAAAGCAAAAAACAAAATATACATGGCTTATCACTCTTCCCCGAATTTTATATCCAGTTATCTAGTCTTTTATTATATCTATAATTCTTTTAGTTACAGCACTAATGCTAATTCCAACAAATATTCCTAATAATCCAACTATATTACTTTCTTTAGTTAATTCAAGGCAAATTTTAACTAGTAAAACAGTTATAGTTACTCCAACCACAAAAAAAAACTTTGCATCTCTTTTACTTTTTATATTACAAATGTTCATTACTTTTTCTGCATTTTTTTTGTTCTGTAAAATATATTCTAATATACAAAATCCTACTATTAAAAATAGTAAATTATATATCATATTGAATTCCCCCCTCCACCATCTTACTTAAGATAGCATTTTCGTATTTAGGAATTTATTAATTTGAATACTATTTTAGAACGTTACTATAATTACACATCTTGCTTCTAAAATAGCATTCTATATTTTTACAAATTTAACCTGTTGATTACCTTCTTCTAACTGCAATAATCGGCCCTGCTATTGCAACAGTACTAAATGCTATGGCAGTAATCATTGCTATACCTTTTGGGCTCCAGACAAAAACTGCTGCTGCTTGTAAAGCTCTACGCATGGTGGATTCTTGGCAATTACCCAGACTTTACTTCCACCAGTAAGCATTGTCCATCTTTACTGGATGTACAAATAGAAAAAGAGCTATCTAAGTATTATTTTACTCAAATAACTCTTAGTAATTTTTAGAACTTCCCCTAAGAACTTGCAGATATTAGGAACGTAGATAATCTTTCTGTGAGATAATCATTAAGTTCTTTTTATAAATTTACTTCCTGTAACACTAATAATAATTATTGTTGAAATTAATGCTATATTACTACTTAAAAATCTACTTAAAATAAAACATATACCTATTCCTATAAAGAATAGTAAAACACTTTTATAAAATATCTTCATTTTCATATTTTTTTACATCGCTAGAGTTATTTGATTATCAAATCCAGAAATTGCTCTTAACGTCCAATAATCTGCTAAATAAAATCTCATATTTACATAATAATAGTCTTGTTTAAGTAACCCATTTGATGCAACTGCTCCTAAAATACCTGCTAAACCTGGCACTACAACCGTTGATAATCCACCAGTAATTCCAGCAGATGCCAAAGCAGCTGTAGCAGCTGCTGTAGCTCCAACTCCAACTACTGCATTTATTACACTTCTAGCTATTCTGAATGTAATATCTCCATACCATCCATAATTTGCTCCGCCCCCATCAACATACTCCATCTCTTCTCTGTCAATGTCCACAAAGCTCTCTGGTAATTGAAGTTCATACTTTCTGTTTAATACAAATGCACTCATTTTTTATTCTCCTCTAATTTTATCATTTTTTTACATAAATGTATATATTAAAGACATCTGCAGTTGCCTTTAATTGCTGGTTAATTAAACTTAATTCCTATTTGTTCCATAAAATATTTCATATAAGTTATCTTTTCA
>NZ_RJWG01000014.1 GCF_004011155.1 Clostridium prolinivorans | reverse complement strand
CACGCAAGTTAAGCTTCTCAGCGCCGATGGTACTGCTCGGGAGACCGAGTGGAAGAGTAGGACGTTGCCAGATAAGTTTTATAATATGTAAAATTTATTAAGGCCAGATAGCTCAGTCGGTAGAGCAGAGGACTGAAAATCCTCGTGTCCCTGGTTCGATTCCTGGTCTGGCCACCAAAGATTTAATTAATAAGGCGCTATAGCCAAGTGGTAAGGCAGAGGTCTGCAAAACCTTTATTCCCCAGTTCAAATCTGGGTGGCGCCTCCAAGTATATAAATCTTATAGAAAGGAGCCTATACTCTAACTTATTAAAATGTTAGGGTATAGGCTCCTTTTGTTTGCAGTTAAACCTGAAAATCTTATTTTAAATATAAGTGTTCTTCCCTGTGTATGTTTTGGCTTCTACAATATATACATGCTTTTTAGGCATAATTTAAAATATAAAAGTGGCCAGCTGCCTTTACTCTTCCAAGTGGACTTCGTGCAGCAGGAGATGTACTATTTACTATGATTGTTTCTATTTGCTCTATGTTTGTTTTGCGTATAGCTCTTGGCTATACTTTAGGTATCCTATTTAATATGGGGGTTATTATGGGGGTTATTGGTATATGGATTGCTATGGGGGTTGATTGGATGCTTCGTTCTTTTATATACATTGTTAGATTTAAAAGTGGAAGATGGAAAGAATTTGTGGAAGATGGAAAGAATTTGTGGAAGATGGAAAGAATTTAAGGTTATATAATTTAGATAAATAATTTAAATTTTCAAACAAATTATTGACATAGAGTTAACTCCATCCTTTATTATAGAAATATGAAACTAATTATAATAAATAATTATTAGTAAAGGAAGGATGCTTTATGAATTAACTTAAATTTTAAGAAAAAAGATAGTTTTAATGTAAAAAATTAATATTAAATACTACTTAATATAAAGGGTTTAATACTTTTTATATAATCAATAAATTGTTTTAAATGGAGGTAAATATAAATTAATGGAAGTAATAAAACAACAGTTGTTAACAGGTGAAAGAGCATTATTCCATAGTAAGAATTTACAGATTTCTTACTCGACATTTGCTGATGGAGAATCTCCGTTAAAGGAAAGTCAGAATATAAAAATAGATAATAGTATGTTTAAATGGAAATATCCATTATGGTACTGTAAAAATATTTTAATAGAGAATAGCACATTGTTTGAAATGGCTCGTGCTGGAATTTGGTATACAGAAAATATTTCTATATTAAATACCATTATTGAAGCAC
This sequence comes from Clostridium prolinivorans, assembly GCF_004011155.1. Classification (GTDB taxonomy): domain Bacteria; phylum Bacillota; class Clostridia; order Clostridiales; family Clostridiaceae; genus Clostridium_AT; species Clostridium_AT prolinivorans. The sequence goes on along the minus strand of NZ_RJWG01000014.1, from coordinate 45,503 downwards.
CAAAGACATTTAGACATTCAAAAAAGATTATGTTAGAAAATGTAAATATACCTAATGCCGGTGAAACTTTATGGAATTGTGATGAGATTTCTCTTAAAAATGTAACAGTTAAAGGTGATTATTTTGGTATGAATAGTACAAATATTAAAATTGAGGGATTTCAATTGGTAGGTAATTACTCATTCGATGGAGTAAAAAATATTGAAATACATAATGCTAAAATGTTGTCAAAGGATGCTTTCTGGAACTGTGAGAATGTAATAGTTTATGATTCATTTATTTCAGGAGAATATATAGGATGGAATTCTAAAAATCTAACATTTATAAACTGCACTATTGAAAGCTTGCAGGGACTTTGTTATATTGATAACCTTGTAATGAAAAACTGCCGATTATTGAACACTAAGTTGGCATTTGAATATTCAACAATAGATGTACAAATTAACAGCATAATTGATAGTGTTATGAATCCATCTGGTGGTATAATTAAGGCAGAGGGTATTAAGGAACTAGTTATGGATGAAACAAAAATAGATCCTGAAAATACCAAGATTATAACGGGGGATATAAAATATGCAGTATGATTTTTCAGTATTAACAGACAGGAGAAATACAAACTCTCTAAAATGGGAAGTTGATGAAAATGTGCTTCCTATGTGGGTAGCGGATATGGATTTTAAGACGGCACCAGAGATTATAGAAGCAATTCAAAAAAAGGTGTCAAAAGGAATATTAGGTTATACTATTATACCAGATGATTGGTATAAGGCTATTATCAATTGGTGGGGAAGAAGGCATAATTTTCAAATAGATAAGGAATGGTTAATATTTTGTACAGGAGTTGTGCCTGCAATATCAAGTGCAGTGAGAAAGATGACGTCGGTTGGAGAAAATATACTTGTTCAAACGCCTGTTTATAACATTTTCTTTAATTCTATTAAAAATAATGGAAGAAATGTTGTAGAAAATAAATTATTATACGATGGAAAAGAATATAGCATTGATTTTGAAGACTTAGAAAATAAACTTTCTGATCCACAGACAACCATGATGATTCTATGCAATCCTCATAATCCAATAGGAAAGGTATGGGATAAAGATACACTGAAAAGAATTGGAGAATTGTGTTTTAAACACCATGTGCTTGTTCTTTCAGATGAAATTCATTGTGATTTGACGGATACACAATATGAATATACTCCATTTGCGTCTATTTCAGAAATATGTGCAAATAACAGCATTACTTGTATTGCTCCTACAAAAGCATTTAATATAGCAGGTGTACAGACAGCAGCAGTAGTAGTTCCTAATGAATTTTTTAGACATAAAATAAATAGGGCACTAAATACAGATGAGGTGGCTGAGCCAAATGCAATAGCTATGGAGGCCACAATTGCAGCATTTACTAAAGGAGAAAAGTGGCTAAATGAACTTCGATATTATATAGAAGAAAATAAAAAAGTTGCAGAAAAGTTCATAGAATCTGAACTGCCTGAATTATATATAGTACCTTCCCATGCAACATATCTTTTGTGGATTGACTGCAATAAGATTACACAGGATACAGATTATTTGTGCCGCTTTCTTTATAGTGAAGCAGGACTATATGTTTCAGCTGGAGAAACTTACGGAGAAAATGGGAAAGGCTTTGTTAGAATCAATATAGCATGTCCTAAAGAACGTCTAGAGGATGGACTTACAAGATTAAAAAAAGGAATTCAATTATTTAAAAAAGTTAATAAAATGGAAGGTATTAAGTAATATGATGAAATTTATGAATAAGTATAATGTATTACCTATTAAATTTAAGTTTATTTATTTTTTTAGTATGCAGTACTAACTTGTTTTATGATTTTACCTTCAGCCTATACTGCAAATTGTTTATAATTTGCAGTATAGGCTGTTTTTTATGAAATTAATATTTTAAAAATCAAATTATATAAAATTTTACTCAACTACTACTGCTGTACCAGAAGCTGTTACCATAAGCATATTGCCGCCTTGTCCCAGTACTTCATAGTCTATATCTACTCCAACTACTGCATTAGCACCTAAAACTTCTGCTCTTTTTTGAAGTTCATCTAATGCATCAAATCTTGCTTGTACAAGTTCATTTTCATAAGATTTAGAACGACCACCAAAGAAATTTCTAAGTCCTGCTGTAAAATCTTTGATAAAATCTACTCCAGATATAACTTCACCAAAAGCTATTCCTTTGTATTCAATTATTTTTTTGCCTTCTATTGTAGGGGTAGTGGTGATTATCATAAAAATACCTCCTAAAATTTTATATATTCAATAAAAAATTTAAAAATTAATAATAAATAAAAGAACTTATTAAAATTATATCATATAATAAGAATTAATATGATATAAGCAAAGAAAAATTTATATTTTAAAGAATTTATATTTTTATATGATAGAAAATTAAGTTAATATATATTAAAATAAAGATGAACGTTTAATTACTTGAAAGAAAAGAGGGAAAATAGATGAGCAGAGCAGGAGAAAAACTAAAAGATATAAGAGAACAACTTGGATTAAATCATAAGCAGTTAGCTAAAAAATTAGGTGTTTCTGAAAATTTTATAAAAGAGGTTGAACAAGGAAGAAGAATATTAAATGAAACAATGATAAATAAAATTTCGAAGCTTACAGGTAAAGATATAAATGATATAACTATGTCCATAGAAGAAGAAGCAGCTAAAGAGAATGTGGATATAAAGACAGTAAATATTAAAAATAATAAATCTAATAATATTAAAAATGAAGTAAATGATGTATGGAGTAATGCTTTAAGTTCAGTGTTAAAAAATGTACCTATATATAAATATAATTTAAAAGATATAGAAGGTACAAGGCAGCTTCCTGTTATTTCTAATAAAATTGAAGGTTATGCATTGGACAAAGTTTTGTATTTATTAATAGAAGATGATGACATGATAGGATTTAGAATAGCAAAAGGAGATTTAGCTTTTGCTCATATTACTCATGAAATTGAGAATAATGCTATATGTTTAATTGAATATAATGGAGAAAGAGCCATAAGACAAATAAAAAAATTAGATAATAATAAGGTACTTCTTATAAGTAATAGAGGAAGTATAAAAGCAGAAACAGCTTTCATTAAAGATATAAATGTAATTGCAAAATTAGACAGAATAGAAATAAAATTGTAAAATTGAGGTAATATAAATGGAGGAGATAAATATATATAAAATATTTCTAGGAGGACAATGTGTATTTGATTTAAAAAAATGTAAGTTTTTATTTATAAAGGAGAAAAAAGTTGAAAGAAAAGAAAATTAGAAGTATTAAAAAAATTTCTTTTTATACAATGATAAAAAGCAGTGTATTAGTTCTCCTGGTAATTTTTTTTATGACAAGTATATTTTTCATTACTGAAGCTTTTTTTATAATAAGATCTAATCAAGAAAATCTTTCAGAAATTCTTGTAAATAATTATAATAAAAAGCACGAAATGATTAAGAAAAATTTAAATACATTAGCAGAAATATTTAAAAATAATAATATTCCTGCTAATGAAAAAAAGAGATTTATTGAAAACTTAGTAAATACTACAGGTGATATTAAAGGCATTGTTATTTTAGATAAAAAAGGTGTAGTTATAGATAGCAGCAACAATTATAGAGATTTTATAGGATTAAATTTAAGTAATAAAGAATATTATAAGGAGATTGTAAATAATAAAAATAAAGAATATATAATTTCTAATTCTTATGTGTCTTATAAAGATAAAAAAATTACTACTAATATAATAAGTCCTATAAGGGAAAGTAATAATTTAATTGGGATTATAGTAGCTATTGTTGATCCAAACATTATAGAAAGTAAAAATTTAAAAGGTATTGAATATTATTTGACAGACAGCAATGGAAATATAGTTTTTAAAAGTAATGACGAGAATATAAAAGGAACAATTAAAGATTCTATTATAAATAAAGGATTAAAAAGAAATAAAGCTTTTATTTATAAAGATAAAATAACAAATAAGCTTGTTATAGGAAGCATAAAAAAAGATTCCATGAGTTCTATGTATATAATAGTTCAATATAATATTTTTAGTAATAAAACATTATATACTGGATTATTAATTTTATTTATTTTGATTAATATATTTGTTTTTATATCTATAATATTATTTTCCTCTTGGGCATCACGTACTATTACAGATTATATAAATATATTTAAAGATTATGCTAAAAGTATAACTTTTGGGGAACAAGATATAAAAATTACCAATAAATTTTATATTGAAGAAGTAAATGATATAGTAGAAATTCTTAACATTATGTCAGATAAAATAAAAACAAGAGAAGAAAAACTTAAAATTTATAATAAAGAACTTATAGATGCTAATAATGAAATAAAGAATATGATTACAATTTTAAGTAAAAATGAAAAAGAAAAAAAAGATCAATATTTTAAAATAATATGGGCAATGGTAAATCTTCTTGAGATAAAAGATGAATATACAGCAGGTCATTCTAAAGCTGTAACATGTTATACAGAAGAGATAAGTGAAAGATTAAATAAAAAATATGGATTTAATATAGATGTTGAACGCATACAGATTGCAGCTATACTTCACGATATAGGCAAAATAGGAATAGATAAATCTATTTTAAACAAAACATCAAAGCTTACAAAGGAAGAATATGATATTATAAAAACTCATCCTGTAAAAGGTTATTATGCGCTTAAAGGCATTGAAAGCTTAAAAGAAGAAAGAGAAATGATAAAGTATCATCATGAAAGATTTGATGGATTAGGGTATCCAGAAGGACTTAAAGGTAATGAAATACCACTTGGAGCAAGAATTATTTGTGTAGCAGATGCTTTTGATGCTATGGTATCAGATAGACCTTATAGAAAAGGTATGTCTATTAATAGGGCTATTGCTGAACTTGAGGCAAATAAGGGGATACAATTTGATCCATTTATAGTTGAAGTTTTTGTAGATATGATTAGAGAAGGTGAATTTGAAGTTGCACAAACAGAATTAAACTAAATATTTAATTACTGTATTAAATTAATAATAAATTTTATAAAATAAGCACAAAGCAAATGTTTTTGTTAAACTTACTAATTTAAATAAACAAAAATCATTTGATTTGTGCTATATTTTTAAAAAATTTTTAGCAATGTGAGTTTTTAATTGTTATGGTGTTTAATATATACTTTCTATATTTATACCTTTATAAAAGATATTTAAAATATCTTTATATTTTATTCCATTTTTTGAAAGCTCAATTGCTCCATATTGGCTCATTCCTGCACCATGACCAAAACCGCCACCATATAATATAAAGCCTTTTTCGTTTTTTTCTACAGAAAAAAATGAAGAAGGGAGAGAAGCTATATTAGTAAGGGATGTTCCATTTTGCCTTATTAAAACTGTTTTTTCATTTGTATATTGTTCATTACATTTTATAGAACTTCTTATATAAGAATCACCCTGTACATTTACAACAGCATTTGAAAAAATAAAAGATATCTCTTTTACTATTCCGCTTTTACCTCTTTTTAATATTTTAATATCTTTAATATCTTTAAGTATGGGCATTTCTTTTATTTTTTTTGAATTTTTATAAACAGTTATATAATCTCTATAATTTTCTACAGAATATAGATTTTTTAAAGTTTTATTTAAAGCAGTTGTAATACCTGATTTTGAATATTCAACTTTCCATCTAAAATAAGGATAATTACTATCTATAGCTTTAATATTTGTATTTTTAAAAAAATCAAGCCATTCTTTTTCAGATTTTGGCAGTTCTTTTTTAGGTATAAGATAATTATTATTTTGTATATAAGGTTTATTATCTGAAGTACCATCAGCTTTAAACCATACATCTTTATAATCTGCTCCAGTACCTGCCGATGTAGAATAATATTTAGCATCTATAGGGTTATCTTTATAAGTCATTATTATGCCTTTAGTAGATATAACAGCTTCTGTAGCAAGGCTATTTTGTTCTATATTATTGTATACTTGACTTTTGGTACTATCATCTACATGAAAACCTAAGTTTTCAAATCTATTAGATATCATATCTGATATTGCATAAGTTCTTGCTGCTACTGCTTGACATTTAAGAGCTTCAATACCTCCAAAAGATGGCATTTCAGAAGGAACTACTTTAGATAGATAATCTTCTATATTTACTTCATTTATAACTGTCATACCATTTTTTAAAATATTAAATTCCACTATTCCATTATATACTGGAGTAAAAGAAGGATTACCTCTTTCTAAGCTTTCGATTGATAAATCATTTCCACTTAAATAAACTCTATTTTTAAATAAAACATTTGTGTTATTTATTGTAATTTTTAAATTTTTATCTTTAGGCTCTATAAAAATTATACTTTCTTTAGGTATATCAATAGAAAACTTATCTCTTATACTGTAAAGTTTAGAATTTGTATTACATTTTATTTTCATATTTTTATGATAAATAGATGAAAAATTAGTACTCGATAATCCAACTCTTATTGTAGTATAATCTATTGGAAATACAATAAATGTTTTAAGTTCACCTTTTTTATTTTTAAAAGATTTTATATTATTTTTTCCAATTATAATATCTTTAGCTTTTCCTAAAGATATATTATTATTTTTATCTATATTATAAAAAAACTTTTTTTTAGATAGATTTATTTGACCTGAATTTTCCATATCGTAATATGATGAAGTTTTAAGCATAATTCTATCTTCTATAGGGTTAACTATTTCAAAATCATATGCTTTTAGTAAATTATATTTAAAATTAATTACAGTAAATTTTGGGAAAGTAGAACCTTCATAGATATATTTTTTTTCTTTTCCGTTTATAATCACATTAATTGATTTAGAATTAGAATTTAGAACAATACCATGTTCTATAGAACGTGGGAAAAATATTATTAACGATATAATTATTAAAATTATATTTATTATAATAAGTTTTTTCAATTAAAAATCCCCCTTAAATAATTACTTATGATATAATTATAATATATTAAGAAATAATTCATACATATAAATATAAATTATTTTATAGTATTTTATAAAATTTATTTTTATTTTTTATTTTAAAAAATTTTCAGATGTTTTATTAAAGAAATAATAAATTTTAACGAAATATAAGTATAAAAATTTATATATTTTTTTATAAAAAGTCTGGTTACATATGTAAGATTGTAAGCTAAAGGAGGAGCATATATGAAGGGAACAGTAGTAGCCGCTTGGATGAAAACTTGTAGGAAATTATATGGTAATGATATAGTAGATAAAATTATGGAAAGTAATGGCTGGAGCAGCAAAAAAATCTTTTCACCTGCAGAGAATGTAGATGATTCTAAAATAATGAAAGTTATAGGTGATATTGCAAAATCTCAAAATATACAAGTAAAAGAGCTTTGGAGGAATATAGGAAATTATAATATAAAATCATTTGCTGAAGATTTTCCAGCTTTTTTTGAGCACGAAAATTTATATTCGTTTTTAAAGTCTATGTATGATGTTCATGTTGTTATGGTAAAAAGATTACCTGGTGCAACACCGCCGCTTCTTAATATTACTCCAATTTCAAGCAGAGAAGCAAATTTTTCATATAGATCAAAGAGAGGTATGTTTGATTACTTTTTAGGTATGCTTCAAGGAAGTGCTGAAACTTTTAATGAAAAAATAGAAATACAAGAGATTGAAAGAGGAGAAGACTTTCTTAAACTAAAACTAACATTTGAAAAAGATATATTTTATAAAAAGAAATATAGATTTAATAAGCTTTTATCTTTAGGATTTATAAGAAATTTTGGAATAAAAGTTTCAATTTTTACTTTATTATTTACACTTATTAGTTTAATTCCTGTTATAGGTACAATAGGTTATGCTAAAATTATACCAATAGCTTTTGTGCCTGCATTAGCTGCATTTATAGCTTCATCAGCTTTAACAAGGCCTAAAAATTTATTAGAAGAAAGCTTAAAAAAATTAAATAATAGCGATTTTGTAGAAGATATAGAAATAGTAACAGTGGATTTTTTTGAAGATTTATTCAAATATGTTACAGAACATAAAAAAATGGTTAGATCTGATTTTGTTGGATTTAAAGGTGTAACAGACGAGATGAATACTTTCGTCGACAAAATAAATCAGATATCAGACTCTATGAATATAACTTCAAAGGAAATAGCAGATGTAGTTGAAGAAGTTGCTAATACTTCTGTAAGTCAAGCAGAAAACACAGAAAATGCAGTTGCTATATTAAATGATAATATTCAGTCTTTAAAGGCTATAGTAGATAATGAAAATTACAATAAAGTTGAACTTGAAAAAGCCATTGAAAAAATTAATCATAGTTATGAAAATGTTAATAATACAAGTAAAAACATTTTAAATAGCTTAGATAAATTTAAAGAAGTTAAAAACAAGGGAGTTGAGCTTGAAAATAAAGCTAAAAATATAACTCAAATAGTATCTATAGTATCGGGAATTTCTGAGCAGACAAATTTATTGGCATTAAATGCTTCTATAGAGGCAGCAAGAGCTGGAGAGGCTGGTAGAGGTTTTTCAGTTGTTGCAGAAGAAGTCAGAAAACTTGCAGAACAATCTAAAAGTGCGGTTGAAGAAATAAATGCAAATCTTGCTCAATTTGTAGAGGAAATAAAACTTCTTGTAGATAAAATAGAAAGTCAATATGGAGTATTAGAAAGTGAAACAAGCAATCTTGAAAAGGTCAGAGATATAAGCTATGAAGCAACTAATTCAATACATACTGTTGCAGAATCTACAATTAAGACAATAAATGAATTAAACAAAGAAACAGATTCTATAGCAAGTATTTATGAAAATATTGAATCTTTAGCAGCCATAGCTGAAGAAAATTCAGCTTCATCAGAAGAAGTAAGTGCTAGTGTTTCAAATTATACAAATGAAATTAAAAGGCTTATAGATAACATTCATGAATTTAAAAATATTACAGAAAATTTCAAAGGAGATTTAAGTAAATATAAAATTTAAAATAGAGCCTATTATATATTTTAGGCTCTAAACTTAAGATATTATAAAAATATTTTAAAATTATACTCCTCTTAAATCAAATTTTGGTATAAAACTTTCAGAAACAGTGCCTTCATCTTGTATGAAGGCATTTTTTATACCTAAATTTAAACAATAATCAATTAGAGAATTATAATGTTTTGGATTTAAAGGTTTATTTATCTCAGGATATTTTTCTACATTATTAAATGGTGTGTATTGATTCATGAGACTTATATAAACATTATCTTTAAAAGTTTTATATATATATTCAATAATTTTTTTAGAATCAAATAAAAGCCCAGGAAGCATAAGATGGCGAATTATAACTCCTTTTTCCATTAAACCTTCTTTATTAAATACAGGATTACCAACTTGTAAGTACATTTCTTCAATAGCTTTAGAAGCTGTTTTGAAATAATTTGGAGCGTTTGAATATTTTACTGCATATTTATCATTAAAATATTTTAAATCAGGAAGATATATATCTATATACCCTTTGAGAGCTTTTATAGTTTCTATATTTTCATAACTGCTGGTATTATATACAATAGGTAGCATAAGTCCCCTTTTTTTAGCTAATTTTATAGCTTCAATTATTTGTGGTACAAAATGTGTAGGAGTAACTAAATTTATATTGTGAGCACCACGACTTTGCTGATTTAAAAATATTTCAGAAAGCCTTTCTATAGAGATTTCTTTACCTATGCCTTCATAACTTATAGAACTATTTTGACAAAAAACACATTTTAAATTACATTCAGAAAAGAATATTGTTCCAGATCCTTTTGAGCCGGAAATACAAGGTTCTTCCCATTCATGCAGTGAAACTCTTGCCGCTTTAATTTTATCACTTGATTTGCAAAATCCAATTTCTCCTTTTAATCTGTTGACACCACAGTTTCTAGGGCAAAGTCTGCAATTACTTAAAAGTTCTAACATTTAGTACCCCCTCAATATATGTTTAGAAATATATTTAAATATATAATTATATTTTATCACAAAAATAATTTATGATTATCTCACAAAAACTATTTTTTCTTAGAATTGATCATTATATTTTAAAGTAAATCAACAATAAAGATACTACACATTGTGTAATGGAAATTTATTTACAATTTATTGCGGTTTAATCATTTTATATATTTAATGTTTAAAATAAAAATACACACATTGAATCATAAATAAAAGGCTTATAATACCAAAAGCTGGATAAATTATACTTATAAGATTTACAAATCCTATTTGAGATATTGGAATTGCTATTAATATAACTAAAATAACTGAAGTTTTATAAGATATATTAAAAGTTTGAGATAAAGCTTTTCCAACACTATATACATCAGAAACTTCTGTTGAAAACATTTCAAGCCATATAATACATAATAAAAGTATTTGAATTAGTTTTCCAAATCTGTTTGCTATGTAAAGCAGAGGTATTTCATATTTAAATATGTATGGAATATTTAATAAAAGCATAAAATTTATAATTGATGCAAGTATAGCTAAAGCAATAGAGCCAATAATAATTCCCCAAAGCATACTTTTTTTATTTTTGGTTTCATGATTTAGTGGAACCAAAACCCCGCTACAGCTAAGTATATTAAATCCACTATATAAAAGACAAGATACAAACCAATTGCTTTTATAACTAGGCATACTTTTTACATATGTAAGACTCACTATATCTTTATTAAAAAATATATATAATATAAAAACTGTAATTAAAACTATAATAAGAGAAGGCACTATAAAAGAATTTATTTCAATAAGGCCCTTAGTATCCCTAAGAAGAACAAAAATAGATATTAAAACCATAAGTATTATTCCTACCCATTTTGAGACACCAAAATATTGATGAATTAATGCACCACTTCCTGCAAGTATTATAGCTGCTCCGCTTATAAGGAAGAGACTTGTAATTCCATCTGTAAAATTTGCAAATATTTTAGGCCTTAATACTAAATTTATTATTTCATTATAAGATTTTAAATTATATTTTAAACTTATGGAACTTATCATGTAGCCTATTAATATATAAATTAAGGTACAAAGTAAAATCCCCAAAAAACCTTTATAGCCATATTCAGTAAAGAACTGTCTAATTTCCTGCCCAGAGGCTAATCCGGCGCCTACTATTGTTCCAATAAAAACTGCTGCAATTTGAAAAGAAAGCTTAAATTCTTTACACAAAAAAATCCCTCCAAAAAAATAATAAAACTTCTATTTTATATAAATATATAAAAAATTTATAAAATAATGTATTTATAAATTAATTTTTTGATTTTTGGCAAACTATATATATAATTACTATAAAGATAAGGAGGAAAAGCATGAAAAATTTTTATATAAAAAAGCTCTTATCATTTATTCTTATAAGCTTTATATTAAGTACATTTATATCATGTAAAAAAGAAGTACCTAAAGAAGAAAAAGCAAAAACTAGTGAATTTGATTTAATGGTTGCACAAAATATTGTAGATATCTATATGAAAGAACTTATGAAGGATAATTTAGAAGGTGCTAAAAAATTTTATAGTAGCGAACTTGCACAAAAAACTAAAGAGGAAGGTGAAAGTGAACTTAAAGTTAAAGGTTACAGTATAGATGAAACAAGTGAGATAGGAGAAAGTGGATTTTTTAAGCTTAAAGTAGCAAGAATGAATTTAAATAAGCCTATAGCTACTTTAGATGATTGTAGTATAAAAGTAAAAAAAGAAGGTTCAGAATATAAAATAGATGAAGTAAAAAATGAAATAAGAAAAGAAGCATTTTTAGAAGATAATACTATTAGAGTTAGAAATAAAAATAATGTAAAGACAAATCTTCTTGCAGATATCTCAAGCTTTCCTCAGTATATATTTTCAAAAGATGATGAAGGTAATTTATCAAAACAGGTAGTTCCTAAAGATAAATTTTCTGTTATAAATTTTGGTTATGAAGGAGAAAGAATAGCTGTATCAACTTATGACAAAGATTCTTTTGTTGGAATTATTAAAATTGATGAAAGTATGGCTGCTCAAGGAGGAAAAGGTGGGGGCGGTCAGGGTGATAAAGGATCTCAGTCCCAAGATTCAAAGGCTCAAGGAGGGCAAGGAGAAGGAAGCACTATGGCAAGAGAAGAACCTATAGGTAAAGAAATGATTCCACTGGATTTAATAAAGGATTCAAAAATAGAATTTATGTCTTTTTCAAATGGTGAAAAATTTATACTTGTACAGTATAATAAAAATAATACAGGAAGATGTATAAGAGTTTATAACACAGATAGCGGAGAACTTATACCTTTTAAATTTGAAGAAAAATATCCTTATGGGAAAGTTGAAATTGTTTTTTCATCTTTTGATAAAGATGTTCTAAATTATGAAGTTATTCAAAAGGATATGAGTGATGAAGCATTAAAAAAAGAAGCGGGTAAATATCAACTTGATTTAAAAAAATTTAAAGAGAAAAAAGCTTAATAATTAAAAACATTATGGTTAAATTTATATTTTTAAGATATAGGAAGGAAGATATATATGAAAAAGGAATGGGGAGGTAAAAGATATTATAGCTTAAATTATTTTTTAAGAGAAAAATTTGGTGAAAAAGTTTTTAAAATATCTTTAGATGCAGGTTTTTCTTGCCCTAATAGAGATGGAACAATAAGTAAAGGTGGATGTATATTTTGTAGTGAAAGAGGCTCGGGAGATTTTGCTGGTAGCAGAAATTTTTCTATATCTTCTCAATTTGAAGATATAAAAAAAATGATGAGTAAAAAATGGAAAAAAGGAAAGTATATAGCTTATTTTCAGGCATATACTAATACTTATGCACCAGTAAATGTTCTTAGAGAAAAGTACGAAGAAGCTATAAAAGAGGATGGGGTAGTTGCATTAGCTATAGCTACAAGACCAGACTGTCTTTCTGATGAAGTTTTAAATCTTTTGGAGGAACTAAACAATAAAGTATATGTTTGGGTAGAACTTGGACTTCAAACTATAAACGATAATACTGCAAAAATTATAAATAGAGGATACACATTAGATACATTTGAAAAAGCTTTATGCAAGCTTAATAAAAAGAATATAGATGTAGTAGTTCATACTATATTTGGACTTCCAAAGGAAACACATGAAGATATGTTAAATACTATTAAATATATTTCTACAAAGTCTATTAAAGGTATAAAATTTCATCTTCTTCACCTTATGAAAGGCACTCCATTAGTTAAATTATATGAAAATGGAGAATTAAATTTTTTAGAGGAAGAAGAATATATAGATTTAGTAACTAAGTCTATAGCTATGCTGCCTGAAAATATGGTAATTCATAGACTTACAGGAGATTCGCCAAGAGAACTTCTTATTGGACCTATGTGGAGTTTAAAAAAATGGGAAATATTAAATGCTATAGATAGAGAATTGGTAAGAAAAGATTTATATCAAGGTTTGTATTTTTCTACAAAATGATACTTTTACTTTTGTAGGCTTTACGAATAGATTTTATACCGTTTACATGATAAAATGAATGTATTCCAAAGAGATATGAACATGTAAGTTCAAAAAATAATATGTTCATAATAAATAATGTTAGGGGGAATGTTATAATGGCAAGTGTATCATTACAACATATTTATAAAGTATATCCAGGAAATGTTACAGCAGTTAAAGATTTTTGTCTCGATATAGAGGATAAAGAGTTTATAGTTTTTGTTGGACCATCTGGATGCGGAAAATCAACAACTCTTAGAATGATAGCAGGTCTTGAAGAAATATCTCAAGGAGAGTTGTATATAGGAGACAAGCTGGTAAATGATGTAGCACCAAAGGATAGAGATATAGCTATGGTTTTCCAAAACTATGCATTATATCCACATATGAGTGTATATGACAATATGGCATTTGGTCTTAAATTAAGAAAAGTTCCAAAAGCTGAAATAGACAAAAAAGTTAAAGAAGCAGCTAAAATTCTTGATATAGAGCATTTATTAGATAGAAAGCCAAAAGCACTTTCTGGTGGACAAAGACAAAGAGTTGCTTTAGGTAGAGCTATTGTTAGAGAGCCAAAAGTATTTTTAATGGACGAACCACTTTCTAACCTTGATGCTAAATTGAGAGTTCAAATGAGAACTGAGATTTCTAAACTTCATAAAAAATTACAAACTACATTTATATATGTTACACATGACCAAACAGAAGCTATGACAATGGGTACAAGAATAGTTGTTATGAAAGATGGAGTTATTCAGCAAGTTGATACTCCTCAATATATATACGATCATCCAGCTAATATTTTCGTTGCAGGATTTATAGGTTCACCACAGATGAACTTTATAGACGTTAAAGTTGAAGAAAGCAATGGTAATATAATTCTTGTATTTGGTGAAGATAAAATAATTCTTCCACAAGATAAAGCAGCTGTTTTAAAGAAAGAAGGATATGTAGGAAAAGAAGTTATAATGGGTATAAGACCAGAAAACATAGATGATGATGAAGAGTTTATTGCTAAACATAATGATGCTGTAATAACTGCAAATGTTGAAGTTACAGAACTTATGGGAGCAGAAACTTATATTTATCTTGTAAAAGGAAAAGCAAATATTGTTGCTAGAGTTAATGGAACTTCAAAGGCTAAAGCTGGAGACAAATTAAAGATAGCTTTAGATACAAGTAAAATACATGTATTTGACAAAGAAACAGAAAATACAATAATTTAATAGTATAAAATTTAAGGGGGCTTTAATATGTATAATTTTCGTGAATTTCTGCAAGATTTAAGTTTAAATACAGGTTTAAAATTTGATTTGATACTTGATGATGGAACATATATGTATGAGGGCTTAAAGAATGCAGAAAATATAGAAACTTATAACATATTTATAAGCCTTGGTAACTCTAAGGGCAGCTTAAGGCTGCCTAAAAATTTAGAAAACTGCAGCAGACTTTTAAAATATACAATACAAAATAAGTATAATGAATTTTACTCAATAAGAGAGCAATCTATCATTGAAATAATAGAAGGGAAAGATGCATCTACAAATTATGTAGAAAAAGATTTTCCTTTTTTGCTAGATGGGGCTGCTTTATTTCTTATAGATGTTGATGGAAGTAAATTAGAAGCATTAAATATTATAAGGCAGCTTTATAATGAAAAAGAAGCAATAAGCTTTATATATAAAAATAGAATTATAATATTAGGATTATTTGATGAAGTAAATGAACATGCTGAAAGTATAAGACAATCTATTGTATCAGATTTATATTGCAAATGCACTATAAGTTATGGTAATCTTATATATGATATAAAAGATATTAAAAGAGCTTATGAGCAGGCATTAGAATGTTTTACTTTAAGAAAAACTTTTAAAATAAAAGATGAAATTTTTTTCTATGATAAAGTGCTTTTTGAGAAAATAGTTTTAAATATTAATAAAGAAATAAAAGACGAACTTTTATTAAAACTTAAAGATAAATTTGATTTATTTGATAAAGAAATTATTGATACTATTGATGAATTTGTAAATTCCGGGCTTAATATAAGTGATGCTGCAAGAAAATTATATATACATAGAAATACACTTATATATAGGCTTGATAAAATAAATAAAGAGACTGGTTTTGATATTAGAAACTTTAAGGAAGCTACTGTATTTATAATTGCGTTTCTTATTTGGAAAGAAAAAAAGCAGTAAGA
The DNA here is from genome assembly GCF_004011155.1 of Clostridium prolinivorans. Taxonomy (GTDB): domain Bacteria; phylum Bacillota; class Clostridia; order Clostridiales; family Clostridiaceae; genus Clostridium_AT; species Clostridium_AT prolinivorans. The sequence goes on along the minus strand of NZ_RJWG01000014.1, from coordinate 29,782 downwards.
GAGGATTACCATGAAAATAACAATAAAGGAAGTTGCAAAAAAGGCAGGAGTATCTCCTTCAACTGTATCAAGAGTAATATCTGATAGTCCCAGAATTAGTAAAGAAACGAAAAAAATAGTAAGAGAAGCTATGAAAAGTTTAGGATATCATCCAAATGCTATAGCTAGAAGTTTAGTAAATAAATCTACCAATACTATAGGTGTAGTAATGCCTAAATCTACTGAAAGTGCATTTTTAAATCCTTTTTTTCCAGAGGCGTTAAGTGGTATTGCAGCTGCAGCTCATGAAAAAGACTACTGTATACTTTTGTCTACTGGAAAAACAGAAGAGGAACAGATTAAATCTATAGAAAGCATTGTAATGAGTGGTAGAGTAGACGGAATTATACTAACATATTCTTCTGTAGATAATGTTGCTTTAGATACATTAAAAAAACTTAATACTCCTGTGGTTGTTATAGGCAAACCTTTAAATTCAAAAGAAACGCTTTATGTAGACAATGATAATGTTCAGGCTTCTTTTGATGTAACAGAAAAACTTATAAAAAATGGGCATAAAAAAATAGCATTTATATGTGGGCCATATGAATTTGTTGTTTCATTAGATAGGCTTGATGGTTATTTAAATGCTTTAAGAAAGTATAATATACCTATTAATAAACAGTATATTAAAGAACATTCAGAATATCTTAAAGAAGGGGCTTACGAAAGTACAATAAAGCTTTTAGATATGAAAGAACATCCTACAGCTTTTGTCGTTACTGATGATGTTATGGCTTTTGGAGTTTTAGATGCTGTTAAAGAAAAAGGTCTTAAAATTCCTGAAGATATTGAAATAATAAGTTTTAATAATATACCTTCATCAGAACTTATAAATCCTTCTCTTACATCTGTGGAGATAAATGCTTATTCTCTTGGCTATGAGGCAGCTAAATTAATCATAGAAGCAATTAAAGGAGAAAATGAACAAAATAAAATTATAGTTCCTACAAAAATTATATATAGAGAAACTTTTCAAAATAAATAAAACCTGCTAATTTTATTTTATAAAGTTAGTAGGTTTTATTTTTACTTTTATTTTTAAGCCAGGCAGTTATAAGAGCTAATAAAGGTATTATTGTCTGCATTGGCAGATGTATATATTTTACTGTAACATCTAAACCTATTTTTAAATGTTGTGGGAAATTTTTAGCAATAATTTCAGAAGAAAATAAAATTATTATGCCTACTATAATAGATAAAAGTTTTGTACTTTTTATATTAAAAAAATCAGTTATGCCTAAAACTGCAAAATACATAAAAAAGCTTATTTTCATAAACCCACCTGTAACCATAGTTACTATTATAATTATATCTAATCTTTCTAAAAAACCTCCTATTTTTATAAGACGTAAAGTTTCAAGCAGAGGGAAAACAGATGATGATGCAAAATTTACGCCTAAAGCTGTAATAAACAGTATGTTAATTATAGTTAAGCAGACACCTTCTAATATTACTGCACTAATAACAGTTTTTTTTATTTTACTAGTATCATTAAGATTTTTATATAACATTGTAAAAGCAGTAAATTCTCCGTAAGGGAAGGTAATAAGAGACCATCCTTTTTTTATAGGGAATAATATTCCATTTTCAAACATAGGAAAAAGATTATCTATATTTAGCACAAATTTAGTATTTACAAGAAATAAAACAGCAAATAAAAGACCCAACATCATAATAATAAATAATATTTCAGAAGCTCTGCTTAAAGTCTGTATACCAACTATTACTCCATAAATTACAACAATCATTATAAGAGAAGATATAAATAAAACAGAAGTTTGAGGCATAGAAGAACTAACAATAAGACTTGAAAAATCTCTAAGTACTCTAGTTGATGCATAAATAAAATATATAATATATAATAAACTTAAAAAACTTCCCAAAAATTTGCCAAAAATTTTTGGCATGTATGTAACTAAAGTATCATTTGGATAAAATTCAAAAAGCTTTATGTGAACTAATACAAGAATTATAGCTGGAATTATGTAAAAGAGCATAGAGAACCATGCATCTTGCTTTGCATCTGGAGCTAAATAAAATAATATTGCACTTCCATATGGCAGAATAAACATTGATGATAAAAGCTCATAAGGTGATATTTTTTTCTCCATAAAAATTCTCTCCTTTGTTTTCATTCCATGGATTTAAATATTGAACCTGTAGTTCTTATTTTGGATTCTACAGATATATTAATATCCACATTTTCAAATAAAGAATCCCAGTTTTCTTTTATAGAATTCCATTTTTCTGGAGAAGATTTATGAATTTTTTCTCCAAAGCCAAATATATCTGCTTTTAAATTATGCTGAGCTGCCATTAAAGCAAGATTTATTTCATCTTTTATAGCTTTATTTTGAGCATTATTTAATTCATCCATAATTTTCGGATCTTTAACAGGATCAGGCAGAGAAGGTGCAGCTCTAAGTACAGATAATGTTTTAACTTTTATTTGGATATTTATGGTATCATTTTTTAATACAGGTTTAATTTTGCTAGAGGAATTTGAAATTTCTAGTGATATTTTACCCAGGTTAGAAGAATAAGCTGTAATGTTACCTCTATCAACTCTGCCTTCAATAAAGTTTAAGCCCCTTGTTTCTTTATCATTTAAAAATCCTATTAATTTATCTTTTTTAAATACAGCAGAACCTGAAAGCTTAAATGTTTCAGAGCCAAGTTTATCCTCACCCTTTACAAGTTCAATTACACCAAGTACAGGATAGGGTGTTTCACTATTTATTTGATTTACAAAATCAAGTAAGTAAGTATAAGGCCTATATCCTATAAGAGACTGCCTTTCAAGAAGATTATCTACAACATAAGCTGGAATAATTCCTTCTTTTGTTCTTGCAGACACTATTTCAGATGCATTTCCTTTAGTTACAAGTAAAGGAGTATTTAATCTAATATCTTCTAATCTAAATATGTTATCTTTAAAAGTTTTATCTGAGTATTCGGCAACTCTTTTGCTTAGTACAATATATTTTAAATGCCCAAAATGCTGCATTTTACCCATAACTTTAGAAGTTTCAAAAACAGCATCGTAGAAAGTATCTCCTATGCCTGAATAAATAAGAATTTCATTACTTTGAGAAGTAGAATTAGATGATTCTTGAGTAGATGAAGCTGAAGGATTTAACACCTGCAAAGTTACTTCATATTTTTTATCCGGAGTTAAATCTATCCCCATAGCAACTACTAAATATATCTTTTGAATTTCTTTTTTATTGCCTACGCAAGAGGTAAAAACAAAAATCTGTAGACTTAATAAAAAAATAATTATAATTTTTTTCATATTTTTATCACCTAACTACATTTATCTTTTTCATCTTCAGTTATAGGTTTAGTTTTTACCTTGCCTTTTCTTCTTATACTGTCTTTACCTATTATAGTTTTAGGCCTTTTTTTCATAGTCCAGATGGGGAATCTTATAAATGTATCATACATAAGTTCTTGAGGTTTTAGTGGGCTTAATGGAGAAAAGTATGGTACTCCAAAAGATTCTAAAGATAATAGGTGTATGGCTATAAATATTAATCCACATGTAAGTCCTACCATACCTGCAAATCCTCCTAACATTAAAAGTGCAAAACGAATATAGGATAAAGGCATTTGAAGTTCTGGAGTAGGCAGTGCAAGAGCACATACAGCTGAAAATGCTACAACTATAATCATATGTGTACTAACAATACCTGCACTTATTGCAGCTTGCCCTAAAACTAAACCACCTACTACGCTTACAGCCTGCCCCATAGTTTTTGGCATCCTAAGATCAGCTTCTTGCAAAACAAGATAAGTAGTAAGCATAAATGAAGCTTCAAACATTGGAGAAAATGGTATACTTGCTCTTGCTCTTATGATATTTATAATTAATGCTGTTGGTAAAAGTTCATGATGGAAAGTAACTAAAGATACAAAAGCTGCAGGTAATATTAAAGATAATATAAATGATAAAAATCTAATAATGCGAGATAATGTGGCGGCGTAAAATCTTAAATAATAATCTTCAGGAGACATAAAAAACTCTATAAAAAGAGTAGGAACAATTAAAACAACAGGTTCAGTATTTATAAAAATTGCAACCCTTCCTTCTAAAAGTTTTCCGCAAACTACATCAGGTTTTTCAGTTCTAAATATGGTGGGGAATATACTAAATGGGCTATCTTCTATATATTCTTCAATGTAGCTTGATGCTAAAACTGAATCTATATCAATTTGTTTTATTCTATTTCTAACTTCATCTACAATGCTTTTGTTTGCTATATTTTCCATATAAACTATACTTAAATTTGTATTAGTTTGTCTTCCAACTTTTAAACCTTCTACTTTAAGGTTAGGGCTTTTAATTTTTTTACGTATAAGAGAAATATTTATAAAATGATCTTCTATAAATCCTTCTTTAGGACCTCTTGTAACGCTTTCGCTTACAGGCTGCTCTATGGATCTTGAGGGAGGGCTTTTTATATCAATTGAGTATCCTCTATCAATTCCATTAATTATTAAAATCATTTCACCTTCAGTAATAGCATCAACTATTTGATTTAAATCTTCTATTTCATCAGATTCATCAATTCCAGTAGTAGATTTACAATATTCTTTAATATTGTTTATATGTTGATAATTAGAAGGAGGGCTGCTTAATTTATTAATAATATTTTCAGCAATTTGTGAAGATATCATGTTTTTTATATAAATACAAACAGCATTATATTTATTATCACTCATAATATTTATTTCTCTATAAATTATGTCATCGCATTTTGTAAATACTGTTTGTATATATTTTTTATTTCTTTCAAGATTTTTAGAAGGAATTAATTTTTTAGGTGTTTGTGCATTAACATTTTCTTCTTCACCTTTAAATATATTGTTTATTGATGTTTCTATTTCTTTATACTGAATACCTTGATTTTTGTCTTGTTTATATAATAAATTTTTGAAAAAATTATTCATAACTATCACCACTATAATTTTTATGATTTAGTTTATGTAAAAAATATATATTTATACTCACTTATATGTAAGAATATATTGTCAGAATATGCAAATAATAAAATAAGTAAAAAAATAAGAAGGTGATTTTTATTAAACTTTCAAATGTACTTGCTCAAAATATAGATTTATTTAAAAAAATATTTAAAGGTGACGACACAATAAAATTTAGAGAAATTCAAAATAAGTATAATAGAAATTTAAGATATTGCATTATATATGCAGATGGTATGATAAACAAACAAGTAATTGTCGAATACATAATAGAGCAGCTTATGGATGTTAATTTGCAAAATTTAAATATAATAGAGAGAATATCTCCTAAAAATATTTTAGATATAATAGCTAAAAATGTTATAAATGTCTCTGAAGTAAAAAAAGAAGAAGATATTGATAAAATGATAGGAGGTATGCTATATGGCGATACTATAGTTCTTATGGATGGTGTTAATGAAGCATTAGTTTTAGATAGTAAAGGATGGCCAACAAGAACTATAAATGAACCTCCTTCAGAAAAGAAAGTAAAAGGTCCTAGAGAAGGATTTACTGAAAGTATTATTACAAATACAACTCTTATAAGAAGAAAAGTAAAAAATAAAGATTTAAAATTTACCTTTATGGAATTAGGAGAAAAAACAAAAACTAAGATAGCTTTATGCTATTTAGATAAATTAGTTTTACCTGATATACTTGAAGAACTTAAAAATAGATTAAGTAAAATAAATATAGATGGTGTATTAGAATCTCAATATATAGAGGAATTTATATCTGATGCACCACTTTCCATATTTAAAACTATAGGAAGTACAGAAAGTCCTGATGCAGCAGCAGGAAAAATACTTGAAGGAAGGATTGTAGTTTTATGCGATGGAACTCCTTTTGTACTTACACTTCCTTATATATTTATAGAATATTTTCAAAGTTATGAAGATTATTATAATAATTATATATTTTCTTCTTTTAATAGGATTTTAAGAATATTTGCATTTTTTTTATCTATAAGTGTTCCTTCTTTGTATGTTGCAATAACTAGTTTTCATCAGGAATTAATACCAACATCACTTCTTTTAAGTATATATGCTTCAAGGATTGGTATTCCGTTTCCTACTATAGTTGAAGCTGTATTTATGTTAATTGGTTTTGATATATTAAGAGAAGCAGGAGCAAGGCTTCCAGAACCTATAGGTCAGGCAGTAAGTATTATAGGCGCTTTAGTACTTGGAGATGCAGCAGTAAATGCCAGAATTGTAAGTGCTCCTATGGTAATAGTTACGGCATTAACAGGCCTTGCTTCTTTTCTTCTTCCTAATATGGTAGGAGTACTTATAATAATCAGATTTATATTATTAATTCTTTCATCAATATTAGGTTTATATGGTTATATATTTGGTATTATGGCTTTATTTATTTATTTAGTTTCAATAAGATCATTTGGAATTCCTTATATGATGAATAGCTCAATTATAAGATTTGAAGATATGAGGGATGCAAGCGTTAGAAAACCTTGGCCTTATATGAATTTTCGTCCAAAACTATTTAATAAAGACAGGCAAAGGCAGCGTAAAATAAAAAATTAAAGGTGGAACAATTTATGAAAGTTTTCAAAAAATTGCTGCTTATATTTATGATAATAGTAAATACATTTTTAAGCACTTCTTGCTGGAACTATAAAGATATTGAAAGGTTTAATATTGTTATGGCTTTTGCAATAGATAAAATAGATAATGAATATATACTTACAGTAGAGATTGTAAGGCCTGAAACAGGACAAAATCAATCACAGTATATGTCAAATATTTATGAATATAAAGCAGGAACAATATTTGAAGCAGTAAGAGGATTTATAGAAATAGCAGGTAAAAAATTATTTTGGGCACATGCAAGTGTAGGAATTTTAAGTAAGAGTATTGCTTCTGAAGATATTTCATCTGTACTTGATTTTTTTTATAGAGATGTAGAGCCTAGAGAAAACTTAATGATATTGATATCTAATAAAGATACAGCAAAAGAAATATTAGAAACAGGCCATAAAGAAAATGAACTTAGAACTACTAAACTTGAATATATATTAGAAAATCAAAAGGATGCTTCAAAATATCCTAAAATTATTATTACTGATATAATAGAAAATTTTGCATCTAAAGAAAAAGCTATTTTAATACCTCTTATAGACATAACTCAGGTAAATGATAATATAACACCAGAAATTAAAGGCAGTGCTGTATTAAAATATAATAAAGTAGTAGGCTATTTAACAGGAGAAGAAACTCAATATGCATTATGGGTTATGGGAAAATTAAAAGGGGGAGTTTGGGCTGTTCAAGATATAGCAGAAAGTGACAGCGATATTACTTTTGAAATATTTAAAAACAAAGCAAAAATAAAGCCAGAATATGAAGATGGTAAAATTAAAGTAAATGTTTATATTACAACTACTGTAAGCATTGGAGAAGTTAATGGAAGTATACCTTTTTATAAAGAAGATGTTAAAGAGAAAATAAAAAAAGATGCTGAAAAAAAGCTTAAAAATAGATTAGAGTATATAGTAAAAAAAATGCAAAATGAATATAAAAGTGACATTTTTTCATTTGGAGATAAAATAAATATAGAAAATAAAAATTTATGGAAAAGTTTAAAGCCAAAATGGGATGAGGAGTTTGAAAAACTTCCAGTAAATATAAATGTTGATTTTATAATTAAAGGAAGTGAAATAAGTTCAAAGCCTATAAAGGAGGAGTAATTGGTGAATTTACTGCTAACAATATTTATATATATGTTTATAATTTTTATAGAAGTAATACCATTGTACAAAAATAAGGCAAAAAAGAAAGCTTTAGTATATATTATTGTTATTTTATTATCATTAATGCTTAGTATAAATATAGAATCAGGCAGTGAAATGCAAAGCATAGCATCAATTACAACAAAACTTTTTAAACCTATATTAAAGCAATTTCAGGAGATGTGATTTATAAATGAATAAAGAAATAATTTCAGACAAACAAGGTATAATATTAATTATATTATTTATATGGGGAAGTGCTTTAGTTTTAGGTACGGCAGGTGCAGCACTAAAAGATGTATGGCTTGCAAAAATATTAGGCATATTAATGGCTTTACCTGTATTAATGATTTATGCAAAACTTCTTTCTATGTTTGAAGGTAAGGATATATTTGATATTTTAAATTTAGCTTTTGGCAAAATTATTGGAAGAATTATTAGCCTTATATATATATGGTATGCTCTTCATATAGGGGCTTTAGTATTATATACTTTTAGCGAATTTGTATCTACTGTAGGATTAAATGAAACTCCTAAAATAGTGTTTATGGGAATGATTATGTTTCTTTCTACTTGGGCAGTAAAAGAAGGAATTGAAGTTCTTGGAAGATGGGCAGAAATATTGATAGTATTTCTTGTATTTATAATTTTTATGAATTTAATATTGTCTATACCTAATATGAAGATTAACAATTTATTACCTATACTTGAAAATGGAGTAAAACCAGTTATTAAAGGAGGCTTTTCTGCCTTTTCTTTTCCATTTGCAGAAACAGTTATATTCACAATGGTTTTTTCATGTTTAAAAGATAAAAAATCTATTTTTAAAACTTATATATCAGGTCTTTTATTATCAGGAACTGTTTTAGTTTTTATTGCAGCAAGAAATATAATGGTATTAGGTTCATATGTTATGTCTACAACTTATTATTCAACATATAATGCTGTTGAAAAAATAAATATAGGGTATTTTCTTCAAAGACTTGAATCAGCTGTATCAATTGTGTTTTTAATTGCAGGATTTGTTCAGATAAGTATTTCTCTTTTAGGTGCTTCAAAAGGTATTTCCAAAATTTTTAATTTTAATGATTATAGATTTATAGTTACACCTACAGCTTTAATTTTAATGAATTTAGCATTTTTAGCTGCAGATGATATGATGCAACTTACGGAATGGAATTTAAAAGTTTATCCCTATTATGGTTTTATATTTGAGGTAATATTACCACTTTTAATTTTTTTTATATGCAAAATAAGATATAAAAAAATAATTACAAATATAAATAATGGATAATTAATATAACCGTGATATAATTAAATTAATAATTGTAATATTATTAATTTAATTATATAAAGGTGAGATTTATGAAAGTTGATATTATTATTTCTGCAGGGGATATAAAAAAAGAAAAAATTTTAGATAAAACGGTAGTTGTTATAGATATGCTTAGAGCAACTTCAGTGATAGTTACAGCTATCAATAATAGATGTAAAGAAGTTATACCTGCTTTAACTATTGAAGATGCTTTAAAATTTTTAAAAGAAAATAGAGATAAGTATATATTAGGGGGCGAAAGAGAGGCTGTAAAAATAGAAGGATTTGATTGTTCTAATTCTCCTCTTGAATATACAAAAGAAACAGTTAAAGATAAAACAATAGTGCTTACAACTACTAATGGAACCAGAGCTATAAAAAGTGCAGAAGGAGCTGAAAATATTTTAATTGCAGCTTTAATAAATGGAGAGGCTGCAGCTAAAAAGATAATAGAACTTAATAATGATGTTGTATTTATAAATGCTGGAACTTATGATGAATTTTCTATAGATGATTTTATTTGCAGCGGATATATAATTGATTGTTTAAAAATTTTAAAAAAAGATATAGAACTTTCTGATATAAGTACAACTGCTCATTATATTTATAAAAACAATGAAGATATTTTTAGCTTTATAAAATATGCTAATCACTATAAAAAGATTAAAAAATTAAATCTTATAGATGATATTAATTATTGTTGCCAAAAAAGTATAATAAATATTGTACCTCAATACAAAGATGGAAAAATAACAACATAAAAATGTTTGTAATCAAATACTTAAATAGTTCATTTATAAAACATATGGAAAAATAACAAAATATAAAAAATCATGCATATAAAAGTACGAATAAATATTTTACTTTTATGTGCATGATTTATATATAAGCCTTATTATATTAGTTATTTATTAGTTTTATATTAGCTTTATATTAAAATTTTAGATTTAATTTAGTATAATATCTAATTTAGTATATTTTTACATTAGCAGCTTGAGGACCTTTCCGTCCTTGAACTATTTCAAACTGTACTTCATTACCAGCTTCAAGCTGTTTATCCATTTTTACAGCTGTATAATGAACAAAAATATCGTCCCCTCCATCTTGAGATATAAATCCATAACCTTTTTCTGGATTAAACCATTTAACTATTCCTGTTTCCATAAATATTATCCTTCCTTTATTTAATTTATTTTAAATTTATTATGTTCAAATCTATTATAAAAATACAAGCAAATATATGCTATGTTAATTTCAAGTTATGTAACTTTCTGTTGGTTTGACTTGTGTGTTATAAATACAAGCAATTATAAGTTAATTGTAACTACTAATAAAATACTATTTAATTGAGTTTTTATTATAAAATAATTAATTATGAGTTTAATTGTAAGAAAAATATTATATTAAGAAAGGATAATAAAAGTGATTATATAATTATTTAATAGATATATAAGGATTATCTTTTATATAAAATCTCCAAAGATAGTCTTTAGCTTCTTCTGCGTAATCTATATTTATTCTTTTAGAAGCCACTATATGAAAATTTTCTTTAATATCATTTTCTAATATATAAAGCCTTGAGCCGCATAAATCTTCTCCGTTTAAAGTTCTATCTATATTTAGTGCTTTACAAAGTTTACCTGGACCGTTAGTCAAGCCTAATTTTTCTCTTTTAGAAATTATTTTATAATTTTTTTTATATCTAAATTTACTCATGATTTCAAAACCTTTTACAGGTTCTAAAGCTCTTATTAATACAGCTTGAGGCTTATTTATTTCTTCTACAACAACATTCATACAGTTATACATTCCATATATCATATAAATATAGGCAAAACCTGGATTACCATACATAACTTCATTTCTAGGAGTTCTTCTATTATTATAAGAATGAGCAGCTTTATCAGTAGGGCCCATATATGCCTCTGTTTCTACAATTTTTCCTATAACTTCTTCATTATCTATTAAGTGAACAAGATATTTTCCTAAAAGGCATTTTGCAACTGTAACTGCATCTTTTTTGTAAAATTCTCTTTTAAGCTTTTCCATAACTTTATTATTTTAAGCCTTATTTTTATCTTTTTTACCTTCGTTATTTTTTGGCATAGAACCCATACCGTTTAGTTGCTGCTGAGCTTGATCTATAAGTACATTCATTTGCGTTAGTGCTGCATTTGAATGTATTTGATCATTAGCTTGCTGTAAAATTTGTATAGCCTGAGAAATAGACTTTTCTACTTCCATTTGAGCTTGTTCTTGCTGCTTTTGAGCTTCTTTTCTAAAATCACTTATTTGCTTTAAAAGTGTATTTAAAGCTTGAGAATTTTTAAAGTTTCCATTAGAATTTTGGTTATTTTGTTTATTTTGATTTCCATTATTCCCATTATTTTGAGAGGAATTAAAATTCTCTGAAGAAATAAGAGAACTGGATTGTATATCATAAAGAGCCTGCTGCATACTTCTTAGCTGTTCTTTAAGACTGCTTATTTCTTGAGCCATTTCGCTATCGCTTGTGCTTCCAAAATTACTGTAAAGATCATCTAATGAATTGTTTTCATTGTTATTTCCTCCAGTCATAAATATACCTCCATTCATTAAAATTAAGCATTATAATATTATTTTTCCCTAGTATTTCCTATTTATACTCTATTTATGAAAACACAATTATTATTTATAGATATAAAAGATTTCAAAGTTATTTATTTTTATGTTGGATATCTATTTGTTTAATAAACATATACTTTGTGCTGATATTCCTTCACATTTTCCAGTAAAACCCAATCCTTCTTCTGTAGTAGCTTTTACATTAACTTTATTGTAACTTAAATCTAAAGCTTCTGATATATTTTTTATCATATTAGGAATATACTTTGCCATTTTAGGCTTTTGAGCTATAATAGTTGAATCTATATTTTCTATATAATAACCTTCATTTTTTATAAGTTTTCCAACTTCTTTTAAGAGAATAAGGCTTGATATTCCTTTGTATTTATCATCTGTATCTGGGAAATGTTTTCCTATATCTCCAAGAGCAGCAGCTCCTAAAAGGCTATCCATTATAGCGTGCAAAAGCACATCTGCATCTGAGTGCCCTAAAAGACCTTTTTCATAAGGTATTTCTACGCCTCCTAATATAAGTTTTCTCCCTTCTTTTAATTTATGTACATCATAACCTATTCCAATTCTCATATATATCTCCTTTAAATTAAAATATATTTTTTATTTATACATATAAAAAATTCATAATAATTATCAAAATTATTTTAACATAAAAAGACAATATAATACATTACATATTTTAGTATTTGAATATAATAAATCATAAAATAAATTTTTATGGAGGAAATATAGTTAATATGTAGAATATAGATAAATAATAATGCTAAATAAGTATTATTATTTTATTATTTACTAAAGAGGAGAATAAGTTATGGTTAGAGAACTTAATTATTATGCAGAAAAATTAAATAGCAAAAAATATAAATTAAAAATTATGGAAAAATTAACAATAGGCATAATTATAATGTTAATTTTGTATCATGTAAATATTAAAGACTATTTTATTTTTCATAATTTAGTTGAGTTATTAAGTATTATAACAGGATTTAGTGTATTTATAATAGCAAAAAACACTTATGGTGTTTCTAAAAATTCAAATTTTATGTTTTTAGGCATGTGTTTTTTAATCATAAGTTCTTTTGATTTTTTGCATGTTTTAACATCTTATAATGGAGGAGTATTTAATACAGAAAAATATAATGTATCAATTCAATTTTATTTAGTCGGAAGATATATACAAACTGCTGTTTTTATCTTGTTTTGTATATTGAGCACTAAAAAGGAAAAAATTTCAAATGCGTCAAATGTTATAATTTTTTTCTATGCATCAGCACTAATATTTTTCTTTTTAATTTTTAAATTTCATTATTTTCCAGTTTGTTATGATCCCAAAATAGGATTAACATTATTTAAAAGAATAAGCGAGTATATAATGTTTGTTATATTTTTTATAATAACAGTGATTTTATTTAATAATAAAAATAAAACTTATGAAAGCATATCTAAATTTTTAATATTATCTACAGCTTTTATGGCTGCTTCAGAATTATGTTTTGCTGTTTATATAAATTATACAAGTATTATTAGTATATTAGGGCATATATTTAAATTAATATCTTTTTATTTTCTATATAAATTTATAGTTAATACTACGCTTCAAAAACCATATGATATGATTTTTTATGAACTTAGAAAAGCTTATGGTGATTTAGAAAATAGGACAAAAGAACTAGAAGACATAAACAAAAAATTAAATCAAAGTAAAAAAAATTATCAAGCTCTTTTAGACTTTTTGCCATATGCAATGTTTGCTCAATGCGATGGCAAATTTGTGTTTGTAAATAATGCTGCTTTAAATCTTTTAAAATATGAAAATTATAGTGATATATTAGGTAAAGAAGTAATGAATTATGTTCATGAAGATTATCATAAAATAATTATAGATAGAATGAATAAAGTATATAAAGAAGGAATAACTACAGATTTGATAGAAATAAAATTAATTGCTAAAGATGGAGAAATTATAGATGTAGAAACTAAATCTTCTCCTTATGTTTTAAAAGATAAAAAAGGAGTTTTAGTAGTTGCTGGAGATATAAGAGAAAGAAAAGATGCACAAAAGAAAGGAAAAGCATTAGAAGAAGCTAAAGAATGTGATAGAGTAAAAAATGAATTTATGGCAAACATATCTCATGAACTTAGAACACCTCTTAACGTTATATTTGGAGCATTACAGCTTATAGAATATTATATTATAAATGATAACATATATGAAAATAAGCAAAATATAAAAAAATATATAAAAAGTATGAAACAAAATTCTTATAGAATGCTTAAACTTGTAAACAATCTTATTGATTTAAGCAAAATTGATTCTGGTTTTTTAAAGTTAAATCTGCAAAACTATAATATAGTAAGTGTCGTTGAAGACATTACATTCTCTGTTGTGCAATATATTGAAAGTAAAGGTATAAATATTGAATTTGATACTGAAGTTGAAGAAAAATACATGGCTTGTGATGTATATGTAATTGAAAGAATAATATTAAACTTATTATCTAATGCTATTAAATTTACTAATAAAGGGGGCAAAATTTGGGTTAATATTTATGATAAAGGGGATTGGATTGTAATAAAAGTTAAAGATTCAGGAATAGGTATACCAGAAGATAAAATTGAAGTTGTGTTTGATAGATTTAAACAAGTAGATACAAGTTTTACAAAAAATATTATAGGAAGCGGTATAGGACTTAATCTTGTAAAATCATTGATTGAACTTCATGGAGGAAGCATATCTTTAAAAAGCAAAGTTAATGTAGGAAGTGAGTTTACTATTAAACTTCCAGTAAAATTAACAAGTGAAAATGAAATTGCAGTAACTATTGATAATGCCCAAGAAAAAGTAGAGAGAATTCATATTGAATTTTCTGATATATATTATTAGATAATGATAAAAGGCTCTTAACTTTATAGATTTTAAAGCTTCTTAAAAATTAAGAGCCTTTTATTTTGCAATATTATGATTAATCTTGCAATAAACTGTAAATTAATTTCCATTATACAATGAGTAGTATGTTTATTATCAATTTACTTAAAAATATAGTGGTCAATTCTAAGGGAAAAGAGTTTTTGTAAGATAATCATTTTATATATTTATAATTTGAAAAAAATAGACTACAAATTGCTTTGTAAATATTCACATCCTAAATACTATAAAACTTAATAGTTTTTATAAAAATTTTATTTGGTTTAAAATTATAAATTATAGATTTTAATATTTAAAAATTAATTACAAAAATAATAGAGTTATAATATAGATTTATGATAAGGGGATGTAGATTTACGATTATTATGATTATTAGAATTATGAGTTTTTGAGAAAAAGTAAAAAATATTCTTTAATTTATTAAAAATTTTCATAAAAAATTCTTTAAATTTATTTTTATTATTGTTTTTAAATTTGTTTTTATTTTTAAAATCCACCCAGATAACGTTATCACTCATGATGCTTTGCCTCCCAATTTAAATTATCCTTAAATATATAATAACATATATTTAAAAGAAAGTTAAGAAAATTCTAATAATTTAATGGCTATATTTAAAATAAAATAATCCACAAAAGTATAAACACATTATCCACAGTGCTGTGGACAATGTTAATATTATTTTATCCTTGAAGCTTCTTCGGTTTTTATAGAGTTATGTATAAGCTTATTTAAAGTTATAAGTTCTTCTCCTGTAAGATATCTCCATTTACCTATAGGAAGATCTTTAAGATTTATATTCATAATTCTTATTCTGTTTAATTTTAATACTTTATACCCAAAAACTTCGCACATTCTTCTAATTTGCCTGTTTAATCCTTGAGTAAGAATTATTCTAAATACATATTTACTTTCTTTTTTTACAATACATGGCTTAGTAATAGTACCTAAAATTTTAACTCCCATAGACATTCCTTTTATAAATTCAGGTGTTATAGGTTTATCAACAGTTACTATATATTCTTTATCATGGTTATTTCCAGCTCTTAAAATTTTATTTACTATATCTCCATCATTGGTTAAAAGAATAAGCCCTTGAGAATCTTTATCTAATCTGCCTATTGGAAATATTCTTTTTGGATAATTTACAAAATCAATTATATTGTTCTTTACTTTTTTTTCAGTGGTAGATACTATTCCTACAGGTTTATTAAGAGCTATATATACAAGATTTTCTTTATTTTTTAGAGGTTTTCCGTCTAATTTAACTATATCACCTTTTTTTACTTTACTTCCTGTTTCAGCTTTAATACCATTTATAGTAACTCTTCCTTCTTCAATAAGTTTATCAGCTTCTCTTCTTGAGCATATTCCTTTTTCACTTATAAATTTATTTATTCTAATTTCAGAATTTTGTTCTTTATGTGTAATTATATTTTTATTTGAAATAATATTTTTATCTTTATAGATTTTATTATTTTTTTTCATTATAATCTCCTTTACTGTAAAATATTTTACTATTATTATATACATCAAATATGAAACATAAATATAATTTGTTAAAACAATAATATAAGTCAGTATATCATTAACATAACTGCTTGTTGCACATATAATAAGAAAATATATTATTTTTAGTAAAAAGACGATTTTTATTTTCTAAAAAATATATTAATTTTTGAAGTTGTATATTTATATTGTATAAAATATTTTCATTTAATCAAATATAAAAATATGTTGACAAATAATTTGTCCAATGATTAATATATTATTATATAATAATTTTTTTTGTTTAATATAAATTGGAGGGATAATAATGAAAAATGTTACAATCTATACTTCAGATACATGCACATATTGTACACAAGCAAAAGAATATTTAAAATCAAAAGGAATAGCTTTTGAAGAAAGGAATATAAAAGACGCTTCATATAGAAGAGAACTTATGGATATGGGTTTTATGAGTGTACCCGTTATAAAAATTGATGATGAAACAATACTTGGATTTGATAAAGAGAAAATAGATTCACTACTAGGTCTTTAAGTAATACAGTACATTAAAATAAAAAAGCTGCCAATTTGGCAGCTTTTTTATTATTTTTGTACATTTATCAGGAAAAATTGTTATATATTATGGCATTATTATAAATCAATCGTAAAAAGGCAAATTTTTTTAATTTTTTCTATTGACAAAAATTAAAAAAGTGATATTATATTCTATGTAAGGAAAATAATTATTAATAAACAATAATTATTCAAAATAAAAATAATTAAATAAAATATATCATGTTATATGGAGGGAATTGATTATGAAAAAATTTGTTTGTAAAGTATGTGGATTTATTTATGAAGGAGAAACTGCACCAGAAAAATGTCCAGTTTGTGGTGCTCCAGCAGAAAAATTTGAAGAACAATCTGAAGAATTAGTTTGGGCAGATGAACACAGAATTGGTGTAGCTCAAGGACTTGATGAAAGAGTAATAGCAGGCTTAAAAGAAAATCTTAATGGAGAGTGCTTTGAAGTTGGTCTATATTTAGCAATGGCTAGACAAGCATTTAGAGAAGGATATCCAGAAGTAGGATTATATTATGAAAAAGCAGCTTATGAAGAAGCTGAACATGCTGCTAAATTCTGTGAACTTCTTGGAGAAGTTGTAACAAATTCTACTAAGAAAAATCTTGAAATGAGAGTTGCTGCTGAAAATGGAGCTACAGCAGGTAAAAAAGAACTAGCTACACTTGCAAAACAACTAGGCTATGATGCAATTCATGACACAGTACATGAAATGGCTAAAGACGAAGCAAGACATGGCAAGGCATTTCAGGGACTTCTTAATAGATATTTCCAAAAATAAAAAATCATTAAAAATATAGTGTTTTAGATACTTTGAATAAAATATTTTAAATCGGAGTGGAAAAGTTTCATTCCGATGAAGACAAGACTTTTTATGATAAGTGTCATGTTGAGTTAACTATTAAAATATTAAAAATAAATCCAGTAGAAGGCTTTGCTATTTACTACTGGATTTATTTTATTAAATTATAAATTATAAATCAAAAATGAATATGGAGATTTTTTAGCGTAAATAAATATGAACAATAAACGTTGAGTAAAATCTAGAATCTATTTTGTATTTTTTAAAAGTATCTCCACTAAAGTATACCTTCAGATTTTAATATGGATTCAAGTTCTTGAAGTTTTTGAGATAAAAAAACAAATTTTTCTTTTACCGTTTCCTTAGAAAAACTTTGCTGACTTAAATTTTTTTCCATAGATTCAACCATTTCTAAAGCCTCATCAATATCTTTTTGAACTATCTTTAAACTATCTTCTTTCATTTGCACTCTCCTTTAGTTTAAATTATTTCTTATTTTTTTCATTCCATTTTCATTTATAAAAGGCGCTGAAAATTCAAATATTTTTTCATGTCCACAATGTGAACAAACACATGCACATAAATCATAAGGAATATCATCAATAAGTGCAATTTGTATATCTTCAGTTAAATAATCACCGCCACATATTTCACAAGGAGTATGGTTTATAACTTTATATTCGCTTTCGATATATTTCATTATATCTCTTAAGGTCATATTTTGCCTCCTATTTAATTCTTAAATTTATATATAAATGGTAGCACTATATAAAATTAAATGCAATAGTAATGAAATACTATCATATAAATAATAGAGAATAAAATAAATAACAGTATTAAAAAAATAAACTATAATTTATAAAACATTTAAGATTATATTAGTCTTTGAAGGGAGCTATGAAATGTGATTAATATTATTTGGTTTTTTATTTTAGCAATTGGAATAATTATTGGATTAATTACAGGCAGAGGAGATATTATATCTAATTCAATTATATCCACAGCTTCATCTACAGTAGATTTTATTATTAAATTATCAGGAATTTTATGTATTTGGTGCGGTGTAATGAAAATTGCAGAAAAAAGTGGATTAACTGAAAATTTAGCTAAGTTTTTAAAACCTATATTAAAATTAATTTTTAAAGATGCTGCCAAAGATGAAAAAGCTATGGGTGCAATTATAATGAATTTGACTGCAAATATGATGGGGCTTTCTAATGCCGCTACTCCTTTTGGAATAAAAGCTATGGAAGAAATGGATAGATTAAATCATAATAAAGGTGTTGCTAGTGATGATATGTCTTTGTTTTTAGTATTAAATGCAGCTTGTATTCAGCTTGTACCAACAACTGTTATATCTGTAAGAGCTGCAAGTGGTTCTCAAAATCCAGGTGGAGTTATTATTCCAGCATTAATAGCTTCAATAATAGCCGCAGTTATGGGCGTAATATATTGTAAAATACTTCAAAGATATTTTTAAAAATAAGTAGTATATAAACAAAGCATTAAAAATAAACAAGGAGAAATTATAATATGATATTTATTAATTATTTAGGACAATTTTTTTTAAAGTCATCAATACTACTTTTTACGAAACTACCTTTTGAAAAAATTTTTTCTTTTGATTATGCTATAAAGTCTATAATAGCTATAATTATATTAATTATTATAGTTTATGGAATGATTAAAGGGGTTAAAGTTTATGAATGTTTTGTAGAAGGAGCAAAAGATGGAATATTAATATGTATTAGAATATTTCCATATCTTTTAGCTATGTTAGTTGCTATTGCTGTTTTTAGAGAATCTAAGGCATTAGATTATTTTATTTTTTTAGTAAAACCATTGGTAAGCATTATAGGACTTCCTCCAGAGATTCTTCCTTTAATATTTATAAAGCCTCTTTCAGGAAGTGGAGCTTTAGGAGTTCTTTCTGATATATTAATAAAATATGGACCTGATAGCTTTATAGGTATGCTTTCTTCAATAATAATGGGTACTACAGAGACAATTTTTTATACACTAACTGTATATTTTGGAGCAGTTAAAATCAAAAAAATAAGACATACTTTATGGGCAGCAATTTTAGCAGATATAACTGCAATAATTGCCGCAGTTACATTGACCAGACTTATATTTTAATTAAAGATTAAGATAAATTAAGATAATTATAGATTTATCTAAAAAATACACATTTTGCAACAATAAACGGTAATTAATACTATATAATACAGATTACCATAACTTGAAAATTGGTATTTTTATATATATAATTATCACATAATTACATATAGTAATAATATTTTTTATTTGGGGGAAATTTATATGATTGAAATTAATAATGTAAACAAAAGTTATAATGGTACTACAAAGGCGGTGAACGATTTAAACTTAACAATACCAGAAGGAGTTATTTTCGGATTTTTAGGACCTAATGGTGCGGGAAAGAGTACTACTATTAAAATGATTACTGGAATTTTAAATAGTGATAGTGGAGAAATAAAAATAAACGGTATAAGTATAAAAGACAATCCAATTGAAGCTAAAAAACAGTTTGGATATGTTCCTGATAATCCAGATATGTTTTTAAGACTTAAAGGACTTGAATATTTAAATTTTATGGCAGATATTTATGAAGTACCAAAAGAAATTAGGGAAGAAAGAATTGAAAAACTTTCTAAAAGATTTGAAATGATAGATTCTTTAAATGATAAAATACAAAGCTATTCTCATGGTATGAGACAAAAAATAGTACTTATTGGAGCTTTAATACATGAACCTTCAGTTTGGATTTTAGACGAACCTTTAACAGGGCTTGATCCTAAATCTTCTTATACATTAAAAGAAATGATGAGAGAGCATGTTTCAAATGGTAAAACTGTATTTTTTTCAACTCATGTATTAGAAGTAGCTGAAAAAATATGTGATAAAGTAGCTATTATAAATAAAGGCAATATATTATTTTGTGGGACTTTAGACGAAATGAGGGAGCATTTTAAGTCTAATGAATCATTAGAAAAGATGTTTTTGGAGTTGACTGAAAATGAGTAAATTTTTAATTTTAACTAAAGTTTTATTAAAAAGCAGTGGAGAAAGTTTAGTACAAAAGGATAAGAAAAAGCTCCCTAAAACTATAGCTTTTATTGTACTTATAGCTATAGCTTTTATACCTATGATTTTTGGTTTTGCAGCTATGGCAAAAGCTTCCTATGAAGAACTTATTAAAATAAATCAAGAAGGATTATTGATTGAATTAGTAATTTCAGTATCTAATTTTATAATATTTATATTTGGATTTTTTTATGTTTTAAATACTTTTTATTTTTCATCAGATATAGAAAATTTATTACCACTACCATTAAAGCCATCTATAATATTAGGATCAAAGTTTACAGTAGTATTAATATATGAATATATAACTGAAATTATATTCTTGCTTCCTATAATGATTATTTACGGAGTTATGAGCAATATAGGTGCTATTTATTATTTATATTTAGCGATAGTTTTTTTTACTTTACCTATTGTACCTTTAGTAATTTCATCTATTATAAGCATTGTAATTATGAAATTTATTCCACTTACCAAAAATAAAGATCTTTTTAAAACTGTTTCTGGTATTTTAGGTCTTGCAATTGGATTAGGATTTAATTGGATTTTTCAAAAATTAGGATCAAGTACCCAAAATACTGAAGATATGATAAATATTATGATGCAGGGAAAAAACTCATTAGTTGGAACTTCAAAAACTATATTTCCAAATACAAAATTTGCAGTAAATTCTATGCTTTATAGTGGAGAAATAAAAGGCTTATTTAACATATTTATTTTTTTATTAATAAATGCAGTTTTTATATTAATATTACTCTTTATTGGGGAAAAAATTTATTTTAAAGGTGTTATTGGTATTTCAGAAACTTCATCAAAGCAGAGAAAATTAAGCAAATATGAAATAAAGAAAAATATTAAAGAAAATTCTATTTTAAGAGCCTATTTAATTAAAGAATTAAAAATTTTATTTAGGACACCAGCTTACTTTATGAATTGTGTAGTAATAAATTTTTTATTTCCTATAATTTTATTTTTACCATTTTTATCTCAACCGGATATGATGAAAGAATTAAGCAAGGTTAGAAATTTATTAAATAGCTCTACTTTATCAGGAATTGTAATTGCAATATGTTTTGGAGTAATTATGTTTATATCTACATCTAATCCAACAGCATCTACAGCTATATCTAGAGAAGGAAAATACATTTTTACATGTAAATATCTTCCGATAAGTTATAAAAAACAAATTATTTCTAAAGTATTATCAGGTGTAATATTAAACTTTATAGGGTTAGCACTTTTAATATTGACATCCTCTATAATATTAAAGCCACCCTTTTATTTAATTATACAGATTACTATATTATCAATAATAATTACATTTTTCACAAATTTTGTAGGTATATTTATAGATTTAATGTTCCCTAAACTATTATGGGATAATGAACAAAGGGCAGTTAAAAATAATATGAATGCTTTAATATCAATGATTTTAGGATTTATAATTTTAGCATTAACTATTGGGGCTGTTGTTTGGCTTAAATTAAATCTATGGACTGCTTTTGGAGTATTGGCTGTTATTTATGGTGCTTTTGATTTAATTTTATATTTTTTATTAACTTCTGTTGGAGTAAAATTATTTAGTAAAATAGAATAAAAAAATCAGCTTTTAAGCTGATTTTTTTATTCTTAGGATATTGTGATATAATAATGTTGTGAAAAAACATAGGGTAATAATGTATAATAAAGTTAGCAATAAGCTGACCAATAGAGAATATAATTACAAGAGAAAGAATGAAAATTAAAAACTCATATTAGTAAATTTTGGAGTGGTTATTGTGCTTAAATGGAAAGAACTCTATGAGCAGTGTAATACATGTGAAAAATGTGAACTGAAAAATAACAGAAAAAATGTTGTTTTTGGAGAAGGAAATTTAAGAGCACCTATTATGTTTATTGGAGAAGCACCTGGAGCAGATGAAGATAGACTTGGTAAACCATTTGTAGGGAAAGCAGGGCAGCTTCTAACAAAAGGATTAACAGCGTTAGATTTATTAAGAGAAAGAGACTATTATATATGTAATGTATGCAAATGCAGACCTGAAAATAATCGAACTCCCTATGATGAAGAAGCTTTAACTTGTCTTCCTTATTTAAGAAATCAGGCAGCTTTAATAAGACCTAAGATTATAGTTTGTTTAGGTTCTGTAGCTATGAAATTTGTAATAAGCAAAGATTGGAAAATAACAAGAGATAGAGGTAAATGGATTGAAAGAAAAGGATGCTATATGATTGCAACATTTCATCCAGCAGCATTATTTAGAGATGAAAGTAAAAAAAAGTTATTTTGGCATGATTTAAAGAGTGTAAGGAAAAAATATGATGAAATTTTAAATAGTAATCAGAATAAATATCAAGAATAAATATACATGGAATTTAAAACTTAAAGAAAACTTTGGGTGGCTTTAGCGGAAAGTGAAAAGGATACAGTTTAATACTGTATCCTTTATATTTATTCAAATACATTTATTATAGATCCGAATATATATTTATTATCTTTAATTTTTTCTTCACTTCCAAGAACACAGAAATAATTTTGATTCATAACATCGGTAATTAAATCAGCAAGATTTTTAATATCCTCTTTAGTAGTATTTAGTATTTCAGTTCTTTCTTTTTGCAAAGATTCATAACTTACATGTCTTATATAATATTCATCTGATACAAGAGCTTTCATTGCAGGTGTCAATGGTGAATCAAGTTCACTTATAGTACCAATTATATATTTTGTCATTTCTCGATTATCTGCATCAAAATTTTTAATAAAATCTCCAGCTTTAGAATAAACATCTAAAGTTTCTTTTAAATTAGGATCTCTATAAGAGCTGAAAACTGTATTACCTCCCCACTGAAAATTAGCAAAGGCACCATAAGCTCCTCCTTGAACTCTAATTTTATTCCATAAATAATCATAGCCTATTATAGTTTTTAAGACTTGCAGATGTCCGTTATAAGAATATCCTAATTCTTTAAAATTATATGCTTTAGCAACATATTGAACTTTAGAAGAAGTCATAAGTCCTTCATTTAATGCACCAAATTCAAATTTATATTCATTATAAGATAAATTTTCGTCATTTAAATTTTCAAATAACGCAGGGAAACTTTCTGCAAAATTTTTATAATATTTATCTTCAGCAGTAAAACTTATAAGAAGATTATTTTTATTAAATATTAATTTAGAAACTTTATTTAAATTTTCTATAATTTCGTTAATCTTATCTTTAAAATTATTTTCTAAATTTACGATAAATTTATAAAAAGATAATCCCATAAGAGTTTCTTCATATTTGGCTATAGGTGAAAAATAAGAACAAACTCTTTTAGCAGCTATAGTATGACCTCTTTGTAACATTCTCATTTCTAATCTTGATTTCATTTCTTGAATTATTTCTTTTAAACGTTTTTCATCGTCGAATTTACTGTGAGTTAATATTTCACCTAATATTTCCATAAGTTTAGGAAGTTTTGTTATTAAAGCTTTAGATCTTACTGAAAATTTAGGATAAAAAATAGTGTTACTTCCACATTCAGAAAAAGCATCTCCAGAAAATCTTATACCGCCAGTATTTATATTTATTATATTTGAAAGCTCTTCATAGCTGTATTTTTCAGTTCCTATTTTGCCAAGCATAGAAGATAATAAACTAATATAAGGCAGTAAATTTTGAGGAACAGTGCTTGAATCAAAATATAAATTTACATATCCTATTCCACTTGTAAATAATGGATGAAAGAGAGTTTTTATTCCTAATAAATCTTTTTCTAAAAGAGGAAGTTTTTCAGCTTTAACTTCAATATCTTTTAATGACAATAAAGGTATAGTTTCTAATATTTCCTGTGGATCAGGAGTTTCTTGTCTTTCTTTTAATTTATGTGTATTTTCAATAATTTTAGAAATTTCAGTTTCTGATAGGCTAGCTTTATAATTTGCAAGTTTTTTTCTAAGTTCTTCATTTTTTTCTTCAGCAAGGCCTTTTTTTGGCTTTATTATAACTAAAGAACGATGAAGATTATTAATAAGATATTTATTTATAAGTTTTTCAAAATAATCTGTTGTAAGAGCTTTTTTTATAGAATTTAAAGCTTCTTGATATTCTAAATGCACAAAAGGACTTTCACCATATAACCAACTGTCCATACATCTTATTCCGTACATTAGTCCTTTAGGGTATCCATTATATTCAGCTTCTCTTAATTGAAATTCTTTAATATTAATTGAAGATTCAATTAGCTTTTTATCTATTCCATTATTTACAAGGGTAGTAAGAGTATCAAATATAACTTTTTTAAAATCTTCAATTTTATTTTCATTAGAATTTTTAACTACTATGCTGAAAGTAGGCTGTAATATACTATTATCATAAGAACCAAATACATCTTTGCCTAAATTAGCATTAATTAAAGCTTTTTTTAATGGAGCTGCAGGAGTTTCAAGCAATAGATGTTCAATAATATCAAAAGCTAAAGATAATTCTTTATCAGTTCCTTTACCTATTACAAAGTTTAAACTTAAAAAAGTTTTATCTTCTTCTTTTTCATTGCAAGAAATAGGATAATTATATATAACTTTTTTTTCTTCAATAAAAGGTTTTTGCTCAGCAATTTCAGAATTTATCTCAAGTTTATTAAAATTATTTAGATATTCTTCATTAATAAATTTTAATTCTTCTAATATGTCCATATCTCCATAAAGAAAAATATAGCTGTTAGATGGATGATAGTATTTTTTGTGAAAATTAATAAATTGCTCGTAAGTAAGTTCTGGTATTACATCAGGATCTCCGCCAGATTCAAAACTATAAGGAGTATCAGGAAATAAAGATTCTTGAATTTTTCTCATAAGTATTGATTCTGGAGAAGAAAAAGCTCCCTTCATTTCATTATAAACTACACCTTTATATGTAAGTTCATCATCTTTATTTTCTAATTCATAATGCCAACCCTCTTGCATCATTATTTCAGGGTATTTATATATGTTAGGATAAAAAACTGCATCAAGATATACATCCATTAAATTATGGAAATCTTTAAGATTTCTGCTGGCAACAGGATACATTGTTTTGTCAGGGAAAGTCATAGCATTTAAAAATGTATTTAAAGATCCCTTTATAAGTTCTACAAATGGCTCTTTTGATGGAAATTTTCTAGAACCACAAAGTACTGAATGCTCAAGTATATGAGTGAGCCCTGTACTGTCTTTTGGAGGTGTTCTAAAACTTATTGAAAAAACTTTATTATCATCATCGTTTTCTAAATGAAATAATTTTGCCCCGCTTTTTTCATGTTCAAAAATTCTTCCTATAGAATTTAATTCTTCAATATTTTTTTCTTCAAGTAATTTAAAACCATTATATGTTTTATTTAATTCAAGTTTCATATATTGTTACTCCTTTCTAAATTTATATAATTATATTCTCCAAAATTTGGTGCAATTATTATATATTTATTATATAACAAAAATTTACTCTTTTTAATAAAATAATAATATTTAACAAATAAATATTAAGTTTTATAAATATTTATTTTATTATTTAAATTTTTTGTTTAAAATATATTAATATAGGTATTTAATATGAAAACTAAATATAGCTTAGTAAAATAAAATAGTTTAAGCAAATAAAAATTTATTTTAAAAATAGATGAGTATTATTTTAATAGGAGTTTATTTTTGAAATTAGATATTTATAATATGCAAAATATAGTTGAGGTGGAATAATGTTTGATATAGATGAAAAACTTATGAAAAAACAAATTGGGGATGTAATATATTCTAGAGGACTTGATTTATATTTAAGAAATAAAGTAAGAAGTATAGACTTTAATATGTATGAATCAAGTAAAGGAAATATTTTGCATATAAAATCATCAGTTGAATCAGCTTATGGAATTAATGTATATGATGTAAATTTAGATATAGAAATTGATACTGGGAATTTACAATATGATTGTAATTGTATTTATACAATAAATAATAATAATATATGTAAACATTGTGTAGCAGTATTATTAAAATGGAATAGAGAAAAAGAAGAATTAATGAAAAGAAAAGGTACAGTAATTTCAAAGGATGTTGACGAAATAATTGAATATTTTAAAAACAATATTATAAACAATTCAGATAAAATTAATAAAAGGGAACTGGATTTAGATATAAAATTTGAAATAAATAACTTTAATGAAGAAACTTTTAATTCAATTGAATTAAAGGTTGGTGAAGGCAAAACATATGTTATAAAAAATATAAAAGAATTTTTATCTGTAGCAAAAAATAAACATAAAGTTATTGAATTTAGCAAAAATTTTATTTATGATCCTGAAATATTTGATTTTAAATACGAAGATAAAAAGATTATTGATTTACTTGTTGAAATATATGAAATGGATGAATTTATATCATCACTTGATAGAAATAGATTTTTAGGTAAATTTAAAGGAGTGTTTTCGGGTAAAAAAGTTTTTTTGAATGATACTCAGGTAAAAAAGCTTTTAGATTTAATGAAAGGTAAAAAATTTCATATTATTATAAATGATATTAATATGGAAAATGTAGTTATATTAGAAGAAGATATTCCTTTAGAATTTGATATTAAAATAAATAGTAATGGATTAATTATTAAGCAAAACAATGATATTCCAATTCCTATAACAAGAAAAGCAGAGTATTTTTTTTATAAAAATAATATATACAAGCCTAGTGAAAATCAGGCTAAGACATATATTCCTTTTTTTAATGAAGTTATAAATTCTTCAAATAAAAGTATGGTTTTTAATAAAAAAGATATAGAAAAAG
This sequence comes from Clostridium prolinivorans, assembly GCF_004011155.1. Taxonomy (GTDB): domain Bacteria; phylum Bacillota; class Clostridia; order Clostridiales; family Clostridiaceae; genus Clostridium_AT; species Clostridium_AT prolinivorans. Next base: position 2,331 of record NZ_RJWG01000014.1, on the reverse strand, counting down.
TAGCAGCATATGTTATACCTAATTTAAAAGAGATAAGTAAAAATATAAATATTGATGAATCGTTAAAAAAAGATTTATATAGAGAAGATCTTAAAACTACTATATATTTTGATAAAGTTGAAGAATCAATATTATGTGATGTAATATTTAATTATGGTGATATACAAATAAATTCTTTAAATGAAAATTATAAAAATAATGATAATAAAATTTTAATAAGAAATATAAAAGAAGAATTAAATTTAATAGCGTTATTAAAAAGTATAGGATTTGAAGAGGAAAGATATAAGTATGCTCTTAAAGATGAAGAAAAAATAATTCAGTTTTTAACAGAAGATATAAATAAACTTCAGGAATATGCAGATATTTATTATTCTGAAAGCTTTAAAAATATGAAAGTCTATACTTCTTCAAATATTAAGTCTAGTATAAAACTTAACGATGAAGATCTTTTAGAATTTACATTTAATATAGATGGAGTAGATAAAAAAGAACTTAAAAACATTTTAGAAGCAATAAAACAAAAGAAAAAATATTATAAACTTAAAGAAGGCAATTTTGTGTTTCTTGAAAATGAGGAAATTCAAGATATAGGAAATATGGTAGAATATCTTGATATAAAAGCTTCAGATTTAGAAAAGCAAAAGGTTTTGCTTTCAAAGTATAATGCCTTTTACATAGATGAAAAATTAAAAAATAGTAAGATTTCAATAGAAAAAAATAAAAAATTCAGAGAACTTGTAAATACTATTAAAGAAGTAAAAGATATAGATTTTACCCCTCCTAAACATTTAGAAAGTATAATGAGGGACTATCAAAAATTTGGATTTAAATGGCTTAAAACATTGGCTGCTTGTGGATTTGGAGGTATATTAGCAGATGAAATGGGGCTTGGGAAAACACTTCAAACAATTGCATTTATCGAATCGGAAATAGAAGAAAATAATGAAAATAAAAAGCCATCTTTAGTAGTAGCACCTACTTCTTTAATATATAATTGGGAAAATGAAATAGAAAAATTTGCACCGAACTTAAAAGTTTTAGTTCTTTCCGGGAGCAAAGAAGAAAGAGAAGAAAAAGTAAAAGAAATAGAAAAATTTGATATAGTTATAACTTCTTATCCTCTTATAAGAAAAGATATAGAAAGTTATAAAAATATAAAATTCAGATATTGTATAATAGATGAAGCTCAGCAAATTAAAAATCCTTCTTCTGTTAATGCTCAATCAGTAAAAGATATAAAAGCAGATGGATATTTTGCATTAACAGGTACTCCAATAGAGAATTCACTTATTGAATTGTGGTCTATTTTTGATTTTTTAATGCCAGGTTATTTACTATCTAATAGAAAATTTTCTCAAAAATATGAAATACCTATAGTTAAAAACAAAGATATGAAAGCATTAGAAGAACTTAATAAACATATAAAGCCTTTTATTTTAAGAAGGCTTAAAAAAGATGTTATAAAAGAGCTGCCGCCAAAGATTGAACAAAAACTTGTAGTAGAGATGTCAGAAGAACAAAAAAAGCTTTATGCAGCTTATATTGAAGACGCTAAAAATGATATTTCTAAAGAAATAAAAGAAAAAGGTTTTAATAAAAGTAAAATTAAAATATTATCAACGTTAACTAGGCTTAGGCAAATCTGCTGCGATCCATCTGTGTTTGTAGAAAATTTTAATGGAGAAAGCGGAAAGATGGAAGCATTAGATTATCTTCTTGAAGAAAGCATTATAAAAGGCCATAGAATTTTATTATTTTCTCAATTTACTACTGTATTAAAAAATATTGCTAAAAGATTAGATAATAATAAAATTGATTATATGTATTTAGATGGGCAAACAAAGAGTGAAGAAAGAGGAAAAATGGTTAAACAATTTAATGAAGGAAAGGGAAGTGTATTTTTAATTTCTCTAAAAGCTGGGGGTACAGGGCTTAATTTAACAGGAGCAGATGTTGTTATTCATTTTGATCCTTGGTGGAATCCTGCAGTTGAAGATCAAGCTACAGATAGAGCACATAGAATAGGCCAAAAGAAAACTGTAGAAGTAATTAAAATTATAGCTCGTGGAACTATAGAAGAAAAGATATATAATATACAAGAAAAAAAGAAATCTATAATAAAAAATGTTATGAATGATGAGCAAAATGTTGAAGAAAATTTAATATCACAAATGACACAAGAGGAAATTGAAGAACTTTTTAAAATATAAAAAGTAATTTTTTAAAAATATATTAAAAATTGTTGACAAAAAAATTAATAGATGATAAACTATAAAAGCTGTCAGATGACAGCGAAATGATTGGTCTTTGAAAATTAAACAGAGAATA
>NZ_RJWG01000013.1 GCF_004011155.1 Clostridium prolinivorans | reverse complement strand
GAAGATGCTTTAAGAAAAACTGCATAAAAATTTGAGTTTTTGTGTCTACTATATTGACATAAATCCAGTAGGCGCTGTGGACTCAATTGTGGACATAGTTGGAACTGCAATATGTATTGACTACATAAATCCTGATAAAATAGTTTCATCCCCTGTAAACACAGGAAGGGGATTTGTAAAATGCCAGCACGGTATAATGCCCGTTCCGGCACCTGCAACTCTTAACATACTTAAGGACGTTCCAATATATGCCGATGAAAGGGAAATGGAGCTCACAACCCCAACGGGGGCAGCTGTTATTAAAACCCTTGCGTCGGAGTTTAGGAAATTCCCTGAATTAAAGGTTAAAAAAGCAGGCTATGGATGTGGAAAGAGGAACACGGAAAAGCCAAATGTACTAAGGGTTATCCTGGGCGAAACAGATAGTCAGGAAAACTGCATACTTGAGGCAACAATAGACGATATGAACCCACAGATATATGGATATCTTATGGACAAGCTCTTTGAAGAGGGAGCCAAGGACGTATATTTTACTCCCGTTTACATGAAAAAGAACAGGCCTGGAATAGTTATAACCGTAACTGCTCCTGTGATTCTTGAGGATAGGATTAAAGAAGTTCTTTTCAGAGAAACAACAACAATAGGCATTAGAAAGTTAAACATAGAAAGGACAGAACTTCAAAGGGAGTTTAAAAAGGTAGGTACAGAGTTTGGAGAAATAAGCTTCAAGGTTTCAAAGTATAAGGACAGGGTTGTAAATGTAACACCTGAGTATGAGGATGTAAAAAAGGCGGCAGAAAGAGCGAACCTTCCTCTGAAGGAAATTTATGGAGCCATAAGCAGACATATAGGAGAGTTTTATAATAGATAAGTAAAAATACATAGGAGACGTATGTCTGAGCTTAAAAAGAGGCAGGCCTCAAACCATTCTATATGTTTGATAACAAAGCCCCGATAAGGTTTATCTGGTTTTGTGAGGCTGCCCTCCTATAACGGGGAGAACAGCCTCACTTGGAAGTGAAAAACATGCATATTCAAGCTCCACAACCAGCATAGTTCCTAAATATCCTGTTTAACGGTTCAAGAATTCTGGTCATAATTATATTTGGCAGCTCTATGGTAATCAATCTCCAATTTTATTTATATCTCGTTTTACAAACACAAGCTTGTAAAGCTGTACAAGTACCAGTGGTATTAATGGCAGTCCATATACATAGGCATATTGATTTCCAGTAAGCGGCACAACCTCAAAGATTCCCCTTAGGGGCTCAAGGGTTAATACAGCAGTTACAAGGAGATATCCAATTATTATAGCAAACCACAGGTATTTATTTGAGAAAACCCCTATTTTAAAAACCGATTCCCTGGATCTTGAGTTTATGCCGTGTACAAGCCTTGTAAGTCCCAGGGTTGCAAAGGCCATAGTGCTTGCAACGGCTGGGCTTCCCGTAGAAAGTCCAAGGTGGAATGCTACTATGGTGCTTATTGCAATTAAAATTCCCTCCAGGATAACCTCAATACCAAACTCCCTTGTGAATATGGGAGTGTTTATGTCCCTTGGCTTTTCATTCATTATATTTTCGTTGTGAGGCTCAAGCCCTATTGCAATTGCCGGAAGGCTGTCTGTAATAAGGTTTATAAAGAGCAGGTGAACCGGTGCAAAGGGCACTGGAAGGGCTAAAAGCGAGGCATATAAAACCGATAAAATTCCTGCTGTGTTACCCGAGAGCAAAAATTTTATTGAATTTTTAATGTTTTCATATATGCTTCTCCCATTGGAAATCGCCTTAACTATGGTTGAGAAATTATCATCCGTAAGAATCATTGATGCTGCATCCTTTGCAACCTCTGTTCCCGTAATTCCCATGGCTATTCCAATATCAGCCTGTTTAAGGGCAGGTGCATCGTTAACTCCATCTCCCGTCATGGCAACCACATTACCCTTGTTCTGCCATGCCCTGACTATTCTAATTTTATGCTCAGGTGAAACCCTGGCATACACGGAGATTTTTTCAACCCTTTCCATAAGCTCCTCATCACTTATGTTTTCAAGTTCATGGCCTTCCATGGCCTCAGATTCGTCCTTTAAAATTCCTATCTGCTTCGCTATTGCCGATGCTGTTATCTTATGGTCTCCAGTTATCATAACGGGTTTTATACCGGCATTGATACAACTTCTAACTGCCTCAGCAGACTCCGCTCTTGGTGGATCCATCATGGCAATTAATCCTACAAAGGTTAAATCCCTTTCGTCATCTACTCCTATTTCCTGTCCCTCTTGAATTTCCTTATAGGCAAAGGCTAAAACCCTGAGACCATTCCTTGAAAAATCTTTATTTACCCTTTCTACATCTTCTCTGTATTCCTCTGTAAAACTCTGTATACCTGAGGAGTTTTCATAATACTTCGATCTTGAAATGAGAACATCCGGTGCTCCCTTTGTTATCATAACCATCTTTCCATCCACTTTATGAACCGTACTCATTAACTTTCTATCTGAATCAAAGGGAATTTCTCCATATCTTTTATATTCATTCCTTATCTTTAGTTCATCAAGTCCATATATTTCTCCCAAATTAACAAGGGCAATTTCGGTTGGATCACCAATTTCCTTTTTTTCCACGGTTACTGCATCGTTACAAAGCAGTGCCATAAGCACAAGCCTCTTTTCAAGAACCTTATCGTGATTCAAATCATCATGGTCAAGGATCTTTCCATCCACATAAACCCTTTGTACAGTCATCTTGTTTTGCGTAAGTGTACCTGTTTTATCAGAGCATATTACCGATATTCCTCCAAGGCTTTCAACTGCATGGAGCTTTCTTATTATGGCGTTTTCCCTGGCCATTTTTTGAGTCCCAAGTGCAAGAACAATGGTCACTATGGAGCTTAAGGCCTCAGGTACTGCAGCCACCGCCAGGGATACAGCAAACATGAGAGATTCAATTATTGCCTGTCCCCTGACAACGTTAAGACCAAATATGAAAATAGATATTGCTATTATTACAAAGGCCAGCTTTTTCCCGAAGTTACCAAGATTTGTCTGAAGGGGAGTCTTCTTTTCCTTGGCAGAATCAAGGAGGTTTGCTATCTTACCTATTTCAGTATCCATCCCGATAGCGGTAACTACGGCAGTTCCTCTTCCATAGGTGACAAAGCTTCCTGAGAAAACCATGTTCCTTCTGTCACCAAGGGCAACGTTGTCCCCCTCAATAACCTCTGTTGTTTTCAAAACCCCTTCAGATTCCCCTGTAAGTGAGCTCTCATTTACTTGAAGACTTGCGGATTCAATGATTCTACCATCTGCACTTACATAGTCTCCTGCATCAAGATAGAGAATATCTCCAACCATCAATTCCCTTGAGGGTATCTCAAGCCTTTTACCATCCCTTAGAACCTTTGCAACTGGTGAAGATAGTGCCTTAAGGCTTTTTAAGGATTGCTCAGCCTTAATGTGCTGAACTGTTCCAAGAACAGCATTTATTATGACCACTGCTAAAATTACAAGGGTGCTCTCAAACTTTCCAAGAAAGGCAGAAATAAGTGCCGATCCCAAAAGTATAAGTACGAGAAAATCCTTAAACTGCTCAAAGAATACCTGAATTGCACTCTTTTGTTCTCCCTCCGTCAATTCATTATATCCATATTTACTTCTTCGTTCCTCCACATCAGAATTGCTTAAACCCTTTTCGGTAACTTTAAGCTCCCTTAAAACTTCCTCCACACTGCTTTTATAAAACTCCTTCAATTTTATATCTCCCTTCTTTTGTTTATAAAAAAAATAAGACCTTTAATATAATTCCCATAAGTAAACTATATTAAAAGTCTCGTAACCAAAACATTGGTATACAGTGCCAGATTATTAAAATAATCGTAGTGTTGACACCGTATTTGTAACTACTCCCTTTTAATTTAATAAGAAAATATTCATTTGTATTAAGATTATATTATGAGAATATCAAGTTGTCAACAGATATCAATATTCTCCCAGAGATTTCGCATCTAATTTCCTATAAAGAAAAAAGCTTTACTGGAAATTAGATGCGAAATCTCTGTATATTCAACATTTTATTTGTGACATTTTTCTGCATAATTCATTATTATTATTTTAAGATAAATTTTTACATAATATTCTATTAATTTTTTCTTTATTCAATTACAACTTCTATCTCCGTCCCATCAAGCAAACTCACTATTATCTTTTCTCCATCAAATACTGTCATTTTCTCTATTATTCTAAAATACATATCAACATCAAACTCATCTACTATCTTTGCATCCTTTAAAATTCCCATAAACTGCTTTGCCCTATATCTTACCAACACATTCTCACTATTAAGTTCTTTCTTCCACCTTTCTATAAAATGTTCCTTATTTTCCACCATAGCATTAAAGGTATTTACAAAAGCTTGATATAAAACCTTGTCATCTATATGCTTATTCTCACAGCTCTTTTTTCCCTTTACTTCATATTTTTTATTGCATCTCCAAACAACCCTTCTTAACCTTTCATCAGTAGAATTCCACACCTTTCTTCCAAAGGCACTGCCGCAGTGTCCACAGATAACTCTTCCTGCAAAAGGATTATCAACTGTTGCATAATCAAGCTTACTAATGTTATATTTTTCTGCAAATGCTCTTCTTCTCTCCATTTCAAGCTGTACTGCAGTATGCATTTCTTTATCTATAATTGCAGGATGGCTTTCTTCTACATAATACATTGGAACTTCTCCATTATTTACTGCTCTTTTTTTGGTTAAAAAATCAACGGTATAAGTCTTCTGAAGAAGTGCATCTCCCTTATATTTTTCATTACTTAAAATCTTTCTTATACTGCTTTCATACCACTTAGGTTTCCCATTCCAGTTAGGAACACCTTCTTCTTCAAGTTCTCTTGCAATTCTATTTGGACCTTTGCCATCAAGGTAATCTTTATAAATTCTCCTCACAATTTTAGCCTGTTTTTCATTTATAACAAGGTTTCCTTCTTCATCTTTATCATAGCCTAAGAATTTTGTGTGGTTTATATGAAGCTTTCCCTGTTCAAACCTTCTCCTTATGCCCCATGTAGAATTTTCACTTATACTTCTTGACTCATCTTGGGCTAGAGAGCTGAGGATAGTAAGCAAAACTTCTCCTTTAGAATCTAAAGTGTTGATGTTTTCCTTCTCGAATATTACTCCAATGCCTAATTCTTTAAGCTGTCTTACGTAGTTTAATGTATCAAGTGTATTTCTTGCAAACCTTGATATAGACTTAGTTATTATCATATCTATTTTTCCTGCTCTGCAATCCTCAATCATTTTATTGAACTGTTCTCTCTTTTTAGTGTTTGTCCCTGAAATCCCCTCATCTGCATAAATTCCTCCGAATTCATAATCTGGATGATTTGTTATATAAGATGTATAATAAGCTACCTGTGCTTCATAGCTTGATAACTGTTCTAATTGGTCTGTTGATACTCTGCAATAGGCTGCCATTCTCTTTTTCTGCGGCTGTATCTGCTCTGCCAGATTGCTCCTGTTTGCTCTTGCAGGTATAACTGTAATATTTCTTGCCATCCTTAACTTCCTCCCTTACAATTATTGGTTCTTTTATATTAAGCCTGCTTACAACCTCATCATCAATTGATGTTCCACTGCAGGCATCTTTTCCATTTTTAATATAGTTACTGCATTGCCATACAATCTTTCTGCAATTTAATTTGCTGTTCCAAGTTCTTCTCCTTAGAGTAGAGCCGCATTTACTGCAGAAAAGCATTCCTGTTAATGGATATCTGTTTGTATATTTTTTTGTATCTCCTGCTTTATTTCCCTTTGCTTTTGCTCTTTTTGCAATTTCTATCTGAACCTGCTCCCACATTTCCCTTGAAACTATGGGAGAGTGATTATCTTCAATATAATAGCTGTCAATTACGCCTTCATTTCTTACGCTTACTTTTCTCAAATGGTCTGGTGTGTAATACTTTTGAAGTATGGCATCTCCCTTGTATTTTTCATTTTTAAGGATATTTAAAATTGTACTTTCCTGCCATCTGCCGCCTGCAACAGTGGGCACTTTATCTTCATTCAATTCTTTGGCTATAGTAAATGTTCCTTTACCTTTTAAGTAGTCTTCAAATATTCTTCTAACTATTTCTGCTTCTTTTGGGTTTATTACTAAATCGCCGTATTCATCCTTGTCGTAACCTAAAAATCTTGTGGTATTTATAATCAGCTCTCCTCGTTCAAACTTCTTCTTTACCCTCCACTTTAAGTTGTCACTGATATTTTTGCTTTCTTCCTGTGCAAAAGAAGAGAGGACGGTTAGCATAAGCTCACCATCCCCTGATAAAGTTTTGATATTTTCTTTCTCAAATATTATTTCTACACCAATGTCTTTTAGTTCTCTTACTACTTGAAGCATTATCGCTGTATTTCTTGCAAATCTTGAGATAGATTTAGTAATGATTAAATCAATTTTTCCTTCTCTTGCAAGATTAAGCATTCTTTGAAACTCTGGTCTGTTATCTGTAGTGCCGGTAATTCCTCTATCAGCAAACACACCTGCATATTCGTAATCAGGATTATTTGAAATCAGATTTTCATAATACTGGATTTGATTTTCTAAAGATTCCCCCTGAGCATCGCTGCCGGTTGAAACCCTTGCATAGGCACTAACCCTTTTCTTTTTGTTTTCCTGCTTTTTTACAGGTTCAATAATCCTAACACGCATTTTATTTCCTCCCTTCTATCAATTTGGTACTACTATACATCACTCTAAAGGTGATAGAAGTCAAGCTTAATAAAAGAAAAACCGCTACTTTAATTAACGGCTACTTATTAAATATCATAATTACAGCATCAAAGCCTGCTGCCTTTAATTTCTTCACTTGATTTTCAGCATTTTCTCTTACCTTATAAGAACCTGCCATTACTCTATAAAGAGTTTCTCCACTTGCAGATTGTATTGGTGCTGAGGCTTCGATATAATCCACTCCTATTTGAGCTAATATTGCTTTTGCTAAAGCCTTTATTATTTCATTTGTCTTTGAATCAAATAAATTATTATCCCCTGTATTATCAATAAAGCCTATCTCAACAAGCACTGCTGGAGCTTTTGTTTCTCTTAGCACATGATAGTTAGCCTCTTTAACTCCTCTATCTGTAAAACCTAAGGCTACAAGTGCTGTTTGTATCCTTTGTGCTAAACTTTTAGATTTTGTTCCTGGATTTAAATACGTATAGGTTTCAACTCCTCTAGCTTTTTCCGGCTGATAAGCATTTCTATGAAAGGATATAAAATAATCATAGGTATTTCTATTTTCAAATTTACTTCTATTATTAAGGCTTACTGTAGCATCGGTCGTTCTTGTTTCATCAACTGTAACTCCATGCCTTCTTACCTCTGCTGCTACAGCTCTGCCTATGCTTAAAACATCATTGCTTTCCTTTCTGCCATTATAAGTTGCTCCTGGATCTTCTCCACCATGTCCATAGTCAAAACATAATCTAGCCATTAATCTCATCCTCCTTATTTAACTGCTTTAAAACATCCTTTAGTTTCTCTGGTATTGGTAAGCCTATCTTAGCAGAGTTCTCTATAATGCTTATTCCTTCATTGGAAACGTAGAAAAAAATAACAGCAGTACGAATCGCACTACCGTTCTTAATCAAATGAACATCTATTATGTTTCCTATGCCTACCATTACAAAAATTAAAACCTTTTTAAATATCCCCCTAAATCCAACCTCACTTGATAGCTTTCTCTCTAGCACTGCTACCATGAGGCCTGTTACATAATCAATGACAACAAAGGTAATCAGTGCATACATAAAGCCATCAACTCCTCCTAAAAACCAACCAATATAGCCGCCAATGGCAGCAAATACTGCTTGAATAAAATTAATTGAATTTTTCACTGTAAATCCCTCCACTCTAATAAAAATCTTCTCCATAGTTTATTAAATCTACCTCAAACATATATTGAACTTTCATTGTATTTGCCTCAGTTTTCTCAACAGGCTGTGCAAGCTTGGTATGTGCTCCAATAGGTCTGCTTGTTAAAAGGGCTTGGATACATAATTGAACATAGTTGTTATAAGCATAAGTGTATCTGCTTATCCATCTGTCAGTACCAAGAATATTATGATAATAATAATTACCATAACCATTTGGAAAACTAAAATACATTTTATAGGCTTCCAGTAAATTCCCTTGAGGAGTTATAACTTGATAAAAGCTTGTACCCCCTTGAGTGCTTGTATAATAAAGATATATTCTATTGGCGCTTCTATAAAAATTATAAACATAGCATCTTCTCTCAATATTTCCACTATCCATACCCTTATTTCCAAACCAAGTGCTATTACCAATCTTAGGTTTAATATTCATATCCTGAACCTTGTTTCCTGCGGCATCTACTCTAATCCATCTGTTTGTATAAACAGTTTCATTAAATTGGCTGTCTGTTCTTGAGGTGTATCCAATAATATCAATGCAACCATCAAGATAAATTCCATCACTAGAAACTGTTCTATATGTGAAAGGTACGTTATATGCTGTATCCTTAAAACTTTGGCTCATATTTATATCAACATAGCTTAATTGAACTCCTACTTTTGTCCACTTATATATTCTCATATAGCTTTCACTGCTAATGCTGTAAAGGTAATACCCAATAAAAATAAGTTCTCCATCTGGCTGAATATATGGGCATACATGAGAAAGTCCATCGTATTTTCTTACTGCATGACTACTGTCAATGTTTAGTGCATTTCCTTCTGAATTTAATAGTTTAACCACCTTATCCCAAAACACAACATCATTTGTATTTATATCAAATGGAATCATAAGCCATTGTCCTTTTAAGCTGTCTGGAAATTGAATATAGCTTGACTGTGTTATGTTTGTATCCCTTGAATCTGCTAATATCCATCCCTTTGTTGGACTTGTAAATTTTATAGTTCTTGCATAAGAAAATAAAGTATTCACTGCCCAATACCTTTTAGGATTTGTAGTATTATATACAGCATAATCTGAATCTGCTGTTTCCCTTCCATAGATTGCGGTTCCCGCATAAAAATAATCCTTATTATCAGGGTCACCCTCTGCCCAGTAAATACTTTCAATTTTACCGTTTGCCGCATGGGTTGGAAAGTCAAATACAAAATTCATCTTTATTTTAGAATCTGTAACTTCAAATTTTGATTCTGCTCTATTTATAGTTCCACGCCTTGTATCATTTCCAGAGTAAGTATTATTTCTATGGGCAAACCCTATAATATTTCCCATAACCCTTTGCTCATTAACATTTTCCGGCTTATCATTATCAGTTAAGTATAAGTATTCAAACCAGCTGTAATTATCACATCTTCTTGTATTTCCTGCACCCATAATACCTTGAACAAAATGTCCTAAAAATGTATCTTTAAAATATAAATCCGGTATTAAGTTTTCTGTGTATGCCTCTCTTATTTTCTCCTTAGTTTCTGCATTAAAAAGTTCTAATAAAACCTTTCCTTTAATGCCCCTCTGTCTTTTACTCTTTTTACTTTCAGAAATCTCACCTGTAAGCAAATCTTTATTGTAAGCAATACTTTCGTAAGGCTGTCCCTCAATAAACATATCATCACCCCTCAGTTGTAAAGAATTTTCATCTTCCTTAATTTACACACATCATTTAATGTAGGTTTTTCTAAAATATAAGCAAACCTCAGTTTCCTATTTTGAGCAATCATTGTATTTAAAGCTGCATAATCTAAACTTGTAAGTATTGTAGGATTTATCCCATTTACAAGAAATGCAGCAGAATCTATAATATCAATACTTTCAAAGCTTGATGTATTGATATTATAGGTAAGCCAGCTTAATCCCGAATCAACACTTAAAGCTATTCTAATTCTGCCATTGGTTGTAACATCATTTAAATTTGAATCTTTCTTAGTGTACTGAACAATTGCTTCAAGTTTATTTATGCTTTTCCCATCATGTATGTTAAAATCATAGTTTTGAATAATTACCTTTGGCTTACTTGTTACTGTCTTTTCAATAAAGAATCTATTGCTATTTTTATTTGCCTTAACATCTGGATTATCAGTATAGATATAAAGAGCAGGTGAAGTGCCTGAAAGTCCTGCCATGGAAGCAGGAAGAGTATCAACGCCGTAGGTTTTAAACATTTCTTCTGTAAGAGGTAAATCTCCAATTTTAACCCATGTACTACCTTGATAGTTTTTCACTCCTTCATTATCCACCATAAGAAATTTTGTTATACATGGAATATATGAACCTTCCTGCACTATGTAATTTTTACCCAGTGGGTCTGATGGAGTGAAAATATATGATTTTCCCGCTGTTAATGCCAATGATTGAGTGCCTACATTTGGATTTACAAAACTATTTGTGCCGTTATTAGGTATCTTCTCAACAACAAGCCTTATTACTCCAGTTTCAAAAATAGAAAGTTCCCAAATAAGGTCATTGCTGCCCCAGTTGCTATAGGAACTGTTTCCTTCAAACCTTATTCTGAAAAGCTTTGTGCTGTATTCTACTTCACTGGCATAATAAAGGTTATTATAGCTGGCATCTCTTCTGTTAATACAAAGATGTTCTGATGCTCCCCCAAAGCCTACCCAGGTATTACCGCTTGTGTAAAGCTGTCTTATGGCTAAACCATTGTAATTAAAGTTAAAACCAATGTCAGGAAGAGTTACTGTACTATCATCATTTCTTGTACCATAAAGTGTCATTCCTGCATTTCCTTTTGGAAGGGACATTTGATTTATAACTGGCATTATCCTCTCCCCCTAACCTTGCTTAAGATATGCATTTATTGCAATCAAATCCTTATAAAGTGTTGTATCCCGCACATTTGCAGCATAAATTACGCCATTTCCTAAGTCCTCAATATATCCGCCTTCTCTTTTTAAAATGGGCTCCTTTATTGTTACCCTATTATAAAAGTCATAGGTTCCATCTTTGTTTTTATCGTAGTCAGAACTAAACTCAACCCAATCGGCGTCAAAAGCATAGCTGCTTGATTTACTGTTATTAAACTCTTCTATAATTCCCATTACATTTAAGGTTAACTTTGGGTTTCCATGAGATATAGCAGCAATATTAAATCTTGTATTGAAATTCTCAAGACTATAGCTATCTACTCCACTCACATTGTTGTCTAAATAATACTTAAAACTGTGTCCTGTATTAAAACTGTATGTTCCAATCTTGATATTGAACAAATTATAAAGGAAAGTATAAACAATCTCTGCCCTTGGTATACTTGCACTTAGTCCACCCTCTAAGTCTCTTCCCTCAATACTTACCTGCAGATTATTCTTTTCAATTGTAAATGTTCCATTTGAAACCTTCATCTCTACCATAAAAGTATGGTCTCCTGCCGTTACCTGTGGCATTGGAAGGGGCAATCCTATAACATTATCTCCTGATGCTAACTTTTGAATTGGCTTAAAATCGTAGTATTTTCCATCTAAGGAAAACAGAATTGTTAATGTGCAGTCTGCACTAGCTTTCCCTGTCATGGTGATATTACAATTTAAGTTTGTATCTGCTTTTGTTGTTATTCCTATAATCATTGCTGGATAGCTGCTAGTGCTGATTGTTATAGTATCGCTGTTTTTCTTGATTATTACACTGCTTAAAGTACCGCTTATTGCACTGTTTATTTCCTCTAAAAGCTTACTGGTATCCAGCTTTTCAATAATTGTGTTTAAAGGATCACCAAGCTCTATCTTTGTATTTATAGGATTTATAAGGTCTGTCTTTTTCTTTATAACTCTAAGGTCTGTTGTTACAGCTATCTTTTCATTTCTCACCTTTACAAAATCACCAACACAAACCTTAGTAAGATGACTATAGTTTTTATACTCTTCTGTTTTACTAAGTTCCATAAAATCTATTGTTATAAATACCTTTGGACTTGCAGCCTTTTCAGCATATTCTTCTGCCATTGCTCTAAGGCTTTCTACATCCTTACACTCCTTAAACTCTACCCTTTTGGTTATGGGATAGGGAAGTAATTTTGCTCTTTCTCCCTCGACTTCTATATATCTTTCTGGCAGCAATAAATTATTTGCTCCTACTGCATATATTCTTGTAGCAAGTTCACTGGTATCCTCTATAACCTTCATTCCTTTTATGTTTTTGCCGTATTTTATTAAGATTCCGTTATTTTCACCAATAGACTCTTTTATCTCTATATTGAAGTTATCTCTAAAAAGTTCTCCACCATAAATTTCAATAAGTCTAAAAATAGCATCTACTGCATTAACCTCTTTAACAGCAAAAGGTGCTATATTTTCTTCCAATGCCTTAAATAAAAATAACCCTTGAAGTTCCGGCGGTATGCTTGCTTCAAGAGCTTCTTTCATATTTGCATTAAGCACCTTTGCTGATTCTATAAAATAAAAAGCAAGATCATAGAATATATGTCTTGCCCATACCTTAACTTTACTTATTTTATCCTGTGTTCTCTCTACTTTATATATTCTAAAAAGCTGTCCATCAGCTTTAATAATATTGAGTTCCTCTAAATACTGTGCTTTTTTAGATACAACTGGATATTCAATATCTAAACTATAATCTCCATTTAACTCTTCATTTATCTCAGCCATAAGGCATTCATCTAAAACAGCAAGCCCATTATTGTCAAAGTTTCCTCTAGTTGTCTTCTTATCATATACATAGATCATTATAACCACCGCCAATTTGGAACTAATTCTATTTTAGTAACACTTCCAGTCCACTCAAATTTATTCGAGCCTGTTTTTAAAGTTATGAAATCACCATTTACATTGTTGTTTAAGTTATCTCCTGCATCATTATAGGCATCTTGCAAAACTGAATCTAATATGATTTTTCCTGTTATATCATTTAAATTAACAATGGTTTCGTTAACTTTAAGGCTTATCTTCCCAGAACCATAGACTGATATTATTGGTTCACTTTTAAGAGTACCTGGATTTATTATTGAAGCTCCATTTTCAGTAATAGTAAATATGTTATTTTGCACAGCATATTTAAAGGGTCTGCAATTAAATATTATTGGAAAAATAGATGTATATTTGAATACTTGCTTAAAATCTATAGCATTAACTACTTGTGCTTTATATTTTTTATCATCTTGAAATGAAAATATTAAATCACTTTCTCCTGCTCCAAATAGCCATGCTTTTATGTTATCTAGCTTTTCAGCTATGTTATTACCTTTAATACTGCATTCAACTGCAATTGTTATATCTTCATAAGTTCCTTCATCATATTTTAAATTTGAATCCCTTCCTGGAATATCGATATAAGATACTCTTCTTTTAGGTGATGGCAGAGATGGTCTTTTAGAAATAATAATGCCATAATCACTATAACTATTTTTTCCACCAAAATTAAAACTAAGCATTAAGCACCACCCCTTCCCATTGAAACTCTCTGCCTGTAAAATTCAAGCTCATAGGCAAGCTGCTCTATATCCTTATCTGAATTATTAATGAAATTTTCTATATGAAGTGTTAATCCGCTTCCACTTCCTCCTTTTGCTTTTTCAATTGCCCTTGCCATAAGCTCATCTAACCTATCTATAGGAAGTACAGCTTCAGTTCCTGCTTCACCGACACCGATTATACTAGGTCTGTTAAAAATCCCTCCCTTTGCATACCAATCTACACCTAGATGAGGTACACTTGGAGGCTTTAAGCTGAATTCACCTTTAATACTGAAGTGTGGCAGTTTTATATGTGGAAATTTTATATCTAATCTATCAAAGAAACCTTTTATTTTATCTAACTGTTCCTTAACAAAATTCACTGCTGCATTAATTGGTGTCATTATTGCAGATTTAATATTATTCCATATATTGATTGTAACTGATAAAATACTGCTCCATACATTAGATACAGTATTTTTAATGCCATTAACGGCATTTGTAAAAAGGCTTGATACGCCGCTCCACATATTTGAAAAGAAACTTGATATAGAATTCCAAATAGATGTGGTGGTATTCTTTATTCCATTCCATACTGTACTTAAAACAGACTGTATGATATTCCAAACAGTACTTGTCACTGATTTTATGGTGTTCCAAGCTGTGGTCAAAGTAGAAACTATGGAATTTATTATTGGTGTAATAAAATTCACTATTCCGTTCCATACTGTATTTATTACAGAAGAAACTGCATTGAATACTGTGGATGTGGCAGCTTTTATGTTATTCCATGCAGTAGTAATTGTATTCCCTATTGCTTGAATAATGGAGTTTAGAAAGCTGACTATACCATTCCAAACTGTACTTATAACCCCAGAGATTGCATTCCACACAGTTGTTGTTATCGTCTGAATAAGCTGCCAAGCAACGCTAATAACGGCTGTAACTATATTTATATAGGTTTGAACAATAGATGATATAATAGTCCAAGCACTGATAAAGATAGCTTTTATCGCTTCCCATAGGAAAGCAAAACACGTCTTTACACCTTCCCATATTGTTTTAATAACATTTGCTATACCTTCAACTATTGGAATTACCACAGCTTTTATTGACTCCCAAGTAGAAACAATAACTCCTTTTACAGCTGTTACTGAGCTTTCAATAACACTCTTCATACCTTCCCAAATCGCACCAGCAGTTGACTTTATAGTATCCCAGTTTTTATATAGCAAAACTCCAACAGCAACAAGTCCAGCAATAACAGCAATAGCAATTCCAACTGGACCAGTTAATGCAGCAAAAGCACTACCTAATACTGCAGATGGACCGCCTGCTGCAGCCATAGCCCCTGATATACTTCCAATTACAGTAGATAAAGTCCCTGCTATGCTGATTACTTTACCTATTATTCCTATAATAGGTCCAACTGCTGCAACAACTAAACCTATTTTCACAATCATCTCCTGCTGCTCTTTAGATAAGCCTTGAAATTTATCCATTAAAGGTTTTACTATTCCTATTAGTTTTTCAAGTATAGGAATTAAAAGCTGTCCGAACTGAATACCAAGCTGCTCTGCCTGTTCTTTCATGACCCTGATTTTATTTGTAGGTGAATCCATGGTTCTTGCAAGATCGCCTTGTGCATTTTTCGTAGATTCCATAATAACCCCATATCTTGCCATTACCTTCTGCTGTTCTGTTAAAGCTTCACCTTGTTTTGCAATGCCGTGAGTGTAAGCATAGGTTTTTATTGTATTATCATTAACCAAAATACCCAATGATTTAAGAGGCTCTGCTTCTCCACTTATACCAGACTTTAATTTTTCAAAGGCTTCCTCTGGCTTAAGGTTGTAAAATGAAGCCATATCATAGGAAAGTTGTGTTAAGCCTTCTGACATCTTAAGTGATTCTTGTGCTGTAAGCCCCATACTGGTAAGCATTGAATTATAGGTTGCTACATTTTTTCTAACATTATATGCATTAAGCCCAAGAGCCTTTGAAGTTTCTTCTGACCACTTCCTCGCATCTCCAGCCATAGAACCCATAGCTACCTCAAAGAGATTCTCTGATTCTACAGCATCCATAGCCATTTTAGTTGCAGCAGTTCCTATTCCAACTAGAGGAAGTGTTACAGCAGTTGAAAGCTTACTTCCAACTGAGGACATCTTCTCTCCTACAGATTTCATCTTTTCTCCTGCACTATTCATGCTTTGAGAAAGCTTATACCAAGCCGAGCTTTTTTCCTTGAGTTCTCTTGTTGCTTCTTTCAGCTCATTCTCCATTTTATTTAGTTCTGCAGTAGCATAATTAAGCTTAATTTTAAGATTTTCAGTAGCTTTTGCATCTTCGCCCTTTGTTTCTACACTCTTTTGGTATGCTTTTTCTAATGCTGAAATTTTATCCTTCTGAAGTTCTATCTGTTTATTTAAAGTATCTGCTTTCAGCCTTAGACCTTCTTCAGATTTACCAAAGTCACCAAGCTTAGAAGAAGCTGCTGCAAATTCACTTTGAACAACCTTTAGACTTCTTTGTATTTTGGCAACACCTTCCTGAAAGCCTCTATCATCAAGACCTACTCTTGCAACAACTGTATTTGCATCTCTTGCCATCATCTCACCTCCCTGTTAGAAAATAATGTTGTCTATATAATCAAGTTCCTCTTCTTCCTCTATTCCGTTTACTCTTTTGTATACATTAAAAAGAGCTTGTAACTTCTTAGGTGTACTTTTCCAAAACTGCTCTTCTGTCATTTTTAAAAGATTTGTTCCCAAATAGAAAAGCCACTCCCAATCCCAGCCCTCTTGATTGGTGTGGCTTTCTATTCCCCCAGGTTTTCAGTTATCTCTGGCATAGCCATATTCAAAGCTTCATTAATAGCTATGCCTAATCTCTCCATATCATTTAATGTAAGCATTTTGCCTACTTCTTTAAGAGTAACACTTTCATCCTCGGCTTTAATTGCTGAATATATAAGTGCCCTAATTGCTTTAATCTTTCTGTTCTGTAAATCTTCAAAGGCTTGGTTAATATCACCATACACCTCTTCTAACTCACAGAAGGTGTTCATATCGAATTTGAGTTCATATTCTTTGTTTCCTATGGTAATTTTAATACCTTTATTTTTAAGTTCTGATGCTTTCAAAGTTATCCCTCCGATCTATTTTAAGCAAGAAAAAAACAGGGTGCAAAATTCCCTGTTAAGTTATCAATATAAGATTATTATTGGCATTACCAATTATTTAGCAATGTATTTGAAATTTCTTTAAATCTTTCATCAGATATACCAAGTTTCTTCTTAAATTTTTCATCTTCTATTCTTGTGACAATTATCTTATCAGGAGATATTTTCTTAATAGTATTTTTTATCATCTGAATTGATTCTTCATCATCGTTATAACCTTTAATTATAGTTATTTCTAATATAAATTTACCATTGTATTGTTTATTAAAGGAAACCATGTTTGAAATATATTCTTCTAACGTATACCCTTCAATCGGTCTTTGGATTTTTTGAAAATCCTCTTCTTTTATTACTTTTATCTCTCCAATAACCTCATCACATTTATCAGCAATTTTCATATATTCATCTCTACCCAGTAAATATCCATTAGAAAGCAGTCTTACAGGTAAACCTTTATCTTTAATTAGATCAATAATATCGCCAATTTTATCATTGATTAAGGCTTCTCCTTTTGAGTTAATAAAGACTAATTCTGCTTTTGTATTTTCAATAATGATTTCCAGTTCTTTTAATGAACTATCCATTTCATCAAATGACTTTTGGGTATCTACCTTATTTTGTGACCTTCCAATAGGACAAAATATACAATCAAAGTTGCAATGCTTTTCCGGAAGTATATTAACTTCCAACACTCTTTTTCCATCTTCAACATAAATATCTTTATAAGTGAAGCCACCCATTATCTTGCCCTCCTCAAATTAATCTATTGCAATTTCTCTATTATTAATATCAAGAATTGAAATCATACAAGTACCATCCAAATTATCCTGTACTGCTTTTGCTAAATCTTTTAAACTATTCTCAAAATCTTTTATTCTTTTTTCATCAATTAATTCGATGCACAAAAAAGCATTCTTTGTATTTTCAGTGAGCATTGTTCTTACTGATTCCCGCCAATTCCAACACCTGCAAATTGCTCCTTCATTATCTTTATATACTATCTCACCTTCATATGGAGGTTCACTTTTATCCGTTCCTAATGTAATAAAATTTTCATTACCAACAGCCTTAGTCAATCTAATATCACCAACAAATGTATCAATATCCTCACCACCACATGGTAATGCATATCTTAATGAAATAGAATTATAAATATTAACTAGTGGATTAATAGTCTCTAAATGGTTTCCATTATACACTCTCTTTAGTAAAGCCTCAATAGATGACCTTGCACCCTTCTTCGTCTTGAATTTTTTAAAAGCTTCTCTCCATACTTTTATAACTTCATTGCTACTAAATTCTTCATTCTTTAAATATTTTAGTGCTTCCTTTTCAGCCTCTAAAAGCATTTTTTTATATTTTTCTTCATTCTTTATTGAATTATCTATATCATTACAAATAACAATTCCTATCTTAGTATTAGGAAATATACTCCAAAATTCATCTTCAATAACAAACTTTTTCATTTAAATCCTCCATCATATTGAAATCATACTACTAAAACGTAACACACTTATAATCTTTTGGCAAAACTCTACTTATTTTAATTATTTTGAACTACGTAAGTTATTAGTCTATTGATATTAATTTTAGACCAACTATCCCAAAAGCTATAAATAAAATACAAATGATACGCATGAAATTAATCGGTTCTTTAAATAAAATAATACCTAAGACTACACTACCAATAGTTCCTATACCTGTCCAAATTGCGTATGCATTGCCTAGTGGTAAGCTCTTTAAAGATAATGATAAAAAATAGATACTTGCAATCATTCCTATAACAGTTAATATGCTAGGTAGTGTTTTTGTAAATCCATGTGAATACTTCAACCCCATTACCCAACCTACTTCGAAAAAACCTGCTACAACTAAATAAATCCACTCCATAAATTCTACCTCCCTAAAATCGGTAATTATAATAGTACATCAGTATCTCATGGATTATTTTTAAAAAAATAAAGACAAAAAAGCCATGAGAAATATTATTGAAATATCTCCCAGGCTTTTATCCTTCCGTGTACACAGTTACCTGTGCGTTTTCTCTTGGACCAGCCAGCTATAACTGCGGAACCCTAGAAAACTAAACTGTATAAATCTTTTTTAATTCAATCTATAAGTCATGACTTATAAATTCAGTTTAGCACAGTAGTAGCTTTAAGTCAACTTCATATTTTTTATTTGAACCCGTAAAATGATACTTATACAGCCAATATTAACGATTTAAGCACGAAAATTTATTAGATAGAAGTTCTCTAAGCTCTTATTGTACCATTATAAAAAATTCATTTAGTCGATATAAGTTTCAAATTGCAATTACAGTTTTCTTAAAATCTACAACTACATATTAACTGCATGATTAATTATATCTAGCATTTACTCACATTTAAATTAGCTTCATTTAATAATTATGGGGTCATCACCGGCTCCTCAGGAACAGCAGTAAACCACCCGCTAATAATTGTTGCATCAACACCTTCAGTATCTTCATCACAAATAAATCTGTAGTTTCCATCAAAATCCCTTGAGTAAAATTTTCCTTTAAGCTTTGCACTCTGTGCCTTTGGCTTTTCTGCTTCAGTATCATATTCATCTGTGGCAAGTTCAAACTTTCCTTTTAAAAGCCATACATATCTGTATTTTCCGTTGTTCTTCTTTGATTTAAAACCAAGTGCTATAGTTGGAGGCATATCATCCTTATTTTCCACTAATACACCCTTTACAACCTTTGCTCCCTGCAGTTTTGCTCTGCTTGCAAGTGATAACTGATTAACTTCAATTTCAACATCCACCCCTTCAAAAGCAGTTATTATATCTTCCACTGTATCATCAGAATAAATATTTTCTGAATTTGATTTTGGAGAAAGTTTAGCACTTATTGCCCTTTCTAATTTTTCCGGAGTGCTGTAAGTAACACCAGTACTGTCATCCTTTGTTAAAATAGCTATATGAATATCTCTAAGCCCTATCTGTCTTGCCATACTTATTCACCTTCCTCTAAATAATAAAATTTAAGACCTTTATGATAGATTTTTGTATCTTCTTCATAAAGGTCTATTTCATTTAATCTTTTGAACCCTGCTTTAAGCAAAAGTTCTTTTATATTTTTAACTATATTTGTGTAATCAGCCTTTGACCACACATCCACTTGGATATAATGTGCTGTTAAAGCTTCCTCGTCATCTTCATACTCTTCACCTGCTGCCAAATACTCATGAAAAGTAATATAAGTTTCTGATTTTCCACTGTACTTTTGAAACGCTACTGGAATCTTAAGAGGTTTCAATGTATCCATAATCAACTTATTTATCATTCCTCAAGTCCCCTTTGCAGTTCTTCCTTTATAATATTATTTATCTCTCTTTTATTCTCAAGGACAGAGTTCTCTGCCCAATGCTGTGCAGGAATTTTACTTGTACCAAATTCAGTAAATTTTGAATAAAAGAACTCTGAATTATCTCCTTTATTAGGACCTATCTCAATAAAATCTACGCCGTTTTCTTTTTCAATATCCGAAACCTTTATATTATCTGCCATATGTCTTTTTGTCTTGTTTGACCTTGGAGCATTTTTTTCCATGCTAGTTTTCACTAAATTCCCTGCTTTATCAAGTGCTCTTTTCTTTATTACATCTCCTCTTGCACCCAGCTTGTTTACTCTGTCTATAAGCTCCTGCATTCCTTCAAGTTCTATTCTAGCCACTTACTTCAACCTCCAAAGCCTTAATTTCAATGAATTTATTCTTATATTTGATGTTATCAATAGAAGTTATATTATACTGTTTTCCTCTAAAAATAATCCTCATTGCAGTGTCAATTTCATCTGTGTACCTTATAGTAAATTTCACAGTGTTCTCAGCTTGAACTGCTGCGGCTTCAAAATATTCTCTGCCATGAAGATTTTCAGTTTTTGCCCATAGCTCTTTAAAATCTGCCCAAGTTTCAGTTTCAAAGCCATTATCATCTGTTTGGGTTATATTTTTCTGCAATTTTATTCTATGTCTTAATTCTTCTGCCTTCATACTGGAATCACCCTGTTCATTGAAAGAAGAGCATTTCTTGCTTCCTCTAACTTTGTTTTTTCCTCTGGTCTGTAATCATCATACAAAAGCTTCATTTGAAGAATAATTGCCCACTTTATTGCTTCAGGCACTTTATCTCCACTATCTCCATAGCCTGCAATTAATCTTACTCTTACTGCATTTACTGACTGAAGTTCTACTGTAGGCCAATGCTTTCCTCTATTTAAAACAACTCTATTTACAAAGCCATCTAAATCAAAAATATAATTGCTCTCATCAAATAAATACTCCTGCCTGTTTACATCATAATATTTTATGCTTTCTACCTTTTGCACCGGAGAGCAATTATTAAAAACTATTGCATTTCCTTGCGGAAAGCTGTCAAGCACTAATTCCAAAGTCTGGGTTATATATTTTCTGTTTTGATAATTTTCACAATACTCTCTTGCCTGCTTTATAAGGCTCATAATTAGAATATCATCATCATTTCCATCAACTCTCAAATGATTTTTTGCTTCCTCTAAAGTTATGGGTTCAACTGATGGAGGAATTATCACTTTTATTGCCATGTTTTATCACCCCAAAAGAAAAGGAGCACTAAGGCTCCTTGATTTAACTGCTGTATCTGCTGTCTATAATAACATCTGCACTTGCAAAATTAGCTGCTTGAGAACTTGCCCCGATTTTAATTCCGATACAAGTAAATCCTTCATTTATATCAAGCTTTGCAGGATCTATTTGAAAAACAATCTGCTTATTTCCTGCTGTTTCTTCTACTGTATATCCTGCTCCATCTGTTTTTAATAAAGTATCTGCAGTCGTATTCTCATTTGCCCATACTGGTACACTGCTGATTAATGCCTTTGAATCTGTTCCTTGTGTATCTTTTGCCTGATATATGGATATTTGTGTTTCATGAGCTGCTGCTTGAGTAAGATTTACAATTACTACAGCATTTACTGCATTTTTTAAATTTACATATCTGCTTTCTATACCTTCATTTGTTGTCTTTGGTGAAATGATCTGTATTACTTTATATTTTTCAATAAACATAATTTTTACCTCCTACCTATCTGCTAAAGTTACAAAAGGACTTAGTGGATTTGCACCCTTGTAAGGCATAATTGGCTTATTCTTATACGGCATTCCATTAAATTTATAGATGAATCTGAATACCTGCTCATCATATAAAAATCTTACATGGATAGAAACATCAGAAGTTAAACTTTTTTTATCTATTCCAATGTACTGTGTTGGATCTGCTAAAATAATATCTCCTTTTTTACCAAGAGGGGAGCACTGCTCTATTGGAATAATTGGTCTATTAAGTAAGGTACTGTACTGTGAAGTTGCAGCTCCACCAGAAGGCATAAACACAGGTGCTCCACCAGTTCCAATATTAAGAGCCATAGTGTAAAGCTGTGGTTCTATCTCTTGGTTTATATACCATACAGCATTTGCTCTAAGTCTTGCAGGCATACTGCTCCACATTTTAAGTATATTTTCATACTTAATAGTTCCTGCTGCTTGGTCTTTTTCTTTAGGTACAGTAACTAATGCATCAGAATTTAATATTCCAAGAGGCATTCCTACACCCGTACCATTAATTATTGCATCATCTATTTTAAAACTCATTTCATCAGCATAAGCCTGTCTTACTATAGCCTCTAAAGCTGTATTATCCTGAAGAAGATCATCAGTTACATAGCAAAGTGCTAAAAGTTTTTGAAGGGACATTTCAATTTCCCTGAACTTTGGCTTGCTCTGAGCTGCAGTTTCAGCTTCAGCTACCCAGTAAGCCTGAACACCTCCCCATCTTGAGCCATTGGCTCTGCTGTTTTCATCAATTCCAAGTGCTCTAAGTCTATTGGTATTAGCACCTATTGGAATCATTCTTATTCTGTTTGCCACCTGACTTTGTGCCATCATGGATTCAAATAAGTCATTTATAAACTCATTTTCTAGTAAAAATCCTCCTTCTGAAGCTATGCTTTCATTAAGTCCTGTTGCTGAGTTCTGGTAAGTTAATCTGTTGTCCATCCTTCCACCTGGAGATGAAGCCTTTGCAACGGCACTTAAAAATTCTCCCATGCACTTCCACTTCTTTTCATTGTGATTCTTTGGCTGAGCATATATTGGTTCATTCACTGGTGTTTGTGCCTGTTTTTCTCTTTCTACATTTATTGCATCAATTTCTTTTTGTGCTTCAATCTTGGCTTTTAAAGCCTTAATTTCAGAAAGTTTTGCATTTATTTCATCAGCTGTAGCCTCCTCTTTATTTATAAGGTTTTTAGATTCTGTTTCTAAATTTGATAACTGAGCTAATAATTCTTTCATTTTTTCTGACATATACATTACCTTCCTTTCAAAATAATAAAAGCCCTAAAGTTCACACTCTAAGGCAAGTTTTGCTTTTAATAATTTTATTTTTTCTTCATCTTTATAGGTTTCTTTAAACCTTTGATTATACTGTTTTATAAAATCTCTAGTTCTGGTATTAACACTATTTTGAATAGCAAATCTGCTGAACATAAAAGAATTTTCCACTGATTCTTCTTTATTTTGTGTATAAAGCATTCCATCTACAAAGCCTTCAGCTAGTGCTTTCTTAGCACTCATCCATGTTTCTTCATCCATCATCTGTGATATTTTTACTCTTGATTTTTTAGTCTTAAGCTGATAAGCATTGATTATGGTTTCCTTTACTTCATCCAGCACATCAGCACCATGTCTTAAGTCTTTAGCCTCACCTTGGAAGTTTCCCCAAGGGTTATGAATCATTAGAATTGAAGTTGGAGACATTAGAATTTCATCTCCTGCCATGGCTATAACTGAAGCTGCTGAAATTGCTACACCATCTATTTTTACTTTTACCTTTCCCTTATGCTCCTTAAGTGCTGTATAGATTCTTGAAGCTGCATAAACATCTCCTCCATAGGAATTAATCCAAACATTTATATCTTTACCTTTGTACTGAGCAAGCTCTGCTATAAATCCCTTTGGAGTAACATTTTCTATACCAAATAGCATGGACCAAAAGTCATCATCCATAGCAATGTCACCATCAATTCTAAGTTCTATCTCCTCCTCATTTTCTTCATTATTTTTAAAATTCCAAAATGCCATCTTATCACTTCCCTTCACTTATTAAATTAAATACTTCTTCTCTTAAAGCCTTAAGCTGATCTTGCTGTTTCCCTGCTTCACTCATGTTGAGAGGCTCAAGATATCGGTCACCGTTCTCTACAGGATTCATATTTTCAAGCCTTCTAATATCATTAACAGAAAGCCATCCCCACTGTCTTCCCTGTGCATAAGCTTCATATCTTGATTTAATATCTCCACGAAGAAGTCCGCTTATATTGAATTCAAAGTATCTGTTCTTTCTTCTTGATTCCTTTGATAAAAGCTGAAGATTTAAATTTTCTTCCCATTTTTTAAACCACGGCAGCATAGTGTAAACAATAAACTCTAAGCTCTGATGTTCAATATTGTTATTTGTGGATCTTGTTAAATCCTGCACCAGATGAAGTGGTACTCTGAAAATTCTGCACACATCTTCAATTCTGAATCTCTTGGATTCTAAAAACTGTGCATCTGTAAGCTTCATGGTTATTTCCTTAAACTGACCGCCGCCTTCAAGAATCATTGGAACACCTGCATTAGAAAGTCCTGTATAATTCTTTTTTATATCCTTTTTAAGCCTTTGAAATGCTTCATCTGAAAGCTCGTTAGGATACTGAAAAATACCGCTGGTTGAAGCCCTGTTATGATAAAAATTTCTTTCAAAGGTGTCCTGAGATAATCCAATATCAATAGTAAGTGCCGCATAACTAAGAGGTGTTATTCCTATATACCCGTCTAAAGTAAGTCCCGGAATATGAAATATTTCATCTCTTGTTTTAGGTTCTTGCTTTCCATCAATATAATAAAGAAGTCTTCCTGTAGATTTATCTATATCAATTCTTACTCTGTCCCATGATATAGGTCTAAGCTCTAAAAGCTCTCCATGAATATTAAAAACCTTTTGTGCTATAAAGTTTCCGCCAAGATTTATATTTGTCATTCCAAACTCTTTAAACTGCACTGGTGTCATTTCTGCATTTGGTGCATAATGAAGTACACCATATTCAGCAGTATCTGTAACCTGCCTTCTGTTTCCTTTATCATCTTTTTCATAAAGCATTATAGGACAGCTTGCCAAGGTTTCAGAAAGGACTCTATTGCAGGCAAAAACTGCAGAAAAACTCATAGCGGCTGCTGTATCTATTTTAAAATTATCTTTTACAACTTCTTCACCATTTAAAAAATCCTCCGAATATTTCTGAAGGACTTCAAACAAGGCATTCTGCGGTGTTAAAAATAACTTTACTCTATTTTTTAGTTTCAAAGCACCACCTCCTAATCAAGAAAACTTCTCATTCCTCTTTTTTCATATACACTTTCTTTATTTCCATGTCTTATTGACCTGTCAAGTGCCATAATAAGTGCTACAGCACCATCTATCTTTTCAGTAGACTTTTCTTTGTCAGGCTTTATATTGCCTGCAGGATCAGTTTTTACATAAATATTATCCATCATCCACCTTAAAACAGGATGTCCTCCATGGGCTATTTTCTTTTCTAAAGTTATCTTCATAAGCTCTTTAGTTGGTGGACTCATATCTTTATACCCTTGACCAAAAGGAACTACAGTAAACCCTAAGCCTTCAAGATTTTGAACCATCTGCACGGCCCCCCAGCGGTCAAAAGCTATTTGTTTTATGTTATATTTATTTCCTAAGTCCTCTATAAAGCTTTCAATAAATCCATAATGAATAACATTTCCCTCTGTAGTTTTTAAGTATCCCTGCTTTTTCCAAATATCATAAGGTACATGATCCCTTTTTACCCTCAGCTTCAAATTATCCTCTGGTATCCAAAAGTGAGGAAGAACAATATATTTTTCATCTGATGTTCTTGGAGGAAATACTAAAACAAAGGCTGTGATATCTGTGGTACTTGAAAGGTCAAGTCCACCATAACATTCTCTTCCTTTTAATTTATCTATATCAACTTTAAAAGCACACTCATCCCACTTATCCATCTGCATCCATCTTGTGGACTGCTTCACCCATTGGTTTAATCTAAGCTGGCGGAATATATTTTCTTCAGCAGGATTTTCTTTTGCACTGTTAAAGGCATTTCTAACTTTTTCTATATCTATGGTATGCCCAAGAGAAGGGTTTGCTTTATACCAGTTTTTCTCTAAGGTCCAATCGTCATTGTCATCTATTCCATAAATCACAGGATAAAAGGTTGGGTCTATTTTTCTTCCTTCTAATATATCTACTGCCTTTTGATGTACTTCATAGCATATAGAATTTCTATCTGTTCCGGCTGTGGTTATAAGAAAAAACAGCGGCTGCAATCTTGCATCACCACTTCCTTTAGTCATAACATCATATAAATCCCTGTTAGGCTGAGCATGAAGTTCATCCATTACAACTCCATGAACATTAAGTCCATGTTTGGAGTAGGCTTCAGCAGATAATACCTGATAAAAGCTGTTTGTAGGTTTATATATCAATCTTTTTACAGAAAGAACAGGTTTAATTCTTTTCTTAAGAGCAGGACACTGTTCTACCATTTCAACAGCTACATCAAAAACGATAGAAGCCTGTTGTCTGTCTGCAGCACAGCCGTAAACTTCAGCTCCCCATTCTCCATCTCCGCAGGTCATATAAAGAGCAACTGCAGCAGCAAGCTCGCTATTATGTGTAGGAATCATGGATTTACCTGCTAAATATAATCTTGATGGGCTGTCAACCTGAATACATCTCATTTTTGTCTTTCCTGTTTTTTCAATAGACTTTATATAATGAAAATGTGATCTTGTTTTAATATTTCTTTCTCTGCCTCTTTTAAGCTTTCTATCTAATCCTGATACTTCTAAGTCATTAAAAGCAGTAAACTTTATTAAATAACATATTTCACCTGTTTCAATTCCATATCTAGCCGATGGAGCTGTCTTTAATGTATTCTTTATTCCCAATGACCATAATAAATCCTGAACATCTTTGGCAAGTTCAAAAAGAATTGTCACATATATTGCCTGACTTTTAGCAGTGCTTACACATCCATCAGAATCTATTAACCCTTGTAATAATCTTTTTCTTTGGTGAGCTGATGCTCTTAAATATTCAATAGGTATCCTTTTTTCCCTAAAGTTTTTAACTAATATACTTTTAAGTTCTTTATATACTAAAATATCGCTGTTACCCTCTTGCTTATATCTATTATGAAGTTTATATGGTATATTTTTAATAACTTCGTCAACATCATCTCTCATTACAGTTATTTCAGGCTTTACAGCATTACCATTTCCTATCCAGTACCCAAATAGATATGGATCTATAGGAAGTTTATTTTCAGGCAAAATAAAAGCATCCGCTATTGGGATGCGAAATAATGCTCTATTTTCTTTACTTTTAGTTTTAAACTGCTTTTGATACATTTCTCCTGTTGTTAATAGTTTTTCTCTTCTGCCATTATTAGTAACTTGAACCTTCCATAGATGCCTTTCTCCAGCTACTATACTTGTTCCATCTCTAAAATTTATTTTATATGCCTGCTCCGTATCATCAATTTCACTTATTGCAACAACATTACAAGGTCTCCCCTTTTCATCAATTACCTTATCTCCTGCTTTTATTTCCCCCATTGTAGTAAAGCCTGTAGGTGTTGGGATTGGAGTATCAAGGGATAGCTGTTTTCCATTTTTCTTTGGAATTTCAACATAAGCAGTATTAAACTGCCTGTATCCATTTTCTTTTACTGTTCCGAATATATCCCTTATAATTTTATCCTGCCAAGGCAGAAGATCAAAAGGAACACCACGCCACTGACCCTTTGTATGCTTTAAGCAGTTAATAAAGTTTACGGCATGTTGTGCTTTTGCTTCATCATACACTCTTACTGCCTCCTTTATAAAGTATAAGTTCCATTGGATCTTCTTCATCATTTATATTGTCAGTGACTATTCTGCTTCTTGCTGATGGAGTAAGCCCAAACTGTTCGCAGAATCTGTTCATAATTTTAAGATAGGTTTGAGCGATAGATACCTGTGGCACCTGCTGCCAGTATCCCGATGGTGTTTTTACAATAGTTCCATGTTTAGTTATAAATTCTTCTGCTTCCTTCCACCTTGCATAGGCTTGACAATATCCTGCAAAGGCTGCCATATCTATTTCTGTAAGTATTCCCATTGCCTCAAGCTGCTTTGACATTCTCCTCCACTCTTTTTTAGCTTCAGCATCAAGCCAGCCTGGACATTTAGGTGCTTTTTTCTCATGTTTTGGTTCATCTTCATTAAGTGGTCTTTTTCCTGGATTTCCTTCAAGTATTTTTAATGCTGTTGGTTTTGGTTTTCTTCCCCTTTGAGCCATAGGTATCACCTCCTCTTTTGGCTAACTAAAAAGAGCCTACAATCGTAGACCCTTAAACTTATTTTCTTTTTCCTTTTATACCCTTGTAGTTGTAATTCCCTTTCTTAACTTCTTCATATTCAGCTTCTACAGCTTCTTTATAATCACTACGTTTCCTTTCCTTTTCCTTGCAGCTTAAGCAAATGCAATCCTCATTATACATTGACATTATTCTACCCTCTTTTAAGCTTTCTCCACAGCGATCACAGGTTTTCTGAGTAAAAAATTTATCCATTTATTTCAGCACTTCCTTCCTGTTGTAATTTTCTAAAAGCACAACTGCCTTCAAGATTTGAAAGAAGTGTTTTCCTTATATCTTTATACCTACTTCCATTCATGCCAAGGCGAATGAGCCAAGTTCTGAATGCATATTTAGGGTTATCCTCCTGAGTCTGCTTAAAAGAGGTGTGTTTTAATTTTTGTGCGTTCACATTTATTAAAGATGCAAGTTCTATAAATGCGGATATTTTTTCATGGCTTAAGGTTTCACCTAATAGCTTAAAGGTAAAAGTTCCTTTCTCAAAATCAAAGGATATGCCTTTGCAACCATCAGTTCCAACTTCAGTAATAGCATTTTGAAATTCTTCTAAAGTTTCTGTTCTCTTTAAATTCAAATTCTTTATAAAGGTTTCCTCAATAAAAGGTTCTTTTAATTCGAAGGTTTTAACAATTAGCTGCTGTTTACTGTAAAGCATATTTAAAATATTTATTAGCGTTTTTCCCGTATGCTCTCCTAATGGAATTTCTAAATTAAAACTATCAATAGTTGTATCCTCTATTTTTTCTTCAGAATCCTCTCCCTTTAAAATTTCGTTAAGTGTAACAACCCTACCTTGCGAAGTTATAATGGTTCCCTGCCTATCTATTGTGTAGATTTCCTTTTCCGTTTTAATTTCATAGGCAAAGCTTGGTGCTCCAAGATACTTTGCTTGAGAACCTAAGGCTTCACTTAAAATTTTAACTATTTCTTTTCTATCCATCTTCATTCCTCCCTGTGTTTTGGTAGTTACATATATCACTCTAAACACAGTTAATAGCAAGTACTTTGTATAAATATTTTAAGAAGAAAACAGGCCCTTCAGTCTGCTTCTGTCTAATTTTCAATCGCTGTGTACCTTGGGTAGGTGTAGCCTTCTGAATCTACTAAAATGCTTTTCTTTGTTTTTGTGTTCCTAACCCTTATGCATCTTAGCTCTCCTTTTTCGTTGCAACCACCATCTTCTTTGGTTATCCAAGGCTGGTCTTTGCAGAAGTCTTTTGCAAATTCTTTAAATTCCTCATCTCTTAGTTCAATTTCTTTTGTAACTTCGTAGGCTGTTCCTTTTACTCCATCCTTCTTAGCTTCTTTTGTAAGTTCTTTAAGTTCCTTTAAATTTAAAACCTTTCTTCCAAATAATGCTATCATTCTAAAACCTCCAAGTGTGTTTTTGTTATACTATATATCACTCTAAAACACACATATATCAAGCTAATTCTTAAAGTTTATATCTATTATTTTTGCTTATAGCTTCAGCACTTACTTTCAATGCTTCTTCAATAAAACCTATATCAAAACCTGAAGATGTATATCCTTCTTTAACTATTCTTAGATACCTTTCACTTGGAAGGTTTAAGTTAATCCTATCTTTTATTTTATTGGTCATGATGTACACCATAGCAGTTACTATTTCTCCACTTTCAAGCTCCACCTCTAAATCTTTTTTATAATAAAAGTTTGGGAAACCTTCGTAAATGTCTAAAGCTTTCTCATCTTTAGGTTTAACCTCCCAAACAAGTACTGGTACCTTTCCACCCTTAAAAGGTTCAATAGTAGCATAAGCATTATTAGGTACTCCTTTAAAAAGCAACCTAAAATCCTTTAACTCCCCCTTGCCATAAACCCTAGCCGTAGGACATCTTTTTTCCATCTGCTGAAGATTTAAGTTTGAACCATAAGCAATATACAATCTTTTCATCTATCAATCCACCCTTTCTGAAAGCTTCTAATTGGGCCACAGTTCCCCTGTATTGCCTTAAGTTTAATTCTTAGCCCATTAGTTCCTTCTACTACCCTAAGGGCGGTAATTCCGCCCTGTGGCTTTATGAAGCCGGCCGCCTATCTATGCGGCTCTCTGAAATCTCCAAGCTGCTGAGCCTTGAAGGTGCTTTATAAGGTGTTCTCTGCAGTTTTTGAATTCTTCACCTATAAAGCCTATTCTGTTAAGCCAGGTCCTCATTGCAAACTTTGGATTTTCAACCTGTGGCTTTTTACTGCTTGCACTCTTTTGAGTAAGGGCTTGATGGTTAAGTGCCAAGGCTAAAACTATATTTGACCTAATAACTCCTGCGTGCATGGTTCCATTAAAACCTCTAAGTTCAACTGTTCCTGTTCCTTTGAAAAAGCTGTGTAGGTTTAAGAAGTGGTATCTGCTTTCATGGTAATGCCTTTCTCTATTTGAACCGTATCCCTCGTACCAAATATCCTCAATCTGCTTCATGGTAGTAGGCTTTTTCTTGTTTATCCTTTCCACCAAATCTGCATCCATCTTTTTGCAGTATCTCATTCTTTCTCTCTCAATCTGAAGGCTTTCATAAAGCAGGTCATTTCTTGAGTAGATTATGTTTATAAAGTTTCTAATACTTCTTGGTGTATGGTCAGCTCCATCAAGGTGTATGTGAATCCCTGTGCAGTTTTGCTTTTCTGAAAAGGCTCCTGCTTTTCTAAGCTTTCTTACTATCTCCTGCAAAGTTTCTATGTCTTCTTTGTAGGTAAGTATTGGACTTACTAGTTCTACACTATACTCTTTTGTAGCTGCTACCTTCTCGTCATTTACTTTCTTTTGGGTGTAAATACTTCCGTCATACATAAGCTTCCATACTCTTCCGTCTGCTGCTGTTACCTTATAGGTATCATAATAATCATTTTCTCTTTTTATACTTCCTCTTAAAACTTCTGCAACAACCTTTGCGGCCTTGTTTCTTGTAACTCCTGTCATTTCAATTTCAATTCCAAATCTTGCTTTTAAAAAATCTGTGTTTTGCATTTTTGTTTCCCCTTTCTTAGTGTGTTTTTGGTCATGTACATATATCACTCTAAAGGGGAGTAATAGCAAGTATATTATCAAAGATTATTAACACTATTTTTATTTAATAGATTGTGCTACTGCAAAAGCTACATTTACAGTTACTGCATTACCTGCCTGCTTATATAGCTGAGCATCTGAATTTACAGCCCTTGCTTTTTCAAATAATTCATCTGGGAAGCCTTGAAGTCTGAAGCATTCCTTTGGTGTAAGCCTTCTAATACGGTAATTTTTGTCCAATGTAGCCATTTGGCATCCTGTATCTAAAGTATTTGATATACCTTTTCCAACCCTGCCTCTTCTTGTTTTTGAATTAGGTACTGAAATATTTATGCTGTCTCCAATCTCAGCTTCAGCATAGCCTTTTTTTGTGGCTTCTTTAACTGCAACTCCATGTCTGTCCTGACTTGTTAAAGTAAACATTGGTTCATCTGCATTTTTAAATCTCCTTCCATTCTGACGTTTATTTTCTCTTTCAGGAGTTATAACTGCCCTTGCTTCAAGAACAGCACTATTCATTGCGGTTCTATTAACCACTCCTGCTGTATAACGTGATGTAATGCATCTTGAGGTATCTGTGAGCTTTGGCTTTGTATAAGACTGGTCTATAAAAATTTTACTTCCTTCGCCCTTATTAGTTGTAACTGTTGGAGCAATTCCTTCTGATGAATAAACATTTCCATTCATACCTTTGCCGCTTGGATTTATATTTCCTATGCAGTAAAGACCAGTCTTTGCTCCTCCACCTACGCCACAACCTGTAAGTGTGCAAGCTACTCCTTCTGCATCATAAACTCGCTCACCTTGACAGCCGCCTATAATCTGCTTAAGAGCTGCTGTGTTTTCTCCTCTGACAGGTAGTATTTCTCGTCTACCTCTGGTTCTAAGATTTGCAATAATGAACACACGCTCTCGGTTTTGGGGAACTCCGAAGTCTTTAGAGTTAAGCACCTGCCAGATTGCATCATACCCTGCTTCGGATATACAATTGAGATAGTTTGTAAAATCGAAGCCTCTATTACTTGATAAAAGTCCTTTAACATTTTCAAAGATAAGGTATGTGGGTTTATCTTTTTCTTCTTTGGCTTTAACGAGTTCAATAAATTTAAAAAAGAGTCCACTTCGCTCTCCTGATAAACCTTTTCGCTTTCCTGCAATAGATACATCTTGGCACGGAGTGCCTCCACACCAGATGTCTGCATATGGGATATCTTCGCTTTTAAGTTTTGTAACGTCATCTGCATACCACTCTCCTTCCGTATCAAACATAGCTCTATAGCTTTTTACTGCAAATTTATCTTTTTCACAAAATCCTATACATTTATGTCCTGCAAGTTCTAACCCCAATCGAAAGCCACCTATTCCTGCAAAGAAATCAAGGAAGGTCATATTAATCACAACCTTCCTTTTTTATATCAGCATATTTAATTTTAACCCCATCTCTAACTAAAAATACTTCTTCATCTGTACCAACCTGCTCTATATACCTTTTTACAATAACATCCGCATACTTTTCATCAAGCTCTATGGTATAGCAGATTCTATTAGTCTGTTCACAGGCAATCAAAGTAGAACCACTACCGCCAAAAGGGTCAAGAACAATACAATTGCTCATGCTGCTGTTTTGAATTGGATAAGCACAAAGAGCTACTGGCTTCATTGTTGGATGGAGAGCATTCTTAGATGGTCTGTCAAAGCTCCATATAGTACTTTGTTTTCTATCAGAGTACCAATTATGCCTGCCTTCCTTCTTCCAACCAAAGAGTACAGGTTCATGTTTCCACTGATAAGGACTTCTGCCCAGTACCAAGCTTTGCTTTGCCCAGATACAAACTCCGGATAGATAAAATCCAGCAGCTTTAAAAGCCTTTCTAAAGTTTAATCCTTCTGTATCTGCATGGAATACATAAATTGAAGCATCTTTCTCCATTGCATCATACATATTAGTGAAAGCCTTATAAAGGAAATTATAAAACTCCTCATCTTTAAGGTTATCATTTTGAATCTTTCCGGCTTTTGCTTCATATGCAACATTGTAGGGAGGGTCTGTTACCACAAGATTTGCTTTTCTACCTTCCATCAAAATATTGTAAACTTCCGACTCCGTACTATCTCCACACACAAGTCTGTGTCTTCCAAGCAGCCACAAATCTCCCTGCTTTGAAATTACAGGTTCTTTTAAAGCATCTTCAACATCAAAATCATCTTCTTTTATTTCCTTGTCATGAACATTGCTAAACAGTTCTTCTATCTCCGGCGGTTCAAAACCTGTAAAGGAAACATCATAATCTATACTCTGCAAATCCTTAATAAGCTCAGCAAGAAGTGCTTCATTCCACTCCCCGCTTATTTTATTAAGTGCCACATTCAAAGCCTTTTCTTTTGTTTTATCTATATCAATAACAACACAATCAACTTCTGTATAGCCTAAGCTTTTTAAAACCTTCCATCTTTGATGGCCACCAATAATTGTAAGGTCTGAATTTACAATAATGGGGTCTACATATCCAAATTCAGTTAAACTATTTTTTATTTTTTCATATTCCTTATCACCCGGCTTTAAATCTTTTCTCGGATTATATTTAGCTGGTATAAGGCTGTCTATTTTTAACTTCCTAAACTGCATCTTCTTAAACCTCCCCAAACCTTGATTTTATATAACAGCTGTGACTGCAGTATTTTCTATTTTTATTTCCATAAGAGCTGAACTCTTTTCTGCAGTAGGCACAGGTGTATTTATAAACAGCTGTATCCTTCCTGTTTCTTTTGTCTTGATTATTTTTCCACCAGATTCTTCTGCATTCTTCAGAGCAGAATTTCCTTACTCTCCCTTTTTTCTTTTGTTTTAATTTCTTACCACAGTGAAGGCATACAAAACTCTGCTTTTTCATCTCTTCAATGTTCAAACTTACTACAGAAACATCACCGCAAAGACCATTCCTTTTACAGTAGCTTTTTACTGAATCTCTTGATAAACCAAGAACTGCAGCTATTGCTTTATATCCTAAACCTTTAAGCCTTAGTTCATGAATCTGCTGTTTTTCCACCTCAGTCAATTTCTTTATGCCTCCTTTCTTTTTTTGCGATAAGATTAATGCAAAATCTTTAGAAAATGACTTAAAAACACTTAAAAATCACTATTTAAAATTGATTTTTGAATAGTTTTTATACAAACATCAAAAGCCTATAAATCCTTGTATTTTTAAGGTTCACAGGCTTTTATCTTCTGATTTTTTATAGATACTTATCTGCAAAATATAAAACAGCTTGATTGCTGATTTTCCAATGACTACAGCTGATTTTTTATGAAATATATGCTACCCCCCTTATTAAATTCTGCGAAATTTCGTGCGAAGGGAGCCGCCCGACGTAGGGGGTTCAAGTGGTGAGGATAATGATGCCCCCTACCCTTTGTTGAAGAATTATCAACAGATTGTCCACAGGTTATTAACATATCATTGTTGATAACTTTAATAAGAATAGACTCGTCCTTTCCTTCCCCATCTGCCGTCTTCCTTAGCAGTCTTTCTATCATGACAGCTTTTGCATAAACTCTGCCAATTGCTCTCATCCCAGAACAACCTTTCATCACCTTGATGTGGTTTAATATGATCCACTACAGTTGCAGCAGTAACAATACCCTTTCTTTTACACTCTTCACAAAGTGGGTGTTTATGCAGAAACTGTTTCCTAAGTCTTCTCCACCTGCTGCTGTTGTAAAGGTAGCCGTAAGGTCTGCAGGTTTTATTGTAGTTTTTATCTATCTCCTTTTGATGTTTCTCACAGTATCTGCCACAGGTAAGTTCAGGACACCCTGGATAACTGCAGGGTCGTTTAGGTTTTACTGGACACATTTCTTTTTCTCCTTTTTGTTTTATCATCACAATTTGTCCTTGCTTTAGGAATAACTATAGATTCTTTTCCATTAGCAGTAACGTTCTCTGATATTGTTTCTTTCATAATGCACCTTGGAAATATACAGTATAGAATATTATCATTTATCTTATTGCTCCAAATGCATCTTTTGCATTTATGAACAGCCATATCTATTCCTCCAAAATAAAATTCAATCAATATATCACGGCATAGAAAAAGCCCTTAAGAGTTTTTCTCAAAAGGGCTTTCATATTTTAATGCTGCGTTTCCTTGGAATCATTCTGATATAACCTTGGCATATTCTATAGCATTTTGTTCTTTTTCTATACCTTTTCACTTTATATAATATCATAGTACAATAGTGACATTCAGTGACATTTAGTGACAACTTTTAATTTTATCTATTTCTTTTATTGCCTTTCCATGCATTCTGAATATAGTTCTCCTGTCACAGCCCAATTCTACTGCTATTACATCCCAGCTTTTCCCGCCTATATATCTCATCTCCAGAAGCAGTTTATAACTGCCGTCGCTTAGCTGACCTATGGTTTCAATAATCTCTCTTTTTAAATCAATTAAACGGTCAATATCATCATTAATCTCATGTTTTAATTCTATTAATTTTACTACTGCATTTTCCATAGGACTTGTTGAAGCTTTCCCCCCGGATACTTTTTCCTGACTTAAATCTACTGTTGTTTTTTGAGCTATAGCTTCTAGTTTCTCCATCTGCTCCAGCTTGTTTTGAATTAATTTGTCAAGCCAGACAGCCTGTGATAAATATTCTTTAGCTCTCATGCCGACTCCCTCCCATCTTTAACATTTTACTCTTCAAGTTCAAAAAACTTATTTTTTCCCATGTAATAGCGTTCAATAATATACTTTTGCAGTCCTTTATCTAATGACATAATTCTTTTTCTTGTTCTTTCTCTATCCTGCTCCTGATGATGCCTAGTTTTATAAAAACTGCATCCTTTTCCTTCACACTGCTTTACTGTTAAAGCTCTGCATCTGCCTTTATAATAAGCAAAACAGTCCTTTGCAATATTATCTTTAAATATTTTTTCTTTGCCCATAGCTTCATCCCCCAATTTTATATTTACTCATTTGTGCCTTAACTGCTTCAATAAGAGCAGTCTGACTTGTATTTTTATCTGCCAATGCTTTCATTACTTTTTCATCTATAGTACCTTTTGCAATAATGTGATGAATAATTACAGTTTCCTTCTGTCCCTGTCTATGTAATCTTGCATTGGCCTGCTGATATAGTTCAAGACTCCATGTTAATCCAAACCAGATAATGATATTTCCTCCTGCCTGAAGATTTAAGCCGTGGCCGCAGGATGCCGGATGTGCCAGAAGAATCTTTACTTCTCCTCTGTTCCAGTCTTTTATATCTTTATCTGACTGAAGAATCCTTGGATTTAATTTACTAAGGCAATTCATAATTCTATCTTTGTCATGCTGATATCCATAAAATATAAGTACCGGCTTGCCACTGGCTGCTTCAATCAGCTCATCTAGTGCTTTTAATTTTTCATCATGGATATATTTAACTTCTCCATCTTCATCATAGACAGCACCGTTTGCCATTTGTAATAATTTGTTTGCAAGTACCGCAGCAGAACCTGCTGATATATCCGAATCATCAAGAGATAATATTAATTCTTTTTCCAAAACTTCATATTGCTTTTTTACTGCTGAATTAAGTTCAACTGAAATAATATTGTCTATCCTTTCAGGTAATTCTAAGTAATCCTCAGCTTTCATGCTAACGCATATATCAGATAATTTTTCATAAATAGCTTCTTTTGCTCCTTCCTTTGGCTTATAGGTAAATACTATATACTGATTTCTCTTATCTGGCAGAAAGTATTTTTCCCTGAAGCCGGTTACTGTTTTTCCAAGCCTTTCCCCTCCATCTAAAAGATAAATCTGAGACCATAAATCTATAAGTCCATTAGGAGCAGGAGTGCCTGTAAGACCTACTATTCTTTTTGTTAAAGGTCTTATTTTTCTTATTGCCTTAAATCTCTCTGATTTTGATGACTTAAAACTTGATAATTCATCTATTACTACCATATCAAAGGGCCAGTCTGCTTTATAAAAGTTTACAAGCCATCTAACATTTTCACGATTTATAATATAAACATCAGCTTTTGTATTCAGTGCAGCAATCCTTTCTTTCTCTGTTCCTAATACCTTCGATATTCTTATATTTTTAAGATGATCCCATTTAGCCACTTCTTCATCCCATGTACTGTGTGCTACACGTAAAGGTGCAATAACTAATACTTTAGTGATTTCAAAGTAATCATATAAAAGCGCTAATATCGCTGTTAAGGTGATTACTGTTTTTCCAAGTCCACAGTCTAAAAATAGTGCTGAGTATTTTTTATCTATAATCCAACTGGCAGCATACTGCTGATATGAATAAGGTGTATATTTCAAACTTCCACCTCCTGTATAAATTTTTCTACTCCTTCAAATGAATCAATAACATAAACTTTAAAGCCTAAACTTTCAAACTGCTTTTTTCTCTTACACTGAAGCGGTCTTAATTTTTTTCCAGGTGCCTTTAATTCTACAAATACTGCTTTTCCTGAAGGCAAAAGCACCAGTCTATCAGGCACACCCGCCATACTTGTAGAGATAAGCTTTAAGCATAAACCTCCCTTTTTTTCTACTTCCCGTTTTAATCTATCTTCAATTTTTCTTTCCTTCATAATCTTTATCAACCCTGTCTTTAGAAATTAAATCCTTCTATTCTTTTTGGGGTTTCATTTTTTACTCTCAGTTAGTTCTTTTGTTATTGTTGAAAACCTTGTATTTTCAAGCTTTTCAGACTTTAAAACTAACAAAGCTTAAAAAATCCCCTATACGCGCGTGCACATTAGGCGTGCAGGCGTATATATACTTATATCTATATTTATTACCTCTATATAATATTTTTTGTTATTTAGTTATTATAAAAGCTGAAAGTCTTTATTCATCAACACTTAAAGCTAATAATTAAAAATGAACTAAACCTTAACTAAAAGCCTTTTGTTATTTTCTTACCCAGACTCTCCTATGCCCATAAATACCTCCAGTAGCCAGTTTTTCACCATGCTGCCATTTTCCAATTCTTTTCAGCATTTTAGTTATTTCATAAGATTTAACTCTTTCAAGATCTGCTTTATTTTTGCCGAAAGCTTCACACCAGATTTCAATTACTGAAACCTGAGTGCGACGGTTTGTACCTTTAGGAATAAGACTGTTTTTATTATGGTATTCACTTATATACTCCCGCCTTTCATATAAGTCCATTTCTTCCCAATTGTCAGGGAGGAGCATTTCCAAGTAATCTTCAACGATTCCCTGACGTTCATCTGTTTCCAATGCATCATTCTGCATGCGGTTTGCATATTCTTCAAGTTCATCTGGAAGTTTTAGTTCTTCTCCAGCTTCATATCTTACAAGAATTTCCGCCCAAATCTGCTTTACTTCTTCTTCAGTAATCTGCCATGGTTTCTTTTCTGAACCATAAACCTTTACAGGCCAAAACCTTCTATTGCCTGTTGTATCTCTTAAATAGCCTTTTTCGTTTGTTGTGCCTATAAAAATGCATTGTCTTGGATGAGGCGTAGCTCTTCTTCCAAAGGCAGCCCTGTAAATATCATTCTGACTGGATAAGAAATTTTTCAGCTCATTTTCTTCTGCCTTTTTCATTCCTGCAAGTTCTCCTATTTCTAATATCCAGTAGCCTTGAAGTTTTTCAGCTGCTGTTTTATCCTTTGTATCCGAAAGCTTTAAAGAATCACTGAACCATTCTCCTGCCAGTTTTTGTATCAATGTGCTTTTGCCTATTCCCTGCGGTCCGCTTAATACAAGCATCCAGTCAAATTTAATCCCAGGCTTAAATACTCTTGCAGCAGCACCTAAAAAAGCTTTTCTTGTTACAGTTCTTACATATTCATTATCCTCAGCACCTAAATAATCAATAAGAAGAGTATCAGCTCTCTCCATTCCATCCCACGCAGGCAGGCTTTTTAAATACTCCCTTATAGGATGATAAGACCTGTCATCTGTAACTTTAGTAACAGCGATATCATAATTACGTGCTGAAAAATTTCCATAAGTTAAATCTATATAACTGATAAGCTGTGCATCATCTGCATCACGCCACCATTTGCTCGGATGCTGCCACGGTACTTCACCTTTAATTTCCATCCCATCACTTAACTGATTAAAAACAATTCCCTTAAGATTAGGGTCATTTTCAAGAATTGTAATTAAATTTTTTAAGCTGTTTTTTATTTCACCGTTTTTGGTTATTTCTAAATTTTTCTGCCAGTCTTCGTCTTTAAAATCATCTTTTGCACTGTCTAACTTTTCTGATACAATCTGTTTTCTTACATCTTTATCTTTTACAGCAAAATCCACCATTGCTTTATATGATGGAAGTTTATTCACAGGCACTCCTTCTTTAGCTTCATCATCTAATTCGCCGAATTTATGAATTCTGACTAAATCAAAGGCGTTGCAAAGCTTTCCGCTTATTGGGTCTGTAGAATGATGGGAATATGCAAAATCTCCATTTTCATAAATTACAAGACCGCCTGCTGTAGAACCTGCTGCATAGGTATAACGATTTGCATCTTCACAAGGTGTATAAACATCACTTAAAAATTTTTCAATTGCCTCTGTAACTGAATAAGTTCTGCAAAATGCTCCTACTACACCCTCTTTTTCCCTTGGGTTTCCCTGCTTGTCTGCAAGCTTTTTTCTTTCCTTTTTAGTCCTTATACTCTCCGGCCAAAATGATGAATCCTTCCAGTTACTGTACCTTGAAAGCACAGTATCCGGATCAATCCAAGGTTCATCTGCCAGCTTAAAAACAAACTCTCCATCCGATGATGTTGATGGCCAGTACATAAGCCTGTGAACTTCATAAGTAGAATCATCAAAGAAGTCTATGCCAAGGTCTGCTGCAATCCTTCTTGCAATAGGAACATATTCATCAGCAGTTACAGGTCTTAATAAAGGTATTACAAGTCTCAATCTTGGTTTATCGGGGTGATGTTTATGAGTGGAATACATAACACACCCATACCCGAAAATAGTCTCAACAGATGACCATAAATCTCCTTTTACAAAATCTGCATCAAGGGTTACAAGCTGTCTCCATACAACGCTGTCATGTTTTCTTCTGCCGCCCTTTAAAGTACCGCCGACAAAACCGCCTACATCTTTTATTTCATCCTGCTTTGACTTTGAAAGTTTCTTATACTCCTCATAGGTTTCATGGGTTCTGATAGTCCTGCTTAATTTAGCCACCATCTCAGACCACAGCATTTCTTTGTTTTTCCAATTAAGTTCCTTTCGATTTCTGCCCACGGCTATAGTTAGCATGCCGTCATGTTTTAATGAAATACCATTGCTTTCAGCTTTATTCTTCATCTCCATTGCCATCTTTCACCTCCAATTATCACAAACTCCATCTCCTTAAGCTGAAACTGTTCTTTCAATTATTGG
The DNA here is from genome assembly GCF_004011155.1 of Clostridium prolinivorans. Taxonomy (GTDB): domain Bacteria; phylum Bacillota; class Clostridia; order Clostridiales; family Clostridiaceae; genus Clostridium_AT; species Clostridium_AT prolinivorans. The sequence continues at coordinate 8,419 of NZ_RJWG01000013.1, read as the reverse complement.
AAGCAAGCTGCATTTATTCTTTAAAAGATCATAGAGAAATAATCTTCCTTTTTGAGTCCAATAGGTATGCATTACGCTTTTTTCTGCATCAAGTGCATGAGTTTTTGATTGAGTGTATCCCATGTGTGCATATTTTTGATATAAAAGCCATGTATCTCCCATTTTATACTGCACCCCTAAATCATGAAGCAGTTTATTCATTGCTTTTCCTGACATACCATAGTCTTTGGCTATCTTACTTATAGGAACCAAAGATTGGTTCTGCAGTATTAAATCATAGTAAGTTGCTTTAGGTTTTAATTCTCCGATAATTTGTTTATTCTTAGCATTTTCAAGCTCAAGCTGTTTTCTTTTTTCTTTCTCAAGTTTAAGCTCTGTAAATAATTTAATGCCAAGCTCAGGATTTGTAATAATATCGTCTATAACTTTATCTGTTGCATAAACACCATGCTTTCTTATGGCAGGCAGTACCTCATCAAATACCCAACGTTCAAATTTTTCTGCCGCAGGTAATTTTGATTTAACTATAAGCCTGAAAAGATCTCCTTCTGGAATATATCTAACCTTCTGTTCTCCTCCTTCAGTAGGGGTGAGGAATTCACGCACCCCTTTGCAGTGCATTCTTATTGCTTCCTGTGGGTTTTTATATCCAAGTGTCCTTGCACATTCCGTCGCTGGGAAATATTCTTTATTGTCCTTAATCAATATCTTCAACTCACCAAACTCTGTATTTCTGAATACCTGTAAATTATTCATGTTCTATTTCCTCCTGTTCTATAATTTTTCCGCATTCACATTCATAAAAATAATCAACTATTTCTCCATGCTCTATATGCATATTAATCATAGCTTCATTTCCACAAGCAGGACATTTTACTGCTTTATCAACAGATTCATAAAAATCGTCTTCCCAGTTCATAGATTTCTGCTCCTTCCTAATCTTTTTTATAATAAAAGGCTTCAAAGCTGTCAGCCTTAAGCGGCAGACCTTTAGCCCAGCTGACAGGCTCAGCCATAATTTTTTCAACTTCTTCCTTTGAGCCTGTGCCGTTTTCAGCTTCAAGAATAACCTCATCATGCACATGAAATTTTATTTTATATCCTGCTTCATCAAGCCTTAACATTGCTACAGCTAAGCAGTCTCTTGCAATAGCCTGTGTAATATTTTCCACAAGCTTGCCCCCATAAGTAGGAATTCTTCCCCACTGCTTTCCCTGCTCATTTCCTTCATAGGTAAGCTGTTCTTTTCCAAAACGCTCATCTACACCGATTTTAGGTCTTACATATGAAAGAGCTCGTCCTGAAGGAAGGGTAATAAATAAAATACCTTTTGTATAATGAAATTTAATCCCATACTGTATTTTTACTACTGCTTTTTCTTTTACAGCCTTTACAGCAGCCTCTTCTACCTCCCACCAAAGCTTAACAATATTTGGATTTGCATTCCTCCAAGCTGTTACAAGTTCAGATAGTTCACCTTCTGTAAGACCCATATCTAATGCACCCATTTGAATCAATGCCCCTTTTGAGCCTCCGTATCCAAGGGCAAGTTCTGCAATCTTACCTTTCTGCCTTAACGGACTGCCTTTATCAATAGTTTCAATTGGTACTTTAAACATCTGTGATGCTGATGCTTCATAGATTTTCCCATGAGAGTTGAATACATCCATTCTCCATTTCTCCCCGGCAAGCCATGCTATAACTCTTGCTTCAATAGCACTGAAATCTGCCACTATAAATCTTGAATTTTCAGTAGGTATAAAGGCTGTTCGTATAAGCTGAGATAATACATCCGGTACACTGTCAAAGAGCATTTCCAGTGCTTCAAAATTTCCTGATTTTAAAAATTCTCTTGCTGACTGTAAATCACTCATTTTATTCCTTGGAAGATTATGAATCTGAACAAGCCTTCCTGCCCACCTCCCAGTTCTATTCGCACCATAAAACTGCAGCAGTCCTCTAATCTTTCCATCCCTGCATATTGAACGCTCCATAGCCTCATATTTTTTAACAGATGTTTTTGACATAGCTTGTCTTAGCTCTAACATACGTTCTACTTCTGAATCAGAAGATTCTGATACAAGCTCTTCAACTTTCTTTTTAGAAAGACTATCTACTTCTATACCTTTCTCCTGCAGCCAGTTTTTTATCTGGGCAGGACTGTTAGGATTATCAAGTCCAGATAAATTGACAGCTTCCTCAAACATTTTTGCTTGAAAATCCTTATCTGCTTTTATTGCATTTTTAACAAGCATCATATCAATTAACACTCCTTCATCGTTTATCTTTTGATCCAGTTCCCATAGTTTCTGTTCAAGCTCTATGATAGGAAATGCTTCAAGTTTCTTTCTTATATGCCTTTCAACCTCAACGTCCTGTCTGCAGTAACTTTTAAATACCTGCCATTTTTTCATATCATGCTCAGGCATATTTCTGTTTCTTAAGCCGTTGCCTTTTGAAGGTTTGCACGGCATGGAAAAATATTTTATAAGTGCTTTACCTTCTTTCATTTTCTGCTCTGACAGTCTTAAACACTTTGCTACACCATCTAAACTTCCCGGAAGACCTAAAGCTAAAGCATGAACCTGCGAACATCTCCACTGATTAGATGGCATAGGTTTTTTTAAATATTTTGATAAACAGGTTCTTTCAAAATTTGCATTGTAAGCTGTCTTTATAACATTGGGGTCTGTTAAAGCTTCAATAATATTTTCAGGTATTTCTTCTCCTTGGGCTATGTCAATAATCTTTACCTCTTCATCATCAAAGGCATATGCAAAAAGTAATATTTCAAAATCATCAGAGTCACAGTAGGCATAAACTCCGCATTTAGTTAAGTCTTTACTGCTGAATGTTTCTAAATCTATACTCAAAGTTCTCATTTTCTCTTATCACCTGCTTTTAATTCTTCTTTGTATAAAGAAGGAGAGAAAGTTAATCTCTCCTCTATTTATCCTAAAACATCTTCCTCATCATCATCTGCAAAGTCATCCTCTGCACTGCTTCTTCCTCCAAGAGGCTCACCATCTGCTGTTTTCATAATGTTTTGAAGCCCTGCTGCAATTCCTTTATTTCCATTTACGTTAAATCCATAAAAAGTTAAACTCACTCTGCCATAGCAGCCGCTGTAAAATTCACTTTGGTCTATAATAGGATTCAAATCTCCATCTACAATTCCTGGTTTTATTTTGCTGTTGGCATTAATAAAGTAGCTGTCTGCATAAGCTTCATCATCTTCTCTGTCCACATCGCCGTCACGAAGGGGTGTCTTAAGATTTGCAGGAATTTTTCCTCCAAACTTGTCCTTATTTTCTTCAATAGCTTTTTGAATTGCATCTTTTATTTTCTTTACTGATTTCTTATCTGACTTTGGTATGATAATGCTGACAGAATACTTTAAATCACTGCCGTTTACACTTACTGGCTGATGCACATTTGCATAGCTGAATCTTACTGGGTTTTCCTTTGTTCCAATTGTAATTTTTACCATATCTTTTTCCTCCTCATTAATTAAAATCTTCTTCTGGTGAAGCTTTAACAGCCTGCCTGTCATCATCTTCAGGCACTAATTTTAATCTGCCCTGAGATTTTGTTATATACGAGCCTAAAAGCTCATTAAATGTTTTCTTTCCTAATGCCTTTTCAAGATTTGTGATTGTATTAACTGATTTTTTATAAACCACATCACTGTCATAACCTGCATCTAATAGTGCTTTAATTACAGCTTCTTCATCAGTAAACTTTCGGGTGCCTTTCCCCTCTACAAGCTTCATTCCAGGCCATTTTTTATTTTCTTCAACAGCTTGTTTTAAAGCATATTCCTGTACATCTTTTGCCCAGTTTATTAAACCATCAACAGCAGTCAATACTTCTACAATCTCTTCATCTGAAAGAAGGGAAGGTTTTTGAAAATCCATACAGGCAAGTTTCATATTCTCCTCTGCTCTTGCCCTGCAGGTTGCTTTAACTTTACAAAACCTGCAGTGCTCCCCTGAAATAAAATCTCCATCACCTTTAAATGCAAGTTCTGCCTTAGGCTTAACTATCTCATCTCCCCATTTCACTAAATCTTCTACAGACATTTCAAAGGTAGCAATGCTGTCAAGTCTTGGCTGGCAGATAGTCATGCGGATTGTTTCAAGGTCATATAAAAATCCAAACTGATTAACAGCACCTAATGCATACAGCTTCATCTGTGTATTCTCATAAGCACTTACCGCAACTCCTTTTCCATGCTTGTAGTCAATTATTTCTAATACTTTATCACTGATAATTGTGGTATCTGAAGTTCCAAAGCCGTCTGGTACCCAAGGACTGTAATCAAGCCGCTGTTCTAACATAATTACAGCATCCTTTGTTGCTGCCTTTGCTTCATTAAATCTTTCAATGCAGAATTCTTTATATATTTCTGTTGCCTTGTCCATCTCTTCTGTATATAAAGGGTCTGACCTTATCTGCTGTAATTTCTTTAAGTATTTTTGTTTTGATATTTTCCCTATCTCCACAGCTGTCTTAATTTCAGCAAGGCTGTGAGCTAAACTGCCTTCAGCTGCATAAATAGATTGCTCTTCTTCTACAGATTCCTCAAGTCTTGGTGCTTTGGTACAAATCATCCACCTATGGGCTGATGATGCAGAAAGTAATGCGTGACTTGCCATTACAACACCTCTGCTTTCTCAAGAAGCTCTTGGTACTTACTTGACGGAATATCACTTAATTTCTTAGCTCCAAACTCTGTTATGAGTGCTTTTACTTGTGCCTGCTTGCCATCTTGTGATAGTGCTGCAAGCTTTCCTCTGACTTCCTCTAATGTAATTTCTTTAACTGCAGGTTCTTTTATTTCTGTTTCTTTAGAATCCTTTTGTTCACAATCTAACTCTTCTAAAAGCTTATGAATTGTATCTGCAACATTTCTTAAATCATTTGCTATTTCCCTTAAAAGCTGATTCCTTCTCATCTTCATCGCCCCCTTTCTCCATTTCTAATAAACGATTTGCAAGTCTCTTTGAAACAATACTCATTGCAGTTAAAACACCTATCATCTCTTCCTGAAGTTCTTTGTGTTTATCAATCTGCATATATTCCACCTCCTTTTTCCCTTCACTTATTAGCCAATGAGGATGATATTTTGGTAACCAGATTTTTTTAATATTTTACTTAATTTTTTTCTGGCTACCATTTAAATATCTCCTCAATAGTTAGCCAATAGGGACTATGGTTTGGAAACCGAATTATTAAAATTTTATTTATATTACTGCTCCTTTGATTAACAGTCTGAAAGTTTCTCGCCCTTTTGGTGTAATCAAGGTCTGAGTGCCTGCCCAACCGGTTTTTTCATTCTTTGCTTCTTTAATTTCAAATAAACCGTTATTTTTATCTGCATAAGGTTTGATTTTGCCTTTTTTATCTCTATAGATATATTTTTTATCAATTAGAAATTTTATAAAGTCCTTTTCCTTTATTTTTAATTCTTTTGCTGTATCCCTAAAATTAGTAAGCAGATTCCTGTCTACCAGTTCATCAAAATAATCTGCTTTTGGCTGCATAACGGCATTAGCTGTTAATAATCTTGAATTTTCAATCTGCAGATGTTTTATTGTCTGCTCTGCCATTTTCAAAGCTCTGGACATTACCATTTCAGGTGTATTCCATGCCTTTTCAATAGAAAGGAAATATTGGCGAGCCATTTTTCCCTTTTCAGTTCTTTGAATCATGCATAATTCTTTTGCCATAGGGATTGTTAAACAATAATCTGTTGTGGGCTGATGGTTTTTGGGGTGGTCAAAAATGACCGGGGTATAATCTATTCCTTCAGTAAAGTCATACTCACACATTCTTGGAAACCAATGTCTAAATTCAGTTTTTATTTCTAAAAACCTATGAAGTTCTCTCGCAGACACTGTTGGTCTTTCACTGCTGTAATCGACTCTAATTAAATTATTCACCTTTTACTACCTCCTTTATGGATACCGACTCAACTATTTCGCTTGGTACTAGCACTAATAGCTTCTGCTGATTACCTAAAAGTAGATTTAATAATCGGTCTCGGATTTTTATATTTCCACCTTTTAAGACGTTCACCTTATTCCCTTTGGAATCAGATACATTAATTTCCACCTGATGTTTTAACATTCTTCTCACCTCCATTTTCATGAAGTTTTTCCCCTCTATATATAAACCTTGAGAAAGAGATGACCTCTACACTTTTTTAGAAAATATTTTTACTTTTTATAAGTTTTTTTAATTTTGTTCTCGCCCTCCATGCTTTTTGTGAAACACTAGACTCTTCAATACCAAGCTCCTCTGCATATTCTGCTTGGCTCATAGGCCTATCCGAAAGGTACAGTTTGTTAATTAAATCTCTTTGCTGAGGTTTTAATTCTAATATGACATCTTGTACAATTTTTGTTACAGCTTCACTTTCAATTTCTGATATCACTTCTTCTTCAACATAAGCATTGTGGTCTATAAATATTTCTGCTTTATCGGTTAATTCGTCTATACTTTCATGTCTTCTTGTTTCACTTCTATTTAAGTCATAAGCTTCATCATCAAGCTGGTGTAGTGTTTCTATTATTGCTTCTGTTACACCATCTTCCCCAGGTCTTAAAATTGTTCTACTACCATCTACACTGTAGTAAATATAGTTCATTCTGTTCTTTTTGCTTGTCTTATGATTTCTTGACATATTTTTACACCCTTTCCGCCAAACTGCATTGACGGCAAAGGATATAAAAATAGGTCTATGCTTGAAGTACACACACCCTCTGTCCTGAAAATGAGCGCAATAAGGTAAGGTACTTCTATTGCACCGCAATAATCCTTATGGATTGAAGCGAAACAATATGTATCCTTTGCCCTTATTGCAAATCAGGCATTTGATATTTTTTTGTAGACAGAAAAACTCGTCCTATGAGGCTACCATGAGCCTTACCCTTGTCTAATTTAATTCTATAGTTTACACAGGATAACTGATAGTCAGCATATTAACTATTATTTATTTAGAATATTTTTCTTTTAATTATTGTTATGATTATTAAATAGTGGTATTATTTACCTATGGTTATTTTTATTGTTACTATTTTAGGATATAGAATCATAAAATAACTTTTACAATTACTTTTAAGTGTTGAGGAGGATTTACTAATGTCTCAAAATGCTAATAATTTTTTTGAAAATAATTTATTTCGTTTCCAAAGCTGTGCCTGTGATTGTGTTGAAGATATTATTCATACCGCACCTGGACATCCAGAAAAACGAATATTAAAGTTACAAGCTATTTTAGAGGATACCATTCACTTTGCATTTGCAGCTGGGGATATAGGATTAGTACGTCTTGGTACTAAAGGTGCATTGATTGAAAAAAATGTACTGGGTAATTTAATCTCTATAAAAAATGGGGATACCTCTGCATTATTTAATTTTTTCAAAAGAAATGGTTTCTTTTTTAACATAAGTAGTACAGAGTACGAAGAAATTGACGGGATATTATTATTTGAACTAATTAGCAGAATCAGAGCAACTGTAGAGCTTATGAGTGCCCTAACAGCAATCCGTAGAGATTATGACAAAATATTGCATTTAACTTTATATTTGCTTTTATCAGAGCCTATAGTTTTAGACCTTCCATCACTGAAAACTCCATACATGACTTGTGTACATCCTTTTTTGGAGAAAATAAAAAATGCCTCTAATCTACTAGTAGTAGATCGAGGACAAGAAAGTTTCGATAAATATACATATTCAATTTCTGATACTATATACTCTCCTATTTATGAGCTAGATATTAATAACTACAATGATATTATTAGTGGCCATATGAACTCAAAAATCGGGTCTGATAATCCATTTTTTAAGAACCTAACACTTTTATACTGTAATGCTATTAATGAAGACCTACCGCTACGAGAAACCATTGATTTCCTGTTTCACTATCAATATAATGTTGGAATAATAAAAGCTATTGATTATGAAAACGGAATAGATTACTTCACAGCGCCTAATAAAGACAAATTTGATAAACTCCTCAAGGATGCTTTAATAAGAGTTGCACATATTGTATTGGGAGAAGAAATAAATGCTAATCTTGATGGTATTCACCCTCAATACGATGCGATTAAAATGTACCCATCATGGAACATTGATAATTTGATGGCCGCACTGTACTTTTCAATTTTTTATATGACACAATCTGAATTATATCGACGTTGTGCTAATCCTAACTGTGGTGTATATTTTCTTGTAAGAACCACATCAACACGAAAAAAATACTGTTCGGATGAATGTCGTAATAGATTCCAACAACATAAATACAGACAAAGGAAGCGTTCCAAGCAAGAAAGACATGAATAATGGTGTTAGTATATTAGTGTAGACACAAAAAGCCGAACGCCTTAAAATATAAAAAGGGAAGGAAGTG
>NZ_RJWG01000012.1 GCF_004011155.1 Clostridium prolinivorans | reverse complement strand
ATGCTTTATTTATCAAAAGAATTGCTGGTTATTACCTTATTCTCTGTTTAATTTTCAAAGACCAATCTTTTCGCCATCATCTGACAGCTTTTATAGTTTATCACTTATTTTTTTCTTTGTCAATACTTTTTTTATTTCAAATTTATATTTTTAAGTGATTAGCTGTCGATTTATCTCAGCGACGTTTTATATAATATCACTTTTATTTTTTATTTCTATGTAGTATATTTGTTATTATAATAAAATAAATCTATATTTCTACATATTTCTATATAATTCTTCAATATTCATAAAGTGATACGCCTGGGCGTGAATATACAATTGCATTTTATTGATATAATATTTTATAGGAGATGATAATGATGTGTTTAAATAAATTAAAGGATATCATAAAAAATAGTAATAATATAGTTTTTTTTGGAGGAGCAGGAGTTTCCACTGAAAGTTCAATACCAGATTTTCGTTCCGAAAATGGTTTATATAAAACTGTAAACAATTATTCTTATAGTCCTGAGGTTATGCTTAGTCATTCATTTTTTGTAAATCATACTGAAGATTTTTTTGATTTTTATAAAAATAAAATGATTTATAAAAATGCAAAACCTAATAAAGCTCATTATTTTTTAGCTGAACTTGAAAAAAGAGGAAAATTAAAAGCTATTATAACTCAAAATATTGATGGACTTCATCAAAAGGCAGGTTCTAAAAATGTGCTTGAACTTCACGGTTCTATATATAAAAATTATTGTGTAAACTGTAATAAAATTTATGATTTAAATTATATAATAAATAGCTCTTCACTTATTCCAAGATGTTTAAATTGCAATGGAATTGTGCGTCCTGATATTGTTTTATATGAAGAAAATTTAAATTCTGATATTTTAAGAGAAAGTATAAATTATATAAAAAATGCAGATGTACTTATAGTTGCTGGAACTTCTTTGGTAGTTTACCCTGCTGCTAATTTAATTTCATATTATAAAAATAATAAACTTGTTTTAATAAACAAGTCTTCTACTCCTTATGATAAAAAAGCTAATTTTGTTTTCCATGATAGTATAAGCAAAATTTTATCTGAAATATATCAAGCATAGCTACTAAATATAATAATTTATAAATAATATGATTAAACCACAGTAAACTATAAATAAATCCCTATTACACAATGAGTAGTATATTTATTATTGATTTACTTCAAAATATAGTGGTCAATTATAATAAAAATAGTTTTTGTGAAATAATCATAATATAAAAAAGACTTCAGTATAATTTTTATCTGAAGTCTTTAATTTAAAATATTATATACAATATTTTAATTTTTTTATTAAACCACAATAAGCTGTAAATAAATTCTAATTACACAATGAGTAATATATTTATTATTGATTTACTTCAAAATATAGTACCCAATTATAAAAAATACTTTTTGTTAGATAATCATTTTATTAAATCAAAATTAACTATGCAACTTTGATTTAATAGCAATTATAAATAATAATCATAAATTTTAAATCTTAAATAGCCATGCATTATATAATTCTTATAACATTAGAGATCCTAAATCCCCTAATGTACTTATAAAATTAAATTCTTCAAATTTAAATTCTTTTTTCTTTGTAGATACTGAAAGATACAGTACTCCTTTAATATCACCATTTTTTATAAGAGGCACTACACATATAGAATTCCACTCAGGTATTCCAGTTATAGAATCATATTTTAAATTTTCATCCCAATCAAGCATATATACACCTTGTTTATTATCTATTACAGAATTTATTGCATCTAAATTATAACTATATATTTCTTCCCATTTTTCCTCAAAAACCTTTCTTGCATATTCTTTTTTTATTCTTTTATTTTCTACAAGGAAAAAAACTCCATAATCTGACTCTGTAATTTCAATAATTCTTCCAAGATAATTAAATATCTTGTTTTCAATAATATCCTCCTTTTTTATAATTTCTATTATATCAAGCATTGCTAGAACATTTCTTGAATCTTGTACAGTATTTCCTGAAACTATACCTGTAAGTTTATCAGTTCCTTTAACTTTAGTTGAAAATTTGTTGCTCCATACATTACATTGATTTCTACCAAGTTCTTTAGAAACATATAAAGCCTGATCTGCTTTTTCAATAATTTCTTGTTTCCATTTAGCATGTTCTGGATAAGAGGCAATACCCATGCTCACTGTTACAGGTATATTATCTCCTAATATTTTAGCTTTTTCAATTTTTTCCCTAAGTTTTTCTGCAACAGCTAAAGCATCTTTTGAATCAGTTTGAGGAAGTACAATTATAAATTCCTCTCCACCATATCTTCCAAATATATCATCTTTTCTTATATTATTTTTTATTATAGAACATACTTTCCTTAAAACTTCATCTCCAGTTTGATGCCCAAATCTATCATTTATATGTTTAAATAGATCTAGATCTACCATTATTATGGAAAACTTTCCATTAATTTCGTCAGTTAAGTCTATGTGCTCTGTCAAAGCATCTTCTAAAGCTTTTCTGGTTAAAGCACCTGTAAGTTTATCCATAGATGAGCTTATTTGAAATTGATATTTTTCTATAATAAAGCCTGCCAATCTTGAAACTTCAATACATTTTTTTAATCCTTCTTTGTTAAAATTATTTAAAGTTCTATCTGACTCAAGGTATATATATCCTTTTATAAATTTATTTGTAAAAGAATTCTTTCTTTTATTTTCTTTTAAGTTAAAATTCATATCCTGAGAATTCATTATTATGGGTATACAAATAACTGCTTTTTTACCTTGAAGAATATGAACAAAATTAGAATTGTTATCATCAATAAGGTTTTCTGTTATTAAAATAGGCTCTTTTAACACTCTAACAGTTTCAAGCAGGTATTTACTTAAGGGCACTTGGTTATTTCCATCATTTGATGCTATTGCATAATAATTTTGATCATAATCATCTACTAAAATCAGACTTCGTGTTGCTAATGTAACACTTGCAAGATATTTAGCTATTATATCTAAATTTTTAAGCGGATCTGAATAAAGATTTTTAATTATATCTTTAACTCCTCTTATTCCTTTAGGCAAAGATGAACTATATATCTTTTTAGCAGATCTTATAAAATCTTTATTAGTAAGTATTTCTCCAAATTCTTCATAGTCAAATAATACATTAAGTTCTTTTATACCTTTTATTAATAATTTATTCTCTTTGTGATTAAATAAATCATCATGATTGTTAATTTTTCTCATGCTCATAAGCATAATAAAACTATTTATAGTTCCTGGCATATTCATAAACTTAACCTTAAATTCATCTGGAATTTGCAAAGTAGCAGATTTAATAATTTCTGACGCTTCAAAATAATAATTAGCAGCATAAAAGTAATCTTTTTTCAATAAATAATAATCTCCTAATGCACAGCAGATATTTGAATGTAATACTTTTTCTCTCTCTTTTTTAATAATGTCTAAAGCTAAATTTAAATATTTAAGTTTATTCCTATTTTTTCTTAAAATACCTGTTAAAAACAAAATCATAACTCTGATTCTATTTGTTATATAATCTACTTTTATATTTTTTGTTTCTTTAAATACTATTTCTGTTAATTTAATAAAACCTTTTTTATATAAAAGTATAGCAGTATTACAAAGTATATCTAATTTTTTTAAAGGATTTTTAAAATTAGATATAATATTTTTTATTATATCGATATTTTCTATAACACTATTTTCTTCTTCTTTTATACAAATATCTATATATTGATATAATACAAGGCTTTCCCATTTTTGTATAGCTTTACTATCTTTATATATATCTAAAGCTTTTAGTATATATTCCTTAGCTTTTTCATTATCTCCAAAACTATATAAAAGCTCAGCTCCCATTTTATAGTATAATCCGATATCTTTGCCTTGCTCTGGATAATTTTTTAATTCATTTTGTGCTAATAAAAAATATTCATAAGCTTTTTTATATTCTCCTGTATTTAAATATATATTGGATAAATAGTTATAACAATAAAATATATTACTTTCAAGCTCTATAGATTTACCTTTTTCAACAGCTTCTAAAAAATATTGAAGCGCCAAATCATAATTCCAGCTATCATAGTAAAAAGATGCTAAATTAGTTAAAGCTACAACTTCTAAAACCACAATATGATTTTTTTCACAGATATCTATTGTATTTAAAATATATTCCATACTCTTTTCATTATCTTGATAATAATCTTCATAAACAACTGCAATATTATTAAGAATTGTTGCTATGCCCTCAGTATATTGAGACTTTTCAAAACAAATTTTACTTTCATTATAGTAATTAAGAGCTTGTTCAATATTCCCTTTATGTAAGTAATAATTTCCTAAATTTTTATAAAAAAGACCTTTTAACTTATTATATTTTTCTCCACACAATTCTATACAATTTTTACAAATTTCCTCTATTTCCTTATATTTCTGTGTTATATAATATAGTCTTACTTGAATTTCTTTATATTCTAAATATTCTTCTGTATATTTATTTAGGAAATCAGAACTGTATATAATTTTTTCTGCTTTTTCTATATAATTTAAAGCTTTTAAAGTATCATTTTTATAGAGAAATATATTTGCTATTTTATTTATTGCTTGAATTTCATATATATTATCTTTAATTTCTCTTGCTAAATTTTCAGCTTCATTATAATATTCTATAGAATTTGTCCAGTTTCCTAATTCTTCGTAAATTCTACCTATTCTAAAAAGTATTTTTATTTTTCTTAGGCTTAATTCATCTTCCATTATAGAAATAACTTTTTTAAGATTTTTTACAGCATCTATTCTGTTTTTATAGTTTTCCATTTTATCTGCATTTTCAAGGCAATATTTAATTATTTTTTCTTTTTGATCAGATTTTTCTAAATGATATATAAATTCTTCACTATTTACACTTTCATTTATATATTGCTTTTCTAAAAGATTAGCAGCAAGTTTGTGAATATTTTTTTTATAATCTTTTTCTATTTTCTTTTCTATTAACATTTTTAAAATTTTATTTGAAAAATCGTAAACAAAGCCGCTATCTTCTATCTTTTGGCATAATATTCCTCTACCCTCTAAATCTTCTATATGTTGCTCCACAACTTTTTTATCATTTTGAATAATATTGTTTAAAGTTTCTAAAGATATACCTGTATTAAATATAGATACAATATTAAGAATATTTAAACTTAATTCATCTATTCCTTTAATTTGTGCAAGCACTGCTTGTTCCATATTAGAAGGCACAGGCATTTTATTATAATCATAATCATATTTATTAATCCAATTTCCAGAATCTTCATCTATATATAAAATTTTTTCAGCAAATAAATTTTTTAAAGTTTCAACTATAAATAATGGATTACCATAAGTTTTTGAAAAAATTCTCCCTCCAAAGTTTTCTAATTTAATAGGACTTCTTAATATATCTTGTATCATATCTATGGAATCTTTTTTATTAAGTCCTCTAAGCTGTATGTCTAAAACATTAGATTTATTTGCAGTTTTAGATAAAAATTGTACTAATCTTTTGTTGTAAGTAACTTCTCCATCGCAATAAGACACTATAAACATAATATTTGGATTTCTTAAATGCATATACTCCAAAATATCTATTGAAAATTCACTTGCCATATGTAAATTATCCATTATAAATATTGCAGGCTTTCCTTTTATAAAATCACTTATAAAAGAAGATATAGTATTTAATACTTTGATTTTTTCTTTACTATCTAATAAATAATCTACAAATACATTATTATTATTTTTATCTTCAAGTGAAGGTATAAATTTTACAAGTTCAGATTCATATCTTTTAAATGTTTCTGCTTCACATTCATCTATAATTGTTTTTAAAATTTCTAAAAAAGCTTTGTTCTTAAAGAAATTTATATTATCTGATATAAAATTTGAGTATACATTAACATTTTTCATTGAAAATATATACTCTATTTCTCTTAAAAATTTAGTTTTTCCTATACCAGATTCACCATGAACTATTGCAAGATTTTTTGAAAATTGCATCCTTTCTATAGAATTATACATATTAAAAATAGCATTTATTTCATATTCTCTTCCTACAAGTTTTGTTTTAAAATTTAATTTCTTTAATTGTTTTTTATTATGAGCTTTATAATTTTTATTAAAAATTTTATTTATATCCTTTATAACTTCATTAATACTCTTATATCTTTTATTTACATCACTTTCAATCATCTTTTGTACAATTGTGCTTATTTTTTCTAAAAACAGCACATTGTTTTTAGAAAAACTTTTATAGTTGTCTTTTAAATTTTTTAATTTAATTACTTGATTTAATATATTATTATTTTCTTTGTTTTCCTTTTGGCACATAAAAAGCAAAAGTACTCCCAAAGAATAAATATCTGATGATACTGAAAATTTTTCCTCTGCTATTACTTCTGGAGCTTTAAATATAAGTTCGTTTTCTTTTGAATTCCAATGATAATAACTTTCAAGCTTCAAAGTAGCTATATCTTTAAGTTTAATATTTAAACCATCTATATATATATTATTTATATTTATATCCCCATAAACAAAATTTCTTAAATGCAGATAATTGATACTTTGGCAAATTTCTACAAATAAGTCTAATATTTTATCATAATCTAAATCTTTTATGCTATCTAAAAAATTATTATTTGATTCAAAATTTTCATTAACATAAAAATATTGTCTATTATCTATCCTTTTATTATCAATAGTTTTTATAATGTCAAAATCATATAACTTTACAATATTTTTATCTTTAATAGTTGTAAGAGTCATAAATTCTTTAATATAATAATCTAATAATTTATCAGGAAGATATTCAGAATTTATAATATTCAATTGTACCGCTTTAAAGTTTTTTTTCATATCAGCTGCAAGATAAGAAGATATTAATCTATTTTGCCTTATATTTTTTAAAATTCTGTATCTATTATTTATAAAATCCATAATAACACTTCCCCAGTATAATTAAATACATTATAAGTATATCATGTAAAAGCCTATACATAAACATTTTTTGGTATAATTTTACATAATATTATTCAAAATTTAAATAAAAACAATTTTGTATTTATTTCTATTTTATTATTAAAATCACAATGCATTCCTAAATTCATATAATAATTATAAATAAAAGTTAAAGCAGGTGATGTATATGTTAGGTTATTGGTCTTATACTTCTCCTTATAGAAATATGATAGTAGGTGTAGATACAAAAGTTCCTTTATCAAATGGAAACTCCTCAACTTATATAAATTTTGATAATGCTGCTACAACTCCTCCTTTTGTATCTGTACTTAAAGAAATTATAGATTTTTCTCCCTGGTATTCTTCTATAAATAGAGGTAAAGGTTACAAATCACAAATTTCTTCTAATTTATATGAAAATTCAAGAAAAATAGTTTTAAACTTTGTAAAAGCAGATGAAAAATATAATACAGTTATATATGTAAAAAATACTACTGAGGGTATAAATAAACTCTCTTATAGACTTTGCGACAAAAATAATGAATGTGTAATTTTAAGTACAAACATGGAACATCATTCAAATGACTTGCCTTGGCGTGATAAATATAAGTTAGATTATATAAAGTTAGATAAAAATGGACGTTTATCTATGGAAGACCTAGAACAAAAATTAATAAATTATAAAGGCAATGTAAAACTTGTAACAATTTCTGGTGCTTCTAATGTTACTGGCTTTTTAAATCCTATTTATGATGTCGCACGTCTTGCACATCAATATGCGGCTAAAATATTAGTAGATGGTGCTCAATTGGTCCCCCATGTACCTATGGATATGAAAAATCAAGACTCTTTAGAGCATATAGATTTTTTAGTTTTTTCTGCTCATAAAATGTATGCACCTTTTGGAATAGGAGTTTTAATAGGTCCTAAAGAAATCTTTAAAAAGGGAGAACCTCATTACAAAGGTGGAGGCACTGTAGATTTTGTAACTCATGACTATGTAATTTGGAATGATCCTCCAAACAATGAAGAAGCAGGTACTCCTAATGTTATGGGAGTAATAGCTTTAGTTGCAGCTATTAATACATTAAATCAAATAGGTATGAATAATATAGAATCTTATGAAAATGCCCTGCTTCGTTATACTGTATCAGCTCTTAAAAACATAGAAGACGTGGAGCTTTATGGAGATTTAGATAATTTAAATAACAAAGTAGCAATTATTCCATTTAATATAAAAGGTATTCATCATAGTAAGGTTGCTGAAATATTATCTTCTAAAGCAGGAATAGCTGTAAGAACAGGATGTTTTTGTGCACAGCCCTATGTTCAAGAACTTTTAAATATTTCAAAAGAAGAATCTTTAAATTTTATTAAAGATTCTAAGCAAAAAAGACCTGGTATGATAAGAGCTAGTTTTGGACTTTATAACAGTTTTTTCGAAATTGACTATTTTATAAATGTTTTAAAACATATAGTAAAAAATAAAAATCTTTATATTAATTAATCATATATATATCTATAAAAAAATAAAAGTTAGTTTGAAATATAAAAGTTCTAACATCTATAAGAAAAATAAATAAAATATCTGTAATAAGTATTAAGATAAGTCTAAAACTCTAATTACACATATTTTATTTATTATAGCTTAATTTCAAACTAACTTATATTTTACGACAGCCATTTTTACTTATAATTTGTGAAATATTAATTTTAGCTATAAAACTAATTGATAAATATTATTCTTTATAATAAAATATCAATAAGTATCTTCAAAAATAAATTTAAAAAGAGAATGAGAGAGTGATATAAATGAAATTTGTTTCATGGAATGTAAATGGATTAAGAGCCTGTATAAATAAAGGGTTTTTAGACTATTTTAATAAAATAAATGCAGATATTTTTGCTATACAAGAAAGTAAGCTTCAAAAAGGACAAATTGATTTACATCTTGAAGGATATTATCAATATTGGAATTATGCAGAAAGAAAGGGTTATTCCGGTACTGCAATATTTACTAAAAAAGAGCCAATTTCTGTATCCTATGGAATAGGTATAGAAGAACATGATAAAGAAGGTAGAGTTATAACTCTTGAGTATGAAGATTTTTATTTTATTACAGTATATACTCCAAATTCAAAAGAAAATTTAGCTAGATTAGATTACAGAATGGTTTGGGAAGATGAATTTAGAAATTTTTTAAAAAATCTCGAAAAAAAGAAACCTCTTATAATTTGTGGAGATTTAAATGTTGCACACAATGAAATAGATCTTAAAAACCCTAATAATAATAGAAAAAATGCTGGTTTTACTAATGAAGAAAGGGGCAAATTTACTGAACTTTTAAATGCTGGTTTTATAGATACCTTCCGTTATCTTTATCCAGATAAAGAAGGAATATATTCTTGGTGGTCTTATAGATTTAATGCAAGAAAAAACAATTCAGGTTGGAGGATAGATTACTTTTTAGTTTCAGAAGCTTTAAAAGATAGAATTATCGATAGCCAAATACATACAGAAGTTTTAGGATCAGACCACTGTCCTGTAGTTTTAGAAATAAAAGATAATTAAAAATAAAAATCATGCATAAAAATTTTTAAACCTATTTTATGCATGATTTATTAATTTACAAAATAATTTATGTATTTATTTATGTATTTTAAAATATACATATTTTTTATACCAATTATATCTTTAAGTTATCATTAAATATTCCCATAATTAAATAATTACTCATATCTGAAATTTTTATGTTTAAACTTTTTTCATCAAGAAGAAGTGCTAATGCAAAAATATTAGCTTCATGTTCTAATTCACTGTTTCCACCTTCATCAAAAGAAGCTGTAAAAATTGGATGTAAAAATTCTGTATGCAATAAGGCATGCCCTAATTCATGAGCGCAAATAATTTTTTGCGCTTTAAGATTAAAATTAGAATTTATAACAATATGAAGTTTATCAAAAATTTTAATACAATATCCTTTAATTGCACTTCCATATTCACGATATATAATAGGTATGCCTAATTTTTCTGATATAATAAATGGGTCTTTAGTGCCAAAGGTTTGTGTAATTTCATTTGCATTTTTAACAATTCTTTCGTATCCCATATAATCCTCTCTATTTTGCAAGTCCCTTTGCTTTCCAGTAAAGGTCCGTAATATCTTTAAAAATAGCTTCTTTATCTTCTTTAGTTAAATTATCACTAAGAAATAAGGCTTCTGCTTGAAGTATAAAAGAATTTTGATTTAAAGGTTTTTCATCTATCTTTTGAGAAATTTCTTCATTACTTGTATCCTTAAATAGCATATACAAAGGTATATTAAAAGCTTCTGCAAGCTTTCCTAAAGTTTCTACACTTGGTTGTTTTTTATTATTTTCAATATCAGATAAAAAAGAAGCTGTAATTCCTACTTTTTCTGCAAGTTCTTTTAATGTTATTTTTTTACTAAGTCTATAAGCTTTAATAGTACTTCCCAGATTCATGGTTTCACTCCTATTATAAATAAACAAATCCATTTTTATTTATAAATTATTTATTTATTTATATTTTTCTTATTGTAATTGTACTAAATTTATACTATCATGTAAATATTAACTTGTAGCGAAATTTTATGTATATATTAGAAAATCACTGTAAAACTTAACTAATCTTAATTTAATATGAATTTTTATAATTATTATATAATTGAATTTAGCTGTAAGTGAAATTATTATATTTATATAAATATAATGGTGTTTTTATAAAATTCAGTAAAATATAAAATAGATGATTACAAGGGAGGAAATTTTTAATGGATATGGATGTTTTTTCAACCTTCCCTGCCAACATTAAAGTAGTAGGAGTAGGAGGCGGCGGAAATAACGCTGTACATAGAATGATTGATTCCGGCATGAAAGGTGTTGAATTTATTATTGCTAATACAGATTTAAAAAGTATTAGATCTTCAAAAGCAAATAGAGTTATACAAATAGGTACCAAACTTACAAAAGGTCTCGGTGCAGGCGCTGTCCCTGAAATAGGTGAAAAAGCAGCAGAAGAGAGCGAAAATGAAATACGTGAAGCCTTAATGGGAGCAGACATGATATTTTTAACTGCTGGAATGGGCGGAGGTACTGGTACAGGTGCTACTCCTGTAATAGCTCGTATTGCAAAAGAACTTGGAATACTTACTGTTGGTATAGTTACAAAGCCTTTCCCATTTGAAGGTTCTAAAAGAATGTCTAATGCCGTTAAAGGAATTGAAAAACTTAAAGAAAATGTAGATTCTCTCATAGTTATATTAAACAAAAATCTTTTAAATATAGCCACAAAAAAAATGACTATAATAGAGGCTTTTTCTGCGGCAGATGATGTTTTAAAAATAGGTATACAAAGTATTTCAAATATAATAAATATTCCTGGCCTTATAAATCTTGATTTTGCTGATGTAAGTACAATTATGAGAAATTCAGGTCTTGCACATATGGGAATGGGTGTTGCAAAGGGCGATGAAAGAGCTATTAATGCTGCAAAACAAGCAGTAAATAGTCCCCTTTTAGAAACTGCAATAATTGGTGCAAATGGACTTTTAATAAATGTAACAGGAGGAAATGATTTATCTTTAACCGAAATAGACGAAGCTATTGAATATATAAGAAGTGAAGTTAATCCTGAAGCAGAAATAATTTTTGGTGCTTCTATAGATGAAAATATGAAAGATGAAATTCATATTACTCTTATAGCTACTGGTTTAAACAAAGAAAAATCACCTTTAGTTGAAGATTCTTCTAAAAATGAAAATTCTAAGGATTCTACTTTAAATTTTTTAGAACCAGACATTATTGAAATTCCTACAATACTTAGAAGAAAAAAAATATAAAAGGCAAGAGGATATCCTCTGTCTTTTTTATTATGTAAAAAATTTTTAAATAAATATTATTTTTTATTTTAACTTTTCTAATTTATCCCAAATTTCTGGATTTTTCTTTTTTATGTTTATTATCTTAAAATTATTTTTATCTACAAAAGTCTGAATTGTTTTCCCTTTTGAAATAAGCTTATTATCACTTTCTCTTATAACATTATAATTAAGAGTTATCTTAACCGGAGTAAGTTCTTCTAAAGTAGTTTCTATTTTAATACTATCTCCATATTTTGCTCCTTCAATGTATCTGCATTGTGTCTCGATTAAAGGCATCATTATTCCTGTATCTTCAATATATTTATAAGAAATACCTGCACCTTTTATAAAATCTTCTCTTGCAGCTTCAAAATATATATAATAATTAGAATGATGTACTATTCCCATTTGGTCTGTTTCTACATATCTTACCTTTAAATTTGTTATGCTTTTATACATAAAAAATCACTTCCTTTCACATATTAATTATAAATTTATTAATATGATTATCTCACAAAAATTATTTTCCCTTAGAATTGACAACTATATTTTGAAGTAAATCAATAATAAACATACTACTTATTGTATAATAGAAATTTATTTACAGCTTATTGTGTTTTAATCATTAATATAAATTTATAATATACTTTCCATTTAAATTTAAAATTTATATATATATTAAATCAGCACAATTTAATTGTCAATTATACTAATTTAACTAACTAATTATAAAAACAATATATTTAAAAATTTTTATAAAATATATTGAAATTTTGTCCGTCATGTATTAATATATAATTGAAAGAAATAATTCAAATGTTATTTTTTAATGCAACAAAAATTTTAATATATAATATAATGTATTATATATTATATCATGGGGGTGCTTATAAAATGTTTGGTTTAACTTACGAATACTTGAAAACTTATGAATTAAATGAAAACGAATTATCTCAAGGAAATGAATTTTACAAAAACGAAAGAAATTATAATAAACTTGCTGGAAGCTCCCGAGATACTATACGTGATATTTTATTAAATCTTCCATTCTTTAGATTAATGTAATATACAATTTTTAAATTATCTTTGCAAAATATATTATGCTGCATAACTATATTAATCATATATAAATAAAAAAGTTCCATGAAAAATTCATGGAACTTTTTTTATTATATGGCTTTAGTCGCTTGCTTTAAATATTCAAGTTCTTCAGTTTCAAGATATGGTGATAGCTTTTCAAAAACCATCTTGTGATAGTTATTAAGCCATAATCTTTCTTCATCATTTAATAAATCTAAAACTATAGCATCAGTATCTATTGGGCATAAAGTTAAAGTTTCAAATTTCATAAATTGACCACCATAATAAGTTTTTTCATCTTCCTGAACAACAACTAAATTTTCTATTCTTATTCCATGTTTATTTTCTTTATAAACACCAGGTTCATTGGAAACAATCATTCCTTTTTCAAGTTTTACAGTACTAGGTGCCATAGATATTCTATGCGGACCTTCATGTACATTTAAGAAAAATCCTATACCATGACCTGTTCCATGCTTAAAATCCATTCCTGCATTCCAAAGAGGCATTCTAGCTACTATATCTAGATTAGATCCTGTAGCTCCATATAAAAATCTCTGCTTAGATAAATCAATCATTCCCTTTAATACAAGAGTATAATCTATTTTTTCTTCTTCTGTAAGTTCCCCTACAACTATAGTCCTAGTTATATCCGTTGTTCCATCTAAATATTGAGCCCCTGAATCTACTAAATAAAATCCTTCAGGTTTTATTAAAGATTGATTCTCTTTTGTTGCATGATAATGTGGCATTGAAGCATTTGCTTTATAGGCTGATATAGTTTCAAAGCTTAAATCATAAAAATTATCTCCTTGTTTTCTTATTTCTTCTAATTTATCTGCAGCATCTATTTCTGTAATTTTGCCTGATGATACATTCTTTTTTATCCAATTTAAAAATTTAACCATAGCAACGCCGTCTCTTATCATAGCTTTTCTTAGATTTTCAATTTCTACATCATTTTTTACAGCCTTAAGCATTGTAGTTATATCAGTTTTTTCTATTATTTTAAGTTTAATAGAACTATAAATTAAAGTATTAGTCTTAGATGGGTCTAATAAAATTGTGCCTTCATCAAGATTTTCTAAAAAGTTTACTATACTTTCATAAGGTTTTATAAAAACTTTTGATCTTTCAAGTTCTTCTCTAACTTTAGAATTAATTTTACATTCATCAATGAATAAATAACATTTTTTTTCTGAAATAAATGCATAAGATATAGTAAGAGGATTACATTCTATATCTCTTCCTCTAATGTTTAAAAGCCAAGCTATATCATCTAATGATGATATTATGTAATAATTTGCTCCTAAATCTTTCATTTTTTTTACTACTTCAGAAATTTTTTCTTCTCTTGATTTTCCTGCATATTTTATATCATGTAAAATTACTTCTGTTTGAGGCTTTTTAGGTCTTTTATCCCAAATTTTATCAATTAAATCCTCATTAATTTGATAAGAAAAATTTTTTTCTTTTAATAAATTTTTCATATTTCTAAAATATTTTTCAGAAATTACTTGACCATCAAATCCTATTTTAGCACCATCTGGTAAATTTTCTTTTAAAAATTCTTCAATAGTTTTAACTCCTTTTTCACCCATTTTAAATAAAGTTATGCCTGTACCTTTAAGCTCATTTTCAGCTTGGATAAAATATCTGCCATCAGTCCATAATCCAGCTTTATCTAATGTTATAACTGCTGTCCCTGCAGAACCAGTAAACCCTGTTATAAAAGCTCTTGCAGCATAATGCTCAGCTACATACTCACTTTGATGAGGATCGGAACTTGGTACTATATAAGCATATATATCTCTTTCTTTCATAAGACTTCTTAATTTTTCAATTCTTTCTTTTATTTCTATGATAATCACCCCGTTTGTTGTATATTTTATTTTTCATAATTTATTATAACATAATATTTTTAAATATTTTAAAACTACAAAGTGTTTCTTCCATAAAAAACAAAGACGACAACTATAAAATTCGTCATCGCCTTTAAAATTTATTTTTATTTAATATAATTAAATACTCTTTGCATTGGTTTTAATAAATATATAGTTGCTATAAAAGTTACTGCTGCATTCCCTAAAGATACTTGAAACCCCATTAATAGTCTTATAATAAAAGCTTTATAACTTAATTTTGCACTTATCATAAATGGTAAATCAATAAGTGTACCACATAAAAATGCTAATATAAAACCTACGGATGCTAATATATATTGATTTTTAGTTTTATTTTTTACTAAAGAATATATAAGTGCATATTGAGGAAATACAACTAAATACATTATACTCCAAGGTGCTATACCACGTGTAAGCATTACAATAAGACAAAATACTACAGTTGAAAGCCATGCCTCTTTTCTTTTAAGATAAACACCATAAGTAAGTATTGTAAAATTAACAAGCTCAAAATAAAGTACGAATGAACCTAAAAATTGTATTATATAAAGGAAGGCTGCAAGTAAACTTATTTTAGTAATTTCCCTAGCACTCATATTCATTTTACATACCTGTGTTCTTTGTAAATACTAACTCTATTTCATCTTTATCATGCAAACCAAGCTGTTCTGCTCCTGGTGCTTCTCCAATTTTCATTTTAACATTTTGGCTTGGAGAATTATATGAATACATCCACCATGGTCCTTTACTCATATCTGTAGTTTTTAATCCTTTTAATCCAACTATGAAACGTCCATATTGAGAATTTTGCATTTCTACTTGAAATTCATCTTTATATTGATCCAAAAATTGTGCTAAATTTTCTGCATCTGTTTTATACTTTTTCTTATCAACTAAAACTTTATTTGATGTATCATCTTTAATTGTTATAACTATTGTCTTGTTTCCACTTTGACCACTTAATACATTTTTAATTCCAAAGTATCCAAGGAAAAGAACTAAAACTGCTAATACTGTAACTCCTGCTTTTATTAAATTTGATTTTTTCATATTTTATCATCTCCTGTTTTTTAATTAATATGACTTTGATTGAAATGAAATTTCCTCAATGTTATTTAATCTGTTTATTTCTAAAGAAAATACAAATAATATATTTGCCGTTAAATTAGCAAAATCAATACAAATTTCAGGTACATTTATACCTTGTTGTTTTAATAAATATAAATTTCTTGAAATAATTTTTGCTTCACATCTTGCTTTATGATATTCACAAGCTATTGTATGGCCTGTTGGATATATAAACCCATTTACTCTATGTTTATTTTTCTCTTTAAAAGAATTATAAATAGCTAGTCCTTCTTTTAGATCTTCTTCTGTAATTGCAAGCTTACCTCTTATTGATCCATTAAGATGCAAAATTTTATCCATAAGCCACCAAGTTTCCTCTTTTAAAGGAGTATCAATGGATAATATATATCCTAATGTTGCAGAAAGTTTATCTGTCAAAATCTCATGATTTACTAAAGAAGATTTTTCACTTAAAAAAGGATAAGCTATTAAATCAAAATTCTTTGTATCCATTTTATTCACCTCAATTCAATAAAAAAAACTCCTCATTGCGGGGAGTTAAGGTATAAAAGCATGATGCAAAGCTTAAAAGCTGCTATCAAACGTTCCTCCTTTCCCTCCGAAAGTTGAATACTTTAACTTTTAGGTAGGTCTCCTGGCTTATGGCTCATAGCTTGGTACACCTTCCCATAGTTTCCTACAGTGGCAAACGACCAAGCAGCACCACATACAGTAGCGGGGGCTGCAGCGTTTCACGCATTTCCCTGTTATGTTTTTTCAAACACCTAAAAGCTTTATTAAGTTTTCATCATTAAATTATATACTATACTTTATTAAAATTCAATGTAAATAATATTACAATCAATATAATATAAGCTTACACATACATTATTTCTTCTTTTAATATACCATTATCCATAGATAAAACCCTGTCAGCTACCATCTTAGCAAAAGTCATATCATGAGTTATAATTAAAACTGTCATAGATTTTTCAGCTCTTACTTTTTTTATAAGATTAGCAACTTCTTCTGTCATACTTGGATCTAAAGCAGAAGTAGGTTCATCAAAGCATATAAGTTTTGGTTCCATAGCAAGAGCTCTTCCTATAGCAACTCTTTGTTTTTGTCCTCCTGAAAGTTCAAAGGGATAATTTAATTTTTTATCTTCAAGCCCTAAAAATTTTAAAATTTCTAAAGCTTTTTCTTCAGCTTTAAAAGCTTCCATATTAAGTACAACTTTAGGTGCTTCGGTAATATTTTGTAAAACATTCATATGAGGAAATAAATTGAAATTTTGAAATACCAAACCTATGTCTTTTCTTATTTCAATCTCTTCTTTTTTTTCTGCCATTACTCCATTTTTATATAAGTATCTTCCATTTATCAATATAGATCCATAATCAGGTTTTGTAAGCCCATTTATACATCTTAATAATGTTGTTTTTCCTCCACCTGAAGGCCCAACTATAACACCAATCTCTCCCTCTTTAAGTTCAAGATTTACTCCTTTTAGTACTTTATTTTTACCAAAACTTTTTTCTAATCCCTCAATTTTAAGCATAGTTTAATCACATCCCTATTGATAATAGCTGTATCTTTTTTCTACTTTTTTAAAAATCCTTGTAAATATTGCAATTAACAGCAAATATATAATTCCTACTACAACTAAAGGTATTAATGAAGCTTCTCTATTAGAAGCCATCTTGCCAACCTTTAAAAGCTCATCCAAGCCAACTACATATACAAGAGCAGTATCTTTCACAAGAGTAATAATCTCATTAGCTGCTGCTGGCAATATTACTTTTACAGCCTGTGGAAGTATTATTTTAAAAAATGTATATTTGGGAGAAAAGCCAAGAACTTTAGCACCTTCATACTGTCCTTCATCTATAGATGCTATACCCGCTCTAAATATTTCTGCAAAATATGCTGCATAATTAAGTACAAAAGCTAATATAGCTGCAGGAAATCTATCAAAAGTTATTCCAACTATAGGCAATCCAAAGAATATAAATACTATTTGAAGTAAAAGCGGAGTTCCTCTCATGATTAAAACATAAAAGCCTGTTATCTTATTTAATATAGGATTTTTAGATAATCTTCCTAGAGCTACTATTATTCCAAGTGGTATAGAAAAAAGCAGTGTAAGTATAAAAACTTCTAAAGTTACTATAAGACCTTCACCTATTTGAGGCATCAGGCTGATTATATTATTCATGAAAATCCTCCTATAATTTTATTTAAATAAATTTTCTCCAAACCATTTTTCGGATATAGCTTTTGCAGTACCATCATTTTTCATATCTTCAAATGCTTTATTTATTTTTTCTAAAAGCTCTTTATCATCTTTTCTTAAACCAACACCATAAGTTTCGCTTCCAAAATCATCATTTAATATTTTATATTTTTCTGCACCTTTTTTATTTATATAATACCTTACTAAAATTTCATCTGCAACTACAGCATCTATTCTCTTTGCTTCTAAATCCATTAAAGCATCATTATTAGTTTCAAAAGTATAAACTTTCCCTCCATCAAAGCTTTTTAAAAGCTCTGGCTCTTTATTTATTGCATCAACTGCACTTGATTCATTTTGTGCTCCTACTTTTGCTCCTTTTAAATCAGCTTTACTATTAATCTTTGAATCTTTTAAAGTTATTATAACTTGTCTATTATCCAAATATGGATTTGTAAAACTTACTTTTTCTTTTCTTTCATCAGTTATAGTATATCCATTCCATATTAAATCTATTTTCCCTGAATTAAGTTCTGATTCTTTCATAGACCAATCTATAGGCTGAAAAGTTATTTCTTTACCAATTCTTTTAGATACTTCTTTTGCTAAATCTATATCAAAACCTACTATTTCCCCATTTTCATCTTTAAATCCCATAGGAACAAATGTATCATCAAAACCAAGCACAAGACTTTCTTTTCCCATTGTATCTTTTGATTTATTGCTACATCCAGCTGCACCTAAAACTATTACTCCAATTATTCCAACTGCTAAAATTTTCTTTATTATTTTGTTCATTATAAGCACTCCTTACATATTTATCAATCTACGATATTACTTTATCATGATAAAGTAATAAAGTCAATACTTTTTTTATATATTAGAAAAATTTAATAATAAAAGTCATTTATAAAAAAATGAAACGCCCCTTTTATGTAAGCAGTTTTATTTTTTAACTGTCTACTATAAAAGAGGCCTATAAAAAAGTTTCTCTTAATTTATGATGTATTTTTAATTTATACAATCATTTTTACATTTTATTAGAAATTAACTATAAAATAGAATACAAAAACTATAATAATAAAACTTAAATATTTATCTATAATTTTAAAATATACCTGCAATTCCTGCAATAATTACTATAACTGCAAATATCATTCTATAAATAGCAAAATTTTTCATTGGTTTTTTCTGAAGGTAAGAAATAAATTTTTTAATTACAATAAGTGCAACTATAAAAGAAACTACAAAACCTACAATAAGAGAATTTAATTCTTGAGAAGTAAGAATTGAAAGTCCTCCAAGTTTTAAAATTTTTAAAAAACTCATTCCAACCATAACTGGTATTGCCAAAAAGAAAGAAAACTCTGCAGCAGCAACAGTTGTTAAGCCTGCTACCCATCCTCCAATTATAGTTGATGCGGAACGAGACATCCCTGGAATTATAGCCAAACATTGAAATAAACCAATTATAACAGCCTGTCCTGGAGTTACATTTAAATCATCTTCATTGTAGTTATTATTTCTAAATACTTTTTCAGCATATATCATCCAAATAGCACCTAAAAATAATGTTATGGCTACTGGTACTGGTGCTAATAAATATTTATCTGCTAAATCATCAAAAAGTATACCAAAAATACCACCGGGTATACATGCTATAAATATCATAAACCAAAATTTAAATCCAGATCTTTCATATCCAACTTTCTTTGGAGAAAAATTTATTAAAGTGTCTTTTATCTTCTTCCAATAAAGAATAATAACAGCAAGTATAGCTCCAAGCTGTATAACATAAGTATACATTTCAATATAATTTTCAGTAATTCCTTTAAAATTCATTAAATTTTGAAATATAATTAAATGGCCAGTAGAAGATATAGGTAAAAATTCTGTTACTCCTTCTACAATTCCCAAAATCATAGATTTTATTAAAAAAAGTATATTATCCATAAAAAACATCCTCTCTTAAAATAATACCTAATTTAACATAACATAAATTTCACAAAAATGGTAGTATATTATTATACTAATAACAATATTTTTTATTGAAATTTATGTTAACAAAAAATATTTAAGGAAGGAAGATTTTTATATATTTAAAAATCTTCCTTCCTTTTTATGATTAATTTACAATTAACCTCTTGATTTCTTTTTTGAAATTACATCAAAAGCTACAGCCATTAAAAGTACAAAACCCTTAATTGTCATCTGCATATCGCTTCCTACTCCAAGTATAGACATACCATTATTAAGAACTCCCATTACAAGAGCACCTATAATAGCTCCAACTACTGTTCCAACTCCACCATAGGCAGAAGCTCCTCCTATAAAGCAAGCAGCTATTGCATCCAGCTCAAAATTTGTTCCTGTTTGTGGTGACGCTGCATTAATACGAGAACTAAAAGCAATACCTGATACAGCAGCTAAAACTGCCATATTAACATATGATAAGAAAAGTACTTTATTTGTATTTATACCTGAAAGTACAGCAGCTTTTTCGTTTCCTCCCATTGCATAAATATAACGTCCAGATATAGTTTTAGTTGTAAAGAAAGAATAACCTCCTATAAGAATTCCTATAAGTACTAAAATTATAGGTATACCTTTATATGATGCTAACCAATATGAAAAAAGATTTATTATAAATAATGTTAATATTATCTGAGCTGCAAAAATTCCAAAAGGTGTATCATTAAAATTATATTTCTGTCTTTCATTTCTTCTTTTTAATTGTAAGTATACATAAATAACAGAAATTATAAGTCCTATTAAAATTGTTGTAATATTTAAATTTGTTCCAAGTCCCTTAAATATATCTGGTATAAAACCCGCACTTACAAACTGATATTTTTCTGGAAATGGAGAAAGAGTTAACCCTTTAAGCATTGTTATGGTAAGTCCTCTAAACATAAGCATACCTGCTAAAGTTACTATAAAAGCTGGTATCCTTACATATGCAATCCAAAACCCTTGCCACATTCCTATAACAAGCCCTATTAATAGACAAATTACCACTGCAAGAATTATATTCATTTTCATATTTATCATAAGTATACCTGCTATTGCTCCGATAAAAGCACATACAGAACCAACAGAAAGGTCTATATTCCCCCCTGTTAATATACAAAGAGTCATACCAATTGCTAAAATAATTACATAACTGTTTTGAAGTATTAAGTTTGTAACATTCATAGGAACTAAAAGTATACCATCAGTTAGTATTTGAAATAATATTATTATTGCTACAAGTGCAATAAGCATTGCATATTGTCTTATATTGCTTTTAAAAGTGCTTTTTATTGTTTCCATAATTTTTGATGATGATTTATTTTCAGAAATTTTCTTAACAGGTTCCATCATACTACCTCCTTATTGCTCTGCATTATACACTTCATTATGCTTTCTTGTGATGCATCTTTATTATCAAGCTCTCCAACTATTTTCCCTTCATTCATTACATAAATTCTATCACACATTCCAAGTATTTCTGGGAGTTCAGAGGATATAATTATAATAGATTTCCCTTCCTCTGCAAGCTTATTTATAATTGTGTAGATTTCATACTTTGCCCCAACATCAATTCCACGAGTTGGTTCATCCAATATTAACACATCAGGATCTGTAAATATCCATTTGCTTAACACAACCTTTTGTTGATTTCCGCCTGATAAATTGCCAGTTTTTTGTAAAATGCTTGGTGATTTTATATTAAATTTTCGTCTATATTCCTCTGCAACCTCAATTTCTTTATTTTCATCTATAATTTGATTTTTGCTTATTTTTTTAAGCTTAGCCAATGTTATATTTTGTTTTATGCTTTGTATAAGAATAAGTCCTGCATTTTTTCTATCTTCTGTAACATAAGCCAGTCCATTTTCTATTGCCTGTCTAACATTTTTTAATACAATTTCTTTACCATCTTTTATTATTTTCCCTGTTATACGTTTTCCATAAACTCTTCCAAAAATGCTCATGGCAAGTTCTGTTCTTCCTGAACCCATAAGACCTGATATTCCAACAACTTCACCTTTATGAACTTTTAAGTTTACATCCTTAATAATCTTTCTCCCTTCAATTATAGGATCATATACATTCCAATTTTGTACTTCAAAATATACATCGCCAATTTTAGATTTTCTCTTTGGAAATCTATTAACTAAATCTCGGCCTACCATTCCTTTAATTATTCTATCTTCATTTACATTTTCATCATTTTTAAAAGTTTCAATTACAGCACCATCACGAATTTGGTGTTAGTATAATATTGTAGACACAGAAAGCCGAACACATTAAAATATAAATAAGATAAGGATGTGTTATAAATGGCAAGAAGTCAAAAACAATATACAGAAGAATTCAAAAATACAATAATAGAACTTTATAATGCTGGTAAGAGTTTATCAGCGTTAAGCAGCGAATATGCCCTATCAAAATCAACAATAGCAGGATGGATAAAGAAGAATAAGCCTATAGCTGTGGATAAAGATACAACTATAACTGCAGCAGATTATCAAGCTATAATTAAAAAGAATAAGCAGCTTGAAGAAGAGAATGAAATATTAAAAAAAGCCATGGGCATATTCGCAAGGAAGTAACTACTGTATTTGAATTCATAACTAACAACCAAAAATATCATGATATTAAGCTTATGTGCAAAGTTTTAAAGGTGTCTAGGAGCTCTTATTATAAACACCTACATAAAAAGCCTAGCAATAGAGCAATAGAAAATAAAAACAAATAGAAAATAAAAACATAGGAGAAAAAATTATAGATATCCACAAAGAGAGTAAACATCGATATGGAGCAAGTTAAGATAAACGAAGCTTTAAAATCAACAGGTATAACTATTAGTCTAAAGAGAACCCAAAGATTAATGAAGAAACTGGGGATAAAATTTGTAATAGTAAAAAAATATAGACCTACTTCATCCAAAAAGAAAATAGAGGCACAAGAAAACGTTTTAAAAAGAGATTTTAATACTACTACAATTAAGGAAAAATGGGTAACAGATATAACGTATATTCACACAATTAAAGACGGATGGTGCTATTTAGCCTCAGTTATGGATTTATATAGTAGAAAAATAATTGGCTATGCTATGTCTAAATCTATTGATACGGCACTTGCTCTCCAAGCTGTAAAAAACGCTATAAAACTCCAGAAACCAACCAAGCCTCTAATTTTACATAGTGACTTAGGCTGTCAGTATACAAGCTCTGCTTTTAAAGAGTATATAGAGAGTACTAAACTAATTAAACATTCTTTTAGTGGTAAGGGTTGTCCCTATGATAATGCCTGTATTGAGTCTTTCCATGCCTCTTTAAAAAAGGAAAAAGTGCATCTTGTTAAGTATTTTGATTATGATGCTGCAAGACTTGCTATATTTGAGTACATAGAAGCCTAGTATAACAGAAAAAGGATACATGGTGCTATTGGATATTTAACTCCCCAAAAATGTGAAGATTTGGCTAGAAAAATCTCATAAAAAGTTCAACTTTTGTGTCTAAGATATTGACATAGATCCAGAAGTCTCTTAGAATATTTTTTTGTACATAATTATTTTCCACTTTTCGTATATTCTTATCTTGACATTTATATATTTTACTAATTAACATCTATAAAAATATTTTATTCTAGTAATCTAATAATAATATTTTTATTAGTATTTATATTAACAAAATTTTTTAAGAAACAAAATTTTTTATATATTTATTTAATAAAACTCAATAAAAAACACTATTTCTTATTAAAAATGTTTTTAAATAATATCAGTCATTTTTTTAAGAAATAGTGCTTTAAATTTATTTTGTTATTTTATTAATCTAATATTAAAATCATAAATTATCATTTGTATAAACTATTTATTTCAATATTTTATATAAATTTCTATTATTCTATAAAACTTATTCAACATCTTGCAATGCTTCATAACCTTCTTCACCTGTACGTACCTTAATTACATTTTCAACATTATATATAAATATTTTTCCATCACCAATATTGCCTGTATATAAAACTTTTTTAGCTACATCTATAACTTTTTTTACTGGAACCTTAGTAACCACAATTTCTACTTTAATCTTGGGCAAAAGATTAGTATCAACTTCAACACCACGGTAATATTCCGTTTTTCCTCCTTGTATACCATAACCAAGTACATTAGTTACGGTCATACCTGTTATGCCAATTTTATCCATAGCACTTTTTAGTTGTTCAAATTTACTTTGTTTTGTTATTATTTCAATTTTAGTAAATTTATAACCAGAACCAGAAATTGTATTATTAGATTTTATATCTTGAGCAGGTAAAGATTTATCCTGAGAAACTTGTTTATCATCATCTTCTTCATTTTTTAAATCAATTGAATAGTTATTTACATTACTATAATCAGAGCTTATAAAATCTGCATAAGCACTTTCCAATCCATGTTCTGAAATATCTAATCCATTAATTTCATCTTCATTAGAAGCACGTAAGCCAACAGTTTTATTTATTAAAAAGAAAATAATTATCATAGTAACAGAAACCCAAATAATAACTGATACAACTCCTAATAATTGAATTCCCAAAAGCTTAAATCCTCCACCATAAAGCAATCCTTTAGGCATTGTTCCTCCAGCATATGAATATTCGTTAGCTGAAAATAAACCAACCATAAGTGTACCAAAAGCACCGCAAAGTCCATGAACACCAATTGCTCCAACCGGATCATCAATTTTTAAAACTCTATCAATAAATTCAATACCATATACAACTAAAAAACCAGCCATTATTCCAATAAAAAAAGCACCAACAGGAGTTACTAAATCAGTACCTGCAGTTATAGCAACTAAACCAGCTAATGAACCATTCAATGTCATTGAAACGTCCGGTTTTTTATAACGAATCCAAGTTATTATCATTGCTGTTATAGTTGATACAGCTGCTGATAAATTAGTAGTAAAGAAAATATTCCCCATAGAAGATAATACATTATCTCCTTCTGCAGAAACAGTAGAGCCACCGTTAAATCCAAACCAGCAAAACCATAAAATAAATACACCTAATGCAGTAAGCGTTAAATTGTGTCCAAGAATAGCTTTAGGATTACCATTTTTATCATATTTTCCTATACGTGGACCAATAGTTTTAGCCCCAATTAGTGCTGCAACTCCTCCAACCATATGAACAGCAGTAGAACCTGCAAAATCATGAAATCCTAATTGTGAAAGCCATCCACCTCCCCAGATCCAGTGACCTGAAATAGGATATACAATTGCACTAATTAATGCACTATAAATACAATATGAAATAAATTTAGTTCTTTCTGCCATAGCACCAGATACAATAGTAGCAGAAGTAGCACAAAATACTGTTTGAAAAATAAAAAAAGCATACTTAGGAACACCTTCTGGAAGTATATTACTGTATGCCCCTCTACTTAAAAAATCAATGCCTCCAATAAATGCACTATTTCCAGCAAACATAATTCCAAACCCAAAAAGCCAATAAATTAAAGTTCCAATTGCAAAGTCCAGCAAATTTTTCATAATAATGTTCCCTGCATTTTTGGCTCTTGTAAGTCCACTTTCTACCATTGCAAAACCTGCTTGCATAAAAAATACAAGAGCTGTTGCTAATAATACCCATATAGTATTTAGAGATGAATACATAAAAATCCCCCTTTGAATAAAAAATTATTTAAATTTCAAAAAAGAAAAGGTGCTGTGGATTTACAAATCCACAGCACCTTTGCTGATCTTGTTTAAATTATATATCTTGTAACTATATTTTGTCAATATAATTTTTTATTTTTTGCAAGTTTGTTTTATAAATATTTCACGAAACAAATATTGTATAATTTTCTATTTATGGTAAGGCTGATTATTTAAAATACGATATGCACGATAGAGCTGCTCAAAAATTACAGTTGTTATAAGGCCTAAATCCATTTCCATAGAGCTTATAGAAATAGCCTCATCATATGTGATTTTTGCAGCACCAATAATTAATGCAATATCTGAATTTCCAGATATACAAAAGGTGTTAATCTTATCTGCAAGTTCTTCTGATGATATATTTTGTCCAGTAACTCCTATAGATATTTTATAGTACTTATCAGAAATTTTCTTTAAAATCTGTTCTTCATTTTTAACTTGAATTAATTCAATTTTGCAGTAACGAGATAATCGTTTTTTATATTCTTTTATTGCTTCAATATAAAATTTGTCTATCTTATTTGATACAGTATATATTTTAAAATTCATATAAATACTCCCAATTTCTTTTAAACTATGATTTTGATAATTATTATAAATGCTCAATAATTATATATAAATACTCAATAGAAAAATAAATATAATTTAGTAAAAATTTAATTCAAGAAATAGCTAATTTTTATTCCTTGTAAAATGCTGATAAAGAACAAATTTGTTCTAAAAGTATAACTCTCATAAGCTGATGTGGAAAAGTCATTCTAGAAAAAGATAATTTATAATTAGATCTATTTAGTACTTTTTCAGAAAGGCCCAAAGATCCACCAATTATAAATGCAATATTATTTTTCCCTGTAAGTTTTAATTTTTTTATAAAATTTCTAAAATCTGGTGAAGAAAGCATATTCCCATCTATAGCAAGTGCTATAACATACATATCATCTTTTATATGTTTTAAAATTAAATCTCCTTCTTTTTGTTTTATCTGAATTTCTTCTTTTACTGAAGCATTATCTGGAATTTTTTCGTCTGGTACTTCTATTATTTCAAATTCGCAGAATTTTGAAATTCGTTTTAAATATTCTTCTACTGCATCTTTTAAATATTTTTCTTTTAATTTACCTACAGTTATTAATTTTATATTCATTTATTTCTCCTTATATTTTTATATAGTTAGAAATTATTTCTTAGGAAATAATTGTTTATTTTCTGCAATAAGCAAGTCTACCATTCTTCCATAACTTTGTACTCCATCCTTTTGTCCATTAGATTTTAAGTATGTATTATTTATATTATTAGAAATTTTTTGTGCTTTCCCTTCATATTTTTCCCAAAACTTTTTATCATAAATAAGATCTTTTTTTACTAAATCTGAATATTTGGCTTTAAGTACATTAAAACCTTCAATATCGTTTTTATATAATTCATTCATAGAATATACAAGTGCAAGCATTATACCTGAATATTGAAAATCTTTATCTGGATGCATAGTACAAGTTAAATAAGCAATATAATTTGCTTCATCTTCTCTTGCAAAGCCTCTCTGATGCGCCATTTCGTGAGCAACAGTAGAAGGAATAGTAAATTCTGTTATATTTACATTTACATTAGCTTCACAAGTATAAGGAATATAAATACCAGTTATTCCTGTATATGACATTAATTTTGAAAATAATATTTTTTTAGGGATACCATATTTATAAGAAAGTTCCGGATATATTTCCCCTGCTTTTTCATATCCCTTTTGTGCTCTTATAAATGCATCTTTATAGTTTATGTTTACTATGCCTTTTGAATCTCTGTTAACTTCTTTACTTAGAATATTTGCTCTATTAATTAAATTTTCACAAAGATCATAAAGATCCTTTGTAGATGATTTTTTTATATCTAATCCTGCTATTTTATCAAATGATAATCTATTATAGTTAAATCCCCATAAAAACATGAATAATATATATAATACTGAAATATAAGTACAAAGATTTATAAAATTTTGCAAAAATCTATTTGTTTTAAAACTAAATAATACTAACACAAATAAAATAATTAAAATTACTGCAAGTATAATTATTAAAAACTCTGCTATAGAAAAAGGAACCAATCCTGTAATTGAACTTATTACTTGGATTGTAATTTTATTTATAAATAAAGAATAATATTTTTCTATAATATAAGGAAATTTCTTTAGTATTATATTTATTAAAAATGTAATTGAAGCCAATATAATTATAATAAATTTAGTTTTATTCTTCATATTTTTTCACCTAAAATAAAAGAGCTGTTTTTAAAATATATAAGTATATTAAATAAATTCAAAAGCCATACATAAATTAGGTAAAACTCCTTTTTTATGAATGGCTTTTATACATAAATTTACATAAATAAAACTTTTAATATAGCTCTTTTGTTGTTTTTTTATAATTATTTATTTGTTTGCACCACAGCATTTTTTGTATTTCTTACCACTTCCACATGGGCATGGATCATTTCTTCCTATTTTGTATTCATTTACAATAGTCTTTGACTGTCTCCATTTAATTTGGATTTCTTTTCTCTTTTCTTTGGAAAATATTCCTTCCCATTGTGGAAGTTCATATAAATAATCTGCTTTAGCATCAAGCATATTAAAATATAATTTTTCAAAATCTATTTTTAATTCAATTTCAGAATTTTCCTCTAAGTTTTCTAAATTTAAACTCTCTATTAAGCTTTCATTTATTCCGTCTAAAAATCCCATAAAAAATACAGGTGTTACTCCATATTCTTTCGCTAAATCATTAATGCTTCCTTTAATTTCATTTTTATGATTAGCTAAAAGCTTGCTGTATATATTCTTTTCTATTTCTCCGTATTCTTTCCAAAAAGCACTTTCTCCTTTTGTTTTTACATATTCTATAACCATATCTGTCCACTGTTTATACAAACTCATTTTCTCTATCTCCTTTGTAAAAATTTATATTTCTGTATAAATTATGATTATAATAAATTACTTTTTATTTTTTAATATTATTTCTAAATCTTCCTTACCAATAGGCTTAGAAACATCATAATTTCCACCAAGAAAATCAGTATCTTTATTATTAAGCATTATTTTTACCTTCTTTACTGAAGGAAGCTCAGTTAATGAATTTACCAAACTTCTTAATGTTGCTTCTTCTTTTTGCGGGCTCATTGTAACTCTTGCTTCATCATTTAAGTTAACATATGCTATATTATCTTTTATTGAAAAGCTTAAAAGTTTAGTCCCTTTAGGTAAAATAGGCTTTAAGTTACTTACATTTGAAGGTCCTTTTAAAAGTTCCTGTACTATGATTTCTCCTAAAAATTCTTCTTTATTTATAAGCCTTTCTTCTTTTGAAACGCTAACACTTTTATCATCCGAAGAATCAAAATATAAATTAATTTGTATAGCGTTATCTTTTTCATTTGGTAAAACAATATTTTCAACTTTTTCTTTATTATTTATGCTTGCATTATCTTTTTTTTCGCATCCAAAGAAACTCAAAAGAACAAGTGTCATAATTCCTATAAAAAAAAATGATAAAGCTTTTTTCATTATATCACTCCTTTATTTAAAGGTAGAGTTAATGCTTCATATAAATATTAAAATTTAATATAATTACTTGGCATGTCTCTTTTTGCAACAGTAAGACCTATATCTTTATTTAATTCTACATTCATTTGCTTTAAAAAACTTACTACGGTTTGATATGCAAGTTCGGGATAATTATTAGTTTTACTTAAATGTCCAAGTATAACTCTTTTTCTTTTTTGGCCAATTATATCAACTATAGCTTTTGCACAATCTTCATTTGATAAATGTCCTATATTACTTAATATTCTTCTTTTTAAAGTATATGGATACGGTCCAAATTTTAGCATTTCAACATCATGGTTACTTTCAATAAGAACTACGTCTGAATCTACTATATTTTTTTTAATTTCATCAGAAAAATGTCCTATATCTGTAGCAATAGCAGCCTTTTTATTTTTATTATATACTGCATATCCTTGAGGCGAAGCAGCATCATGAGGTATTTTAAAACTTACTATATCCATATCTTTTATGCTTAAACATCCACTATTCATAATCTTTATATTATGTTCTTTTATTTTTCCTATAGAACCCTCCATAGCCTTCCAAGTAAATTCATTTGCATAAATAGGTATATCATATTTTCTGGATAATACACCAACCCCTTTAACATGATCAGAATGCTCATGTGTTACAAAAATTCCATCTATTTCTGAAGGATTTTCATTAATATCTTTTAAAGCTTTTTCAATGTTTTTACCAGGAAGTCCTGCATCTATAAGTATTTTGGCATTTTCGGAGGATACAAATATACTATTACCACTGCTACCGCTATATAAAGAACAAAAAATCATAATTTAATCCTCCTGAATTTTTATTTAGCATTCTTCTATTTTAACCCTTTTTATATCTGCACCCAACATCTTAAATTTTTCTTCTATATGTGGATATCCTCTGTCAACGTGATCAATTGAAGTTACTTCAGTTGTACCTTCTGCCATTAAACCTGCAATAATCATAGCTGCACCAGCTCTTAAGTCTGTTGCTTTAAGCACTGCTCCAGTAAGCTTATCTACCCCTTCTATAATTGCAGTCCTTCCTTCAACCTTTATATTGGCTCCCATTTTTTTAAGCTCATCTACAAATTTAAATCTGCTCTCCCAAATACTTTCATTAACTATACTTCTACCCTTAGAAACTGATAAAAGTGTAGTCATAGGCTGCTGTATATCTGTAGGAAATCCTGGATAAGGGAGAGTTTTTACATTAACACCTCTTAATTTTTTATCAGACTTTACAATAATAGAATCCTCTTTTTCTATTATTTCAACTCCCATTTCTATAAGCTTTGCTGATATAGATTCCATATGTTTTGGAATAACATTATTTATTATTACCTCTCCTCCACAGCCTGCAGCTGCTATCATATATGTACCAGCTTCAATCTGGTCAGGAATTACACTATAGTTACAACCTTTTAACTCTTTAACACCAGTTATTCTTATAATGTCAGTTCCTGCTCCCTTTATATTAGCCCCCATTGAATT
Source organism: Clostridium prolinivorans (assembly GCF_004011155.1). GTDB lineage: Bacteria > Bacillota > Clostridia > Clostridiales > Clostridiaceae > Clostridium_AT > Clostridium_AT prolinivorans. The sequence continues at coordinate 33,758 of NZ_RJWG01000012.1, read as the reverse complement.
CATAAAATTTGCTACATCTACTACATGAGGCTCCTTTGCTACATTTTCAAGTATAGTAGTACCTTCTGCAAGACTAGCTGCAAGCATTACATTTATAGTAGCTCCTACACTCACTACATCAAAATATATGTTAGTTCCTATAAGCCTGTCAGCTTTTGCTGTAATAACACCATGTTCAATATTAACAGAAGCTCCTAAAGCCTCAAAACCTTTTATATGCTGATCTATTGGTCTTACACCTATAGAACATCCCCCTGGAAGAGCTACTTTAGCTTCTTTAAATCTTCCAAGAAGTGCCCCTATAAGATAATAAGAAGCTCTCATTTTTCTTACATCATCAGTGTTTGCACAAACACTATTTATAGCTGTACTATCTATAATAACTGAATCTTTATTCCTTGTTATTTTACCATTAAGACTTTCTATAATTCTTTCTATACACTGAACATCTTCAATATCTGGAATATTATCAATAACACTCTTTCCTTTACTCGCCATAACAGCTGCTGGTAATATTGCAACAGCAGCATTTTTAGCTCCGCTTATATCAATTTTCCCAAATAACTTTTTTCCACCATTAATAACTAGCTTTTCCATGCCAGCACCCATCCTTACCAATTTTATTTATATTAATTATTAACTCTTTAAATGTCTTGGCCTTGATTTTATTACGAATTTTATTATAGCATAACAAAATAAAATTAACAAAATTTTTCTTAATAACATTTATAGATATTTTTTGCATTTATGGTTAAAAAAATACATAACAATTATATAATATATTTTCCTTTCTTTCTATAGGAAATAATTTAAAAATTAAGAATTAATCTGTTGTAAAATAAATATTTATGTAATTTAATAAATAAAGCCATTCATAAAAAGGGATTTCACCCTTAATTTTATGAATGACTTTTAAATTTATCTAAAATTTATGCATTTAAATTTAATCTTAAACTTTATTAGCTAAGTTCAAAACTTCCGCAATCAGTACATTCTGGTGTTTTCGCACCTTGTTCATGTTTTACAACTTCTATCTTTTCTAAAGTACAATAATTATTATTTTTAGAGTGAAATCTGCACTCTGAAACAGTACACCCTACACTTGAATTATATTCATTAGCTTCTAATCTCTGTTTCATATTTTTTCCTCCTACATAATTTAAAATTTTATTTGTAAACATTTTTATTATTTCAATAAACAATTTATATTATACTTAGTATAAATATGTTATAATATTGTTATATTTCTAATTGTTGTTAATGTTATAATTCGGGGGATAAAAATGAAATATTATTTAGTTGCATTATTCGATCGTGAATCTTATTTATCTATGGAACAAATTCAAAGAAATATATGTAAAAAATATAAACTTTATAAAAATGCTCATACTCTTTGTATAGCTCTTGAAATAATAGAAAATCCTGATATTAATAAACTTAATAGTGTTATAACTAATATACTTAAACCTTATAAAAAGTTTAAAGTACAAACAAATGGATTTATTTATTTTGATGCTCCATATAAATCAGTTAATCTAAAAATTGAAAGCAAGGGTTATATAATAAGGCTTGCTAGAAATATAAATGATACATTAAAGCTTCATGGTTTTAATGTTAGAGAAAATATTGATAATTTAGATTTACATGTCTCTCTTGCAAATACCAATTACGCTTTAAAAGATTTATCTGGTAGTGAATATATAGCAGCTTGTAACTCATGTGAAAATAATGACTTTTATAAACTTGCTAAAATAGAAAGAATAGAGCTTTGGAAAACTATAAATAATAAAAAAGAAATATTTGTGAAAAGTTTTCCTTTAAGAGATTATTAATTAAAAAAAGCCTAAGTTTTTATATTTCTTAGGCTTTTTGCTCTTTACCGCATTTAGGACAAAATTCTGCATTTTTATCTATTTCTAATCCACAATTTTTACAATTTTTTTTATCTTTAATCTTAAGAATTTTCTTTTTAAGAGAACTTATCTCCTTTTCTATTTCTTCTATTTCTTTGCATTTATCTATAATATTTTTGTTATTTATTTTTCCTTCTTTAAAATCTTTATATATTTTTTCTCCTATTTTAATATAAATTTCTTGTATTCTCTTTTCTTTAGAAGATATAGCAATATTTAATTTTGAAATTTCAACAAAATTGCTAGATTTTAATGCAGCATTTGATGCTCCATCTTCTATATATTTTCCTATTTTGGATAAATTATCTTTAATATTAATAATATCCATAATTTTTCTCCTAATATTTCTTATACTTTAATATATGAAAAAAATAAAGAAAGTGATTTACACTTTCTTTATTTTTATTAAATATCAATTAAATTTTTCTTATAATTTGAATAAAGTTTTCTAAGTATTTTCATTTTATCATCAAGTTCAAGTTGAAGTTTTGAAACTTCCTCATAATCTTCATTTGCTATAGCTTCTTTTATTCTTGTAAAAAGACATTTTTGAGTATAAGAGTCTTTCATTATATAATATCTTAAATTATTAATTTCCATCCAATTTGAAACATCTAAATCAAGTGCTTTATCTAAAGAATGAAGCATTTTATAACTTCTTATTTCTTCCATAAAATTAGGAATTATTCTTCCTAAAATTTCAGTAACCCATTTATTTCTTGTAGCTAATTTAAAACTATTAATAAGACTGTCATTTATAACATCGCCAGCTTTAAGCACTTTAAGCTTTTCTGGAAATTTTTCTAATGCTGATAAATTTTCGTAAACTGTAGCTGGTGCCTTTCCAAAATATCTTTCCCTATCTTCAGGAGTAAAATCTTCAAATACATCTTCTTCTGTTCTATATGCTCTTTCTTTTTCAAGATATGAAGCATCTTCTCCAGGTTTTTTGGAAAGTTCTTTTAAAAGATCATCTTCATTTTTATTATTTGTTATTGCGTACTTAATACCATCTATCATAGCCATATATAAACTTGCTAAGCATATAAAAGTATTAGTATGTGGATTTGGAGACCTAAGTTCAAATCTTGTTGCCAAAGGATTTTCTGGATCTCTAATTAATCCTACAAGTATAGTTCTGTTTCTTGATGGCATATCTACACTATGACCTAAAGAAGTAACTATGCAAACTGGAGCTTCAAATCCAGGTTTTAATCTTCTAAATGAATCATTAGTTGCAGACACAAAAGGATTTATTATTTCATAATTTTTTAAAATTCCCATAAGAGAAGCATAGCCAATTGTACTTAAAAAATGCTCTCTGGTTGCTGTAAATAAATTTATTCTTTTACCATTTTTAAGTTTAATTGCCATACCAACATGTGTATGTTCGCCGCTTCCTGCAACTTTATCTATAGGTTTTGCTAAGAATGTTACTTCTAATCCATGTCTTCTAAAAGTTTCTCTTACTAAGTTTCTAACAAGTATCTCATTATCTGCAGCTTGAAGTGAAGTTGAATACTTCCAATCTATTTCAAGCTGTTCCATAATGTGAGTTAATTTACCTGTTTCTGTCATCTTAGCTTTAACTCCGCCTACTTCTTTATGCCCCATTTCAGGTTCTATACCATATAATTCCATAAGTATCAATGTTTCTTCCATTGCAGTACGCACAGAGCCTCTAGTTCTGGTCCAATACTGCTCGTGTAATCCTTGAGAAGTTGTTAATTCTTCTACAACAGCTTCTTCATTAGGAGTTTTTACCCAAAATTCTAATTCTGTTGCTGATGTAGGAACTAAATCAGCAATATCTTCATAATTAATTCCATAAACTTTTAAACTTTCTGGATATTTTTTAAATAAATCTAAAAGTGTACTTTTAAAATAGTTTATAGAATTTTTTAAAATATATCTTGAGTCTACAGCCTTACCTTCATGATATAAAAAACTTGGAATTCTTAACGTACCAATTGGCTTATTTGTTTCACTGTCAATAAATTCATAATTATAATCTACAAACCAATTAACATCTAAATCAGCAACTATGTCTACTTTTGCATTGTTTAAACTTGCAATTCCTGGAAGAACAACAGAGGAGCCATCAGTCTGAACTGCACCATTTAGAAATGTTTTAATGTCTTCTAAAAAAACTTTCATAGGTATTTTTTCATCAGTATCATGTCCTGCTAAATCTATAGCTACCAAAGATACAAACTTTATTTCAGGATGTTTTTCGTGCAGCCTTTTTAATGCTTCTTCTGAATGTTCTTCTTTTGGAACAACATAAACTAAATCCTTATACATAAGTTTCCGCCCTTTCTATTTCCAATCATACATAAAATTCTATTATTACATATGTTATATGTCAATATAAGAAATGAAACTTTATAAATTAATAATTTATGCCGCAATTTTATTACAATGAAATAATTCTTTCATATTTTTTTGACATATTAAAAATATAACCTTCTTATATTGAATACTATTATTTTAAATAGTTATTTCCTAAATGAAATTATTAAATACACAAAATAACTTTTTTAGGTTATAATAGTAATATATTTTTCTATGGATAATAACAAAATTTATTGTTATTGGTGGTGAATATTTTGGATAATATGTTAAAACCTATTGGTTTTTTTGATTCTGGTATAGGTGGAATAAGCGTACTTAAAGAAACAATCAAAATTCTTCCTCATGAAGATTATATATATTTTGGAGATTCAAAAAATGCCCCTTATGGAACAAAAACCACAAACGAAGTAAAAAAGCTTACATTTGAAGCTGTAAATTTCTTATTATCAAAAGATATTAAAGCTATTGTTATAGCTTGTAATACAGCTACAAGTGCAGCTATAGATGATTTAAGAAAATTTTATAAAAATATTCCTATAATAGGAATTGAACCTGCTCTAAAACCTGCTGTAGAACTTAAAAAAAGAGGTAAAATTATTATAATGGCAACCCCTATGACTCTTTCTGAAAAAAAGTTTAATAATTTAATGAATAGCTATAAAAATGATAATGATATAGAACCTCTTCCATGTGCAGGATTAGTAGAACTTATTGAACAAGGGTTATTAGAAGGAGAGGAACTAAATTTTTATCTAAAAAATAAGCTACAGCCATATTTAAACAGTAATATAAGTTCTGTAGTTTTAGGTTGTACTCATTATCCTTTTATTAAAAAAGAATTGTCAAAAATACTAAATAAAGATATTGAAATAATTGATGGAAGTCTAGGAACTGCAAAACAGTTGAAAAGGCAGTTGTTAAAAGAGAATATTTTAAATCCCAAATTATCTTTAGGCAAAGTAGAAATTCTAAATTCTCTTAATGATGATAATATAATTGAATTAAGCTATAAATTATTAAACTATCAATAAATTTTTAGTTTAAGCTTTATATATAAAATTTAAACTCACAGTATCTATAAATATAAAAATTACATATTGGACTTTAAAATAACTTTATTCCAAGTACCTATACAAAATAGAACATATTTTAACCACTTAGAATATACTAAAGTATAAATATACAGTAGAAATAAGGTGGTTAATTTATGAAAGTTTTTTATCTTGATAAACCTACTGATAAAGATTATAATTCATTTTTCAGAAGTTCAGACAACATAATAAATGTTTCTAAAATATGTATTGAAGAAAACTTTCCTTTTAAGTACCTAACGATTAATAATACAAAAGATAGTAATTATATATTATCATTATATAGCATTAAACTTAAAACAAAAGATGATAATACAGCCACTCTTTTTATGGGTGAAAATTTAGTTCTCGAAGAAAATTTAAAAGAGATAGACAATTTTAAAATTGGACATAAAGTTAACTTTGAAGATACTTCATCTTATATAGAGCTTTATTCTGTTAAAACTTATTCTAAAAATCCAGTAGATCTTCTTGATAATCACTATATACTAATGATACCTGGTGGAAGTGTAATTATAAAATTTGATATAGAAATTTATAATGTAGAATTAACTTTAAACTCATTAATTCAAAAAATTTAAGGGACCATTGCAAAATAGTAACTTAATTTTAAGCTACTATTTTGCAACAGTCCCTTCTTCAATTTTTTTGAAGTTTATTGTATAATTATATTTGATATGGCAATAACTAGTAAAAGAATATTTTAAGATTTAAGGAGAGATTATTATGGCAAATCCTATAGTTACTTTTAAAATGAAGGATGGAGGCATTATGAAAGCTGAACTTTATCCTGAAATAGCACCTAATACAGTAAAAAATTTTATAAGCCTTGTAAATAAAGGTTTTTACAATGGTCTTACATTTCATAGAGTAATTCCAGGTTTTATGATACAAGGTGGAGATCCAAAAGGTAATGGTACAGGTGGTCCTGGATATTCTATAAAAGGTGAATTTACAGCTAATAACTTTAAAAATGATTTAAAACATACAGAAGGCGTTTTGTCTATGGCAAGAGCTATGAATCCAAATTCAGCAGGAAGCCAATTTTTTATTATGGTTGCAGATGCTCCTCATCTAGATGGACAATATGCTGCTTTTGGCAAACTTATAGAAGGATTGGATATAGCCAAAAAAATAGTAAATGTCAAAAGAGACTATAATGACAGGCCTTATGAAGATCAAATTATAGAAGAAATTACAGTAGATACTTTTGGAGTAAATTATAGCGAACCAGAAAAACTATAATTCTGTATTTTCTAAAGGAAGGAGTAAATGATATTGAGTAATAATAAACTAATGCTTATTTATGGTTTTGAAGAAAAGGAAAAAGATTTTTTAGACAAAATTATTTTAGAGCTAAATTTACCTTCTTATAAAATAATTGAAAAAACTATGGGCAATATGACTTTAAGAGACATTATAAATGGACTTAAAATAGAAACTTATAACCAGTATATACCAGATGAAAAGGTTATTCTTTTTAATAACTTTTCTGATGAAGAAGTTAATGCTGCTGTTAAAGCTATAAGATCAAACAAAGAATTAAAACCAATTTTAGCCGTTGTAACTCCAACTTCAATAAATTGGGAATTCCATACTCTTCTTGAACATCTTTTAGAAGAAAGAAAGCAGGCTCAAAAATATATAAAACAAAAAAATAAGTAAAATACAAGCTCGGCTTACAGTTAGAATTTATATGATTTTAAGTTTCATTAATTTCATAAAAAATTCTTTACTGAAGCTGAGCATATTAATATTTAGCAAATCATATTTTTAAACTTAATAAATTATATTACATTTCTTATTTTTACTTTTCATTAAACAAAATACTCCATTTATTTTAAATTTATATGTAAAATATCCTTTTATTAGTAATAATTTTTTAACAATTCACTCAAATTCAAAAAATTTTTAAAATGAAATAAATATTTTTTTGTAATAGTTTTCATGACTTTAAAATTTCGTTAACTTTATGTAAAATATATTATAAGATTAAAAATTTATAATATCTGCTAAAGAAAGGCGGCTTTTGTATATGAATTTGGAAAAATTATACGAGTCTCAAAATAAGCTGGATAAACAGATACATTCAATAGTAAATTTAAAGGAAAAGACATTGCTACCAGAAAAAATTTTGGCTTTGCAAGTTAAAATCGGCGAACTTGCAAATGATACTCAATGTTTTAAATTTTGGTTGTCAAAAAAAACTATGACAGAAAGAAAAGTTTTAGAAAAGTATATACAAGTTCTTTCTATGGCTTTAAGCATAGGGATTGAAAAAAATTTTACTGAAACTGAATTCCCTATCAAATCAATAGATTCTAATCTAACAAATCAATTTTTAAATTTATTCATTGATATTAATGATTTTATGGTCTGTTCTTCAAAGGATCACTATATTACATTAATAGAAGACATTTTAAGTTTAGGTTTAACTTTTGGATTTACCGAAGAAGATATATTAGAAACTTATAACAAAGTTTTTATAGCCTGATACTTTCTTATAGCAAATGTATTTATTTAAATCGATAAATCAATATAAAATCACCTTCATTATACAATATTTTAAAGCACATAAATAAAATATATAGTTACTGTATAAACTAAAAAAGTATATATTTTATTTTAAGCTTTAAATATATTTTAGAAGGTGATTATTTTATGATAGGAGTAATTTTTTCAATAATAGCTGGTATTGCAATGAGCCTTCAAGGAGTTTTCAATACAAGACTTGGTGAAAAAATAGGTACATTAGAGACAAATGTTATTGTTCAGGCTTCTGGATTATTGCTTAGCATAATTGTTTTGTTGATTTGGGGAAATACTGGAAATTTCAAAAACATAAAATACGCAAACAAATTATACTTACTTGGAGGCGCACTTGGAGTTATTATAATAATTACAGTTATGATGGGAATAAAATCTTTAGGACCTACCTACGCAATTTCAATTATTCTGGTAGCACAACTTATTGGAGCTGCATTAATCGATGCTTTGGGATTATTTGACTCAACAAAAATTGTTTTTGCTACTAATAAAATAATTGGAGTAATAATAATGACTGTAGGAATAATAATTTTCAAATGGAAATCCTAAATAAAAAAACAAATTCAGGCATTATTTAATTTTACTGCCTGAATTTGTTTTTTATTTAATTCATAATTGCCTAATTGCCATTAAAACAGCTCCATAAGCAGCATCATGCTTCATATTAGATATTTCTACAAATGGCAGATTTTCATTCATTAATCTTTTAAATTCTCTATTAACGCATTCATTTTTTACTATTACACTCCCATTTATAGCTAGTTTTATATTTTTATCATTTAAATTTAAATTATATATAACTGCTTTTGCACATAAAAAAAGTTCAAAAGCTGCTTTTAAAAGTATTTTCTTCGCTGCAAAATCTCCTTTTTTATAAGCTTCATCTACAAGTATTGCAAGATAGGCTATTTCACTCTTTCCGGCACCGCTTCTATAAACATAGTCTATTAAGTCTTGAGGACTTTGAAGCTTTAAATAATCAAGTATTAAATCAGTCATTATAGTTTTTTCATTTATACCATCATAAGCCTTAGCTATGTAGTTAATAGCATTAATTCCTATATAATATCCACTGCCTTCGTCCCCTATTATATGTCCCCATCCACCAGCTCTTTTAATTTCTCCTTTTTTGTTTCTTCCATAACAAATTGAACCTGTCCCTGATATTACTATAATTCCTTCATCTTCACAAGTTCCGCCAAAAAGAGCTATTTCTCCATCATTGGTAACAATTATTTTCCCATTAAACCCTAAATTTTTAATTATTTTTTCAATTATTTTTTTATCAGAAGGCCTGTCCACACCTGCTGTACCAATACATAAAGCTTTAATATCTTCCATTTTAAGACAAGTTTTAGTTAATGTATCTTCTATAAGTTCTTTTAGCATATTTTTAACATATACTTCTTTCATGGAATTTATGTTACAAGGTCCACCTTCATTTTCTAAAAGTATATTCCCCTCTTCATCAGCAAGCTTTAATGCTGTCTTTGTTCCTCCACCATCAATACCTATAACATACCTCATTATTATTCACCTCTATATTTTGTTGTTATGATTATTCCACAAAAAGTATTTTTCTTAAAATTAACCACTATATGTTGAAGTAAATAAATAACGAACCTACTTACTCATTGTATAGTAAAAATTTATATACAGCTTATTGTGTTTTAACCATACTATTACTTTATAATTATAAGTAATAGTTTTCAATACTTTTATCTATAATCGCACAATCTCCAATTCTCTTTTTTATAGTTTCAGTACTATCCAAATAATTTATATAACTTCCATTGTTAAGCTTAACTTTATTATTTTCAAAATCAACTTCTTCTATAAATTTTATATTTATATATCCTATACATTTATCTCCTCTTGCAAAAGGTTTTATTGTTTTTATAGGTATAAGAATTACCCCTTCTTTTATATAAAGAGGAGTAATACATTTTTTGCCTGTAATAGATCGACATATTCTTTTTATGCTATGTATACTTCTCATATTTATACTGCAATAATCATTAATTATTTTATCCACAGAATATTTTATATATTCATATCCGCCTTCTTTAAAATATATTTTTGTAACTTTCCCTGTTCCTGTTAAATAACACGGAACAAAAGCACAACCTTTTTGAAGCTTATTTATATATTCATGGTTCATTGGTATTCCTCCTTCGTCTATATTTTTATTTTAATACGAACATATGTTCTTATCAATAGTTTTTATAATTTAATTTTTTATATATTTCGACAGATTTATAATTCAAAAAAATGATTTTAATTATAAATTTTATTTCATATATTTAATTTATTCACATTATTCTATACTTGTCCACAGTTTTGTGAATTTTATACACAGATTTTGTGGATAACTCTAAAACATTGAATTCGTTAAATTTTCATTAAAAGACAATTTTTTTATCCACATTATCAACAATTGCTATGTTAATAACTTGTATATTTTTTTGTGGAATACTTTATATTTTTTTGTTTTTCTACTTTCATTTTTTTTACTTTTCATAAATTAAAATTATATATATCAATAAAGCTTTAAATTTTAATTAAGATATATCATAAAACTTATATCAATACTTAGAAAAAATTTTCCCTCTGACTTGAAATTTTAATTTAAAGATATAATAAATTGCTTGAAATATAGTAAAATAAAAAACTTCCGTAATTTTTAATAATACGGAAGTTTAAAAAATAATTGATTTATTATATATTTATATTACTTTCTTCTTCTAAACTTTCAGGATCAAATTTAATTTGAAGCTCTTTTAGCAAATCATTTTGAAAAAACATAATACCATAGCATAAAACTGCCAATATAAATAATATAAGTACTGATGATGACTTAGTATTAAGTAAAAAATATGTTATAATAAATAAACCTACACAAGATAAAGTTACTTTCCACTTTTTAACTAAATAATAAAATGATATTTTTATTATATCTAAATTTTTTAAATAAAATCTTGATAGTATAGGATATATATAAATTCCTACTAAAACATCTAAAATCATTAAAGCATAAAAAATAGGAATAAAAAATCTTCCATAGCTTTTTATAGCAAAAAACCTTATGTCAATTAACAAAATAGAAAATATTACTAATTGTGCTGTCCAGAAAAATAAAGATTGAAAAAAATTAGTTTTATAAGCTTTAAAATAATCTCTTGTAAGATTAATATCGTTTTCTCTGACTAGTTTACCCATTACACTTAAAAGTGCTGTATATGCAGGCCCTATAGGTATAGAGAATAAAATAAATAATATCCAATATTCTGTTGTAAAATTTCCATTAAAGCTTAATAATATAAATAAAAATGGTATGTTACATAACATAAAGTAAATGTTTCCACCAAAAAACCACATTATGTAATTAGTTATAGTATAAATAGGTCCATCTCCAAATTCTCTTTTTTTACTCATGCCTTTATCTGCTAAAGTGCAGATTCCCCCCTTAACTGTATATTTTTTATTTTTTAGTTATTTTATTTTTTAGTTATTTTATTATAACATACTATTAAATTAAATAAAATCAAAAAATCTGTGTAAAAATTTGTATATTTTTATTAAATATATTGACTTTTGAATAATATGGTAGTATATTTACATTATATAAACTTTAGGAATAAATTTGTAAATTTATTAAAAATTTAAAAAAACATATTGACTTTTTATGTAATATTTGTTATAGTTTATTAAGTAAATTGTCGAATATTGTATTATTAGGAGGAATTTTATATGAAATCAACAGGTGTAGTAAGAAGAGTAGATGAATTAGGAAGAATAGTTATTCCAATAGAACTTAGAAGAACTTTAGATATTGCAGAAAAAGATGCATTAGAAATTTATGTTGATGGTGAACAAATAATTCTAAAAAAATATGAGCCAGCTTGTATTTTCTGCGGAGACGCAAGAGATGTCATCAACTATAAAGGCAAAAACATCTGCAAAAATTGTCTAAACGAACTAAAAGCAGAATAATAAAATTTCTATGTCATTTTTAATCTTTAAATACTATAATCTTTAAATATAAAATAAAGCTGTAGAATAAATTTTCTACAGCTTTATTTTATATTATTTTATTTAACTCTTTTTGCAGTATAATAATCACTTCTGCTGGAAAGATCTGATACTTTTATTACATCACCAGTTTGAGGTGCATGTATATAACATCCATTTCCTACATATATACCTACATGGTGTACTGGTCGTCCACTTTTTTTGAAAAATACTAAATCTCCAGGCTGTAACTCATTACGAGATACAGAAACTCCCACAGTTGCTTGATCTGCAGCTACTCTTGGAAGATTTACTCCAAAACGTCTGTATACATATTGAACGAATCCTGAACAATCAAACCCAGCTGGTGTTGTTCCACCCCATACATATGGAGTACCTTCAAATTTATAAGCAAATCCAACTACATCATTTCCTGAAGCTGAAACACTAAGACCTGATCCTCCTCTTGATGCTGAAACAACTGGCGCAGGTTTTTTTCTTAACTCTTCAAGCTGTTTAGAAATACTGTTAATCTTATTTTGAGATTCAGATATTTCTGCAGTATATTTACTTTCTTCTTCTTTAAGCTGAGCTATTAACTTAGCTTGTTCATCTTTATTTTGCTTAAGCTTAGCTAATTTTTGTTCATTTTCAGCTTTTAATGCTTGTAAACTTGCATTCTTTTCATCTAACGTCTTTTTCTTTTTAGCTATTTCTTCTTTTTTAACATTTAATTCATCGATAATTTTCTTATCCGCTTCAGCTATTCTTTTAATGTCTTCTACTCTTGATAAAAAATCACTAAATCCTTTGGATTCTAATATAATATTTAGATATCCATCTACACCATTTATGTACATGGCTCTCATTCTTTTATTAAATAAATCTTTTTCTATTTGCATTTCTTCTTCAGTCTTTTTTATTTCTTCTTCTGCAGCTTTAATATCCTTTTTAACTTGCTCTATCTTACTATTTGTAGTACTTATACTTATCATAAGATTTTCTATGTCAAAGTCTAACATCTCAATAGCTTCTTCAATTTCCTGTCTTTTATTTTTAAGATTTTGCAAAGCACTTTTATTTTTTGAAATTTCACTTTGATGTTGCTGTAATTGTTTATTCAGCTCACTTTCTGTAGGCTGTGCAAAAGCTGGTACACTATAGGAAATAATTATTCCTAAAGTCATCAAAGCTGCAATCGCCTTTTTATTCAAAAGTAACACCCTCCCCTTTTGTTTAAACTACATAATCACATATATATAATTTATAAAATTAGATAAATAAATTCAAGCATAATTTTAAAATATCAGAAATTTTTACCTAATATTTTAAAATACAATAAAAATATGAACTTATTTATCTTTAACATAAAATATTATAACACTAATTTGTAAAAGATAACAATGGAAATATGTGTTTTTTTGCATAAAACATTATAATATTTGTTTTAAAATACAGAAACTGTGAAAATTATATATCAAAAGACTCTTTATAAATTTCTGATTTAGATACATTTCTATCCTTTGCTACCTTTTTAATTGCCTCTTTTTTACTTAATCCCTCTTCTATGTACTTATTAATATGTTCTTTAACACTAATATTTTCCCATTTTGCTTTTTCTTCTAATTGTATTTCTTCTTGACTTTTTCCTTCAACTACAAGAACATATTCTCCTCTAGGTAAATTATATTTATAATATTCAACACTTTCTTGTAAAGTAAGTCTTAAAATTTCTTCATGTAATTTTGTAAGTTCTCTGCATATTGATATTTTTCTATTACCTAAATTATTTTTTAAGAATTCTAATGTATCTAAAAGCCTATGAGGAGCTTCATAAAATATAAGAGTTTCTGTCCTGTCTTTAATATCTTCTATTACTATTTTTCTTTCTTTATTTTCTCTTGGTAAAAAACCTCTAAATAAAAATTTTGTAGTATCTAATCCTGAATTGACTAAAGCTGTAGTTATTGCAGTTGCCCCAGGTAAAACTTCAAAATCAATACCTGCATCTATACATTTAGATACAATAACACTTCCAGGATCTGAAATCCCAGGGGTACCTGCATCAGTAACAAGTGCTATATTTTCTCCATTTTGAAGCCTTTTTATTATATCCTCACTTTTTTCTTTCTCATTATGCTGATGATAACTTATAAGCTGTTTTTTTATTTCATAATGGTTTAAAAGCTTTAAAGTTTGCCTTGTATCCTCTGCTGCAATTAAATCTACTGATTTTAAAACATCCAAAGCTCTAAGTGTTATATCTTTTAAATTTCCTATAGGTGTAGGAACTAAATAAAGCTTTCCTATCATAAAATCAACTCCTATATTATTCTTCCGTAAATTTTTTCTATTTCTTCAGTATATCCACCATTATCATTATAAATATAAAGAGGTGGTTCCCATTTTAAAAATGCTCCACCATCTCTTTGTCCTTCAATGAGAACTATATTAGGAGCTTTTTTTGTATTTGGATGAACCATTCTTATAGTTTTAGGCTCTATTTTATGTTTTCTCATAAGACATAATATATCTGCTATTCTTTCCGGTCTATGAACCATATATACTCTTCCATTATCTTTTAAAACTATCCTGCAAGCTATTATAACATCTTCAAGTGTACAACAAATTTCATGCCTTGCTATGGCATTTTTATCATTAGAATTTATAATTCCAGAATTTTTCAATTTATATGGAGGATTTACCGTTACTACCTCTGCTTTTTGCATATTTTTTAAAAGATTTAAATCTTTTAAATCCCCACTTATAAACTCAACTCTATCTTCAAGTTTGTTGTATTTAACAGAACGATTTGCCATTTCTACCATTTCTTCTTGGATTTCTATCCCGCTTATATATGAAGCTTCTGTTTTCCCTGCTAATATAAATGGTATTACCCCTGTTCCACTACAAAGATCAATTACTCTCATTCCTTTTTTTATTTTTGCAAAATTAGCAAGAAGTACAGCATCAACTCCAAATCGAAATGCATTTTTCTTTTGTATTACACAAATTCCTCCAAGTTGTAAATCATCTAATGTTTCATCTTCTCTTAAATTCATAAAAATCACTCTCTTTATTTTTGTTTAATCATATTATATATTTTGATTTAAATATATACAAGTTAAATAATACATTAAACTTAATATACCAAAATCTTATAATTTTTTATTATATTATTAACCTACAATAAACCGTAAATTAATTTCCAGTATACAATTTTATAGTATTTATAAATTTTTATTACATCTATTTTGCGAAATTTTCTGCATCTTCAACTAAACTAGAAGCTTTACTATTATATAAAAAGATCTAAATAGTTTTCTGCAGACTACTTTTGGTATTTTAGACAAGTTATTATTACATTATATGGTAATAAATATTTAATCAAAAGACTTTTTGTTATATAATCATAAAGTTTTGCTAATTATATTAAAATATGTAATAAGATAATAAGACAAACTTATGTTTTCTGATTTTGATAAAGAATTTTTAAAAATGTATAATAAAAATGTATAATAAAAATAAAGCTGATGGAAATTTTTAAATTTCCATCAGCTTTATTTATTAATTTTATTATTATTTTCTAAAATTTTTCTCCAGTCGATACAGCTACACCCTTGCTTTGTTTTTATACCATAAAAACTATCTTCACAGTTGCAATTTCCTTCATAATTTAAAGTTTGTATAAATTCCACATTAGTTTGTCTTTCCCCTCTCCAGAACATACAAGTAGCACATACTTTTTCATTTATTCCATAAATCGACATACAACTCCCCCCTGCAGTAAATTATATGCAGGTATCTGTAAATTAATTACAAGTATTTGTTGCTTGTAATTTCATTATTAAAATATCCATTTAGTATATTTTTAATATTTATTTAGTATATTAATAGTGTATTATATTATTAAACATGAAAAATAAATATAATATAATTAAACAAGTACTTTTATATATGGATTTTTTGTAAAATTATCTTAAGTATAAGTATATAATATATTTTAGAATATTATAAAATTATAAAATAAAAGTATTATTGGTATAGATATATAAGTATTTTCCCTTTATATGGTTCTATATCATTTTTTTGAATAGTTGAAAAATTCATTATTTAGTGTAATTATATTATTATAAAATATTTTTATAAAGTTTAGAAAACGATATCTTAAAATATAAATATCAATTTTTATAGGAGGAATGGCTTATGCTATATCCAATGCATGGTTACATTGATACTTTAAATCATGAAATAAATCATGGAAATTCACAAAAATTAAAATTAGTGACAAAATCTAAAGAAATATTACTTAAAGAACGTAATCATTTTAATTATAATTCTAATGAATTTACAAATAAAATACTAGAAAAAGTAATGAATGATTTAAATAACGAAAAAATTTTATACAAAAATATTTCTATTGAAAAAAGTATATTAAAGCTTTCTGCTAAAAATCAAATACGTCATGGTAAAACTTATCATGAGCATAGTTTAAATTTTAAATTATACCCTTTTGAAAATGGTGCTATTATAACTTTATATGAATTTAATATAATTGCATATTTTAAAAACATTATAACTTATACAAAAAAAGAAGGTGTTTTAAACAAAAAATATTCTTTTGAAGAAAATCAATCTTATCTTTTAACTATTCCTGAACATTCTATTCAAGTTCATCTTAATAATTTTAATGATTATAATTCTTTTAAAAAATTTATTTTTGATATATTATATAAAGATATATCTTCTGTTATTATTAATGAATTAAAAAAAGTTAATCTTCCAAAATGGAATATCAATTTAAATAATACTAAATTAGATATAAAAAATATAGTAAATGATAATATACAAGTTTTAACAGCATAAAATTCATTTCAATTTTAAGACTTTCTTAAAATACTAAAACTAATTATTAAATAAAAAAGAGTACAAAAATTAATTTAACAAATCTTTGTACTCTTCTTTTTTCTTTTTTTATTTAATTTTAAAACTTAAAATTTCATCACATCCTGCTTTAACTTCAACCCCTATATTAGCACTTATATCTTTTACATCATCTACATTTGTTATAAGTACAGGAGTTATAAGAGAGTATCCACTGTCTAATATTTCTTTCCTATTAATTTTTATAATAGGATCTCCTGATTTTACTTCTTGACCTTCTTTTGCTATTCTCTCAAAACCTTTTCCATCTAAAGCTACTGTATCTATACCTATATGTACTAATAATTCTATTCCATTTTTAAGGGTTATTCCAAAAGCATGGTTTGTTTTAAATATCATAGATAATTTACCATCAGCTGGTGAAACTATAGTATCTCCTGTAGTTTCAATAGCAACACCATCTCCAGCCATTTTTTCTGCAAAAACAGGATCTGGAACTTTTGAAAGTTCAACTACTTTTCCATCAATTGGGGCTACAAGTTTATAAGTTTTTTTAAGAAAATCAAACATATTCAATCATCTCCTCCATAAATATTATATGTTATTTGTAATAAATATTCAATTTAAAAAAACATTAATTTTTTATATTTATGATATTTTTATTTTTTATCTATTATTGTAAATTAATTAACAAAATGGTATTATAAAAATAGATATATAAAAATTTTGTCATTATATTTTTTATTTTATATATCAATTTACTAATAAAAATACACGAGGATATTTATGATTGAAACTATATTATTAGCAATGCTTGTTGCAAAAATCAAAGGGTACAAGCTAAAACCATTTTTTAAATCCTTGTATGCTTATCCTATAATAATATTTTCATTTATTTATATTTTTATAGGAATTAGTATATTTTATGATAACTATAGTTTTATTAAATATGAAGTTTGGCTTGAAAAAATTTATATTTTAATGTTTATTCCTTTAATATTTAAATATAAATTATACATAAGCTCTATAATAGGTTCGGAACATATTTAAATAATATAGCAATAAATGCAAACAATGGTAAAATGCCTGTGTTCCCGACTTTATCTTATATTACTGGTTATGTTAAACCTGATTCTTTTTCAAAAATAAAAGATATACATATTTTAGGTAATAATAGTACAAAGTTGAAATTCTTGACAGATTATATCGATTTAGGTTACAGTATTTTAAGTATAGGTGATATTTTTATTAGATTTTTTACATTTATTGTTATTTTTGATTTTATAAAGTATATTAATATAAATTTAAAAGAAAAAACCTCATAAACAACTTAGGAGGAAATTTAATATGCTGAAATTATCTTTGTTTGAATTTATTGTAAGATCTATACCCGAAGAATTTTTGTTTGTTTTAGCAGTTCATGCGTTTTCAAAAACGCGTATTAATCTAAAAAAATATTTATTATCAGGAATATTATTTTCATTTATAGTCTATTTAATTAGGATGCTTCCTATTCAATTAGGTATACATACTATATTAAATTTGGTTATAATTGTTACAATAACCAGTTTTATAAATAAAATTGATATTATTAATTCCATACGTGCTGGATTTATTATATTTATTCTTGGTTTTATATTTGAAGGAATAAATCTTTTATTTATACAATTTTTATTAAAAAAAGATTTAAACTATATAATGAGTAATACTATTTTAAAAACTTTATATGGACTACCCTCTTTATTTTTATTTGCGATTTTTGTAATAGCATATTATATTATATTATTAAAAAGAAATGAGCTGAATTAATATGGAAAATTTAACAAATAGTATAGCTGAAAAAATTAGTTCAGAATTAGGATTAGATAATGATAGTAAAGAAGTCATTGCTTATGGTACTTTTGCTTTAATACAAACATTGCTTTCTATATTTTTAGTTGTTATATTTGGAGCTGTATTTAAAGTTTTAATTGAATCTTTAATAGTATCATTTACTATTAGTATTCTTAGAAAATATTCAGGAGGTGCACACGCTAGCTCACCTGGTATTTGTACTGCAATTGGTACTATTATAGCTGTTGGATTCGCACTTATTATATATTTTATTATAGCTCCATTATTTAATATAAATTTAACTATATTTTTCGGTTTACTTACTTTCTCTTGGTCTTATTATATTATATTAAAATTAGCACCAGTAGATAGTATTTCTAAACCAATTAAGACACAAAAGAAGAAAGAGAGAATGAAAAAAGAATCTATATTAGTTTTAGGTATATATCTTATAATTGTTCTTATTAACATTATTATATATATCTTAATTCACAATAAAAGTTTTTTAATTTTTTCTATATGTATTTATAGTGGTATTACGTGGCAGACATTTACGCTTACTTATAAAGGTCATATTGCTTTCCTAAAAATAGATTCTTTTTTTAATAAATTATTAAATTTAGCAAAGGGGGAAAAGTAATATGAAAAAGAAAATATTAACATTAATAGCTTCTTTAGCAACTGTTTTAGCTGCTACAGTTGCTTCTTCTGCTTGTATATGGTCAGCATATCAACCAGAAGAGCCTAAATGTTTAAGAGAAGAATAAGCTTTTAGGCAAAAATAAATCTTAAGGTCGGTTTTACCGGCCTTAAGTACTTTTAAATTAAAATATAAATATTTTACTAAAATATTTATATCTGGAGGATTAAAATGAATATTTTAGAAAATGATAATGAAAAAAACATTAATAGCATATTGGCAATTATTAAATCTGTATCGCTTATTTTTGGTATAATTATAAATTCATATGAAAATTTAATAAATGAAAATTTTAATTCTGGTATGAATTTTACTCAAACCCTTCTAATTATGTATGGAGTGTTTATACCTTTTATGCTTATTGTATATTCATTGTGGTCTTATTTATATTTAAACAAAAAAAATATTAAATATTCTAGGAATACATTAATAGTAGAAAATTTTGTTTTTGTGTTCTTTTTTTCAATATTAATTATGTTATCAGATTCTTATTCAAGTGAATATAAATTTTTATTTCTATTTGTTGTTATTTCTTCTGTAATTCAACTAGGTGCTAAATTTGGAATTATTATAGCTTCAGTTTCATCATTTATAATATTATCAATAGATTTATTTTTTGCACCCCAATCAAATGTTAATATTTATTTTCAAGGTGATTTAATTCTTACTGCTGCTCTTATACTTGTTGCATGGTCTTTAGGTAAATATGTTACATTGCAAAATGAAAACATAGAAAAAAAAGATGCTCAGCTTCAAATATTGAACAAAAAATTAACTGAACAAGAATTAAAAAGAAGATATATAGAACATATTATTGTAAACAATGAAACTTGTTACAATCTTCTGATTAATAATAGTAATGATGCTATATTTGTTCATCGTAATAATAAATTAATTTTTGCAAATGAAAAAGCTGCCTCTTTAATAGGTATAGAATTAGAATCATTAATTAATAAATCTATTTTAGAATTTGTTCCTAATGATGAAATAGATTATATAGAGAATAAATATAATGATATTTATAAAAATGAATCACATACAGCATCTTTTGAACAAAAATTAATAGGAGTTAACGGAATAATAACCGTAGTTCAAAATACTTCTACTTATTTTATTTATGATGGAGAACCAACAATACTTACAATACTTAGAGATATTACTTCTGAAAAACAGGTTGAAATATTACAAAAGGATGTTCAAAAAAATATAAAATTATTAAATGAAACACGTGAATTCAATAAACTTATAACAGAGTTTTTTTCTAATATATCTCATGAGCTTAAAACACCTTTAAACATTATTTTTTCTTCATTACAGTTGTTAGATTTATATAATGAAAATGATGAAAATAAATTTATGCAAAATAAAAACAAATATATTAATATAATGAAACAAAATTGTTATAGACTTATGAGGTTAATTAACAATTTACTTGATATAACAAGAGCAGATTCAGGATTTTTAGTTCCTCATATGAAAAATTGCAATATAATAAGTATTGTAGAAGATATTACAATGTCTGTTACGTCATTTGCAGAAAGTAAAGGTATTAACCTTATTTTTGATACTGACTGCGAAGAAAAAATAATGGCAATTGATCCTGATAAAATTGAAAGAATTGTTCTAAACTTACTTTCAAACGCTGTAAAATTTACAAATTGTAATGGACAAATTCTTGTAAATATATTTACAAAAGAAGATTATGTAACAATTTCAATAAAAGATAATGGAATTGGTATACCTAAAGATAAAACTCAATTAATTTTTGAAAGATTCAGGCAAGTAGATAGAAGCTTTACTAGAGCTCACGAAGGAAGCGGTATAGGGCTTTCACTTGTAAAATCTTTTGTTGAAATGCATGAAGGAACAATTGAAGTAAATAGCCAATTAGGTAAAGGTAGTGAATTTATAATTAAACTTCCTGTTAAGCTATGTGATGAAGATTATATAGAAGAATCTTTAATAGATGATAATATTATAGAAAGGATTAGTATTGAATTTTCAGATATATATTCTTAAATATAATACAATATGCTTTTAAAAATCCTCTGATATAAATAAATTTTTAAAAAATCGCTGTCTAAGTAAATAAAAGTTACTATATATTTAACAACTTTTATAAAACTTAAACAGCGATTTTTTTCTAAATTTAACTTGCTTTCTCTTCTAATAAATTAACATCTTCTTTTTCTTCTTTAGGTAGAACAATATTTAAAATAAATGCAATAATTCCAGCATTAGCTACCCCTGAGGATCCAAATACCATTTTAAACCATTGAGGGAATACATCTAGTGCTCCAGGTACCATTCCTACTCCAAATCCTAAACCAAGTGCTACTGCTACTATCATACTGTTTCTATTATTAAGAGGTTCTATTGTAATCATATTTATTCCTGCAATTACAATCATTGCAAACATAATAATAGCAGCTCCTCCAAGTACACTTGAAGGCATAATAGCAATCAAAGATCCCACTTTAGGAAAAAGACCTCCTAAAATAAGTATTCCTGCACCAGTAGCTATACTAAATCTATTAACAACTTTTGTCATTGATATTATACTTACATTTTGCCCAAACGCCGAGTTAGGAAGTACTCCAAATATAGCTGCAAAAGAACTTCCAACAGCATCAGCTACAACCGCTCCACTTAATTCTTTATCTGTTATCTCCCTATTTAGTCCATTTAAAGCTATAGCTGAAGAATTTCCTATAGTTTCCATAGCGCTTATAGCAAAAACAATAAGCATTGATATTATCGCATCTATATGAAAAGTTATTCCAAAATCAAAAGGTATAGGTATAGATATCCAGCTTGCTGAAACAATTTGACTAATATCAAGTTTTCCCATAAAAAAGGCTACTATATATCCTGCTAATATTCCTATTAATATTGCTGCAGAGCTTGTGGCATCTTTTCTAAACATACTAAAATACAAAACTACAACAAGAACAATAAGCCCTAAAAATAAATTAGAAAAGGATCCAAAGTCAGAAGCTCCTTGTCCACCTGCAAAATAATTCATACCTACAGGAAGAAGTGAAAGACCTATAGATAATACTACTGTTCCTATAACTATTGGGGAAAAATACTTTCTAAAAGATTTTAAAAATATTCCTAAAAAGGCTATAATTATTCCGGAAACAAAACATGCTCCCATAATTGCTGAAAATCCATATTTTGTTCCAATTGCTATGGCAGTAGGAACAAAAGTAAAACTAGTTCCCATTACAATAGGAAGCTTTGATCCAATAGGTCCTATAGGATATAACTGAAATAAAGTAGCTACTCCCGCAACAAACATTGCACATTGTATTAGTTTAATTTGTACTTCTATAGGTAATTTTAATGCATTGCAAACTATTATAACCGGTGCAATATTTCCTACAAACATAGCAACTACATGCTGCAATCCAAAAATTAAAGAATCTTTTAAAGCTGGTCTTCCATCTAATTCATATACTTTTTTATCCATTTTATCCTCCTGCATTTTTTATAATTATTATAAGGTTATCTTAAAATAACTTTATTATTTTCAAATTTATCAATTATAGCAAGTGATTCAACTCTTATACCTTCTTTTTCAATAGCACTTCTGCCTTCTTGAAACCCCTTTTCTATAACTATTCCAACCCCAACAATTTCAGCACCTGCTTGTCTTATAATATCTATAAGCCCTAAAGCAGCTCTTCCATTTGCAAGAAAATCATCTATGATAAGCACTTTATCTTCAGATGTAATATAATCTTTACTTACTTTTACCATATATTTTTGTTTTTTTGTATAAGAATAAACCTCTGATTCATAAACATCTCCAAAAAAATTACTACCTAAGGTTTTTTTTGCAAAAACTACTGGAACAAAATCAAAATATTGTGAAGTAATACATGCAATTCCAATCCCTGAAGATTCTATAGTAAGTATCTTAGTAACTTTATTTCTTTCGAATCTTCTTTTGAATTCCTTTCCTATTTCGTTAAATAATTTTATATCCATTTGATGATTTATAAATGAATCCACTTTAAGAATATTTCCTGGCAATACCTTCCCTTGTTTTAATATTTCATCAACCAAAGCTTTCATATATCATTCTCCTTTAAATAAAAAAAATTCCTAAGCAGCTAAACTACCTAGGAATATATAATTTCAATGCTTTAATTATAAGCTAAAATATCAATTAAACTATAAAGTTTAAATTATAGTTTATAAAATACATAAAAGCATTGGTTAAATTATATATTCGTAGTCAGGTAGTTTACGGCCTCCTGGTAGAAACACTCAAACCATATTTTTGAGCATATACGAATAAATACTATAATACTCGACAAAATATTTTATATATTAATTATATATAATATTTTATTAAAATCAACCATTATTTTTTATTCAATAAATAAAAAGACCACATTTGTGGCCTTTTATTTAAATTAGTCTTGTTCAGGTGCTCCTACTGGACAAACATTAGCACAGTTTCCGCAATCTATGCATGAATCTGCATCAATTACATAAATACTGTCTCCTTCACTTATACAACTAACTGGGCATTCTGCAGCACATGCTCCGCAGCTTATGCAAGCATCTGTTATTTTGTATGCCATAATATACTCCTCCTAAAATTTATACTTATTTTAGATAATTGCTGCAATATATTTATTGCATAGTTTCAACATCTATTTTACCACTTTTTTATTTATTTTCAATGGTTTTATATTATAGTTTTTTTGAATAATTTTATATTATAGTATAACCTAAATCTTCAAGGCATTGTATTATGTCATCTTGTGTTAAAAAATAATCATCATAAACAACATTAACTTCCTGTTTTTCTTTGCATATTTGACAAGCTACAACACCTTCATTTTTAGATATAGCCTCTCTTATGATATTTACATCTGTTAATGTCCTCATATTAGCAATTTTTATTACTGATTTCATAATATCCCTCTTAGTCTATCAGACTTAATTTTCTTCAAATAATTCTTTTATTTCTTTTATATCAACATCTTCATCTATAATTTCTATTTTAATTTCTTCTTCATTTATAGTACCTTCATAGCCTCCAGAAACTAAAGTAACATTCTTTAATTTATAGTCTTTTATTATCTCATCTTCATTAACTTTTATTTTTACTTTAACTATCTCTTTAATAACACTATTAGATACTACTTCTCCCTCACCATCAGGAGTTTTTACTATAGACCCCACTTTAGGAAGTCTTTTTCTTATATCTTCATAGGCTTCTTGCTCATAATTTAAACAACACATAAGCCTTCCGCATATACCTGATATTTTGCTTGGATTTAATGAAAGATTTTGTTCTTTAGCCATTTTTATTGAAACTGGAGCAAAATCTCCTAAAAAACTGGAACAGCATAAAGGCCTTCCACAAGGGCCAAGCCCCCCAACCATTTTAGATTCATCGCGCACTCCAATCTGTCTAAGTTCTATTCTAGTTCTGAAAATTGCGGCTAAATCCTTTACAAGTTCTCTAAAGTCAACTCTTCCATCTGCAGTAAAATAAAATATAACTTTGTTACTATCAAAAGTATATTCTACATCAATAAGCTTCATAATTAAATTATGCTGTTTAATTTTTTCAAGGCATATATTAAAAGCTTCTTTTTCTTTAAGCTGAAGCTCTTTATGTTTTTCTTCATCTTCAATAGTTGATTTTCGAATAACTGGTTTAAGAGGGGCAATTACTTCTTCATCCTTTATTTCTTTAATATCTGTAACACATTCTCCAAATTCTATGCCCCTTGCGGTTTCTACTATAACATTATCCCCTTTTTGAATAACTGTTAAGCCTGGATCAAAATAATATATTTTCCCCGCTTTTTTAAAGCGTACTCCTATAACTTTTACCATAAAGCCTCCTATATTTTTATGAATCTAAAAATTTTATAAGCATAGTACTGAAAGTTAAAGATGTATTTACATTACTTTCAAGCCTCTGCCTACTTTCATTTACTATATCTATAATAGCACTTAATCTATTAAAAGAAAATATAGAAGACATATCTTTTATAATATTAATTTTATCCAAATTAATTATAATATCCTCTTTACCAGTTTCCTTATACACCATTATATCTCTTATATATGATAAAATCCATGTAAGAACTTCCTGCCATTGATCTTTATATTTAATTAAGAATTTTTCATATTTTAAAAACTCCTCTATATTTTTACTATTTATATCTAATAAAATATTCAATGTATTATCTCTTATATCTTTAAAATTTTTATCTTCTATAAATTTTAAAGCTCGTCCAGGTATACCATCACTAAAAGCTATAATTGTTTTAATATCATTTGTTGTAAGAGTTTTATATCTATAACTTAAAAATTCATACATTTCCTCAAAGCTAAGTCTTTGAAGTTTATGAATCTGACATCTTGATTTTATAGTTTCTAATATTTCATCAAGTTTTTCACATAATAAAATAATAAAAACACCTTTAGGAGGTTCTTCTATAGTTTTTAAAAAAGCATTTTGAGCTTCTACTGTCATCTTATTTGCTTCATATATTATAATTACTTTTTTATCTCCTTCATAAGGCTTTTTATTTATTTCATCTATTACTTTATCAACCACATCTTTAATACCTATAGACTTTTTATTATTAGGTATTCTATATTCCACTAAATCTGTATACTCTCTGTCTAAATCCTTACCTAAAATTTTTAACCCTATTCCTCTTGCTATAAGACTTTTACCTATACCATCTTCGCCCACAATAAGATGGGCATGAGAAAACATGCCCTTATCTATTGAATTATTAATTTGATTTATTATACTTTTGTGTCCTATTATTTTATCAAGCTTCAATTTAATCCCTACTTTGATAGTATAATTTTAATACAGTTTTATTATATTTTTATAAATTTATCAACATCTACAACGAAAATTGTAGCTCCGCCTACCTCAACTTCAACAGGATAAGGTACATAAATCCCTGCAGAACTTGCTATTGGAGATGGTGATGTTACAACTTGGTCACGGGTCTTACATACATCTTCAATTAATCCTAATACTTTATCAACTTTTTCAGCCTCTACGCCTATCATCAAAGTTGTATTTCCTGATTTTAAAAATCCACCTGTAGTTGCAAGCTTAGTTACTCTAAAACCTTCATCAGTCAATACATCTATCAATTCACCAGCATCATTATCTTGAACTATAGCAATTATAAGTTTCATAAATACTCCCTCCTTAATTTTTGGTGTCGTAAAATAAAATTTTACTCTTAATATACCTCATTACATTATATTACTTATATTATAATGTATTTACAGTAAAATAGCAAAAGATTTACATATTTTATATGTTTAAG
This sequence comes from Clostridium prolinivorans, assembly GCF_004011155.1. Lineage (GTDB taxonomy): Bacteria > Bacillota > Clostridia > Clostridiales > Clostridiaceae > Clostridium_AT > Clostridium_AT prolinivorans. Next base: position 7,087 of record NZ_RJWG01000012.1, on the reverse strand, counting down.
CATAAATTATTAATTAATACTTTAATTTTATAAACTTTTATAAAATCAATCTTTATAAGCTATAAATAAATTATAAAATTTCTTCTATAAAATTAATTATTTCATTATGTATTTCTTTAATACTTCTATTAGCATCTATCACTTTTATATAATTTGAATTTTTTGAAAGTTCCATGTACCCTTCATAAACTCTTTTATGAAAATCATTCCCACTATTTTCTAATCTATCAAAAGATTTTTGCTTTTCTTTTCTTTTAAGACCTTCTTCATAGGAAATAGTAAGCATAAAAGTTATATCAGCTTTAAGTCCATCTGTTGCTGCTTCGTTTATCATTCTTATTCTTTCTACTCCAAGATTTCTTCCTATTCCCTGATATACTATGGAAGATTCAACAAATCTATCACAAATAACAATCTTTCCCTTATCTATAGCAGGCTTTATTATTTGCTCTACAAGTTGTGAACGTGCTGCGGCATATAATAATGCTTCACACATTGGAGACATATCATTGTTATTATTATCAAGTATAATATCTCTAATTTTTTCACTTATTCTTGTTCCTCCTGGTTCTCTTGTACAAACTACATTAAGTCCTTTATTATTTAAATATTCTTTTAAAAGAGATATCTGAGTAGTCTTTCCTGAACCATCAGGTCCTTCAAATGTTATTAATAATCCTTTACTCATCTTATTCCTCCACAACAGTTATTTTATTATTTTCTAATCCTAATACTGTTATTTTTTGTTTCATGTAATATTTTATCATATTTAAAATTTTATTATCTATAAATTCTCCTGCATTTAACAATGGAATTCCAGGTGGATAAGGTACTACTTCTTCTGCACATATTTTCCCTAAAGATTCATCTATATTAATCTTTTTCTTTTTTTTATCTAAAACTTCATAAGGTAAAAGCTTAGCCTTAGGTATATATACATCTTCTATATTTATAATTAAATCATCTTTTAACTTATTTACATCACATTCATTAAGTGCTTCATATAATCTTATAAAATCTTCTTCTTTATTAAAAGGTGAAAATAATAAAACTACATTTCTAAAATCACTCATCTCACATTGTATTTTTTTACTTCTTAAATATTTTAAAAGTTTATGTCCACTATAGCCCTCTTTAACATTTATTACAAATCGGCTTAAATCCAAAACAGGATATTTGGGATTTTTAAAATCCATTTCTTTTACTATATCATCTTCACTTAATACATGAAGCCATTCTAATTTATTTATCTTTTCTTTATAAATTTCTTCTAAATCAATAAGTTTCCTATATCCTTCTTCCCCAAATTCCTGAAGGTAATATCTAGCATAATCCATGGAACACATAAGCATATAAGAAGGGCTTGTACTTAAAAAACTGCTTACATAAAAATCTACTTTATTTATGTCTATATTTGAATTTTTATTAACATGTAGATACGCAGTTTGAGTAAGACTTGGAGTAGTTTTATGAGAACTCATAACTATCATATCTGCTCCAAGCTTTAAAGCACTTTGTGGAAGTTTTTCATTAACACCAAAATGAGCTCCATGAGCTGAATCTACTAAAACTTTCATATTATATTTTTTAGCCTCAGATATAATAAGTTCTAAATTAGTACAAATACCATAATAATTAGGGTAAGTAACTATAATTCCTTTAGCATCTTTATGTTTATTTATTAAACTTAAAAAATGCTCCATATCAATAGACATAGGAGCATTATATTTTTTGCTTATTTTGTTTCTAACATATACAGGCTTAAGTTTTCTCATTATTATTCCATTAAATATCGATCTGTGGCAATTTCTTTCTATTATTACTTTATCGCCTTCTTTAAAGCTTGAAAATATCATAGCTAAGTTACCGCTTGTACTTCCATTTACTAAAAAATATGATTTTTTACTCCCATAAAATTCACTTAATAAATCCAAACTTTCTTTTATTATACCTTCAGGATGATGCAAATTATCTAATCCATCAACTTCTGTAATATCAGCTTTTAAAAAATTTTTATAAAGTTCTTCTCCTATTTTAGTATTTTGAAATCCTATCCCACCTTTATGCCCAGGCATACAAAAATATATATTATTTTCTTTAACGTATTTTAATACTCCTTCTACAAGTGGTAATTTTGACAATTAATTTCCTCTCCTTTAAGTGCATTTTGAACAATATTCTTTTTTATACAATTTTTATAATACTCATAAAAATCTGTATTCATTTGAGTGTTAATTATTTTTTCTTCACAGCATTTACATATTCTTTTGCCGCTTATTATTATACCACTATTTAGAGGCTTTCTACATATTATACATACTTGTCTTTTCATAATTTCCCCCTTGAAAATAATTTCTTTTTTAAATTGTTGCCTCTTATACTATATTTTATTCAAATACTTTCTTTTTTTTATTTTGTCCACCTAAATATTTATAAATATATTTTTAATTTTAAGGAAACACTATTTTATATTATTTAACGTAATTTTATGGAGGGTGATAGATATGAAACAAGAAATGATAAGCTACCTTCAAACAATAAAAGAAGATATTTTTAATCTTTCTAAATATCTTTATGAAAATCCTGAAGAAAGTTTTTATGAATATAAAGCTTATAATTATTTAATCAAAATGCTTAAAGAGCATAACTTTAAAGTTACAGAAAATTATCTTGAAATTCCTACTGCTTTTTATGCTGAATATGGTAGCGGTCATCCTAAAATATGCTATATATGTGAATATGACGCTGCTACAAAAGAAGGACATATAACTGGTCATAATTTAATTTCTGCTATGTCTATGGGAGCTGCTCTTTCTTTATCTAAAGTTATTGATAAATTTAAAAGTGGTACTATAATTGTACTAGGTTGTCCTGGAGAATTTATAAGTAGTTCCAAAGTAACTATGACAAAGCAAGGCACTTTTGAAGATATAGATGTTGTGCTTATGGCTCATCCTGATATAGAAAACCATGAAAGTGGTACTTCTATGGCACTGCTTCCTATAAAAATAAAATACACAAGCAAAAACACTTTAACATATTCTCAAGATGGTGTATATTCTTCACTTGATGCTTGTTATTTTATATTTAATGCAATAAGTTTTCTTAAAAATGGATTTAAAAAAAATTGCTATATAGATAACATTATAATAAAAAATAATAGTTCTCCTGATGTTATTCCTAAAGAATCAACTATAGAATTTTACATAAGAGCTTCTAAAATGACTCAAGCTTGTGAGATAGAGAAAAAAATTGAACAATTAGCTAATACTGTTTCTAATTTAATGGAAATTATTTGCGAAACATCAAGGCCATCTCTTCCATATGATGAAATTATTCCAAACACTACTCTTTCTAGAATATTTTCTCATAATCTTAAAGAAGTTGGAATAATAGATATAGGAGATGCTAAAAATTCTTTAGCTGGTATAAGTATTGGAACTGTAAGTCATGTAGTTCCATGTATACATCCATATATATCTATAACAGATGATAAATCCATAAAATATTCAAGTCTTGAATTTGCTAAAGCTACTGTTTCTAATTATGCTAAAGATACTATATTAAAAGCTGCATCAGCCTTAGCTATGACTGGTCTTGATTTATTAGAAAAAGAATCATTACTTCAAGAGGTAAAATCTGAATTTTATAAAAATGTACAAAACTTAAAAATTAATTGCTAAAAATAAAAGTTTTCTATGTTACTTTTATAGACAATATTTTTTTATATATTATAATATAATTAAGAATGAAGTAAACTCCCTTCATTCTTAATTATTTTGGGGAGGTTTTAATATGGTTTCAATTTACAAACACATAGATGAATCCGGGAATACTTTAAAAAAACTTGACAATATTGAACCTGGATGTTGGATTAATATAGTTGCTCCCTCTGAACAAGAACTTTTATTAGTATCAAAACGAACTGGAGTGTCTATAGAATTTTTACGTTCTGCCTTAGATGAAGAGGAAACTTCTCGTATTGATATGGAAAACAATAATTTACTTTTTATAGTTGATATACCCTTTACAGAAATGGAAGAAAACTCTCTTACATATGACACTTACCCTTTATCAATAATACATACTGAATCTGTTATTATCACTATATGTTTAAAAAACAGTAAAATATTAACTGATTTTATTGAGGGAAAGGTCAAATCTTTTTTTACTTTTAAACGCTCAAGATTTATTCTTCAAATTTTATATAAAATATCCACTTACTATTTATTGTATTTAAGACAAATAGATAAAAAAAGTTTAATGATTGAAAAAAAATTACATAAATCAATGAAAAATAAAGAACTTATTCAACTTTTATCTTTAGAAAAATCTTTAGTATATTTTTCTACATCTTTAAAATCTAATGAATTAACTCTTGAAAAAATGCTTAAACTAGATATTATGCAAAAATATCCAGAGGATAAAGACGTTTTAGAAGATGTTATAATAGAAAACAAACAAGCTATTGAAATGGCAAATATATATAGTAATATTTTAAGTGGAACTATGGATGCTTTTGCTTCTGTAATTTCTAATAATTTAAGCATAGTTATGAAATTTATGACTTCTATAACTATAGTAATGTCAATTCCAACTGTAATAAGTGGATTATTTGGTATGAACGTTGCAGTGCCTTGGAATGATTCTTTAACTCCTTATGGATTTTGGTATGTATTAATTTTAATTACCATAGCTATTATAATTGCCATAATTTTATTAGATAAAAAGGACATGTTTTAAACCTATGATATCAGAAAACTAATAATTATAATTTTATAAATAAAACCATATAAAAGCCATACATAAAAAGTTTTTATTAATTTATGCATGGCTTTTATAATTTAATACATTAACTTCAGTTTAAAATTAAATATTCTTTAAAGCTTCATCTAAATCATTTATTAAATCTTGTGCATTTTCAATTCCTATAGAAACTCTAATAAGCTCTGGAGTAACACCAGCTTCCTTTTGTTCTTTTTCATTAAGCTGCTGATGAGTTGTTGATGCTGGATGAATAATTAATGATTTTGCATCTCCAACATTAGCAAGATGAGAAAATATTTTTAGATTTCTAATAAGATTCTTTCCAGATTCATATCCACCTTTAACTCCAAAAGTAAAAATTGCTCCTGCCCCTTTACTTAAATACTTTTTAGCTAAATCTTTATACTTATTTCCTTCTATTTCTGGATAACTCACCCATTCAACCTTAGGATGATTTTTCAAAAATTCAACAACTTTTCTTGTATTATAAACATGCCTTTCCATCCTTAAAGAAAGAGTTTCAAGACCTAATATTAATAAGAAAGAATTAAATGGAGATATGCATGCTCCTGTATCTCTTAATAAAGAAACTCTAAGTTTAGTTATATAAGCTGCTTCACCTATATCATTATAATAAGAAAGTCCATGATAACTTAAATCCGGCTCAACTAAATTAGGAAATCTTCCATTATTCCAATTAAATTTTCCTGAATCAACAACTACTCCTCCAATTGCAGTTCCATGCCCTCCAATATATTTTGTAGCAGAATATATTACTATATCTGCACCAAAATCAAATGGTCTACACAAATAAGCAGTTGCAAAAGTATTATCAATAATAACTGGTACTCCATTTTCATGAGCTATTTCTGCTACTTTTTCTATATCTATAACATTTATTCCTGGATTACCTATAGTTTCTATAAATACCGCCTTAGTCTTTTCATTTATAGCACTTCTAAAATTTTCTGCCTCATCTGGATTAACAAATTTAACTGTTATGCCTAAATTTTTAAATGTATGTGAAAAAAGCGTATATGTTCCTCCATATAAAGTACTTGCAGCAACTATCTCATCTCCAGCACCTGCAATATTTAATATAGAGTACATAATAGCTGCCATACCAGAAGCTACTGCTACTGCTCCAACTCCGCCTTCAAGTTCTGCAATTCTTTTTTCTAATACATCTGTAGTTGGATTCATAATTCTTGTATATATGTTACCTGATTTCTCAAGTGAAAATAAAGCTGCTGCATCTTCTGGTGAATCAAAAACATAAGAAGTAGTTTGATATATTGGAACTGCTCTAGACTTTGTTGCAGGATCTGGTTCCTGTCCTGCATGCACTTGTAATGTTTCAAATGCTAATTTTTTATTCATTTTAAAGCCCCCATTTATTTAAAAATTTTTAATAAAGCAAATAAAAAAATCTTCTTGCAGATAAAAACTACAAGAAGATTTAACTCCTTATTGTTCTTATCTTTCAGGATAACACCTGCTGGAATTGGCACCGATAAACTAACGTTCCGGTTGCCAAGGTTTCACTGGGCCAGTCCCTCCACCTTTCTTGATAAGCTACTTTATTAAATTAATATGATAATAACACCAACTATTTTAAGTGTCAATATATTTTTTGTAATTTTTATAAAATTTATAATAATATCCTAATATAGCATATAGCACAATTTTGTTGATAACTCAGGAAAAATAATTAAAAAAATCACCAATAAAGTTAATTATAATATTATAAAAATTTTAAGACATTTTTATAATAATTGATAAAGAAATTTACTCTTGCATCATTAAAACTTACTCTACTTTCTATACTTTGCTAAAGCTGGACATTTTATTTTTAAAATAGATATTTTTTATGTTTATTATAATAATTGATAAGTATAAAAATTTTTTGTATTTATTATAATAATTGAAGGTAAATTTTAAATTATAGATATTTAATTATATAGATATTTTCAAATCACAATAGAAAAACTAACAAAAAACCACTAAGCTTTTAAACTTAGTGGTTTTTTAACCTGGCAACGTCCTACTCTTCCACTCGGTCTCCCGAGCAGTACCATCGGCGCTGAGAAGCTTAACTTGCGTGTTCGGAATGGGAACGGGTGTTACCTTCTCGCCATCATCACCAGATAATTCATTTCTGACAGATTGTATTTTATCACCTTTATATACAGCTGTCAATATAATTTAAAAAAATTTTATTGTTTAGAATTTATTGTTTTATTATACTCCGTCACTAAACTATCACGGAATAATAATATCAAAGAAAACAATATTTTAATTGTTCTCTCAAAATTGCACA
>NZ_RJWG01000011.1 GCF_004011155.1 Clostridium prolinivorans | reverse complement strand
GTACGGTGTTTAACCACCGCAGGATTTTAAGTCCTGTGCGTCTGCCTGTTCCGCCACTTCAGCATATCATTTCCTTGCGACATAGACTATTATATATCATACATTTTATACTGTCAACATTTTTGTTTAAAATTTTTAAATTTATGATTGATTTATGATAATGTACTGATATTACATAATTTCTGTTGATAGCTTAAGAGAAACAATAAAAAATTACCAGTAAAACTATTATTTATATTATAAAAGTTCTTGGATATTTTTAAAAATATTTGACCTATTTTCCCTTAAAAATTTTTAAATAAATTAAAAAATGTCTTAAAGTAAGTTAAATTTAATTTTTTTACTATACTTTAAGACATTATCTTTATTTATTATTAATAATTTGAACTTTTTCTATACCCACGATTTCTTGAATCTTGATGTTTTTTTAGTTCTTGAACCTTTTCTTCACTTTCTTTTAAAAATTTTGAAAGTCTGTCTTCAAAGCTTGTAGCATTTGATTTGTTCCTTTCTTGATTCCAATCTACCTCAATTGGTTTTACAGATTTCTTTGGAGGGGCAGCTTGCTTTATTGATAAGCTTATCTTGCCATTATCATCCACTGAAATAACTTTAACCTTTACTTTGTCTTTTTCCTTTAAATAATCTCTAATGTCTTTTACATAAGTGTCTGAAACCTCAGAGATATGAACTAACCCTGTTTTTCCATCCACCTCTACAAATGCACCAAAATTTGTAATGTTTACTACTGTACCTTCTAGGATACTTCCTGTCTGTAAGGTCATATTAAAAAGACTCCTCCTTAATATTTAAATAATTTATATTAATATAAAATTGTAAACTATGTTATTTTTTTATTACAGGAGTCTCTCCTTCTTTAATAAGACCTAATCTTTCCCTTGCTAGTTTTTCAATATAAGCATCTGTTTTAGATAGGTTAACTTCATCCTGTAATTTTTGATTTTTATCCTTAAGTTTTATAAGTTCCTGCTGACTTACAGTAAGCTCTTTTTTTATCTTGTTCATAGCCAGCTGAGTACTTATTAGTATGTAGCCTATATAAACTGCTGCTAAAACTAGCAATACCTTCTTAAGGCTAAATTTTTTCCCCATTATTTTACTCCTTTAAAACTTCATTTGTTTTTAGTTTTTATAATTATATTTTAAGTTGTATTTTGATTTTCTTCAAGGCTTTTCTTTATGTTTTTTTATTTATTTTTTCTTTTTAAATTATAAAATATTATTTTAAATGGATAAAATATGAAATTAATACTTATTCTGAATATTTTAGATATGATTGTTAAAAATTTGTACTGAAATTTAATAAATATATTACTAATTATTACCATGTATAAAATTATTCCTATAATTATAGCTCCATAAACATATACCCTTATGTAAGCATAATTTGTAATAAGCAAAAATATAAATACAACTATACTTGTAAAAATCCAAAATAACGTGTCTTCTATAAAAGTAAGTACTTTATTAGGATCTTCAAAGCCTCTAAAAATTCTATACAAATCAAAGAGCATTCCTGTTATTACTCCCGCAAGTATACTAAAAATTAAAATGTTAATCTGCATTGATAATGGAAATAACATAATTATACCTACTTAAAAAGCTTAGAAAATATACTTTCATTATCTTTTTTGTTTTCACTGTTTGAGTAAGCACAGGAATTAATTTTCCCAATAATTATAACATCGCCATTTTGCACATCTAGCTTATTCATTCTAAGTCCTTCCCCTCTAATATTCATAGAACCTAAACTTGTATTTAATAATATTTGATAATCATTAAAACTTATAACTTCAAGTACTCCTGTTATTGAAAGCTTCCTTCTATTTTCAAGGGTTAGGCTGCTTTTTTTATCTTCTATTCTTATTTCTTTTTTACCCTCCATTTTATCCCTCCGGCATTTTTTACTAATATTTTCTTAATCTCTCTTGTACCTATTTATATGCCTTAAAGGGATTATTTATTACTATTCTTCTATATCTTCTTCCCCTAATAATATCTCATACATAGCTTTTGCTTCATCTTTTTTTACATGCTCAGAAATATTTGTAACTTTTGCCTTTAAAACCTTAGAAGCGTATTGAATTTCTATTATATCTCCTTCTTTGATTTCTGTACTAGGCTTTGCAATTTTCCCATTTATATATACTCTTCCATTTTCACAAGCTTCTTTAGCAACAGTTCTTCTTTTTATTATTCTTGAAACCTTTAAATATTTATCTAATCTCATAATATTTTTATTCTCCTTTTAGTATATTAGAAGATTATTAATTGTTAGCAAATTAAATATTAAATAAAAAGCCTGAATTAAAATCCAGGCTTTCTTAGTTTTTAAAGAAAACTTATTTTTTTTCTACTGCTTCTTTAAATTCTTTACCAGCTTTAAATACTGGAACTACAGTTGCTGGTATTATAATTTCTTCTTTAGTTCTTGGATTTCTTCCTGTTCTTTCAGCTCTTTCTCTAGCTTCAAAAGTACCAAATCCAACTAGTTGAACTTTTTCTCCTTTAGCTAGTGCTTCTTGAACACTATCTATAAATGCCTTTAATGCTGATTCTGCATCTTTTTTAGTTAAGCCACTTTTTTCAGCCATATTTGCTATTAATTCTGATTTGTTCACTTTTGTATCCTGGTTTTAATCATATGATCTATCCACCGGGCCAGAAGATAGGGTTCCCCTCAACCAGGTTTTTTCACCTCCTAAAATTTAATTTATTGTCAGCCCATTTTATTTTAGTTTATATATTAAAAAATATAACTAAACAAATTAATAGAGTATAGATAAAACTAATATAAAAAACTTAATGTTATACTGCGAATTACTATATTCTGCAAAAATATTAATTTTCCTTCTTTTTGTAAGATTTTTTATTTTTTTGACTCTTCCCATAAAATATCCATTTCTTCAAGAGTCATATCCTTTAAATCTTTGCCTTTTTCTAAAGCTTTTTTTTCTATATATTCAAAGCGATTTATAAATTTATCTATAGTATAATTTAATGCATTTTCTGGCTCTATGTCAAGAAATCTGCACACATTTACTGACGCAAATATTAAATCGCCTAGTTCTTCTAGTATTTTTGCCCTGTTTTTTCCTTTATATACATCTTTAACCTCATAAAATTCTTCTAAAACCTTATCTAGTGCATCTTCAACCCTATTCCAATCAAATCCAACTTTTTTAGCTTTTGCTTGAACCTTTTCTGCCCTCATAAGTGCAGGTAAGTTTTTAGATATATGCTTTAACTCTTCAGTATAAGTTTTAAATCCTTTTTCTTTCCTTTTTATTTCATCCCAATTTTTAAGAACATCTTCTGAATTTTTAACTTTTATATTCCCAAAAATATGAGGATGTCTTTCTACCATTTTTACACATATACCTTTTATAACATCGTTAATATTAAAAAATCCTTCTTCTTCTCCTATGATTGAATGAAATACAACCTGAAAAAGTACATCTCCAAGTTCTTCTATAATCATATCATCATTATTTTCATCAATAGCCTCTAAAACTTCATAACATTCTTCAATTAAATACTTTTTTAAAGATTCATGAGTTTGTTCTTTATCCCAAGGACACCCATTTTCTCCTCTTAATGTCTTCATAATAGACAATAAATCATAAAAATCAAAAGTATTATTAATATCCTTTGGTATATATATAGAAGTTAAATGGTCAATATCTTCCTGTCTATCTAATTCATATAAAAAAATCTTTCTTATATTTTCAATTTCTTTAATACCTGCTGCTCTAATAAAATATATTTCCGTATCATCTTTATAATATTCATTTAAAGCAAGCTTAACTTCTGAAGCTATGTATTTATTATAAACCTGAGTTATTACTGTACCTATTCTTTTGTCTAAAATCTGATTTTTTATATCAAAAGCATCTATAATCTTTAAACCTTCTACTATATCTATTTTTAAACTTTCAGCTATAGCATCTATAAAACTTACTGCAGGATAAATTTTAGTTTCAATTTGTTCTTCTTTACATAAATTTAAAAGATTAGTTACAGATTTTTCTGCTACAAGAGGGTGACCAGGTACAGCATACACTATATCTCCATTTTTTTTATGTTCATCAATAAGATCTTTTGCTATAGATAAATATACTTCATCAAAATTATCTAAATTTTCATATTTATAATCATAGGTTTCGAAATTTACTCCTAATTCTTTTAAATAATTTACATTAGGATGTATTGCAGTTCTTAAAAAAACTTTAGGGCTACTTTTTAAAACTTCTAAAGTTCCCAAAGTTATAGCTTCCTTTGCTCCTGGACCCAACCCTACAATTTTAATCATTTGTATCTTCCTTTCTTAAAATATATTCATCTTTTTAATAACTTTTCCTTTATATAACTGTATTTAAAAGTTCCAAAAATAATTATAAGAAAGCTATATAAAATTACTCCGGCCAAAATAGACACTATGCAAGAAATAGCATTGCTTACTGTATAATTATAGACATTCATATAAATAAATACAACAGTTATTATCATTAAAATTGATGCAAAAGCAGGTTTTATCATAATATCATAATATTTTATATTGTAATTAAATGTTTTCTTTAAAAGTTTTATATTTAAAACAGCAGCTATTAAATATGCTCCTAAACTGCTTATAGCTGATCCATATATATTTATGTAAGGAATAGGTACTAATATATAAGTTATTATTATTTTTATTATACAAGCTATACCAAGATTTATAATAGGCTTTATTTCTTCTCCTGCACCTTGAAGCATATATGTAGTTGCTTGTGTTATTATTATAAATGGTAAAGATAAGGATAAAGCTTGAAGTATAGTATATCCATCAGCATGCCCAGGAAATATAAGCTGCAAAATCGGTCTAGCTAAAAAACAAAGCCCTAACATACAAGGAAGTGCTATAACTGTAGAAATTCTTATAGCTGTATCAACCTTATTTTTAACCTCTTTACTTCTTCCCAAAAAATGAGATTCTGCAATTATTGGAACTAAAGATGTACAAAGTGACATAGATAATGTAAGAGGAACCCCTATAAGTACAAATGCTTTCCCTGTTAACTGCCCAAATAGTACAGTTGCCTGCTCCATAGAAAATCCTGCTTCAATTAATTTCCTTGGAACCAAAAGGGAATCTATGACGCTCATAATAGAACTTACAGTAGCCCCTAAAGACATTGGAACTGCTATTTTTATAAGATTTGTAAGTATATTGTAATCTTTTTCTTTTATTCTAAATTTAAATTCCTTTTTTACTTTTAAATATTTATAAATTAAATATATTCCTCCTAAAAATCCTCCTGCTGCTGCGCCAAAGGCTGCTCCTCCTGCAGAGTATTCTATTCCCTTTGGAAATAAAATATAAGCTAGTCCTACACCAATGAGAACTCTTCCAATTTGTTCTATTATTTGTGATACAGCAGTTGGTATCATATTTTGCATACCTTGAAAAAAACCTCTAAAACAGCTCATTATTGATATTATTATTGGAGCTAATGAAATTCCAATAAGTGAATAATATGATTTTGGATCCCAACCAAAAAATATTACAAGCTGTTTTGAAAAAATAAGAAGTATAGCTGAAAAACCTCCTCCTATTATAGTCATAAAAGTAATTGCACTTTTTAATATATCTAAACTGCCGCTTTTATCTCCTGTTGCATTCTTTTCCGATACAAGTTTTGAAACTGCCATAGGTACTCCAGAAGCTGCAGCAATAAAAAATGTGTAAAGAGGATAAGACATTTGATAATATCCTATGCCTTCATCTCCTATAAGCATAATAAGCGGCCATCTAAAAAAAACCCCAAGAAACTTTGCTATAATTCCTGCTATTCCTAAAATTAAAGTTCCCTCTATAAGGGACTGTTTTTTCATTTTAACTTTTCCCTCCCCCAAAATTCTATAAAAATCTGCTAATAAATAATTTTCAATTTTTACAGAAATTTATTAAAAACATTACTTATATATATAAATTTTCATTCTTTTGTGACAAAAATTTATTAAATCAAAATATAAATTTTGCATTATAATTATAGATATTTTATTTTTATAAGTTTTATTACTTTTTATTTTTTATTGAATATTTATTTAAATTTATGTCAAAAATCAAATAGGAGCAAAAAAAAACAAATGGCAGCATGCTGCCATTTAGCATACTACCATTATTGTTCCATTTGCTTTCCTAAAAAGGCTGATGCAGTTTCGGCTAGTTTAATTTCTAGTTCTCCTAGCTTTTCTCCTTCTTGATTTGCTAGAATAATAACTGCCCCTATTGCATCGCCTTCTGATATTATTGGTGAAATTATTTGAGCACTATATTTATTTTCTACTTCTTCATATTCATATATAGGTATAACTTTGTCCCCACCTGCTTCAAGCATAACTGTTTTTCTGTTGTCTATAATTTTTTCTAATTCATTACTTATTTTCTTTTCTAAAAAATCTTTTTTAGGTGCTCCACTTGCAGATATTATAGCATCTTTATCTGTTATAAGTATTATATGACCTATTGATTGCTGAAGCGCTTCTGCATATTCTTTTGAAAAGTCGCTTAATTCTCCTATTGGAGAATATTTTTTTAATATTACTCCGCCTTCTCTATCAGTGAATATTTCAAGTGGATCTCCTTCTCTTATTCTAAGAGTTCTCCTTATTTCTTTAGGAATGACTACTCTTCCAAGATCGTCTATACGTCTAACTATACCAGTAGCTTTCATTATGTAATAACCTCCTTTTATAGAATAAAGTTTAACTAATAAATTGTTTCTGTGCTATTATTATCCTTCCAATTATGAAAATTTATGCACATATTATATTTATAATTTTTTTAAGTAAAAAAAATTATCATAAGACAATGTATATGCCTTATGATAAATTTTTTCTATATTAAATTCTTTTCATAATATTTTACTTTAGCTTCTTCTTTCCATTTTGAAAATATTTCATTAAATTTTTGAGATTTCTTTTGTTCTAATAAAGTTTTCTTAATTTCATCTTTTACAGTTTCAAGTTTTTTAACTGGATATTCTTCCTTTTTTATCATTTTAACTACATTCCATCCTGTAGTATCTTGGAATGGATTAGATATAGCTCCTTCTTTAAGCCCCATGACATTTATCATGAAATTACTCCCATAATTAGTATCATTATATTCTAAAAATCCCAAATCTCCTCCTTTATCTTTAGAAGATGTATCTATGGATACTTCCTTTGCAATTTTTGCAAAATCTTCCCCTTTTTCAATTCTTTCTTTAACTTTTTTAGCTTCATCTTCTGTATTAACAACTATTCTTGCTACATTATATCTATTAGGCTTTTCTGTAAATTTATTTTGATTGCTATTATAATAGTCTTGTATTTCTTTATCTTCTACTTTAAGATCTTTAGTTTCTTCATTAATTAATTTTTCTAATGTAATATTAGATTTTATATATTCTTTAAACTCAGGATCATTATATCCTTCTTTAAATCCATATAAATTTTTAAGTATTTCTTCGTCCATATCTTTTTTAAATTCATCTATTTTTTTAGATATTTCTTCATCAGTAGCAGTTAAATTTTTTTCTGAAGCTTTTTTATAAATTATTTTTTCATTTATCATTTGTTCAAGTACTTGCTTTTTTTGACTTAATAATGTTTCTTTTGCCTCTGCATTATTTACATAATTTTCTCCATATTGTTTTTTAATTTCAGCTATATAGTCAGCCATTTTTTCATCAAGCTGCCCTCTTGTTATGGTTTCATTATTAAACTTAGCCACAGGGCTCTTTTTAATTGCTTCGTCAGTTTTTTCTATCATATTACAACCTGCAGCCCCTACAGAAAATAATCCTATAAGTGCTACTGTAATAATCTTCTTAATGTTTTTCAATTTTAATTCCCCCGTTTTACAATTTAATTTTTTCTATATTATTTTACCATACTATTAATCCATTGCAACAGTAGCTTTCATACTCTCCAAAATTTCCCTTAAAGATTCTATTAACTCTTCTTTTTTTATTTCATTAATTTTGTATATTATAATAGGTTTTTTATCTTCTTTAAATGAAACTTTTTTGCTGTACTTTTTCATTAACGTTTCTATAATATTTGGAGTTATATGTTCCTTACTGTTAAAAACAAATTGGATTTCTCCTTTTCTTTCTTTAATTTCTTCTATACCTAATACTTTTGCTATACTTCTTATATAGGATACGTTAATAAGATTTGCTACCGGCATTTCAAATTCGCCAAACCTATCTATAAGCTCATCTTGTATATCCATCATATCTTCTTTAGAATTTATAGCTGCAATCTTTTTATAAACCTCAATTTTTTGTATTTCATCTTCTATATATTGAGAAGGAATATAAGCATCTATTTTTAGTTCAACTGTTGTTTCAATAGGTTCCTTTTTTATTTCTCCTTTAATAAGCTTAATCATATCTTCAAGCATCCTGCAGTAAAGATCATAACCTATAGCTGCCATATGTCCGTGCTGTGCAGAACCCATAATGTTTCCTGCGCCTCTTATCTCTAAATCTTTCATAGCTATTTTAAATCCTGAGCCAAGCTCTGTAAATTCTTTAATAGCTTTAAGCCTTTTTTCAGCTACTTCTGTAAGTATTTTATCCTTTTTATATGTTAAATAAGCATAAGCAATTCTATTTGAGCGTCCTACTCTCCCTCTTAGCTGATAAAGCTGAGATAACCCCATTTTATCTGCATCATAAATTATTATTGTATTTACATTTGGTATATCCATACCTGTTTCAATTATTGTAGTTGCAACTAATATATCATACTCATTTTTTACAAATTCTAAAATTACATTTTCTAATTCCTTTTCGCTCATTTGACCATGTCCTACAGCAATTCTAGCTTCTGGTACAAGCTTTTGAAGATAAGAATACATATCTTTTATAGTTTCAACTCTATTATAAACAAAATAAATTTGACCACCTCTGTTTATTTCTCGCATTATTGCATCTCTTATAAGCTGGTCGTTAAATTCAACTACATAAGTTTGTATTGGATATCTTTCTTCTGGAGGAGTTTCTATTACACTTATATCTCTAACTCCAACCAATGACATATGTAACGTTCTTGGTATAGGTGTGGCAGAAAGAGTTAAAACATCTATATTCTTTTTTAATTCTTTAAGTTTTTCTTTATGTTTAACACCAAATCTTTGTTCTTCATCTATAATTAAAAGCCCTAAATCCTTAAATGCAATATCTTTTGACAAAAGCCTATGCGTTCCAATTAGTATATCTACATTCCCTTCCTTAACTGCTTTCATAGTTGCCTTTTGCTGAGATTGAGTTCTAAACCTTGATATCATATCTATTTTTATAGGAAAATCTGAAAATCTTTGAATAAAATTATTATAATGCTGCTCTGCAAGTATTGTTGTAGGTACTAAAAAAGCTACTTGTTTTCCATCCATAACTGCTTTAAAGGCAGCGCGAACAGCAACTTCTGTTTTTCCATATCCTACGTCACCACAAAGAAGTCTATCCATAGGTTTATCACTTTCCATATCTTTTTTTATCTCTTCTATAGCAGCTAATTGATCTGGAGTTTCTTCATAGGGAAATTCTTCTTCAAATTGTTTTTGCCAAACGGTATCTTTAGAAAATTTATATCCTTTTAATGTAGAACGCACAGCATAAAGTTTAACTAAATCTTCTGCTATTTCTTCAATAGATTTTTTAACTTTATTTTTAGTTTTTGTCCACTCACTTCCTCCAAGCTTATTTATTTTTGGTTTTTTACCTTCCTGACCAATATATTTCTGTACTAAATCAAGTTGATCTACAGGAACATAAAGAGTATCTCCAGAATCATATTTAAGTTCTAAGTAATCTTTTTTATGGCCTTCAATTTCTAATTGTTTTATACCTTTGTATACACCTATACCATGATTTGTATGAACTACATAATCTCCAAGTTTAAGTTCTGTAAAACTATTAATTTTACTTATACCTTTTTGAGACTTTAAAGTCTTTTTTCTTTTAGCTTCTCCAAAAATTTCTTTATCAGATATTACACAAATTTTTAAATCTGGATATTCAAAACCTTTTAATTGGTTGCCGAAAGTTACTATAACCTGTCCTTTCTCTATATTATCTATAACATCTTTATAAGTGCTTTCTATACCTCTATCTCTTAAAGTTGAAACAAGTCTTTCTCCTCTAGGTCTTGTACCTGAAAGAATAACTATTTTAAATCCTCTGTTTTTTTTATCTTTAATATCTTCTATGAGAAGATCAATTTGCCCATGATAATTATGTAAAGTTATTTGAGTAAAACTTACAATGGTTTTTGGAGATAGTATTTGTGTGGACTTAGGTATAGAATTTAAAGTTATTACTTTTTTTGAATTCAATTCTTCTATAACTTCTTCTTTGGGAATTAAAAGTTTGCCTTGTTTAGGCAGCACATTCCCAATTTCAATGAAGTTTTTGTAATTTTCTTCAAACTCAAAATACAAACTATCCAATTTACCTTTGCATCTTTGTACATCATCTATAAATATAAATCCATCTTCTATATAATCTAACAAACTTGAAGTATTATCATAAAAATAATTAATAAAACTATCTATTGTTTCAAAGCTCCAATTTTCTTTTAAACTTTCTAAGTTCATTTTTGTTATTGAATTTATCTTTTGTATTGCTTCTTTGTTTTTCTTTGTTTTTAACATAGATAAAACAGATTTTAAATCATCTTCTATATATTTTGAAGCTTTTAGTATTTTTTCTTTATCTAAAATTATCTCTTTTGCAGGAAAAATTTCTATTTTATCTATCTTTTCAATACTTCTTTGAGATTCTGTATTAAATGTCCTTATAGAATCTATTTCATCTCCAAAAAGTTCTACTCTGTAAGGAATATTTTCACATGGAGAAAATATATCCATTATTCCTCCTCTAATAGAAAACTGCCCTTTTGCTTCAACAATATCTACTCTTTCATATCCACTTTGAATAAGCTTTTCATTAATTTCTTCTAAATTTATAGTATCTCCTTGAGAAAAATAAAAGCTATATTCTTTATAAACTTCAAAAGGTATATACCTTTGGGCTAAAGATTCAATAGAGGCTACTATTATTTTATTTCCTTTTTGAGTCATCTCCTTTATTATTTTTAATCTTTCCCACCTTAAATCACCTGATATTGCATCTATATTATAAAATACAACTTCTTTTGTAGGGAAATAAAATACGTTGGGAAGATAAAAGTTTAAATCCTCATAAATGTTTTTTGCCTCTATATCATTATGCGTAAGAATTAAAAATGGTTTATTTAGTTCTTCATACAACCCATTTATAAAAAAACTTCTAGAAGACTCAGAAAGCCCAAATACACCAATTGGATATCTGTGCTTTTCTACTGCATTTTTAATTTGTGCAAATTCTTCACTTTCTTTTAAAGGTTGCATTAAACCCTTTAATCTCATTTTTTTCCTCCTTGTAATTCTGCACACTAACTATAATATAATAATTACACTGCATATATCTCATAAATTATATTAAAGTTAGAATAATTACTCTATCTTAATTCCATTAAATTTATTCATAGCTTCAGTTACCCCTTTTTTTATAATTGTTTCTACTGCATCTGAAACATAGAAAAATATTTTATCTAAAATTTCTCTTTCTTCTTTAGAAAAATGTCCAAGAACATAAGAAATCAAATCTCCCTTAGGTTCTCCTATTCCTACTTTTATGCGTGGAAAACTTTCTGAAGATAAATGACGAATTATATTTTTTATTCCATTATGTCCACCTGCACTCCCTTCTGGTCTAATTCTCATTCTGCCAACAGGTAAACTTATATCATCATATATTACTATCATATTTTCTTTTGGAATTTTATAAAAATTTAAAGCTTCAATTACACTTTCTCCACTTAAATTCATATATGTAGAAGGTTTAAGAAGTATTACCTTCTCACCTGCTATTATTCCATCACCATATATACCTTTAAATTTTATCCTGTTTATTTTTATATTATACTTACTAGCAATTAAATCTAAAGCATCAAAACCTATATTGTGTCTTGTATTTTTATAATCGTCCCCTGGATTTCCCAATCCAACTATTAAATGCATATATTAATCAACTCCTTATATACTACTACATATCTTACCCTAAAAATTATAAATAATAAAGAGGCTTATTAAAGCCTCTTATTATTCCTGTCTTTCAGTTAAAGTTACAGTGACAACTACAATTTTACCATTTCTCCATAACTTACACTTTACTTTATCTCCTGCTTTATATTTTCTTAATACATCTTGAAGCTGCGACACATTTTCAACTTTAGTATCCTCTATTGCTATAATTACATCAGAAGGTTTTATTCCAGCTTTATCTGCACCGCTTCCTTTAGTAACTTTATCTACATAAACTCCAGTAACTCCATCAGTCCCTTCTAAAACTGCAGGGAATCCAGCAATTCCAAGCATAACCCTTGGTGTATCTACTGTCCCTTGTTTTATATCTACAGCTTCATTTCCCATTAATCTTTTTATTATTTCATTTGCTTCATTTATTGTAATTGCAAACCCCATACCTTCAGCATTATATTGAGAACCTATTTTTAAGCTGTTTATTCCTATAATTTCTCCGGCTTCATTGCAAAGTGCTCCTCCACTATTGCCAGGATTTATAGCTGCATCAGTTTGCAGTACTTTATAAGTTGTAATCCTTCCTGTTTCTGGATCTTGCATTTGTATTTCTCTATTTACAGCACTTATTATACCAGATGTTACAGTACCTGCAAATTCCTGACCTAAAGGATTTCCTATAGCAATAGCTATATCTCCAGTTTTAACCTTTGAAGAATCTCCAAACTTTGCAACTGGAAGCTTTTCTGCATCTATTTTAATAACTGCTATATCTCTATTAGGTTCTGCTCCAACAAACTTAGCTGTAAATATTTTATCTGAATTAACAAGTTTTACAGAAACCTTTGCTGCTCCTTGAATTACATGATAATTAGTAACTATATATCCTCTTTTATCAAAAATAATGCCTGAACCACTGCCAAGATCTCTTGGTCCAAAAAATCCTTCTGCTTGAGTACTTATACCAACTACAGTAGGTCCTACTGTTTCTGCAACTTTTGTTATAGCATTTTTAGGAAGCTCAGCAGTTGGAGTATTGTTATCCTTTTGTTCTATAAGAGAAGGATTATTGGGAACGTATGTTGAACCTAAATCTTTATATTTTTTATCTACGATATAATATGCTGACGCTCCTCCTGAAACTGCAGCTATCAAAAGGAAAGCGATTCCTTTGAAAAACTTTTTTATAATTTTACTTTTTCTATTTTTCCTAAACTTTATTCCTCCTGAAACATCATAGTTGTGTCCATCATGACTTACTTGTTCCCAAGATGCATCTTTATACTCTGAAAATTTATTATTATCCATTTATTTCTAAGCCTCCTAATAATTTTTCTCCTAATTTTATTATATTTCCTCTCTTTTAAAAAGTTATGAATAAAATGTTATGAATTATTTAATCCTTCTTAATGTAAATGTAAATAAAACACCTTCTCCATCTTTGTTTTCTACCCATATATCTTCTCCGTGTTGAGATAAAATATTTCTTACAATAGGAAGCCCCAAACCTGTACTTATTTTTAATGTTCTTGATTTATCCGCTTTATAAAATCTGTCCCATATATGAGGTAAATCTTCTTTTGCAATTAATGGTCCACTGTTAAATATAGAAACTAATACTTTTTCGCCCTTAACTTTAGTACATATTTTAATAACTCCACCTTCATCTGCATATTTTATAGCATTATCTAATAAATTAGTTACAACTTGTATAAGTCTATCTCTATCCCCAGCTACATACTGATGTTCTTCATTAAATAATACATCTACATTTAATTTTTTCTCCTTTATTTTAGTTTCAAATTTAATTACAGTAATTCTTATTATTTCATTTATATCTAATTCATCAATTCTAAGCCTAAACTTTCCCGCTTCAATAGCAGATAAATCCAATAAATCGTTTACCAGTCTTGTTAATCTCTGAATTTCTTCATAAGCTATAGATAAATAATATTTTTCTTTATCTTTTGGTATTACACCATCAAGTATTCCTCCTATAAAACCTTTTATAGATGTAATAGGAGATCTTATTTCATGAGATACATTAGATATAAAATCTCTTCTTGCATTTTCAACTTTTTCAAGGCTATCAGCCATATAATTAAAAGACTCTGCAAGTTCTCCAATTTCATCATTTGAATTTATATGAACTCTTTTTTGTACTTCTCCTTTTGATATTTTTTTTGCTACATTATTAATGGCTGCAAGAGGTT
This sequence comes from Clostridium prolinivorans, assembly GCF_004011155.1. Lineage (GTDB taxonomy): Bacteria > Bacillota > Clostridia > Clostridiales > Clostridiaceae > Clostridium_AT > Clostridium_AT prolinivorans. Next base: position 58,950 of record NZ_RJWG01000011.1, on the reverse strand, counting down.
TTATTATTATTTTTTGTGAAAAATAATATATTACAAAAGAAGATAATATAATTGCCAAAATAGCTGCAAGCCAAATAATTCTATATACGGTTTTAAGAGGTTCTTTTATTTCATTTAAAGGAGTAATCATTATTATTGCACCGCAAAAAATATTGCCTTTGTTGCTATTTACATAAATTGGAATACCATATATATGAGAAGGATTTGATATTATTTTCCCATAAGTACCTTTTACCTCATATATTTGATTTAACCTCATTTCTTCCAATCCTTTAGTAAATACCTGACTACCCTTTAAATAATTAAACTTTTCATTTGATACAGAATATACAAAACCGTAGCTATCTATAAGCCAAATATCTGCCATAGTATAAGCACTAAAAAACTTTAATACTTCATCTCTATCTTCATTTGTATACTCCATTTCATGCAATATATAGTCAACAGCGTAAGGTTTTATAATAAGCGATTCTCTTCCTAACTGTTTTCTTCTTTGCTCAAAATAATAATTTTCAAACCATACAGATAAAAATGTAGCTATAATTATAAAACTTAAAGCAATTATAATTACATAAGTAAATACCATTTTTGAGAATAAGCCTTTTTTAAATTTAAGCTTTATCTTCTTTATTTTCATTATTTCACCTCGAATTTATACCCAACGCCCCAAACAGTTTCAATCTGCCAGTTTGATCCGCCTGGAAGCTTTTCTCGAAGTCTTTTTACATGAACATCAACAGTCCTTGAATCTCCTGGATAATCATATCCCCAAACTTCACATAAAAGTTGTTCTCTTGTAAAAACTCTATTTTTATTATTTGCAAGATAATAAAGAAGTTCAAACTCTTTAGGAGGCATTTTTATTTCATTGCCTTTATAAACTACACTATAAGAATTTATATCTATGACTAAATCTTCAAAACTTATAATTTCTTTATTTGTGTTATCTGAATTATATCTTCTTAAAACAGCTTTTACTCTTGCTAAAAGTTCTTTAGGTTCAAAAGGTTTTACTATATAATCATCTGCACCAAGTTCAAGACCTAAAACTTTGTCAAATGTTTCTCCTTTTGCTGTAAGCATAATAACAGGTGTTTCATAATCTTTTCTAATCCACTTTAAAACATCTATGCCGTCAATATGCGGAAGCATTATGTCAAGAAGAACTAAATCAGGCTTATATGTTAAAAAAACTTCTTCAGCAGTTTTTCCATCATATGCAAGCTTAGTTGTATAACCTGAACTTTCAAGATACATTTTTATAACTTCACATATATTTTCATCATCGTCTACAATTAAAATTTTACCTATTGAGCCTTCCATATAATTAATCCTCCTCTAATAAAATTTATGTTTATAATATAAATTATGTAATACTTATATTTTGCGTGGTATATTATCATATTAATAATGTATCACAAAATAAAATTTCTAATAATAGTATACTTAAAAAAGTTACAAATAATTTACACTAATAAAAAGCATAAGCTGTTTTTTAAACAGCTTATGCTTTAATTTTAAACTCCTTCAAATAATTTACTTACAGGCATATCTTCATAAATTCTTTTTATTGCATCTGCAAAAACTGGAGCAACTGAAAGTACTTCAAATTTATCAATATTTTTTTCCTTTGGAAGATCAATTGTATTTAACATAACAAGCTTTTTTATTGATGATTCTTTTATTCTTTCTATAGCAGGGCCTGAAAGAACAGAATGTGTACAACAAGCATAAACTTCCTTTGCACCCATATTAGTCAAAGCATTGGCACCATTACATATAGTACCTGCTGTATCTATAACATCATCTATTAATATAGCAGTTTTACCTTTAACATCTCCTATGACATTCATAACTTCGGAAACATTAGCCTTTGGTCTTCTTTTGTCTATTATAGCTATTGGTGCATGAAGTTTATCTGCAAATCTTCTAGCTCTTGTAACACTTCCAAGGTCAGGGGATACAACAACTACATCTTCATCTTCAAGGAAACCTTTATTAATAAAATATTTTGCAAGTATTGGAGCTCCTAAAAGATGATCTACTGGAATATTAAAATATCCCTGAATTTGTGCAGCATGTAAATCCATTGTAAGCACTCTATCTGCTCCTGCTGCAGTTAAAATATCTGCAACAAGCTTTGCAGTAATTGGATCTCTAGCTTTAACCTTTCTATCTTGTCTAGCATATCCATAGTATGGAATAACTGCAGTAATTCTTCCTGCTGATGCTCTTTTAAAAGCATCCATCATAATTAAAAGCTCCATTAAGTTGTCATTAACTGGGGCATTAGTTGATTGTACAAGAAATACATCGCTTCCTCTTACAGTTTCATTAATGTCAACTGAAATTTCTCCATCGCTGAATTTCCCAACATTAGCATTACCAACTGGTATGCCTAATATTTCTGCAATCTCTTTTGCAAGTTTGGGGTGTGAATTACCGGCAAAAATCTTAATGCCTTTACCGTGAGTTATCATGTGTTTTCCTCCTTATTAACAGCACCACTATAAAATGCAGCGGTTATTATATTATTATTTTTTATTTAAACCTTTTTTAGAAACCCAATCTATTATATTAACTTGTTTGGCTCTTGCAATTCCTAAACTATTTTCAGGTACTTCTTCTGTTATAGTTGAACCTGCTGCTGTATAAGAATTATCTTTAATTTCAACAGGTGCAACTAAATTTGTATTACATCCTATAAAAGCATTATTTCCTATCTTTGTTTTATATTTTTTAACGCCGTCATAATTTACTACGACAGTGCCGCAACCAAAATTACAGCCACTTCCAACTTCAGCATCTCCAATATAAGTTAAATGTGATACTTTAGTATTATCACCTATTGTTGATTTTTTAATCTCAACAAAATCCCCAATTCTAGCATTTTTCCCTATATTAGTTTCTGGTCTTAAGTAAGCATAAGGACCTACTGTTGTACCTTCTCCTATATGTGTTTCTAATATTACTGAACTTTGAATTGTAACATTTGATTCAATAATACTATCACTTATTCTAGAATTTGGATAAATCATACAATTTTCTTTAATAACTGTATTGCCTTCAATTACATTCCCTGGATATATGATAGTATCTTTGCCTATTTCAACATCGCTTCCTATATATGTATTTTGAGGATCAATTATTGTAACACCATTTTCCATATGTTTTTTATTTATTCTATTTCTTAATATTTTTTCAGCTTCAGAAAGTTCAATCCTTGAATTAACTCCAATTGTTTCTTCAAAATCTGTAACCATAGCTCCAATTTTTAATCCTTTATTTTTTAACACAGCTATTACATCAGTTAAATAATATTCTCCTTGAGCATTGTAATTATTAATCTCTTCTAAACTTTCTAAAAGTAAATCTATATCAAAGCAGTACATGCCTGCATTTATTTCACAAACTTCATATTCTTCTTTACTGCAATCTTTAGCTTCAACTATTTTAAGTACTTCACCATTTTTATCCCTTATAACTCTTCCATAGTGGGCAGGGTTATCTATAATTGAAGTCAAAATAGTAGCTTTAAATCCTCCTTCTTCATGAAAAGCTAAAAGCTTTTTAACAGTTTCTTCTTTTATAAGAGGAGCATCTCCTGTAAATATAGCTACAGTTCCACTTTTACCTTTTAAAAATTCCTTTGCACACTTAACTGCATGACCTGTTCCAAGCTGAACTTCTTGAAAAGAATAGCTTACATTTCTGCTTTCTGTACTGTTTTTAACCTTTTCAGCACCTTTTCCAACAATTACATTAACATCTTCAATACCTGATTTTCTCATTATATCTATAACATGATTAACCATTTCTTTTCCGCATACCTTGTGAAGAACTTTAGGTGTATCAGATTTCATTCTTTTTCCTTCACCAGCAGCTAGTATGACGGCACATTTATACATAAAAACACCTCTTTTAATTAGCAATTAATAACAAATTTTAATTGGTAAATTCTTTTAACCTTTTATTTAAATTATATAAAATCGCCTCTTAATATTATATTTTATAAAAAGTTATTTTGCAACCTTACGGAGTAATTTGTCAAAAAATAAAAAGAAGCTGAGATTTCAGCTTCAATTGTTATCTTACAGCATAATTATATTTATGATACTGTTTTCAATATGTATAAGATTAACATAATTTTGCTAAAAATCTTCAACTTCTTTTTATTTATTCCTCTTGTGAAACAGTAGTTTCATCATTTTTTACTTTTTCATATTCATCCAATACAAACTTTTGAATCTTTTCTCTAGTTTGAGTATTTATTGGATGAGCTATATCTTTAAACTCTCCATCTGGCGTTTTCCTGCTTGGCATAGCAATAAAAAGACCATTTTGTCCTTCAATAACTTTTATATCATGAACAACAAATTCATTATCAAAAGTTATTGAAACAATAGCTTTCATTTTACCATCAGCAGCAACTTTCCTAACTCTTACATCTGTAATTTCCATAAAAAACCACCTCCACGATGCTTATACAATAATATTCGCCACATTTTTTATTTTTCCTTCTTATTTTTCTAAATATTTATAAATTTTTTAAAAATTTAATTATTTCATATAATTTTTTAATTTAAATTATTTAGAAGGAAATAAAATTGCAGTTCCATCTTCTCCTATACCATTAAATTTTACAATAGATATATAGTCTTCAATTAATTTTTTAGGAGTTTTTATATCTTCAATCATAACTCCAATCCCTACAAGAAAACTGTCAAATTCTTTGAGCATATTTACTATACCTAAAGCTGTTCCTCCAGCTTTCATAAAATCGTCTATAAATATACATTTACTTCCACTTTTTAATGCCTTTCTTGAAAGAGACATAGTTTGTATTCTTTTACTAGAACCAGTAACATAATTAATACTTACTGTAGTTCCTTCTGTAACCTTCGTATCTCTTCTTACTATAACAAGCTGAACTCCAAGCATTTTAGATACTTCATAAGCAAGAGGAATTCCTTTTGTTTCAACTGTTACAACACAATCTACATCTTTGTCATTAAAAGCCGAAGCTAATACTAATCCTGCCCTTTTTATTATATCTGGATTATACATTATATCAGTCATATATATGTAATTTCCAGGTATTATTCTATCTTTTTCCTTTAATATTCCACAAAGTTCCTCTGCAAAATCTTTTCTATCTTTGTCTGAAATTTCGCAAACATATTTAACTCCTCCAGATGCTCCTGCTATAGTTTCAATTTTACCCATATTAAATTTATTCAAAGTTTCTTTTATAACTAAAATATCTTCACTTATAGTAGATTTTGCCGAATTAAACTTTTCTGTGAATGTATTTAAATTTATAACTTTATTAGGATTTTCTATAAGTATTTTTGTAATTGCAGCTATTCTAGTATTTCTATTTATTTTTTCCATAAATATCACCTTTATATCTAATTTAAATTTTACGAACTTTTTAATTAAAATTTAATTTATTATTCTTATTGTATTCTATTTCACAAATATTATCAATAATATGTTTTTAATCGTTAATATTAATTACCAATTATTGTTTATTTTTGTATCCTTTTTTATAAAATTTGTATATAATGATATATAGGGTTTTAATTTTACTAATAAATTATATTAATCCATTAATAAATAAACTGAATTTTCAGTTTAAAAATCCATAATTGAATGTTTTTAAGGAGTTGATATTTTGTCATTCGATTTTATAAAAGACAAACATAAAAGAATACATTTTATAGGTATAGGCGGAATTAGTATGAGCGGCCTTGCCGAAATATTATTAGAAAATAACTTTACTGTTTCAGGCTCAGATATGAAGTCTTCTTCTTTAACAGAAAAATTAGAAAAACAAGGTGCTCAAATTTTTTTAGGTCATGATGCTAAAAATGTAGAAGGTGCCGATTTAGTTGTTTATACAGCAGCTATTTCAGAAGATAATCCAGAACTTTCTAGAGCTAGAGAACTAAATATTACTACTATGGATAGAGCTGAATTTTTAGGTAAAGTTATGCAGGGACATAAATACAATATAGCTATTTCTGGAACTCATGGAAAGACTACAACAACTTCTATGATTTCTCATATATTTTTAAACGCTAAATTGGATCCGACTATTTTAGTAGGTGGAGAATTAGATATAATAAATGGTAATGTAAGATGTGGTAAAAGCGAATATTTTATTACAGAAGCTTGTGAGTATAAAGCTTCATTTTTGAAATTTTTCCCTTATATTGGGATTATACTAAACATAGAAGCAGATCATTTAGATTATTATAGGAACATAGATCACATAAAAGAAACATTTATAAAATTTGTACAGCTTATATCTAAAGATGGATATTTAATTGCTTATGCAGAAGATAAAAAACTTAAAGAAGTAATACCATATGCAAACTGTAAAGTAATTACTTATGGAATAGATGAAGGTGATATAAGAGCTAAAAATATAAAATTTAATGAAAAAGGCTGCGCAAATTTTGATGTTTATAAAAATAATGAAAAACTTTTTTCAATTAATTTAAATGTTCCAGGTAAGCATAACATACTTAATAGTTTAGCTAGTATATCTGCAGCTTTAAGCCTTAATGTAGAATATAAATATATAATTGAAGGGCTTTTAAGTTTTTCAGGAACACATAGAAGATTTGAAATAAAAGGAGTAAAAAATGGCATTACTGTAATAGATGATTATGCACATCATCCTACAGAAATTAAAGCTACTCTTGAAGCTGCTAAAAATTATCCTCACAATAAAATTTATTGTGTATTCCAGCCTCATACTTATACAAGAACTCTTACTTTATTTGATGATTTTGTTAATTGTTTCTATGATGCAGACGAAGTTATACTTGCAGATATATACGCCGCAAGAGAAAAGTTTACAAAAAAAATAAGTTCAGATATGCTTGGAGATAGTATAAGGGAGAAAGGAAAGTCTTGTAAAAATTTTCACAGTTTTGAAGAAATAGTTTCGTATTTAAAAACTGTACTTAATAAAGGAGACATACTTTTAACAGTAGGTGCCGGAGATGTTTATAAAATTGGCGAAATGTATTTAAATGAATAATTTCAAAAAATTTAAAAGCCATGCATAAATAGGAAAATATCCTTTTTATGCATGGCTTTTTTATAAAATTACATAAATATTATTTTTAAAATCACTTTTATTTAACTTGAAGTTCTTCTATGTCTTTAGATATTATTTGTGCTGAGTCTTTTAAAATTAAATCTCCTCCAGTTGAATCAAAAATATTTTTTTCTATTATAGCATCCATAACAAGTGAAACCTGTTGGTTAGTTACTGTATCTGCTATTTCATCTAATCTAATAGATACTTTCCTTCCTGATTCATTCATAAAATTCATCAATAAACTTCTATTAGCCATTTAAAAATTCCTCCTTTTTATTATTCAGCTCTAACAACATTTAAGTCTTCTCTAATTACCTCAGATAGAGGATATTTAAGAAGTTTTCCAATTTCTGTACCTATAAATAAAATATTTTCATCTGCTGAATCTACTTTTATTTTTGAAAATCTTGTGCTTTTAAATACATCTTCTCCATTTGCATCTACCCCTGTTTTAAATTTAATTATCATGCTACTTTGCACCTTAGTTGAAACAGCCATACTATCTACTCCTTTTATTTTAAATTTAACAGCTTAACTTAAAAATCTAAGTTTTCTGTCTTTCAATAATTAAATATGCAGTAATAAAAAAATTTACCTTAAAACAAAAAATTTATATAAACTAAAAATCAAACAAGTTTTATAGAACTATTTAATATTGATATAGATAAAATAAAAATTAAAAAGAGGCTGATAATAAAATCGCCTCTTTTTAATCAATTTTTGAAATATATAATTGTTCTAATTCATTTTTAGGCATCATTGCTTCGGCTAAATATCCCATAATAATAACGCCAGGTATATCTATTATAAGTCTTGCTAGAGTAAACTTGTAACCTAATGCAGCTATTTCAAACATGAGAGTTGATATTTTTGTTACACACCAAGCATTCATAAATATAATTATATTGCTAAACTTTACTCCTTTTTTAAGTAAAACTGCAGTAAACGGAAATGCTGCATACATAGGTCCAGCAGCTAATGAACCTATTAATATTGATAAAAACACACCCAATATACCAGAATTATTTCCCATATATTTCATCATAGTTTCTCTTGGTACCCATACATCCATAAGTCCAAGCAAAAGCATAATAGGCGGGACTACAGAAATCATCTGTTTAAAGCTTGAAAATGCTATGTTAAATGATTTAAATCCTATATCTTTATTTATAAATGTTATAATTATCATTATAAAAAAAGATATTATAAAAAAGCTATACCTTTTTATTAAATATTTAATCATAAAATTCCCACCACCTTTTCTACAAAAAAGGCTACTATAAAAGAAAATAAAAACGCTAGAATATTTCTATAAATAGCGGCTCTTTTCCCTATATATTTTATTTCTAAAGGTATTGTTATTATACCTATAAGAGTTAAAGTTGATATAAGTGCTGCTACCTGACTAACTCCTGCTCCGTTTTTTAGTAACATATCACCAGTTGAAAAGGCTACAAAGGTTGGCATCATAGCTATACTACCTATTAAGGCTGAAATAACTACTCCAAAAAATCCAGAATTTTTTCCTATTATATTAGATATAGTTTCAGGTTTAAGTAATGAAAGGGTTAATCCTACTATAATTATTATTCCAAGAAATTGAGGAAGCATATTTTCTAAAGACCGCCATGCTTTTAAAATTGCTTTTTTGCTTTTGTTTTTATCTTTTATATAAGACAAAAAAAGTAAAAAAACAGATACTACATATAAAACAAAAGCATTCATTATATTTTCTCCTAAAAACATACTATTAATAATATTATATTTTAAAAAAATTATAATGTGAGTCTAATTTATATACATTTTTTGTAAAATTAAAAGATAGCCTTTCGGCTATCTAATATCTTCTTTATTATCTTTACTATCTATATTTTTATAAACAACTTCCTTATTTCTAAAATAATTTCCATTGCAAATCTGTACTCTGGATATATATTTTATAAATCCAGAATATCCAAGCTCATTGATTAAAGCCTTTGTTCCCCTTTCAATAAGTTCTAAATCCTTATCTTTTAATTCCACTTTATTTCACCCCATAATTTTTATAAAATTTTATTAATCATAATATTCACATATTTAAATAAATGTTACACATTCATTTAAATTATGGGTAAATTTAAGAGGAACTAAACATATTTTAAAAAAATATTTAATTTTTAACAAAGTGTCAATTCACCATGTTTTTCATAGTTTGTTATTTTATTTATTGAATTATCTTCATTTACAAATACTACCCTTGGTTTATGTTCTTTAGCTTCTTGTAAAGTCATATTACAATATGCCATTATTATTATTATATCTCCCTTTTGTGCACAACGAGCTGCAGCCCCATTAAGGCATATTACTCCGCTTCCTGGCTCTCCAGCTATGACATACGTTTCTATTCTTTCTCCATTATTTACATTAACTACAGATACTTTCTCATATTCCATTATATGAGATGCATCTAATAAGTCTTTATCTATAGTAATACTTCCAACATAATTAAGTTCTGCCTGAGTTACTATAGCCCTGTGTATTTTTGATTTAAGCATTGTAATTTCCATAAAAATCCTCCTTCTAAAGAGAAAAAGTAAAATTATCTATAAGTCTAGTTTTTCCTATAAAAACAGCAATTGCTACTAAAACATCTGATTTAATATAAGAAACAGGTTTTAAAGATAAACTATCTACTACTTCAACATAATCAATTTTTGCCATTGGTTCACTATTTAATTTATCAATTATTATATCTTTTATTTTTAAAGCATCTCTTTCTCCTTCATTAAGTGCAGTTTTAGCACTTTCAAGGCTTTTATATAAAATTAATGCAGCTTTCCTTTCTTCAGGACTTAAATAAGAATTTCTTGAGCTTTTAGCAAGCCCATCTTCTTCTCTTATAATTGGACAAGATACAATTTCAATTGGCATATCTAAATCTCTAACCATTCTTTTAATTACAGCTAATTGCTGGGCATCTTTTTCACCAAAATAAGCTTTATCTGGCTGAACTATATTAAAAAGTTTTGTAACTACAGTACAAACACCTCTAAAATGTCCTGGTCTTTTAGCTCCACAAAGGCCTTCTGTTAATCCCTCTACATCAACATAGGTAGAAAAATTTTCTTTATACATTTCAGAAGGTGATGGATTAAAAATTATATTCCCACCACATTCTTCTACAACCTTGCTATCTCTATTTATATCTCTAGGATATCTTTCAAAATCTTCGTTAGGTCCAAATTGAATAGGATTAACAAAAATACTAACTACTACCTTATCATTTTCTTCACTGGCACGCTTTATAAGTGAAGCATGACCTTCATGAAGATATCCCATAGTTGGAACAAGCCCCACAGAAAGCCCTTCATTCTTCCATTTCTTTATTTCTTCTTTTAAATCCTTTATACTATAAATTATATTCATAATTTTATATTGCCTCCTTAATAAAGCTTATCTAAAATAGATTCATTTATTTTAAATTCATATTCTTCAGAAGGGAATAAATTATTTTTAACTTCATTTATATAATTTTGTACAGCATCTTTTATTATATTCCCTGTATTAGCATATTGTTTAACAAATTTAGGCTTAAAATCAGAGAACATTCCAAGCATATCTTGATATACTAATATCTGTCCATCACAATCTTTTCCTGCTCCAATTCCTATGGTTGGGATACTTACTTTAGAAGAAATTATTTTAGCAAGTTTTGCAGGTATACATTCCAATACTATTGCAAAAGCTCCTGCATCTTCAATTATTTTAGCATCCTCAATTAATTTTTTTGCAGTTTCTTCATCTTTTCCTTGAACTTTAAACCCTCCAAAAGCATTTACAGATTGAGGCGTCAAACCAAGGTGTCCCATTACTGGAATTGAGGAATTAACTATTGCTTTTATTTGTTCTGCTACAAAAGCCCCACCTTCAAGTTTTACAGCTTGTGCCCTTCCTTCTTTTATTAACCTTCCTGCATTAAAAACTGCATCATATATTGAAGTTTGATAAGACATAAAAGGCATATCTGCTACTATAAGAGCATTTTTAGCACCTCTAGCAACAGCCTTTGTATGATGTATCATATCCTCCATAGTAACACTTAATGTATCTTCATATCCTAAACATACCATACCTAATGAATCACCTATTAATATTCCATCAACACCTGCTTCATCTATAAGCTTTGCCATTGAATAATCATAAGCTGTAAGCATAGTTAATTTTCTTCCACTATTTTTAGCTTCTTTAAAAGTCGATACAGTGTTTTTCATTTTAAATTAATCCTCCTATATTCTAAAATTAATTGTTTAAGTCTTTTGCATAAAATTCTTTGTCAATTTCTTCAAAGTATTTTTCTAAATCAGAATAATCTCTGTTCTTATTTTTATTTTTAGCAATTAAAATAAGTTCTTTAGAAAGTTCACAATAAGCTTTTTTATGCTCTTTAGGCATAAACGCAATATGCTCTTTTACAGTATTTATATCTCCTCGCTCAATAGGTCCAGTTAAAGCATTTATAACACCAACATTAAAAATATTTTCTATATTATTTTTAATAAGAGGATATAAAGCATTAACAGCATCTTTTTCCTCAAAGCCACATTGTTTTAAATAATCGCAGCTTCTATTAAATAATGCTAAAAATAGGTTACTTGCAGTAACTGAAGCAAGATGATATAAAGGCTTATTTTTGCTATCAATTGAAATTATTTTAACCCCAATTGAAGAAAATAAATCAATCATAAATTTTAAATATTTATAACTGCCTTCAATTGTAAAAAAAGCATCTTTTAAGTATTTGTAACTTTCTTTTTTTTGAGAAATAGGAAACATAGGATGGATTGAATAAGAATATGCACCAAAATTATCTATGTCAGAAAAAATATTGGAAGAAAGGCATCCACTAGTATGACAAATAATTTTGTCTTTTAATGGATAAGATTTTAATTCTGAATATACATTTAATATTTCATTATCAGGTACAGTAATAAAGATAATATTGCTTTCATTTACTAAATCCTCAATACTTTTAAAATGCTTCGTATTTGTAAAAACTGAAGCTTCTTTAGAAGATTCAGGATTTTTGCTAAAATAGCCAGAAACATTTAAATTTTTTTCTTTCAAAAATTTTCCTAAAGAAAAGCCTACTTTACCAGCACCAATAAACCCAATTTTTATAATAACCACCTCCATATGGAAGTGTACCATCAATGAAATATATATACATAAATAATTTGGTGCAGCTCTAAATGATGCCACCCATAAAAAATTTATCATAAATATTTAATAAAATCAAACAAGATTTTACTTAAAAATAAACATAATATATAATTTCTTCAAAATTTAATATAACTATATAGTAAAATAATAATCCTCTCTATTAAAAACAACTAATATCCCTGCTCGGATTATTATTTTACTAGACTATATTTAATTTTCATGTTGGATATCTATACATTAAAGTTAATTTTTTATTTAATATTGCAAAAAAACACAATAATACTTTTGTATTTTAAAAAATTAACTAAAAGTTTTGTATTTCAATACTTATAATATAAACCCCATCCTTTATATATTTTTATAATTATGCTATAATATACAATTATTGAGAGAATTTTCTCAATATATTAAATATTATTGTCACTAATTATTTTTATTTTATATTTAAACTGGAGGTGAAAAATGGGTGGCTATACAAGAAATTATAGAAATAAAAAAAGCAGAAGAAGAAGCTTTTGAAATTATTAAAGCGGCTGAAAATGAAAGAAGAGATATTTTAAAATCAGCTCAAAATCAAGCTTTGGAAAAATATGATGAAACTTTAAAAGAAATAAAAAGCAAAGCTAAATCTATAGTTGATGAAGCTATTTCTTTAGCTGAAAAAGAAGCTTATACTATTTCTATAAATGGGAAAAATGAAATAAACAGCATTTATAACATACCAAAAGAAAGGCTTGATAATGCTGTAAAATTAATCATTGAAAGGATAGTAAAAAATTATGGCAATAGTTAGAATGAATAAATTTACTCTGATAGCTTTTGAAGCTAGTAAAAAAGACATTCTAAAGAAGCTGCAATCCTTTGGAGAAATCGAATTTATAAATCTTCAAAGCAAAAAATTAAGCAAAGAAGATGAAACATTAATTTCCTTAAAAGAAGATGTTTTTGATCCTTCTTTTAAAGAAACAGAAGAAACTCTTTCTGATTTAAAGTCTGCTATTAATTTTCTTAAAAATTATATAGAAAAAGAATCTGCTCTAAAATCTTTAAAAGAAGGAAAACCTTCCTTATCTTATGATGAACTTAAAAAATATGGAAAAGAAGAAAATTTTAGAGAACTATTAACCCTTTTAAAAGGAAAGGAAGAAAGATTAAGTGAAATAGATTCTTTAATATCAAAAATTAATACAGATTATGAAATTTTATTTCCTTGGAAAAACTTAGATTTGTCTTTTAGTGATTTAGAAGATTTTAAAAAAGTAAATTATTTTTTAGGTACTATTCCAACTTCAAGAGAAGGCGATTTTAAATATCAAATAGAAGAAAATTTTAAATATGTTCATTTTGAAATTGTAAATAGGGACACTAAATTATCTTATATTTTACTATTTGTTCATAAGGATGAGATGAGCTCTTTAGAATCTTTTTTAAAGCTTTTGGAGTTTAATGAATTTAAAACAGACTTTAAAGAAAAGCCTATTTTATTAATTGAAGGCTTTAAAGAGCAGCTAAATAATTTAAATGAAGAAAAACTTTCTATAATTAAAGATTTAAAAGGAATGAAAAATGAACTTTTAAATCTTGAAAAAGCACATGAATATTTCGAAAATAAACTTATAAGACTTAAATCTAGTGAAAATTTTTTAAAGTCCGATAAAACAATACTTATATCTGGATATTTCCCAGAAGAGAAAAGAAATATTTTTGAAAACTATATAAAATCATTGCCTAGTGATAATTATTATTATAAAATTTCCGATGTTTCTGATGAAGATATAGATGAAATCCCGATAAAGCTAAAAAATGGTACTATAGTTAAATCTTTTGAATCTATCACAGAAATGTATAGTCTTCCTAAATATGATGGTATTGATCCTACTCCTCTTTTAACACCTTTTTACATGATATTCTTTGGTATGATGGTAGCAGATTTTGCTTATGGAGTTATAGTATTTGCTGCTGCACTTTTTGCTCTTAAGAAATTCAATCTAAATGAAAAATCGCAAAATTTTGTAAGGATGTTTATGTATTTAGGTATTACAACTGCTATATGGGGACTTATATACGGTTCTGTATTCGGAGATGTAATTAAAATACCAGCTTTAATTGATCCGTCTCGTGATATTTACACTGTTGTATTTTTATCTATAGGTTTTGGAGCTATCCAAGTACTTTTCGGGCTTTGTATAAAAGGATATATGCTCATTAAAAAAGGAGACCCTTGGGGAGCATTTTTTGATTCTGGTTCTTGGATTATAACTTTAGTAAGTATAGGTCTTTTAGTTGCAGGCTTTTCATTTGCTAAATATACAATGATTGCAGGTATGGTTTTAATCGTGCTTACAAACGGTAGGGACGCAAAATCCGTGGCAGGTAAATTAGCTGGTGGAGCTTATGCTCTTTATGGTATTACAGGTTATATAGGAGATTTAGTTTCATATACAAGACTTATGGCTCTTGGAATATCTGGCGGTTCTATAGCCGGAGCTTTAAATCTTATAATTGGAAGTTTCCCAGGAATAAGTCTATTTATAGTAGGCCCTGTTCTTTTTATAGCAGTTCATATTTTTAATATGCTTTTAGGACTTTTAGGTGCCTACGTTCATGGTTTAAGACTTCAATATGTTGAATTTTTTGGAAAATTTTATTCCGGTGGCGGAAGGCCATTTTCACCTTTTAAAATGGTAAATAAATATATAAATATAAAAAACTAATATAAGGAGGAATTTATAATGGAAATATTAAATTTAGGAACTTGGTTACAAACTTATGGAGGAATAGTATTTGCTTCACTTGGAGTAGTTCTTGCAGTTGCATTAGCTGGTATAGGTTCAGCTAAAGGTGTTCAACTTGTTGGTGAAGCTGCATCTTCACTAGTTTCTGAACAACCTGAAAAATTTGGTCAATCATTAGTTCTTCAACTTTTACCTGGAACACAAGGTCTTTATGGATTTGTTATAGGATTTTTAATAATGACAAATATAAATAAAGACTTATCACTAATTCAAGGTTTATCTTATCTTTTAGCAGCATCAATAATAGGCTTGGTTGGTCTTTGGTCTGCTATAGCTCAAGCTAAAGTTGCCGTTGGCGGTATACATATATTAGCTAAAAAACCTGAACATTCTACAAAAGGTATAATTTTTTCTGCTATGGTTGAAACTTATGCATTACTTGCATTTGTTATGTCATTCTTATTAGTTAATAAAACATTTTAAATAATTATTTAAAATTAATTATAACCTCAAAGAATTGCAGGAGGGAATTTAAAATATGTCGATAAAAAATATTACAGATAAAATCCTTAGTGATGCAAATAGCAAAAAAACTGAAATTTTAAATTCAGCTAAAGAAGAAGCTTCCAAAATAATAGAAAACAAAATAAATGAAGCTAAGGATTTAGAAAAACAGCTTTTAGCTAAAGCTCATGAAGAAGCTGTTTCAAGTAAAAGCAGAATAATTCAAAGTGCAGAGCTTAAAGTTAGAAACGAAAAACTATCTGCAAAACATTCTGTTATTGAAAAATCTTTTGAGCTTGCACTTGAAAATTTAAAAAATTTAAATAAAGAAGATTTTTTAAATTTTTTAAAAACTATGCTTAAAGAAAATAAAGTTACAGGTAATGGAGTTTTGAGAGTTAATGAAAATAGATATTCTATTTTCACTTCTGAAGTTCTTCAATGGATAAATTCAGAACTTGGTTTAAATTTAGTTCTTGGTAAAACACTAAATAAAGAAGAAGACGGCTTTATTGTTGAACAAAATGGTACTATATTAAACTGTACTTTTAAAGCATTAGTTGATTCTTTAAAGGAAGATTTAATATTTGATATAAACAAAATATTATTTGAGTAAGGAGGCTTTTAAGTCCATGAAAACTACAGATTTTGCCTCTATAGTTACCAAAATAAGAGTATGGGAATCAAGGCTCCTTACTAAACCTTTCTATGAAAGGCTCATAGATACAGAAAATCTTGATGGAGCTTTAAAGCTTCTTTCAGAAACTTATTATGGGCATTACCTTGAAGGGAAAAATTTTGAAGCTGCTTTAAATAAAGCTTTTAAAGATATGTATGATGAGCTTTATGAAATTACCCCTTATAAAGAAATAATCGATTTTATGAGGGTTAAATATGATTACCATAATATAAAAACTCTTATTAAAGGTAAAATTCTAGATAAGGACTTTTCATCTATACTAATTCCTATGGGAATTTTAGATATAGACCTTTTAAAAACTGCCTTATCAAAAGAAAACTATGCAGAACTTCCTAATATAATGTCTGAAGCTATTAAAACTGCTTTAGATGATTTTGAAAATATAAAAGACCCTCAAAGAATTGACATTATATTAGATAGATATATGTTTATACATATGAAAAATTTAGTTCAAATATTAAATAATAGTTTTTTAGAGGGTTATGTTACTACTCTTATTGACTTAACTAATATTAAAACAATTTTAAGAATAAAATCACTTAATAAGCCTTTAAATTTTTTAAAAGAAGTTTTATTAGATGGAGGAGAGCTTGATTCTTCTTTACTTAAAGAATTATTTTTAGAAGATTATTCTCTTATTCCTAATAAATTAGCTCATAAAAACTACGGCTTAATGATTAAAGAAAGTATAGAAACATTTTTAAGAACAAATTCTTTAAGTAGTTTTGAGAAAAATATAGATGATTATATTATGGGATATATGAAAGACTCTAAATTGATAAATATAGGTCCAGAACCTATAGCAGTTTTCATATATGCACGTGAAACAGAAATTAAAAATTTGAGAATTATATTAGTTTCTAAGCTTAATAATGTTTCAAAAGAACTCATAAAGGAAAGGCTGCGTGATAGTTATGTATAAGGTTGGCATTGTTGGAGATAAAGACTCTGTTCTTGCATTTAAAGCCATTGGAATCGAAGTATTTCCAGTAGATAATGTAGAAGATGCTAGAAAAACTGTAGATACCTTAGCCTATAATAACTACGGAGTAATCTTTATAACGGAACAATTTGCAGAAAAACTTGAAGAAACAATAGAAAGATATAGTAAATCTATTACTCCTTCTATTATATTAATTCCTGGCAGCCAAGGAAGTCTTGGAATTGGTCTTAATAAAATTAAAGATAATGTTCAAAAAGCCGTAGGTATAAATATTTTATAAGAAAGGCGGAAAAGGATAAGCATGGGAAAAATAGTTAAAGTAGCTGGTCCCCTAGTTGTTGCTGAGGGGATGGATAATGCTAATGTATATGACGTTTGTCAAGTTGGCGATCACGGGCTTATCGGTGAAATAATTGAAATGAGAGGAGATAAAGCCTCAATTCAAGTTTATGAAGAAACCGTTGGCCTTGGACCAGGTGACCCTGTAGAAACTACTGGAGAACCTTTATCTGTGGAACTTGGTCCTGGACTTATAGAATCCATGTTTGATGGAATTCAAAGACCACTTGATGTTTACATGCACAAAGCTGATAGTGCATTTTTAAAAAGAGGCGTAAAAGTTTTTTCATTAAGTAGAGAAAAACTTTGGAAATTCAATCCTACTGTCTCTGTAGGCGATACTGTTAAAGCTGGTTCTATTATAGGAACTGTACAAGAGACTTCTGTTGTACTTCATAAAATAATGGTTCCTTATGGAATTTCTGGTACAGTTAAAGAAATAAAATCTGGTGAATTTACTGTAGATCAAACTATATGTTTAGTTGAAACAGAAAAAGGTATTAAAGAACTTTCAATGCTTCAAAAATGGCCTGTAAGACGTGGAAGACCTTATGAACGTAAATTAAACCCAGTAGAGCCTATGCTTACTGGTCAAAGAGTTATAGATACTTTCTTCCCCGTTGTTAAAGGTGGAGCCGCTTCAGTACCAGGGCCTTTTGGTGCTGGTAAAACCGTTGTTCAACACCAAATAGCAAAATGGGGAGATACTGAAATAGTTGTTTATGTTGGTTGTGGAGAACGTGGAAATGAAATGACAGATGTTCTTATGGAATTCCCAGAACTTAAAGATCCAAAAACTGGTGAATCTCTTATGAAAAGAACTGTCCTTATTGCAAATACTTCAAATATGCCTGTTGCTGCTAGAGAAGCCTCTATATATACTGGTATAACAATTGCTGAGTATTTTAGAGATATGGGCTATTCTGTTGCTATAATGGCAGATTCAACTTCAAGATGGGCAGAAGCACTTAGAGAAATGTCTGGCAGACTTGAAGAAATGCCTGGTGAAGAAGGTTATCCAGCCTATCTTGGTTCAAGACTTGCAGAATTTTATGAAAGAGCTGGTAAAGTTGTATGTCTTGGAAGTGAAGATAGAGTTGGTGCTATAACAGCTATAGGTGCAGTATCCCCCCCAGGAGGAGATATTTCAGAACCTGTTACTCAGTCAACTTTAAGAATAGTTAAAGTTTTCTGGGGACTTGATGCACAACTTGCTTATAGAAGACATTTTCCTTCTATAAATTGGTTAAATTCTTATTCATTATACCAAGATAGAATAGATGCATATATGGATGAACATGTAGCTTCTGATTGGTCAGAACTTAGAAGTGAAGCTATGACACTTCTTCAAGAAGAGGCAAACTTAGATGAAATAGTAAGGCTTGTAGGTATAGATGCTTTATCCGAAAAAGATAGATTAAAGCTTGAAGCTGCAAAATCAATTCGTGAAGATTATCTTCAGCAAAATGCTTTTCACGAAATTGACACATATACCTCTCTTAATAAACAATATAAAATGCTTAAACTTATAATTGCATTTTATAGAGAAGCAAATAGAGCTCTTGATAATGGAATTTATTTAAAGAAAATATTAGGCCTTGAAGTTAGAGATAAAATTGCAAGAAGTAAATATATAGCTGAAGAAAATATAGATAAAATTGATGCTATATATAATGAACTTAAAGAAGCCATAGATAATCTTATAGAAGAAGGAGGGCTGAAACGTGCTTAAAGAATATAAAACAGTAAAAGAAGTAGTTGGTCCTCTTATGATTGTTGAAGGTGTCAGTGGGGTAAAATATAACGAACTTGTTGACATAGAACTTCAAAACGGTGAAAAAAGAAGAGGTCAAGTACTTGAAGTTAATGGCGATAGGGCTATGGTTCAAATATTTGAAGGTTCCGCTGGAATAAATCTTAAAGAAACAAAGGTTAGGTTTTTAGGACGTCCTCTTCAAATAGGTGTATCAGAAGATATGCTTGGGAGAATTTTTGATGGTATGGGAAGACCAAAAGATAATGGTCCTAAAATACTTCCTGAAAAAAGACTTGATATAACTGGTGAACCTATAAATCCTGTAGCTAGAGACTATCCTGCAGAATTTATTCAAACTGGTATTTCAGCTATAGATCACTTAAACACATTAGTTAGAGGTCAAAAGCTTCCTATTTTTTCAGGTTCAGGGCTTCCTCACGCTGAACTTGCAGCTCAAATTGCAAGACAGGCAAAAGTTTTAAATTCTGATTCAAAATTTGCTGTAGTTTTTGCAGCTATAGGTATAACTTTTGAAGAAGCTAATTTCTTTTTAGATGAGTTTACTAAAACTGGTGCTATTGATAGATCTGTATTATTTTTAAATTTAGCAAATGATCCTGCTATAGAAAGAATATCTACTCCTAGAATGGCTTTAACTACTGCAGAATATTTAGCTTACGAAAAAGATATGCATGTACTTGTTATAATGACAGATATGACAAATTATGCTGAAGCATTAAGAGAAATTTCAGCTGCAAGAAGAGAAGTCCCAGGAAGAAGAGGATATCCAGGCTATTTATATACCGACCTCTCTCAGTTATATGAAAGAGCTGGTAGAATAAGAGGTAAAAAAGGTTCTATAACTCAAATTCCTATACTTACAATGCCTGAAGATGATAAAACTCATCCAATCCCTGATCTTACTGGTTATATAACAGAAGGACAAATCATTCTTTCAAGAGAACTTTATAAAAGAGGAATTAATCCTCCTATAGATGTACTTCCTTCTCTTTCAAGGCTTAAAGATAAAGGTATTGGAAAAGGAAAAACAAGAGAAGATCATGCTGATACAATGAACCAGCTTTTCTCAGCCTATGCTCAAGGTAAACAGGCAAAAGAACTTGCTGCAATCCTTGGAGAATCTGCTCTTTCCGATGTAGATAAAAAATATGCTGAGTTTGCTGAAAAATTTGAAAAAGAATATGTATCACAAGGTTTTAATACCAATAGAAATATAGAAGAAACTCTTGATCTTGGATGGAAACTCTTAAAAATACTTCCAAAAACAGAGCTTAAGAGAATTAGAGATGAATATTTAGATAAGTATCTTGGCAAAGTAGGTGATTAACTTGGCTATAATCAATGTAAACCCTACTAGAATGGAACTTACTAAGCTTAAAAAGAAACTTGTTACAGCTGTAAGAGGTCATAAACTTCTTAAAGATAAACAAGATGAACTTGTAAGACAGTTTATAATTCTCGTAAAACGTAACGACGAGCTTAGAAAAGAAGTTGAAAAAGAACTTGAAGATGGTCTTAAAGAATTTATGATTACAAGAGCAGTTTTAAGTGATGAAGTTATACAAGAAGCTTTAAGTTTTCCAAAGGAAAGTATATCTGTTGATATAAAAAGTAAAAATATTATGAGCGTTAATGTTCCTGTTATGGAATTTAAAAGGAAACTTGAAGATGACGAAGGAAGCATATATCCTTATGGTTTTGCA
Source organism: Clostridium prolinivorans (assembly GCF_004011155.1). Taxonomy (GTDB): domain Bacteria; phylum Bacillota; class Clostridia; order Clostridiales; family Clostridiaceae; genus Clostridium_AT; species Clostridium_AT prolinivorans. The sequence continues at coordinate 37,933 of NZ_RJWG01000011.1, read as the reverse complement.
AGTACTTCTCCAGAACTTGATCATACAATTAAAAGACTTTATAATATACTTCCAAAGCTTTTAGAACTTGCTGAAGTTGAAAAAGCTACTCAGCTTATGGCAGAGGAAATAGAGAAAACAAGAAGAAGAGTTAATGCATTAGAATATATGACTATACCTCAATTAGAAGAAACAATAAAATATATAAGAATGAAACTTGATGAAAATGAAAGAAGTTCTTTAACAAGACTTATGAAAGTTAAAGATATGCTTGAAAAGCAAAATAATCCTCAAAATATTTAAAAAAAAAAAGCTACTGATTTAAAAATCAGTAGCTTTTTTTATGCAAATAAACTTATTATTAACGCAACAAGAAATCCTACTACACCAACTAACGTCTCCATTACTGTCCATGTTTTCAAAGTTGTTTTCTCATCTAATTCAAAAAAACCCTTTACCAGCCAAAATCCAGAATCATTAACATGACTTACGGCAGTTGATCCTCCAGCAATAGCCATAGTCATTGCTGCAAGATGTAATTGAGATAAAGCTTGTACTTGAGGCATTGAAGCCATTATACCTGCAGCCATAGTCATTGCTACTGTAGCTGAACCTACTGAAACACGCACAGCTAATGCAACTAAAAAAGCTATTACTATAAGAGGCATATTTTTACCTTGAATAGCATTACCTATAACATCACCTAATCCTGAATCTTGCAACATAAATCTTAAAACTCCACCGCCAGCTGTAACTAATAATATAAGCCCTGTAGGTTCTAAAGATTTTGTCATAACCTTTTCAAGTTCTTTTCTACTATATCCATGTCTAGTCCCCAACAAATACATAGCAGCTAATGTAGCTATAGTTAACGCCACAAAAGGCTCTCCTATAAAATTAAGAATTGGTTTTATAGATTTAATTGCTGGATTATATTTTTCAATTAAGTTAGCACCAGTATTTAATAATATTAATATAAGAGGTATAAGAATTATAGATACTACTGTTTTAAAAGATGGTAATTTTTTACCTTTAAAATCCAATTGTGTAGCAGCATGTTCTGGAACTGGTACAAATATTTTCTTACCTATAAAATTTCCAAAAATAGGTCCTGCTACTATCATAGCTGGTATTCCACATATAATTCCTAAAAGTATAACAAGTCCTAAATCAACTTTTAATTGATTGGCAACAAGTATAGGCCCTGGTGTTGGCGGAATAAAAGCATGGCCTACAGCTAAACCAGCTAGAAGAGGAATTGCATAAAACAAGCTTGATTTGCCTGTTTTTTTAGCTAGTCCATAAGCTAATGGTATCAATATAATTAGCCCTGCATCAAAGAAAACTGGTATTGCAACAATTACTCCAGTAATTCCAAGAGCCCATGCAGCTTTACTTTCTCCAAATTTATTTACTAAAGTTGAAGCTATAGTTTCCGCTCCCCCAGAAATTTCTAATATAGCCCCAAACATTGATCCTAAACCAACTAGCAATGCTATACCTTGTAATGTATTACCCATACCTTTTTGAACAGTACTAATTATCATTGAATAAGGCATTCCAACACCAATACCTATAGTTATAGCTGATATAACGATTGCAACAAGAGCCTGCATTTTAAATTTAATAATTAAAATTAACAATAAAGCTATACTTACAATAGCAGATATTATAAGTGCAGTTGGATTTGCCTTCCATACCATTTCTGAATTTGCAGTTAAAATTGGAAATGTACTTAACACCCTATGTTCCCCCTTAATTTTTATACTTTATAGATTTTGAATATTTAAGATATATGAAGTATTATATTACTCCATATATCCCCCTTTCATTGGTGACACTGCTAATCTTGTATAAATTCCTAAAGTCCCTTTTGTATATTTAGGAACTGGTCTTACCCATTTTTTTCTTCTTATATCTAAAATTTCTTCAATTTCTTTTTCTGACTTTTCCTCTCCATTTACACCTACTATTGCAATTAATCTATTAGGTATATCTATTTTTATAAGGTCTCCTTCCTCAACTAAAGCAATATTTCCTCCTTCACTAGCTTCTGGAGATACATGTCCTATAGCTGGTCCTCTAGTAGCTCCTGAAAATCTTCCATCTGTAATAAGTGCTACAGACTCTGATAAAGATGGATCTGAAGCTATAGCTTCTGTAGTATAAAACATTTCCGGCATACCGCTACCCTTAGGGCCTTCATATCTTATAAATACCGCATCTTTAGGCTTTATATTACCTGTAAGTACAGCTTTTAATGCCTCTTCTTCACTATCAAAAGGTCGTGCCCTTAAAATTACATTATGCATTTTTTTTGATACAGCAGAATGTTTAACCACAGCACCTTCAGGAGCCAAATTACCTTTTAATATAGCTATTGCACCTTGAGATTGAATCGGCTCTTTTACAGTTTTTATTATGTCTTCTTTTTTTATTTCTGTATTTTTAAGATATCTATAACATTTATCATAATATCCGTTTTTCTTTAATTCCTCTAAATTTTCTCCAAGAGTTTTCCCTGTAACAGTTAAAACATCAAGATGTAAAAATTCTTTTATTTCTTCCATTATAGCTGGAACTCCACCTGCATACCAAAAATATTCCCCAGGATAAAAGCCGCTTGGTCTTATATTTAATATATAAGGAATTTTTCTATGAATTTCATCAAATAATTCTGGTTCTATTTCAATCCCTAATTCATGAGCAATAGCAGGTATGTGAAGAAGTGCATTGGTAGAACCTGCAATAGCAGCATGTACCATTATTGCATTTTCAAAAGATTTCATTGTAACTATTTTAGAAGGTTTTAAATCCATTTCTATAAGTTTAAGAATATAATATCCTGCATAAGTTGCAGCATTTTTAAGCTCTTCTGATGTAGCAATCATTAATGCAGTGCCCGGAAGTGCTAACCCTAAAGCTTCAGCCATTACCTGCATAGTAGCTGCAGTTCCCATAAAAGAACAAGCCCCACAACTAGGACAAGCATTATGTTTATAATAAGTAAATTCTTCTTCTGTTATCTCTTTTTTTTCAAATTTTGCACTATACATTCCTATTTGTTCTAAAGTTAACATATTAGGACCAGACTTCATTATACCTCCAGGCACAAGTATAGATGGCATATCAAGTCTAGCTATAGCCTTTAAATGTGCCGGCATTCCTTTATCGCAACTTGCAATAAATATTCCTCCATCAAAAGGCGTTGCTTGCACCTGAAGCTCAATCATATTAGCTATATATTCTCTTGATGGTAGTGAATAATTCATACCATCATGTCCTTGAGCTTGGCCATCGCAAATATCTGTTACAAAATATTTTGCTGGCTTGCCTCCATTTTTCTCTACTGCTTTGTAAGCTTCATTTATTAATACATCAAGATGAGCGCTTCCGGGATGACTGTGACCAAAAGTACTTTCAATTATTATTTGAGGTTTAGATAAATCTTCAATTTTCCATCCTGTACCCAGCCTTAAAGAATCCATTTCTGGAGCCATATCCCTTATTTTTTGACTTTTTAACAAATTAATCACTCCTTTAAACTTGTATGACATATTTTATTTATTTTTACTGTTTTTTATGTATTTTTTTATCATTAGTAGATTTTGGGGTTATTTTATATTGTCAGACATCTTACAATTATTATTGTAAACTGTAAACGATTGTTTTGTCAATATTTTTATTTTAAAAAATAAAAAAAATCATTTTAGAACAGTATTTTTATATATTATTTGTTCTAAAATGATTTCAGTTGTATGATGACTTAGAATTGTTATTTCCTATATTATGATTATTTCGCAAAATTTTTTCTATTAAATATTGAGCACTATTATAGATGTAATAGAAATTTAGAAACACTATAAATTGTATAATAGAAATTAATTTATAGCTTATTGTTGGTTAGTTATATATTAACCTTAGTTATATATTAACCTTAGTTAAAAAATATATATTTTTTAACTAAGGTTATCTTCTAAGGCTTTAATATCTTTAATTGTTCTTTCTATATGTCTTCTCATATATATAGCACTAAGCTCATCATCTCTATTTTTTATAGCATCTAATATAAGTTTATGTTCTCTTATTCCTCCTGTTGGTCCCAATCTTTTATATAACATCTTTTGATGATATTCTAACATATTCCTTAACACATTATTTACTTTTAAAACTAATGTATTACCACTACCTTCTGCAATTATCATATGAAATTGCATGTCTGAAATAGTATATTTATTAATATCATCTTTATTATTGCTCATCATATCATATGACTGTTGAAGTCTATCAATTATTTCATCAGAGCATCGCTTAGTACAAAGTCTTACAGTTTCAACTTCAATAATAAGCCTAAATTCCAGTATATCCAAATAATTATCCTTATCTAAAGTAATCATAGGTATAAGAGTATTTAAGTATGTAGAAGGCGTTATATCATTAACAAAAGTGCCCTCTCCTTGCTTTTTGGTTAGTATATCTAAAGCAGCCATTTTTTCAATAGCTTCTCGAACAGACATTCTACTAACTCCTAGTTCCTTTGCAAGTTGAGGCTCAGACATGATTTTACTTCCAGGACTCCATTCACCACTTAATATTCTTTTTTCTATTTCACGAAACACAATCTCACTTGTTCTTTTATTTTTCATTTTTCACCTCTTATTGATTAAATAATACATTTATATTTTTAATAATTTCCTCTAATTTTTTTAAATCTTCATTTTCACCTACTGCAAATTATTATATCTTCTTCTTTTATTAAATCTTCAGCTTTAGGTGATACATTTATTTTATTTCCATGTTTTATTGCTAAAACATTAATTCCACACCTCTTTCTCATATTAAGCTGTCCTAAACTTTTTCCTTGCCATTTAGAAAGTGCTGAAAGCTCCATAAATACTATAGAAAGTTCTAATATAATCTAAAATTAAATAATAATTATCTTTAAAGCTATTTTAACATATTTTTTAATTAAAAAGTAATTAATGATGCTGCTTTATTAAAACTTTATATATTAATATAAAAAATATTCAAAGTTTAATTCATCCTTAACCATAAAGCTCTATTTTAAGATAAAATATATTTCATTCTTAAGTTATTTATTTTATTATGATTATTTTTAGTTTTAATGTTTTATAAATTAATATTATTTTTATAATTGGATAAAATATTAATATAAATTTAAATTAGGAGATTTTAATAATGAATGAGCTTTTAAAATTGATTATCCAATTTTTAAGTTTAATTTTAGTTATAAAAATATTTGAATATTTAAATATATAAAAAATGAGGGAAAATTATAAAAAAATAATTTTCCCTCATTTTTTATGCTGCAAGTTTTAAGAATTCATTTATAGTCATAGAATATTGCATTTCTACTTGAAGTTCTTTTTCTTCCTTAAAACCTATTTTTTTAAATACTCTAATAGAACGCTCATTTTTAAAATTTATCTTAGCTATTACTTTTTCTGTTCTCCATTTGAAAAAAGCATGTTTTAATCCTTGGAATACAGCATTAGATCCTAATCCCTGACCCCACTTTTCTTTTTCTCCAATAACAATTACTATTTCTGCTTCTTTAGCTTTAGGAACAAGCCTTAAAAATCCTACTGGTTCATCTTTTTTAGTTGTAATAACAAAAAAACTTCCATCTTGGTTAAAAAGATGTGTTAATATAGGCATATTAACTCTTTCCATTACTTGCTTTATACTCTTGCTTGCATTTTGATTTTCATTTAAATATTTAGTTATTTCTTCATCTTCTAGCCAGTCAATAATCTTCCATGCATCTGACTTATAAATCTCTTGTCTCAGTTGTACATCTTTTTCTTTCATTAGTACAATCCTCCTTAAAAGATACTAAAAGCCTTTCAAGGATTATCATTATCCTGACGGTTCTTTTCCAATTCAATGTCAATACTACCACACAAAAACATTTATGTAAAATGGAACAAGTGAGTTTATATAAGTTTAACATAATAAATTGACATATATCTCTGTTTTACAACAATATATATAATATTATAATAATGAATATTTAATATTATCGATTAAAAGTAAATACCAGTTTTTAGGTGTTTAATCTCCCTAAAAACTGGTATTTTTAATAATGTACACGTACAAGCCAAAATTTTATATTTTTATTACTCCATCCTAAATCCCAAGGTACTTTATTTCTATCTGTATTATGGCAAGTAACCAATGAATATCCTCGTGAATCAGCTCCTGTAACTACAGAAATATGAGTAACATCTCCTTTTTTTTCATATGCTATAAAATCCCCTGGTAAAAGTTTGTAAGAAGCTTTATAGACTTTTTCATAACTACCATAAGCTATTAATGAAGCTCTTCCACTATTTAGCATATAGTTTTTAAATCCATCAGCATTTAGCCATGCTCTTGTAGCTCCTTTATTATCATAATTCCATGCTTTATTTTTTTTAAATTTGCCTCCTTCATATAATATTTGAGATGCAAAATTAGCACAGTCTCCTCCTTGAGGATTGTAGTCTCTATATTTTTTATTATATTTAAATCCATATTTCTCTTCACTTGCCGCTCCACAATATCTTTCTGAATATTCTACTGCTTTTATTCTTCTTTCATTTAATGAAGAAAAATCCCTTTTTTCTTGTGATAGTATATATTGTTTTATATCATCAGCTTTAATATTTTCTAAATTTAACGAATCTGCAAAAGGATCAGTATACCATTCTTTTGTAATTATAAAAACTCCATCTTTATTTAATAAATTTATAGTATGATATGTTCCTATTCTTGAACTGTTAATTTCATTTTCCTGATTTTCATAAACATATTTATATTCTGTAGAACATAATAAATTTACTGAATATTTATTGTTATTTCCCTTTATACTTCTAATTACAAGTGTAGGATTTATTTCTGTAAATTTAACACCTTGTTTCTCCGCCCAATTATGAAGATACTTAAGTTTTTTTATTTCGTATTCCATAGCCCAAGTCCCATATTTTGTATCTAAATCATAAATAGACTCTATCATTTCTACATCTTGAGTTAATATAGCCCTATTCCTTATTTCAAAAATTTGTTCTAATGCTTTTGTAACTTCTTCTTTTGAATCTGAAGTTTCTTCGAAGGCTTTTACTTCAAAAGAACATATTAAAAAACATAAAATTACTATAATACTAAGCTTCATAATATATAACTTAAATTTAGACTTTTCTAATATATAATTCATATTAACACTCCTTACATTTAAGGATAATTCATATGAATTTATTATTCCCGAATTTTTATAAAACTGTCCTGTGAATTTTGACCAAGAAATATATTAATAACTAATTCCCTAATACTGCTTCAATTTTTTTAATATTGTCTTTTGTATTTTCATCATTTATAGGTATTCCTTCGTACCATTTTTCACCTTTTTTATAAAAATCTTTAAAATATTTAGCTTTTAAAATTATTTCTGGCCTATACTCAAAATGGAGAATATCAAAATGATTCCACTTTCCTCCCCAAACAAAATTGTTTTTCTCAAAAATTTCTACAATTTCTTTTGGATAAGATTTAATTCTATTTCTTCCCTGTTCTATACTTGCCCATTTCCAGTAATCTCTATTATCTCTTGCTAAATCAATAGCATTTCCAAAAGCATGAGGACTTAATCTTCCTGTACCAGAAATTACTCTATAATTATAAGTTCCACTTAAGGGATAAATACAACTGCTAATTTTTGAATTACCTTTTGCAAGAGGTAAAAGTTCATCCATAACATTTTTTAATGATTCTGCAGCTTTATTATTTTTATTAAATCTACAATTTATTTTTTCTACATTTACAAGATTTGATTCTATAGCTTTTTTTGAAGATCCATAAACTTCATTTAATAAACTATATACTCTAATTCTTCCAGGATCAAAATTTTTTTCCATAACATCATCTATAGGGCAAAGAGGATATATTTGTTCAAGCATATCTTCTAGATCTGGATTGTTTAATTTTTGTTCAAAATTTTTTATTTTTTTATCATCATAAAGTATCTTCTTCCCTGACTTCATAATTAAATATACATATCCATTATTATCTTTTTCTACATTTACAGCATATTCAGGATAAGCCATCATTAAAATTAAAATATCTCTTTTCATGTTTATATCGTAGTCAGAAGCATTACCTTCAGCCTTTACTGCATAACTATTGCAAATTAATGTATACATAAGCATTATAAATAAGGCAATTTTTTTCATATCTATTCACCTTCTTATACTTTTTCTACACTTATATATTTACCAAAAGTATAGCTGCTATGTAATACATTTTTTGGATTTTTTGTTTTTTTATTTTATATAAAGTAGACTCATTACTGAGAAAAAATGAAATACACTTCCACCTATAACAAATAGATGCCATATACTATGATTAAAAAATATTTTATTTTTTGAATAAAAAAATGCCCCTACAGTATATAAAAGTCCACCAATTACCAAAAATAAAAATCCACTAAAAGTCATTTTAATATATAAAGTTTTTATTGCTATTATTATCATCCATCCCATAATAATATAAAGTATAGTTGAAAGTCTCTCTTTTTTGCCTGTGTAAAAAGCTTTCAAAGTAATACCAATTGCAGCACTTACCCAAATAATACCCAATATAGTCCATCCTAAAGTTCCTCTTAAAACAGTAAGACAAAATGGAGTATACGTTCCTGCTATAAGAAGATAAATAGACATATGATCAAATTTTCTAAAAAGCTTTTTTATTTTTTCTCCTGTAAAACTATGATATAAAGTTGATTCCAGATATAATATAACTAAAGCTGCTCCAAAAATAGAAAAGCTTACTACATGCCATACAGTCCCTTCTATAGCAGCATATACTATTAAAATAACTAATGCTGCTATAGCAAGCATTGCTCCTATTCCATGGGTTATTGCATTAGCAATTTCTTCCCCTTTACTATAAAATTTTTGTTCCATAATATGACCTCCAAATAAATATATTTATATAAGTAGTTTTTAAAACTACAATACATTATATTAATATTATATCTCATTATTTAAAATAAAAAAGAGTAATTGAAAAAATTTATAAATTTTTTTATTTTTAATTTTATATACATAACTTAATATATAATATATAAAAATAAAATTTAATATTTTTTGTTTATTTTTATATAGTTATCAACAACATATTGTGCATAATGTGTACAACTTCTTCTATATATTGTTTTAAATTATTATAGGGCTGTCTTATATGATTTATTTTAAGACAGCCCTATAATTTATTTACTTTAATTTATTTATTATTTCTTCTATAGTAAGTTTAGACTGTTCTCCACTTTTCATATCTTTAAGTGTCAATATACCACTTGATATTTCATCACTACCTATTATTATTACATATGGAATACCAAGCTTATTTGCATAGCTTAATTTTTTAGCAAATTTTCCTTCTTCAAAATATACTTCTGTAATTATTCCTGCTTTTTTAAGTTCATTAGAAATACCAATAGAATAAGCAATATTTTCATCCATTGGTACTACTAAAACTTTAGTTAAGGTTGATGAAGTATTTTCTTTGAAAAAGTTTGCTTCTTTAAGCTGATAAAATAATCTGCTTAAGCCTATAGATATTCCAACACCAGGTAATTTTTGCGTAGTATAATATTCAGCTAAATTATCATACCTTCCACCAGAACAAACTGAACCTATACCAGGATAATCATTTAATATAGTTTCATAAACTGTACCTGTATAATAGTCAAGTCCTCTTGCTATTTTTAAATCTATAACAAAGTTTTTATCTGGAACTCCAAATTGTCTTATATAGTACACAACCTTTGAAATTTCTTCAACACCTAAAGAAAATTCGTCATTTTCAATATTTAATTCTTTTAAACTCTCTAAAATTTCATCATTAGTGCCTTTTATGTTTATGAATTCTTCTATTCTATTTATAGCATCACAAGTTAATCCTAAATCTTTAAGCTCACTTTTAACTGCATTTATTCCAATTTTATCTAATTTATCTACAATTCTTAAAGTTTCAACTTTATCTTTAACACCTATAGCATCAAAAAAACCATTTAAAATTTTTCTATTATTGATATGTATTGTAAAATAATTAAATCCCAAATCGGTAAAAGTTGAATAAATTATACTTGGAATTTCAGCATCATTTATAATGTTTAACTTCCCATTTCCTATAATATCTATATCACATTGATAAAATTCTCTAAATCTTCCCTTTTGGTTTCTTTCTCCTCTATAAACTTTACCTATTTGATATCTTCTAAAAGGGAATGTTAAATCATTCATATGCTGAGCTACAAATCTAGCTAATGGTACAGTTAAATCAAAGCGAAGAGAAAGATCACTATCTCCTTTATTGAATCTATAAATTTGCTTCTCTGTCTCTCCACCACCTTTAGCAAGAAGTACCTCAGATTTTTCAATAACTGGAGTATCTACAGGAATAAATCCATACTTTTCATAGTTTTTTCTTATAATATCCATCATCTTATTAAAAGCTATTTGATCAGCTGGAAGCCATTCTATAAATCCTGGTAATGTAGATGGTTTTACTATTTGATTAGCCATTTTTGTATTCTCTCCTATCTATAACAAATTACATATGTATAATTTATCACTTTATTTTAATAAAATAAAGTGATAAATAAATTTTAGATAATAATATTATTTATTACAATATTATTATAGTTAAAACATAATAAACTTTAAAAACAATTTCCATAGCATCTGTCTTATTATATATTTTAACATAAATAATTATATTTAATATTAATTATTATATTTATTTTTTACCTCTCTTTATGAAATTCTCTTTAGTTGTTTGTAATTTATTTCATTTAACAACTAAAAAGGGTGCTTATATGCTGGCACCCTGTAATAAATATCTTTCTTTTGGTTTTCTAAACTTCTTTTTAACCTTTACTTGATTTTTATTAATACTACTACACTCTGCTATATATATCTGCTTAGCAAAGTATATTAGCGTTGACATCTGAGCATTTGGGTATTTAAGTTTTGCAATTAACATAGCTCGCCGCCAACTGACGCCACTATCCATAAACTCACTCCTTGTTTATATGATACTTATATTATACACAAATTTATTATTTTGTGCAACTAGTCTGAATTTTCAAATTTTAATATAAATTTTATAATATTCCCGAATATTACATTAAAAAAAGTATATTATATATTGGAGGAATTTTTTTGTATTTAAGTTACTTGTTTACAAATTTATAGGAGGTTTTATTATGGATTTAAAAATTGCTCTTTTGTCTATTATTGTTTCCTTACTTTCTTTTGGTGTGGCCGCTTATTATTATAACTGGGTAAAGAATTTACCTTGCGACAATGAAAAAATAGAAAAAATCAGTCTTTTAATTAAAAACGGGGCTGAAACTTTTCTAAAAACAGAATACAAAGTTTTAATAAAGTTCGTTACTGTAGCTGCAATATTAATATTTCTGTTCCTTCCAGAACCTATTTGGTCAAATAACGAACCTATTAGAAATATTAGTATGGCTATAGCTTATATTCTTGGATCTTTTCTTTCGGGATTAGCTGGAAAAATAGGTATAAGTATTGCAACTATAGCTAATAAGAAATCTGCTGTTGCTGCCCAAAAAGGTATAGGTCCAGCTTTTGATGCAGGGTTTAGAGGTGGTGCCGTTATGGGGTTGGCAGTTGTTGGCACAAGTTTAATTGGAGCAACTCTAGTTTTCATTTTAACAGGCGATCACAATGCTCTTTTAGGCTTTAGTTTTGGTGCAAGTTCTTTAGCACTTTTTGCAAAAGCAGGAGGAGGCATATATACCAAAACTGCCGATATAAGTGCTGATCTTGTAGGTAAAGTTGAACTTGGAATTCCAGAAGATGATCCAAGAAATCCAGCTGTTATTGCCGATAATGTTGGTGATAATGTTGGTGATGTTGCAGGAATGGGTGCTGATCTTTTTGACTCCAATGTAGCTTCTATCGCTGCTGCTGTGGTAATAGGTTTATCTATTGGAGAGATAAATATGGTATTTTGTTATGTTTCTCTCGGTCTTTTAGCTTCAATACTAGGTATATCCTTTGTTAAAGTTGGGAAAAAGGGGAACCCTGGAAAAGCATTAAACAATGGTACTTATATCACAACCATTTTCTTTGCACTTTTAACATTCTTAGCTTCATATATTTTTAATTATAGTTTTCGTATTTGGGGTGCAACTATAATAGGACTTATAGTTGGGGTTATAATGGGCTTTACTTCTGAATATTTTACTTCAGATGAAAGGAAACCTGTTTTTAATGTCGCTAAAGCTTCAAATTCTGGTCCTGCTTTTACAATAATAAGCGGATTGTCTTATGGACTTTTAAGCATATTTCCATCATTAATTGGAATAGGTATTGCTGCTTTAACTTCATATAAACTTTGTGAACCAATAGGTCCCGGATATGCTATGTTCGGTATAAGTATGTCTTCTATAGGAATGCTTTCTATAGTTGGAATAGTTGTTGCAAATGATGCTTATGGTCCAATAGTTGATAATTCTCGTGGACTAGCCGAAATGGGTGATTTAGGTGATGATGTTATAAAAATTGCAGATGATCTTGATAGTGCAGGTAATACATCAAAGGCTATAACTAAAGGTTTTGCTATAGGGGCTGCAGGTCTTACTGTTATAGCTTTACTTGGAGCATATCAAGAAATTGTTCATACAGCCACTGGAGAAAATATTTTCTTTGATTTAATGAATCCATTAGTATTTTTCGGAATTCTTGCAGGAGTTGCTCTCCCAGCAGTATTTTCTGCTATGCTTATGCTTGGAGTTGATAGAAACGCACAAAGAATGGTTTTGGAAATACACAGGCAGTTTAATGAAATACCAGGTCTTAAAGAAGGATATAAAGAATCTTCTCCAGATTATGAAAGCTGTATAAATATAGCAACAAAAGGAGCTATTAAAGAACTTATCCCTGCTGGACTTATTACTATAATAGTTACTTTAGTAGTTGGTTTTATTGGAGGAATTAGAGCCATAGGAGGATTCCTTGCAGGTAATATAATGTCAGGGCTTATGCTTGCACTTCTTATGGCAAATGCAGGTGGTATGTGGGATAATGCTAAAAAATTTATAGAGGCTGGTAATTTAGGCGGAAAGGGCTCTGAAACTCATAAAGCAGCTGTTGTAGGCGATACTGTAGGAGATCCATGTAAAGATACTGCAGGTCCATCATTAAATACTCAAATTACTGTTGTTTCTTTAGTTGCTTCCTTAGCTGCACTTCTTTTTATAAAATTCTCTCTTTTTAAATAAAATATATTATAATTATCTAACAAAAGTCTTTTTATTAAATGTTAGCCACTATTATAAATGTAATAGAAATTTATAAATACTATAAATTATATAATATAAATTAATTTACAGCTTATTGTTGGGTTAGCTAATCATATTATAATAAAATAGAAGAGCTATATTTATTTATATAGCTCTTCTATTTTATTAAAGTACTATTTTCAATATCTTCATCTTCATATGTATCTTCTATACAAGGAAGAATTATTTTAAAAGTAGAACCCTCCATAGGCTTACTTTCAACCTCAATTCTTCCATTATGTTCATTAATTATTTGATAACATACATTAAGTCCTAAACCTGTTCCATTATTTTTAGTAGTATAAAATATAGTACCCAGTTTTTTAATTTCTTCTTCTGACATTCCTTTTCCATTATCACTTATTTTTATAAACATTTCATTTTTATCTTCATCATAACCTGTTTCTATATTCAATACAGCGTTTTCTTTATAAGTCATAGCATCTACAGCATTTTTACATATATTTAATATAACTTGCTTTATCTGTACTTCATCACAAAGTAAATATCTCTCTTCTTCAGACAAAAATACATTTACATTTACTCCTTTTACAAGAGAAGATGTTTCAACTAAATTTTTAATAGATTGAAAAATATCCACCATAGAAACTTCTTGCATTTGGGTTTCTCTAGGCTTAGATAAAAATAAAAACTCACTAATTATACTGTTAACTTCATCCACATCATCATTTATTTTGGAAGCATATTTTTTTATATTTTCATCTTTAGAAATTGCTTCAATAAGTTGGCATCTGCCTTTTATATTTGTTAAAAAATTTCTTGTTTCATGCACTATACCCGCACCTAATTGCCCTAAAAGAGCAAGTTTTTCTTGCTGCCTTATTTTAAATTGTTCTTTTTTTATTTCTGTTATATCTGTGTTTATACTAATAGCTCCTATTATCTCTCCTTCTACATTTTTAATATTTCCTGTATAAATACTAATTTCCTTTACATCTCCATCTAATGTAGTTAATGAAATTTCTTTAAATTTATCATGATCAATACATTGCCCTTGCAGTGCATCTTTAATAAGCTTACCTCCTTCATAATGTATCATTTCACTTAATTTATCTATATCTATACCTATAATATCTTCTTTCTTAATTTCAGCTAATTCTTCAAAAGCTCTATTACAAAGTACAACCTTTTTATCTTTATCAATCATTAAAACACTATTGCTCACTGAATTTAATATAGTTTCTGTTTGAAGATTTAAATTACTTAAAACTTGTTCTTCTTTTGCTTCTTTAATTAATGCTATAACTCCTCCTTTTATTTTTCTAGATGTTATAGCTACCTTTTTATATTCTCCATTTTGAAGTTTATAAGTTCTAAACATTTTTATTTCATTTCCTTCACTTTGCGATACTATATCCCACAAAGTCTTTTCTTCTGTATTAATATTTTTAAAAATTTTTGATAATTCAAAAGTAGTCAAATTATATAAATTAATTCTATTGCAATTGAATATTTCTTCAAATTTACTATTTATGTATTTAATTCTTCCTTCATCGTTATAAGTAAATACCGCAAAAGGTAAAGCTTCTAAAATATCACTTAAAGTTTGAGTAATGCTATTAACTTCATATACTGCTTCTTCTAAAATTTTATGTTCTTTTTTTAACTTACTAAAAGAAAAAATAAAAGTATTTACAAATATAGCTTTAAATAAAAAGTAATAAGAAATAGTTTTTAATGTACATCCCATAGAATATATTATAGAACTATAATTTCTATAATATATAAAGCATATTTCTGAAACTATAGCCAAAACTATACAATTATAAACATATATATGTTTTGTATTTGCAAATTTCTTATTTTTATTTTTTATATTATAAGTGGTTAACAAAAATAAAATAATGATTGCATATTTAAAAAATATCTCTAAAGCTTTTATTCCATTATGTGTAAAAATAAGTAATAAATATTCAGAACTAAAAATAGAAAAATAAGTTATAGAAGCTGTTAAAAAAACAAAAATTATAAGTCCAATCCATTTATTGATAATTATTTTTAAATTTTTGGCATAAAAAAGCATAAAAACAGCTTGAGTAAATCTACTTATTATCCAAAACTTATTTGATAAATTAATACTATAATAAATATTTAAATTTGATTTTAACAAATAATAACAACGGAATACTTCAAAAATTGCTGAAATCAAAAGTCCGAAAGACAAAATAGAAATATTATATTTAGAACTATACCATATAGAAACAAATAATGACAAAGTTATAAAAATACATATCATTTCTAAAATCATATAATATATGTCTAATTGTTTTATAAAACTACTATGTATAATAAGAGCTACTATAAAAGATAAAAATAAAGATAATAAAATATTTACTAAAGCATTCTTGTTTAAGTTTGTAAATGTTTCCTTGATTTTAAAAGTTGCATCCATTGTAAAACCCCCACGCTGCTAAATTATTTTATATATTGACTTTTTATACATTTATTTAGTTTGTTAATTTTACATATAATTTCCCAAAACCACTACTTTGTCCCATATCATATATTATCACAATTTTGTGTAAATTCATACACATTAATATAATTAATTACATAAATATTCGTATATTTTATAATTTTTACAAATAATATATTAATTAGCAAGCTTTCTTTTAATACTAAATTAAAAATTTAATTAGAATGTTTATGATTTTAACCTTATAAACACTTTTTCTTGAAATATAAATTAATGAAGTGTATAATAACATTATTCTTAAGAAAGAGGTGTATGACCCATGAAAGCATTTGAAACTCTTGTAGAAGAAACTTTAGAAGCTATAGACATGGATGAGTTAGAAGCTGCTGCAGATTTATTTCAATTTGGTATAGAATCAGGTCATTATACAAAAAGACAAGCAGATGAATTTAATATTATATATTGGAAGGTAAAAAATAAACTTTTAGCTTACGAACTTTCTAAAACTGTAAAAGCTAATGTATTAGATTTAATTTCTATAGTTTCTAATGCACCTTCTAATATAAAAAATGATAAAAGCGAACTTTTAAATTATGTAAATGGACGTTTAAAAGCACTTAAAGGAAAAGTAAGCGGACTTAAATAAAAAATTAAAGGAAGATTTATCAAATATAATCTTCCTTTAATTTTTAATATTTATTGTGATTCGGCTCCTGTAGCTCCATTACTTTTCATTATTTTCTTCATTCCATCTGTCGCTTCTATTTTCCCATCTTTCATAACCCATAATGCTTCAACACCATTAATACTTTCTACAAGTGCACGGCTTTTATCATATGGAAGTAAAAATAATGTTGTAGAGAGAAAATCAGCAAGTCCTGAATTTTGTGTTACTACAGTTATTGCTTTATAATATTCACCAGGCATAAGAGTATCTGGATCTATAAGATGATGATATTTTTTATTATTAACAACATAATATCTTTCGTAATCACCACTACTTACAACTGAAGCATTTTTTATAAATATAGTATCTATATATTTATCAGCATCATCTGATAATATAGACTTATCTGGATTTTGAATTCCTACTCCCCAGCGTTCCCTTATATTATCAAGAGGTTTATCTAAAGCTCTTACATTACCTCCAGCACTTATTATCCCTGATGTAAATCCTTCTTTCATAATTTTTTGAGCTATAACCTCAGTAGCATATCCTTTCCCTACAGAACCTACATCTAATTTCATATTTTTATCTTCTAAATAAACAGTACTATTTTTAGCATCTACTACCACTTTATCCATATCAATATGCTTTCCAGCTTCTTTTAATTTTTCATAAGGAGGAAGTTTTGCATTTAAAGGATCTTCAATCCCTTCCTCTCTATAATCATGCCATATGCTTGTAACTGAACCCATAGCAATGTTAGTTCTTCCTCCTGTTTTTTTATACCATTCTTTTGAAAAATTTATAAGATCTATTATTTCTTTATCGACTTTTACAGGCTTTATTCCTGCATTATCATTTATAGTTTTAATATTATTTATTCCATCATAGTTATTATATATATCATACAGTTTATGATATTTTTGAAATTCTTCATGAATTTTATTAAAATATGATTTAAATTCTTCTTCTGTTTTTGTATATCCTACAACTATTACCACAGTATCAAAAGTATCGAAAAAACTATCAGTATATTTATTATATTTAATTTCTTTCTTACAACCTATAAAAAGACAAGAAGTTAAAATTACCGTCAAAATTAAAGTTATTATTTTTTTCATAAATATCCTCCAATTACATAAAATTTAATTTTTATTTAAAATAGAAAAAAGTATTATAAATAAATTATGTATAGCCATATATTAATCAAAAATAAATAAAATATTCTCTTTTTTACATTAAACGGAATTTATACATCTTTTAAAAAGAATAGCCACAAATCCTAGTACTTTTCGTTTGTTTAAATGCTAATAAACTTAACGAAAGCACTTGATTTGTGGCTATTATACAGCCTATTAATTTAAATTATTTTGCATTTGTATATGCTTCTTTTAATGCAGCAAGGTACTCGCCAACATTAATAGTAACTGATGAAGTTAATTCTGGAACATCTGGAACTTGTGGATGTTCATCATTAACTTTTTTAGTCTTCATAGAAGTTATTTCATCAACAGTTTTTCCAACCATCCATTTTTGAAGAGCTTCAGCTTGTTGATACCATTCTTTTTGTATTTTAGAGCCCTTTATCATACCATATTTATCTTTAAGTTCAACTTTAGTTTGTTGTGGTGCTGTCTTATCAACAGTTACTTTACCATTTTTATCAAATGGAACTTTAGTTTGCGCACTATCAATTATAGCTCCTACAACTTTTCCATCTTTATCAAATGCCGCAGCAACTAATGAAGTATCAACTTGTGCAAGAGGAGTTTTATCTCCATTTAATCCTGTAGATTTAGCAGATGATATTTCATGTCCAAGGCCAACTTTTACACCGCCAGTAACATCAATAGCATTCTTATATGCTTCTTCTACAGCTTCAATATATTCTCCAACATTAATAGTAACTGATGAAGTTAATTCTGGAACATCTGGAACTTGTGGATGTTCATCATTAACTTTTTTAGTCTTCATAGCTTTTATTTCATCAACAGTTTTTCCAACCATCCATTTTTCAAGAGCTTCAGCTTGTTGATACCATTCTTTTTGAATTTTAGAGGCCTTTATCATACCATATTTATCTTTAAGTTCAACTTTAGTTTGTCCTGCTGCTTTAACATCTGTTTTTAATGAAAGATCATCATTAAATTCTACTTTAGTTTGTGCGTTATCAATAGTTATTGATACGACTTTTCCATCTTTATCAAATCCAGCAGCAACTAAAGATGTATCTACTTGGCCAAGTGCACCTTTCCCAGTTTCTAAATCTTTTGATTTACTAATTGAAGTAATATGTCCAAGACCTAATTTTACTATGTTTCCTTCTGTTTTAGTATTTTCATTATTTTTAGCTGGTTCAGTAGCAGCTGGTTTATCATTATTTGCAGCTGGAGTAGTTTCTCCTTTATTTGCGCATCCTGATAGCATTGAAAATGCAAATACAGTTGCTAATAAAACTGAAATTTTCTTTTTCATTTTTATCCCCCATTCATATAAATAATTTGATTTTTATTCCAATCATAACTAAATATTATCATATTGTTAATAAATTGACAATAGTTTTTAAAAAAAATTATTAAATTATTATAAAAATTATTAAATTATTATAAAAATTATTAAATTATTATTTTTAATTTTTATTATTATAATTATTTCAAAATAAACTATAAATAAGTTTTAGCTATGCTATAGTATTATATTATATAATTTATTAAAACAATTCTAAATTCTAAAAATGATTTTTATTCTATATTGGTAAGATATTAAAAAAAGATTTTAATCTAGCAAATTTTTTATCTCTTGCATAACAAGCATTATTTCTAAATTATACTATGTCCTCAAAATCTAATAAATTTAAAATTTTAAAAAATATATACATAAATTTAATTTATACATATCTTTAATTTTTCAATTCTTTTTTCTTCTACTTTTTCAATCTCAAAAGTTAAATTTTCATATTCTACAACAAGATGTTCATCTTCTTTTGGAATACTTCCTAAAATATCAATAACAAAACCTCCTATAGTATCATAATTATCAGAAGGCAGATTAATATGAAGAGTTTCATTTATATCATCTATTGATGTAGCACCATTTACTATATAAGTATTTGTATCAACTTTAGTTATATCTTCTATGACTATATCGTCATATTCATCAAATATATTTCCTACAATTTCTTCAATTAAATCTTCAATAGTAACTATGCCTGAAAAACCACCATATTCATCTATAAGTATTGCCATATGATTTTTATTGCTTTGAAGCTCTCTAAAAAGTTCATCTATATTTTTAGTTTCTGGAACAAAATAAGGTGTTCTTAATATTTTTATTAAAGTTTCTTTGGTAATTTCTCCTTTTCTTGAATAAATAAATAAATCTTTTAAATATAATATTCCTATAATATTATCTATATCGCCTTCATATACAGGTATTCTTGAAAATTGTTCATCCATTACTTTGTTTATAAGTTCTTCAATTGGAGTATCTATATCTACAGCAAACACATCTGTTCTAGGAGTCATTACTTCTTTTGCAAGAGTATCATCAAAATCAAATATACCATCTATCATCTCTTTTTCAGTCTGATTTAAAATTCCAGTTTCTTCTCCTACATCAATCATCATCATTATTTCTTCTTTTGATACCTTTTCTTCTATACTTTCATCTTTATTTCCTAGTATTCTCATAATTAAATTAGTAGATGCAGTAAGTATTTTTACAAAAGGCAGAGTAATTTTAGATATAAAAATTATGATATTAATTGATGCCATTGCTATACGTTCAGAATTTTGAAGTGCTATTCTTTTAGGCACTAATTCTCCTAATACTAAAGTAATATAAGCAAGTATTATAGTTACTAAAAATAATGCTATTTGATCGCTTCCTGGAATATTTAATTTTAATAAAAATTTTGCTAAAGGCTTTGACATAGATGTAGCTGCAGAAGCACTGGCTAAAAATCCTGCCATAGTAATACCAACTTGAATTGTTGCTAAAAATTTACTTGGCTCTTCCATAAGTTTTAATAAAGTTTTTGCTTTTTTATTTTCTTCATTAGCAAGATGTGTTATTTTTGTTCTATTTAATGAAACTATAGCCATCTCTGAAGCTGCAAAAAAAGCATTAATTAAAATTAAAATTATAATTAATAATAATTCTGCCATTATTTTCCCCTCACATTTATTTAATAGAAAGTATTAACTAAAAAGTATTACTTAGGATATATTATACCTAAAATTATATAAATAAACAATTATTTAAGCCATTAATAATACCTTTATATTATGTCATTAATTCACTAACATATATATTATATTTATCGGAAAAATACTATTAAGTATTTAAATAATAAAATAATACTTTACCATTATAAGGAGGTAATGATATGAAAAAATACAAATTATGCCTTTTATTACCACTTGTAATTTTGTTTTTTTCTTTTGATATAGTTAGTGCTAAATCATTAATTTCAAATGAAGATAATAATCCTCTGATTTTAGAAATTGAAGAAAAAAGGAAACTTATAAAAAAGCAATTTGAAATAAATAAAAATTTAGAAACAAAAGTAGAAAAGAAAAGTAAACAAGCAGAAGATTTATTAGTAAAAGTTCCTGAAAATGCTGTAATTCCACAAGATATTTTAAATCAACAGATAGATGAAAGAATGGATGTTATTATGAATCATTTATACAAAATAGGTGAGCAGGAAAGACTTGTATGGGAAAATATAAATGCAGCAAACGATAATATAAATGCTAAAAATTATTCTGAAGGAATTAAAGGTCTAGATAAAACTTTAACTGCTTTAGAAAAAAAATATAAATATCTTGTTGAGTTTGATGCTGATTTAGATGATTTATTATCATTTTTAAGTACAATAGATGAAAAGTAGATAATTTGGATAGATAATTTTGAAGGACGGAACTTTATTTTTAATACCGTCCTTTTATTTATATTTATTTTTTATATTTGTTTTAATAATTTCATTAAAAATTAAAATTGATATTTAAAAATCTAAAAAGAATATTTCACAAGAAAAGCAGCAACACCATAGGACTTTGCATTATTGTGCATTTCCTAACTTCTCTCATGAAATATTCTCTATTAGTTATTATTCTTTATAATTAAAAATTTATACATTTAATTTTTATAATAATTTAAAATTTAACTAAAATATTTTTAAAGTATTGACACTTCATATATAAAGTGCTATCATTTTATTAATTTATCATGGTAAAGCGATAAATTAATAAAATGATAGAGGAGTGTACTATTTTGAGTAAGTGGAAAAAATACATACCCGAAGGTACAAGAGATTTATTATTTGATGAGTGCACAAAAAAAATAGATATAATTAATACACTTAGAAATTTTTATTTAGAAAATGGCTTTCAAGAGGTCATTACCCCTACTTTAGAATTTTATGATGTATTTCATTTAGACAACCTTTCTATAGAGCAAGAAAAAATGTATAAACTTTTTGATAATAACGGTAGGATATTAGTTTTAAGACCTGATATGACAACTCCAATAGCTAGAATTGCAGCAACAAGACTTAAAGGAGCAAATTATCCTTTAAAAATCTGTTATAGTGGAAATATATTTAGAATGAATGAATCTTTAGGCGGTAAACTTAGCGAAATAACTCAATCTGGAATAGAAATAATTGGTGCTTCTGGAGTAGAAGCTGATTTAGAGGTTATAATAACAGCTATAAAATCTCTTCTTTCTATTGGAATTAAAGATTTTGAAATAGAACTTGGTCAAGCTGATTTTTTTAAGTATTTAATTGAAGATATAGATCTTTGTGAAGAAGATTTGGAAAAACTCAGGAGATTAGTAGAAAATAAAAATTTTACCGCACTTGAAGATTTTGCTTATTATAACAAAGATAAACTTCACAAAAATGCAGAAATTTTAAAAAAGCTTCCTAAACTTTTTGGCGGTATTGAAATACTTGAAAAAGCTAAAAGCTTGACAAATAATGAAAAAGCTCTTAAAGCTTTAAAAAATATTTCTGATATATACAAAAAATTAGAAACTTTCGGTTTGAGTAAATTTTTATCAATAGATTTAGGTATGGTTCAACACATAAATTACTATACAGGAATGACTTTTAAAGCTTATAGCAAAAAAACTGGTGCTGAAATTTTAAGTGGAGGGCGCTATGACAGCCTTATAGCTCAATTTGGTGAAGATATTCCTGCAGCTGGCTTTGGAATAAATATAGACAATATAAAAGATTATGAAATATAAATTACAGGAGAGATAGTATGAAAAATATAAGAATTGCACTTACTAAAGGCAGACTTGAAAAATTTTCAATTAATATGTTTGAAAATATCGGAATTGATTGTACAGAGCTAAAAGATAAAGGAAGAAAACTTATTTTTAAAGATGATAAAAATAACATCGAATTTGTTTTGGTAAAGTCTACTGATGTTCTTACTTATGTTGAATATGGCGCTGCTGATATAGGTATAGTAGGTAAAGATACTCTTTTAGAGCAAGAAAAAAATTTTTATGAAGTTGTAGATTTAAAGTTTGGAAGATGCAGCTTTAATGTAGCAGCACTTCCTGATTATAAAAATTATACTAGTCTTAAAAGAAAAAGAATTGCAACAAAATATCCTAATGTAGCAAGAAATTTCTTTAGAAGCAAAGGAGAAGATGTTGAGTTAATAAAAATAGAAGGATCTGTTGAATTAGCTCCTATACTTGGCCTTTCAGATGCTATTGTAGATATTGTAGAAACTGGAACAACTCTTAAAGAAAATGGACTTATTATAATAGAAAAAATATGCGATATAAGTGCTCGAATGATAGTTAATAGAGCAAGTATGAAGATAAATAAAAACAAAATTGGAACTCTTATAGAAAAAGTACAAAAATATGTTGATGAAAATGTAAAATAGCATATAAAAACAAGGAGGGTTATGATGATAAATATTATTTATGGTAATAGTTATGAAGGTAAAAATTATATATCTTCTCTAAAAAAAAGAGCTGAACAGGTTCAAAGTGATGTAATAAATAAAGTTTCTGACATTTTAGAAGATGTAAAAAATAATGGTGATAAAGCCTTAATTGAATATACAAAAAAATTTGATAGTACAAATATTAACTTAAATAATTTTATAGTATCTAAACAAGAAATTGAAGAAGCTTTTAAAAAAGTAGATGACAAATTTATTGGTGCTATAAAAAAATCTAAAGAAAACATTGAATACTTTCATGAAAAACAAAAAAGAAATTCTTTTATAACCACAAAAGATAAAGGAGTTATATTAGGACAGACTATAAGGCCTCTTGAAAAAGTAGGTATATATGTACCTGGAGGTACTGCCGCTTATCCTTCATCAGTTATAATGAATGCAGTTCCAGCAAAAGTTGCTGGAGTTAAGAATATAACAATGACTACCCCTCCTTTAAAAGATGGAAGCATAAATCCAAATATCTTAGTTGCAGCTCATATTGCTGGAGTAGACACAATAATTAAAGCAGGAGGAGCTCAAGCTATCGGTGCTCTTGCATTTGGTACTGAAAGAATTGAAAAGGTAGATAAAATAGTAGGTCCAGGTAACATATTTGTTGCAATGGCTAAAAGAAGCGTCTACGGCTTTGTTGATATTGATATGATTGCAGGTCCAAGTGAAATACTTATAATAGCAGATGAAACTGCTGACTCTAAATTTTTAGCTGCAGATTTAATGTCTCAAGCTGAACATGATGTACTTGCTTCTTCTATTTTAGTTACAACATCTAAAAATTTAGCTCAAAATGTAAAAATTGAACTTGAAAGACAAATAGAAAATTTAGAAAGAAAAGAAATAATAAAAAAATCTCTTGAAAATTATGGAGCTATTATAATTGTAGATTCTTTAGATGAAGCCTTAAAAATTGCAAATTACATAGCTCCAGAGCATCTTGAAGTTATGACTGAAAAACCATTTGAGATATTAGGAGATATAAAAAATGCAGGTTCAATATTCCTTGGAGCATACTCTCCAGAACCTCTTGGAGATTACATGGCAGGACCTAATCATGTACTCCCAACAAGTGGTACAGCAAGATTTTTCTCTCCACTTTCTGTAGATGATTTTATTAAAAAATCAAGCTATATTTATTATACTAATTCTGCATTAAAAGATTTAAAAGACGATATAATAAAACTTGCAGAAACTGAAAAATTAACTGCTCATGCTAATTCCATTAAAGTGAGGTTTGAATAATGATTAATAAATTTTTTAGAGAAGATTTAAAAACATTTAAGCCATATGAAACAGAAAAAAATACCTGTAACATAAAATTAGATGCTAATGAAAGCTTTTTAAATTTTCCAAAAGAATTAAAAAAAGAACTTTTAGATTCTATAGAAAAAACTCTTTTTAATAGATATCCAGATCCAAGTTCTGAAGAAATATGCAGACTTTATGGAAAATATGCTGGAACTAATTTTAAAAATATAATAGCTGGCAATGGTTCAGATGAACTTATTCAAATTATTATAAATGCATTTATAGGTTATAAAGATAAAGTTATGACTTTAAGCCCTGATTTTTCTATGTATGAAATATATACAAAACTTGCAGGCGGCATACATATTGAATTTGAATTAGATAGTAATTTTAAATTAGATACAACTGCTTTTATAGAAAAAGCTAATATAGAAAATGTAAAACTTGTTTTTATATCAAATCCAAACAATCCAACTGGAGGAGTTATTCCTAAAAAAGATTTACTTAATATAATTGAAAATACTAATTCCATAGTCGTAATTGATGAAGCTTATTATGAATTTTATGGTCAAACTATTATTGATAAAATAAATACTTACGAAAATTTAATAATATTAAGGACCTGTTCTAAAGCACTTGGTCTTGCAGCATTAAGACTTGGATTTTTGATTACAAATGAGATTCTTTTAAGTGAAATAAAAAAAGCTAAACCACCTTTTAATGTTAATTCTATCACTCAATCTGTAGCAGCAGTAATTTTAAGAAATCCTGATTTTATTAAAAATAATATTAATATTATTTTAAAAGAAAGAGATTATTTATATAATGCTCTAAAAAAAATTAAAGGTATAAAAATTTATGAAACATCCGCAAATTTTATACTTGTAGAAGGAAATTGTACTCATGATTTAAAAGAAAAAGCACTCAATGCTTCAATAAGTATTAAAAGCTTTGGAAACCCACGATTAAAAAATTGTTTAAGAATTACTGTTGGAAGCAGAAAAGAAAATGAAGCTTTTATTAATTCTATATGCGAAAATTAATTATTATTTATTTTAAGGTGATTATATGAATAGAAAAACAGAAATCCAGAGAAAAACATTGGAAACAAATATAAAGTT
The DNA here is from genome assembly GCF_004011155.1 of Clostridium prolinivorans. Taxonomy (GTDB): domain Bacteria; phylum Bacillota; class Clostridia; order Clostridiales; family Clostridiaceae; genus Clostridium_AT; species Clostridium_AT prolinivorans. The sequence goes on along the minus strand of NZ_RJWG01000011.1, from coordinate 12,114 downwards.
AAGTTTAAATTTAGATGGCGAAGGTATTTTTAAAGGAAGTACAGGAATAGGATTTTTTGATCATATGCTTACTCTTTTTACAAAACATGGTCAATTAGATTTAGATATAAATGCTCAAGGAGATTTAGATGTTGATAGTCACCATACTATTGAAGACATAGGTATAGTTTTAGGAAGTGCTTTAAAAGAAGCTTTAAAAAACAAAGTTTCTATAAAAAGATATGGAACAAGTTTTGTCCCTATGGATGAAACATTAGCCGAAGTTCATTTGGACATAAGTTCAAGACCTTTTTTAGTTTTTGATGCAGACTTTACAGTAGATAAATTAGGAAATTTTGATACAGAAATGGTAGAAGAATTTTTTAGAGCTTTTGCTTTTAATGCTGGAATAACTCTTCATGCTAGAATTCTTTATGGTAAAAATAATCATCATATGGCAGAAGCTTTATTTAAAGCATTAGGAAGAGCATTAAAAGAAGCAATAACTATAGATGAAAAAATTAAAGGTGTTATGTCTACAAAAGGTGTATTGTGAGGTGAAAAATTTGATAGCTATAATTGATTATGGCATGGGAAATTTAAAAAGTGTCCAAAAGGCATTAACTTTCTTAAATATAGATTCATTTATTTCAGACAAAAAAGAAGATATAGAAAAAAGTGCAGGTATTATAGTTCCTGGAGTTGGAGCTTTTCCTGATGCTATGGAAAGTTTAAGGAAAAATGGACTTTATGAATTAATAAAAAAAGAAGCTAAAATTGGAAAACCTATTTTAGGAATATGTCTTGGTATGCAGCTTTTCTTTGAAGAAAGCTGTGAAATTACAGATACTAAAGGCTTTGGCTTTTTTAAAGGTAAGATTTTAGAAATAAAAAAAGATGTAAAAGTACCTCATATGGGATGGAACAATTTAAAATTTCAATCAGATTGTCCTCTTTTAGAAGGTGTTAAAGAAGATTCTTTCGTATATTTTGTACATTCTTACTTTGCTAAAATAGAAGAAGATGGCATATTAAAAGCTTATACTGAATATGGCATAGATATTCCAGCTATAGTTTGTAAAAATAATATATTCGGTATTCAATTTCATCCTGAAAAAAGCGGAGAGGTTGGAATGCAAATACTTAGAAATTTTAATAAGCTGGTTAATAATTTTAAAAAAACTAACTTATAAATTAATTAAAAATATTTAATTAATTTATTTTCCACTGAAAGGAGAACTAATATGATAATATTCCCTGCAATGGATTTAAAAGGCGGTAAATGTGTAAGATTATATCAAGGAGATTTTTCAACATCTGAAGTTGTTGGTGAAAATCCTTTAGATGTAGCTTTAGACTTTAAAGCTCAGGGTGCTGAATACATACATATGGTAGATTTAGATGGAGCTTTAGAAGGAGATATAAAAAATATAGATGTAATAAAAAATGTTATCAAAGAAACAAATCTTAAAATACAGCTTGGAGGAGGCATAAGAGATATTAAGACAATTGAAAAACTTATAGAAAGCGGTCTAGATAGAGTTATATTGGGAACAGCTGCTTTAAGTAATCTTTCACTTGTAAAAGAAGCCGTAAAAAATTTCACAGACCACATAGCTGTAGGTATAGACGCAAAGGACGGATATGTTGCTACTCATGGCTGGCTTAAAGTAAGCCAGACAAACTATATTGATTTTGCAAAAACCATGGAAGATATAGGTGTGAAAACTATAATTTTTACAGACATAAGAAGAGATGGAACACTTAAAGGACCAAATTTTGAAGCTACTGGTATTTTAAACGAAAAAGTTTCCTGCAATATAATAGCATCAGGTGGAGTTAAAGATATTGAGGATATTAAAATATTAAAAAATATGAATATTTATGGGGCAATAATTGGTAAAGCATTATATAGCAAAAGTATATCTTTAAAAGACGCCATTGCTTTAGGGAGGGAGTAAATAATGTTAACTAAAAGAATAATACCATGTCTTGATGTAAACATGGGAAGAGTGGTCAAAGGCGTAAATTTTGTTAACCTAAAAGATGTTGGCGATCCTGTAGAAATTGCAGAATTTTATAACAAAGAAGGAGCAGATGAAATTGTATTCCTTGATATAAGTGCAACTTATGAAGGAAGAAAAACTATGATAGATGTAGTTGAAAAAACTGCAGAAAAAGTTTTTATTCCTCTTACAGTTGGAGGAGGCATTAGAACTATAGATGATTTTAAAGATATATTAAGAGCCGGAGCTGATAAGGTATCTGTAAATTCTGCTGCTATTAAAAATCCTTCTTTAATAAAAGAAGCTTCTAGAAAATTTGGCAGTCAATGTGTTGTTACAGCTATAGATGGTAAGAAAAGAGAAGACGGTAGTGGATGGAATGTATATATAAACGGAGGAAGAATAGATACAGGTCTTGACGCAGTTGAATGGGCAAAAAAAGTTGAATCTTTAGGATCAGGAGAGATACTTTTAACAAGTATGGATGCTGACGGTACAAAAAATGGTTATGATATAGAATTTACTAAAATAATATCAGAAAGTGTAAACATACCTGTAATTGCTTCAGGAGGCTGCGGGAAACTTGAACATTTTGCAGAAGTTTTTAAAAATACCAAAGCAGATGCTGCTCTTGCTGCATCTTTATTCCATTATAGAGAGCTTACTATAGGTCAAGTTAAAAATTATCTTGCTAAAGAAGGATTGGAGGTAAGATTAAATGCTTGATAAATATGAAATAGACTTTCAAAAAGGACTTATCCCAGCAATTATTCAAGACTTTAATAATAATGAAGTTCTTATGCTTGCTTACATGAACGAAGAATCTTTAAAAAAAACATTAGAAACAGGTACAACATGGTTTTTTAGTCGTTCTAGGCAAAAACTTTGGAATAAAGGAGAAACTTCAGGTCATTTCCAATATGTAAAAAGCATAAATTATGATTGTGATGGCGATACTCTTCTTATTAAAGTTGATCAAATAGGTGCAGCCTGTCATACTGGAAATAGAACCTGTTTTTATAGAGAAATTAATATAAAGGAGAATATTTATGAATCAAAATAATGTAATTAAAGATTTATATGAAATAATAGAAGATAGAAAAATAAATCCTGGAGAAAATTCTTATACAAGCTACCTTTTTGAAAAAGGTTTAGATAAAATTTTAAAAAAAGTTGGTGAGGAATGTTCAGAAGTTATAATAGGAAGTAAAAATAATAATAAAAATGAAATCATATATGAAATATCTGATTTAATATATCATATTCTTGTATTAATGGTTGAACAAAATATAAAATTAGAAGATATAGAAAAAGAACTATCAAAAAGAAGAGAAAAAACAGGTAATAAAAAACCTGAAAGAATTGGAGTTGATAAAAATAGTTAAATTTAAGCCTCAATCTAACTATCATACCCATTGTATATTCTGCGATGGACATGGGAGTCTTGAAGATTATGTAAAAGAAGCAATTAAAATAGGATTTAAATCTTTAGGTTTTTCAAGTCATGCTCCCCTTCCTTTTTCTAATGACTGTAACATGAAAAAAGAAGATTTAATAAATTATATAAATGAAATAACAGTTCTTAAAGAAAAATATAAAAATCAAATAGATATATACTGTGGATTAGAAGTTGACTATATTGAAAACATATTAGGTCCAGATTCTTTGGAATTTAAAAATTTAAATCTTGATTATACAATAGGTTCTGTACATTTTATAAAAGATAAAAATACAGAATGTTATCTTCCTGTAGATAATACTTTAGAAGAATACGAAAAAATTATTAACATATTTTTTAATGGTAATATTAAAGATTTTATTTGTGAATATTATAGACTTATAAGAAAAATGCTTTGTGAACATAAACCTGATATATTAGGCCATTTAGATTTAATTAGAAAACATAATAATAATCATTTTAACGAAGAAGAATTTTGGTATAAAGAAGAAATATCTAAAACATTAAATGTTATAAAAAATTCCGGTACTCTTTTAGAAGTAAATACAGGAGCTATAGCAAGAGGTTATTTAAGCACTCCCTACCCTAGCTTTTGGATATTAAAAAAGTGTTGTGATATGGATATACCAATAGTTCTTAATTCTGATGCTCATTTCCCAAAAAATCTTAATTTTTACTTTGAAGAGGCATTGGATTTAATAAAAAATGCAGGATATGAATATATTTACGAAATGGATAAAGGACATTGGATAAAGAAAAAAATAAAATAATGTTAGAGTATTATAATTTTTAATTATTTTAATCATTAAAATCACTATCATAAATATATTATAAAAATATTTGACATACTAAATGTAGAATAATATAATATATCTATAATACCCCTATAGGGTAAAGTTTATATCTTAGTCTTAATGAAGGGAGGATTTTTAATGAATATTATTATAGACGAAGAGACAAAAAAAGCTTTACTTGAAAATCTAAAAAAAAGAAACAAAAGTGCAGTTAGACTTTCTATAAAAGGCTTTGGCTGAGGCGGCCCATCCTTTGGAGTTGTTCTGGATGAACAAACTGAAAATGATGATTTTATAGAAGTTGATGGTATTAAATTTGTAGCCGAAAAAGACATTTCATTTATATTTAATAACACAAAAATAATTCATAGAAAAGGACTTTTTGGCGACTCTTTTGATATATACAATCCTGATAATTCAGGTGGAAGCTGCAATTAAAAACAATTAAAAAATGCTGATTAAATTACATAATTAAAACTTTGTAATTTAATCAGCATAATCATTCTAATATTTTTAATATATTTTATAAAACAGGTTTCAAAAATCCTTTGCCTGTTATTTCTTCTGCTTCTGAAATAGAAATAAGTGATGTTGGATCAATCTTTTCAATTAATTTTTTAACATCATTTAGTTCTTTTGTAGTCATTAAGCTATATATTACCTTTTTCTTTTCTCCTGAATATGCTCCTTCTCCATATAAATAAGTAGTGCCTCTTCCAGTTTCATCCATTATAAGATTGGACACTTCTTTTTCCTTTTGTGTAATTATAATAACAATTTTTTTATGATCAAAACCTTCTGTAACCTTATCTATTACTAAAGATTTAATAAACATTAAAAGTATTGTATAAAGAGTAAGTTCAATACTAGTAAAAAATATTCCCAAAAAAGCTATAGTCCCATTTAAAATAAAATATAAATCAGACATTTTAACTCCATTTTTATTTCTTATGATAACTGCTATTATGTCAGTTCCTCCCTGTGATGCTCTGCTTTTGAATATTAACCCCATACCTATTCCGCTAAATACGGCTCCAAATAATGTTGAAATAAATAAATCATTTACTATAATTAATCTGCTTATATCTTTAGTTAATACAAGAAATATAGACATTGTAAGCATACCTATCATACTAAAGAATACAAAATCCTTATCTATCTTTTTAAGTCCCAATATAAATATAGGTATGTTTAATATAAAAACCCAATATCCTGATGGTACTTTTGTAATGTATTGCACTAAAAGTGAAATTCCTGCAATTCCTCCACTTAAAAGCTTATGAGGAGCTATAAATATATTTATAGCTAATGCATAAATTAAGCTTCCAAGGCTTACCGTAAGTATTCTTTTAATGAGATTTTTATTCACATTTAACACTTAAAAAACCTTCTCTCTTTATACTTTTATAATAAATTGTAATAAATACTATATTATTCAAAATTTATAAATAAGCACCTGCTACTATTAATAATATATTAAACCTTATTATCTTTCAAACTTGTTAGAATGAATTTACAGCAATTATACTTTAATTTTGATAGATATAATTCATTTTTATTGGTTTTTCATATAAATGTGAAATAAATCTTTCATATGTTTGTATATTAACTTTATTTATGCAAAATAGATTAAATTAATTCAATTATTTCTTTTAAGTCCTTAATTTTATATCGGGCTTGTGATTGATCTAAATCGTAATCCTTTTGATATAATGCTACAACTTCTAATCCTGCAGCCTTAGCTGACTGAATACCTAGTAAAGAGTCTTCTATTGCTAATGCTTCTTTTGGTAATATATTTAAAGCTTTAATTGTTTTTATATATATATCAGGATTTGGCTTGCTTTCAATACACTCTTCTCCACTAATTACAAAATCTATATATTTTTCTAATTCACATTCATTAATCATTCTAAATATTTCTTTTTTTTCTGAAGAAGATGCAATTGCTACTTTTATTTCTCTTTTTTTTAACTCCATAAATACATATTCAACTGAATTATTTAACACTTTTTTAAATTCGATCTTATTTATTTCTCTATATTTAATGTACTTTTCTTTAAGCAATTTACGCTTAATAAAATCATTTGGCACTAATTTTTCCCAAATCATCCTATCACTCAATCCAACAAAATCTTTAAAATTACGTGTTGCTGGCTCTATTCCTAAACTATCAAAAAAATCCATCCTCCTTTTAAAATAAAAATATTCACTATTTATTAAAACTCCATCCATGTCAAAAATAACAGCTTTTTTCAAATTAATTCCCCCTTTTTAATCGCTAAATATAATATCACAAATTAAACGAATTTCTGGATCTGAGATTTTAATTGTATATTCTTTTTCTATTTCAGAAAAACAATATCTAATTATTTCTACCCTTCTTTTTTCTTTTTCTAAAAACTCATTAATATCATTTTGTTCATCAACATTTTCTTTCCTTAAAATTCTTTCAACCATACAACAAGAATGTACATAAAGTAAAAATCTTCTATTATTTGATAATTTAATATTTAAATTTTCTTCTATTTTATCAGTTGCTTTTTCCACAAATCTCAATATTTTATTTGGATCCAGAATTGTTAAATTCTCTACAATTTTCTTTATAGAAAAGTTAAATACTAGTTCCTTCTTTAATTGTTGTTCATCAAATTCAAAGTTATCTTTTAATATATTAATAAGCTTTTGAATTTCTTCACCATTTATTAATTGATCTAATCCAATATAATTAATTCCATCAATTTTAGGATCTGCAGTTCCTATAATAGCCAAAATATCATATATTTGAAATGGCAATTCTTTTTGTTTATTTTGTTGTAATTTTTTGTAATCATAAGGAATAATAACAAAAGATTTATCATCATATCTTAAACTTTTTTGAAGTATCTCTTGGATTTGAATCGCACTTCCTATTCCTGTATAGCAACAAGTTAAAATAGCTTTTTTCTTGTTACCAATTGGATATATTAATTGTTTATTAATTCTAACATTTTTTAATATTTCATCACTAATTTCATTTATATTTTTCCCTTGAAGTAATAAGCTTCCTATTTCTAATACTAATGGTGTAGATACATAATCTATTATTAACATTGGACATTTTATTTTATCTTTTAATCTAGTACTTAAATCAGAAAGAGAGCCCATATCAACTAATAAAATTAATCCATTCTCTACTATATTATTATCAATAAAATCTATAACTTTATTTTCTATATCATCTATAGTAGTATTAATAGGCATATCTATTGCTTGAAAAAGGTTTTTCTTTAATAATCTATTAGCTACATTTGCCATACTACTTGCTGTTGAATAACCATGAGCTAAAATTATACTATTTATTTCACCTTTTATGTTTTGCATATTTGTACTGTTTAAATAAAATGAAATAAAAATTAAATCTTCATCTAAAAATTGATAATCCAATTGTTCACTTAAATTCTTTAATATAATCTTTGCTAAATATACAGCATTTTTCATATATGAATTAATAAATATAATTAATTTAGGTTTTATAGTATTCCAATCTGGATGATTAATTAAAATTTCTTTCTCTTCCTTAAAATATAATAAATTTGCAATAGAAAGAATTTTATTACCATCTTGCTTAAACCCATAATTTTCTTCCATATATTTAAATGTAAATCTAATATTAAAAGATATCATAGAAAATAAACTTTCATTTTTAGCCAATTCATTATTAAATACTAAATCATCTAATAATAAATTTACATTTGTCATCATTTTATTAATATATTGTTCTTTAGTTATATTTCCATATTCAACTTGTTTAAACTCTTCAATAAATTTAAAATATGTTATTGTTATATTTTTCTGTTCTCTACTATTTATATTTAATAATTCTGGATTCTTATAATCATAACTTCTATCTTGATATCGATTTAAAAATTTATGATTTATATTTTCTTTTATATGTTCTTCACAATCAACTGGTAAATCAGTAATACGAACTTTTATTACATCAGTATTTTTCATTCTTGCATAACTTTTGCCACAACTATATTTTATAATATTTTTTATTTTACCAACATTTCCATCATAGTTACTTGATAATAAAAAAGATATTACTTGCTTAGAAACTTCTATTGTTCTTTTTAATATTTCACTCTCTTTTAAAAAGAAACTATCTATTAATTCAAGTTTTTCTTGTTGAGTTCTTTCTGAAAAACCAGGTATACTTACTATAACAGGCAATCTACGAATAAATGTTGGTAAAAATGTTGATTGTATAGATTCTGTTGTTGCAAAAATTAATCTTACATTAGACTTTTTCTTAACACTATTATCACCTATAGGTGAATATTCACCTGAATCCATAAATGTAAATAATTTTTCTTGTCCTTCGTTTGTTAAACGATGTACTTCATCAAGAAATAATACTCCTCCATCTGCGTTTTCGAGAAGTCCTTTTTTATCTTTATCTGCTCCTGTGAAAGCTCCTTTAGTATATCCAAATAACAAGCTTGATAGTAACTCTGGATTATGATAGTATTGTGCACAATTTAAAGAAATAAAAGGAGCTTTTTCACCAATTAATTTCTTTTGTATACAATAATCATAAATACATTTTGCTAAATATGTTTTTCCTGAACCACTAGGCCCTAACAGCATTATAGGTAGTCCATGTTCAGGATATAAAACTGCAGTTTTTATTTGTTCAATCTGCTCCTTTAAGCTTCCTTTTGCTCCAATAACATTACTTAATGGATCTTTATTTTTTATTTTCTTACCTTCATTAAATAAATCTTCTAAAGACTCATATTCATTAGCTGTTATCTTAAAATATATTTTTGAAAAAATTTCCTTATCTAAGAAAATTACTGGATATTCTTTGATTTTTATTATACTTCCCTGTTTTACTCCCTTATTTAAATAACTACTTACTGTACTTCTACTTAAGTTAATATTCTCAGCAATTGAATTTGCAGAAAAAAGTTTTAAATTATCTTTGTTAAAAATTTTAGTAATTTCTTTAAGATAGCTATATAAATCTTTTTCCATATAAAGCACCTCTTTCTACAAACATCAAATTTAATTTCTAATAGCATTTTATATAAATAACTTTTAATTTTTTGTATTATTATATTTTACACTTTAATACTTAAAAAGCAAAGAAACCGAAAATTTTCGATTTCTTTGCTAAATTAATAGCTCTTTATTTTAATATTCTAATTTCCACATATATCTTCTTTTAGTTAATGGATGCTGTCTAACATAAGAAAGTTCTTCTGCATAAACACGAAATACTGCTGTAATTAACATAGGATTAAAATAATCAACTACATTATTTGAAATAACTGAGGATAACCCATAATCTAAAGCATCTATAACCGTTGTTTTTGCTTCAAATCTTTTTAAAAATGTTAATGCACGTGAATCTATTTTACGAGTTCTTCCATCATTCATTAATAATATAAATGGAACATCTTTATCTACTATTTCAAATGGTCCATGAAAAAATTCTCCTGAATGGAATGTACCTGAATTAATCCATTGCATTTCCATCATTAAACAAATTGACGTAGCATATGCAACTTCATGAGTAGCACCACTACTCATAACATAAATAATAGGAGCATCTTTATATTCTTGAGCAAATTTTTTAGCATCACTTACTACTGATTTTGCAGCCTTATCAGCTAAATCATATATTTTACTAAAACCAGTCTTCATATCTTCATAGTATTCATATCCTTCATATTGATTTAATATTTCTACTGCTAATTCTAAAGCATATCCCATTTTTTCTAATTTTGCAGAATAGCTCTCAGCAAATCTATGATATATAGTATAGTCTGCATTATTAGCTATTGGAGAATTTACACAACGTGTTAAACTAATTACATGTGCACCCATAGCTTTTGCTTTAGCTGTAGCTTCTACAGTTTCTGGAGTTGTTCCTCCTAGTGAAGCAGTAATAACTATAGCAGTTTCATCTACTGCAACTGGAGTAGCATAATTAAATTCATTTGCTGTAAAATGACTAACTCGTAAATTTTTAGCATTGTTATCTAAAAAATACTTAGCTGGATATAAATCAGCTTTAGATGCACCACAGCCTACAAAAATTACACTTTTAATATTATCTTGTTTTTCCTTTATCTCTTTAATAATTTGTTTTGGATCCATTTTTAAATTCCTCCCATTTATTTTTATTTATATATTTTTAATTTTTATTTAAAAATACCTAACAAACTTAAAATTATTCCCCCTACAATACAAATAGTGAGCATCCATCCAGTTGGAACTTTCTTTTTTAAAAGCCAATATAATGAGAAAGTAACACTTAAAGGAATAATTTGAGGTACAATTCCATTTAGAATATCTTGTAATACAAATGTTTTCCCAAATTTAATAGGTGTTGTTATACCAATCATACTTGCCATCATAGAGCCAATAACCATTAATCCTACTACAGAACAAATATACATAACTTTATCCATAAGATTTTCTTTGTATAATTTGGTTAAATACTTAGTACCCATTAAATACCCTATTTTCCCACCATAATAAGTAACCAAATAAGATGGTATAAAAGATATTATCATCGCTAAAATAGGTCCTAAAATATTTCCTTGCTGAGCTAAATTAATCCCCAACCCAAAAGCTAATACACGAATAGTACCTTGAAAAAAAGAATCTCCTATACCTGATAATGGTCCCATTAATGATGTTTTCATTGCATTAATTGATTCTGGATTGAAATTATCCTTATCTTCATAATATTTTTCTTCCATAGCTGCAGTTAAACCTAATACAAAAGCACTTGTTTGAGGTGTACAATTATAAAATTCCATATGTCTTTTATATGCTTGTTTTTTTAATTCAGAGTCTTTTGGATTTTTATATATATTATCTAAAATAGGGGCAATACCATATAAAAATCCCATATTCATTTGTCTTTCATAATTCCAAGAAGCTTGAATAGCCCAAGAACGCCAGAAAAATTTTCTATATTTCCATTTATTTTTATCTTTTTCTTTTAACTCTTTTTTCATTTTTATCCCTCCAATCAATCTAAACTATCTAATGTGTCTTCTGGTTTATCATTTTTAAACTTAAATTCAGATAATATAAATGCAAATAAACAAGCAAAAATAGCTATACCAGTTACACTTAAATTTGAATATGCAGTAATAAAAAAGCCTATTAATAAAAAAGGTAACATTTTTGCAGAAAGCATTATATTAAGCAATAAAGCAAATCCATAAGCTGGTAAAATCTTACTTGCTAAAGTTAACCCATCTATAAGCCAATTAGGTATAACATTTACAATATCTTTTACCAAATCTGTTCCAAAATATATAGCTAGAAAAATAGGAATAAAATACATTAAAGAATATAAAACTGTTCCCCAAAGAATATGAATTCTGCGAGCCTTTTCATATTCTTCTTTTTCAATAAGATAATCAGCTCTATGTGTTAAATTAGAAAGAATAGTCCTCATTAAAATTCCTAACATTTGACCTAATATTGCTATTGGAATAGCAATTGTTAATGCAGTTTGTGCATTTGCATTTGATAAAATAGCAAATGCTGTTGCTATTATAGATGCCATATTCATATCTGGAGGTGCAGCAGCACCTATATTTACCAATCCTAATGCTATTAGTTCAAGAGAGGCTCCAACCATTAAACCTTTTTGAATATCTCCTAAAACAATTCCAACTAAAGTACTTACAATAAGAGGTCTTTCAAAATTTAATCTTCCTAAAAGTCTTGAATCTAATATACAGAATACGCCAATCAAAGCAATCAATATAGATTTTAGTAACATTTTATATCCTCCCTCATATAATATTGTTAGTAACATTTGATAGAAAACATATCTATTCTCTACCGAACATTACTTATA
>NZ_RJWG01000010.1 GCF_004011155.1 Clostridium prolinivorans | reverse complement strand
AATTTTTAGTCAATGTTGTACATAAAAATATTAGCAACTTTGTACAATATTATTTTAGCATTAATAAGAATGTTTGCAAAATAATAAGCCCGGTACATACGAAATGAATTATGAAACCAAATGGGGCAAGAAAGTATGGTTGCGAGTTCATGTTAAACCGCTGGCAAATAGAAATACAGTAACAGGTGCTCAGTTAATCATCGATGATATTACTGAAAAAAAGCGGCTGGAAGATGATTTACGATGCTTATCTGTAACTGATTGCCTTACAGACAGTTATAACCGCAGATATTTTACACAAAAACTTGAGGAAGAAATAGAACGTGCTAGACGGAACGGGAATACGTTTTCCTTGATTATGCTGGATATAGACCACTTTAAGAGTATTAACGACCGCTTCGGTCATAACGCCGGTGATTTGGTTCTTAAAAACATAGTAGAATTGATTAAGAACAGGATTCGCAAAATAGACATTCTGGCCCGCTGGGGCGGAGAGGAATTTGTTATACTGCTGTTAGATACAACTATAAAAAATGCGGTTCGTTTGGCGGAAGAACTGCGGGAAAGTTTAAGCCGTATGGATATACCGGGTGTGGGCAGAGTAACAGCTAGCTTCGGAGTGAGTACTTACTGTTCGGGGGATACGGCTGACACATTGGTGAATAAGGCAGACAAAATGATGTATGAGGCAAAAGCTGCCGGTAGAAATTGTGTACGGTATATGAATGAATGTGAATAGCTATTCAAAGTTCTGTGTATAAGAAAAATACTAAATAAAAAATTAAATGGGTGGGGTAGGTATGTTAAGACTTTTAACAGAAAAAGACAGATTAATTGTTTAGGTAATATCCCAAGACCAAACTTGATTTGGAGCTTTAGCTATGTGGGTTATTGGAAGCTTTGACTTTTCAGGTGGCTTGCTTCTTCCACGATGATGCTGCTGCATGTTCTTCTTTCTCAATATTCTATACATTGTTGACTCTGAAGCAATGTATATACCTCTATTTGCAAGTGCAGGAACTATCTGTGATGGCGGTAAGTCTGCAAATTCAGGCATATTTACAATGTTTATAATACTTTGATATTCTTCATCTGTTAGTTTATTCTTTGGTGCAGGTCTCTCAGCTGAACGCCTCCTATCTTCTTTTACACCGCCTTCACTGCACCAACGTTCATAGGTTCTGACACTTATTCCTACCACATCACAGGCTGGCGCTAGCCTGGACCATTATCCTTTGCTTCATTGAGTTCTACTACTCTTATGCGATCTGAGAGGCTTATCAATCTTCCTCTCTTTTTTTTGGTATATCTATTAATATCTTTTGCCATAGGTTTATCTCTCCTTTGTTCGAGCATATCATTTTTTATTCCCTACGACAACTATTTTAACACTAGGGGATGGCAATTTTTGATTAAGTTAAGATATCATGAAAAGTTGTAGCTGACACAATAGTTTAGTGTTATACAAAATTGGCCAAAACAATTAATATGTAATATGAATTTATACATTAAATGATACATAACGTAGGGAAATGTTAGTTAATATTTTAACAAAACTTAAATTATAAGGAGGTAATAAAGTGTTTGAGAGTTTATTTTCAAAGGGAAAAATCGGAACAATGGAAACAAAAAACAGAATAGTATTCACATCTATGGGTAATGCACTGGCTAACACTGACGGAACCGTATCAGAAAAAGATATCTATTTTTATGGTGCAAGGGCTAAAGGTGGAGTTGGTGTTGTATTTACAGAATGTTCAGTAGTTGATGGTGAAAGAGGGAAAGGAAACAATAAGCAGATATGTGTTTATGATGATAAATTTATACCAGGTCTTAAAGCTTTAGCTGATGAAATTCATAAATACGACAGCAAAATAGTAGTGCAGATTTACCATCCAGGAAGACAGGGGATAACTTTTATAAATGGCAACTTACCAATGTTAGCACCCAGTGAAGTAGAGTGTAAGGCAGTACATCAGCCAACTGAAGCGATGACAATCGAGCAAATTGAAGATATGGTAGACAAGTTTGTAAATGCTGCAGTAAGACTTAAAAAAGCAGGTATCGATGGAGTTGAGCTCCATGGTGCTCATGGATACTTGATAAATCAGTTTCTAAGCCCGTACACAAATAAGAGGACTGATAAATATGGCGGAAGTCTTGAAAACAGGATGAGATTTTTGGAAGAAATAATTATTGGCATAAGAGAAAAATGCGGCAAAGATTATCCATTGATAGTAAGATTATCAGTTGACGAATTTTTAGGGTATGTGGGACTTCCAGAAAAAGGGCTTCATATTGAAGAAAGCGTTAAAATAGCTAAAAGGCTAGAGGAGCTAGGGGTAGATGCACTTGATATCAGTTGTGGAATATATGAAACTATGAATGTGGCATGGGAACCTTCTTCGTTTGAACAGGGATGGAAGATCCATCTACCGGAAACCATAAAAAAAGCAGTGAACATACCTGTCATAGGTGTTGCTGTCATTAGAGACCCTGAATATGCAGATCAGATGATTAAAGAAGGAAAGATTGATTTTGCTGGATCAGCAAGACAACACTATGCAGATCCGGAGTGGTCGAATAAAGCTAAAGAAGGAAAGGTAAATGAAATAAGAAAATGTATATCATGTCTGCATTGTATGGAAACCTTAATGAAAGCTGATTTGAGTGACATACCATGCCAATGCGGCATTAATATACAAAGTGGAAGAGAATATGAATATAATGATTTTAAAGAAGATGGCGAAGGAAAAGTTGTAGCTATAATTGGGGCAGGCCCCGCAGGACTTGAAGCCGCAAGAGTTTTAGCTATTAGAAAATATAAGCCTGTGATATTTGAAAAATCAGATAAACTTGGTGGACAGCTGGAACTTGCTAATAAGCCTCCTAAAAAAGAAAAAATCAACTGGTTGATAGATTATTTGAAATACCAGATTGAAAAAGCAGAAGTTGAAATAAGATACAATACAGTGCCTACTATTGAAAGCTTAAAAGAGCTTAACCCATATGCAGTATTTATTGCTCAAGGTTCAAATCCGATAATACCAAGATCAATACCAGGTATAGAAGGAGAAAATGTATTATCTGCTGTAGATATATTAAATGGGAAAGTAAAGTTGAATAATAAGAAGATTGCAGTTGTAGGCTCAGGAATGACTGGCCTTGAAACAGCACATTATCTTGCTGAAAACAGTAATGACGTCAGTGTATTTGAAATGGCTGACGAAATAGGACCGGGGCTTTACTTCCAGAATCTAATAGATGTGATGAGCCACATAGAGCCTTTAGGAGTAAAGTTATATCCAAAACATAAGCTGGTTAAGATAGAAGAAAACAAAGTTACTTTTGAAAATACTGAAACCGGAGAAAATGAGTATTATGATTTTGATTATATTGTAATATCTCTGGGAACAGCACCAAATAAAGAGTTAATCGATGAAATAAAATCTGCTTTTGATAAGGTGAGTGTGCTTGGAGATGCTAAAAAAGTTGGAAGAATAAGAAATGCAATGGAAACAGGTTTTATAAGTGCATACAATTTATAAAATACAAGGAGGCAACAATCAGCTTGCTTGGTCCAGAAGTGAAAAAACTCGGATGCGCGAAAGTAATGTTCCTCAAAATTTCTTAATCTAAAATCTGCACTTTTGACATTAGATATAATAAAAAATAATGTAATATTTGACGGTTTAAGATATTAGAGAATAAATAAGAAAATTATTGATTAAGAATTTAATAATTTGTACTGCATAGAGTCTGTATTGTATAATAAATTATACAATGCAGACTCTATTAATTTAAGGTGATATAATATGGATATAGCTTCTCTAAAGTATTTTGTAAAGGTATGTCATAGCAATAGTTTCACAAAAGCAGCAAAGGAATTGTTTATTACTCAGCAGGCATTGAGTAGAATAATTAATAATTTAGAAAAAGAAATTGGTGCATCTCTTTTTATCAGAAATTCCAGAGGGGTTAATCTTACCGAACTTGGAGAGTACATTTTACCAAAAGCAGAAGCTTTAGTTAAGGATTTCGATGATTTTATTTTCGACATAAATAATAAAGTGGACAGACAAAAAGAAAAACTTAAAATAGGATTTGCACCGGGAACCCTGCAAATTTTAGGAGCGAAAGAGATTATTGAATTTCGAAGGGAGTACCTTGGCGTTGAAATTGATATAGGAGAGTATTCAGATGTGGAGTGTGAATTAAATGTATTAAATGGCTACCTTGATTTAGCTCTCACGGTTAATCCTAAAGATGAAAAGAATTTCAAGTATTATCATTTAATGAAAGAGGGTCTTATTGTAATAGTAAACAAAAATAATCCATTAGCGGCTAAAAAAAGCGTTCGATTTGAAGATCTTAAAAATGAAAAATTTATTCTTTTAGATGATACATTTCGCATTCAGCGTGTTCTTATGGAGCATTTTAATAAAGCAGGATTTATTCCTAATGTTTATTTTAAATCCAGCCATGATTTAAATGTGGCCTATGATTTTGTTGAATTGAATAAGGGTATATTCGTTTTTGTGGATAAGTTAACTCATGTTGAAAAGTACAATAATATACGATGCATACCCATAGATGTCCCTACGGCATTTTGGGATGCAGGATTTATAGTAAAAAAAGACGCAAAAGTTAATAATGCTTCAAAAAAATTCATAAATTATTTTCTTAGCAAATATAGTAAAGATATAATAAAAGTTTAAAAAACAAAAAGGACGGTGCTTTCCGGTTCATAAGAACTTTAATCACAGAGATAAATAAAAATTTTAATACTACAGTACTCATAAGGGGGTACGCCCCGGAGGTTTATCTTAATACTAACTCATTATTTAGTCATTCCCTAAAATTAAAAAATTACTACTGGGGATGTCCCAGTAGTAATTTTCAGAAAGTTTACACTAAGCATTCATCTAATTTATTTGCTTACTTAAATATTCATCAATAGCCTTTGCAGCTTTCTTTCCTGCACCCATAGCAAGTATTACTGTAGCTGCTCCTGTTACAGCATCTCCACCTGCAAATACTCCTTCTCTTGATGTGCGTCCTGTTTCCTCTTCTGCTACTATACATTTATGTTTATTAATTTCTAATCCTTTAGTTGTAGAAGATATCAATGGATTTGGTGATGTGCCAAGGGACATAATTACTGTGTCTACATCCATTATAAACTCTGAGCCTTTAACTTCTACAGGCTTTCTTCTTCCTGATGCATCTGGTTCACCAAGTTCCATTCTTATGCATTTCATTCCTTTAACCCAGCCATTTTCGTCACCTATAATTTCTACTGGGTTTGTTAGCAAATCAAATATCACGCCTTCTTCTTTTGCATGGTGTACTTCTTCAACTCTTGCTGGCAGCTCTTTTTCTGATCTTCTGTAAACTATATGAACCTCTGCTCCAAGTCTTAATGCTGTTCTTGCAGCATCCATTGCAACATTTCCACCACCTACAACAGCTACCTTCTTACCTACTTTTATAGGTGTATCATAATTTTGTTTAAATGCTTTCATTAAATTATTTCTTGTTAAGAATTCGTTTGCTGAGAACACTCCATTTAAATTCTCTCCTGGTATTCCCATAAATTTGGGAAGGCCAGCACCAGAACCTATAAATACTGCATTAAATCCTTCTTCTTCAAATAACTGATCTATAGTAACAGTTTTACCAACTATAACGTTAGTCTCTATTTTAACACCTGATTTTTTAACGTTATCTACTTCATGTTTAACTACTGTATCCTTTGGAAGTCTAAATTCAGGAATTCCATAAACTAAAACTCCACCTGGTTCATGCAGAGCTTCAAATATAGTTACATCATAGCCTAATTTAGCTAAATCTCCTGCACAAGTAAGGCCTGCTGGGCCACTTCCTATTACAGCTACCTTTTTGCCATTTTTAGGCTTTGTTTCTGATAAATCTATATTATTTTCTCTTGACCAGTCTGCTACAAATCTTTCAAGCTTACCTATAGCTACAGCTTCTCCTTTTATCCCAAGTACACATTGTCCTTCGCATTGATTTTCTTGTGGACATACTCTTCCACATACTGCTGGAAGTGCACTGGATTTAGCTATAATTTTAGCTGCTTTTTCAAAATTTCCTTCTTTAACCTGTGATATGAATTCAGGTATACTTATAGATACTGGGCAATTTGCTACGCATCTAGGATTTTTGCAGTTTAAACATCTTGAAGCTTCTTGCATTGCCTCTTCTTTAGTATATCCTAAACAAACCTCATCAAAATTAGTAACTCTCACCTTTGGATTTTGTTCTCTTATAGGGATTCTTTTCATTCTATCCATTACTTGTCACCTCCACAACCGCAGCCTTTTCTATGGTGAGTTTCCCCTTCTATTTCTCTAAGAAGTTTTCTACCTTCTTCAGTCTTATACATAGCTTGTCTTCTCATAGCTTCATCAAAGTCTACTAAATGTCCATCAAATTCTGGTCCATCAACACAAGCAAATTTTACCTGCCCTCCAACGGTAACTCTGCAAGCTCCACACATGCCTGTTCCATCTACCATTATTGGATTTAAGCTTACTATTGTTTTAATTCCTAATTCTTTAGTAAGTACAGATACAAATTTCATCATTATCATTGGCCCTATAGCTATAACTAGATCATATTTTTTACCTTTGTTCTTAACTAAATCTTTCAATAAATCAGTAACAAGTCCTTTAAATCCATAAGAACCATCATCTGTAGCTACATAAACGCTGCCCGCTTCTTTTTTCATTTCTTCTTCTAGTATTAAATAATCCTTTGACTTAGCACCTATGATTACATCTGCCTTTATTCCCTGATTATTCAACCACTTAACTTGAGGGTATACAGGAGCTGTTCCTACCCCGCCAGCTATAAAAATAATTTTCTTGTTTTTTAAAGTTTCTATATCATCATGCACCATTTCTGATGGTTGTCCAAGAGGCCCTACAAAATCTAAAAAACTGTCTCCAACTTCATATTCTGCCATTACCTTTGTTGAAGTTCCTATAGCTTGAAATACTATAGTTACAGTACCTCTTTCTTTATCATAATCGCAAATTGTAAGAGGTATTCTTTCTCCCTTTTCATCCATTTTAACTATAACAAATTGACCAGGATTAGCTGATTTTGCAACTCTTGGTGCTTCTACATCCATAAGATAGATGTTATTTGTTAGTTTTCTCTTATCTACTATTTTAAACATCTATATTCCTCCATTTTAAAATTTCACACAACAATCTCCTCTGCTATAAAATATAGCAAAGGAGATTATAAAAATTATTTTTCTACTATAACCACTGGTTTAATTAAATCCTTTGGCTTATCCTTCATCAAAAGAAGTGCTTTTTCTATATTTTCAAAGCCATTAAATACATGTGTAACTAATTTACTTAAGTCAACACGATTGTATTTTACAAGATCTATTAACATTTCCATTCTAAGACGTCCGCCAGGGCAAAGACCTCCTTTAATAGTCTTATGCGCCATTCCACAACCCCATTCTAAACGAGGTACTGGGAGTGTTTCTCCGCTTCCATGGTAATTAACATTGGAAACTACACCGCCAGGTTTAACCATAGTTACTGCCTGTGCTAATGTTTCTGTACCGCCTCCTGCCATGATTACACGGTCAACACCTTTTCCATTAGTTAAATCCATAATCTGTTTAACTATGTCTCCATCTCTGTAGTTTACTATATCTGTTGCTCCATAGAATTTTGCAGCTTCAACACAAACAGGTCTGCTTCCTACACCTATAATTCTACCTGCACCACGTAATTTTGCACCTGCTATTGCCATTAGTCCAACTGCTCCTATACCTATTACTGCAACACTGGATCCCATTTGTATATCTGCTAGTTCTGCACCATGGAAACCAGTAGTCATCATATCTGTTATCATAACAGCACTTTCTAAAGGTATTTCATTAGGTAAATGTGCAAGATTCATATCTGCATCATTTACATGAAAATATTCTCCGAATACACCATCCTTAAAGTTTGAAAATTTCCAACCTGAAAGCATACCATTTGAATGTTGATGGAATCCTGCTTGAACCTCAATAGATCTCCAATCAGGAGTTATAGCAGGAACTACTACTCTATCGCCAGGTTTAAAATCTTTAACTTCGCTGCCAACTTCAATAACTTCACCTACAGCTTCATGACCTAAAATCATATCATGCCTGTCTCCAATTGCTCCTTCAAAAACAGTATGTATATCTGATGTACAAGGGGATACAGCCAGCGGACGCACAATCGCATCATATGGACCTGCCACTGGACGTGCCTTTTCAATCCATCCTAACTTATTGATACCTAACATTGCAAAACCTTTCACTTTAAAACCCTCCTAAGTAATTTTTTGTTAAATATAGTATATATTTAATTTAATTTAATTGGTAACTATTTAACTTAACTTTTACACCAACTGCAAGCTGTATATTACATTATGCAAATTCATAGAACTAAGTTTTTATTATAATAGTTATTATTTTAACTACTATAATACTATTCTGAAAATAATTAGTTATTAAATAGTTATTTCACCTACATATTAATAATATAGTTTTAATTTTCACAATGTTTTTTATAAGCAAATAATGTGCCAAATATAATATATATGAAAAAAAGCTCTAAATTTATACAATGTTCTGTAAAATATTAAACTTCTTTTAAAAAAGTGTTGAAAAAAACAACATTAATGAAATAAAAAAATGTTGTTTTTTTCAACACTGTTGTGTTTTTATACATTTTTATTTGTATTGTTATTAACATAACAAAATATTTTTTAACTTTGAATATAGATTACTCTCACATTTATCCTATATTATATTTTTTTAACTTTGAATATAGAGTACTCCTATTTATCCCTAGAATTCTGGAAGCCTTTGTAATGTTACCATTACATTTATCTATGCAACTTTTTATTGCTTTTAGTTCCCATTGTTCTAGTGAACACATATCATACTCTAGAATTTTTTCACTTGAATTGCTTTGTTCTTTTGACAGGCCTTCAATTTTAAAATTAAAAGAAGTATTTCCATCCAGGTTTACAATATTTTCAATACAATTCTCCATTTCTCTAACATTTCCAGGCCAATTATAATTAATAATCTTTTCATATATATCATGTCTTATTTTAGGTATGGGTTTACCTAATTTAATAGCTTTAACTTTTAAAAAGTGCTCCATAAGAATTTCAATGTCTTCTTTTCTTTCCCTAAGAGGAGGTACATATATAGGAATTACACTTAACCTATAATACAAATCTTCACGGAAAGTTCCTTTTTCCACCTCTTTTTTTAAATCCTTGTTTGTAGCTGCAATAATCCTTACATCTATATTTATATATTTATTTCCACCTACTCTAGTAACACAACCTTCTTGAAGTACTCGTAAAAGATTTACCTGCATATCCAGAGGCATTTCTCCTATTTCATCTAAAAATAAAGTCCCTCCATTAGCGAGTTCAAATTTTCCAGGATGTCCTCCTCGTTTTGCTCCTGTAAAAGCTCCTTCTTCATATCCAAAAAGCTCACTTTCTATTAAACTTTTAGGTATGGCACCGCAGTTTATTGCCACGAAACTATTATTTTTTCTATTACTGCTGTTATGAATTGATTGAGCAATAAGTTCTTTTCCTGTTCCACTTTCTCCTTGAATAAGCACCGTAGAAGGACTATTGGCTATACTTCTTGCCTGTTCTTTTATTTTTAAAATTTCTTTACTTTTACCTATAATATCATCAAAAGTATAAGTTGCTCTCATACCTGTGTATTTATTGACTAAATTATATACATTCTGTATATAATTTAATATTCCAACCATTCCAGTTATAGTGCCTTTTTGGTTTTTTATAGGATACATATTTAAGTTAAACCTTTTCTTCTTTTCCCCGCCTGAATATATGATTTCTTTATTTTCATAATCATTCCCTATCTTAAGCTGATCGAATATATATTTCCAGTTATCTAAAACATTTTCAACATTTCTATTTATCACATCTTCTTCTCTAACTTCCAGCATTTTACATGCACTATTATTAATAGCTTTTACTAATCCATTTGTGTCTACTGCAAAAATTCCTGAGTTTATTGAATTTATAATCTTATTTAAGTATTGATAAGCTCTGAACAATTCATTTTGGGCTTTTTCAACTTTCATCTGATTTTCAATGGATTTTACTGCTGCAACAACAAGACCTAATGTATGAGGATGTGCCAATTGGCGCCTTCCGGTAAGATTAAGACATCCAACTATATCTCCATCTTCACTATGGATAGTAGCAGCAGAGCATGTCCAAACATGATATGCATTTATAAAATGTTCTTCTCCTGAAATTTGAAAAGAACAATCTTCATGAAGTGCAGTTCCTATTGCATTAGTTCCAGTACTTTTTTCACTCATATCCGCACCGACTACAATTCCCATTTTTGCCTGGTCCCTTATTATATCTTCATCCCCTATAATAGTGAGAACAAAACCATCTTTATCTGTAAGATATAATGAGAATCCAGATCCCTTTAAAAAATCATAAAGTATCTCCATAAAAGGCCTAGCAATTTTTATTAAATCGTTATTTTTTTCTAAAATTAAATTAAACTCCTTTCCTTTTAAAATTGTTATGGGAAAAATTCTTTCCTTCTCAACACCGTAGTCAATGCATCGTTTATGTGATTTTTTTATTATTTCATCATGATTATGTGCTACAAGCATATGGTATCCCCCAGTCTGCAAAAATTTTATATAATTAATTATACCAATAAAGCTTGAATATGCTTTTTTATATTAAAATATTTACTAAAAATTTTAACCTTTATTCTGTAAATAATTGTAATAAATAAAAAGTACTTATGGAAAACACTTTATATAATGCTAGTATCTCATATTTCGCTGAAAGGCATGTGAAAATCAGGACATTTTTCTTAACTCAAAAAACAGAATTTCTAGGACTTACTTGTTCCTTGAATAAAAATGTCCTCTGATATACCAAGATATCGTAGTACCTTCTTTATGCTATCGTTTAATGGATGGACAAATTGCCTTTCAGTTGATTTACCATTTTTAATAACCCTTACTCTTACAGTAATAAAAATATCAAATATAGCCCAGAGTGTTGGACGGGACATTTTAATTTGCTTTTTATCATCCCTTTTAGCCTTGCTGTGTCCAAAGTTAATGGTTATTACATCCTGACTGCCGTCAATAGCCTCATATTGACCCCACATAACCTTGGAGGTAGTATCATAATTAATATTTTTAACAGTAATACCAAAAGTAGAAAAGGCGTTAGCCGCAAGTTCAGCAAATATCTTCCTTGGGCCAGCTTTGTATAAGGAATCCTATATATGGGATATATTCGACATAAAATCTAAATATCCTTTTTGTAAATATTATGAATAAATGTCATTCAATCAAATCAATGAAAAGATGATTGAGAATGAATTTTAAACATCCTTAATCATCTTCATGTAGAAATGTGTATGCTTTATTTGGAAATTTTTACAGTGTGGGATTCAATATATTCCTTTTGTTCTTTTGTAAGAGAAGCTTTTTCTTTAAGCAAAGTTACAGCTGCTTCTGGAAGGTAAGTGTCTTCTGATATCTTATACTCTATTCCTTTATATAAGGCTACAAACATTTTTACAGAACCTGTACCTACTTCATTTGGAAGTGTATCACCGTAATAGGTTTCTAGATCGGTTCATTGTAAAATTAAATGCAACAGATAAAAAATATTAAAACCATAGTGAAAATCATGTATGATATAGGTGTCAACTCTAAACATACAGGAGGTTTTCACTATGGTTTATAATATTAATTGTAACACATCTGTACGTTCTTTTAAACACCTAAAGTCATACGAACATAGATTTACTTTAAAACTACGCTTAAAACCTAAGAATAAAAGAATTAAGCAAAATAAGCGTATCTTAGGTAAAAGTATTGATTTAAGACCAGAAGAAGTAAATACCCGTGAAGAATTCGGAGATTGGGAAATAGATACTGTCATTGGTAAAAAGTCCGGTGATAATGCTCTCTTGACTCTAACAGAGCGTAAGTCCCGTTATGAAATAATGATAACTTTAAATGCTAAAGATAGTAAATCTGTTGATGATTCAATAAAAAAGCTTATGGAGATGTATAGAGATACTTTTAAACATGTATTTAAAAGTATCACAGCTGACAATGGGGTTGAATTTAGTAATTTAGAAACTTTGCTTAAAGAATATGGTATAGAGGTATACTATACTCACCCTTATTCTTCCTTCGAAAGGGGTACTAATGAACGTCATAATGGTCTTATACGTCGTTTTATCCCTAAGGATAAAAGCATCAAAGACTTATCTTTTGATACAATTCAAAGGATTCAAAATTGGATGAATAGGTTGCCACGTAAATTGCTAAATTACAAAACCCCAGAAAAATATTTTTATGAAGAACTATCGAAGATTGCTTAATCCCATATTTTGAATATTATAGATGTCGCTTGTGGTTTATCAAGGGTAAAGCTCCGCCTGCTACGCAGCCCTTGACAAACCCATGCACGCCATCTCCTGTTATTATTAAGATGGGCTTAAGGCTGATTTTGACTATTGTCAGTCCTATTCTACATGATTTTTTCACAGGGGTGTTGCATTTAATATTGCAATTTAAGTATATTAAATATAATATTGATTATTGACTTTAATAATATTAAGGTTTATACTTAATATTATTAAAGGAGGTTTTGATATGGCTATAGAAGTAGTACCTGAATGGATGGCAAATCTTGATGATGAAGATATATTATTCATCAAAAAATTTATTATGGAATCTGGTTCACTTAAAAAAATTGCCAATCTTTATGGCGTTACTTATCCGACAGTACGCTTAAGGCTTGATAAACTGATACAAAAAATTCAAATCAGTGAAGATACTGCAAATGAGCCATATATTGCACTAATTAAGCGTCTAGCAGTAAATGATAAAATCGATTTTAATACGGCAAAAATTTTAATAAGCGAGTACAAGAAAACACAAAAGGAGGACAAATAGATGCAAAATACAGCAATTGCCATAATTATTTTGCTACTGTTTCTTGCAGGGAGCATTTGGCTACAAATATTTCTTTCCAAATCGAAGAATAAATGGTTGGGACTAATTATTCCTTTAATCTGTTTTATATTTTCGATAGTGACCGTTCTTTCTTTATCAATGTATACGAATACAGAGACTACTATAGTGACTAAAACCATTGATGGTGTTGTAGTGAGTGATGAAACAATTACTTCGCAATCAGAGAAAACGAGTATGATATCAATGTTTGTATCTGTTATACCTGTTTTTCTTATATCTAATATTCCAACGCTTATATTTTTAGCGATATATTTTGCTTGCAGAGAAAAACTGAAATTGCGAAATGAATTGGATAAAATGAATGTTCAAGATTTAGAATAACTTACTGCTATAAACATTACCTTTAATTGTTCTATATAGGTATGTCGTAATATTCTTATTATGTACATTAATTGGATGTGTATCATGTTTGAATACATAAAATTGCAGAGAACAATGTGCTATGGGACTTGCCATGTTTACTCTGTAATAGTGGATAAAGAAGGCAATGTAAATTATAATGGAGAAATGTTCGTATATAAAAATGGTGAGCATCACTGGAAAATATCAATGAGAAAAGTGAAACAGTTAAATGATTTGATTGAAGAATTTGGGTTTAAGTCTTTCGTATATGAACCAGAGGATGAGTTTATTACCGACTGTCCTTCTTGCATAACCACAGTAAAGTATTCTAATTGGGAAACTAAAGAAATTAACCACTATTATGGACATATTTTGATAGATGATAGCCTGACAGCATTTGAAAAGAAGATAGAGAGAATAATAGGCACTAAAAAATATGTAAATCCAAAACTGTACATATATCAGGTGGAAGAGAGAGTTCCAGAGTCGCCAATTAAGTACATAGTTATCTCTGATTCAGAAAAAGAAGCCATAGATTTAGTAGAAAAAGAGTATATAAAAAGTGACCCACTAAAATGGCGGGTACAGAAGATAGGGATTACTACAGACGTTTATTATGAACCTGTAATCATTATGAAAAATATTAAGGAGTCATAGTATGCCAACAAAACCAAAAGAGAAAACCGAAAGGATTGTATAAGGAGATTCGAAGAGGCAAAGCACCTTAATATAAAGCCCATGGAAGTAAAGATTCCTGAAAGTATTAAAAAATACGATAAAATTGAAATAGCGAAAGAGAGAAGTAGAAAAATTTTAGGAATGGATTTCTATATTTTGGAAAAATAAAGATTAATGCATAATGATAATAGAATATTGTTTTTACTGTTACAGAACATAGAGAAATGATAAAATAGAAGTGCATAAATACAAATAAAGGAGACGTGAGATTATGAAAATTCTTCAGTTGAAAATAACATTAAAAGATGTAAAGCCTCCTGTCTGGAGGAGGGTATTGGTTAGAGACGATATCACGTTTTATAAACTCCACAGGATAATCCAGTATGCGATGGGATGGTTTGAATCCCACCTTTATGAGTTCAGGCTGGGAGAAATGATTATTGGGGAAAAAGATGATGACTGGGACTTTTACGACAGATATGAAGTAAAAAGTGCAAAAAGGGTAAAGTTAAGCAGTATGAACTTTGCGCCAAAGGATAAATTCAGATATGTTTACGATTTTGGTGATGACTGGAGACATGACATTGTTGTTGAGAAGGTGCTTGACCCGGAAGAAGGCATTAAATATCCAATATGTATAGGTGGCAAAAGAAACTGTCCTCCTGAAGATGTAGGGGGACCATGGGGATATGAGAACTTTCTTGAAGCAATACAAGACCCGCAGCATCCAGAGCATGAATCCATGCTTGAATGGGTGGGAGGTTCTTTTGACCCTGAAGAATTCAGCGTAGATGAAGTTAATTATGCATTGAAGATGATAAAGTAAAGATTAAGGGTTTGCATTTGATTAAGAGAGGACATATTTTATCGGACTTTGTATGGTATTCAGCAATTTCCATAGCATTTTCCAGGGGCAAGAAACTGATAAGTGATGTTGTATATCGCTGGATTATTTTATTGTTGGGTATATTTATTATAGCCTTTTCAATCTATTTCATAGGCAGTGGATGGAAGATGCTTCGAATCTGATGATATAATTTCAAGGTGGACCTGATGAAAAAGATGCTATTACCTCGTAATAGATTTAAAATTTAAACTGGAGGTCAAACTCTATGAAATCAATGCTTTTTGAAATTAACAAGAAAAGATGGTTGACGCTATTTTTAGTAGCATTATCAGCAACAATATTTAGATTGATACTGCAGGCTTTTATTCCTTCAAGCGGTAATAATCCTTTTCCTCCGAGTGCAATCGTCAAAGCAGGATTATTAATACCCTCTTTTACGATTTATGCACTAATAACCTATTTTTTATTAGCGGTAGTATTCGTCATAATACAGGGTCGTCTACCAGGAACAAAGATTAAAAAAGGTTTAATGTTCGGTTTTTTATTCTGCATGATGTGGTGTATATACTTATTTGAGCCTTTACCTCACGTTTCAAGCACATCACTGACCGAACTTTTTGCTTATCCAATAGTGGATGGAATATCACTTGTATTTTTAGGATTGCTGTTAGGAAAATTCGTTGCTGTAGATTCTCAATTGTCAGGGAAAGTATACATTAATCTTAACATTGTACCGTTAATGGCAATACCTGTATGTTTCCTGGTACTGAGAGTATTTTGTTATAGTATAGTTCATATTTATTCCTCTTTTACTGCCAATCCGTTAGGAACATAGAATGATTTTAATGAGAATAAAGTGGAAGGAGTATAACTAAAAATGGAAAAGCAGTTTGAGTGTTTAAGGTGTAAAGAGCAAATGAAGTATCTGAAAGAATATCGCTTTGATTCTCAGGATAATAATAGAGGAATATTAGGAGCCTTATTTGATATTGAAGAGCATTTGACTTTTGACGTATA
The DNA here is from genome assembly GCF_004011155.1 of Clostridium prolinivorans. Classification (GTDB taxonomy): domain Bacteria; phylum Bacillota; class Clostridia; order Clostridiales; family Clostridiaceae; genus Clostridium_AT; species Clostridium_AT prolinivorans. The sequence continues at coordinate 60,893 of NZ_RJWG01000010.1, read as the reverse complement.
TGTCTGTCCTAAATGCAGGCATACAGAGTTTTTCTTTACAGGAGCAAGGGAAGGGTTTGACGAATGGAATGACTGGTAAAGTCATTCTTTAATGTTATGTAATGTTTATTTCATGTGTTTATGGTGCAAGGGGGCAGGGGGCAGGGTGATGGGGAAATACTCGTCAATAAAATATATATCAGATTTTTTGCTGGGCTTAGGATTTATCTTTACAATTAGTCCGATAATTTTATATTGGTTTATTCATGGTGATTATGAAAGATATATTTGGATTATAAATGGACCATATCCATTCAGCTATTTTGGCAGCGGGTCATTTCAGTTGTTTATGTACTTAAGCCTGCTTATAATTGGGGCAGCATTGATTGTTATTTCAATGATTTTAAAAAGAGTAAAGAAAAAGTGAGACTAAACAGGAAGGTTGATAAAGGCAATGAACTGCACAGAATTGGCTTTAAAAGAATTTCTGATCAGAGCAAAGATAAATACATATGCTGGAGATAGGGCTCTTTCTGCATTTTCAAGGCCGAACTCAAAGGATTTACATTATAGTGAAGGGGATTTACTATACATAGACTCTTACTTCGGGAGCACCGATTTCATTGGTGAAGAAGTGGTATTTGAAAATCAAAAGCCCATATGGGGAATGAATTACTATGGGAAGATGCTCGTTGACGAAGTTCCGCCAGGATTCAGCAAATGTTTGAAAAGTGCATTAAAGGCAGTTCCTGTTGAAAAACCATTCAGAGGACCTGCTTTATTTGAACAGGATAAGTTTGTTTATAAATGTTCATGGAAGGGAGATATATCTGAGTTTAACGGGAATGAGGCAATATACTTTGATGGTATTGAAATATATAGATTGTCTTTCCATGGCGGATATATAAAATAGTATCCAATATTCTTACACATACCGTAAACACAAACTTTTTTCGTAAACATAAACTTTTTTATGGGGGTAATAATCTGAATCAATGTTCGAGATAATAAGTTGCAGCAGAAGGACGGATATTCCTGCGTTTTATTATGATTGGCTTCAGGAATATCTGAAAAATAAATATGTAATGGTAAAAAACCCTTACAATAAACAAACATACATGTTGGACTTGACGCCTGAAAGGGTTCATTCCATATGCCTGTGGTCAAAGTCGTTTGCCAATGTACTTAAAAACCCTGGATATTTGTCGCTGTATAATCTGTACTTTCAGTTTACAATCACAGGCTACTCCAAATTTCTTGAGCCAAATGTTATTGATACAAATGAGGCAGTCAGGCAGATGGAACAACTGGCTCTAAAGTACTCACCTAATCAAATAAACTGGAGATTTGACCCTATTATTCTTAGTATCAGGGGAGAGAACGAACCGACACCAGATAATTTTGCAAGAGCAAGGCTAAAGGTGTTTGAGGCTTTATGCAGGAATATTTCTTCCTTTGGAGTAAATCGCTGTACCATAAGTTTTCTTTGCCTGTATAAAAAAGTAGAACAAAGAATGAAAGCATCGAAGTTTATTTGTTCAATTCCTTCACAGCAACAGCAGATTGAATTAGTAAGCGAATTAGTGGAGATTGCAGATAAATACGGGGTCACAATTTATACATGTACCAGTCCTATTATTGAAAGAGTACCTGGGGTGAAGAAGGGCCATTGTATAGATGGGGCTTACCTTGAAGCATTGTTCGGGAAAAGAGCCTCACATGCAAAAGATGCAGGGCAAAGAAAAGAATGTGGATGTACCAGGTCAAGAGATATTGGAGCATATAGTGGGCAGAGTTGCGGGCATGGGTGCCTTTATTGCTATGCTGGATAATTGAATATATCACTATTATGGGAGAATATTTATGTTTATAGATAATAACCCTGAGAATAAAGTCTATAGAGATTTAATTGATTTGGCTTTTGATATCTGTGATGAATTCATTTTAGTAGTAAGACGTGATATGGATATATCAGACAATATGGATAATGTTCTCGAAAAATTAAAGCCATTTTTAAAAGAAGTAAAAGAACAGTTTGAATGGCCTGGAACAATAACTTTGTGTGAACAACCAGCATTAGTATACTATTATAGTACTGATAACAACGCTAAAGAAATATTAAAGCAAGCATCAAATTCCTTGCATGAGTGGCTTCAACCGCACCTGCCAGAGGATTTATGTTTTATAAAAAATTCTAAGCCGTGGTTAATAAATACTTCACATGAAAGGTTAAGTTACATTTTAACAGAAGACAAAGAAGATATTGACCGAATTATAAAAATCAAAGGGTTAAAAATAAAATTATAGTAAATTTTTTTGTGCTTATTTCAATAAATGGGTAGAATCCAAATGTAGGGATAAAGAATGTGAATTTTGCAAAAGCAGACCTGTTAAACTTAGCCTGTAGTTTACTGAAAAAGAAAGGGTAGGAAATTTTATAACTGAAAAGATAATCCCAACAGTTTGTAAAAATAATTTTTACAAACTGTATCTTTTTTTTTACACTTTTGGTGTATAATATAGCAGAAGGTGTAAAAAATGAGCATGGAATTATTATTCGAAAATCGAAAATTAATCGGTGAGAATATATTAAACATCATTAAAGATAATGGATATACAAAGTCTTCCTTCTCAAGACTTACTAATATTTCACGACCTACTTTGGATAAATTAATAAAAGGAGAAGTTGACAGCCTCGCTACATTTAAAACTCATATTCAAAAGATTTTGGAAAGTCAGGACATGAATGAAGAACAACTACTAAACTATGTTCCAAAATATAAGACGAAAAAGGAACTTGTTTTTCCGCTGTCTGACAATGCTCCAGAAAATCATGCCCTGAACCCTAAGGCTCAAGAAATGTTTGGTATTTTAGAGGACATAGTTCATATGTGTGAACTGTATTACAATTAAGAAGGTGCACAGATTATGTCGGAATTAGTAACGAGTAAGAACCTTGAGCAGGTTATTGAAAAAAATAAACTGATTAAAGATGATATATTAAGATTAACAAATGACTTTACAGTCAGATTTAACAAGTCGGGGGGTAACGGGGCAGGATAAACTGTCTTTTTCAGTATTAAAAGAGAATCATTTAATCCAGATTCCTATTGATGATGAGTATTGGGGCGGGGCTATTATTACAAAGGGGGGGAATAAATAATATGAAACGCCAAAATTTAATTCTTGGAACAGGTATGATTATACTTGCTGTAACATTACTATTAAAGCATATAATAGAACTGCCTGATTTCGTTTCTGGTTTAGGAATTGGACTTGCAATTGGACTTGAATTAGTTGGGATTTATATGTTTAGGAATAATAAAAAGCAAGACAAAGCCGATAAATAGGTTCATGCTTTTCTTATTATGCACATTAATTGGAAGTGTATCATGTTTGAATACATAAAATTGCAGAGAACAATGTGTTTTGGAACTTGCCCTGTCTATAGTGTAGCAGTAGATAACAAAGGGAATGTAAATTATTATGGAGAAATGTTTGTATATAAAATTGGTGAGCATCACTGGAAAATATCAAAGAAAAAAGTAAAACAGTTAAATGATTTGATTGAAGAATTTGGGTTTAAGTCTTTTATATATGAACCAGAGAATGAGTTCATTACCGACCAGCCTTCTTGTATTACCACAATAAAATATTCAGATGGGGAAACTAAAGAAATTGACCACTATTATGGGCATGTTTTGATAGATGATAGCCTGACAGCATTTGAAAAGAAGATAGAGAGAATAATTATTACGGACCTGCAATAATTATGAAAGGCGTTTAATTGTTGATAATAACAGATTAAAGGGAACTCAATACGGGTTCCCTGTTTATTGCTCAAGATTTGCGAATAATATCAAAATCACAGATAGTAATAGAATGGGTGTTGTAGTCAATGAGCCCATCTTTTTTCATCTTATTGAGTTCACGGGAAAGAGAAGTTCTTTGAATACCTAACCTTTCGGCTAATTCCTTTTTTGTCATATTAAGTTTTATTTCTTTATTTTTTTGAGAGTAGTACTCATAGTTTAAGAATTCAATGATAGATTCCCTTATAGATTTCATGGAGATTGATTTAATTTTGCTTGTCAAGATAGCAGTTTTGTCCGATATGCAAGTTAAGAACTGTATTAAGAAATCCTGGCTAGTCTGACAAAGTTGCAGTACAAAATCTTTATCAATATGTAAAATTTTAGTATCTGATTTTGCCACCACACTCATGGGATAATAAGGATACCTTGAAAACAATAGATTGCCCCCAATATTGTCTCCAACTTTAAATTCAGTAATAGTTAATACATTTCCCTTTTCATCAATCTTTTGAACAAATACCTGGCCTTTTAAAATAATATCCCAGTAATTGCATTTCTCACTTTCAAAATGGATAATGCTGCCTTTATTATATTTAGAGATAACATAATTGTATGTTTTAAACAAAGTAAGCAGTTCTTCAACAGAAAATCCGTCAAATAACCCTGTTAGTTTTAAAATGTCCAGATAATCTTTTATGTTCATAAATATCACCTTTTTATAAAAATAGTTACCATGGTAACTGTATATCGCTGTGATTTATTATAATATAGATTTAAACATAATGAAAGGAGAGTTTTTATGCTGGAGAAAAAATATGTATATAGTCTTACAGATGACAAAACAATTGAAAAGATTGTGGATGATAAGAATATTCACCTGAATCATATGGTCCTTACAAAAGGAACAAATCTTCCTGAACACTATTCCAATTCCAACGTTTATATGATAATTGTACGAGGGAAAATGACTTTGCAGTTAAATGAACAAGAACCACATCATTACACCAAGGGAGATATTATTAATATCCCATACAAAACAAAAATGAATGTCCATAATCAAGACGAAGAAGTATTGGAATTCTTTGTGGTAAAATCACCTAATCCTAAAAACTACAAGGAGAAGGAGTGATGAAAGGTGGATATTTTTACAGCATCATTATGGGGGATAACAGGGGCTGCGTTTGTCGCATCTCTTGTTAAAAACAAGCAAAAGACATTTAATTCTATGAAAATGGCAAGAGGTATGATGAAAAATATGATTGGAGAGATTGTAGGCATCTTGTTTCTTATAGGATTGATTCTGACCTTCATACCGCCTGAAGTTATAAAGAATGTTTTGGGAGAATCCAATCTGTTTATTTCAACCGTTATTTCTGCCTTAGTAGGTAGTATTACATTGATTCCAGCCTTTGTAGCATTTCCTCTGGTAGGTTCTTTTGTAGATGCAGGTGCAAGTATTGTCCCTGCCGTTGCATTCTTAACTACTTTAACGATGGTTGGAATAGTGACATTCCCATTAGAAAAACAAGAGTTTGGTTTGAAATTTGCTACTACCCGTAATGTTCTTAGTTTTGTATTTGCACTTATAATAGCGCTGACGATGGGAGTGATTATGTGAAATGATTGAAATAATTAAAAAGAACAAACTGCTGGCAGCAGTATCTTTGGCATATATTTTTCTATTTATCGCAATGCCCGATAAGGCTTACTTATCTGTCAAAAACAGCATGTATTATATTATAGAAATGTTTGAAATTATGCCTGTGATTTTTATACTTACATCAATTATTGAAGCATGGGTTCCTAAAGAAGTAATCATGAATGGATTTGGGGAGAAAGCAGGAATAAAGGGGAGTATATTCTCATTCTTATTGGGCAGTTTTTCAGCAGGGCCTATTTATGCAGCATTCCCAATCTGCAAAATGCTTTTAAAGAAAGGTGCCAGCATCGCAAATGTAGTTATTATATTAAGTGCATGGGCAGTAATAAAAGTACCCATGCTTGCCAATGAAGCAAAATTCTTAGGGGCACAGTTTATGGGGATAAGGTGGATATTGACAGTAATATCCATACTGATAATGTCATATCTAATGACTGTATTTGTAAAAAAAGAAGATATTCCTATTCAGGAAGAGCAAAGTTTAAGCAAAGCAACTGGCATTGATATTAAGGAGCAGTATTGTATTGGATGCGGAATGTGTGAAAAATTAATGCCTCAGCATTTTAAGGTAGTGGATAAGAAAGCAAAATGGAAAGAGTCTACACTTAATGATACACAAATAAATGAATTGAAAGCGATAATCGATAAATGTCCTGTTAAGGCCATAGACTTTAAATGATATTCTGGGAACTAAATTTAGATGTTAAATTGCGTTTAGTTATTTAACCTTACAGTAAATGTGGATATATGCCTCATTTGCTGTAAGGTTTTCTATTTTACATTATCCATATAAAATTCATGAATAAATGGCATTTGACAATAACTGTATAATTCAAATAAAGTTCACTCCATGATAATAAAGTTTGCTCTATAAAAATAAAGTTCGTTCCAAAATCCCGTAGTCGAAGTAGGAAAAATCCTGAACGGCTGCGGGGTTTGTTTTTTTGTTGAGTTAGGGTTAAGGTGTAAGGATTAAGGCGATTAGATTTTTCATTAGAAATTTGATTAGAAAATTGTGCTGATTAAAGCCTTCAAACTATTGATTTTAAAGGGATTGAGAGAAGTATTGACTGCTGTATTGAAGATAATGTTGATATAGTAACTGAAAGGGTGGAATAAAACCTTAAATCTTACCCTATGAAACTTATCCCTATTTTCCTTTCAAAACATCCCTATTTGGAACCGACTTTATTTTAAAAATCATTACAAGGATTAAGGAAAAAGTGTTAATAAATGGGATAAAAATATGAGATTTTAGAGCGGACTTTATTATATGTTAAAAATTAGGGTGTAGAAAAATCAAGGGTTTGAGGGGTGTGGGTGGAGTGGAGTTTATTTTAAATATACATAGTTAGGGGTAAGGTTTTTAGGGATAAGGAACAAGAGGAAATCAATAAAATAATAAAGTCGGTTCTGTGATAATAAAGTTGGTTCTATGATAATAAAGTCGATTCTGTAATAATAAAGTTAGTTCTAAGAATGGGAAGCAAGGTGGGATAAGGAACAGAACAATAAGTACAATGATGATATATAACTAAATGGCTTAAACTTCATGTTCAATATGCCGATATAAGCAGCAACCAGATAAGAAGAAAAAATGATGGACTATATACATGGCTGAAAAGATATGATAGTTAATGGCTGAAACAAAACTATCGCAGGATAAAAAAAGCAGTGAAGGCTGTTGATTGGGCTAAAAGAGATGCTGAATTACTGTCACAAGTATAAGAAATAGTAAAAGAAATGAAAAAAGGCAAGCCTGAAAGAATAACATGGTCAACCATAGGAGGTAAGTTGGGAGTTAGTGAATGGCTATCAAAAAAGAAAGAAAAACTCCCCATGACTAAAGCATATATAGAGTCTGATTTGGAAAGTCTGGAGGAATACCATATAAGAAAAATTAAATGGGCTGTAGAAGAATTACAGATGCAGGGAAAAGAGATTACGTTATGGAATTTAGCAGAAACAGCAGGGATTAAACCGAAGTATATGAAAGAAATTTATAAAGAAATTGAACAGGTATTAAATAAGAAGGGATATGATTGTAATTTTAAATGGTAGGAAAAGAGTCATTGTAAGGATAAAATTCCTTAATGTGACTATTTTTATAGGATTAAATAATAGATTTATTTGATAGCAAATAAAGGAAATTAGGAATAAGTGACGAATATTTTTACATAGATATGTTACAATCTACTTGTAAATACACAGAACTAATACCTTGAGCGAGGATTCTAATAGCCCTTGCGAGAACCATGTTAATTCTAGTATAGGATTAAAGGAGGGATGTCTTATGAAATTAAATAGTATATTTAATATTATTAAATTCCATAGATATGTAGGACTCTCTATAAACCTTGGTATAATAAGACTGAACTTTGCTTGGGGTTCTCGCTGAAGGTATTACTATAAAATAGTTATGAATTAAATAAAACTTTTATTTTAAATGTAAAAAGTTTTAAGGGAATGAGAGAGATGATAGGTAAATGTGCATTATGTTATAGAGAAAGAGAACTCCAGTTAAGCCATATTATTCCTAAATTTGTAATCAGATATTTAAAGAAAACATCTGTTGGAAATATTAGAAGAACTGATAATCCTAATAAGGTTGTGCAAGATGGAGAGAAACACTATTTATTATGTAAAGAGTGTGAAGAGAGATTTAATAGTGCAGAAACACTTTTTGCAAGTAAAGTTTTTTATCCATACTTAAAAGAAAATAAAGAAGAATTTGAATATGATGAATGACTTCATTATTTTATTACGTCAGTGAATTGGAGAAATTTATATTTAGATATAATTGATTTTGTAAAAGCCGGAGATATTCAAATTGATGATTTGCAAGTTCTTATAGATAGTGAAAAGATTATGAGAGATTATCTTATGAAAAAAAGAAATGATATAGGTAATATTAAAAATCATATATTTTTCTTTGGTGATATTAAAGAGGCATATAAGGAGTTCAAAGAACAGAATCCCCATGTTGCTTTTAGCAGAAGTGAAGGGGGCTATACATTTTATAATTCTAAAAGAAAAACATATATGAGTATATCAAACCTTATGGGAATAATTCTAATTACAATTTACAGAATGCACCGAGAAGAATATTGGGAAAATACAGAAATATTTAATTGCAGAGGAATAATTAGAGCGAAAAATCAGTATATCAAAAGTATAGTTGGACAAGAGTTCTTTGAATGGATAAAAGAAATGAATGAATCACAGTTGAAGTTAAATTTACATCAGAAAGAAAAAATTGCTAAAAATATAATAGAAAATAAAGAGGAGTTTATAAATAGCAAGATGTTTAAACAGATGATGAAAGATAGAAAATTATAATATCCATTTTATATATGGAGGGAGATGAATGGAAGTAAAAATACATCCAAATGAAGATGAAAAAGAATTTTTAACTATAGGATATAATAGGTTTTATGACTTATTTGAAGAAATGATGAATGATGAGTTTTGGTTTAAAGAAGATGAATACCGACTTTTTAAAATAAAAGAAATCTTTGCAACGTATTTTGAACTTTTGAAATATCCACCTATACAATGGGTTATCAAAAATCAAAAAAGACCAAATTTTAGTGATGTAGGTAAAGACTTGTTTAAATTTATTAGAAACGTATTATTGCATTTTCCATACTTTGATAAATGGGATGATATTTGGGTTAAGAAATCGCTAATTACTTTGTATTCTAATAAACCACAGTTTATAGACCGATTTCTAACGAAATATGAATTTAGAGAAGAATTTAAATATAGGTTTTGGGAACAAAAATATAAAAGAATGACATACATAAGTATTAATTCCCCTACAGAATATAGTATGAATAAAAAAATCTTTCTTAAAGATATTTTAACTGAAAAAGATGGGGTAAAGTTTTCACTTGTTTTTATGTATAACGTTTTAGAGACTCAAGTTGATAGAAATAATGTTAATCTAGAAATTAAGTAAGTTAAAAACTTAAATAACAATAGATTAGTACTTCATATGATTAAATAATATAAAATTATATTAGGAGAATAACTATGAGAATTTACAATAGAGATTATACTAAATTAACCGAAGATGAAGTAAACGAATGGGAAGTATTGAGGCAAAAAGAAGTAGTAAAATCTAGTGGGAAGTTGAATTTTAGAAAGTCAATGTTTAGAAAATATCCAAAAGCAGTCAGACATTATTTGAGTTTATTTCCTAATAATTATTTGGATATAGAAGATTTAAAAGATGAGGATATGCTTAAAGCCCTTATTTCTAATTTCTGTGATTTTTTGGATAATGATAATATTATCGAAAGAGATATTGCAAAATTTATTAAAGATAATAAAGCCTATTTTATAATTGCTTCAATTTTAAAATCAAATTATAATTTTGGACATCATGATGCATTTATTATACCAGAGTTTATGTTAGGTAATTCATATAAAGTAGATTATTTACTTATAGGCAAAAATTCAGGTGGATATGAGTTTGTTTTTGTTGAATTAGAAAACCCATATGGAAAGATTACTTTAAAGGATGGAAGCATAGGCGATGTCTTTAGAAAGGGTATTAAACAGATAAATGATTGGGACGAATGGCTTGAGGCAAATTATATATCACTCAGGGAAACTTTTCAAAAATATAAGCATCCAAATGAACAGTTACCTAATGAATTTATTAGCCTTGATAAAACAAGAATACACTATGTGGTTATTGCTGGAAGAAGAGATGAGTTCAATGAAAGAACATATAAGGAAAGACGAAGATATTCAGATAAGCAAAAAATTCTTTTATTGCATTATGATAATTTATGTGATAGTGCAAAAAGTCTAATTGGTAAGCCTACTTATTAAAAAGTAATTATCTTATTAATGTATGTAGTTACAAAATTGACTATTGCTCCTTAAGCCCTTATCCCTTATCCCTTATACTTGTATCTATGTATAACCCAAATAAACTCCTATCATTTTGCAAATTCTTTTTAAAATGCAAATAAAGTTCTTTTAGGAAACATGGTTTATTAGGGAGAAGAAAAGCCCTGTAGGCTATGTTTTTGTTTAGAAGTTTTAAGGGATAAGGAACAAGGAATAAGGCTAAAAGCCAGATAAATCAATGGATTAGAAGATTGAATAGAAAAGAAAATGGAGAGGAGAAATTGATAAAAACACTCCTTAAACCTTCCCCCTAAACCCTCAATCCTACAAGCACTTTATTTTCATTTTTTGCCCCAAAAATTTAGGAATGAAAGGACTTTAGGAAGTGAGGATTAAAGAAATGGGAACAAAATGATAAATTGGAATGGAATAACAAGCAAGTGTTTTCAAGGGTTTGAGGGACATAGGTGAAAGGACTTTATTTGATTTTGGGGAGGAGTTTGTTTGATGAACACATGTTTGTGTATTACCCAAATAAACTTATATCATTTTGCAAATTCAACACTAAAGTTCTATCATAAACATGGTTTCATGAAGCGTAAAAATCTCCCTGTACCATGTTTTTTATTATTATCTATTTTTCATTTTATCCTATTTTTAAATCTACCTTTCTAATTATGTTAACCTCGCTTCGATCTAATGAGGTTGTTATACTAACAATATTGTATTTATGGCATAATCAATTATGGTATATTAGGATATTATCATAAATTAAATATGAAAAATTCATTATAGGTTGACATATTAAAAAAACTAATATAATATCTTATGTATACCCCGTATGGGTATAATTCAATTGGGAGGGATCAACATGAAAAAATTTATTGAACTATGGAAGAAGTATTCATATGTAATTTTATTAATATTTATTGTTGCAAGTTTATTTGATTTTAAAATAGCAGTAGCAGCAATTATATGTATGGTTGCACCTATAATAGTATCATTATTCAAAGGAAGATTTTGGTGTGGAAATTTATGTCCAAGAGGAAGTTTTTACGATAATGTAGTATCAAAATTTAGTAAAAAAAATCAAGTACCTAAATTTTTGAAATCAGTATATTTTAGAATATTTGTAATTTTGTTTATGTTTACAATGTTTGGAATAGGTATTAAAGAAAATTGGGGAAATCTTGAAGGAATTGGTATGGTTTTTTATAGAATTATTGTAATTACAACTTTAATTGGAATAGTATTATCCCTTTTTTACAATAACAGAACTTGGTGCAATTTCTGTCCTATGGGAAGTATAGCTGCATTCATTTCTTACATTAAAAGAGATAAAAATAATATATTACAGGTATCTAATACTTGTGTTAATTGTAAAATTTGTTCCCAAAAATGTCCTATGGGAATAGAACCTTATAAATATAAAGGAGATGCACTAAGTCATTATGATTGTATTCAATGTGCAAAGTGTGCAATAGCATGCCCTAAAAAATCAATAAGCTATAAATAAATTAAAAAGCCATTCATAAAAAATTATGAATGGCTATATCTTTGAAATTATATAAGTTTTAGTATTTATAGTTTATATTTAATTATTTGCATAACTTTCTAAATTCGTCAGCTACAAATTGTACTTGTGTTCCTATAATAATTTGTACGCTTGTTTTACCTGGTCTAATTACACCAGATGCGCCTGAAGATTTAATAATTTTTTCATTTACTTTAGATGGATCTTTAACTTGTAAACGAAGTCTAGTTACGCAATTATCAATAGATACTATATTTTCTTTTCCGCCAACCCCTTTTAATATAGTTGATGCAACTTTAGTATAATCGTTATTTTCAAGACTTATATTCATTTCTTCATTTATATCATCATTTTCTCTACCAGGTGTTTTTAAATCCCACATTGTAATTACTAAGCGAAATACTATATAATAAATAATTCCCACTACTAAACCAATTGGTATAATCAAAAGAGGATTTTTAGCCATAGGAGCTTTAAAACTTAAAAACCAGTCTACAAAACCTGCACTGAAGTTAAATCCAGCTCTAACTGGAAGAATTGCACATACAGCTACTGAAATTCCTGTTAAAGCGGCATGAACAACATAAAGTCCAGGAGCTAAGAACATAAAAGAAAATTCTAATGGTTCTGTAATACCAGTAAAGAAAGAAGATAATGCAGATCCTAATAATAAACCATATACTACTTTTTTCTTTTTTTCTTTGGCTGTATGGTACATAGCTAATGCAGCTGCTGGAAGACCAAACATCATTACAGGGAAAAACCCAGTCATATACATACCAGTTTGTCCGAAAACTCCACCTGATTTAGTTCCCCAAAATTTCCCTATATCATTAATTCCGGCTACATCAAACCAAAATACAGAGTTAAGTGCATGATGAAGACCAGTAGGTATTAAAAGTCTATTAAAAAATGCATAAATTCCAGCACCAATAGCTCCTGTAGATATAATTCCTTTACCAAAAGCAACTAATGCACTATAAACAACAGGCCAAATAAAAAATAATATAATTGCTGCAATAATTGATAATCCAGATGTTACTATAGCAACACTTCTTTTACCACTAAAAAAACCTAAAGCATCAGGAAGTTTAGTATTTTTAAATTTATTATAGCAATAAGCACCAATTAAACCTGCCAAAATACCTATAAATTGAGTTTGAATTTTACTAAAAGCTGTAGGTACTGCAGATACATCAACTCCTTTAAACATTGCTACTGCAGATGGAGAAAGTAAAGTTGTAATAACAAGCCAAGAAACAAGACCAGCAAGACCTGCTGTACCATCATTATCATCAGACATTCCAACACTTACACCTATTGCAAATAAAAGAGCCATGTTATCAATTATTGCACCACCGCCTTTTAATAAAAAAGCTGATACTACGCTGTTTGATCCCCAACCAGAAGGATCTATCCAGTAACCAATACCCATTAAAATACCTGCTACAGGTAAAGCTGCTACTGGAAGCATTAATGATTTACCTAATTTTTGTAAAAATTTCATCATAAAAAAGCTCCTCCTTTATTTATAATTTTATTTTAAGGATTTTTCATCCTTAAATACTAAAAATAAATGTTTTAAAAGAAATTTATAAAAACAAAAAAGCTGAAAAAGACAAATTAAATTATCTTTTTCAGCTTTTGCCCGAAATTAATCGGTTACACGCTGTAAAAACCTATAAATATTTACACACTCATAATATAATATATTTTATAAATAATCAATACATTTTTAAAATTTTATATTAAAATAATTAACTATTTTTCTTTTCAGTTTCAGCTACTCTAAGTCTTTCTATATGCATTGCTAAATAAGCTATTTCACCTTCACTAATATTTTTTTCTAGACCTTTAGATAATATTTTTGAAACATCTTTAGATATTTTATAAGATAATTTATATTTAGATTTTATTTCTTTTATAAAATCATTTTTAATAGGTATATCTAAAAGTACTCTTTTTATTGCAAATTTTAGATGAGTTAAAAATCTAGCATAATCTAAAGAATTTTTATCTATTTCTATAGCTAGTTTTTCTTCTATATGTTTAACTATTGAATTTATTAAATAGGTGTTCTTTATTGTATTGGATACCTTACCAGAATTTCTAGCAGAATGAATATGTAATGCTATAAATCCAATTTCACTTTCTGGTATAGTTATATTTTTTTCTGTTTCTAAAATCTTTATAGCTTTCTTTGCTAATTCATATTCTTTTGGATAAAGTGCCTTTATTTCCACAAGAAATGGATTTTCTATTTCATCTTTATTTGAAAGTCTCATTATTGCAAAATTTAAATGATCTACTAATGCAATATGAATTCTTTCATTTAATTCCTCATTTAATTCACTTGCAATATAAGATATTATTTTTTCACATAAAGAAATAAATTCTTCATCAACATTTTCCACTACTTCTTCAAAGTTTCTTAAATTATCTTCATCTTCAATAACAAATACTTTTTCTACTTTAGTACCTTTTTCAATTTTATCTCCAGCTTTTTTACCAAATCCAATACCTTTGCTAAATAATATTCTTTCTAATCCATTCATTTTTACAGAAATTATATTATTATTATAAGTTTTAATTACAATTGCTGAATCAGTAATTATTTTCATATTATCACCTTTTTACCTATAAATTTAGTGATGTATTAAATATGCTAATTAATATAAATATTCAAAAAAAAATAAAATATATTTTATTTTTGCAAAGAAAATTGCTATTTTAAACTATGGCTACATTAAATTTTGAAGATATGGATATATACACATTAATACTAACTTAATATAAATATATTGTAAAGTTTAAATTTTGAATACAATTTCTATTTTATGTCAACAATTTAAATATAATAAAGTTGATAAAAATGGAGGATATTATGAATAGGCTGGCTATAATAGAATATTTATTTAAAAAAAATACTTATACTGAAGATGAAAAAGAACTTATAAAATCTATAGAAGATGCTAAATATGAACTGGAAATAGCAAGACAGAACTTTGACATAGCTTTTGATCCTCAGCTTATAGACTATGCAATATATAAAGAAAATGCAGCAAAGGTAAGGCTTTCGTATCTTTTAAAACAGGCAAAAGATAAAGAAATTCAAGTAGATGCAAGTTTTATGATTGATGAATTTAAAGCAATATGATACCTAAATATAGTATTATAATTTAACCCCTTGAATATAAATATTGTATAATATATTATAAGCTTAAGGGGTGATATAATGGAATACATGGGGTATTTTATAATTGCAGTTATAGCAATTTTTCTTATAATTAAAATATTTTCTTGGCCAATAAAGTTGTTTTTTAAACTTTTAGCCAATACAATTTTAGGAGTTATAATGCTTTTTGCTGTAAATTTCATAGGAGCCTATTTTAAATTTTACATAGGTATAAACTTAGTAACAGCTTTAATAGCAGGATTTTTAGGTGTTCCGGGAGTTATATTTCTTATAATATTTAAATTATTTTTATAAAAAGCTGCCAAGTACTTGGCAGTTTTTTATATATTTTTTATAGACATAATTCGACATTTTAATTACAAAATATAAATTTTTAATATATAAATAGCCCGAGAAAAGGGCGTTATATTTTAATTATGTCAAATTATACATTTGATGAAATATATAATTTATTGTAAAATAAATTATATAAGAGTTATATAAAAGTTTTTACAGATATAAAATTACAAAAACTTTTATAAAAAATAATTTTAATAGATTAAATATGGGTTTATAAAGAATTTATGGGGGGATTTAATTGCAAAAAATAGAAAGTCAAAGTGATGTGCAGTATGATGTAAAAATAAAAGAAAACTTTGAAAAATCTCAAATATATTATGTAATAAAAAGAACACTTGATATTTTGGGATCTTTTTTTGGAATTGTAATTTTAAGCCCTTTAATGATAATTATAGCTGTTTTAATAAAAATAGGATCTCCAGGTCCTGTTATTTTTTCGCAGGATAGAATAGGGCAAAATGGCAAGACATTTAAAATGTATAAATTCAGATCTATGGTTCAAAATGCTGAAGAACTTTTAAATAAACTTAAAGATAAAAATGAAATGTCTGGACCAATGTTTAAAATAAAGGATGATCCAAGAATAACAAAAATAGGTAAATTTATAAGAAAGACAAGCATAGACGAACTTCCTCAGTTATTTAATGTATTAAAAGGGGACATGTCTTTGGTTGGGCCAAGACCAAGCCTTCCTAGAGAAGTAGACCAATTTTCAGATTATCATAAGCAAAGATTAATAGCTAAACCAGGGTTAACTTGTTATTGGCAGGTTATGGGAAGAAACAACATAGGTTTTGACGAATGGATGGAATTAGATTTAAAGTACATAAAAGAAAGAAATACTTGGATTGATATAAAGCTTATATTTAAGACATTTTTTGTATTATTTGGAGATGAAAATGCAAGATAGGAGATAGAATATGGAAAAAATAAAAATAATGACTATATTTGGGACAAGACCTGAGGCTATTAAAATGGCACCTTTGGTAAAAGAGCTAGAAAAACATAAAGAAATAGAATCAAAGGTTTGCGTTACAGGTCAACATAGGGAAATGCTTGATCAAGTTTTAGAACTATTTAATATAAAGCCAAATTATGATTTAAATATAATGAAAACAAAACAAACATTAACAGGGATAACTTGCAGAGTAATAGAAAGCTTAGAAGAACTATTTAATGAATATACTCCAGATATGGTTTTAGTTCATGGAGATACAACAACAACCTTTGCAGCTTCTTTAGCTGCATTTTATAAGCAAATCAAGGTAGGTCATGTAGAGGCTGGATTAAGAACAGGTGATAAGTACTTTCCGTTTCCTGAGGAAATGAACAGAAAGTTAACAGGTGCTATAGCTGATATGCATTTTGCACCTACATCTGGTTCAAAAAATAACCTTTTAAAAGAGGGTATAAATGAATTGGATATATTTGTAACAGGAAATACAGTTATAGATGCAATGGATACAACTGTTGAGGAAAATTATTTGTTTAATTCAGAGGAATTAAATGATATTGATTTTAATAGTAAAAAGGTAATTATGGTTACAGCCCATAGAAGAGAAAACTGGGGCGAAGGAATAGAGAATATTTGTTTAGCTCTTAAGGATATAGTTACTAAGAATGAAGATGTGGAAATTGTATATCTAGTTCATCTAAATCCAGTGGTGAAAGATGTAGTAGAAAAACATTTAAGTGGCTTACATAGAGTTCATTTATTACCACCTCAAGATACAAAAGAGACACATAACTTAATGAATAAGTGTTTTATGGTTATGACTGATTCTGGTGGACTTCAAGAAGAGGCGCCACACCTTGGAAAGCCTGTATTAGTTTTAAGAGATGTTACTGAAAGACCGGAAGCTGTTGAGGCGGGTACTGTTAAGCTTGTAGGAACGGATAGAGAGATTATTGTAAAAACTGCTGAAGAAATTTTAGAAGCAGCAGAAGTTTATAAAGAAATGAGTAATGCTATAAATCCATATGGAGATGGTAAAGCATCACGAAGAATAGTGCAAGCTATACTTTATGGCTTTCAGAAAGTAGAGAACAAACCAGATGAATTTATTGTAAAATAGGAGGATATGAATATGGAAATGATTAAAGCAAAGGGTATTGAAGATAAAAAAATATTTATGGAACAGTTTAACGAAAATATAGCTGATGATTCAGTAAATAAAAGAGTATGTGTATTTGGACAAGGGTTTGTAGGTTTACCTTTAACTTTAAGTTTTGCATTTAGAGGATGTAAAACTATAGGCGTTGATGTAGATGAAAATTTAGTCCAACAAACAAATGATGGAATTACACATCATACAGAAGAATTTCATGGTATAACAATTAAAGAAGTTTTAAATATGGAATTACAAGAAGGAAGATATATAGCTACTACAAATGGGGATAAAGCTGTTAAAGAGAGCAATAATATAATAGTGACAGTAGGTATTCCTATAAAAAATGGTGAGTATATAACCGACTATCTTGAAGATGCATGTAGAACTATTGGAAGAAATCTAAAAAAAGGTGATCTAGTTATAATAAGAAGTACAGTAATACCAGGAACTACAGAAGGCTTGTGTATGCCTATACTTGAAGAAGAATCTGGATTAAAGGCAGGAGAGGATTTCTATTTAGCATATGCTTCAGAAAGAATAGCAGAAGGGTTAGCTTTTGATGAGTTTGCCAATATGCCTACTATTGTTGGTGCAGTAAATGAAGAAAGCTTAAAAAGAGCAATAGATTTATTAAGTATAGTTTGTAAAGCAGAAGTTATAGCTGCAACTAATATAAAGGTAGTGGAAACATCAAAGGTTTTTGAAAATGTTCAAAGAGATGTAAATATAGCAATGTCACAAGAATTTGCTAGATTTACAGAAGCTTTAGGAATAGATATATTTGAAGTAGTTAAATTAGCTAATACTCATAAAAGAGTTAATTTATTGATACCAGGACCAGGAGTTGGTGGATATTGTATACCAAATGCATATCACTATATAGCTCCAAAAGCTAAAGAGATGAATGTAAATATGGATATACTTAAATTAGCTAGAGAAAAAAATGCAGTATTGCCTGAATTTATAGTAAATACAGCAGAGAATTTATTAGTGCAGCAAGGAAAAGGTCTTAAAGGAGCTAAGGTAGCAGTATTGGGACTAGCTATGAAAGATTTCTCTAATGATGATAGGATAAGTCCTCCAATAGATATTTGTAATATACTTATTGAAAAAGGAGCAGAAGTTAAGGCTTTCGATCCTGTGGTACCTACTAAATATGATTATAAGTATGATACACAAGAAGAAGTTTTAGAAGGTGCTGATGTTGTTATGATATTAGCTAAACAACATGGTATTAATTTAGATTGTAATTATATAGCAGAGTTAATGACTAAGAATGCAATATGTATAGATACAAAGGCTGTTGTTGATAAAAAAGATGCTAAGAACAATGGATTAGTTTATTGGAGAATTTAGTTAATTAATTTAGGAGAGCGGATTAATGAAGAATGTTTTTATAATAGGTTCAAAGGGGATACCAGCAAAATATGGTGGATTTGAAACTTTTGTTGATAAATTAACTGAGAAAAAGGTATCAGATGAAATAAAGTATCATGTGTCGTGTATGTCACATGATACTTCTGATGAATTTGAGTATAATAATGCAAGATGCTTTAATGTTAAGATAAAAGATGTAGGCAATGCAAATGCTATAATCTATGATATACAAGCATTAAGAATGTGCAAAAAGTATATAGAAGAAAATAATCTTAAGAATTGTATTATTTATGTTTTAGCGTGTAGAATAGGACCATTTTTATTATTTTACAAGAAACAATTACAAAAGCTTGGTATTAAGGTTTTTGTTAATCCAGATGGTCATGAGTGGAAGAGAAGTAAATGGAATTATTTCATAAGACAGTATTGGAAAATAAGTGAAAGATTAATGATAAAAAAAGCTGATTTAGTGGTTTGTGATTCAATAGGAATAGAGAGTTATATAAAAGAAGAATATAAAAAGTATAACCCTAAAACAATTTTTATAGCCTATGGTGCGGATGTAAAAGAAAACAGAGAAACTAATATAGAAAAACTTAATGCATGGTATAATAAATTTAATCTTAAAAATAATGAATATTATTTGATAGTTGGTAGATTTGTACCTGAAAATAATTATGAATTAATGATTAGAGAATTTATGGCAAGTAGTAGTAAAAAAGACTTAGTTATAATAACAAATGTAGAACAAAATAAGTTCTATGAAAAATTACAAGCAACTACTAATTTTAAAGATGATAACAGAATAAAATTTGTGGGAACTGTGTATGATCAAGAACTATTAACTAATATTAGAGAAAATGCTTATGGATATCTGCATGGACACGAAGTTGGTGGTACAAATCCATCATTATTAGAAGCACTAGCAACTACTAAACTTAATTTGTTATTAAATGTAGTATTTAATGAAGAAGTAGGAAAAGATGGTGCTTTATATTTTAATAAAGACAAAGGCAACCTAGCGGAAGTGATTGATAAAGCTGATAGATTAACGGAAGAAGAAATAAATCAATTAGGTAAAAAAGCTAAAAATAGGATAGTTAATGAATATTCGTGGGAAAGTATTGTTGAGAAATATGAAAAGTTATTTATAGTAGATTAAGATATGTTAATTGATAAATGTTAATGTGTATATTATTTTTTTGAGGTGAAAGTTTTGAGAATATTACTAATAGCAACCTATCTTCCACCATATAGTGGATCGGGAAATATAAGGTTATTAAATTATATAAATTATTTAAGTAGATTGGGTAACAAAGTAGATGTAGTTGGTGTTGAATATCCCAAAAATTCTATTGCTTATGATGAAACATTAGAAGATGTATTTGATAATGAAGTAGATATTTATAGGGTTAAGCCAGGATTTTTCTATAATTTATTCAATAGAAAAAAAGTAGTACAAGCAAATGAAGAAAAAAACACTGCAACAGAATCGTTAAATAGATTTAAGTCTAAGATAAATCATTTTATAAAAACAACATTTTTAATTCCGGATGCCTTTGTTGGATGGATAAAACCAGCTTATAAAGTTTCTTCCGAATTAATATCTAAGAACAAATATGATTTGATTTTTACAATTCATGAAACCCCATCAAGCCACATTGTAGGATATAAACTAAAAAAGAAATTCAAGGATTTAAAATGGGTGGGCTATTGGAGTGATCCTTGGAATGGTGATAGTGTACTAAGAAATAAAAATTCTTTTATTAAGAAAACTATCGATGAATACCTTGAATTAAAAGTTGTAAAAAGCGTAGATAAACTATTGTTTACTACTAAATCTACAAGGGAAATGTACATTAATAAATATAAGTTAAGCGAATCTAAAGCAGATATAATTTATAGAGGTTATGAGAAAGAGTTATATGAAAAATTAGAAAAAAATAATAAGATACCAAATGGATTTGAAAATGACAAATTAAATATAGTTCACACAGGAACTATATATAAAGAATTAAGAGATGTTAAGCCATTATATAAGGCTTTGAAGTTATTAAAGGAAAATAATTTTGAGATATTTAATAAGTTAAATATAATTTTTGTTGGGCAGTTTACTGACAAAGAAGATGAAGTGCTTCTTAGCAGGTTAGAATGCGTAAAAATAGTAAATTATCTACCATTTGAGGAGGCAATGCAATACGTAGTTAATGCGGATATTCTGTTGTTATATGGTAATAAAAATAGCACGCAAGTCCCTGGTAAATTATATGAATATATAGGAAGTAAATCTATAATTTTAACAATATTAGGCTGTGAAAAAGATGAGCTTAAAGAAATAATGCAGAATATTGATAAAGGTCCAATTATTTTAAATGATAGCGAAATTATTAGTAGTGAGATAATAAATCTTATTAATACTAAAGATAAAGCTAATAAATGGAATAGAAGATGTTCAGAATTTGAATGGTCCAAGGTTGTATTAGATCTTCAAAATAAATTAATTAATTAACTAACTGCTTGTTGGAGGAAAAATGATTAAATTATTAAGTTCTATTGTTTCACGAATAAAAAAAGAAGAATATAAATTAAACGAGAATATAAAAACAAATGATTTATTAATTATATTACTTAATAGAATATCATTTATGGTAAGAGGAATATTTAGAAGATTTGGATTTAAAAGTTGTGGGAAATTAGTTTTTGTGGGGAAAAAGTTATGCTATTTCATAAGAACAGAATTAGGTTAGGGAATGGTGTTACACTAGGTAATAACGTGGAGATAAATACATTGTTTGTTAATGGAGTAGTAATTGGTAACAATTTCAATTTAGGAAGCTTTTCAGTAATTAGATGTACTGTAAGTTTCAAAAAACTTGGCAAAGGTGTTAAATTGGTGACAATTGTGGCTTCGGAGACTATTGTTTCTTTGGTGTAGTTGGGGGTATACAAATAGGAGATAATGTTATCATGGAGCAAAATGTTAGGTTTCACTCAGAGAATCACAATTATTCTAGATTAGATATTCCTATTAGAATGCAAGGAGTTACAAATAAAGGAATAAATATTGAAGAAGATTGTTGGATAGGTGCAGGTGTAGTCTTTTTGGATGGTGTAACTGTTGGTAAAGGTAGCGTATCGGGGCAAATACAGTAGTAAATAAAGATATACCACCATATAGTGTAGCTGTAGGGAATCCAGTAAAAATAATAAAAAATAGAATGGACAGTGATTTAAGATGAAAATACTTCACTATACATTAGGGTTACCACCATATAGAAGTGGAGGATTAACTAAATATTCTTGTGATTTAATGATTGAACAGGCTAATAAAGGAGAGGTAGTTTATTTGCTTTACCCGGGGCATTTTAATCTATGTAACAAAACTAAAATAAAATACAATAAAATGTATAAAGGTATCTATGTATATGAAATGATTAATCCATTGCCAGTACCGTTATTAAACGGAATTAAAGATGTAGAAAAATTTATTGAAAGTAAAGATATAGAAGTATTTAAAGGTTTTATAAATAAAATATCTCCAGATGTAATTCATATACATACGTTAATGGGATTGCCAATTGAGTTTTTAGAGGCAGCAAAAGACATTGGTATAAAAATTATATTTACTACTCATGATTATTTTGGTATTTGTCCAAAGGTAAATTTAATTACAGATAAAGGACAAATATGTAATGATTATTGTAATGGGGCAAAGTGTGTGGTATGTAATAAGAAAGCATACAGTATAGGTAAAATATATTTAATGCAGTCACGAATATATAAAATACTGAAAAATATCAATAGTTTGAAAAATTTTGCTTTAAAACTTAAAAGACAAAGAACTTTGAATGTTAATCAAAATATTGAAAATATTGGGTATGTTGAAACGTACGAAATTACTGATTTTTCTTATCAATATGTAAAACTTAGAAATTATTATTTGAATATTTTACAAAAGGTAGACTATTTTCATTTTAATAGTTCAGTTGCAAAATCTGAGTATGAGAAATATGTGAAATGTAAGGGAGAAATTATTAATATAACTCATAAAGATATAAAAGATAATAGGCAAGAAAAGAGTTTTTCTAATGAAAAGCAATTGAGAATAGGATACTTAGGACCTACTGAAAAATATAAAGGATTTAATCTATTAACCAATGCATTAAAGGCGCTTAATAAAGAGGGGATTGAAAATTTTAGATTAGATGTATATGGAAATAAATATAAGCTTAATGTAGATGTGAATAATACGTTTTTTCATGGTAAATATAATTACAGTGAACTAAGGAATATTTTTAATAATATAGATGTATTAATAGCTCCCAGTATCTGTAAAGAAACTTATGGATTTATAGTATTAGAAGCTATGAGTTACGGAATTCCTGTAATTGTTACTAATTGTGTGGGGGCAAAAGATTTGATTGAAGATAACATAAGTGGATTTATTGTTGAATCTAACGAAAATAGCATTAAAGAAATAATAATAAGTTTAATGGATAGTAAACAATTATTACAAGATGTGGCTAGAAATCTTTTAAGTATTGAGTTACCTTTAGATTTTGGTGAGCATGTAGGAAGAGTAATAGAATTATATAAAGGTGGATTATATTAGAAAATAAATATTAATACATTGCTTAGGTTATATAAATATAATAAACATAAAGGCAGGTAAGTATGGATAAGTTTAATTTGGTTATTAACAATAATATTATTGCTAATTTACAAGAGAGAATATTTGTATAAAGGATATTTATTATTAATATTAAGTGTTCCATTCAATGATAATATATATAATTACATTTTTAATACATTCATTAGTTGTTATATATATATTTATTTAGGGAAAAACTAATATCAATAATTTATGATGAAAAACTTATAGGTTGGTGGGGGTATTCCAGGGTTGGATTTTCAAATGCAACTAATATGATAATAGCACCTATAATACTGATATTAGACAATATAATTGGTAATAAAAATATTAAGATACTTATAATTATTAGTTCTATTATAACAGCACTTATTTCTCAAAATAGAGGTATAATAGCAACATATATAGCTGTTTTAATTATCTGCATTATATTAAACAATTTTAATAAAAAGAGAAAACTAACATTAGTGATGCTTTTCTTTACAACCATAATGTGCATAATGGTTTTTGTAGCATTTAAAAGTGATATATTAAATGCTGTAATTAGCTCTAATAATCAAATAATAAGTAGATTTGGAGAAATATTTAATGGTGGTGCGGCATCTGGTCAGGTAAGAGTAGTTACAAATTCTCTAAATAGAGTTTTTATTGAGTCAAGTAAATATATGGGGGTAGGGCTAGGAATATTACTAGAATTATATAATACCGATTATTTAGCATCTTCTATTAGCTTATTTATTGATAATGGTTTTTTAACACTCCTTATAAAAATGGGGATAGTAACAATGTTTTTTGTTGCAATAGCCATAGTTATTTGTATTATTAATGTAATTAAATATAGTTCGTATAGGGTATCAAATAGAATAGGTATACTTAGTATTTTAATATTATATTTACTTATATCAGGTTTTATAACTGCACAATTAATTTATTCTTCTCCTGTAAGTTCATTAGCGGTTTTAAGCAGTATTATTTTATTACAAAAAAGGTTAAATAGTAATACTAATAATGAAAGTTACAATTATTCAAATTAATGAGGTAAGGGTTGAGTGTATTGAAATTTTTACATGTTATGTTGGTAGTGGAGTTATAATATTATATGGAGTTACAATAGGAGAAGGTTCCGTTATAGCAGCAAGAACATTAGTAACTGAAGATGTTCCTAAGTACAGTAAGATATATGACAATAGAGATAAGGTAATAAC
This sequence comes from Clostridium prolinivorans, assembly GCF_004011155.1. Classification (GTDB taxonomy): domain Bacteria; phylum Bacillota; class Clostridia; order Clostridiales; family Clostridiaceae; genus Clostridium_AT; species Clostridium_AT prolinivorans. The sequence continues at coordinate 36,163 of NZ_RJWG01000010.1, read as the reverse complement.
TAAAAGATGATATTAAAATGATATAGGAGAATTTAAGTGAAGAATAATATTTATAAAGGTAGGATTAGAACTTTAAATATATTTATGAATATGATGTTTATTATTTTATGCCTAATAAGTTATTCAACCTCATATAAAATATTGACATACAGTATTTTTGCCATGTATATAATTTATATTATATTTTTAGATATTGAAAATATATTGTATAATCAAGTTATATTAAGTATTATGTTAACTAGTACATATGATATAATTTGGAGAAAAACAATTATAAATATTCCAATGGAATGTAAATATGTTGTTGACTTATTAAGTATAGTATTAATATTAAAAATTATAGTTAACTATAGTAATCATAGAAACGCTATAATTTAGTGGCCAATTAATTTTTATAATATTTTATAGTATTAAAATTAAATAATAGCTTAAGGAGAAGATGCAGTGAAAAAAATAAGTGAAAAAAATATTATAATAAAACCAAGTATATTTTTTATGATGCTTATTTATCCTTTTATGCATAATATTATATTTATTAATTTTAGTAAAGGATATAATTTATTTTATCTTTCTATTAGTTTTTTATTAATGGGAGTATCAGCTAAAAATTTGTTAACAAGCAGAACACATGAGAAAATTTCTATAGGAATTAAAATAATAGCAATAATAATAATATTTGTAATAATACAAAATATTATTACAATTTATACTGCAGAAAATTTACATTTTATATTATATTTAAAACAATATGTATTTCCTATAAGTATATGCATGTTTTTTTTCAGTTACGATAAAATGTTCATTAATTCTAGTCAAATAAATGTTAAGATATATTATTTTTTTATTATAATATATATTTTGATAAATTTTATAGGTGTTTATTGTGAATTGGTTAGTAATGAATATTATATAAAGTACATACTAGGCCAATATTATTTTGTAAATAAAGGTATTAGATTTGGACAAATAAGATTTTCAGGAATGTTTTGTTGGCCTAATGCTTTTGCATATGTTACTGGTGCAATTTACTTTGTTATAATGAATTTTAAAGAAATTAACAAAATGAGATTTTTATTAATTCCCTTGATTATATTGAGTGGTAATAGAAGTGTACTTTTAGCAATATTTTTTATTGAAATTGTTGAAAATGTAATAAATTCAAGACGATACAGAATTAGGGAAATAAATATAATCATTTTTGTTATAATATTAGTGATTTTTATTAATAAAGATTATATAGTAAACTTAGTTGCAAGTGTAAATAATGAATTAGGCATGAATAAAGATAATTATAGAAGTTATATTATGAATCAAGCTATTATAATTTTCAAACAAAACTTTATTTTTGGAATTGGTTTGAACCGTTTTTCATCATTATACTTAGCAATTAGATCAAGTGATCCCATAGTATTAACTAGTTTAGCAAGTATTCCATTTTATTTATCAACTTCAGATATTTTTTATACAGTTATATGTGAAATTGGTATTGTAGGAATATCCTTTTGGATAATTATTATGTTAAAGCTAATAAAATTAAATAAATCTAAAATTATTGAATTTATTATATATTTCTTAGTAATAGCTTATTCTGATTCCAATCCCCTATCTAATTATTATACTATTGTAATGTATGCAATATTTTTTTCATACATTTTTTATATATTTAATTTAAATTTTGAAATTAATAAACAAAAGTGAAGAAAATTATGGTTAAAAAAATATAAATATAATTAAAACCTTATAATTTATAATAAAAAAATTTTTTTAATACAAAAAAATATAACTGTAATGTCTAAAATAAAGATATTTAATTTAGTAATTAAGATACAAAAGTAATGTTATATATTCATAATTAAGAAATTAAGGCATATGTTTTTGATAAATAATTTTCTTTAAAATCACATTTTTATAAAAATAGTTGAAAGTTTATTAGATAAGCTTTATTTTCCGAGTAAAAGTAAAGCATCCATTTTAATATAGAACCTAATTAACAATTATAAATATACTTTTTTATAAAGTAGCATTTTTTATATAAATAACTATAGTATATGAACATATAGATGGTTTAAAGTTTACATTAATAAGCATACATTATGCTTAAAAAAGTTTTAAAATTAAACTTTAGAATTTATTTGAATTTAAAAAGCCTAAAGAGGTGTGATTATTGAAGTATTTACACATAATGAATGAAGAAAAATTTACAATACCTTTCATAGAATTTGTAAGCAAGAATTATGAGATTGATGAACATTTTTTTTTAATAACAGGAAATAACAAGTATATAGATAGAAACAGTATAAATAAAAAAAATATATATTTTTTAAATGATGATAATTTCAATATATTGTATCTTACAAAACTAATGAATGAAAGTCAACAAATACTTATTCATGGTTTTTTTCAGAATTTTAGGTTTAAGTTATTATTGCTATTAAATTATAAAAATCTAAAAAAAGTAAACTGGATAATATGGGGCGGGGATCTGTATTATTCAAATAGTTCTATGAGTATTAAACATAAAATTAACGATATATTAAAAAAGTTTTTAGTAAAAAGATTTGGTTATGTATCTACTTTGGTAAAAACAGATTACGATGTTGCAAAAAATAAGTATAAGATTACTGGAATATATAAAAAGGCTATGTATCTAACTCCAATAAAGTTGGAGTTTTTAGATAGTATTATACCAGAATCTAAAGAATGTTGTAATATTCAAATAGGTAACTCAGCAGATATATCTAATTTACACTTAGATGTTATAGACAAACTTTCTAAGTTTAAAGATGAAAATATAAAGATATATTGTCCACTATCTTATGGGGATAAGGATTATGGTAAAAAGGTTGAGGAATATGGGAAATCTATTTTTGGAGATAAGTTTGTGGCTGTGACAGATTATATGAAGGCAGATGAATATGGAAAGTTCCTTGGTAGTATTGATATAGCTATATTTAATAACAATAGACAACAGGCATTAGGAAATATATTTGCATTAGCATACCTAGGAAAGAAAATATTTATGAGGAATGATACAACCATGTGGAAAGATCTAGTAGATGATGAGGGATATAAATTTTCATCCATAGATGAAATAGAATATATGACTTTTGAAAAGTTTATAGAAATAAATTATGATTTTATTGTATGTAATAAAGCATTAAGCAAAAATAGATTTGACGAAAAATATGCAGCTAAGGTATGGAATAATATTTTTCAGAATTAAGAGGAGTGAATTATATGAATAGTTTTTATTCGAAGGAAGAACTTGAAGATATAGGTTTTAAAAGCGTTGGACAAAATGTATTAATAAGTAGAAAAACCAGTATTTACTCTCCGAAGCATATAAGCATTGGAAATAATGTAAGAATAGATGACTTTTGTATTTTAAGTGGCAAAATAACTATAGGTAATTATGTTCATATAGCTGCTTTTTGTGGATTTTTTGGAGGAGAGGCTGGAATAACTATGAATGATTTTAGTACCATATCTTCAAGGGGATCTATCTATGCATTAACAGATGATTATTCTGGAGAATATATGACTAATCCTATGGTTAGTAGTGAATATACAAATGTAAAACAAAGTCCTGTGACAATTGGCAAACATGTAGTTATAGGTACAAATTCAACAATATTACCAGGCGTAAATATTGGAGATGGATGTGCATTTGGAGCAAGTTCATTAGTAATTAGGGATTGCAAAGAGTGGACAATTTATACTGGTATACCAGTAAAAGAACTTAGACCAAGAAAAAGGGATTTATTAAAGTATGAGAATAATATGATTTATAAAGGAGTGTATTCTAAATGAATAAATTAGAAAAACCAATTCAAGTTACAAAAGCATTTTTACCTCCATTGGAAGAGTATGTAAATATGTTGAGAGAAATATGGGAAAATAGTTGGGTTACTAACAATGGACCTTTACACAATAGATTGCAAGAGGAATTAACTAATTATTTAAAGGTATCTGATTGTACTTTATTTACAAATGGTCATTTAGCATTAGATATTGCAATAAAGGCATTAAAATTAGAAGGAGAGGTTATTACAACTCCATTTACATTTGCATCAACGACGCATGCTATAGTAATGAATAATTTAATTCCTGTTTTTTGTGATATAAATATGAGTGATTATACAATAGATGTACATAAAATAGAAGAGTTAATAACAGATAAGACTAGCGCAATAATTCCAGTACATGTATTTGGAAGCCCTTGTGATATAAATGCTATAGAAGAAATAGCAAGAAAGCATAATCTAAAAGTAATATATGATGCGGCACATGCTTTTGGTGTTGAAATAAATGGAAAAGGAATTGGTAGCTATGGAGATATATCTATGTTTTCGCTACATGCAACAAAAGTATATAATACCATTGAAGGTGGTTTATTAACGTATAATAATAGTGATTTGAAAACAAAGTTAAATCTATTAAAGAATTTTGGTATCTCTGGTTATGAAGAGGTAGATGAGATTGGATTAAATGCTAAGATGAATGAATTTCAGGCTGCCATGGGAATTTTAAATTTAAAATATATAGATGACCAAATAAGCAAAAGAAAAAATATAGCTAATATATATAGAAATGGATTAAAAAATTTAAATGGAATAAAGATGGTAGCTGATAAAAAGAATGTAGAGCATAACTACGCATATTTTCCTATAGTAATAGACGAGGGAAAGTGTGGAATAACAAGAGATCAGTTATTTGATAGTTTAAGAGAAGTAAATGTTATGACTAGAAAATATTTTTATCCATTAACAACTGAATTTGCCTGCTATAAGGGAAAATATAAAGATAATCATTTACATAACGCAAAGTATGTAGCAGAAAGAGTTCTTACTTTGCCTATATATGGTGAATTATCTGAAGAGGATGCTTATAAAATAGTTGAGTTAGTATGCAACATATTTAACAAATAAATATTTTATTAAAATTTTGGAGATTTTAAATGGAAGACAAATCTTTGGTTAAAAAATTTATTTCATATGGAGTTGGAAGTATAGTAACATTATTAATTGGTTTTTTTACCTCTCCGATAATTACTAGATTAATAAATCCTAATGAGTTTGGAAAATTTTCCATGTTTACAATGTTCACAAGTGTTGTTTCAATAGTAGTTGTTTGTGGATTAGATCAATCTTTTGTTAGATTTTTCTATGAAGAAAAAGAAGAGTCAAGATCAAAGTTATTGCTATATAGCTTAGAAATACCGATTTTGATTAATATTATTTTTTCGATTATTGTATTATTATTTAGCTCAAAAATATCTTTTTTGCTTTTTCAAGCGGAAAGTTTTGAGATGATAGTACTGTTAGTTATAAATAATACAATATTATTAATTAATAGATTTGCCATATTAGTTATAAGAATGCAACAAAAAAGTAAGCTATACTCTTTATTGCAGATATATCAAAAAATAGCATATATTATTTTTGTTTTACTTTTGGTTGTACCTTTTAATAAAGATTTTAGAACTCTAGTTTATGCAACGACATTTTCAAATCTTATAGTAACTTTTTATGCAATAATCTTAGAAAAAAATTTTTGGACAAATATGTTTTTGAAAGACATTAAAACTAAGAATACGAAATTAGAAATAATTAAATATGGATTACCATTAGTATTTACTTTTTTAATAACATGGTTATTTCAATCTATAGATAGAATAGCAATACAAAAATATTCAGGATTTGAAGAACTTGGAGTATACAGTGCAGCTTTTACAATTATTTCTTTGTTGAATGCTGTACAAACAACATTTACCACATTTTGGGTTCCGGTAGCTTATGAAGAATATGAGAATAATTCAAACAATAAAGATTTTTTTGTTAAAGTAAATAGAATAGTAACTGTGAGTATGTTCTATCTAGGAGTATTTCTTATATTATTTAAGGATATAATAGTTCTTTTATTGGGAAGTAAGTATAGAGATGCTAGCTATATAATGCCTTTTATGATATTTATGCCATTGATGTATACTATATCAGAAACAACAGTATTAGGTATAAATTTTAAAAAGAAACCCAAATATCATATATTTATAGCAGGAGCTAGTTGTTTAGTTAATATTATAGGTAATTTTATTTTAGTACCTAACTTAGGTGCTAAAGGAGCTGCTATTTCAACAGGAATTGCTTATATTGTATTTTTTACAATGAGAACATTAATATCAAAAAAATTATACAATTTTAATTATGGATTAGTTAAATTTTTTGTTTGTACGGTTAGTATGAGCATACTAGCACTTTATAGTAGCTTTTTTACCTTTAACATAGTTATTTTATTTCTAAGTTTATTTAATATTATACTTATAACAGTTCTTTATTTTGATATAATAAAATATTATTTTAATGAAGCATTAGTTACTGTTAAAAAATATAAGAACAGAAGACAGATTTTTCCGTAAAGATTGCAAATGTTATTGGTAAATTACAAATAAGTAAATTGAGTTAGATGAGTTATTGTAAAAGATTTGGTTTTCATCCGTTTATTAGTACATGTGGGAAAGAGAAAAATTTTCTACTTTGGAATGGAGCTGAGTAAAATAATAATGGAATATTATGAGATATGTATTAGCAAAAATGTGAAATTAAAAAAATAAGTTAAAAAAACAGATCATATTAACTCAAAGAGACTTAGATATGTTTAAGGAGCTTTTTGATGATGGAAGTCAATTAGGATTGACTCTAGAATATGCAATTCAATATAAACCAAGAGAACTTGCAGATGCATTTATAGTTGGAAAAAAATTTAAAACCTTCTTCTAGAGGAGAATTAGAAATAACAGCAATTAATAACTAATATTTAAAAATAGAAAAGCTTAAAATAGAGCTTTTGGTAGAAGGATAGCTTGATACAGGAACACATAGAGAGTTTTTAGATGAAGCTAATTTTGTTGAAGTTATACAAACAAGGTAAGGACTGTAGCGTGTATTGAAGAAATAGCATATAGAAAAGGATTTATAGATATAGAGCAATTCATAAAATTATCAGAACTTATTTTAAGGATTGAGTACGGAAAATATTTTATTAATATAGTTAATGAAAACAAGTAGACTTATGAAGAAGCAGCTGCTACTATATTATAGGAAATAAATGAAAACATACTCTATTTACATGTGGGGCAGGATTTATGGGTTCAACCTTTGTGCATTATATGCTTAATAAATATAATGATAGAAAGCTTATAAATTTAGATAAATTAACATATGTAGTAAATCTTGAAAATTTAAAATTGGTAGAAAATGATCTAAGATATAAATTTGTGCAAGGAGATATATAAGGTAAAGAATTAATTGAAAAGTTATTTAAATAATATGATATAGATTATGTAGTAAACTTTGGAACAGAATCTCACGTTGATAGAAGTATAAGAGAACCAGAAGTGTTTGTTAATACAAATCTATTAGGGACAGCAATACTTTTAAATACTACAAAAAATGTTTGGGAAACTAAAAATGGATTTAAAGAATGGAAAAAATATCTTCAAATTTCTACAGATGAAGTATATGGATCATTTGGCGAAACAGGTTATTTTATTGAAACTACACCAATAAATTCACACAATTAATATTCTTCAAGTAAATCAGGGGCAGATTTAGTTGTTAAAGCGTATTTTTACATATATAAAGTGCTAGTAAATATAACAATATGTTCAAATAATTATGATTCATATCAGTTTTTAGAAAAGTTAATCCTCTTATAATAAATAATTGTTTAAATAAAAGACCACTGGCATGTTTATGGCGACGGTTTAAATATAAGAGATTGGTTTTATGTTGAAGCTCATTGCAAAGTAATAGATATTGGTTATAAATAATGGTAGACTTGGTGAAGTGTACAATGTAGCTAGACATAATGAAAGGACAAATATTCATATTGTAAAAACAATAATTAAATATATTAATTAAAATATAGAGAATACAAGTGAAGAAGATTTAATAAAATATCTAGAAGATAGAAAAGGTCACGATAGAAGATCTAAAATATATCCAAGAAAAAATGTATGAAGGTAAATACAAGTTGAGCATAAATGGGACAATTTATTTTTAAAGAAACAGAAATTAAAAGAGTTTATATAATAGAAACTAAGGTTTTTGGAGAGCATAGGTGATATTTATAGAAACTTATAATTTTTGCTATATTTTTTCTTTATAAAGTTAACATTAATCGATTAGTGCATTTAGTAGATGCTACATGAAGAAAAAAATTATTGTTATTCTTGTAACTTTTATAATACTTGTAATTTGAGGAAGTTGTTTTTATACACAATTAATGTTTAACAAGGTATAAAGAACGGAGCTACCAAAGACAGATGAGGAACTTGGAATAATTTCGAAGACAGATGACAAGACTAAGGTAAATTTTGAGTAAACTGAAAAAAGGATGATATTGTTAATATTACTTTTTTGTACTACATATAATAAATTACGTTATAGTTGATTTTTTTGTATAAAAGATATCGTTGATAAGATTGCTGGGGTAACTATAGATATTAAAACAAATGAAGTAAGTTTAAGCAATGTTAGTAAGTCGGAAATTCAAAACTTAAAAGGAATTAAAGTGTGTACAATTTATTCTATTAAAAATATATTTGTTGTGGAGGAAGAAGAATATATGTATGAAGCACTAACAGTAGAAAATGCTAATAAAATAAAGCAAATTATTTTGTCTACTCAGCTTGAGAAAGAGATAGTTATTGATAAAAATAAAGTAAATATTTCTTTAAGAACTGATAGAGTAAGTGATAATCAAATAGAAGAAAATTGGGGTAATAATGAATTTTTTTTAGAAAATGAATCTAATAAAGAAGTGTTAACTGTAAATAATAAATCTTATTGGGTTTCAATAAAAGTTGGTTGGTGGAGAGATACATATAGAATAAAAAATGCTCATATTACATTAGGAACAAATTATTATGGATTTGGGAGAGGACACAATTTTTTTTCACAATTGGAACTTTCTCAAGCATTGGAAGATAAAAATAATATTTATATTGTTAAAAATATTTCCAATTTGGCAGGTGATGGATCTATTTCAAGATTAAATAGTGGTTTAAAAGATAAAGATAAAAAGCTTCAGAGAAGAAATGAACTTATAAAAAGAATTAACGGACAAGTTATTTCTTATAAAAATCTTAATTGGTTAATTGTATCGAAATTTAATAAAGAGTATCTATACAATGAGGAGAAACAATGTGAGATATTCTATTGTTTTTTAAAAGATTTTTTAGAGTATTCATTAACAATTGAAGAAATAATAGCAGAAGAAAAATTAAAAAAGAGAGATAGATAGATTGTCTATTGATTATACAAAAAAATTTTTTATACAAAATAAATATATAATAAAAAAATTCCCCAATACTTTAATCATATAAATTTATAATGTATAATATAATGGTAATTTATAATGTAACTTTAGGAGGAAAATTGATGGAACTGAAAGAATATTTAGATATTTTGAAGAAACGATGGCTTTTAATAGTAGTTATAACATTAACTGCGTCACTTCTTAGTGGTATAGTTAGTTATTTTATTATTAAGCCTACATATAAAGCAGATATTTCTGTAATAATAGGTAAACAGGAAAATGCTAATTCACAAACACCAGCTATGAGTTACAATGATGTTATGATGTATCAAAAGCTTGTAAAAACTTATAGTGAGCTTGCTAAATCAAGAACAGTTGCAGAACATGCAATTAAATCTTTAGGACTTGATATGAAGGTTTCTGACATTCAAGAAATGTTATCTGTTGCACCTAAGGGAGATACAGAGTTTTTAACTATTACAGTAAAATCAAAAGAACCTAAACAAGCTATGGATTTAGCTAATCAGATAGCAAAATCACTTAAGGAAGTAAGTTTAGATGTAAAAAAAGTGGATAATGTTCAGATATTAGATCCAGCAGAGCTGCCTGTAAGTCCAGACAGTCCTAAACCATTACTTAATATAGCTGTAGCATTTTTTCTAGGACTTATGGTTTCAGTTGGAGTAGTATTTTTACTTGAATATTTAGATAATACTGTTAAAAGTGCAAGTGATGTAGAGAAAATTCTAGATATACCAGTTATAGGTATAATTCCTGTTATTACAGAAACTGATAGATAATGAGGTGAAGGCATGCTTAATGATATGATTTCTATAAAAAATCCTAAATCTGTTGTAGCAGAGGCTTTTAGAACTTTAAGAACTAATATACAGTTTTCTTTACTTGATGAAGAAATAAAAACTGTTGTTGTTACTTCCACTAAGCCTAGTGAAGGTAAAAGTACTGTTATTTCAAATTTAGCAATTACAATGGCACAAGCAGGTAAAAAGGTTCTTTTAATAGATTGTGATTTAAGAAAACCTACTATCCATAAAAAGTTTGGAATTTCAAATCAGGAAGGACTTACAAATATTTTAGCAAAAGAAAGAAACATAAATGAAGTTATTAAAGCTTCCAATATTAATAATTTTTATATTTTAACTAGTGGGCCTATACCACCAAATCCTGCAGAGCTTTTAGGAAGCAAAAGGTTTAAAATGTTAATTAAAGAGCTTAAAGAAACATTTGATATAGTACTTTTAGATGCTCCTCCTGTTTTAGCAGTTACAGATGCTCAAATTTTATCAACAATTTGTAATGGAGTTATTTTTGTGGCAGAATATGGACAAGCCGAAAAAAATGCTATTGTAATGGGTAAAGAACTTATTGAAAAAGTTGGAGGAAAAATACTTGGAGTTGTACTTAATAAAGTTCCAACTAAATCAAGTAACTATTATTATTATAACTATGATTATAAATAAAATTAGGAGAGAAAATTAATGATAGATTTTCATAGCCATATTATTCCTAATATAGATGATGGTTCAAAAAGTTTTGATATGTCTTTAGAAATGCTTAAATTATCTTTAAGTGAAGGTATAAGATATATTTGTGCAACTTCACATTATATTCCTAATGAATTATTTACTGATAAAGAATTATATTTTCAACAATTAAATAGTTTAAATAAACTTTGTAAAGAAGAAAATATTGATATAAATATAATTCCTGCATTAGAACTTTATATGCACCCAGATCTTCCAAAGCTTTATAGTGAGAAAAAAATTTGGAGTATAAATAATAACGCATATGTTCTTATTGAGCTCCCTATGCATCAATTTCCTGTTTATACGGAAGATGTTTTATATGAACTTAAACTTCAAGGAGCAAAACCTATAATAGCTCACCCTGAAAGAAATTTTAGAATATTAGAAGATATTTCGCTTTTAGCTAATTTGGTACAACAGGGTATTTTATCTCAAGTTAATGCAGGAAGTTTAAGAGGAATATATGGTAAGGATATAAAAAGCTGTGCAGAAAAGCTTGTGGATATGAATTTAATTCATGTAGTAGGCAGTGATGCACATGATAATAAAAGAAGAACTACAAAAATAAATGATGCTTATCAAATAATAAAAGATAGAAATTCTGAGCTTTATAATTGGATTATGGATAATGAAAAAAATATTATTCAAGGATTAGATGTAGATATTTTACCTATAAAGCAGAAAAAGAAAAGAAGCATATTTTCTAAATTATTTAAATAAAAATTTTTACCCCTTGTAAGTTAGAATATGCATGACTTAAAGGGTATTTTTTTACATTATAAAAAAATGAGTAAATATGGTTTAATGTGTTCATTTTTCCAATGTGCTTAGGGGGGATAATAGTGAGTTTTTTTAAGAATACAACGTTTAAGCTTTTTCTGACTTTAATACTTTTTGCTGCTTTAATTTTAGTAATAGTATTTGGACAGAAAAAATTAGAAACACAAGCATCTTTAATTAAATCAGAAATTAGTAAAATTGAAAAAAATAACTTAAATAAAGAAGTAAGCAGTGATATTAAATATAAAGGATCAAACAGTGTAGGTGCTTTAGATAATAATAGATGGAAAAATAAAAATTGGGTTGCTCTTGGAGATAATATTACAGCTAAAAATAGTTATCAATCCGGCGTAAAGCTTTCATGTAGTATGGGGAATGTTTACACTTATGCAAGTATGGGAAATCTTATGAAGGATACGATAAAAGATATTGATTCTAATAAATTAAAAGATGCAGATATTATAACTGTATTTTCAGGTACTAGTGATTACTCTCTTAATACACCTTTAGGAACTATAAATGATGATGAAAATTCAAATACTTTTTATGGAGATTTACATAAAACTATTAAAAAAATTTTAGAATTAAAAAATGATGCTACTATAGTATTTTTTACTCCTTTAAAAAGAGGAAAGTATAAAAATTATGCAGTTTATCCTAATGCTAATGAAGCAGGTGTAAAACTGGAAGATTATGCACAAGCTATTAAAGATGTATGTAGTTCTTATAATATATTGGTTTTAGATTTATTTAAAGATAGTGGTATTGATGAAAGTAATATAAAAAAATATACAGTTGATGGATTGCACCTTAATAATTCAGGCTCTAAAAAATTAATAAAAACAATATCAGATTATTTAAATACTATCAAATAAACAAAAAAAGAAATTTCTATTTTTAGTGTAGAAATTTCTTTTTTTTACTTAAAAATTACGGAATATATGATTATAAATTTATTTGGTGGCAAGAATTGAGATAAGAATAAATTATATATTATGTTAGAGGTTTGCTCTATGGGAGTGATAGAAGGTGAGAGGCAATAAAAAATATAAAATTACATATTTTTTATTTTTAATTTTTATAATAATGCTGTTAAGTTTTATAGGCATTGGATACGCTTATTGGAATGAAAACTTAAAAATTTCTGCCTCCGTAAAAACGGCATATATGAATGTATATTTTGATGAAACTATAAGTAATCCTAATATTACTTATACTAAAGATAACAAAGTAAGCACTTCTAAAGAAAGCAATGTAGCAAATTTAAATTTTAAAATGAATAAGGGTGATAGTTATAAAGAATTTGATTTTAAAGTTATAAATGGAGGAAGTATACCAATTAGATGGAAAACTGTTGAAATACCAAAAGATGCTAATGAAAATGGAATTAGTATAATAGTATCAAGACCAATAAATAAGACATATGAAACAGGTGAAATAAGTAAAACTACTTTAAAATTTATACCTAATTGGGATGTAATTGGAGATTTAGATGAATATGAATTTAAAGTTAAAATGCCTTATAGACAATGGACATATGCTAAAAATGCAAGTGTTGGTGATGAAGGATGGGTACAATATGTTGTTGTAAACGTGAAAATAGATTTTATACATAATTAGTTAAATAAATATTTAATTTTATTTATGGAGTTTTTATGAATAGAAATATTTTAATATATTTTATATTAATTTGGGTAACTTTTATATATGTATTAGATAATATTTTTATGTTTTATTTTACTAAAAAAGCTTATTTTATATACATAATAAAGCCTTTAATGTGGCTTATAGCTGCAATTATAGTACATAGATTCCCAAAGGTAAGGTATAAAGTAAAAGTAAGATATAAAAAATTTATAATAGAATGGATTATATTATTCGCTTTATTTTATGTTACAGTTGAAATATTTATGGGATTTGTTTGTGGGTTTGCTAAAAATCCTTATAACTTAAGTTTAGTTAGAATTTTACAAAACTATATGGTATTTTTACCAATATTAATTGGACAGGAGAATGTAAGAAGCTATTTAGTTAATAGTGGACATAGATATTTATTTTTAAAAATGTTATTTGTATCATTATTATTTACTTTAATCAATATACCTTTAGATAAAATACTAAATATTAAAAATGATTTAGAAATTATACAATTTATGGGTTATATATTTCTTCCAAAGTTTTGTTTAAATATAATGTCAGTTTATCTTGTATATTTAGGAGGAGAAACATTTTCTATTTTATATATAGGAATAATAGAGGGAATTAAATATGTATTACCTATTCTTCCAAATTTAAATTTTTTAGCTTCATCTTTTATAGGTATATTTATGCCTATATTTAGTATGTTTTTTATTCAAAATATATATTTAAAAAAATCAAAAGAAATAAAAAAAAGAGAAGTATATGTATATAAGGAAAAACCTTTGAATTTTATTTTTATTACATTTACTTCGGTATTTATAATATGGTTTTTTATAGGTATTTTCCCAGTTTATCCAGCGGCTATAGCTACTGGAAGTATGAAACCATTAATAAAGCCTGGAGATATAGTATTAGTTAAAAAAATAAAAGATAATGATATTAATGCTGGAGATATTATACAGTATAAAAATGATAATGTTTATGTATTTCATAGAGTTATTGAAATTGTAGAAGAAGAAAATGAAATAAAATATGAAACTAAAGGAGATAACAATCAATCACCAGATAGTAAATTAGTATCAAGTGATATGATAAAAGGAAAAGTTATAAAAATAATACCTAATGCTGGATGGCCTGTTTTGATTATTAAAAACAGTAAAGAAAATATTTAATATAAAAATTGAGGAGAAATTATATGAGAAAAACAAGAATATTAATATTAATTTTAATTATTAGTCTTTTTTTAATGGAAGCAGGTTATGCTCAATGGACAGAAAATATTGCAGTAAATAATACAGTAAAAGTAGGTGAACTCTCAGGAACATTTACAGAGGCTTCTATTATACCAGATGATTATATAGAAGTTACTCAGCCAGATCTATATGAAAATTCAAATGTAAATTCTATTTTGTGTGAAGTTTCTAATTTTTATCCAGGTGGGGGAGCTACTTTAAATACAGTTTTTAAAAATGATGGTACTATTCCATCAAAGATTACATCTATAACTATTCAAAGTGATGGAAATGAAGCTGTGCCAAGTGGATATACTAATCTTAATGATTTATCAAAATTTACAGTAAAAAGTGGTGAATTTATAGTTGATAAATATGGAACTGAAAATGATTTATATATTGACTTAAAAGATAAAAGTCTTAATGAACTTGAAAAATTTTTAAACGAAAATATTAAAGCCAATTCTATGGTGTTAGAGCCATCAAAAGGAAATGAACCAGAAACTGTAAAATTTTCTAATTTTCATTTTATTTTGAATAATAACGATGAAACATCAGAAAAAAGTATATGTAGATTTACTATTAATATAAATTTAGGACAAAATTAAATGTACTAAATTTTTGTATTTAAATATTAGTTTATTAGGAGTTAAAGTATTATATTTATGAATAAAGTTAATTTAGATAAAAATAATAGAAAAATATTATTATTTATTTGTGTTTTTGTTTTTATGTTTGGATTCTTATTTTTATTAAAAACTTTGACTAATGACAAATATGAAAATAAAAAAGAAGAAGTGTTATCTTACAATAATAAAGCTTTAATAAATTATAAAGTTAATCTTATTCCAAATTCTATATATGAAGAAAAAAGTCTTGGAGAGGGTAAAATATATATAACAGATTATGTAGATAGTATAGATACATTACTTAATTATAAATTTAATTGCAAAGATAATATAGAAAAAATATTTGTAGATTATGAAGTAAATGCAGTTATAGAAGGATTTATTGGAAATAAAAAAGATAGTAAAGAGATTTGGAGTAAAAAGTTTAATTTGCAGCCTAAAACAGAGTTAGTACTAAATAAAAATGAATTTCAAAAGGATATATTAATTGATATAAAAAATTATAATTCTATAGTTCGGGATATGGTAAAAAAGGTGAATACTAATTTTAGTAATAAACTTATAGTTACATGGAATATTAATGTTAAAGGGAAAAGCAGCAAAGGAGAATTTTTTGAAAAATTATCTCCAACTATGGAAATACCTCTTGGAGAAAGTTATTTTGAGGTTAAAGGAGATCTTCTTCAAGATAAGAATGGAAGTATAGATAATATAAAGAAAGTAATATCAGATAGATATATTAAAGGTATTATTATTTCTAGTTTTATTATTATAATTTCTATATTTGCCTTTTTCTATATTTTATTATTTACAGAAGAATTAGAAAATAATAAAGAAACATCTATAAGAAAAATAAATAAAATACTTAAAAATTATGAAGATATGTTAGTAGCACTTAAAGATGAACCTTTGGAAGGAAATGAAACTATTATAAAAGTTTTAGATATGAATGGTTTAATAAAAATAGCAGATGATTTAGATAAACCTATTTTTTACAAATATTTCATAAATATAAATGATATAAAATATTTTTGTGTAATAGATAACAAAAAAGCTTATGTTTATCAGGTTTAACAGACGGTAGGAAATTTTTCCTGCCGTTTGTTAAATAAATTAAAATATATGGATTATATTTGCTTTTAATTAAATGGTTGCATAAAAGTCTAAAAATAACTAAAATAGATATATAGGCGTAATATTTTATAAATTTTATTATATTGGAATTTTTATAATGTGTAAACATTTTTTTATATAGATAAAAGGAAGCCGGGGGTATAAACATGAAAAAAGATGATTTTAATATAATGTCTAATATAAAAATAATAGAGCAGCTTAAGGCAGAACTTATTTGCATAATTGGAGATTTTTTTAAACTTCTAACAAAGGGAAGCAACGTAGCACATGATGCTATATTAGATTGTATTTCTGGAGCAATAATAGTATTATATATACTTGCAGAAAGATTAGGATATTCTTTTACAGCTGTAGATGAAAGTATGAAGAAAAAACTTAAATTAGGAATAGTTGAAGAAGATAATATAGAAAAGCAGGGGAAGGATTTAAGCAGGCTTTATACACATATAAAAGAAAGAAATTAGGAGATAGATATGGAAAACAAAAAATATAATACTAAATCATTAGTTGAATCAGGATTAATTTCAGGTATAATTATAATACTTATGTTTATTACAGCTTATGTACCTTTTGTTAGTTTTGTAGGTACCATACTTTTGCCTATACCTGTTGCAGTTTTATATATGAGGCATAATATAAAAGCTGTTTTAATTTCTATAGTAGTAAGTACTATAATTACAGCTATGTTTTTTAATCCAATACAGGCACTTATTTCTTCAGTTTCATTTTCTATTATAGGAATTACTTTAGGATATTTATTTAAAAAAGATAAAAATTCTACTACTATAATAGCTTATATGACTGCAGCATCTCTTTTAGTAACTATTATAACTACAATTTTAACTATAGTTTTAATTCAAAAGATGAGTTTTACTGAATTTTTTATTAAAACTGCTAATGAATTAAAAGAAACTATTAATTTATCTATAAATATGCTTAAAAAAACTTATGAAAGTATGGGCATCACTCAAGAGCAGCTTGATCAAGTTGAGATGATATTTAATAATATAACTCCAGAATTTTTAATGGATACATTAGGCGGAGGAATTATATTTTTATCTTTTATTTCAGGTATGTTAAATTATTCTGTCGCTAAACTTGTTTTACAAAAGCTTGGATATAAAATTAAAAAAATGGTTTCATTTACTGAAATATATATTAACAGCTGGGGAGGACTTATACTTACTATTCCAGTTATAGCAGGAATGATATTACAAAAATCAGGTATATCTTTTGGAAGACCTATATTTACTTCAGGTTTATATTTACTTTATTATGTTTTTCTTATGATAGGTATTTCTGTAGCTATGTATTTCCTGAGAAATAGATATAATCTACAAAAAGGAATAATAATATTTTTAATTATTATTACAGCATTAAATCCTGCCTTTTCAATAATATATATTGGCCTCGGTTTTATTGATATGCTAGTAGATTTTAGGCATTTAAATCCAGAAAAAATCCTAAAAAAATAATTAAATAGATGTTAAATGGGATGCTATAAATTTTATTTATTGCAGAGTAATTTTAAATTAATATATTTTGTAGCAGCCCCTAAGAGAAATCATTTAGGAGGCAATAATGGATAATAAATATAATTATTTTAATTCTAATAATAGAATTTATATGATTTTAATAGCTTTATCTATTATAATAATGTTTGCATATGAACATTTTTTTATAGGTATTGCTGCTTTGGGTGTATATGGGGTACTTTTAATTTATAATATAAAAAAGTCAAGGCTTAAAAAGGGAGAATGGCAGAAATTTATTGAGGATTTTTCTTCTCAATTAGATATAGCTACAAGAAGTACATTAATTAAATTGCCTTTTCCTCTTATAATGGCAGATAAAAATGGAAAAGTTGTTTGGTATAATCAAAGTGCCTCTTCTATGCTTGAAGGGGAAACTATGCTTGGAAGGAATATAATAGATTTAGTAAGTGATTTTAATATTAAACAGATTTTAGATGGTGAAAAAAATGAATTTAAAAATATAAATTTAAAAAACAAATATTATAATATGTATTCAACAATTATAAATACTTCTGAAAATAACAGCAAAGAAGACAATATTGTTCTTTTATATTTTTATGATGTTACAGAAAAAGTAAATATGCAAAAAAATATACAAGATAATAAAATTTCAGTATTAATTATAGAAGTTGATAATTTAGATGAAGTTATTAAATCTACAGAAGAAGATAAAAAACCTCTTCTTTTAGCAGAAATTGAAAGGGCTTTAAATAATTATGGACAGAGTTTAAATTCTGTATTTAAGAAATATTCTAATAGTCAATATATATTTGTAACACAAGATAAGTTTGTTAAAGAAGAAATGGAGAAAAAATTTGATATACTAGATAACATAAGAGAGATAAATAAAGGTAATAGTTTTACTGTAACTTTAAGCATAGGAGTAGGAAGAGGAGGAGAAACACCTCTTGAAAATTATAATTTTGCACAATCTGCACTAGAGCTTGCTCTTGGCAGAGGAGGAGACCAAGTTGTAGTTAAAAATGGAGAAAAGCTTTCTTTCTATGGAGGAAAAACAAAAGAAGTTGAAAAAAGAACTAAAGTTAGGGCGAGAGTAATAGCCCATGCTTTATTAGATCTTATAAATGGCAGCAGTAATGTTTTTGTTATGGGACATAAAAATCCTGATACAGATTGTTTAGGAGCTGCTATAGGAATAAATAGTGTAGTAAGACTTTTAGGAAAACAATGCTTTATAATACTCGAAGGAAGAGGCAATGCAGTTAAAGGAATGTTTGAAAAGTTTGAAAAAAATCCAGATTATAGTAATACTTTTATAAATGTAGAAACTGCTAAACAAAATTTAGATGAAAATAGTTTGCTTATAATTGTAGATGTTCATAATAAAGGATATGTTGAAAATGATAATTTTCCAAAAGAATTTAAAAAAATAGTTATTATAGATCATCATAGAAGACTTGCAGATATTATTGAGGGGGCTATTCTTACCTATATAGAAACTTATGCTTCTTCAACTTCTGAGCTTATTACAGAAATGCTTCCTTATATGATTCCTAATTCTAAAATAAAACCAATTGAAGCAGAAGCCTTACTTGCAGGAATATGTGTAGATACAAAGAATTTTTATTTTAAAACGGGAGTAAGAACTTTTGAAGCTGCAGGATTTTTAAGAAAATTAGGAGCAGATACTATAGATATTAAAAAAATGTTTATGGAAAATTTGGATACTTATATCAAAAAATCTGAAATTATTAAGTCTGCAGAGGTAAAAAATGGCATAGCTATAGCCAAATGTCCTCCAGATATAGAAGATACTGTACTTGCTGCACAAGCAGCTGATGAATTGCTAAATATTACAGGTATTCAAGCCTCATTTGTTTTTGTTAAAATAGATGATGAAGTATTTATAAGCGGCAGATCCTTAAGTGATATCAATGTACAGGTAATTCTAGAAGCTTTAGGTGGAGGAGGACATATGAATATAGCTGGTGCTAAGCTTAAAGGTGTATCTTTAGATGATGCAATTTTAAAGCTTAAAGATGAAATTGATAAATACTTAAGGGAAGGTGATGTTTAATGAAAGTTATATTATTAAGTGATGTTAAAGGAGTAGGAAAGAAAGGTGATGTTATAAACGCTGCTGATGGGTATGCAAGAAATTATCTTTTTCCTAGAAAACTTGCACAAGAAGCTACAGCTGCTAATATGAATATTTTAAATCAAAAGAAGGAAGCAGAAAGAAGAAAAAAACTTGCTGAAACAGAGGCAGCACAAAAACTTGCTGATACTCTTAAAGGAAAAGAAGTTAAAATAACAGCTAAATCAGGAGAAAATGGAAGATTATTTGGTTCTATAACAAGTAAAGATATTGCAGAAGCTTTAAATTCTCAATATAAGTTAGATATAGATAAAAAGAAGATAGTTGTAGAAACTATAAGAAGTCTTGGAGTATATGAAGCTGAAATAAAGCTTTATCCGGAGATATCTACTAAAATTAAGGTTGTTGTATCTGAGCAAAAATAAAACTAAATTGTATAAGAAACTAGTTTTATTTATGTCTTAATTTTTAAGGGGGAAATCCAGTGAAATCACAATTTACAATTGATACTAGTTTCAATGATGAAAATACACAAAATATAACTATTGAATCTCAAGTTGATGTTTTGTTTCAAATTATAAAAAATATACTAAATGAAGGAGTAATACAAGCTAGAATTACTAAGTATAAGCTTCAAAAATATATTCATAGTGGAGATGTATACAAAAGAATTTATGCTTTAAATAAAATAATTAGTGATGGAAAAGGTATAGACACTGTTCCAAATGAAAATAATTTACACGAAGCACTTAAAGATACAAATAAATGGATTGGTGAGGCTGTTGCAAAAAGACATGTCCAAAGCGAAATAGAAAAAGAAGTAGAAAAAGCTTTATTAGAAAAGCAGGATAAGTATATAGATGAGGTTAGGTTAAGTATAATTAAAAAACAAAAAGGTCCTGAAAATGCAAAGACATTAAAAAAATATGCAGACCTTGAAGTTTTAGATAGCAAAAAACTTACAAAGAATATTCAATCTCTTTTAAGACCAGATTCTTTTGATGAAATTATAGGACAAGAAAGGGCTATTAAATCTCTTTTATCAAAAATATCTTCCCCTTATCCACAGCATATTATTTTATATGGACCTCCAGGAGTTGGAAAGACTACTGCAGCAAGACTTGCTCTTGAAGAGGTAAAAAAGCTTAAACATACTCCTTTTAAAGAAGATGCTAAATTTATAGAAGTAGATGGAACAACTTTAAGGTGGGATCCTAGAGAAATAACAAATCCTCTTTTAGGTTCTGTGCATGATCCTATTTATCAAGGTTCAAAAAGAGATTTAGCAGAAATAGGTGTACCAGAGCCTAAATTAGGACTTGTTACAGAAGCCCATGGAGGAGTTTTATTTATAGATGAAATAGGAGAGCTTGATGAAATACTTCAAAATAAGCTTTTAAAGGTATTAGAAGATAAGAGGGTTGAGTTTTCATCTTCTTACTATGACCCAGATGATGAAAATACTCCTAGATATGTAAAATACTTATTTGAAAATGGTGCTCCAGCAGATTTTGTACTTATTGGGGCAACCACAAGAGATCCAAGTGAGATTAATCCAGCTTTACGTTCAAGATGTACTGAAGTTTATTTTGAACCTTTATCTTCAAAAGATATTGAAAAAATAGTAGAAAATGCAGCTAAAAAGCTTTCAATAGAGCTTGAAGATGGTGTATCTAAAATGATAAGTATGTACACTATAGAAGGGAGAAAAGCTGTAAATATATTAGCTGATGCATACGGTTATGTTTTATACAATAAAGGAAATGAAAATATAAAAATAGGTATAAAAGATTTAGAAGAAATTATATCTATATCTAGACTTACACCTTATGAAGAATTAACTTCTTTAGATGGAAAAGAAGTAGGTCATGTATACGGATTAGGGGTAAGTGGTTATATAGGATCTACCATAGAGATAGAAGCAGCTGTTTTTAAAGCAAAAGACATTGGTAATGGTCAGGTTCGCTTTAATGATACTGCAGGAAGCATGGCGAAAGATTCTGTATTTAATGCTGCATCTGTTATAAGAAAGTTAACAGATAAAGATATTAAAGATTATGATATACATGTAAATGTAGTAGGCGGAGGGAATATAGATGGCCCTTCTGCAGGAGCTGCTATAACCATTTGTATTATAAGTGCTCTTTTAAATAAGCCTTTAAGACAAGATGTTGCAATTACTGGAGAAATATCTTTAAGGGGTAAAATTAAGCCTGTTGGAGGAATTTTTGAGAAAATTTATGGTGCAAGAAGAAAAGGAATTAAGCTTGTTATTGTACCAAAGGATAATTTAAAAGAAGTTCCATCTGGACTTACAGATATAGAAGTAAAGGCTGTAGATTCAATAGAAGAATTAATGGATTTAATGTTTTAAATATATAGGAACTAAGGAGGTAAATATATGGAGACACCTCTTAGAAGTCTTCCTCACAATATTGAAGCTGAACAGTGGGTTTTAGGTTCTATGCTAAAAGAAAAAACTTCCATAGCACAAGCTGTGGAAGTTTTAAAAAGTGAGGATTTTTATAGAGACGCACATAAGATATTGTTTGACACAATGGTTGAGCTTTTTCAAAAGGATATTCCAGTAGATATGGTAACTTTAGCAAATGAGCTCACTGCAAAACAAAAGCTTGAGGCAGTTGGAGGAATTACCTACATAACGGAGGTTTATTCTACAGCTATATCAACAGCTAATGTAGCCTCATATATAAAAATAGTTTATGATAAATCTATACTTAGAAAGCTTATAAGAGCGTCAAATGAAATAATTGAAAATAGTTATAACAAGCAGGACAATGTAGAAGGAGTTTTAGATTCTGCAGAGCAGAAAATATTTAATATAGCAGATAAAAGAAATATAGCAGATTTTGAGCCTATGCATGTTGTTTTGGAAAGAGGCTTTTTAGAGATAGAGAGACTTTATAATAATAAGGGAGAGATAACAGGAATTCCTTCTGGATTTAAAGATCTTGATGCAAAAACATCAGGATTTCAAAAGGGTGATATGGTTCTTATTGCTGCAAGACCTTCTATGGGTAAAACAACTTTTGCTCTTAATTTAGCTCAGTATGCTGCTTTAAGAGCAGGAAAAAGTGTGGCAATATTTTCTCTTGAAATGTCAAAAGAACAGCTTGCATATAAGCTTCTTTGTGCAGAAGCAAATGTAGATATGCTAAAACTTAGAACAGGTAATCTAGATGATAGAGATTGGGAAAATATAGCTAAAGCTTCAGGACCTTTAGCAGCAGCTAAGATATTTATAGATGATACTGCTGGCATTTCTGTTATGGAAATGCGTTCAAAATGCAGAAGATTAAAACTTGAACATGGTATAGATATGATACTTATAGATTATCTTCAGCTTATGAGTGGTAGTAATTCAGAAAGCAGGCAGCAGGAAGTTTCAGAAATTTCAAGATCTATAAAAGCTTTAGCAAAGGAAATGCAGTGCCCAGTAATAGCACTTTCACAGCTTTCTCGTGCTCCAGAGCAAAGAGCAGATCACAGACCAATGCTTTCAGATCTTAGAGAATCAGGTTCTATAGAGCAGGATGCTGACCTTGTTATGTTTCTTTATAGAGATGAATATTATAATAAAGAAACAGAGGAAAAAAATGTAGCAGAATGTATAATAGCAAAGCAGAGAAATGGTCCAACTGGAACTGTTAAGCTTGCTTGGCTTGGTCAATACAGTAAATTTGGAAATCTTGATGTAGTTCATGAGATATAAATTAATTTTAATAAAGGGCTGCTTTAAATATATTAAAGGAATCTAAATAATTATAAATATTATTTTTAAAAGCAGCTCTTTATATTAAAATGCTTTCTATATATTTAAAATTTAATAAATTTTAATTTAAAGCTATTTTTAACAATTTAAATATTGTTGATTATTTTTACAATAGGTAGTAAAATTGTAATGTGCAAATTTAATATGCTTCTGTAGCTCAGATGGTAGAGCAACTGATTCGTAATCAGTAGGTCGTGGGTTCAAGTCCCATCGGAAGCTCCAGTGAAAAATTAAGAGATTGAGTACTCAATCTCTTTTTTAATGTTAAAAATATAATTATTTAAAGTATTTATTTTATAAAATTATATTTATTTTTTTACATGACAAAGTATAACCTATCTTATATAATAATAACATGCTAAAAATTTTTGGGAGAAGGTTAAAGAATAACAATGAAAAGAATAAATGAAATTTTTAGTGATTATAATATGAGCGGAAATATATCTGCTGCTCTTGTAGAAGCAGTAGTATTAAAGAAAAAAACTAAATGTTTAGAGCTAAAAATAAGTTCAGATAAATATATTGGAGTAAGAGAATTTGAATATTTTAATAAATTTATAAAAGAAAGATTTGCACTAGAAGATTCTAAAATATCTGTAAAATATACCGATGGAACTGATAAAAAACCTCTAGAGGAAGAACTTAAAAATATTTTATCATTTATTTCAAATAAATATCCTGCATTAAAAGCAGTATTAACTAATAGTGAGTATGAGATAAATAATAATACTATAAATTTTAACTTTAAAATTGCGGTGTCTAATTTTTTAAAATCTATGAAGTATGATAAAAAAATTAAAGAAATTATAAAGAATTTGTATGGAGCAGAGTATAAAATAAATTTTATTGATAAAATAAGCAACGAAGAATTATTAAAAATGGAAGAAATAAAAAGAGCAAATGAGATGATGATTATTCAAAAAGAAATTAAATCATCAAACAATAATGTTATTAAATTATCTGAAAAAACTGCAGAGATAAAGAATGAATCAAAAATGGAAGAGAATATAAAAAAAGGAGATTCATCTTTAATATTAGGAAGAAGTGCAAATATTAAAGAACCTATAATAAAAATTACAGATATTACACCAGATGAAGGAAGGATAGCTATAGAAGGTGAAATATCAAATATAGAAACAAAAGAATTAAAAAGCGGGAAGACATTGGTTTCTTTTGATTTATATGATGGTTCAAGTTCTATGACATGTAAGGCTTTTTTAAAGCCTGGTGAAGAAGATGATGTACTATCAAGACTTAAAAAAGCTAAAGGTGTTAGGCTTTGCGGGAATTCAGGGTATAGTAAGTTTTCAGGAGAAATAGAACTTATTGCTAATACTATAGTAGAAACAGAAGGAATTAAAAGAATTAAAAGAATGGATAATGCAGAAGTTAAGAGAGTAGAGCTTCATATGCATACCCAAATGAGCCAAATGGATGCTATGACTAGTGCAACTGATTTAATTAAAAGAGCTATGAGTTGGGGTATGAAGTCTATTGCTATAACAGATCATGGAGTTGTGCAGGCTTTTCCAGAAGCACATAAATTATTAGGAAGAGATAATCCTGATATGAAGGTTATATATGGAGTGGAAGCATATTTAGCGCCAGATAAAAAGCCATCTGTAACAAACTCAAAAGGTCAAAGTATTGACACAACTTACTGTGTATTGGATTTAGAGACTACTGGATTTTCACCTGTAACTGAAAAAATTACTGAAATAGGAATTATGAAGTTAAAAGATGGAAAAGTAATAGATAAATTCAGCTGCTTTGTAAACCCTGAGAAACCTATTCCTCAAAGGGTTGTAGAAGTTACCAATATAACTTATGATATGGTAAAAGATGCAGAAACTATAGATAAGGTATTTCCAAAAATATTGGATTTTATTAATGGAAGTGTTTTAGTAGCTCATAATGCTGAATTTGATATTGGATTTTTAAAACATAATGCAAAAGAGTTAGGATATGATTTTGATTTTACATATATAGATACATTATCTTTAGCAAAGGAAATTTTTCCTGACTTTAAAACTTATAAATTAGGTAAAATTGCTAAAAATCTTGGTATAAAAGTTGAAGTTGCTCACAGAGCATTAGATGATGTAGATACTACAGTTAAAGTATTCGATATAATGATTAAAAAGCTCAAAGAAAAAGGAGTAAAAACTCTTGATGATATAGATACATATGGTTATGACGATGAAGCTAAAAAAGAAGAATATAAAAAATTAAAAACATATCATGCTATAATATTAGCAAAAAATTATGTGGGTTTAAAAAATTTATATAAGCTTGTGTCTTATTCTCATTTAGATTATTTTTACAAAAAACCTCGTATATTAAAAAGTTTGTATAAAAAATATTCAGAAGGATTAATTCTTGGAAGTGCCTGCAGTGAAGGGGAATTGTATCAGGCAATACTTCTTGGGAAATCTGATGAAGAAATTGAAACTATTGCACATGATTATGATTACTTAGAAATTCAACCTATAGGTAATAATGATTATTTAGTAAGGACAGAGCAGGTACCTGATAGAGAATATTTAAAAGAAATTAATAAAAAAATTGTGGCACTTGGAGAAAAATTAAATAAACCTGTAGTTGCAACTTGTGATGTTCATTTTATGGATCCTGAAGATGAGATATATAGGCGTATACTAGAAGCAGGACAGGGATTTAAAGATGCAGATAATCAAGCTCCTTTATATTTAAGAACTACAGAGGAAATGCTTGAGGAGTTTTCTTATTTAGGGGAAGAAAAGGCATATGAAGTTGTTGTTACAAACACAAATAAGATAGCTGATATGTGTGAGAAGATAAGTCCTATTTCTCCAGAGAAATGCCCTCCTCATATTGAAGGTTGTGAACAAACAATTAAAGATATTGCTTATAAAAAAGCTCATGAACTTTATGGAGATCCTCTGCCTGATATTGTTCAGCAAAGACTTGATAAAGAGCTTGACTCTATTATAAAAAATGGTTTTTCAGTAATGTATATAATAGCCCAAAAATTAGTGTGGAAATCAAATGAAGATGGCTATTTAGTAGGTTCTAGAGGTTCTGTCGGTTCTTCTGTTGTAGCATATATGACAGGTATAACTGAGGTTAATGCTCTGCCGCCGCATTATAGGTGTCCTAAGTGTAAATATTCGGATTTTACTGATTATGGTTTTAAGATTGGATTTGACCTACCAGATAAGACTTGTCCTGTTTGTGGAGAGGTGCTTACTAAAGACGGTATAGATATTCCTTTTGAAACATTTTTAGGTTTTAATGGAGATAAGGAACCAGATATAGACTTAAATTTTTCTGGAGAATATCAAGCTAAAGCACATAAGTATACAGAAGTTATATTTGGGAAAGGTACAACATTTAAAGCAGG
This sequence comes from Clostridium prolinivorans, assembly GCF_004011155.1. GTDB lineage: Bacteria > Bacillota > Clostridia > Clostridiales > Clostridiaceae > Clostridium_AT > Clostridium_AT prolinivorans. Next base: position 9,113 of record NZ_RJWG01000010.1, on the reverse strand, counting down.
AACTATAGGAACTATAGCAGAAAAAACAGCTTTTGGATATGTAAAAAAGTATTTTGAAGAAAGGAATATACATGTTAATAAAGCAGAAATTACAAGAATTGCAAAGGGATGCACAGGTATAAAAAGGACCACAGGACAGCATCCAGGTGGAATTATAGTAGTTCCTAAAGGACGTGAAATATTTGAGTTTTGTCCAGTACAGCATCCTGCTGATGATCCTAATTCTGATATTATAACAACGCATTTTGATTATCACTCAATTGACCAAAATTTATTAAAGCTTGATATATTAGGCCATGATGATCCTACAGTTATAAAAATGCTTCAAGATATAACAGGAGTTGATCCTAAAGATATACCTATGGATGATAAAGAGACAATGTCTATATTTTCATCTACAGAAGCTTTAGGAGTAACACCTGAGCAAATAAATTCTAAAGTAGGTACTTTTGGTATTCCTGAATTTGGTACTAAATTTGTAAGAGGAATGCTTTTAGATACAATGCCAAAAACTTTTTCGGATTTAATATGTATATCAGGACTTTCTCATGGTACTGATGTATGGCTTGGTAATGCTAAAGATTTAATAGATTCAGGAACAGTAACTTTAAGTGAAGCGGTATGTACTAGAGATGATATTATGATTTATCTTATTAAAAAGGGATTGCCTCCAAACACTGCTTTTAAAATAATGGAAACAGTGCGTAAGGGTAAAGCTTTAAAGGATCCTAAATGGCCAGAATATGAAGCTTTAATGAAGGAACATGATGTACCTCAATGGTATATAGATTCTTGCAGAAAGATAAAATATATGTTTCCTAAAGCTCATGCAGCAGCTTATGTAATGATGGCGTTTAGAATAGCTTGGTTTAAGGTGCACATACCAAAAGCTTATTATGCAGCTTATTTTTCTATAAGAGCAAAGGCTTTTGATGCAGAATTTATGATATTTGGTAAAGAAAAAGTTAAAGAAAAAATGAAAGAAATAGAAATGATGGGCAATCAAGCATCACCTAAAGATAAAGATATGTATGATGATTTAGAATTAGTTTTAGAAATGTATGAAAGAGGTATTAAATTTTTGCCAATTGATTTATATAAATCCCATGCTACAAAATTTTTAGTTGAAGATGAGGGATTAAGACCTCCTATAAATAGTATATCTGGTATGGGAAATGTTGCAGCAGAAAGTATATATAATACAATTGAGCAATCAATTAAAGAAGAAAAACCTATAAGTTCAATAGAAGATTTGAAAAAACGTGCCAAAATAGGAAATTCTGCAATAGATCTACTTAAAAAATTTGGCTGTTTAAAACATCTTCCAGAAAGTAATCAATTAAGTTTTTTTGATATGATTTAATAATTATTTATATTAAATACATTTATAAAAGGGCTGTAGCAAAATTTTAATTAGTTTATCAAAAGCTAATTAAAATTTATCTGCAACAGTCCTTTATTTATAAAATTAAATATTTTTATAGAATTTCAATATGAAATTCACTAAACCATTTATCAACTTGTATAATATAAGCAAGAATTTGAGGAGCTGTCATAAGCTGTCCATACCATGGTGATGTAATTTTTGCAGGATTGTTTATAATATTTTCAATAGTATCCCAATTTAAAATTTGTGATACTATTGAATTTTTATTATTACGTATATTTATTACACTTTCACTAACCAACTTAAAATAAACTGGATTATGAGTTTTAGGATAAGGACTTTTTTTTCGCCATAGAATTTCATCTGGAAGTAATCCTCTCATTGCCTCTCTAACAATACCTTTTTCTCTTCCTTTAAAAGATTTTATTTCCCAAGGAATATTGTATGCATATTCTACAATGCGATGATCACAAAATGGTACTCTCACTTCAAGTCCATTATACATACTCATACGATCTTTTCTGTCTAATAATGTCTGCATAAACCAGTTAATATTAAGCATAAACATTTGTCGCATTCTTTTATTTAAATTACTATCATTTGGTAATACATCAGTTTCATTTATAGTGTCTATATATTTTTGTTTAACATAATATTCTCCATTTTGTAAAAAACCATTTTTTAAAATTCCTTGTCTAATATCTAAAGATCTTGACCATGGAAAAGTATCTTCAAATAATATATCCTTATTGTGATACCATGGATAACCACCAAATATTTCGTCTGCACATTCACCAGAAACGGCTACAGTAAAATCTTTTTTTATTTCTCTGCAAAATAATAACAAAGAAGAATCTATATCTGCCATTCCAGGTAAGTCTCTAGCTATTAAAGCTTCATCTAAATGTTCTGCAAGTTCTGCATTTTCAAGTAAAACTTCATGATGATTTGATTTAATTTCATCTACCATTATTTTAATATAATCTTTATCTGAATTAGGCTGAAAAATATTTTTGGAAAAATATTTTTGATTATCTTTATAATCAACTGAGTAAGTATTAAGGGGTCCTTTGTTATTTTTGGCATATTCATCTGCTGCTAATTTTGATATAATGCTGGAATCAAGGCCTCCTGATAAAAAGCAACATAATGGAACATCTGAAATTAATTGGTTTTTTACAGAATCTATTATTAAAAACCTTACTTTTTCTATAGTATTTTTCACATTATCAGTATGTTCTTTGGCTTTTATATACCAATATTTTTGAATTTTAAGACCATTTTTATCAAAAAATCCATATTCAGCCGGTTTTAATTCATAAATGTTTTTTATAACTCCATTGCCTGATGTTCTTCCAGGACCTAAAAGAAAAATTTCACTTAATCCTTCTTTATCAATTATTGGTTTAATTAATGGATTTGTAAGTAATGTTTTAATTTCAGATGCGAATATAAATCCTTCATTATAATGATAAAAAAATAAAGGTTTAACTCCCATTCTATCTCGAGCAATAAAAAGTTTTTGTTCTTTATTATTCCATATTGCAAAAGCATAAATACCGTTTAATCTTTCAAGGCATAGTTCTCCCCACTCTATAAATGCTGTAAGTAAAACTTCTGTATCGGAATGGCCTTTAAAACTATATCCACAATTTAATAGATCTTTCCTAAGCTCTTCAGTATTGTAAAGTTCACCATTGTATACAAGAGTATATTCTATATTACCATTTTTTATAATCATAGGTTGAATTCCATTTTCAGGATCAATAACAATTAGTCTTCTATGAATAAGACATATATTTTCTTTTAAATAAATACCTCCTGCATCTGGTCCTCGGTTAACTAAGGTATTACTCATATTGTTTATTATATTTTTTCTTTCTTTTAAATTTTTATTAAAATCTATCCATCCTGCTATTCCGCACATAAATAAACCTCCGTTTTCAAAAAAATAAAGGCATCACCGTTTATGTGACGCCTTTGTCAATAGTATTATATGCTAGCATATTAAAAATAGTTCATATAATTTAAAAAAATAAATATTAAAATATTTTATTTTTTTGTGTTTCTAATACTTTTTTTAATTTCACCCAATCTTCATAGTAGGCTTTATTAAATTCTTCTGTTTTGTTATATGTTAAAGCAGAAGGATGATACATAGGAAATATATATCTTTTTAAGTCTTCATTAAAATAAAGATTTCCATGACATTCTCCAATACTTTTAAAAGAAGTGAGCCTTTTTAAAGGTACATTTCCAAGAGTTATTATAATTTTTGGATTTACTAAAGAAATTTCAGCATCTAAAATTTCTTTAAAAAGAGATATTTCCTTAATCTTTGGAGTTCTATTGCTTATAGTTACTTTACCATTTTTACCTTCTTTAATTGTTATGGGTCTGAAAAAGCATGTATTTGTTATTCTTACTTTATTTCTTGTTAAACCTATAATATTTAAATATTTTTCGAAAGTTTTTCCCGCTAAACCTACAAAAGGTTTACCTTGTTCAACTTCTGTTTTACCTGGTGCTTCACCAACAAATAAAATATCACAAGGTACAGGACCATCACCAGTTATATATCCTCCTGTAGGTTCTTCTTTATAATTTTCAGAAATTTCTTTTATTTTATTTTCTATACTTTTTAAATCTTCCATTTCATTCACATCCATAAAAGAGTTTTTTATTATTTTATCATATATTATAATATTTTTTCTAATATATAGTATAATTATGTTAAAAATAAAATTAAAAAAGGGGAATAAAAAATGGAAACAGTATTAATTATAGATTGCTGCTGCGATCTTCCTATAGAATATGTTGAAAAAAATAATGTAGAGCTTCTTAGTCTGACTGTAAATATTAATGGAAAGGAATATAAAGATAATTTAGGGAAAAGCCTTTCTTATAAAGATTTCTACTTAGCAGTTAGAAATGGAGCTATGCCTTCTACATCTCAAATTAATGTTTTTGATTTTGAAAAAGAGTTTAGAAAACATGTATCTTTAGGGAAAGCTATAATATATATTGCATTTTCATCAGCCTTAAGTGGTACATATAATAGTGCTTGTATAGCAAAAGAAAATATTTTAGAAGAATATAAAGATGCAGATATAACAATTATAGACAGTAGATGTGCTTCCCTTGGAGAAGGATTATTAGATTATTATGCTATAGAAATGCTTAAAAATGGTGCTTCTAAAGAAGAAATAGTTAATTGGGTTGAAGAAAATAAACTTAAAGTAAATCACTGGTTTACGGTAGATGATTTAAATCATCTTAAAAGAGGAGGGAGAGTTTCAGGAACTGCAGCTGCTATAGGTACTATTTTAGATATTAAGCCAATTATGCATGTAGATGATGAAGGAAAACTTATTCCTGTTACAAAAGTAAAAGGAAGGAAAAAATCAATAAAAACTTTAGCTGAAGAATTAAACAAAAGAATAATAAATCCAGAAGAACAAATTATATTTATAAGTCATGGAGACTGCATAGAAGATGCTAAATTTTTAGAAAAACTTATATTAGAAAAACATAAAGTTAAAGATGTAATAATTAACAATATAGGACCTATTATAGGAAGTCATGCAGGTCCAGGGACTATAGCAGTATTTTTTATTGGAGAAAAGAGATAAAATAATAAAAGGAATAAAGCTAATTATTTAATTAATAAATATAAAGCTTTGTTCCTTTTTATTAAATATTCATATGTTGCTAAATTAGTGTTTAAAGGGGATTTAAGTGTACTTTATTTTTTTATTAAATATTCATATGTTTTATAGATAATTGTTATGATGAATTTATAGATAAATTAGATTTTTTTGAAATTGTTTAATAAAATTTATTGATATATTTATTTACAGTAGAGAAGAGAAAACTCTTGCAATGGCTTCAAAAATTTTATTTAATTTAGATGTGCCATCAAAATCTTCTATAGTTACTTCTCTGCTTTTTTCAAGATCTTTAAAAAATTGTTCTTCAAGTTCTAATGTTTTATAATCATCATATATGACAGCGTTTATTTCGTAATTCAATTCATAACTTCTAATATCCATATTTGCAGTTCCAATAGTTGATATTTTTCCGTCGATAGTCATTACTTTTGAATGTATAAAAGAATCACTACTATAAAAGTATATTTTAGCTCCGCATTTAATAAGTTCTGCAAGATAAGTTCTTGAAGCATAATATACTAAAATATGATCATATCTTCCAGGGAACAGTATTTTTATATCTATACCTCCAAGTGCTGCTATTTTTAATGCTTCCATAAGGCTTTCTGGAGGAACAAAATAAGGTGTTATTATATATATATTTTTTTTAGCTATAGATACCATTTTCAATATTCCTTGTAAAATTGCAGGATATTCAGAATCTGGTCCGCTTTTAACAAGCTGCATTATTTGATTTTTAGCTTTTAAAGGTTCAGGAAAATATTTCGAAAGCTCTTCTTTGCTTGCAAAATAATTGCCATATATACGTTTTATAGTAAAATAATCATCAAGAAAAACTCCTTGAAGACCAAGAACAAAATCTCCTTTTACCATTATATGAGTATCTCTCCAGTAACCAAGTTTCCCTTTACCTAAATATTCATCTCCAATGTTTATGCCTCCTATAAAACCAATCTGACCATCTATTACAACAATTTTTCTATGATTTCTATAATTAATTTGAGTATTTATAGCTCTTAAAAGAGGAGCAAGAAAATATGAGTATTGTATTACGTCTACTCCAGCATCTCTAAGTTCTTTTATATCATTCTTTTTCATTTTTATAGATCCAACTCTATCTATAATAAATTTAATATTTACGCCTTCATGTGCTTTTTCAATTAATAGATTTTTTATTTCAGTTCCTATTTTATCACTTTTTACAATATAATATTCAAGATGAATGTGGTGTTTAGCTTTTTTAATTTCATTTTTTAATGCATTAAATTTTTCCTCTCCATCTTTAAAAATTGTTATATCATTATCTATAAAAAGTGGTGAATAGCTATTTTTACCTAAAAGCTCTATAAGAGGGATGTATTCAGGATTTTCTACTTTATTAATTACTCTATATATAAGATCTTTGACATAAGGTGAAAAATCTTCTGTAAGCTTATGTCTTTTCCAATTTCTTCCCAGAAAAATGTAAAAAATAAGACCAAAAGGAGGTAAAAGCACAAAAACTAAAAGCCAAGCAATAGTTTTTTCTGGACGCTTTCTTTCTAATATTATTATTAAAACTGAAATCACAGCATTTAAAATAAATAACCATACTGGTAGACTTATAAAATGAAGTATCATAAATTTTACTCCTCTTTATTATATTTTATAAACAGTTATTAACAATTAATAAATAAAATATACCATAATACTTGCAATTAAATGTTAAATATATGAAAATTAATATATAAATATAATAACATAAAAAGATATAATATTTTAAAAAGTATTATATCTTTTTAATTTTAAGGGGGCAATTTACTATGTTTTTTTTAACTACAGGAGAGAAAGTTAAAAATTTAAGAAAAAAATTAGGTATGAGACAACAAGAATTAGAAGATAAAAATATGAGTAGAGCTTTTATAAGTATGGTCGAAAATGGGAAAAGAGGATTAGGAAAAGAAAATGCAAGATCCATAGCAGAAAAATTAAATAATAAAGCATCTAAATTAGGCTTTAATTTAAATATAAATGAAGAATATCTTTTAAGAACTCCAAAAGAAGATGCAGAATTTTACTGTAGTGAAAAATTAAACAATAATCCTACCATTGATGAAATCGATGTAATATTAAAAATAGCTAATGATTATAATTTAATTAAAATTAAAGCAGAAAGTTATAAAATTTTAGGTGATTATGCTTTTGAAATAAATGATTATAAAAAAGCCCTTATTAAATATATGATTTCAATTGATTTATATAAAGATATAGGAGATTATAGTTTACTTCCTTACTTGTATAATAAAATTGGTGTTTGTAAACTTAATTTATTAGAAAATACAATGAATGATTTATTATATAGAGAGGCTATTTTCTCATTTAAGAGAGCTAATTATTATGCTGAAAATTTAAATGATTTAGAATCTGAAAAATACTCATTATATAATATAGCTAAAATATACAAAATATTAAATGAATGGGAGAAAGCATTAGAGTTTATTGAAAAGTATTCTATTTTATGCTCTAAAAATAATGATAAAAAGGGATGTATTGATGCTGCTATTTTAAAAGCAAGTTGTTATAGCAAAAAAGGGAATAAAGAAAAAGCTATATCTTTATATGAAGAATTAATAAAAAATTTAACAAATGATGAGGAAATTTTATGGGTTATATATAATAATCTTGGAATAATTTATACACAAGAAAATAACTTTGACAAAGGTAAAGAATTTTTTAATAAAGCTGAAAACATTGTTAAGGGGAAAAATATTAAAAAATTAGCTGAAACTTTTATAGAAAAATCTGTGATTTATATTAAACAAATGTTATATGAAGATGCTTTATATTTTATTAAAGAAGGAATAAAATTATCATTAGAGATTAATTATATGCCTTTGGTAATTAAAGGTTATTATATGCTTATAGATATATATAGTCTACTTAATGATTTTATTAATGTGAGAAATACTTATATTAATCTTTCAAATTTAATAAAAAATAAAGAAGAGTATAAAAATGACATAATAAAAATTTATAGCAATTTAGCTTTATTATATTTAAAACGGAATGATATTGAAATGTGCAAAAAATATTTATCAATTATATCGTAAAAGGAGAATGAGATGAATCAATTAGAAGCATTTGCTTGTGAAAAATGTACTGGGAATTATTGCTCTAGGAAAGCACCTATTTTATCTATACTTGATGATACACAATTAAAAAAAGTTATAGGGAAAATTACAAGAAAAAAATATAAAAAAGGTCAGATATTATTTTTTGAAGGAGATGTTTCTGATAAATTTTATATTATAAACAAAGGTAAAGTAAAAATATTTAAATATACTAAAGAGGGGAAAGAACAAATACTTTATATACTTTCAGAAGGAGATTTCATAGGTTATTTAAGTCTTTTAAAAAAAGGAAAATTTGATTTTAATGCAGAAGCTTTAGATGATGTGAATATGTGTATTTTAACTAAAGATGCATTTGATGATATAGTTAAAAAAAATCCTGAAATAAGTCTTAAAATTTTAGAAAATCTTCATGATAGAGTTGTATCATTAGAAAATTTAGTTAAAATTTTAAGTACAAAAGATATAGAAGCTAGAATTGCAGATTTGTTAAAAGTTTTTGCACGAGAATTTGGACATGAAGAAGAAGAAGGTATAATTATAGATATGCCTTTAAGTAGAGAGGAAATGGCAAATTATATAGGAGTAACTCGTGAAACTATGAGTAGAAAATTATCAGCAATGGAAGATGAAGGAATACTAGAACTTATTGGAAATAAAAAAATTATAATAAAAGATTTAAAATCTTTGCAAAAATTGCTTTAAAATTTGATATAATAAATATATGGTATTAATACTATTCCTGGTGTGTCTATAAATGATATTAAGAGATAAAAAAAGAAATAAAGAGAAATTTAAAGATATTTGTTATAAATAAAAAATTTTTATATGCACATAAAAATTTATCATGATATTATATAAAACGTCGCTGAGATAAGTCGACAGTTAATCACTTGAAAATATAAGTTTTAAATAAAAAAACTATTGACAAGTAAAAAAATAAGT
>NZ_RJWG01000001.1 GCF_004011155.1 Clostridium prolinivorans | reverse complement strand
CCCCTGTAGAATATAGATTATAAAAAATGACCGAATAAAAATTGTACAAAAAAGTGTTGACAATCCATATTGGATAGATTACAATAAATTAGACAATAAATATTTGCTCATGATATAATATAAAAAAATTAATTAATAAAATTAATTTCACGTTTTGTATAATAATATTCTAAAATAAAATATAGGAAAAAATTTATTGTAAAAGGAGAAAAAATGATAAGAGAAGCAAGTGAAAAAGATTTAAAAAGTATTTTAGATATTTATAATGACGCTATATTAAATACAACAGCAATTTATGCGTATAAGATTCAGACTCTTGAGGAGAAAAAACAATGGTATGAAAAAAAGAAACAAAATGGATATCCGTTGTTAGTATTTGAAGAAAATGGTATGGTTGCTGGATTTGCTACATTTGGTCCATTTAGGGAATGGCCAGCATATAAATATACAATAGAGCATTCTGTATATGTTCATAAGGATTATAGAAATCAAGGGATTGCAACAAAATTAATGAAAAAGATAATAGAAATTGCTAATGAAAAAGAATATGCAACACTTGTTGCTGCAATTGACTCGTCGAATAAAACTAGTATAAAAATGCATGAAAAAATAGGATTTAAGTATTCTGGTACAATAAAAAAAGCGGGCTTTAAATTTGGTAAATGGCTAGATCTTGATTTTTATCAATTAAACTTAATAGGGCCTAAAATGCCTTTAGAAGAATAGGAGTTATTTTAGCTATCCAAAGTTTAGCAATGACATTGATTGAAACAACTTAATTAAATTTTGAAGTTATTATTAAAAAATACAAAAAACATAGCCTCTTATAAAAGAAGATTATAGTTTAATGGCAAGATGGTAAGCCACCCGTTTGGGTGGCTTATAATTTTTGCTTGATTTATAAATTTTTACCTTTTGTATTGATGATACAATGTTTTTTAATATATCTTCATTATAAAGAATAATAAGAATGCTTTCACTTTTCAAATTTTTTAGAAAAAACTATTGACTTAGAGTGAACTCTATGGGGTAAAGTAATAATAAAGTAAAAAAGAAAGGAGAATTGCAAAAATGTTTTTCTAGAAGAAGCATTAGTGTGAATGAATCAGAGGAATAAATTTTCAAATAGGTTAAAAATAATATTTTTTAAAATATGAGGAGAAAATAAAATGGAATATTCAAAATTAGGAAATTCAAACATTCAAGTTTCACGTCTTTGTGTAGGGTGCATGAGCTTTGGTGATCCCAAAAGCAATTTTCACGCATGGACATTGAGTGCTGAAGAGAGTGAGAAGATTGTCAAACATGCTCTTGATTTAGGTATCAATTTCTTTGATACAGCTAATACCTATTCAGCCGGTACTAGCGAAGAGTATTTAGGCCGAGCAATTAAAAACAATGTTGCCAGGGATAAGGTAGTTATTGCTACTAAGGTTTATTTTAATGAGGGTAAGCTCTCAAAAAAAGCTATATTGCGTGAAATTGATGGCTCACTCAAAAGACTGGGCACAGATTATGTTGATCTTTACATTATTCACCGTTTCGATTACAATACTCCTATTGAGGAGACTATGGAGGCTTTAGATAGTCTTGTTAAGGCTGGTAAAGTGAGAGCACTTGGTGCTTCTGCAATGTATGGTTATCAGTTTCATAATATGCAGATTGTAGCTGAGCGAAACGGCTTTACGCCTTTTAGTTCTATGCAGAACCACTATAATCTGCTTTATCGTGAGGATGAGCGAGAACTGATTCCAATTTGTAAGCAGCAAAATGTAGCACTTACTCCATACAGCCCTCTTGCTGCTGGTAGGCTTTCCCGTCTTGAGTGGAAGGCTGATACGAAGCGTAGTCAGACAGATAAAACAGCAATTTCCAAATACGATAGTACACAAGAAACTGATTATCCTATAGTGCTTCGGGTACATGAACTTGCTAAAAAGTATGGAGTGACAATGACTCAAATTTCTCTTGCATGGCTGCTTTACAAGGGAGTGACTGCTCCAATTATCGGAGCAACAAAGGCAAAGTATTTTGATGATGCTGTTGGAGCGTTAAATGTAAAGCTTACTAATGAAGACATAGATTACCTTGAAGAACTGTATGTTCCACATAAAATAGTCGGTGCAATATAACATTTGATTTTAGATAAAGGTTTTAATGATTGTCTTGAGAGGTTACCTTATGAAGAGTATAATAGATTTAAATAATGTAAGGAGGTAAATCCAATGACGATTTCAGAAGTAAGTGTGAAATTTGATATTTCACAAGATACACTTCGTTATTATGAACGTATTGGTCTAATTCCACCTGTAAATCGCAATAAAAGTGGAATTAGAGATTATAAAGAAGAAGACTGCAAATGGATAGAATTTATAAAATGTATGAGAGGTGCAGGACTTCCTATTGAAGCTTTGATTGAATATGTTAATCTGTTTCAAAAAGGTGATGAAACAATTGAGGCAAGAAAAGAACTTTTAAATGAACAGCGTAAAAAACTTATAGCCAAAATAGAGGATATGAAAAAAACATTGGAACGTTTGAATTATAAAATTGCAAGATATGAAAAAATAGTAATTGAAAAAGAAAAAAAGTAAAAAAGGTTTGATAATTAATTATTATTGTAAATAGTTATAGAATATTTTTATTATGGTAAAATATCTTTATAAAATTTTAAGAAAGGATGATTGATATGCCATTTATAAATTCAAAAGTAACAGTTAAACTTTCTGATAGGGAAAAAGACTTATTAAAATCTAAAATGGGAGAAATTATAAAAGAGTTTCCAGGTAAAACTGAAGAATGGTTAATGGTTAGTTTTGATGATGATAAAAACATATACTTTAAAGGACAAAAGATGGAATATGCAGCTTTTGTTGAAGTTAAAATACTTGGAAGTGCTGAAAAAAAATATAAAAATAAGGTTGCAGATTTAATAAGCAGTCTTTTTAAAGAAACACTTAATATTCCCAAAGAAAGCATATACATAACTTTTGAAGAAATAAAAGATTGGGCATGGAATGGAGAACTTCTTTAATAATTATTTATTTTAAATTTAAGACGGTTGCAATTATAACTGATTTTTGTAGAATGTAATAATTGCCAACCGTCTATTTTGTAATATAAGTTTTTAGTAGAAATCATAAGAAAGAATTAAAAAATAGCTAATTTTTCTTCTTATTTTGTCAAAAATACTTTACCATGGGAAAACTATAACATTGACGTAAATGTTATAATGATAAAAGGAGGAATGAATATGGATAATAAATATTATCAAATTGAAGAGGTAGCAGCCAAAACAGGTCTTACTAAAAGAGCCATACGTTATTATGAAGATATTGAACTTATAAAACCTATTAGGACTAAGTCTTTTTATAGACTTTATACTGATGAAGATATAGAAAATATATTGAGGATTAAGGATTTAAAAGGTAAACTTGGTTTTTCTCTTAATGAAGTTAAAGATATATTTGAGCTTGAACTTGATATAAAAAGTATTTTTAAAGGTGAAAAATATGATCATGATTTTATAGAAGACTCTATAAAAAAAATTGAAGGACAATTAAAGATTATTGAAGAAAAAGAAGAAACGTTGAAAAAAGTGAAAAATAAATATATAGAAATTTTAGAAAAACTTTTAACAATCAATTATAATAAATAAATTATACAAAAATGGAGGTAATAAGATGAAAAAAGATAATTATAAGTGGGTTGCACTTTCGTGTACTACGATAGGTGCACTTTTTTCTGTGTTAAGCGGAAGTACATTAATGATTGCACTTCCTGTTATTATGAAAGATTTAAATGCAAGCATGGGAATTGTTACATGGATTCTTATGGGGTACATGCTAGCTATGACTATATTAGTACCTTCAATAGGTAGAATAGCAGATATGTTTGGGAGAAAAAAGCTTTATGTAAGTGGTTTTGCTTTATTTACATTTGCTTCATTTTTATGTTCAATATCAAAAACAGGAATACAGCTATTAATATTTAGAATGATTCAAGCTATAGGTGGATCTTTAATGGTTGCAAATAGTACAGCTATAGTTGCAGATGCCTTCCCTAAAAAAGAACTTGGAAAAGCCTTAGGTATTAATAGTATGATTATAAGTATAGCTTCTATTATTGGGCCAATTTTAGGTGGATTTCTAATAAGCATTGGATGGAGAAGTATATTTTATATAAATATTCCAATAGGAATTATAGGAACACTATGGGCTGCTTTTCAATTAAAAGAAACTGCTACAATTTCTAAAAAGCATAAATTTGATTTTAAAGGTACGCTGACTTTTTCTTTTGGTATGTTGGCATTATTAGTTGCTTTAAGTTTTGGAGGATTTATTGGATGGGTTAATATAACTGTAATAAGCCTTATAATAGTTTCTATAATATTATTGGTGTTATTTGTATATATAGAAAACAATACAGATGAGCCAATGCTCGATTTAAGGCTTTTAAAAACTAGAGTATTAGCTTTTGCATATACTAGTAATCTTTTAAATGGAATAGCAAGAGGAGCAGTTACATTTTTATTAATTTTTTTCTTTCAAGGAGTTAAGGGGATTGATCCTATTGTAGCTGGAATGTTATTAGCTCCATTAGCTGTATCTATGATGATTGTATCTCCAATTAGTGGATATTTATCAGATAAATATGGTGCGAGAATTTTAAGTTCATTAGGTTTGCTTATTTCTGCGGTAGGTCTTTTAGGTATGATGTTTATAACAGAAAATACATCAACATTTGAAATTATAATTTGGATGCTTATAATGGGATTTGGATCAGGAATGTTTTTTTCTCCAAATACAAGCTCAATAATGGGTATGGTACCAGCTGATAAAAGAGGTATAGCAGCAGGATTAAGAACAATGGCTAATAATGCAGGTAATGTATTAAGTATAGCAATTTCAATGGCTATAGTATCTTCAAGTATATCACAAGAAGCAATGCAGGCATTGTTTGTAGGTACACAGGTAGGTTCTAAAGGTATTGCAGTCGATCAATTTGTATTAGGACTTAGAACTGCATTTACAATATCTTTTATTTTTAGCATTATAGCAGCTGTAATTTCTTATTTAAGAGGTAAAGAACCAGATTGGGAAGAAGAATTAGAAGAAGAATTAGAAAAAGCACAATAGTATACAATATAATTTAAAATAAAAAAGCACCAGTTTAATAAAAGTCTATTTAAACTGCTGCTTTTTTATTTTAAATTTTTAAGTGTTTAAATAAAATTGATAATTTTAAATTTAATTGTTAAGCTTACTTAAATCATAAGGTGTATTTTGATAAACATAATAATTAAGCCAATTTGAGAATAATAAATTAGCATGACTTCTCCATTTAACTACTGGCTTGTTTAATGGATTATCATCTGGAAAATAATTTTTAGGAACTTTTATATTAAGGCCTTTAGCAATATCGCGATCATATTCTGCTTTTAATGTTAAAGGATCGTATTCTGAATGACCTGTAACAAAAATTTGTCTTCCATTTTTATTTGCAACTATATATACGCCAGCTTCATCAGATTCTGACAATATAGATAATTCAGGAATTTTCTCAATATCTTCTTTTCTTACTTCAGTATGCCTAGAGTGTGGCGCAAAAAATTTATCATCAAAGCCTCTAAGTAATGGTATATTTTCTTTTAAAATCTTATGCTCGAATACACCAAACATTTTTTCTTTAAGAGCATATTTTGGAATATTATAATGATGATATAATCCAGCCTGAGCACCCCAACATATATGAAATGTAGAATATACATTATGTACACTCCAGTCCATTATATCTTTTAATTCATCCCAATAATTAACCTCTTCAAAAGGCATTTGTTCAACAGGGGCACCTGTAATGATTAATCCATCAAATTTTTGATATTTTATTTCATCAAATGTTTTATAAAATGTCATTAAATATTCTTCTGAAGTATTTTTAGAAATATGACTTTTAGGATGTAATAATTCAACTTCAATTTGTAAAGAAGTATTAGCAATAAGTCTTAAAAGTTGAACTTCTGTGGTAATTTTAGTAGGCATAAGATTTAAAATAGCTATTTTTAAAGGACGAATATCTTGATGAAAAGCCTTGCTTTCAGGCATTACAAATATATTTTCATTATATAAAATTTCAGCAGCTGGTAAATCGTCTTTTATTTTTATAGGAATAGTAATCACCTCTCAATTCTGTTTGCTTTTGTAACCACATTAAACATAAAAAAGTAAAAAAAATAAAGGTTAGCTTTCTAAGACAGGAAAACCAACCTTGAAAATATAATTTTCATTATTTGCTGATTTCCTATCTTTCAGAATAAATATAATTTATTCTGCAGGAATTGACACCGATGCATTATAAGTATAATGCCGGTTGTCGAGCTTCATAGGGCCAGTCCCTCCGCTTCTCTAGATAAGAACATTAAATTAATAAATATTCAGATGAAAACATCTTACATTATAGAGGTGAAATTGTCAATAGTAATACATTTTAAATTTTTATTTTAATTTATGAAATTAAAGTCATAAAATACCGTCATTGAAAAATAAAATATATTAAACATAATTTTTGGAGGTACCATATATGGATTTTAAGGAATTAATAAATAATGATAGAGAGCAACAAAAGAAAAATAAATTTGAAGGTACCATGCTTGACTATCTTGAGATAGTCAAAGAAAACCCTGATGTAGCAAAACTTGCACATAAAAGAATGTATGACATTATTATGGAAAAAGGCTTTGAAATACTAAAGCCTGAAGAAAATCAAAGAATTAGAAAGATATATGGCAATGAAACAATAAAACGCTATAATTTTTTTAAAGATGATTTTTTTGGAATAGATAAAGTAATTATGAAGCTAGTAAATTATTTTCATGCTGCATCTATGAAAGGTGAGGAGTCAAGACAGGTATTATATCTTGTAGGACCTGTAGGTGCTGGTAAATCTTCTATTGTAGAAGCTTTAAAAAAGGCATTAGAATCTGCACCACCTATATATTCGATTAAAGGTTGCCCTATGTCAGAAGAACCACTACATTTAATTCCAAAACATTTAAGAAAGGAGTTTGAGGAAATTTTAGGGGTTCAGATAGAAGGAGATTTGTGTCCTGTATGCAGATATAGATTGCTTAATGAATATGATGGACAATTTGAAAAAGTTCCTGTAGTAAAAAATACATTTTCTATAAGATCAAGAAAAGGAATAGGAGTTGTTCCTCCTGTTGATCCTAATAATCAAGATACTTCTATACTTACAGGCTCTATAGATATATCTAAAATGGATATGTATCCAGAGGATGATCCACGTATTTTTTCATTAAATGGTGCTTTTAATGTAGGTAATAGAGGTATGGTTGAATTTATAGAGGTGTTCAAAAATGATGTAGAGTATTTGCATACTATAATAACTGCTACTCAAGAAAAATCTATACCATCTCCAGGGAAAGGTTCAATGATATATTTTGATGGAGTTATTTTAGCTCATTCAAACGAAGCTGAATGGAATAAATTTAAGTCAGATCATACAAATGAGGCTATTTTAGATAGAATCGTTAAAATAGAAGTTCCTTATTGTTTAGAATTAAATGAAGAAATAAAAATATATGAAAAGATACTTAAAAAGAGTAATTTTAAGGCACATATAGCGCCACATACTATAGAAACTGCAGCTATGTTTGCTGTACTTTCAAGACTTACACCTTCTGCTAAAGTTGATCCTATGACAAAGTTAAAGATTTATAATGGTGATGAAATAGTAGAAAAGGGAACTACTAAAAAGATAGATATAGAAGAACTTAGAGAAGAAGCTGGTATGAGAGAGGGCATGAGTGGTATTTCAACAAGATTTGTTATTAAAGCTATAGATAATGCTTTATCAAATTCAGAGCATAATTGTATAAATCCTCTTAGTATTATGGAAAGTATTATAAAATCAGTTAAAGAACTTGATATAGCAGAGGATGAAAAAAAGAAATATTTAACATTTGTACAAGATACTATTAGAAAAGAATACAATAAAACATTGGAAAAAGAAATTACTAAAGCTTTTATAATTAGTTTTAAAGAACAGGCAGAAAGTTTGTTTAATAACTATATCGATAATGCTGAAGCTTATGTAAATAAAACAAAGCTTAAAGATAAATCAACAGGAGAAGAACTTCAACCAGACGAAAAATTTATGAGATCTATAGAAGAACAAATAGGTATAGCAGAAAGTTCTGCAAAGGGATTTAGAACTGATGTAACTTCATATATGTTTTATGTTGTAAGAAAGGGAGGAAAGATAGATTATACTTCTTATGAACCTCTTAAGGAAGCTATTGAAAAGAAACTTATGGCTTCAGTTAAAGATTTATCAAGAATAATAACAAAGTCTAGAGTGAGAGATAAAGAACAAGAATCAAAATATAATATTATGGTAGAAGAAATGAAGGAAAATGGATATTGTGAGCATTGCTGTGATGTTATATTAAAGTATGCAGCTAATAACCTATGGAAGGATTGATATTATGGCTATTTTTAAGGAATATAGTCCAGTAGATCATGATAGATCCATAGAAGATAGGAGACGACATAGAGAGCTTATTGAGAAATCTATTAGAGATAATTTGGGGGATATATTATCTGAAGAAAGCATTATAGGTGAGGGGAAAAATAAAAAAATAAAAATACCTGTTAGAGGAATTAAGGAATATCAATTTATTTATGGTAAAAATGCTCCAGGAGTTGGAAGTGGAGATGGAACTGAAAAAAGAGGGGATAAAATAGGAAGTGATAAAAGCGGTGAGGGAAAAGGCAGCGGTAGAGCAGGTAATGAAGAAGGAGAAGATATATATGAAACTGAAATTTCGATAGATGATGTTTTAAATTATCTTATGGAAGATTTAGATTTACCTGACCTTGATAAAAAGAAATTTTCTGAAATTTTATCAGAAAATGCAACTAAAAGATCCGGTTATCAAAAGCATGGTATAAATCCAAGACTTGCTAAAAAAAGAACTGTAATTGAAAAAATTAAAAGGGAACAAGGGAAAAAAAGGGCACTTAAAGAAGCAGGAATAGAAGAAAAAATAGAAAGATTCCCATTTAAAGAAGATGATTTAAGATACAACAGAATGAAAAAGACAAAAAAGAAAGAATTTAATGCAGTAATATTTTGTATAATGGATACCTCTGGATCTATGGATAGTACTAAAAAATATTTAGCTCGATCATTTTTCTTTGTATTATCAAGATTTATAAGAATGAAGTATACTAATGTGGAAATTGTATTTATAAGTCATTCTACTACAGCAAAGGAGGTTAATGAAAACGAGTTTTTTCATAAGGTTGAGTCTGGAGGAACTTATATATCAAGTGGGTATATAAAGGCTTTAGAAATTATTGAAGAAAGATACAATCCGAACTTTTGGAATATATATACTTTTAATGTTAGTGATGGAGATAATTGGACAGAAGATAATGAAAAAGCAATAAAGGTTGCAAAGCAATTAACGGATTTATGTAATATGGTTGCTTATGCAGAAATTATGCCTAGTTTTTATTCAGCAAATCTTAAAGATAGATTTTCTAAAGAAATAGATAATAAAAAATTTATTTCAGTATCAATTAAAAAAAAGGAAGATTTATGGAATGCCCTCAAAGGTATTTTAAAAAAAGAAATAAAGGAGGGCTAAAATGGAATATACTATTAAAGATTTAGAAAAGTGGAATGAAAAAATAGAAGCATTAGCTAAAAATATGGGACTTGATTTTTATGAACAAGAATTTGAAATTATTAATTATAATGATATGTTAGCTTATGAGGCTTATGTTGGTATGCCTTCAAGGTATCCTCATTGGAGCTTTGGAAAATCATACGAAAGAAATAGAACAATGTATAAATATAATCTTACAGGGCTTCCATATGAAATGGTTATAAATTCCAACCCTTGCTTAGCATATTTAATGAAAGATAATACATTATTGCTTCAAATTTTAACTATTGCTCATGTTTATGGTCATAATGATTTTTTTAAAAACAATAGGCTTTTTAAAGAAGGAACTTATGCTGATTATACTATTGAAATGTTTAAAAGTCATGCTGATAAAATAAGAAGTTATATAAATGATCCTAGTATAGGATATACTAATGTTGAAAGAGTATTAGATGCTGCTCATTCTATAAAGCTTCAAATTTCAAGGGTACCAGGAGAAAAGAAAATAAGTAATGATGAAATTGCTAAAAGAATTATAGATGACTATAAGAAGAAATGTGAAAAAAGAGATATTCTTAAGCCTTATGTAAAACCTGAAGAACCTGATATAAATAAGGTTCCTTTAGAACCTGAAGATGATATATTGTATTTTATAATGCAATATGGAAATCTTGAGGAATGGGAAAAAAATATACTTGAAATAGTAAGGGAAGAAACTTTATATTTTATTCCTCAGATAGAAACAAAAATAATGAATGAAGGCTGGGCTA
Source organism: Clostridium prolinivorans (assembly GCF_004011155.1). Lineage (GTDB taxonomy): Bacteria > Bacillota > Clostridia > Clostridiales > Clostridiaceae > Clostridium_AT > Clostridium_AT prolinivorans. Next base: position 554,954 of record NZ_RJWG01000001.1, on the reverse strand, counting down.
GTTATTGGCATTACAATATATTAAAAAACCTTCAACTTTCAGATCCATTTTATCTTGAATTTATAAAAAGACATAATGATGTAATTACACCTTGGCCAGGAGGATTGAATCCTTATTATTTAGGATTTAAAATATTTCAAGATATTGAAAAAAGATATGGAAGAGATAAAATATTTGAAGTTAGAGAACTTGAAAGAGATTCATCATTTTTAAGAAGATATCTTACTGAAGAACTAAGTGAAGAAATGAATTTATTTGAGTATGTAAAAAAAGGCAACGATTATGTTATTGAAGAGGTTTCTGACGAAAAAGGCTTTATTGAAATTAGAAATGTACTTAGCTCAAGTTGTGGTATGGGATCAGTTCCCGTTATGAAGATAATTGATATGAATATTAAAGATAGAACATTAACAATTGAACATGTATTTGACGGAAGAGAACTAAATTTAACTTATGCAGAAGCTACATTAAAATATATTCAAAAATTGTGGGGACATAATGTAAATCTTTTAACTAAAATTAATGGAAATAATATAAAATTAAATTGTAATGGAGATAAAGTAACATTTATGGCTTAAATTTTAAGTAAAAATATGTTTAAATAAAATATTATCTAATATGGGAATATCTCATTTTTGGATATTCCCATTACTATTTTTATATTTAATAATTTAATAAATTCTTCTAGCAAAATCTACAAACCTAAATTTGTCTGGTCTGTGTCTAGATTCAGTATATTGAAATAAATCTGCATTATCTAAATAAGTATAATTTTTTACAACTACAATCATATCATAATTTTCTAAGTCTAAATATTTTTTATCTTCTTTTGAAGCTTGTTGCATTGTAATTTCTTTTTTTGCAAAGCTGATTTTAAGACCTAAATCATTTTCGATGTATTCATATATTGAGTTTTTACAAATATCTTTAGTTAATAAAGGTACATATTTTTTGTTTAAAAAATCTTTATCTAAAATAATTTTTTTATTTTCTATTTCTCTTACTCTTACAACTTTCCAAACATCATCATCTTTAGATACATCTAGATGTTTCATTAAATATTTATCAGGTTTAATTAATTCTAATTCTTCTACAATTGTATTTGATTTTATACCAAGTTTTAAAGATAACTCTTTAAAACTTACTAATCCTGAAACAGGAAAATCAAATTTATTAAAGTCTAATACAAAAGAACCAACTCCATTTATTTTTTGAATATATCCGTTCATTTCCAATAAGTTTAAAGCTTTCCTTACTGTATCTTTAGAAACATTATAATATGCCATTAATTCACTTTCGGAAGGAAGTTTTGTTTTTGATTCAATTTTACCACTTTTTATTTCATTAACAATTTCATTATAAATAGTTAAATATTTTCTATTCATATAGTCATCACCAAAGATATTGTATCATTTATTATGTTATCTCTCAAGGTGATATACAATTGATTCATAAGGTCTTAACTTTATTTCTTTAAAATCAATAGGAGAATCTTCATAATTAGAAATTAAAATTTTACTTTTATATTCATAAAAATTTATATGAGAAGGAAGCTTAAAAGTAGTTTCAGTTCCATAAAAATTATTTATTACTAATAATTTTTCATTTTTATATGTCCTAATATATGAAAATATTTTATCATGTTCTTTTAGTATTAGCTCAAAATTGCCATGAGAAATAATATCATATTCTTTTCTTAACTTAATTAATTTTTGGTAGTGATAAAATATTGAATTTTTATCATTTAGTGCCTTTTGAACATTAATTTCTTTATAATTTTGATTTACTGATATCCAAGGTGTTCCAGTAGTAAAGCCAGCGTTGTTATCATCATTCCACTGCATAGGAGTACGAGAGTTGTCACGTGATTTTTGTTGTAAAATTTTAATTATATTTTCTTCATTTACTCCTTGTGTTTTTAAAATATTATAATAATTGATTGATTCTACATCTTTATATAAATCAATTTTATCAAAGTATGGATTTGTCATTCCAATTTCTTCACCTTGGTAAATATAAGGTGTTCCTCTTAACATGTGTATTGCAGTTGCAAGCATTTTTGAAGATTCAACGCGATACTTTTTATCATCTCCAAAACGAGATACAATACGCGGCTGATCATGATTACACCAAAATACAGCATTCCAGCCATTTCCTTCTTGCATTCCAACTTGCCAGTAATCGAAAATTTCTTTTAATTTTTTAAAATCAAAATTCATTAATGTCCATTTATCTCCATTTTTATAATCAACTTTTAAGTGATGAAAATTAAATACCATTGATAATTCTTTTTCATTTGGGTTTGAATATTTAATACAGTTATCTATTGTTGTTGATGACATTTCACCAACTGTAATAATATCTTTATATTTACCAAAAGTTTCTTTGTTTAATTCTTTTAAGTATTGATGAATGTGTGGGCCATCTGTATAAAAACGACGTCCATCACCTTGTAAATCATCTTCATATTTATCTGGTTTAGAAATTAAATTTATAACATCAAAACGGAATCCTTTAACTCCTTTGTTAATCCAAAAGTTAACTACATCAAAAATTTCTTTTTTTAAATTTTCGTTTTTCCAGTTAAGATCTGCTTGAGTAACATCAAATAGATGAAGATAATATTCGTTAAATTCTTTTACATATTCCCAAGCAGAACCACCAAATTTTGATAACCAGTTTGTTGGTTCTTTACCATTTTTAGGTTCTTTAAATATATAATAATTTTTATATTTTTCATTTCCATTTATAGCTTTTTTAAACCATTGATGTTCTGTTGAAGTATGGTTAAATACCATATCAAGCATAACATCTATACCATATTCATTAGCTTTACATACCATTTCTTCAAAGTCTTGCATTGTTCCAAAACGTTTATCGATTTTGTAATAATCAGAAACATCATAACCATTATCTTTTTGAGGAGAAACATAAAATGGAGTTAACCATATATAATCTACTCCTAATGTTTTTAAATAATCAAGTTTATTGGTTACACCTTTTAAATCACCAAATCCATCACCATTAGAATCGTTAAATGATTTAGGGTATATTTGATATATTACACTTTTTCTAAAATCTTTCATGACCATTGCTCCTTTAATTAAATATATTGAAGAAAAGGAAGGACATAAAATTCCTTCCCATATTTTAATTTTATTAATAAATAATTATTTTAATTTACATATCTTTTTTCTTTGCTAATTTTGTCTTAGAAAAGATATTAGTTAATACAAATGGAATAACAATTGCTACTAACATTGCAATAGCAAAAACAAACATATGCTGTGGTTTTATAGACAATATACCTGGCAATCCACCAACTCCAATTGAATTAGCCATAACACCTGAACCTACTGAAATAACAGATGCAATTGAAGAACCAATCATAGCAGCTAAGAATGGATAAATATATTTTAAATTTATACCAAACATAGCTGGCTCTGTAACACCTAGGTAACAGGAAATTGCAGCAGGAATAGATACTTGTTTTTCTTCATCATCATGTCTATTGATAAATATCATAGCTAAAACTGCAGAACCTTGAGCAATATTTGATAAAGCAATCATTGGCCATAAGTTAGTGCCGCCTAGTTGCCCCATTAATTGTAGGTCTATAGCATTTGTCATATGATGTAGTCCTGTAATTACAAGTGGTGCATAAGTAAATCCAAATAAAGCAGCAAATAACCATCCAAATGATGATGTTAAACTTGAGTATACAATAGAAGATATTCCTTTACCTATTGCCCAGCCTAATGGCCCTAAAACAATATGTGCTATTAATACAGTTGGAACTAATGATAAAAATGGTACTACTATCATTGATATATATTCAGGTACAATTTTACGAACATTTTTTTCTAATATTGATAAAAGAAATCCTGCTAAAATTGCTGGGATAACTTGTGCTTGATAACCTATCATTTGAACTTTTGCAAATCCAAAATCCCAAACTGGAATTTTATCAACAGGTGTACTAGCAACGGCATAAGCATTTAATAATTGAGGAGAAACTAATGTAATACCTAAAATAATACCTAATATTTGAGTTGTACCCATTTTTTTAGAAATTGACCATGTTATTCCAACTGGTAAAAAGAAAAATATAGCTTCACCAATTAACCATAAGAAAGAATGAACTCCAGTCCAAAATTGTGATATTTGTGTTAAAGTTTTTGTTCCTCCTTCAAATAATTTGATATCTCCAATTATATTACGAAATCCTAATATTAAACCTCCAACTACAAGTGCAGGAATAAGAGGTGTAAATATTTCTGCTAAATTAGCAAGTAATCTTTGAATAAAATTCATATTACTTTTAGCTGCAACCTTTGCAGCTTCTTTACTAACTCCATCTATACCAGATATTTCTATAAAATCATTATAAAATACAGATACTTCATTGCCTATTATAACTTGAAATTGACCAGCTTGGGTAAAAGTTCCTTTTACAGATTTTATACTTTCAATTTTTTTGACATCTGCTTTTTTGTTATCTTTTAATACAAAACGCATACGTGTTGCACAATGAGATACTGCAGCAATATTTTCCTTACCACCAACATATTCCAATAATTGTTGAGCATCATTAAAAAACTTAGACATACTGAAATCCTCCTAATTAATAATTAAATTATTCCACATTAATAATTTAGCAATTAAACCTATACGTAAAGGTACCTTTGTTTTAATTATAAACCTTTACGTATAGGTTCGTCAATACGATTTCACAACATTTTTTGATAAATATCAACATTTTTTATACTTTTAAGTAAAAATTTATTTAGAATATATTTAGTTTTCATTTGTTTTAATATTGATATCTATAATAAAAAAAGAATTTGTTTTAATTTTAAAATTAAAACAAATTCTTTTTTTTTTTTACTTTTAATATTTTTATATAGATTTTACAGTATTAATTAAAGTGCCTATTTTTTCAATATAACATTCAACAATATCTCCATCTTTTAAAAGCTTAGGGGGATCAAAGCTTAGACCAACACCACTTGGAGTCCCTGTACAAATTATATCACCAGGTTTTAAAGTAAATCCTTTTGATAAATCGCTTATTATATAAGGAATATCAAAAATTAAATTCTTTGTATTTGAATTTTGTCTTATTTCTCCATTTACTTTACATGTAATATCAAGTTCTACTGGGAAAGGGATTTTACTTTTATGAACTATTGAGGGACCTATAGGGCAGAATGTATCTAAACTTTTTGCTTTAAACCATTGATTATGCTTAACTTGAAGATCTCTAGCAGATACATCATTAACTATAGTGTATCCAAATATATAATCTTCTGCATCTTCTTTATTTATGTTTATTCCTTCTTTTCCTATAACTATAGCTAATTCTGATTCATAATCTACTTGACTTGTAACATTTTTATAAAATTTAATATAATCATTATTACCTATAACAGATCCATTAGATTTAGTAAAATATATTGGTGCATTTGGTATAAATGTGTCTGATATTTTAGTTGTCATTAATTCTTTTGCATGATCTTCATAATTTTTGCCAAGACATAAAATATGTCTTTTAGGATAAGGAATAGGGGCAAGTAATTTTACTTTTTCTAATGGAATATAATTATAATCATTTTTATAAATAATATTTTCAAATTTTTTTAAAATTTCTTCATTAAAATTTTTAATCAAATCAATCATTGAATTATATTTTTCAAGATGTATTATTCCGTTTTCAGTTAATATTCCAACATTTTCTTTATTATTATAATAATAAGAAATAAATTTCACAATAAAATCTCCTTTTAAATAAAATTTTAATTATAGATATAAAATTTTAAAGAATAAATTCTAGTAAAATAATAATCCTCTCTACAAAAGCCTTTACTTCTAAATATTGTTGTATAAAATAAAATATGCTTTTGATTGGATTATTATTTTACTATATTATACTTAATTATACTTAGTTTTCATTTTTGATATCTATATCTAATTTTAAAATTTTATCTATATTATCAAAAATATTATTATTAAGAGAATAATTCAATACATTAACTTCCAAAACATCATAAAGTTTTTTTAACTGCTTTATGATTTGTTCTTTAGAATCATCGTTATTTATAAGTAAATACATTTTACTTTTAGTTCCATCGCCGATTCTTCCACATAATATACCTTCAAGGTTAAAAGCTCTTCTTGCAAATAAACCTGTAATGTGGGTCATAACTCCCGGATGATTATTTACTATTAACTCTATAATACAAAGATCATTAATTACCATAATATTCACCACCTATTATCATTTCAGTATTTCCTGCACCAGGAGGTACAATTGGAAGTACATTTTCATTTTCTTTTATAGGTATATTTATTAAGGTAGGGCCTGGTTTTATTAAAGCTTCTGTGAGTAGTTTTAAAGGTTCATTTTCTTTGCTAAGGTCATAAGCTTTAACACCAAAACCTCTGCTTATAGCTGCAAAATCTGGATTAGTTATAAATTTTGAAGCTATATAATGTTCTTTATAAAACATCTGTTGTTGCTGTCTTACTAGTCCTAGATGGCCATTATTTAAAATAAGTATCTTTACATTAAGATTTAAATCAGCTAAAGTAGCTAGTTCTTGAATATTCATAAGTATAGAACCATCTCCGCTAAAGCATATAACTTCTTTGTCTGGATTTGAAAGAGCTGCTCCTATTGCTGCTGGTAGCCCAAAACCCATAGTTCCAAGCCCTCCTGAAGTTAATAGGTTACGTGGATATTTAAAAGGATATACCTGAGCAACCCACATTTGATGCTCTCCTACATCTGTAGTGATTATAGAATCTTTTGAAACTATATTACTTACATATTTTATGATATTTATAGGATGCATATATTCATCTTTGCTAGGCATAATAAAAGGATGTTTATTTTTCATTTCTTTAATTCTTGCAATCCATTTTTTTCTAGGATTATTTTCAACATAAGATAAAATATCCTTTAAAGAATAATCTATATCTCCATTTATATATAAATGAGACTGTTTTATTTTATTTATTTCAGATTCATCAATGTCAATGTGAATTATTTTTGCCTTAGGACAAAATTTTTCAGTATTTCCTATAGCTCTATCATCGAATCGAACACCAAGGGCTATAATTAAATCTGCTTCATGCATTAAAAAATTAGTATAAGGTGCTCCATGCATACCAAGCATTCCTAAATATAAATTATTATCATGATTAAATGAACCAAGTGCCATTAATGTTGAGACTACTGGAATATTGTTTTTATATGCAAGCATTTTAACAGCTTCTGAAGCATTACTACTTATAATACCTCCTCCAATATATAAAATAGGTTTTTCAGAATTATTTATCATTTCTGCTGCTTTCTTAATAAATTTATCTGGAACAGGATTTTTTATTTTTTCATATTTATAGGGTTTTGGCCATTCATCAAATTCAATTTCTTCTAATTGTATATCTTTAGGAATATCAATATTAACAGGGCCTGGCCTGCCTTCTTTAGCTATTTTAAAAGCTTCAGGAATTACATAAAATAATTCTTCTACAGATCTTACTAAAAAATTATGTTTTGTTATTGGTATTGTAAGTCCATAAGTATCAACTTCTTGAAAAGCATCAGTGCCTATTGCACAATGGGAAACCTGACCTGTTATCGAAATTATTGGAACAGAATCGAGTTTTGCGTCTGCAATTGCAGTGAGTAAATTTGTTGCACCAGGTCCTGAAGTTGCAAAACATACAGAAACTTCACCAGTAGATCTAGCCATACCTTGAGCTATAAAGGCTGCCCCTTGTTCATGTCTAGCCAATATATGGTTTATACTACTTTGGTATAAAGCATCATAAAGAGGTAAATTTGAACCTCCTGGAATTCCTATAATATTTTTAATTCCTTGTCTTTCTAATAATTTAATAGTTATAGCTGCTCCACTATATTTCATAAAAATGCCCCCTTTATTTAGATTATTTTGTTAATAAAAACCCTTCATCCTAACAAGGACGAAGGGTTAACTCCGCGGTACCACCTAGATTCGTATAGAAATACACACTCAAACATAGCACAAATAAAATAAATGCTATTTTCCATTTAACGGTGGAATTACGGTTAACTCTACTTTCAATATATTTTTATTATATATTGATTTCATTTAACAACTCCGAGGCTACCTTCTATATATTTCCTCAGGGAATTTTCACCAGCCTTCCCTCTCTAAACTTTGGAATATATATATACTCCTCCTCATCAAGATTTTTTCTGAAAATTCTATTTTTAGAAATTTTACAACATAAATCTTTTATAGTCAATAGCTTTTTACAATTTTATTTTAATTATATGTAAAAAATAAATAATTATAAATAAAATTATAAAAAATATTTAATGTTTGTGATGTTATATGATTAGCTATAATAAGTCTTTCTACTATATAAGTTATAAGAGAAGATATATATATAGACATAACCAAGAAAACAGAGATAATTAGTTTTTTACTATATATGTTATAAGAGAAGTTGCTAAAGACAGGGAAATATAAAAAACTAAAAAATTTTCTTATATATATTTATATACTATAAGAGGTGTTTCTAGTTGATAGAAGATTTTAAAAATTTTAATATAATAGTAGAGGAGTTTTATTAGATTATATTTAGTTTTTAACTTAAAGTATATATAAATAAAATAATAATTAATAGTTGCTTATAATAATTTTGATTTAATTCAAGTATAATTAATGAAATAAAATAATATATTAATAATAATTTTAAAATATGTATATAATTTTTTTATAATTTTAAATAAATGACAAGGATTACACTTATAAAAATGGAAAAAATATATTGACTATTAGACGGCTAAGTGATAACATAAACAATGTTAGATAACTAAGTAATATTGTTGAGATAGTGATAAACAAAGGAGGCATATGATGAATGAGTACAATAGAGATAGTTTATACCATATATTTGCTGAAATAATAAAACTCCATTTTGCCCGTTCTCACAATTTACTAGAAAAACTAGGAATTTATCCAGGGCAGCCACCATTGCTTTTTGCACTTTATTGCAAAGATGGTCAAAGCCAAAGAGAACTTGCAGAAAAGTTAATAATTAGTCCTGCTACAATGACTGTGATGTTAAAAAGAATGGAAAAATCAGAACTTATAACAAGAAAACAGGATGATAAAGATCAAAGAATATTAAGAGTTTATCTTACTAAAAAAGGCAGAGAAACTTGTGAAAAATTAAAAAGTACTATGAAAGTATTGACAGAAGAGTGTTTTTGCAACTTAACAGAAGATGAGAAAATTTTATTAAGAAGGTTGCTTATGCAGATAAGAGATAATTTAATAAAAGCAAATAAAAGAAATTAGATAGCTAATTAAATTTATTTTAAATGGTAGGAGATGGTTAATAGTGATTAGGCTATATAAATTTTTAAAGCCATATGCTGCTATGGTAATAGCTGTATTTATACTTGTGGCTTTACAAGCCATAGGAGATCTTTATCTTCCAACTTTGATGTCAGATATAATTAATGATGGGGTTATGCAGGGAGATACAAATAAAATTATACAAATTGGTGGAACGATGTTATTGGTTGCTTTAGGAATAGTTATTTGTTCAATTTTAGCAAGTTTTTTATCAGGAAAAGTTTCATCAAATCTTGGAGCAATATTAAGAAGCAAGGTATTTAGAAAAGTTGAAAGTTTTTCACTACATGAATTTGATAAATTTGGTACATCAACTCTTATTACTAGAACAACTAATGATATTACACAAATTCAAACAGTTACTGTTATAATAATGCGTATGATGATTAGTGCACCAATTATGGCTATTGGTGGTATTACTATGGCGTTAAAAAAAGATAAACCTCTTACATTAGTTTTTGCTGTTTCAATACCAGTTCTTATAATAACTATAGGATTAATAGCATCAAAATTAATTCCTCTTTTTAAACAGGTGCAAGTAAAAATCGATAAAATTAATTTAGTATTACATGAAAAACTTACAGGTATAAGAGTTATTCGTGCTTTTAATACAGTAGAAAAAGAAAGCAAGCGTTTTGATGAAGCTAACGTAGATCTTACAAGCAATTATATTAAAGTTAATAAAATAATGGCATTTATGATGCCTTCTATAATGCTTATTATGAATTTTACTTCTTTAGCAATTCTTTGGTTTGGTGGAATTCGTATAAGTGAAGGCAATATGGATTTAGGTGCTCTTGCTGCATTTACTCAATATGCTATGCAAATTATGATGTCAATGCTTATGTTTGCTATGATGTATATTATGGTTCCACGTGCACAAGCTGCAGTAGCAAGAATTAATGAAGTACTTGATACTGTACCAGAAATAACAGATGCAAAAGAAACTAAAAATAATTTTGAACGCAAGGGATATGTTGAATTTAAAAATGTAACATTTAGTTATCAAGGTGCTGAAGAACCAGCTATTAAAAATATTTCTTTTACAGCAAATCCAGGAGAGGTTGTTGCTATTATAGGTAGTACAGGTTCTGGTAAATCTACATTGGTAAATTTAATTCCAAGATTTTATGATGTAGATAGTGGAAGTGTTTTAGTAGATGGCGTAGATGTTAGAGAAATTTCTCAAAAAGATCTTAGAAACAAAATAGGTTTTGTACCTCAAAAGGCAGTTTTATTTTCAGGAACAATAGCTGAAAATATTAGATTTGGAAATAAAAATGCAACAGATGAAGAAGTTAAACATGCAGCTGAAGTTGCACAAGCTGCTGATTTTATAGAAACAATGGATGGAGGATATGAGCATGAAATTGCTCAAGGTGGTACCAATTTATCTGGAGGTCAAAAACAGCGTCTATCTATAGCTCGTGCATTAGTTAAAAAAGCTGAAATATATGTTTTTGATGATAGTTTTTCAGCTTTGGATTTTAAGACAGATGCAAAACTTAGAGCTGCATTAAAAAATGAAACAAAAGAATCAACTGTAATTATTGTTGCGCAAAGAGTTGGAACTATTATGGATGCTGATAAAATTATAGTTTTAGATGAAGGTTCTATTGTGGGGATGGGAACTCACAAAGAATTATTAGATAATTGTGATGTATATCGTGAAATTGTAGCCTCACAGCTTTCAAAGGAGGAGATAGCATGAGTGATAATAAAAGCAAAAGACCTGTGAGAATAAGAGGCGGCGGTGGTAGAGGTGGATTTGGAAGACCAGTAGAAAAACCTAAAGATTTTAAAGGTAGTTTTAAAAGACTTGTTGGATATCTAAAACCTCATAAAATTAATTTAATTATTGTTGTTATATTTGCAATAATGAGTACAACATTTGCAATATCAGCTCCTAAAATAACAAGTAAAGCAATGAATAAACTTCAAAATGCTTATATGGCTCGTAAAATGCTATCAGAATTATCAAAAGGTCAAAATGAAGCATTAGATCAAATGAAAGACAAAATGGGAGATGTTCAAGAAGAAGCTATAAACGAAATTAATAATAAAATGGCTGATGGGCAAAAGAAAGCAGTAGATGAAATAACTACTAAAATGGGTGATGCTCAAGTTAAAGCTGTAGATGAAATTTATGAATCTATGGCGGTACAAGTATATCAAGGAGTATTAAATGGACAAAAAACTGCTGTTGATAAAATAACAGAACAAATGGCTTCTGTACAAAAGAGCATGGTATCTCAAATTAATCAGCAGATGCAGCAAATGCAGCAAATGCAACAGCAGATGCAGCAAGCTGCCCAAAATGGAGTTGAAGTACCAAAACAAGATGTTAATATGCCAGATGCTAAAACAATGGAAGCATTTCAAAAATTATTAAAGCTTCCTATGATTGACGCAACTAAAGATAGAACAACAAGAGTAAAAACTACTATTCAATTTATTGATATACTTCAAAGTATGCCTGAAAATAATAAAATAGATAAGAAATCTTTATCTACTATGAAAGAATTATTAAATCTTCCAATGCTTAGTACTGTTAAAAGTGGGAACGAAAGAGTTAATGTAATTAAAAAATTCATGGATATTTCAAAAAATTTACCTGGAAGCAGCAGTCAAGCAAAAAGTTCTATGCAGCTTGATACAGCAACAATGAACAAAGTATATTCTAAAATTTCAACAATGAAAGATTTTACTGCTAAATCTTCAAATATTAGTACTAATGCAGATAAAAAGACTACAGATGCTGTACAAAAATTATTAAAACTTCCTATGATTAATAATATTAAAGATCCAGTACAGAAAAAGAATACTTTAGTTCAACTTATCGATATATTTAAGAGTATGCCTGATATATCTAGTATAGGCAGCAGTGGAAATTCTGATATTAAAATAAATAAATCAGATTTACAAACTATTCAAGACTTATTAGCTTTGCCAGATATAAGTTCTATTAAAGATTCAAAAGAAAAAAATTCAACTGTGATTAAAATGGTTGATATATTAAATAAGATGCCCAATATAGAGAGTAATAAATCAAACGATATTATGAATACAGAACAACTTAATAGCGTTAAAGAATTACTTAAGTTGCCTATGATAAATACAATAACTGATGCTAATGAAAAAACAAAAGTTGTAAATCAAATGCTTGATATATTCAGTAAAATGCCAGATATAGATACTGTTTCTAATAATACTGATTCAAAAATAGATTCTAAAAGCATAAAATCATTACAAGAGTTTCTTGCACTTCCAAAGTTAGATACATTAACAGATGCAAATCAAAAGGCAGATGTATCTAAAAAGATTTTGGATTTAGGCAAGGAAATGAAAAATACTATGGAAAATGCTCCAACAGATCCTAAAGAAAATGTAAACTTTACTGATGATCAAATAAATTCAGTAATTGATGCAATAAGGGAAACTAATGGAGAATACGATTTTCATTATATTGGTAATATTGTTCTTATATTAATAGGTATATATTTAATTAGTGCACTTTGTAATTTAACTATGGGTATTGTAATGTCAGGAGTTTCACAAAAAACTGTTCGTGATTTAAGAAGAGAAGTAGATGCAAAACTTGCAAAATTACCACTTAGATATTTTGATATGAATGCTCATGGTGATATATTAAGCCGTGTTACTAACGATGTTGATACTATAGCTACTACATTACAGCAAAGTTTAACACAAATAATTACAGCTGTTATTACTATTATTGGATATATTATAATGATGATTACAATAAGTCCTTCATTAACATTAATAGTAATGGCAACATTACCTTTATATATTATAGCTACTATGCTTATTGCAAAGAAATCTCAAAAATATTTTGCAGTTCAGCAAAAAGAAATTGGATTAATTAGCGGGCATGTGGAAGAGATGTATACAGGTCATAAAATAGTTAAAGCATTTTGTCACGAAAAAGATTCAATAGAAGAATTTGAATCTATAAATAATAGACTTAAAAATGCAGCATGGAAAGCACAATTTGTATCTGGTATAATGTTTCCACTTATGAATTTTATAAGTAATATAGGTTATGTAGGTATTAGTATAGTTGGAGGTATTTGGATAACTAAAAGTTTACTTGGATTAGGAGATATACTTGCATTTATACAATATTCAAGATCTTTTACTATGCCAATTGTTCAAACAGCTAATATAGCAAATATAATTCAATCAACAATAGCTTGTGCTGAACGTGTATTTGAAATATTAGATGAAGAAGAAGAAATTCCAGATAAAGAAGATGCAATAGTAATAGAAAATCCAAGAGGAGAAGTTACTTTTGAACATGTAGATTTTAGATATGTAGAAGATGTACCTCTTATAGAAGATATGAATTTAGAAGTAAAACCTGGAAGTATGGTTGCTATTGTTGGACCTACAGGGGCAGGAAAAACAACTCTTGTTAATCTTTTAATGCGTTTTTATGAAATAAATTCAGGTAGAATAAAAATTGATGGCGTTGATATAAGAGATATAAAACGCAGTGAATTACGTAAAATGTTTGGTATGGTTCTTCAAGATACATGGCTATATAATGGAACAATTAAGGATAATATAGCTTATGGAAAAGAAGGAGCTACAATGGAAGAGATTGTAAATGCTGCAAAGGCAGCACATGCAGATCACTTTATAAGGACTTTACCTCAAGGTTATGATACAGTTGTTAATGAAGAAGGAACTAATATTTCACAAGGACAAAAACAACTTTTAACTATTGCTCGTGCAATACTTGCAGATCCTAAGATTTTAATTCTTGATGAAGCTACAAGCAGTGTTGATACTAGAACAGAAGCATTAATTCAAAAGGCTATGGCTAATTTAATGAAGGGTAGAACAAGTTTTGTAATTGCTCATAGACTTTCTACTATACGTGATGCGGAAAATATTTTGGTAATGAATAAAGGAAGAATTATCGAAATGGGCAATCATGAAGAATTAATGAAAAAAGGCGGATTTTATGCAGATCTTTATAATAGTCAATTTTTAGGTGCAAATTTAGAAGATGAGGCTATTTAAAATATTAATAATATGCATTTTTAAAAATAAAAATATTAACTTTAGAGAGAGTGCTGAAAAGTACTCTCTATTTTTATGTTTAAAATTCCATTTAACCCTAAATGTTTTATTATTTATTTCGTATATAAAATTTTATTGGATACAAAATATTGAATGAAGTGTAAAAAAGGAGGGGTTATGATGAAAAAATTTTTATTTAAAATTATTACAATTTCTATTTTGTTAATTTGCTTTTTTACAAATATTTATAGTTATAATGTATTAGGAAAAATGGATAATAATCAAAGTGAAAATAAAATAATATATTTAACATTTGATGATGGCCCAAGCAATATTACAGAAGATGTATTAGATGTTTTAAATAAATATGATGTTAAGGCTACTTTTTTTCTTATAGGAAATCAAATTGAAGGAAATGAGGATATTGTAAAAAGAATAAATAATGAAGGCCATGGAATAGGATTACATAGCTATACTCATAATATAAAAAAAATATATTCTAGAAATAAATATTTTATTGAAGAAATGTTATTAACTCAGAAAAAAATTAATGAAGTTATAGGAGTAAAACCTGTTATATTAAGATTTCCAGGAGGAAGCAGGAATAGATTAAACAAAGAAAATTTGAAATTAATTCATAGTAATAATTTTAAAATATATGATTGGAATATAGATTCTAAAGATGGAATAAATCCCAAAATGTCTCCAAATCAAATATTTAAACAAGCAACTAAAATTAAAGATGTTGAAAATCCTATAATTTTACTTATGCATTGTGATTATATGCATAAAAATACTTGTAGAGCATTACCTGAAATTATAAAATTTTATAAAAATAAAGGATATGAGTTTAAAATTATAGATGAAAATACTCCAGAGTATTATTTTAAATAAAACATTTAAAAGTATTATATTAATATAATAATAGTATTATAAGTGATTTTGATTTTATATATAAAAATGTTATATTTATATATAAATAATCAGCTTCTAATATTAAATTAAATATTAATATTAGAAGCTGATTATTTACTGTATTTTTAGCCTAAACCTAATGTTTTAAATATTACAGTAGTTATAAAGCATACACAAAATGCTATTATTGTTGGTATAATTGCTGAAAGTATTGTCCATTTTAAACTACCAGTTTCTTTTTTTATAGTTAAAAGAGTGGTAGCACAAGGCCAATGAAGTAAGCTAAATAACATAAAATTTAATGCTGTAAGATAAGTCCATCCATTATCAATTAATATTTTTCTAAGAGTATCTATACTTTTAAATTCAACCATGGAACCTGTTGATAAATAAGCCATGAGTAGTATAGGTAAAACAATTTCATTTGCAGGAAGTCCAAGTATAAAAGCCATTAATATAAATCCATCTAATCCAATTAATTTCCCAATTGGATTAAGAAAAATAGATATATGATTTATAATACTTAAATTTCCAATATATATATTTCCAAGTATCCAAGTTATAGCACCAGCTGGAATCGCAACTATTATTGCTCTCCAAAGAACAAATATTGTTCTGTCAATTATAGATGTATATAAAACTCTCCCTATTTGGGGTACTCTATAAGGAGGAAGTTCTAATGTAAAAGTAGAAGGTATTCCCTTTAATATTGTCTTAGATAAAGTGTATGATACTAATAATGTTATAGCTATACCTAAAATAACTAAACTTGTAACAGACAAAACTGGTAAAATACCGGAATTTGTACTGCCTTTTGAAGCAAGAAAAATTGTAGATATTACAATTAAAGTAGGAAACCTTCCGTTACATGGAACAAAGTTATTTGTTAAAATTGCTATAAGTTTTTCTCTAGGAGATTCAATTATTCTGCATGCTGTTATTCCAGCTGCATTACATCCAAAGCCCATACACATTGTTAAACATTGTTTACCATGAGCACAAGCTTTTTTAAATAAATGATCAAGGTTAAATGCAACTCTTGGCAGATATCCTAAATCTTCAAGTATTGTAAAAATAGGAAAGAATATTGCCATTGGAGGCAGCATCACAGATATAACCCAAGATAAAGTTCTATAAATTCCAAGAACTAAAATCCCATGAATCCAATTTGGAGCATTTATATTTAAAAGCCATAATGTTAGTTTGTTTTCAATTTTAAAGAAAAAATTTGATAATATTTCAGAAGGTAAATTTGCTCCAACAATAGTAATCCAAAATATTAATGCTAAAGTTAAAAGCATTAATGGTATTCCAAAAATTCTTGATGTTATATAATTATCAATTAGTCTATCTCTATTTATTTTTGTTGAATTTTCTTTTACATATTTATTTTTTATATTTTCAGCCTTTTTATATATTGATTCTGATATATCATCTCTAATATTTTTTTTATACTCATCTGATATAGATATATCTTTTATTTTTAATAATTTTTCAAGTGATTCATTGTTTATATTATTTAAAATAGATTTTATAAATTTTGTATCTCCATCAATAAGTCTTAAAGTAATCCATCTAGAATTTATATCATGAATATTTTCTTCAATAATTGGTTTTATTAAATTAACTTTTTCTTCTATATAATCTTGATATTTTATAATTTTGGGACTTGGTATAATTTGACCTGTAGTAACTTTATATACAGTTTCTTTAAGCTCTTTTATACCTATTTTACTTTTTGCAGCACATAGAACTACTGGAATACCTAATTCTTCTTCTATCCCATGTTTATCTATTATTATATTTTTCTTTTTAGCTTCATCTATAAGATTAATGCAAAGTATTATATTATTTGTAAGCTCCATAACTTGATAAACGATATTTAAATTCCTTTCAAGACAGGTAGCATCGGTAACTATTATTACAGCATCAGAATTACCAAAGCATAAAAAATCTCTTGCAACTTCTTCCTCAGAAGAAGAAGCAAATAAAGAATAGGTACCAGGAAGATCCACTAATATGTTATTTTTACCTTTATATTTAAACTCTCCTCTTGCGTTTACTACTGTTTTACCAGGCCAATTACCTGTATGTTGTTTAAGTCCAGTTAATGCATTAAAAACTGTACTTTTCCCTGTATTTGGATTGCCTGCAAGAGCAATAATATATTCTCCATCTTTTTTATCAATTTTAAATATATCCGTTAATGCAGCGTTTTTGGTAGATTGGAATGTTAACCCCATTATGAACCTCCCAAAATATTATTGAATATTTAAGATTATTTATTATTAATAATTATTAATGAAGCTTCCTCTTTTCTAAGAGCTATCATAGCTCCATGAATATTATAAATTGTTGGATCACCAGAAGGTCCTCTTCTAACAACTTCTACTTTAGAACCTTTTGTTAGACCAAGTGCAAGCATTCTTTCTCTTAACATTCCAGTTGAAGATAAATTTTCAATTGAAACATAACTTCCTACAGCTGCATCATTAAGACTTAACATATAATTACCTCCTATAATTTTTTATAAATATATTATTAATATTTTAACTTTAAGGTTTATAAATTTATATAATTGTTTTAATCAAGCTAATATTATAATATGTAAAAATGTATTTGAAAGTTCATTAATTAAACAATATAAAATAAAAATTTCATATAAAAAATAAGCTTTTAAATTCTATAAAAGATTCTTTTTATAAAATGAAATGTCAATATATACAACTAAATTTGTGAAAATTCTCTTAAAAAGTGAAGAATCACATTTAAGGAGATTAAGAACTGAAAGGGCTAAATATCTTGCAAATGTTTACTAGCTTTGATATCATAAAACCAATGAAAGTACTTTCATAAAATTATACAAAATAAACACAAATAAATTATTTATATTTAAGTATTTATAATTCATATTAGATTATATTATTTTAAAAAGTTTTAAGGGGTGAGAAGTATTATGATGCAAAAAATTCAGCGTTTTGGTGCTGCTATGTTTGTACCAGTTTTATTATTCGCTTTTTCTGGAATAACTGTTGGTATATCTATTTTATTTATGAATCAAGATATTATGGGGTCACTAGCTAATCCTAATGGATTATGGTATAAATTTTGGTTTGTAATTCAAGAAGGTGCATGGACTACTTTTAGACAACTTCCTCTTTTATTTGTGGTAGGATTGCCTATAGCTTTAGCTAAAAAAGCACAAGCACGTGCATGTTTAGAATCTTTAGTGATATATTTAACATTTAATTACTTTATTAGCGCTATACTTACTTTATGGGGAGTAAATTTTGGTGTTAACTTTGATACACAAGTTGGTGGGACAAGCGGTTTAACAATGATTGCTGGAATTAAAACTCTTGACACTGGAATGATTGGAGCAATTTTAATTGCAGCTATAGCTGTTTATATTCACAATAAGCATTTTGAAACAAAATTACCTGATTATTTAGGAATTTTTCAAGGTTCATCTTTTGTTGTAATTATTGGATTTATTGTAATGATTCCTACTGCATTTTTAATGTGTTTAATATGGCCTAAAATTCAAAATGCTATAGGAGCATTACAAGGATTTTTAAGTTCATCTGGTGTTTTTGGGGTATGGTTATATACATTTTTAGAACGTATTTTAATTCCAACAGGATTACATCATTTTATTTATGGACCATTTATTTTTGGACCAGCAGTAGTAGAAAATGGTATAGCTGCTTATTGGCCAAATCATTTAGCTGATTTTGCAACAACAGCACATTCTTTAAAAGAAATGTTCCCTGCAGGAGGATTTGCTTTACATGGATCATCAAAAATTTTTGGATGTACAGGAATTGCATTAGCGATATATTCAACTGCTAAGCCAGAAAAAAAGAAAGTCGTTGCAGGGCTTTTAATACCAGCCACATACAGAACCACTTGAATTTACATTTTTATTTATAGCACCAGCATTATTTGCTGTGCATGCAGTTTTAGCAGCAACTTTAGCGGCCACATTATTTGCTTTTGGAGTGGTAGGTAATTTTGGAGGAGGAATAATTGAATGGGCTGCGCAAAATTGGCTACCATTATTTAAATACCATCCAGGCACTTATTTAACACAGATAGTTATAGGACTTTGCTTTACTGCAATTTATTTCTTTGTATTTCGCTTCTTAATTTTAAAATTTAATTTTGCAACTCCAGGACGTGAACAAGATGAAGAAGAAACAAAACTTTACACAAAGGCAGATTATAAAGCAAAACAAGCAGAAATTACATCTGTTAAAGAAAATAAGCAAAGTAAAGCAGCTAAATTTTTAGAAGCTTTAGGTGGAAAAGAAAATATTGAAGATGTTACCAATTGTGCAACTCGTCTTCGTGTAACTGTAAAAGATGAAAGTAAATTAGCAAGTGATAAGGTATTTCGCGAAGCTGGTGCTCATGGAGTAGTGAGAAACGGAAAAGCTATTCAAGTTATAGTAGGGTTATCCGTTCCTCAAGTAAGAGAAGAATTTGAAAGTTTACTTGTAAATAATTAGATTATTTGACATTCGTATATTACTAATTGCGAATGATATATAAAATAAAAGCTTTTAGGAGGGACTTTTTATGAAAAAATTTTCTATAGTTATAGCAGGAGGAGGAAGTACATTTACACCAGGCATTGTTTTAATGCTATTAGATAATCTAAATAAATTTCCTATTCGTAAAATTAAGTTTTATGATAATGACCAAGAAAGACAGGATGTTGTTGCAAAAGCTTGTGAAATAATTTTAAAAGAAAAAGCTCCAGAAATTGAATTTTTAGCAACTACAAATCCAGAAGAAGCATTTACAGATGTTGATTTTGTTATGGCACATATACGTGTAGGTAAATATGCAATGCGTGAATTAGATGAAAAAATTCCATTAAAATACAATGTTGTAGGTCAAGAAACCTGTGGACCAGGAGGAATTGCATATGGAATGCGTTCCATAGGGCCTATAATTGAAATAATAGATTATATGGAAAAATATTCACCAAATGCTTGGATGCTAAATTATTCAAATCCAGCAGCAATTGTAGCTGAAGCTACAAGAAGGCTACGTCCAAAATCAAAAATATTAAATATTTGTGATATGCCAATAGGAATAGAAACAAGGATGGCAGAAATATTAGGCATAAAATCAAGAAAAGAAATGATAGTAAGATACTATGGTCTTAATCATTTTGGATGGTGGTCAGATATAAGAGACAGAGAAGGTAATGATTTAATGCCTAAATTAAAAGAACATGTTTCTAAATATGGGTATGTAGTTTCAAATGGAGATAATCAACACACTGATCCAAGCTGGGATGATACATTTGCTAAAGCTAAAGATGTATATGCAGTAGATCCAGAAACTTTACCAAACACATATTTAAAATATTATTTATTTCCAGATTATGTAGTTCAGCATTCAAATAAAGAATATACTCGTGCAAATGAAGTAATGGATGGACGTGAAAAATTTGTATTTGGTGAATGCAGAAAAATAATAGAAAATCAATCAACAAAAGGATGTGAACTTCATATTGATGAACATGCTTCTTATATTGTTGATTTAGCACGTGCAATTGCTTATAATACACAAGAAAGAATGTTGTTAATCGTTGAAAATAATGGAGCAATAGAAAATTTTGATTCAACAGCAATGGTTGAAATACCTTGTATAGTAGGTAGTAATGGCCCAGAACCACTTAGAATAGGCAAAATTCCACAATTTCAAAAAGGTTTAATGGAACAACAAGTGTCTGTTGAAAAATTAGTAGTAGAAGCATGGATAGAAAAATCTTATCAAAAATTATGGCAAGCTATTACATTATCAAAAACTGTTCCTAGTGCATATATTGCTAAGAAAATTTTAGATGATTTAATTGAGGTAAACAAAGAATACTGGCCTGAATTAAAGTAATATAATATTTAAATAAATTTGATTGTTTTAAGGCTTTATTTGATAAGATATAAATTTATAAAGTAAAATTTAAATAAAACTGAACAGGTTAATTATACTGTTCAGTTTTATTTTTAGATATCCAATATAAAAACTATATATAATATAGAAAAATAAAATAATATATTTTATAAAAGAATATTATTTTTTATTATATGTTTACATTAACTTTGTAACTTGATATTTTATAACTAAAGATAATTGTTATTTACTGTAATATTCTAGTATAATGTATAAATAAAGTAAATGAGAAGGGGAGAAAATATATTATGAAATTAGAAGAATTGGTAAATAACAATTATAACAAATTAAATGAAAATGATTTATATATATTAAAGTATATTTTAAATAATAAGAAAAAATGTTGTGATTTAGGTATTAATGAAATTGCGAAAAAATGTAATGTATCAAGAACAACAATTCTTCGC
Organism: Clostridium prolinivorans; assembly: GCF_004011155.1. Classification (GTDB taxonomy): domain Bacteria; phylum Bacillota; class Clostridia; order Clostridiales; family Clostridiaceae; genus Clostridium_AT; species Clostridium_AT prolinivorans. The sequence continues at coordinate 533,200 of NZ_RJWG01000001.1, read as the reverse complement.
TTTGTACAAAAATTAGGATTTAAAGGATATAGTGAATTTAGAGTATATTTAAAGTGGCAGGAAGAAGAAGAAAACAATTATAATGAAAGTGATTATATGGAAAAACTATATTCAGATTTAAATGAAAATATAAAGTTTATTAAAGAAAAAGATTTTGAAGAGATATGTAAGTTAATATATAATGCTGAGAGGGTTTTTGTATATGGAACAGGAACAGCGCAGTTAACTGTTGCACAAGAATTAAAGAGAACATTTTTAGCGGCACATAAATATTTTCACATAATTGAAGGATATACTGAATTTGAAATAATAACTCCTAGTATAACAGAGAAAGATATTGTCATTGTTATTTCTTTATCAGGGAATACAACCTCTCTTTATAATTGTATAAATGAGTTATTAATAAGAGGAGTAGAAATTATATCTATTACAAAATTTAGTAATAATAAGCTTTCAAGTATGACAAAGCATAATTTATATGTAACGACATCAACTATAAATCTTCCTAATGGGATTACATCTGAAACTTTTTCATTTTTTTTTGTTTTAAATGAAGTACTGTTTAGACATTATATTACTTATCAGCAAAAGCAAGAAAAATTAATCGATTAATAACAATATTATATTAAAAAATTTATATAAGTAAAAATTATTGTAAATATTTAAAATTAAAATGTGGATTATCATACTAAAATATTGTATTTGGTATATAATTAATTATGATATATTAAGAAATTATCATAAATCAATATTAAAGAATTAAAATGTGAATTAATATAATATTGACATAATTTGCATAAGACAGTATAATATGTTGTAAATATTTTATATAAAAATTCGTTGATGAGAAGAGTACTTTTTTAAATTTCTTATAGAGAGCAGAGGATGGTGGAAGCTTTGCAGAATATAAAAAAGGAAGAGAGCCTCTAAGAAGCTGCTTGAATTTTTAGTAGGGTAAGCCGTTAACTGCGTTAAAGTTTTAAGTGGATATGTTTTTCATATCAACTAGAGTGGTACCACGGTAATAATACCCGTCTCTATATTTTTAGAGATGGGTTTAATTTTTATTATTTAAAATTAAATAATAGATGGAGATGATTATATGAATTATAAAGCGTTAGTTGCAGAAAGAATTAAAGAATGTGTAGATTTAGAGATTGATGTAATAGAAAAACTTATTGAAATTCCACCAAGACCAGAGATGGGAGATTTCGCGTTCCCTTGTTTTCAGCTTTCTAAAGTTTTAAGGAAATCTCCTCAAATGATAGCAGAAGATTTAAAAAATAAAATAAATAAAGAATACTTTGAAAAGATAGAAAATCTTGGACCTTATCTTAATTTCTTTATGGATAAATCTTTATTTATAAAGGAAACTATAGAAAAGGTATTAAAAGAAGGAGATAAATATGGTTCTTCTAAAATTGGAGAAGGTAAAAATATTATAGTAGAATATTCTTCGCCTAATATAGCAAAACCATTTCATGTAGGTCATTTATTTACTACTGTTATAGGAAATTCATTATATAGAGCTTTTGGTTTTGAAGGATATAACCCTATAGGAATAAATCATTTAGGAGATTGGGGAACTCAATTTGGGAAACTTATAGCTGCTTATAAAAAAGGCTGGGCAGATGAAGAAAAACTTGAAAAAGAGCCTATAAAAGAACTTTTAAGAATATATGTAAAATTTCATGATGAAGCAGAAAAGGATCCTTCTCTTGAAGATGAGGGAAGAATGTATTTTAAAAAGTTAGAAGATGGATGCGAGGAAGAAGTTGCTTTATGGAATAGATTTAAAGATTTAAGCTTGAAAGAATTTGCAAAGCTTTATGAAACTTTAGATGTTAAATTCGATTCTTATGCAGGTGAAAGTTTTTATACGGATAAAATGGATGATGTAGTAAAAGAAATAGAAGAAAAAGGGCTTTTAAAAGAGAGTAATGGCGCAAAAGTAGTTATGCTTGATGATTATAATATGCCGCCTTGTATAATAAAAAAAGCAGATGGAGCAAGCATTTATGCTACAAGGGATTTAGCTGCTGCAATTTATAGAAAAAAAACTTACGATTTTGATAAATGTATTTATGTAGTTGGTTCTGATCAATCTTTACATTTTAAACAAGTATTTACAACATTAAAGCTTATGGGACATAAGTGGGCTGATAATTTAATTCATGTAGGATTTGGACTTGTAAAATTTGCTGATAAAAAGCTTTCTACAAGAAAGGGAGATGTAATATTTCTTGATGATTTACTAAATGAAGCTGTTTCAAAAACATTAGAAATAATAAATGAAAAAAATCCAAATCTTAAAAATAAAGAAGAAACAGCTAAAAAAATAGGAATAGGTGCGGTAATATTTACTTATCTTAAAAATAACAGAGAAAGAGAAATAATTTTTGATTGGAAAGAAATGCTTAATTTTGAAGGAGAAACTGGACCATATGTACAATATACTTATGCAAGAGGAAAGAGTATTTTAAGAAAAGCAGGGGAAATTAGCAGTGATATAAAATATGTAAATTATGATAAAATAAATTCTTCCGAAGAATTTGAATTGGTTAAGCTTATATCAAGATTTCAAGATGCTATACTTTTAGCATTAGATAAATTAGAACCTTCAATAATAACAAGACATATAATTGAAATTTCTAAAGCATTTAATAAATTTTATAATGCTCACGGTATATTAAATGCTAAAGATGAAGATGTTAAGAATGGAAGACTTAATTTAGTTAAAGCAACTTGTCAAGTGATTAAAAATGGTTTATGGCTTATAGGATTAGACGTGGTTGAAGAAATGTAAAATAAAAAGGTCTAATAGGGTTTTGTTAATATTAACTCTATTGGATCTTTTTTATTTTAAAATTATTAATTTTAGTGTATAATTATTTTAAAAATATTTTATGTGACAATTGATCTGACATTTAAAATCCTGATAGAAGGAGGAAGCAATGTTTATAAAAGAATATACAAATGAAATAAAAATAGAAAAATCTATAATTAATAAATATGATATGCATAATATAGCGTATTTTGATATAGAAACTACGGGTTTTGATAAAGATAAAGATTATATTATTCTTATATCTTTAGGATATTTTAATGAGTATGGAGAGTTTTATATAAAACAATATTATGCAGAAGAACTTACTGATGAAGTAGAAATATTATGTGCTCTTAAAAATGATTTAGCATTATTTGAAAAATGGTGTTCTTATAATGGATTAGCTTTTGACGAACCATTTATAATAAAAAGAATGGAAAAGAATAATATTTATTTCGATATTCCTAAAGAACATATAGATTTATATAGATTAATTAGACCTTATTATAAACAACTGGGATTAGAAAGATGTAACTTAAAAACTGTTGAAAAATTTTTAGGAATTAATAGGGAAGATAAAATTGATGGAAGTATGAGCGTAGATTTATATTATAAATATCTAGAAAGTAAAAATGATAATTTAAAAGATTTGATAATGCTTCATAATTATGAAGATGTTTTAAATTTACCTAAAATTTTTAATCTTGTGTATAAAGTTGAAAATAGTAAAAATTTGATTAGGGAAGATTGTATTACAGAAAAGCAGATGAGATTTTTAAAAAGTTTAATAAAGAAAAATGAAATAGATATATCTTTTGAAATAGATAAAATATCTAAAAAGGCAGCATCAAAAATAATAAATGCTATTTTAAAAGGTAATACAGATAGTTTTGAATTAAATAGTATGGCTAAATAGTATGGCTAACATTAGTTATTAATAAAAAGCAGGATTTAATCCTACTTTTTATTTTTTTCTTTATTATACATAGGGCAGCTTGATGAACAACTCCCGCAATTGCATTCTCCTTTAGTGCTTTTTTTAAAATTTTTATAAAATATAAATATAGCTAGGGCTAAAAGTAAAATTGTTATAATTATTTCCATTATACATTAACTCCTTTATAAGAATTTAATTAAAAAATTACCTAGATTAAATACTAAAAATGATACTATCCAAGCTAAAATAAATTGATAAGTTACTGAGAACAAAGCCATTTTTGTTCCATATTCTTTTTTCATTGTAGCAATTAAAGAAATACAAGGAGTATATAGTAATACAAACACTAGAAAACTAAAAGCTGAAATTTTAGTAAAAACAATAGGAAGCATTTGTGATAAATCTCCACCGTAAATAACCCCCATTGTACCTATAACTACTTCTTTAGCCATAATCCCAGCTAATAAAGATACAGAATTTTGCCAAGAAGCAAACCCTAAAGGTTTAAATATTGGACTTATAAGTCTTCCTATGTAGGCCATAAAGCTAATGTCCATATCAGTCATACCTTTAAAATTAAAATTAGATAATAACCAAACAATTACAGATATTGAGAATATTATAGTTCCAGCTTTTTTTAAAAATCCTTTTCCTTTTTCCCAAGTATGAATTAATAAACTTTTTATTTCTGGCATCTTATATTCTGGAAGTTCTATTATGAAAGGTTCATCATCTTTTTTAAATATTGTATTTTTAAATATTATGCCTATTATAAAAGCTATAATTATTCCAAGAGCATATAAAGAACCTATTACTAATGCTTCATGACCTTTAAAAAATATATTAGCAAAAACTAAATAAACAGGAAGCCTTGCATTGCAAGACATTAATGGAACTATAAGTGCTGTAAGTTTTCTATCTTTTTCACTCTCTAAAGTTCTTGCAGACATAACTCCTGGAACGGAACATCCAAATCCTATAATAAGAGGAATAAAAGCTTTACCTGATAATCCCATTTTTTTTATTATTTTATCCATAATGAAAGCAACTCTTGCCATATATCCGCTATCTTCTAAAAAGGATATGCATAAAAACAATGCCAATATTACAGGTAGAAAAACTATAACAGAGCCAACTCCTCCTATTACACCATCAATAAGTAAAGATTTAAACCATGGACTACTGTTATTTAATAAAATTTCTAATTGAGGTACTAAATAATCATTTAATAATTTATCTAATAAATCAGCAAGAGGTTGCCCTACCCAACTAAAAGTAAATTGAAAAATAAAAAATAAGATTATTATAAAAATAGGGTAGGCTAAAATTTTATTTATTACAATTTCATCAATTTTTTCTGTTTTTGTTTTTATAGTTTTTTTTGTATAAGTAATGGAATTAGAGAGAATGGTATCTATATATTCATAAGTTTCTTTTTCATTATTAAAATGATAATTATTCTCAATAGGAAAGTTAAAAAAATCAGAACTTTTAAGCAAGGCTTTAAGTTCATTTATCCCTTTACCTTTTGAAGCTATAATAGGAATAACGGTGACTCCTAATTGTTTTGAAAGTTTAGAATAATCTATTTTAATTCCTTTTGCTTTAGCAGAATCTATCATATTTAAAACTAATACAATTGGTTTATTAAATTCTTTTAATTGCATTGTTAAATATAAATTTCTATTTAAATTTGAAGCATCTACTATATTAATTATTAAATCTACATTTCCATTTTTTAAAAAATCTTTTGCAACTTTTTCTTCATTTGAATAAGTATCCATAGCATAAATTCCAGGCAAGTCTACTATTTTAATATTTTTATCTAAATAACCTTCTTTTTTTTCAACTGTAACTCCAGGCCAATTACCAACATGTTGATTAGAACCAGTAAGTAAGTTAAATAGAGTAGTTTTACCTACATTAGGGTTTCCAAGCAAAGCTGCAGTAATCATAACAACCACTCCTTTTAATTATTAAAAATATTTAAATTACATTTTTATATTTTTTATTTTTATATTTTTTGCATCTTTTTTTCTAATAGCTAAATCAAATCCCCTAAAATTTATAATTATTGGATCGCCAAGAGGAGCAGCTTTTTTTACTTTTATTTCTGTACCTTCGATTGCTCCAAGAGCGAGAAGTCTTTTAGCAAGTTTATCATTTCCAGAAATATTACTTATATATCCTATTTGACCAGGTTTTAAATCATAAATGCTCATTGATATCACCCTCTCTTAATGAAAATTATTCTCAACTAAAGAATAGCATTTTATAATATATATGTCAATAATTTATTTTAAAATTATTAATATTTAAATTTAAAATTTCAAAACATATATAAATAAAGATATAAATTTATTTTACTTTTAAATTTTATAAAAAAATGATATAGTTATATTATTACAGAAAGGGGATATAAAATATAACAGATATTAAAACTGTTATATAATATTTTAAAAAACTAGATAAAATAACAAAAAAACTATTGATACAGATTAAAAAAAGATGTATAATAGTATCACAAAGAAACGATATAAGGAGTGAAGCAATATGTTTAAGCAATGGGAAGGGTTTAAAGAAGGCAATTGGATGAATGAAATAGATGTAAGAGATTTCATTCAAAAAAATTATACAGTTTATGAAGGAGATAAAAGCTTTTTAGTTGGACCAACAGATAAAACTAAAAAAGTTTGGGATAAATGCAGCAAGTTAATATTAGAGGAAATTAAAAAAGGAATATTAGATGTAGATACAAAAACTATATCAGGGATAGATGCCTATGAACCTGGATATATAGATAAAGATAATGAAGTTATAGTAGGTCTTCAAACAGATGCACCATTAAAAAGGATAACAAATCCATGGGGCGGAATAAGAATGGCTGAAGGTGCTTTAAATTCTTATGGATATAAAGTAGATGAAAAGATGCATGAAATTTTTACAAAATATAGGAAAACTCACAATCAAGGTGTTTTCGACGCTTATACAGAAGAAATGAGAGCTGCAAGAAAAGCATCAATTTTAACTGGACTTCCAGATGCTTATGGAAGAGGAAGAATAATAGGAGATTATAGAAGAATTACACTTTATGGAATAGATAGATTAATAGAAGAAAAGAAAAAAGATCTTAAGAATCTTAAAGGAACAATGCTTGATGAATTAATAAGATTAAGAGAAGAAGTTACTGAACAAATAAGAGCATTAGAGAAAATTAAGAATATGGCAGCTTCTTATGGCTTTGATATATCAGAGCCAGCTAAAAATGCAAAAGAAGCAGCTCAATGGCTTTATTTTGGATATTTAGCAGCTATAAAAGAAAATAACGGTGCTGCAATGTCTCTTGGAAGAACAAGTACATTCTTAGATATATATATAGAAAGAGATTTACAAAACGGAATAATAACAGAAGAAGAAGCACAGGAAATAGTAGATCAATTTATAATTAAGTTAAGAATTGCTAGACATTTAAGAACACCTGAATACAATGAATTATTTGCTGGAGATCCAACTTGGGTTACTGAATCTATAGGCGGTGTAGGTATTGATGGAAGACCTCTTGTTACAAAAACTTCTTATAGATATTTACACACTTTAATAAACCTTGGAACAGCACCAGAACCAAATATGACAGTACTTTGGTCACAAAATTTACCTGAAAACTTTAAAAAATTCTGTGCTGAGATGTCAATAGCTACTGATTCAATTCAATATGAAAATGATGATGTTATGAGACCAATATATGGTGATGATTATGCTATAGCTTGTTGTGTATCAGCTATGAAAGTTGGAAAGCAAATGCAGTTTTTTGGAGCTAGATGCAATTTAGCTAAGTCATTACTTCTTGCAATAAATGGTGGAGTTGATGAAAAGCTAGGATTGAAAATTGTTCCAGGACTTGAACCAATAACTGATGAAGTGTTAGACTACAATAAAGTATTAGAAAATTATAATAAAGTTCTTGAATATGTAAGTGAATTATATGTAAATACAATGAATGTAATTCATTTTATGCATGATAAATATGCCTATGAAGCAGCACAAATGGCATTACATGATACAAAGGTAGAAAGACTTATGGCTTTTGGTATAGCTGGACTTTCAGTTGCTGTAGATTCATTAAGTGCTATAAAATATGCAAAAGTTAGACCAATAAGAGAAAATGGAATAACTGTTGATTTTGAAATTGAAGGCGATTTCCCTAAATATGGAAATGACGATGATAGAGCTGATAAAATAGCTGTAGAATTAGTTGAAAAATTTTCAAATGAATTAAAAAAATATCCAACTTATAGAGATGCTGAGCATACATTATCTATATTAACTATAACTTCAAATGTTGTTTATGGTAAGAAAACTGGAGCAACACCTGATGGAAGAAAAGCAGGAGAACCATTTGCACCTGGAGCTAATCCAATGCATGGTAGAGATATAGAAGGTGCCCTTGCTTCACTTAATTCAGTTGCAAAAATTCCATATGAATCTTGTCAAGATGGGGTATCCAATACATTTTCTATACTTCCAGATGCATTAGGAAAAGACAATGATTCTAGAATAAATAATCTTGTAGCATTACTTGATGGATATTTTGCTCAAGATGCTCATCATTTAAATGTAAATGTACTAAATAGAGAAACATTAATGGATGCTATGGAACATCCAGAAAAATATCCAACATTAACAATAAGAGTATCTGGATATGCTGTTAATTTTAATAGATTAACTAAAGCACAACAAAAGGAAGTAATAAAAAGAACATTTCATGAAAAAATGTAATTGCAGTGCTCCTCTAAACCTTAGGTTTAGAGGAGCTTTAAGATTAATATATTAAATATTTTTTTACTTGAAAAATTAATTAGATTGGTTTATTTTAGATTTATACAAAGGAGGGGATTTTATGCTAAAAGGAAAGGTACATTCAATAGAAAGTATGGGTTTGGTAGATGGACCTGGAGTTAGAACAGTTGTATTTTTACAAGGATGCAAATTAAGATGTGCTTATTGTCATAATCCAGACACTTGGAATTTAGATGGTGGAACTGAAATAACATCTGAAGAACTTTTAAAGAAAATTATGAGATATAGGCCATATTTTGAACGTTCTGGAGGTGGTGTTACCTTTTCTGGAGGTGAGCCCCTGCTTCAACCAGAGTTTTTACTTGAAATGCTAAAATTATGTAAAGAACAAGGTATTAATACAGCGATAGATACTGCAGGATATGGGTTTGGTGAATATGATGAAATATTAAAATATACAGATTTAGTATTATTAGATATAAAACATATAGATGATAATGGTTATAGAAAACTTACAGGTAGTAGTAAATCTGGATTTGATAAATTTTTAGAATCACTTAATAAAACTAATGTAAAAGTATGGGTTAGACATGTAGTGGTTCCTGGGATAACTGACTCAGAAGAACATATAGAAAAATTAAAAGAAATAATAAAATCTATTAATAATGTTGAAAAGATAGAATTATTGCCTTACCATACATTAGGAGTAGAAAAATATAAAAAATTAGGCATTAAGTATAGATTAGAAAATGTAGAACCTATGGATAAAGAAAAAGTAAAAGAGTTAGAAAAAATTCTTATAGATAGAGAAAAAGCTGACAATTAGAAAAAATTTTCAAATAGTTTTTTATTTTTTAATTAAACCTGTATATATAAATATTACTGGTAAAACTGCATTATTATCTGCTTTTATAATTTGTTAAATAAGATTTTAAATAAATTTTTTAGCAGATTTTTAGCAGATAGAGAAAGTAAAAAATTATAATTTATTGTAGTTTTAATATTGACATATACAATAAATGTTATTATAATTAAATCAATGCAAAGATAAGGTCCTATTTTATATGTTAAAACAAGTAAATAGAATTTATTAATCTTATCAAGAGAGGTGGAGGGACTGGCCCTATGAAGCCCGGCAACCGGTATTTTAATACAATGGTGCCAATTCCTGCAGTATTGCTTTTGCAATACTGAAAGATGAGGAAATAAGGGATATAATGCTGACCCGAGGTTCCCTCGGGTTTTTTTATTTTAATTTTAAAAAGTTAGTACATATGAAATGGAGGAAAATGGATGATAAATGTATATAAAGTTTCTAAAAGTTTTGCAAATACAAAAGTTTTAAAATCAATAAGTTTGAGCGTTAATCAAGGAGAAATATTCGGAATAGTAGGACATAGCGGTGCAGGAAAATCAACTCTTTTAAGATGTTTAAATGGTCTTGAAAGTTATGATGAAGGAAGTATTACTGTTATGGGGAAAGAAGTAAAAAACTTAACTTCATCAAAACTTAGAGAACATAGAAAAGAGCTTGGAATGATATTCCAAAATTTTAATCTTTTAAATAGATCTAATGTTTATGATAATGTTGCACTTCCGCTTAAAATTTGGGGAGTAGAAAAAAATGAAATAGAAGAAAAAGTAAAAAATCTACTCAATTTGGTTGGGCTTTATGATAAAATGGAAAGCTATCCTAGAGAATTAAGTGGAGGACAAAAGCAAAGAGTTGCTATTGCAAGAGCTCTTTCTTTAGAGCCTAAAATACTTTTGTGTGATGAAGCTACATCTGCTTTAGATCCTAAAACTACTAAATCTATATTACAGCTTTTAAAAGATATAAATAAAAAACTTAATATAACTATTGTTATAGTAACACATCAAATGGAAGTTGTAAAAGAAGTTTGTGATAGGGTAGCACTTATGGAAGGAGGCGAAATTAAGGCAATAGGAAAAGTAGATGAACTGTTTTTAAAACCTAGTGATGAATTAAAGGACTTAATGGGAGAAGAAGAAGTATTGCCTAAAAAAGGATCAAATATAAAAATATTTTTCCCAAAAGAATTAAGTGAAAGAACTATTATAACCTCCATGGCAAGAGAACTAAATATCGATTTTTCTATAGTTTGGGGCAAACTTGAAAAATTTAAAGAAGATGTATTAGGAAGTCTTGTTATAAATACAGATGATAAATACGAAGATAGAATATTCGAATATTTAAAAAAACATGAAATCAGCTGGGAGGTCATAAAAAATGACAATTAAAGAATTAATTTTAGAAATACTTTTAAGAGGTCTTGGTGAAACACTCTATATGGTAATTATATCAACTTTGCTTGCTGTAATTATAGGATTTATACCAGCTATAATATTAGTTATTACTGATGATAAAGGATTAAGTCCTAATAAAGCTGTATATAAAATATTAGATTTAATAATAAATTTATTAAGATCTTTTCCATTTGTTATACTTATGATAGCTGTAATTCCATTAACAAGATTTTTAGTTGGAACATCTATAGGAATAAATGCAGCAATTGTACCATTAACTATAGGTGCGGCGCCTTTTGCAGCAAGGGTTATAGAATCTGCTTTAAAAGAAGTAGATCCAGGAATAATTGAAGCTGCAAAATCTATTGGAGCAAATAATTTTCAAATAATATTTAAAGTAATGTTAAAAGAAGCACTCCCATCTATAATTTTAGGAATAACTTTAACAGTTATAAGTGTTATTGGTTATTCTGCCATGGCTGGAACTATTGGAGCAGGTGGCCTTGGAGATATAGCATATAAATATGGATATTTAAGGTTTAAAACCGATATAATGATTTATACAATTATTATACTTATAATAGTTGTACAAGTATTTCAAAGCTTAGGCAATTATGCTTATAAAAAATTATCTAAATAAAAATAAATTAATAAAATTAGGAGGTTTTTATATGAAAAAAATATTAAGTATTATTTTATCAGCACTATTAATATCTGGATTATCAGGATGTTCTACGCAAAAGGATACATCTAAAGAAACTAAAGTAGAAGATAAAAAAGTAATAAAAGTTGGTGCAACTGCAGTACCTCATAAAGAAATATTAGAAGGTGCTGTTAAACCATTATTAGAAAAACAAGGATATAAGCTTGAAATAATAGAATATACAGATTATGTTCTTCCAAATACTGCTCTTGCTGATGGAGAACTAGATGCAAACTATTTCCAACATGAACCTTATCTAAACAATATGATTAAAGAGAAAAATTTAGATTTAACATATACAGTTAAAGTACATTTAGAACCAATAGCTTTGTATTCAAAGAAAATAAAAAGTTTAGATGAATTAAAAGATGGAGCTGTTATAGCTGTTCCTAATGACTCAACAAATGAAGCTAGAGCTTTAAGACTTCTTGAATCACAAGGATTATTTAAACTTAAAGAAGGAGAATTAGTTACAAAGCTTGATATAGATAAAGCTTCAAATACTAAAAATATTCAAATAAAAGAAGTTGATGCAGCACAAATTCCAAGAAGTCTTGTTGACTTTGATGCCGCTGTTATTAATTCTAACTATGCAATGTCCTCAGGATTAACTCCAAATACTGATTCTATTGTAAATTCTGAAGGAAAGCATATAATAGAATCTACAAAGGATAATCCATATAATAATATACTTGCAGTAAGAAAAGAAGATAAAGACAAGCCATATATTCAAGCTTTATCTAAAGCTCTTACTTCACCAGAAGTTAAAAAATTTATAGAAGATAAATATAAAAGCAGTGTTATTCCTGCATTTTAGAAAGTAGACTTTACTGTCTACTTTTTTATTTTATATATAAATTGGGTATACTTATTGTATAAAAATAATAGCATTATATTAACTTTTATAATATTATATTAATAAAGGGTATAATGGAGGATTAATATGAATAAAAATATTGGAGCATTTTTTGATATTGATGGTACCTTATATAGGGAAGGGCTTATTGCGGAAATATTTAAAAAACTAGTAAAATATGAAATAATAGAGGAAAAAAGATGGTATAATGAAGTAAGACCAGAATATCAAAAATATGATAAAAGACAAGGTAATTATGATAATTATCTATTAAAAATGGCAGATATATACATTGAAGCAATAAAAGGTCTTCATAAATCTCAGGTAGAATTTATAGCTAAAAATGTAGTAAAGCAAAAAGGAGATAGAGTATATACTTTTACTAGAGATAGAATTAAGTGGCATAAAGAGCAAGGACATATGCTTATAACTATATCAGGAAGTCCTATAGAACTTGTAAAAGAGATGGCACTTAAATATGGTTTTGATGATTATAAAGGAGCTTTATATAAGCTTGACGAAAATAATATGTATACAGGTGAAGTTGTACCTATGTGGGATAGTAGAAGTAAGAAAAAAGCTATAATGGAGTTTATGGACAAATATAATATAGACCTTGAAAAAAGCTATGCTTATGGAGATACAGCAGGGGATTTTTCTATGTTTGAGCTTGTAGGGTTTCCAATTTGTGTAAATCCTACAAAAGAACTTGTTAAAAAGGTAAAAGAACACGAGGAAATTAGTAAAAAAGCTATAATTGTAGTAGAAAGGAAAGATATGATTTATAAATTAACTCCAGATTTAATTCAGTTTTAGAAAAGAGTGGTTATTGGTGATTACTAGAGAAAATAAAATATATATTGATAAATTTGATTGTGAATTTTCATTAAACTTTAATAATAAGAAAGATTTATATAAAGATGCTTTATTTTTTGATTTAGAACATTATGTGTATAAAAAACCTATATGTATTGGAGTTTTTGGCTGCTCTTATTATGATGAAAATGAAAAAACATTAAATGTAACACAATATATGATAGAAAACAGCAATGATTCTTATGATATATTAATTTTAGCTAAAAATTATTTTAATAATATGATTAAAAACTATAATAAAAAATATATTGTTACATTTTCTGGAAATAATGATTTTACTGTTATAAATTATTTATTTCAAAAATATAAATTTAATTTTAAAGTGGAAGATTATTTTATAAGTATAGATTTACAAAAGGAGTATGAAAAAGCTAAAAAAACTTCAATAGGTCTTAAAACACTTGAAAAAAATTTTGAAATAATAAGATCTAGTGAACTTATAAGCGGAGCTAATTTAGCTAAAACTTTTAATAAAATTATAAAAGATAAAGATTATATAAATAGAATACCTGAAAAAAAGAAGGAAAAAATATTACTTTATAATCAGCAAGATGTGGTAAGTCTTTTTCAAATATATATTAATTGGGATAAATTTATTATGTGTGAAAAAGAAAATAACAAAGTTATAGAAGATTAAATTATGTATTTTAATAAAAATAAATATTTATGCAATTATATAAATAAGTTAAAACCATGCACAAAAAAGATTTTTATGCATGGTTTTAACTTATTTAATTTATTTAAAGCATTTATGTATTTTTTAACATATATTAATTTAAATTAATATGCCTTTCCCCAATAAACCAATTTTTTAGCAGGCTTTTTACAACATACACATGTATCATCTATATGTTCCTGCTCAAAAGGAATGCATCTTGAAGTAGCAGAAGTTTCCTCTTTAATTTTATCTTCACAAGCTCTATCTCCGCACCACATAGCTTTAATAAATCCTGAATTTTTATCTAAAATATTTTTAAACTCTTCTAAATTAGTAGCTGTATTTGTTTTTGATTTTTGAGATTCTTTTGCTTTTTCAAAAAGGGATTTTTGAATATCTTCAAGTACTACAGGAATTTTAGTTTCTAATTCGTCAAGAGAAATAATTATTTTTTCTCTATTATCTCTTCTTACTAAAACTACTTGATTATTTTCTATATCCTTTGGACCAATTTCAATACGAAGAGGAATTCCTTTCATTTCATATTCACTAAATTTCCAGCCAGGCATTTTATCACTATCATCCATTTTAACTCTTGCAATTTTAGAAAGTCTGTTTTTAAGTTCGTTAGCTTTATCTAAAACACCAGGTTTGTGCATAGCTATAGGAACTATTATTATTTGAGTTGGAGCAATCTTTGGAGGTAAAACAAGACCGCTATCATCTCCATGAACCATTATAATAGCACCTATAAGTCGCGTGGTTATTCCCCAAGAAGTTTGATGAACATATTGAAGTTTTCCATTTTTATCAGTGTATTGAATATTAAAAGCTTTTGCAAAACCATTACCAAAATTGTGTGATGTACCACATTGAAGAGCCTTACCATCATGCATTAAACTTTCTATAGTATAAGTAGCTTCTGCACCAGCAAATTTTTCTTTATCAGTCTTTTGTCCTTTAATTACAGGTATAGCTAAATATTCTTCACAAAATTTGGCATAAATATTTAACATTTTAATAGTTTCTTCTTGAGCTTCTTCTGCTGTAGCATGAGCAGTATGACCTTCTTGCCATAAAAATTCTAATGTACGAAGAAATGGTCTTGTAGTTTTTTCCCATCTTACAACTGAACACCATTGATTATATAATTTTGGCAAGTCTTTGTAAGATTCTATTATTTTTGAATAATGATCACAAAATAATGTTTCAGAAGTTGGACGAACACAAAGCCTTTCTGTTAACTCTTGATTTCCTCCATGTGTTACCCAAGCAACTTCAGGAGCAAAACCTTCTACATGATCAGCTTCTTTTTGAAGAAGCGATTCTGGGATAAACATTGGCATATATACATTTTCATGGCCAGTTTCTTTAAACATAGAATCCAAAGTTTTTTGTATATTTTCCCATATAGCATAACCATAAGGACGTATAACCATACATCCTCTGACACTTGCATAATCTACAAGTTCTGCTTTTTTTACTACATCTGTATACCATTTAGCAAAATCTTCATCCATAGAAGTTATTGCTTCAACTAACTTTTTTCCATTTTCTTTAGCCATAGTTATATTCTCCTTCCTAAATTTTTAAAAATAAAAGCCTTCAATCCCAAAAGGGACCGAGGCTGTATCGGCGGTACCACCCTAATTGATGTAAAAACATCCAACTTAAATTCTATAACGGTAGAATCCGCTGCAATTTTTATATATTGCAGAACTCTAAGGCGGGTTCAAAATATAGCTTTAGAAGTCTCACACCATATAACTTCCTCTCTGTAAAAGCCTTTATTTTTACTATTCCTCTTCATAGTTTAATTATATAATTATATACCAAAAATATCATAAAGCAAAAGATATATCCTGTCAATAATAATTTGTAAACTAAATTTTTATAATATACAAATATTTTATTTATATCGGTATATTATTTGGAAATATGGAAACATTTAATAAATATAGAAATTATTTTGGAGGTAGTTATGAGAGTTGGTATACCAAAAGGTCTTTTATATTGTAAATATTATCCTTTTTTTTATAGTTTTTTTAAGAGTTTAGATGCAGAAATTATAACATCAGATGATACAAATAAAAATATTTTAAATGAAGGAGTTAAATATTGTGTAGATGAAGCCTGCCTTCCTATTAAAATTTTTCACGGTCATGTAGCTGAACTTAAAGATAAATGTGATATTTTATTAATACCACGTATAATGCAAATTAGAGAAGGCGAATATATATGTCCTAAGTTTTGCGGACTACCCGAGATGGTAATAAACAGTATATCTAATTTACCTAAAATAATTGATACCCCTATATATGCTTTTAACAAAGAGGAATTATTTAATTTTGCTAAAAAAGCTGGAAAAATGATTACAAAAGATAATAATAAAATAAAAAAAGCTTATGAATATGCTTTAAAAATTCAAAATGACTTTAAAATAGGAATTAAAGATGAAGGTTATGATATTAATGTAGCTTTATTAGGCCATCCATATAATGTATATGACGATTTTATAAATATGAATGTAGTAAAGAAACTTAATAGATTAGGTATAGGAGTTATTACTGAAGAAAATATAGAAAATCAATTTATAGATAAAGAAATAAAAAAGTTATATAAAAAGCCATTTTGGACTTTTGCAAGAAATTCATATGGTGTTGCTTCATATTTATCTAAAAATAACAAAATTAATGGAATAGTATATATATCTTCTTTTGCATGTGGAATAGATTCAGTTATTTTAGAGCTTATAAAAGATAGAATAGGTGCGGTTCCAATGTTAGTTTTAAAAGTAGATGAACATACTGGAGAAGCAGGAGTTGATACTAGATTAGAAGCTTATAAAGATATGCTTGAAAGGAGAATTCAATATGAAAATTACATTTCCACACTTGGGTAACGTATATATTGCAGCAAAATCATTATTTGATGATTTAGGCATAGATTATGTCATTCCACCTATGAGTAATAAAAAGGCTCTTGAAATAGGATCTTATTACTCACCAGAAGAGATTTGTCTTCCTTTTAAAATTATGATAGGCAATTACATACAAAGTATAGAAATGGGAGCAGACACTATAATAATAACAGGAAGCTGTGGTCCTTGCAGATTTGGAGAATATTGTGAAATGCAGATTAATTTATTAAAAAAATTGGGTTATGATTTAGATTTTATTGTTATAGATTCTCCTAAAGATATAGGATTAAAAGAGCTTTTAAATAGGATAAATAAAATAGGAGAAATTAGTAAAAAATCTAAATCAGAAAAATTAAAAGCTTTATATAATGCATATAAAATTATAAATTTAATAGATGAAATAGAAGATAAAGCCCATTATCTAGCAGGTTATGAATTAAATAGAGGGGAATGTAAAAAAATTTTAAACAATTGTAAAAAAGATGCATTAAACTCTAAAAACAGTTTAGATACTTTGTTAATATTAAAAAAATATAAAGCTAAATTAGATAAGATAAATATAGACAAAAATAAAAATCCAATAAAAGTAGCTATAATTGGAGAGATATATACTATCATAGAACCTTTTTCTAATTTATATATTGAAGATAAATTAATGGATTATGGAGTATGCAGCAAAAGAAGATTATCACCAAGCTGGTGGTTAAAAGATACAATTCTTAAACCACTTAAAATTAATTCATTAAATATAAAAAAAGCAAGCAGGGAATATTTAAGTTTAGGCATTGGAGGCCATGCACAAGAATGTATAGGTGAAGCTGTACTTTCTAAAAAAGATAATTTTCATGGAGCAATTCAAATATTCCCTGTAGGATGTATGCCGGAAATTGTATCAAAAGCAATTTTACCAAGTATATCAAAAAATGAAGATTTTCCTATAATGACTTTAGTAGTAGATGAAATGACAGGTGAAGCTGGGTTTGATACAAGAATTGAAGCTTTTTTAGATTTACTTGAAAGGAGAAAAGATAATGTATTATTTGGGAGTTGATGTTGGTTCCGTTAGTACGGATTTAGTAGTTTTAGATGAAAATATGAATGTAGTAGAAAAAATTTATTTAAAAACAAAAGGTAGACCAATTAATGCTATACAGGAAGGATTTAAAATTTTGAAAAATAAATTTAGTGATAAGGATATATTAGGAGTTGGTACTACTGGAAGTGGAAGACATATTTGTTCATCTCTTATTGGTGGAGATGCAGTTAAAAACGAAATAACTGCTCATGCAGTAGCAGCACTTTCTATGGATAAAGATGTAAAAACTATAATTGAAATTGGAGGACAAGACTCAAAAATTATAATACTAAATAATGGAGTAGTTACTGATTTTGCTATGAATACAGTATGTGCAGCAGGAACAGGTTCTTTTTTAGACAGGCAAGCTGAAAGATTGGATATACCTATAGAACATTTTGGTGAATATGCGCTTATGTCACAAAATCCTGTTAGAATTGCAGGCAGATGTGCAGTGTTTGCGGAATCTGATATGATACATAAACAACAGCTTGGATATAATGCATCAGATATAATAAGAGGATTGTGTGAAGCATTAGTAAGAAATTATTTAAATAATGTTGGAAAAGGTAAAGATATAAAAGAAAAAGTATTTTTTCAAGGAGGAGTTGCAGCTAATAAAGGTATGAAAGCTGCTTTTGAGTCAAATTTAGGTTTTGAAGTAATTGTACCTAAACATTATAACATGATGGGAGCAATAGGTGCAGCTATAATTGCTAAAGATGCTGTATATAAAAAAGGGAGATCTAATTTTAGAGGATTTAATATTGCAGATAGAGATTTTAAGACTGTAAGTTTTGAATGTGAATTTTGCCCTAATAGGTGCGAGGTAGCTGAAATTAAAGAAGATAATTTTACTATTGGATGTTTTGGAGATAGATGCGGGAGATACTCTTCTAAAACAGAGAACTTAGGAGCTTAAAATATATAGTTTTATTAAAATGTAATAATTTATTAAGAATAAAAGCTTTTTTACTGGAAAATCTAATAAATGAAAGGGGAGTTAAATATGCAAAATAAAATGAAAGTTACTTTTAATAATAAAAAAGAAGACGGGAGATTTAAAAAGAAAAATATAAAACATGATCCTCAAGCTGAAAGTTCTAGAGCAGTATTTGATGATCCAGGGAAAAAACATTAAATAAAGAGGTGAATAATCATGACACATAGGGAAACTAAAAAATCCACTAAGAAGGAAAATAAAAAGCCATCGAAACCAGAGCTTATTCATGAAGATGAAATGAAAAAGCATAAAACACAAGGATTAATTAATGGAATAGAATAAAGAGGTGTATATACTATGACTAATAAGAAAAACAGTAAAGCAAATAATAAAGAAAACAAGAAAAATGAATTAGATAGACCAAAGGGAAGACTTAACAATAAAAAAAATCCATCTACATTTGAAGATTTTAATGGGAAGCCTATAATATAAAATAAAGGAGAGTTTAAAATTGACTAAAGAAAAAAATAAGCATAAAGCAAAGAATAAAGAACCCAATAGAGTTGATATTAGAGAAGAAAAAGAAGAAAAAGGACCACGCAGAAGAACACTTAATGAAACTTATTAAATATTATAAAATAAAGACTAGCGATGCTAGTCTTTATTTTATAATATTTATGGTGCCGATGGTGGGATTTGAACCCACATGGTTTCCCGCTCGATTTTGAGTCGAGTGCGTCTGCCGTTCCGCCACATCGGCAAAAATTACATAAATAATACTAACATAGTTTAAAAAAAAATGCAATAGAAAAGGAATTTAAAAAATTAAAATATTTAAAAGCTTTGTTTATAGTTAATTTAATGGTAAAATGTTGGATGTAAGATAAAATTTATTTAAGATGTAAGACAAAATTTTTATAAAGAGTAAATATATTACTATATTTATATTTAGTTTTTATGTTTTATATTAAATAATATTATATTTAGAAAATTATTTTTATTATAATATAAAGTATTATTCACTTTATAATATATAAATTATTATAAACAAATGACTTTATGTTTATAATAAAAATTTGGGAGAGGATTATTGTGACAAAAGAAAAATTACTAATTTTAGATGGAAATAGTTTAATGAATAGAGCATTTTACGCTCTTCCAATGCTTACAAATAGTGAGGGACTGCATACAAATGCTCTTTATGGATTTATGAATATGTTATTTAAGATGAAAGAAGAAATAAAGCCAGATTATATAGTTTGTACTTTTGATAGAAAAGCACCTACATTTAGGCATGAAAATTTTAAAGATTATAAGGCTGGAAGAAAGAAGATGCCAGAGGAACTTAATGAACAATTTCCTGTTCTTAAAGAATTACTTAATCTTTTAGCTATAGATATTTTTGAAATAGACGGATTTGAGGCAGATGATTTAATAGGTACTTTAGCTGTATTTGCTGAAAGTAAAGGAATAGAAGTTTATATAGTAACTGGAGATAGAGATGCTCTTCAACTTGCAACAGATAATATAAAAGTAGTAATTACCAAAAAAGGCATGAGTGAAAAAGAAATATATGACAAAAATAGAATGATACAAGAATTTGGAGTAACTCCAAAAGAGTATATAGATGTTAAAGGCCTTATGGGAGATGCTTCTGATAACATACCAGGAGTACCTGGTATTGGTGAAAAAACTGCTTTTAAGCTTATTTCACAATATAAAAGTATAGAAAATGTTTTAGAAAATATAGATAATATTAGCGGGAATAAAATAAGACAAAATTTAATGGAATATAGTGAACAAGCAATTTTTAGTAAAAAACTTGCAACTATAATGACAAATGTCCCAATTGAGATAAACTTAGATTCAATTAAATCAAAAGATAATTTTGATATTGAAGGAATTAAGAAAATGTTTTTCAAGCTTCAATTTAAATCTTTAATTGATAAACTTCCAAAGGGAAATTATGAAATGAAAGATTTAGATTTATATGATAAAAATAAAATAGAGTTTGAATACATAGATAGTATAGAAAAGTTAAAAAGTATAATTGAATATATAAAAGAAAATATATATTTTACTATTGATATTTTAAATCCTAATATATATTCAAAAATGGAAATAGATAAAATATATATGAAATCTCAAAATAAAAATTATATAATAATGATAAATAAACTTCTTCAAATAGATGAAAAAAATACAATATATTTTTTAAAGATGATATTTGAAAATGAAGATATACACAAAATTAGTTATGATAATAAAATTTCATATATATCATTTAATAAATTAGGAATAAATATAAAAGGCTTTATTTTTGATGTGAAAATAGCAGCTTACTTAATTGATTCATCAAAAGGGGAATATGAACTTTTAACTCTTATACAAGAATATTTAAAAACAGATATTAAAGAAAATGGTGATGAGCTTAAAATAAAAATGACATCGTATCTTGAAGAATTAAAAGAAATACTTTCTTCTAAGATAACAGAGTATAATATGGAAAAACTTCTTTATGAAGTTGAACAACCATTAACTGAAATATTAGCTTCTATGGAAGCTGAAGGATTTAAAGTTGAAAGTGCAATACTTGATGAACTTGGAGAAAAGTTTAAAAATGAAATAAATTTAGTTCAAAAAGAGATATATGATTTAGCAGGAGAAGAATTTAATATAAATTCGCCAAAGCAGCTTGGTAAAATTTTATTTGAAAAATTAGATCTTCCTGTTATCAAAAAAACAAAAACTGGGTATTCAACAAATGCTGAAGTATTGGAAGAATTATCTGATAAGCATCCTATAATAGATAAAATAGTATATTATAGACAGCTTACAAAATTATATTCTACATATGTAGAAGGATTAAAAAATGTTATAGACGAAGATGGAAAAATACATTCAAGTTTTAATCAAACAGTAACAACAACAGGTAGATTATCTAGTACTGAACCTAATTTACAAAATATACCTATAAAATATGAACTTGGGAAAGAGATAAGAAAGGTATTTGTTCCAAATAATGATGAGTGTTTAATATTATCAGCAGATTATTCTCAAATAGAATTAAGAGTACTTGCTCATATAGCTAATGATGAAAATCTTATAGATGCGTTTATTAATCATAATGATATACATACTAAAACTGCTTCTGAAGTATTTAAAGTTCCGATAGAAGAAGTTACTCCAATTATGAGAAGTAGAGCCAAAGCTGTAAATTTTGGTATTGTGTATGGAATAGGTGAATTTAGTTTGGCTAAAGATCTTAAAATAACTAAAAAAGAAGCTAAAACTTATATAGATACCTATTTTGAAAGATATCCTAATGTAAAAAAATATATGGAAGATATAATTAATTTAGCAAAAGAAAAATCTTTTGTTACTACTATTTTAAATAGAAGACGATATATACCTGAAATAAAATCTTCTAATAAAGTAGTTAGAGCTTTAGGCGAAAGATTAGCAATGAATACTCCTATACAGGGTAGTGCTGCAGATATTATAAAGCTTGCGATGGTTAATGTTTATAATGAACTAAAAAAGCAGCACTTAAAGAGTACATTAATACTTCAGGTTCATGATGAACTTATAATTAATGTATATAAAGATGAATTAGAAAAAGTTAAAAATATAGTAAAAAATGAAATGGAAAAAGTTTTAGAACTAAAAGTTCCTTTAGAGGTAGATATAAATATAGGTAAAAATTGGTATGAAGCTAAATAATTAATATATTAATATTTTGTTAGTTATTTAAACAAATTTAATCATTTAAATATTAATTTTAATTAAAATTGTGGTGATAATATGATTAAGATTGGATTGACTGGAGGCATAGGAAGTGGGAAAAGTACTGTATCTAATATTTTAAAAGGATATGGGTATCCTATAATAGATGCAGATATAATTGCCAGAGATATACTTTTTAAGTATCCAGAAACACTTTATAATATAAAAATTCAATTTGGAGAAAAATTTTTTGATGAAAAAGGGAATTTAAAAAGAAGAGAATTAGGGAATTATGTTTTTAAAGAGCAATCTCTTAAGCAAAAGTTAGAAGATATAACATTACCTTATATTAAAAAAGAAATATTTGATCAAATTGAACAATATAATAAAAAAGGGGCTAAACTATGTATAGTTGATGCTCCAACTTTAATTGAAGTGGGTTTGCATAAATATATGGATTATAATATATTGGTATGGGTAGATGAAAATACACAGATAAAACGAGTGAAATATAGAGATTTATTAAGTGAAGATCTCATAAAAGATAGAATAAAAATGCAAATGCCTTTAGATAAAAAGAAAAATTATGTAGATTTTATTATAGATAATACAAAAACCTTAATACACACAAAAGAACAGGTTGAAGAAGTATTAAAAAAAATTTTGACATAGAGGGTATAAGAAATGAAGTTCAAAGTTATTATGCGTTCTTTTAGTGCGTTAATAGTTATTCTTATTTTTATAAATTTATATTATTTAGCTAAACTTTTTTTCCCATTAAAGTTTGCCAACCACATAATAAAATATTCTAAAGAATATTCTTTAAGTCCTTATTTGGTAGCTGCAGTAATTAAAACTGAAAGCAATTTTAAACCAGATGCAAAATCTAATAAAGATGCGTATGGATTAATGCAAATTACACCTTCAACTGCACAATGGGCTGCAAAAGAAATGGGTATACAGGATTATGAAGAAAATATGCTTTTAGATCCAGAATTTAATATAAAAATGGGATGTTGGTATATAGATAATCTAAAAAAAGAATTTAATGGAGACATAAATTTAGTTTTAGCAGCCTATAATGGTGGAAGAGGTAATGTGCAAAAGTGGCTTTCAAGCAGTGACCATTCTAAAGATGGTAAAAATCTTTATTATATACCATTTAAAGAAACAGATGAATACATAAAGAAGGTTAAGGTAAATTATAATATATATAAATTTTTATATAAATCTTTGGAAAAAGGATAAAAGTTCAGTATAATATTAATATTTTTTCTAATATAGTAAAAGTATTTAATACAAATTATTACAGTTTTTTAATTATAATAAACAAATACTTAAGTCTATTTAGATAAGAGAGATATAAAAAATCTCTCTTATAATTTTAAAAAATACTTGCAAAAGCATTGGAAACTGTATATAATTATACGTGTAAAAGATATAGTCAACATGTTCGAGAGTTATTAAAATACACGTGCATAAATCTAGCAAAATATGCGAGAGTGGCGGAATCGGCAGACGCGCACGTTTGAGGGGCGTGTGGGAGACCGTACGGGTTCAAGTCCCGTCTCTCGCACCATTTTATTAATATTTTATATTTTAGGGACTTTTTTAGCTTCTAATGTTAAAGTAGTTCATACGATTTTTAGTTATTTTTAACTAAACGTATGAACTTTTTTTATTTACATATATTGATGAAATTATAAATTTATGTTAATGTAAATTTTGTAGGTATTAAGAAAAGTATAGGTATTCTGTAAGAAAAGTGTAAATATATAAAATAAATGTAAATATATTTATTAAAATTATTGTTAATATCACTATAATATAACTTTTTTTATTTAATAACTAAAGGAGAGATTAGTAACAATATGTACAAAAAAATAAAAATATTATTTTTAATTGCTGCTGCAATGTTATTGACAAATTGTGATACTAAGTCTATTAACAATATAGCAACAGCTAATTTAAATACAGAGATTAAACAAAGCTCAGATGCTAATAAATTAAATGATAAATCACTAGCAAAAGAACAGCAAGAAGAAAAAGAAAATCCCAAAATAGAAGAAGATAACATAAAAAAAGAATTAGAGGATGAACAAGAATCAGAAACTAAACTTAAGCAAAATTTAAAAACAGAGGAGCAAAAACAGACTGAAAAAGTAGTAAAGAAAAATAATGCAACAACTATAAAAAAATCTGATGTTTCGAAAAATACACCTGAACAAATAGTTAATAATAAGAATTTGTCTTCTAGCACTAAGTATTTAATATATGTGGATTTAAAATCAAGACCTCAAACTACATATATATTTCAAGGTAGCAAGAATAAATGGAAATTAACTAAATCGTTTATATGTTCTGGAGGATTATCAAAACATCCAACAGTAACAGGACAATATACAGTTAAATCAAAAGGCAAATGGTTTTTTAATGAAAAATATAAAGAAGGTGCTGAAACTTATACACAATTTTATGGTAATTATTTATTTCATACAGTTCCTATGGATAAAAATCATAAAGTTACAAATCCTAATTTAGGACAGCCTTCATCTCATGGTTGTATTAGATTGGGAATACCTGATGCACGTTGGATTTATTACAATATTCCTAAGGGAACTAAAGTTTATATTCCTTATGCTTATTAACGTAATTTATAAATTTCTAAAAAATTTATAAATAAAAAGTAAATAAATATATTAATTAATTTTAAAATTATTGTATGATTAGCTTACCAAAAGTCTTTTTATTAAATGTTGACCATTATATATAGATATAATAGAAATTTAGGAACTCTATAAATTGTATAGTGGGAATTAATTTACAGCTTATTGTAGGTTAATCATTGTATAATAATTAATTAGACAAGCTTTTAATATGGGGGAATACTAATGAATAAAAAAGAATTAAATAGAATGAAGAAAGAGCTTAAGGCAGATAGTGCTATATTAAATATTAACGAAATTTATTCGGTATATTTAAAAAAAGATAATGGAGCAATAATTTATAATAATTTAAATCATTTTCAAATGCTAGATAGTGAAATGCAAGATTTTTATTTTAATAACTTTAAAAAGATACTTGGAGGGAATTTAGATACAAAATTATTTGAGCTAGAATTTAAAGATAACCCTAATGAAACACAATTGATTTTAAATAATATGTTAAAAAGTCAAGATAAAAATTTTTACATAGAATATGCAAATAAAATTATAGATAAAATTTTAAAAAACTATATATACGATTCAGATATAGTTATTACTTTTGTAAAAGGAGAATATTGGAAACCTAGCAATAATAAAAATAAAACTGAAATAGATGGAGAAGATGATATAGTTCAGTCTCTTCCTTTTATTATGGAAAGTATTAATAAAGTTGAACCTTTTAAAAAAACTGTAGTTTTTAATTTTGAAGAAAAAGAGTTTAAAGCAAGCAATATATTAGATACTGTTATAAACTTTAATAATCCTATTGAGGGATTTATGTTTCCTTCATTTGACAATGGATATTCTGATATAAATAAAATTTTATTTTATAATTCTAAGCCAAAAGAATTAAATTATAAATTTATAGAAAATGTTCTAAATTGTAGCATGAAATTAACTGCAGAGGAAGAAAAAAATTGTTTTATAGATATAGTAAAAACTGTAGTTGGTGAAAGTATAAAAACAGAAGTTATTGAAGATATATATTCAAGGATAACTGATATAGAAAATTTTTCTGATGAAGATGAAGAAATTAATATAGGGTTAAATGACATTAAAAATATTTTGAAAGATATTGGAGCTAAAGATGTTGAAGTTTTAGATAAAGTTTTTGACGAAAGTTGTGGGAAAGATTATAAATTTTCTGCTAAGAATATAGTTCCTAATTTTAAATCAAAATCATTAAAAGTGTGGAACGAAGATATATCAATAAGTGTAAATCCTAAAAATTTAAGTAGTATAAAACAAGTAAAAGGAACAAATGGAGAGAGATGTCTTCTTATTGAACTTAATGATGATGTGTTGGTTGAAGGTTTTAAACTTGCAACAGAAGATAATATATAAATATATTTTGCTATAAATGTAGTTTTAGTAAATGTATAAGTTATTTTAAATAAATTCAAAAGTCATGCATAAATTAGTAAACACTTTTTTAGGCATGACTTTTAACTTAGAATTATATAAAGTTCACTTTAATCACAATAATGTTATAGTTTTATAAAACATTTTATAAATAAAAATATTTTATTTAGTTAAATATTCTATTAAAGTTCTTGTAGGAATTCCTGTTGCTCCATTTTCCAAAAAATCTGATCCAGTAGATAAATTTGAACATCCTGCAATATCCAAATGAGCAAAATTAACATCTTCGGCAAAACTTTGAAGGAAAAGACCTGCAACTATTGCACCACAAGAAGTTCCAGTATTTTTTAAATCTGCGCTATCAGTTTTTAGCTGATCTAGATATTCTGGATTATTAGGAAGTCGCCAAAAATTTTCTCCAACTTCTTTTCCACAGGAAATTATTTTTTCTGCAAGTTCATCAGAATTACTTAAAAGTCCTATATTAATTTCTCCTAGAAAATTAGCACAAGAACCTGTTAATGTAGCAATGTCTATAATATTTGATGCACCTAATTCTTTAGCATAAGAAATAGCATCACAAAGTATTAATCTTCCTTCAGCGTCTGTAGATATTATTTCTACTGTTTTTGAACTATATGTAGTTATTACATCTCCAGGTTTATATGCATTACCTGAAGGCATATTTTCAACAACAGGTGCTAATGCAATGATATTTTTTTTAGGTTTTAACTTTCCTATAGCTTTCATAATACCTAAAACAGATGCTGCCCCAGCCATATCAGATATCATATTTTCCATACCTTTTCCAGGCTTTAAAGATATTCCTCCACTATCAAAAGTAACGCCTTTACCTACAATAGCAGTAATTTCTTTATTGTTAATATCCCCAAAATATTGAAGTATAATAAGTCTTGGACTTTGTACACTACCTTTACCTACATAAAGTATTGAATTCATACCCATTTGTTCAAGCATGTATTTATCAATTATCTTTACATCTAAATTTTCTTCTTTAGCTATATTTTCAGCTTGTTGTGCTATATATTTTGGTGTTATATAATTTGAAGGTAAATTTACAAGTTGACGTACATAGTTTACTGAATTTCCTACTATAAGACCTTTATTAATAGAATCTTTATATTGAGATATAATATTTATCTTTTGTAATTTAATTTTATCTTCAATTTTTTTTATGCCCTTAAATTTATATAAAGCTAATTCAATGCTTTGTCCTATTATATAACCAAAGTCTTCATTTAAATTATCCAAAATATCTAATTCTTCAATTAAATTTTTGATATTTTTAATAGCATATCCTAGAGATTTTAAAAGTCTTATTGAATTAAATTCTTCAGTTGAACCAAGTCCTATAATGAAAATTTTTTTATAAGATGTTTTCCCTAATGTGTTTAGCATTTCGAATTCCTTAAATTCTCCACAAATAGTAGAAAAATTCAATATTTCCTTTATTTCATCAGGGTATTCTAAGTTATAATTTTTAAATTTAAAAACTAAAAGATTTGAATATAATTTAATGTTATTTATGCCAATCATAATTGCACCTCCATTTAAATAATAACATATTTTCATAAAATTTTTATGAAAAATAATATTATTTTTCATAAAAAAATCAATGTTAGAGGAATTTAAAATTTTATGTAGAATATAAAATTTAAGAGGTGAATTTATGTTTGATATAAATATAAACATGGATAATATGGTTATTTCAAATATTGAACGTCAAGATATATTATATATAAAAGATTGGATTAATAATCAAAACTTAAGTTATTTAAACAACACAAAACCAATTGATTTTAATGAATTGTATGAAAGATTTTTAGAATATTATGTTAGTGAAAATGAATTCTTTTTAAAAATAACAAATGATGACAATTTAATTGGAATTATTAAAGGAAGAATAGAATTTAAAAATTTAAATGAAGTTTGGATTTGGAATTTTATTATAGATGAAAAATACAGAGGTAATGGAATTGGAAGTAAAATAATTGATTCTATAAAAAATTATTTTTTAAATAGTTTTGGAATTTATAGTTTTTATACAGTTGCTTGTGAAAAGGATATAAAAGCTCTTAAGTTTTGGAATAAAAATGGATTTGAAATTTCAAGAATTTCAAAAGGATATTTTAATATAAATGGTAATGATTTTGATATGTTTATTTTAAAAACATAAAAATTTCATAAAAAATAGCTTTGAATAATAGTGTTTTTATTTAAGTATTAGTAATTTTAATGAGACACTTTATTTGTAGCTATTTTAATTTTTAAGTTTTTTACTAAAAATAAAATCATAATTAAGTATATTATTAAGTATATTTTATTTATTATACCTTTAACTGTAAAATAAATTTTTTATTTATTTTTATCATAAAATAATATTTTTATAAGTATTATTAATATATAAAAGTTATATAAGTAATAAAGCGGAGGTATAATAATGAAATACACAAGATATGATATAAAAAGAAAAAAAAATAATAATTTTATTTTTGGTATAACATTAATTTCAACATTGATTTTTGCATTAATAATAGGAACATTAATTTCTAAAATCATTTTTAAAAATTCGTCATTGAATGAAAAAATATTTAAAATAGATAATTCAACAAATGTATCTAATGCTATTACAGAAAAAGAAGAAAAAAATTCTTTGAAATTTATAGGGATTCAAGGAGGATTATTTTCTCAAAGTGAAAATATACAACAATCTAAAAATATATTAAGTAATTATGGAATACCTTTTACTGTTACTGAAGAAAAAGGTACGAGAGTTATATTAGGTATATATAGTGAAGAAAAAGCTTTAAATATTATAAAAATTTTAAATGAAAATAACATTGACAATTCTAAGATTAATTTTGAAATAAACTTAATTAAAAATGATGCTTGTGATGAAGTTATTGCAGAACTTTTAAATGCTGAAATAAATATACTTAATGAAGTTTCTAATAAAGATACTAAATCTATAAAAACAAATGATTTAAAAGCATGGTGTGAAGAAAATACTAAAAAAGTTGATAATAAAAGTAAAAATTTTACTATATTAAATGAAATAAAAACAAACATAAATGGAATGCCTAATGAACTAGGCAAGGATAAAGTTTCTGAATATTATGTATTTATTTATAATACTTTGAAAAAGTTAAATGGTAAATAAAAACAAGTTATTAATAATTTAAGTGTTTTAGAAAATTTTAAAAAAACAGTATAAATATTATAAAATTCTAAATAATTATTAAATAATACTTTAAATACTTGTGTATATTTTTATTAAATGTTAAACTATAAACTATATGAAAATTATATTTTTTATATAATTTTCATATAGTTTATAGTTTATTTTATGTAAAATAATATGTTTGTACATATTTAAAAAACTATTAAAATATAAGTTTATTTAATGTATATAAACATAAGGAAGGGATATATAAATGAGGGGGCTAGATAAAAGTAAGGGGTTTTTAGCATTTATAATATTTTTAGGTGCTATAAGCGGAAGTCTTTTGGGGGATTTACTAGGAAGTAGATTTGAAAAATTATATTTTTTAAAAAATATATATTCAATAGGAACTTCTAAACCTTTATCATTAGATTTAAAAATATTAACTATTTCATTAGGCATAAATTTTAATATAAATTTAATGTCTATACTTGGCATAATATTGTCAATAATATTATATAGAAATAATTAGAATTTTAGGAAGTGATATAGTGAATATTGTTCTAGCTTCTTCTTCCCCAAGAAGGAAAGAACTTTTAGAAAAAATTATTAAAGATTTTTCAGTTATAAATAGTGATTTTGATGAAAAAACTGTTATATATAATGGTGATTGTAAAGAATATGTAAAAGATATATCTTTAGGTAAAGCCATAAAGGTTAGTGAAAATCTTAAAGAAGATAGTATAATTATAGCATGTGATACTGTTGTTTATTATAAAAGTAAAATTTTTGGGAAGCCCAAAGATAAGGAAGAAGCTTACAGTATGTTAAAAAGTTTAAGTGGTAATATGCATCAAGTTTGTTCTGGAATAACTATTATAAATAAAGCTTTATCCACTATTAAATGCGAAGCTGTTTGTACAGATGTATTTTTTTCTAATATTTCAGATTATGAAATTAATAAATATTTAGATAGCTTAGAATGGGTAGATAAAGCTGGTGGTTATGGTATTCAAGGGAAAGCAAGTATTTTTGTTGAAAAAATTCATGGTTGCTATTATAATGTTGTAGGACTTCCTTTAAATTGTCTTTATAATATGCTTTTGGAGATGGGGGTAAATCTATAATATATAAAAGGAGAATATTTTTATTATGGAAGATAGGCTTAAAATTATGGATTTACCAGAAACTGAAAGACCTAGAGAAAAATTATTAATGTATGGAGCACAAGTGCTATCAAATTCTGAGCTCTTAGCCATTATACTTAGAACTGGAAGTTCTAGTGAAAATATTATTAATTTAAGTACTAGAATTTTAAAAGAAACAGGTGGGCTAAATGGAATATTAAATTGTTCAGCTGAAGAATTGCTCTCATTAAAAGGAATAGGTAAGGCAAAAGCATCTCAACTTTTGGCATTAGGAGAACTTTTAAAAAGATTTAGATCCTTTTATTCAGGTGAACAGTATAAAATATCTGAGCCTAAAGATGCAGCTGAATATATTATGAATGAAATGAGATATTTAAAGCAGGAACATTTAAAAGTTATAATGTTAAATACAAAAAATATAGTCATAAAGGTAAAAGATATATCTATAGGGAGTCTTAATTCTTCTATTGTTCACCCTAGAGAAGTATTTTGTGAAGCAATAAAAAAAAGTAGTGCTTCAATTATTATATGTCATAATCATCCTTCTGGTGATCCTTCTCCAAGCAGGGAAGATATAAATCTCACTAATAGAATTAAAGATTGTGGAAAGTTGCTTGGAATAGAGCTTTTAGATCATATAATAATTGGAGATGGAATTTACGTAAGTTTAAAAGAAAAAGGTATATTGTAATTTGAAAGGAGATACACGTTTATGGGATTTTTTGGAATATCTAAAGATATGGGTATAGACTTAGGAACAGCTAATACTCTTATTTATGTTAAAGGTAAGGGAATAGTTCTTAGAGAACCT
Organism: Clostridium prolinivorans; assembly: GCF_004011155.1. GTDB lineage: Bacteria > Bacillota > Clostridia > Clostridiales > Clostridiaceae > Clostridium_AT > Clostridium_AT prolinivorans. The sequence continues at coordinate 501,404 of NZ_RJWG01000001.1, read as the reverse complement.
TCTGTTGTAGCTATAAATTGTGACACTAAAAAAGTTTTAGCTGTAGGACTTGAAGCAAAACAGATGATAGGAAGAACTCCGGGAAATATAAAGGCTATAAGACCTTTAAAAGATGGAGTTATTGCAGATTTTGATGTTACTCAAACAATGTTAAAAAAATTTATTGAAAAGGTCAGTCCTAAAAGTGCATTCACTAGTCCTAGAATAGTTGTATGTTTTCCTTCAGGAGTAACAGAAGTTGAAAAAAGAGCTATAGATGAAGCTACAAAACAAGCAGGGGCTCGTGAAGTATTATTAATGGAAGAGCCAATGGCAGCTGCTATTGGTGCAAATTTACCTGTTAATGAACCTACTGGAAGTATGATAGTTGACATTGGAGGAGGAACAACAGAAGTAGCTGTAATATCACTTGGAGGAATAGTAACAAGTAAATCATTAAGAGTAGCTGGAGATGAATTAGATCAATCAATAATAAATTATATAAAAAAAGAATATAATTTAGCTATTGGAGAAAGAACGGCTGAAGCTGTTAAAATAGAATTAGGATCAGCATATCCTCAAGAAAGTGAAAGTACTATGCAAATAAAAGGTAGAGATTTAATATCAGGACTTCCTAAAATTATAGATATTACTGATGGAGAAGTAAGAGAGGCTTTAAAAGAACCAGTTTCAGCTATTATAGATGCAATTAAAACTACTTTAGAGAAAACTCCGCCAGAACTTGCAGCAGATATTATGGACAAAGGAATTATGTTAGCTGGAGGAGGAGCACTATTAAAAGGATTAGATAAGCTTATAAATAATGAAACACATATGCCTGTACACATAGCAGAATCACCTCTTGACTGTGTTGGCTTAGGTGCTGGAAAAGCCCTAGATCATATTGATAAGGTAAGTAGAAAAAGATAATATATGAAACTTTTAAAGAATAAACTGACAGTAATTATAATTATACTGTCAGTTAGCTTTTTAATATTGATTGGGCTAAGCGTCAAGAGAGAAAATGTAACTGCAGTGGAAAATGGTATAGGTAGTGCTATTAATTTAATACAAGGAAGTATCTATAAGGTAGGAAATTCTATAAAAGAAACAGTAGGGTCTATTTTTAAATTATCGTCTATTAAAAAAGAAAATGAAGAGCTTAGAGAAAAAAATAATGAACTTGAAAGAAAACTTTTAGAATATAATTCTCTTTTAAAAGAAAATCAAAGATTAAGAGAGGCATTAAATTTTGTAGATCAACGCTCTGAATATAGTTATATAGGATGCAATATAATTGGTAAAAGTGGAGGTAATTTTTTAGATGGATTTATAATAGATAAAGGAACTAAAGATAATATAAAAAAGGGTATGGTAGTAATAACATCAAGAGGTTTAGTAGGTCAAGTTACAAAAACTGCTTCAAACTGGTCTTTAGTTAATTCTATTTCTAATGAAAATATAGCTGTAAGCGGTATAGTTGAAAGCACCAATGAGACTGGGATTGTAAAAGGGTATACTGATTCAGAAAATACTCTTCTTGCTAAATTATATTATTTGCCACAAGATTCTCAAATAAAAAAAGGAGATATTGTCTTAACTTCAGGATATGGGAACTTTTATCCTAAAGGAATAAGGATTGGAGAAGTTATTGATATAGAAGAAGATAAAGGTAAAATAATGAAAAATGCTATAATAAAACCATATGTAGATTTTAATAAATTAGAAGAACTTTTAATAGTAATGCCTAAAGAAATAAGAGATATTAAATACTAAGGTGTGAAAGTATGAAAAAGATTTTTGTGTTAACTTTTTTATGTTTATTATTTTTTATCATGGATAATACGATAGTACCTTTTTTTGCTATAAAAGGATGTTATCCGAGTCTTCTATTGTTATTTGTTATATTTTATTCAATAATAAATGGCAGCTATCAAGGTATATGGATAGGCGTTTTTTCAGGTATTTTACAAGATTTATATTTTTTCAATGGTTTTGGAGTAAATGCTTTTACCAATATGATTATATGTTTTGTAGCTGGATATATTGGAGTAACTATATTTAAAGAAAAAAGTCTTGTACCTATTATATCTTCTTTTTTTCTTACATTAGCAAAAGGAATACTTGTATTTTTGATTTTATATGTACTAAAAGTAAATATATCAATTGATAATATTTTTTATAATAGTTTATATTCTATGGTTGTTTCTATATTTATGTATAAATGGGTATATAAATTATGTCAAAAAGAGTATATGAAAAAAAATTGGAGCTTTTATGATTAAATTTTAGAAAGGAGAATATATGAAAAAAAGGAAAAATCAATTTAATAGATTTGTTTCGCTTTGCTTAATAATGATAATTATTTTCGTATCTATTGTGTCAAGGCTTGTATTTCTTCAAATTGTAAAGGCGGATGAATATAAAGACAAAGCAAATACTAAGGCTATTAGTGAGCTTCAAGAGTATGCACCCAGAGGTAAGATACTTGCAAATGATGGAGTAACTCAACTTGCTACTAATGTTCAAAGTTATAATGTTACTTTTACAGTAACAGATGAGAGCAATAAAAATTTTTTTGATACTATGGATATTGTATTTAAAATATTAGATGAAAATAATGAAATACAAAAAGATGATTTTGAACTAAAAGTTAATCCATTTAGATTTGAATTTAAGGCTCAAGATGAAGATGCAAGAAAAAATGCAGAAATTAGATTTAAAAGAGACAGGGGATTAAATGAGAAGGTTCAAAAGGAACTTTTTAAAGATAAAAGTCAAGATGAACTTACAGAAGAAGATGAAGATAAAATTAATGAAGAACTTTTAAAAATTACTCCTGAAGAAACTTTTAATTATCTTGTTAATCAATATATGGTTTCTCCTGAAGGAATATTTAAATATATCATTGAAGGATATAAAGATAGTCCAGATGATGTATTAAATAAAATACATGAAAGATATAAAATTAATATTGATGAAGAGCTTAAAACAATGCTTAAAGAATATTCTACAACTACTAAAAGTAATGAAAAAGAAGATATTTTTAACAAGCTCTTATTAAAATGTAAAGTAGAAGATACAAAACTTTCAAAAGATAAACAAATTGAACTTGAAAGAAGATATATACTAGTAAAAGATGCTATAAAAATGCAGAGTTTTTCAAGCTATAAACCTGTAGTTATTGCAAGTAATATCAAGAAAGAAACTGCTTTTATATTTTCTCAAAAACTTAATGACTTACCTGGACTTGATATATCAATGCAGCCTATGAGAAGCTATCCATTTGGAGAATTAGCATCAGCTGTAATTGGATATATTTCAAAGATAGGTAATAATAATGATAAATATGAGGAAAAAGGATATGATGTAAATACTGATTATATAGGTATACAGGGTATTGAAGCTGCATTTGAAGATAGATTAAAAGGCTCAAAAGGAGGAAGAATTGTAAAGTTAAATAGATATGGAAGAGTTATAGAAGAACTTGGAAGAAGAGAGCCTTATCCTGGTCAAACAATACAGCTTACTATAGACAAAAATGTTCAATATGCAGCAGAAACAGCCTTAGATAAAGTTATGCTAAATTTACAAAAACAAGGGAGAGTAGGAGATGTTAATACATCTAATGCTACAAGAGGTGCAGCTGTAGCAGTAGATGTAAACACTGGTGCAATACTTGCACTTGCTTCAAGGCCTGGATTTAATCCAAATGATTTCTCTAACCCAAGTGGGCTTAGTACTGAAAAATTTAAAAAATATTTTGATCCAGATTATGTAACGTATGGTAAGTCCAGAAGATTAAGTAATTCTATGATAGAAAAACTTTTTCCGATAAATAGTAAAACAAATAAAAGATATGATAAATATGATTTTGTCCCAAAATATCTTTATAATTATGCAACTTATGCATTAGTACCTCCAGGTTCAACATTTAAACCTATGACTGCTATAGCAGGACTTGAATCAGGAGCTATTGATAAAAACTTTACTATTTTTGACAATGGAACATTTACAGGAGTTGATGGAAAAACATATAACAAATTTCCACGATACGGTAATATAAATTTAACACAAGCACTAGCTGTATCAAGCAATCCATATTTTATGACTGTTGGTGATAGGTTGTTAAAATTATCTAACTATAAAAATTATGATATTTTAGCACAATATGCTTGGAAATTCGGCTTAGGAGTCAAACCAAATTCTGGAATAAAGCCTACTACAGGTATAGAAATTGGAGAGAATTTTGGGCAGGTATTTAATAGCTGGAGTAATAGTAATAACTACGCAACAAATTATTATTTTGTAGTTAGAGATGTTTTAAAATCTGGTAAAAGCACTAGAGGAGGTAAAAACTTTACTCCGATTTATATAGAAGAAGAGCCTGGAGATACTCAAAAGGTATTGCTTTTAAAAAAAGAATTTGAAGAAAAAATAAAAGAAATTATAAGAACAGGTGGATTTTTAAATAAAGAAATAGGTAATAATGCATATAAAAGAGACAGTTATGTTTTAAAAATCTATACTGAATATTTAACTAAGTTAATAGAAGCAGATAGCAGATATAAAGATAAAAATATATCCAAAGATGAAATAAATAATATTGCCAATGAAATGTTAATGGTAACAATATATGATGGATATATACAAAGTACATTCCCATTTAATATGTATATTGCAGCTATTGGACAAGGTAATAGTAATTTTACTCCGCTTCAACTTGTCAATTATGTTGCAACTATAGCTAATGGAGGTAATAGATATAAACTTCATTTAGTTGATAAAATAATGGATTCAGATGGTAACATTATAGAAGAAAATAAACCAGAAATTGTAGAAAAAACCAATGTAAAAAAATCTACACTTGATGCTGTTATAGCAGGTATGCAAGCAGTTACAGGTGAAGATGGTACGGCAAAAGCAGCGTTTAGAAATTTTCCAATAGCTACTGCTGGTAAAACAGGTTCAGCAACGTATAATGAAAATATTCAAGACGAAGTTGGAAGAACATCTTATGGTGTTTATGTAGGTTTTGCTCCAGTAGAAAATCCTAAAATTGCCGTAGCTGTACTTATATTTGATGGAGGTCATGGAGGGTATATTGCTCCTGTAGCTAGAGCAATGTATGAAGCTTATTTTAAAGAAGAATTAGATGCTATGGGATATACTCCACAATTTGACGTTATAGCTAAAAAAATTGAATAAAAAATAAAATTAGACGGCATTACCGTCTAATTTTATTTTTTATTTTTAATTTTAAAGAAGGATTTTAACAAAATTTGTTGAATTATAAAATTATGCCCTTTGCTTGGAGGTTTGTTATGTTAGATGACAAAATAATTATTAAAGGAAATAAAGATGGATTACATGCAATTATAAATATGAATAAATTTAAAGATTTTGATGAAATGATTGAATACCTTATAGAAAAATTATCGAAAGGGAAAAAATTTTATAAAGGCAGTACTCTTAAAATAACTACTGAACTTAAATATATAAGTGAAAGAGAAGTAAGCAAACTTAAAGATGTTTTATTTGATGAATTTATGATAAAAGATTGTATCTTTGAAGATAAAGAAGAAAAAAGCAGTAAATTTTTTTCAGGGATATATGAAGGGCGTACTAAATTTTTAAGAAAAACAGTTAGGAGTGGTCAATGTATAAATTATAGTGGTAATGTTGTAATTATTGGCGACGTAAATTCAGGAGCAGAAGTTTTTGCTGGTGGAAATATAGTTGTTCTTGGTTCGTTAAAGGGGCATGTTCATGCAGGATTTGGAGGTAATGATAAGGCAATTATAGCAGCATTTAGGTTACAGCCAGAAATTCTTCAAATTGCTGATATAATGACTCGTTCTCCAGATGATGCCATAAAGCCTCAATATCCAGAGATTGCTAAAATAAAAGATAATACTATAATTGTAGAGCCATACTTATTTAATAAGTTTATATAAAATAGGAGGTATTTATTAATGGGAGAATCAATAGTGGTTACTTCAGGTAAAGGTGGAGTAGGTAAAACAACAACAACAGCAAATATAGGAACAGCATTAGCTAGTATGGGGAAAAAAGTTGTTGTTGTTGATGGAGATACAGGCCTTAGAAATTTAGATGTTTTAATGGGACTAGAAAATAGAATTGTGAATACTTTAATTGATGTTATTGAAGAAAGATGTAGATTAAAATCAGCACTTATAAAAGATAAAAGGTTTAGTAATTTGTTTTTACTTCCAACAGCTCAAACTAGAGACAAAACAGATGTTGAACCTAAAAAAATGCTTAAGCTAATAGAAGAGCTTAAGGATGAATTTGATTATGTAATGATAGACTCTCCTGCAGGAATTGAGCAAGGTTTTGAGAATGCAATAATAGGGGCAGATAGGGCTATAGTAGTTGTAAATCCAGAATTAACTTCTGTTAGAGATGCAGATAGAGTTATTGGTAAATTAGACGCAAAAGGATTAGAAAGACATGAACTTATTATAAATAGAATAAATTATGATATGGTAAAAAAAGGGGATATGCTTGATATAAATGATATATTAGAGTGTTTAGCTGTTAAACTTATAGGAGTCGTACCTGATGATAAAAATGTAACAGTATCAACTAATAAAGGAGAACCTATAGTATTAGATGATACAGCTGTTTCAGGACAAGCATTTAAAAACATAGCTAAAAGAATTATGGGAGAAGAAGTTCCTTTTATGTCTTTAAATAGCGAAGAAAGCGGCTTTTTACATTCACTTAAAAAATTTTTTCTAAAATCAAGATAGGGAGGGGAGTGTTATGGATATTTTTAAAATTTTTTCATCAAAATCTTCTCCAAAAGAAGTTGCAAAGGAGAGATTGCAACTTATATTAATTCACGATAGGGCGGATTTTTCACCAGAACTTTTAGAAAATATAAAAAGTGAAATATTTAATGTTTTAGCAAAATATGCGGAATTTGATACTTCAGATATAGAAATTAAATTGACGCATACAGAAGAAAATAATAATTCTTCACCAGCTTTAGTTGCAAGCATACCTATTAAAAGAACTAAAAAAATCTAAATATTGGCTATGTATAATTTAAATATTATACATAGCTTTTTTATGTATATATTGATATAATATAATTTATTAGTGGAGGGAGATTAATGTTAGAGAAATTTAAGATAAATAATAAGCTCTTAAAAGAATTGGATTACACTATAATAATTATTTCAATTATTATAGTACTTTTTGGAAGTATTAATATATATAGCGCTACTAGAAAATTTGGTTTTCATTATTTTAAATTACAACTTATCTGGCTTTTTATTGCTTTAATTTTAGTATATTTTATTTTGCTTTTTGATTATTCTTTTTTAATGAATTACGCTGGAATAATTTATTGGGCTTCTATAATTTTATTAATTATAAATGATACTTTAGGTAAGGTAACCAATGGAGCTAGATCTTGGATTGCAATAGGCAATAGAGGTATACAGCCTTCAGAATTTGCTAAAATAGCAATTATAATAATGCTTGCAAAAAAACTTGAAGATATGGAAGGAAATATTAATAATATAAAAAACTTTATTTCTCTGTGTTTTTATGCCGCCCTTCCTATGTCTTTAATAGTTATTCAACCAGATATGGGAATGACTATGGTTTGCTTTTTTATAGTACTTGGTATATTTTATACTGCAGGTTTAAATACAAAAGTAATAGGATGGGGATTTTTAGGAATTATAATTGTTATAGCAATTGCATGGAATTCTATAATTCCTCCATATATGAAACTTAGATTAACATCATTTTTAAATCCTGAAGCAGATGAACTTGGATCAACTTTTCAACTTACAGCCTCTCTTATTGCTGTAGGTTCTGGTGGAATTTTTGGTAAAGGATTTTTAAAAGGAACTCAAATATCTGGAGGATTTATTCCTGAAGCTTTTACTGATTTTATATTTGCTGTTGTAGGCGAAGAATGGGGACTAGTTGGTGCAATAACTTTAATTGTATTATATGCTATATTACTATATAGATTTATTAAAATAGCAAGTACATCTAAAGATATATTTGGTTCTATAATATGTATAGGTGTTGTTTCATCATTTTTATTTTCAATACTACAAAACATTGGAATGAATATAGGAATTATGCCTATAACGGGAATTACTCTTCCTCTTATGAGTTATGGAGGGAGTTCGATGGTTACAAATTTCATAGCTATTGCTTTAGTTTTAAATATAGGAATGAGAAGAAAAAAAATTAATTTTTAAATATAAAAATATGTTTAAATATAGGGGGAATTAACTATGAAGATAGCATTAATAGCTCATGATAAGAAAAAAGATGATATGGTAGAATTTGTCCAAAGATATAAAGATGTATTTAATCAACATGAACTTTTTGCAACAGGAACAACAGGAAGAATTATAAGTGAAAATACAGGACTTAAAGTTCATAGATTTTTATCAGGACCATTAGGAGGAGATCAGCAGATTGGAAGTAAAATTGCTGAGGGAGAAATTAATTTTGTTATATTTTTAAGAGATCCATTGACTGCTCAGCCTCATGAACCAGATGTAAGTGCTTTACTTAGACTTTGTGATGTGCATCATGTTCCTTTAGCTACCAATATAGGATCTGCAGAAATTTTTTTAAAAGCCCTCATTAATCATAAATAAAAATATTATAACAAGTAAGTTACAGTAAAACAAATATTTATCTAACTTATTTAATAAATAAAGCCATGTATAAAAATGCGATATGCTCTTTATATAAACAGTTTAAATAATAAAACTGTTTATATAAATAGGGTAAGCTTGCTATTTATACATGGCTTTTTATTTATGTTAAATGTATTTATGTGTTTTTATACAGATTATTTTTTTGGAATATTAATTTATTTATTAAAATATATATAAGTAGTAAAAAAACTAGTACGGAGGAATTTAAAATGGGAAACTATAATTCACAATATGAAAGTTATTATAGTAGTTTGATAAATAAAAAGAAAAAAAAGGATTATTATAATTATAAATCAAATGATAGTTCCATATTCAAATTTGATAAAAATTATATATTTAAAAGACTTGTAAGAGAACTCATTGGAGTATTTATATTGTTTATTTTTGTAATTAGCTGTAAAACTTTAGTTACACCAAAAACAAAAGAAATTTATAGTTATTCAAAAAAAATAGTAAATGAAAATTTAAATTATAATTCTGTATTAGCTTCTGCTAAAACAATAAATTTAAAAAGCATAGAAGAAAAATCTATAAATTGGATAGAAAACATAAAAACAAAACTTACAGGAGAGAAGATTATTAAAAATAAAATAAATAATGAATTTATATTACCTGTAGAAGGATCTATAATTTCAAAATTTGGAGAAGAAATTACTAATTTAAATGGTGAAAAAAAAGTTCACGAGGGAATTGATATAAGCATAAATAATAATTCTGAAATTATATGCCCTTATGAAGGAAAAGTTAAATCTATTGGAGAAGATAAAAGTTTAGGTAAATATATAATAATAGATCATGGTAATGGTATTGAAACTAAATATGGAGCTTTAGGTGATATTTTAGTAAAAAATGAAGAATTATTAAGTAAAGGTACTGTAATAGGAAAAAGCGGCAGTAATAATGAATCTAAATCGCCTCATTTACATTTTGAACTTATGTACATGGGTGAAAACAAAAATCCTGAAGAATATATAAATTTTTCTCAAAAATAAATAGCCCTTAAGCAGCAATTTCAATTGGAGGCAGCTTTGATAAAAGTAAATAAATTTTTTTTCCCATATTTTATATTTCTTATTCTTATTGGTTTTAAAGGTCAAATTATAATGGCCTTTTTAATTGTTATATTTCATGAATTTGTTCATTATTTTACTTCATTAATTTTAGGATTTTCAGGTTTTGCTATAGAAATACTTCCAATTGGAGCAAGATTAGCTTTAAAGGGAATTGATGAAGTTTCTCCTAAACAAGACATAATAATATCTTTATCAGCACCATTATTTAATTTGATTATGGCTATATTTTTTTATTATTTATATAAAAATTATAAATTTAATTACAGTTTTTTGTTATATAAGGGAAATTTAACATTAGGTATTTTTAATTTAATACCTGCATTTCCTTTAGATGGAGGGAGAATACTTCGCAGTATTTTAAGTTTAAAAACTATATATAAAAAGGCAAATGAAATTACCATTAAAACAAGTATTATACAAGGTTTAATACTTCTATGTATTTCTATAATATTAATAATATTTAATATTAATAATATAAATATTATAGCTATAGCTTTACTTATTTTATATTCTTCAAAAAAAGAAAAAGAAAGGATAGTTTATATTATTATGGGTGATATTATAAAAAAAAAGTATAAATTTTTAAAACAAGGATATATAGAAAATAAAAATTTATCTATAAATTATAAAAACGATTTAATTACTGCATTAAGTATAGTAGATAAAAATAAATATATTATATTTACAGTTCTTGATAATGATATGAAATTTATGGATATAATTTATGAAGAAGAATTAATAGAAGGTTTAAAAATTCATGGGAATATAACTATAGAAGAATTTATAAACATAAGGGAAGAAAACATTTATTAAATAAGCTATTAAATAATCTATCTTTATGTTAAAATATCATAGATGTTTTTATTTATAATGAATTTATGTATATAACATAGGAGGAAATTCGATGAATAAAATAACTGATGATATATTATATAAAGTTTCTAAACCGGCAAGGTATATTGGAGGAGAATTTAATTCTTACAATAAAGACATAAATAAAGTAGACATACGATATGCATTTTGCTTTCCAGATGTATATGAAGTAGGCATGTCTCATTTAGGGACTAAAATATTATACCATGTGCTTAATGAAAGAGAAGATACATTTTGTGAAAGAGTTTTTGCTCCATGGCCAGATATGGAAAAACTTATGAGAGAAAATAATATTGAAATTTATGGGCTTGAAAGTAAGGATTCAATAAGAAATTTTGACTTTTTAGGGTTTACTCTTCAATATGAAATGAGTTATACAAATATTTTAAATATATTAGATTTAGGTAAAATACCTATAAGAGCATCACAAAGAGGTGAAGAATATCCTATTGTAATGTGTGGTGGCCCTTGTGCGTATAATCCTGAACCTCTTTATGATATTGCTGATTTTTTTGTAATAGGTGAAGGAGAAGAAATTATTAATGAAATTTTAGATGTTTTTAAACTTTATAAAGGTAAAAGCAAAAAAGAATTTTTAAAAGCTGTGTCTAAAATTGAAGGAATATACGTACCAAGCTTTTATGAAGTATCTTATAATGAAGATGGAACTATAAAAAAATTTGAACCAATATATAAGGATATCCCTAAAAAAATAAAAAAGAGAATTATAACAAATTTAGATGATAGTATTTATCCTGATAAGTTAATTGTGCCATATATAGAAATAGTTCACGATAGAATTATGCTTGAAACTTTTAGAGGGTGTACAAGAGGCTGCAGATTTTGTCAAGCAGGAATGATTTATAGACCAGTAAGAGAAAAGACTACATCTAAATTAATAAAGCAAACAGAAGAATTAATAAATAAAACAGGATATGAAGAAGTTTCATTAACTTCTCTAAGTATTTGTGATTATTCTGATATAGAAAATTTAGTAGCTTCAATGATTATGAAATATAAAGATAAAAATGTTGGAATATCTTTGCCTTCTTTAAGAATTGATTCTTTTTCGGTTGATTTAATTAAGGAAATACAAAAGGTTAGAAAAACTGGCCTTACTTTTGCACCAGAAGCTGGATCTCAAAAGATGAGAAATGTTATTAATAAAGGTGTAAGTGAGGAAGATTTGATACGCTCTGTAAAAAGTGCTTTCGAGTCTGGATGGTCAACTATAAAACTTTATTTTATGATAGGTCTTCCTTATGAAACTATAGATGACGTAATTGGGATTGCTGATTTAGCTAATAAAGTTTGTGATGAATATTTTAAAATTCCTAAAAATATTAGGAATAAAGGACTTAAAGTAACTGTAAGTACATCGATATTTGTTCCAAAGCCTTTTACTCCATTTCAATGGGCAGCTCAAGATAAAAGAGAGTCAATTAAAGAAAAAATCAATGCTATAAAAGACAATATAAATAAAAAATTTGTAACTTATAATTGGCATGATTCTTTAGTAAGCAATTTAGAGGCAATTTTTGCAAGAGGGGATAGAAGACTTTGCGATGTTTTAATAACTGCATTTAAAAAAGGTGCAAAATTTGACGGTTGGTCTGAATATTTTAATTATGAAATTTGGGAAGAAGCTTTTAAAGAATGTAATGTAGATGGAGATTTTTATACTTATAGAGAAAGAAATTATGAAGAAATTCTTCCTTGGGATTTTATAGATATAGGCGTTAAAAAAGAATTTTTAATAAATGAAAATGAAAAAGCTAAAAATGCAAGTTTAACACCAGATTGCCGATTAGGATGTGCAAATTGTGGTATAAATATAAACTTTAGAGAAGGGAAGTGTTTTGAAGGTGCGATATTTAATAAAATTCACTAAAGAAGCGGATATTAAGTTTATATCTCATCTTGATTTAATGAGAACATTACAAAGAATAATAAGGAGAGCAGAGCTTCCAGTAGAATATTCTAAAGGATTTAATCCACATATGAATATGTCTATTGCACAGCCTCTTTCAGTAGGAATGTACTCATCTGGAGAATATATGGATATAGAACTAAAGAATCTTTTAAACGAAGATTATATTTTAAAAATTCTTAATGAAAATGCACCTTCAAGTATTAAATTTATAGCTGTAAAATTAGTTCCAGAAACTAATAATGGTAAAAAAATACCTCAATCCATGGCTTTAATTGATGCTGCAAAATATATAATAAAAATGAAATATGATAATACAGTAAATTTAAAATATGAAATTGAAGAACTTTTAAAAGAAGAAAAATGGGAAATATTAAAAAAAAGTAAAAGTGGAGAAAAAAATATAAATATAAAAGAATTTATAAAAAACTTTAAATATGAAATAAAAGAAAATGGAATCGAAATAATATGCATTATAGCTTGCGGAAGTAAAAAAAATCTTTCTAGTGATTTGCTAGCTCAATTCATTATAAATAATACTAGCTATGCAAATAAAAATGCTTTTATAGATATAAAAAGAGAGGAATTATATGTAGAAAAAGGGAGCGAAATTATTCCTCTAATAGATTTTATAAAATAGATGGAGGATTTTTATCCTCCATTTATAATTAAAATTTATATTAAATTATATTAAAAAAATAACTTAAGAAGGTGCATTTTTATGAAACAGATATTTATAGAAAGACGAGAAAAACTAATTAGAATAGCTGTAAGAAATGAAGAAAGATTGCAAGAATGCTTTATAGAAAAAATAACTAAAGAGCCTTATTTTGGAGATATATATAAAGGTGTAATAAAAAATATAGTCCCAGCTATAAAATGTGCTTTTATAGATATAGGATATGAAAAAAATTGTTATATGTATCTTGATAAAAAATTTAATAATTTAAAATTTAAAAAAAATCAAGAGATTTTAGTGGAAGTACTAAAAGAAAGTACGGGGGAAAAAGGTCCTAAAGTTACTAATGCTATTACTATACCAGGCAGATATGTAGTTTTAGAAACATTAAATAAAAATCTTAGTTTTTCTAAGAAAATTTATAATAATGAATTTAAAGAATATATAAAAAAATATATTCAAATGCCTGATGAATTAGGAGTTATGATTAGAACAAATGCTCAAAAAGTTTCTATAGATATTATAAACAAAGAAATTAAAAATTTATATGAAACATATAAGTGTATAACAAAAGAATTTAACTATTCTTCTAAATTAAAACTTATTTATAGAGGACAAGATATAATAAGTAAAGTATTAAGAGATGTATTAGATGAATATACTGAAACAATAATAGTAGATAATGAAAAAGATTATGAATTTATAAATGACTTTTTAAAATTTAGTGAAGATGTAAATTGTTTAGTAAAGCTTCATAAAAATAGAAAAACATTATTTAATTATTATGGTATTGAAAAAGAAATATTAGAGCTTAGAAATAAAAAAGTATATTTAAAAAATGGCGCTAACATAGTTATAGAAAAAACTGAAGGAATGTATGTAATAGATGTTAATTCGGCTCAAAATATTAAAGAAAGTTCAATAAAAGATACTGCTTTAAGTACAAATATAGAAGCAGCTTTAGAAATAGGAAGACAAATAAAGCTTAGAAATTTAAGTGGTATAATTATTATAGATTTTATAGATATGGATAATGTAGATGATAAAAGAAAAATTGTTGAAATTTTAACAGAATCTTTTAAAGAAGATAAAAATAAAACAGTAATTTATCCTTTTACAGAATTAAATTTGGTTCAAATTGCCAGAAGGCAAAAGGGCAAATCTATTCTTGAATATATTGAAGAACAATGCGAATGTTGTGGCGGAACAGGAAAACAATTAAGTTTTTTATTTTTAACTAATCTTATAAAAAATGAAATATTTGAAAAATGTTATGAATTAAATACTAAAGATATATATATTGAAGTTTCAAATGTATATAAAGAAAATATAATGTCAGACGTATATAAATTTATTCAAGATATAGGATGTTTAGATAAATCGATATATGTAAATTTTGTTAATAATTTAGATTATTTTAAAGTAGAGCCTTTAATATTTTCAAAACAGATAGAAAAAATGCAAAAATTCAAGATATTTGGCTAAATATTCTTTACAAAAAATAATACATGTGTTAAAATGGCTTTTGTAGACCGCACACGTAAGGTTTTTTTAAAACACTTATTTTTAAGTGTACCTGGGATGGCGAGACTGGATAGAGGAGGTGTATTTTAATGTACGCAATAATAGCTACTGGAGGAAAACAGTATCAAGTTAAAGAAGGAGACGTTATTTACGTTGAAAAACTAGCAGGTGAAGTTGATGAAACTATAGAATTAAAAAATGTTCTTGCAGTTTCTAAAGAAGAAGGGTTAGTAGTTGGAAAACCTGTAGTTGAAGGTGCTTCTGTTGTTGCAAAAGTATTAGGTCAAGGTAAGGCTAAAAAGATCATAGTTTTCAAATATAAGAGAAAAAAAGATTATAGAAGAAAACAAGGTCATAGACAACCTTACACTAAGCTTTTAGTTGAAAAGATTAATGCATAATATTATGATTAAGGTGTTATTTAAAAAGAGATCTAATAATATAATATCTGTTAAAATAAGTGGTCATGCTAATTCTGTAAATGAAGGTTATGATATGGTTTGTAGTGCAGTTTCTGCAGTTTCATTAACCATAGCTAATGGTATTACGGAAGTAGTTAAAGTAAATCCTTATTTATCCATTGAAGATGGATTTTTAAGTATGGATTTTATGGGACTTGATTATAAAGATATTGAAAAATGTCAGATATTATTGGAAACATTATTTATAGGTTTAAAAAGTATTGAAATGAGTTACGGTGATTATATAAATATTGAAGTAGAGGAGGTGTAGCGCGATGTTGGTTATGAACCTTCAGCTATTTGCTCATAAAAAAGGAGTAGGAAGCTCAAGAAACGGTAGAGATAGTGAATCTAAAAGACTTGGTGTTAAATGCGCTGATGGACAATTCGTTCTTGCAGGTAATATATTGGTTAGACAAAGAGGAACAAAGCTTCATCCAGGATTAAATGTTGGAAAAGGAAGCGATGATACTTTATTTGCTAAAATAGATGGCATCGTAAAATATGAAAGATGCGGTAGAGATAAAAAAAGAGCAAGTGTTTATCCAGTTGATTTAGTAGAAGTTGAAGAAGCTTAATAATACCAAAGCACCCTTTACGGGTGCTTTTTATAATGGTGGACTTAAATATTATTAATTAATAAAAAATATTCAATATAACTTCTATAAAAAATATAATTTAGTTAATAATATAGTGTAAAGAATTTGAAAAATAAACCTAATAGGTGTTTACATATATTTTTATTATAAGCTAAAGTAGAAAATTTTTGGGATTGAACCCTTGATGCTTTAGGCTTAAATATATTTTTATTACAAATTAAAGAGGTGATATTAAAATGTTTATAGATAGAGCTAAAATATTTGTAAAATCAGGTGATGGAGGAGATGGTGCTGTTTCTTTTAGAAGAGAAAAATATGTTCCTCTTGGAGGTCCTGATGGTGGTGATGGAGGAAACGGCGGGGATGTAATTTTAGTAGCTGAGTCAAATATGACTACTCTTTTAGATTTTACATATAAAAGAAAGTATATAGCTGAAAAAGGAGCCAATGGCTCTGGCTCTAACTGTTTTGGAAAAAATGGTGAAAATCTATATATAAAGGTTCCAACTGGTACTATAATTAGAGATGTAGAAAGCAATAAAATAATGGCTGATTTAGCTCATCCTGGCGATAGTATAGTTGTAGCTAAGGGAGGTAGAGGAGGTAGAGGGAATGCTAGATTTGCAACTTCTACAAGGCAGGCTCCTAATTTTGCAGAACCTGGAATGCCAGGAGAAGAACGATATATAGAATTAGAGCTTAAGCTTTTGGCTGATGTAGGGCTTATTGGATTTCCTAATGTAGGTAAATCAACATTACTTTCTGTGGTATCTAAGGCAAAGCCTAAAATTGCAAATTATCATTTTACTACTTTAAAGCCTAATTTAGGTGTTGTTGATGTTCCTGGAATTAAAAGTTTTGTCATAGCAGATATTCCAGGTATTATTGAAGGAGCTTCAGAAGGCGTAGGCCTAGGGCTTGATTTTTTAAGACATATAGAAAGAACAAGATTACTTATACATGTAGTAGATATTTCTGGTATTGAGGGCAGAGATCCATTTGAAGATTTTATAAAAATAAATGAAGAATTAAAAAAATATAGTATAAAACTTTGGGATAGACCTCAAATTATTGCTGCTAATAAGAGTGATATGCTTTACGATGAAGAAGTTTTCGAAAATTTCAAGAAAAAGGTAAATGAACTTGGATATAATAATGTGTTCAAGATATCCGCTGCAACTAAAAAAGGACTTGATGAACTCTTAAAAGAAACTGTAAGAATTTTGGATACAATACCAGTAACGAATTTGGAAATAAGTGAAGATGAATGGTTTGTTAAAGAAGATAAAAAATTTACTTATAACATAAAAAAAGAAGATGGAGTTTACATTGTTGAAGGAAGTTTTGTGGATAGACTGCTCAATAGTGTAAATATAAATGAGCCAGATTCATTAAAATATTTTCATAAAGTTCTTAGAAACAAAGGAATTTTAAAAGAACTTATAGAAATGGGAATAAAAGATGGAGATACAGTTAGACTTAATGATTTTGAATTTGAATTTTTATTATAATTTATTGGAGGATTTAAAATATGATAACAAGTAAGCAAAGAAGCTATTTAAGATCTCTCGCAAATAAATTAGATCCTATTTTCCAAATAGGAAAATCAGGATTAGATGAAAGCTTTTTGAATCAAGTTGATGAGGCTTTAGAAGCAAGAGAACTTATTAAAATTAACATATTAAATAATAGCGGATATGAAGCAAGAGAAGCTTTAGATATAATATGCAAGGAATTAAATTGTGAAGGAATTCAAGCAATTGGGAATAAAATAGTACTTTATAGAAAATCTAAGAAAAAACCTAAAATAGAGCTTTTATAATAAATAATTAGCATGTATAAAATAAAGTTTTAAGGGTATTTAATAATTAAAACTTATTAATATAATACATGCTAATTTTATTAATTTAATTATATTACTAAAGTTTTAAATATTAATATATTTTCCTGTTAAAATAATAACTTTATCTATTAAAATAAAGATTTACTATAAAATCTAAAAATTTATTTGCTACTCATTTTAGTTTGAATTATTATTTTAATAAAATATATATATTTTTGTTTCATCTATTTATAAGTAAAAATATTATATCTATGTAATATTATAATTATTTAATAAAATATTTACTTTTATTTACAATTAAAATACAAATTTTTAAATTTTATAAATTGTATGTTGAAAGTTATTTTATAGCTTACTGTGCTTTGATTAAATTATAATTATATATACTAAAAAGAGTATAAAAATTCTATTTTGCAAGGAGATAACAATATGATAAAAAAAGGTATATTTGGAGGAACGTTTGATCCCATACATAATGGACATCTTTATATAGCACATGAAGCAATAAATATATTAAAATTAGATTATATTATTTTTATGCCATCAGGAAATCCTCCTCACAAAACAGATAAAAAAAAGACCGATGCTAATATTAGATATGAATTAGTAAATATGGCTATTAAAAATGAGAAAAAATTTATATTAAGTGATTTTGAAATTAAAAATAAAGGTTTAAGTTATACATATAAAACTGTGGAATATTTTAAAAGATTAGAGCCAGAAACTATTTGGTATTTTATAACTGGGGTAGATTGCCTTATGGATATAAATAAATGGAAAAATGTAGACAAAATATTGGAAAATTGTAAGCTGGTTGTATTTAATAGGATTGGCTATAATAAGGAGAACATTTTAAAACAAAAAGAAAAAATAGAAAAAATATATAAAAAGGAAATTATATTTTTAGATATACCTCTTTTTAATGTATCTTCTACTCAAATAAAAAATATGATAAAAGAAGGAAAAGATGTAAGTTTTCTTCTTCCAACTAATGTATATAACACTATTTTAAAACTTAATTTATATAACATGGAGTGAATTTAAAATGTGGAATAAAAATCAAATAATTAAATTTTTAGAAAAAAATTTAGATAAACAAAGATTTGAGCATAGTTTGAGAGTAATGGATACAGCAGAAAAACTTGCAATACATTATGGAATAAATGTTGAAAAAGCAAAGATTGCAGGTCTTATACATGATTGTGCTAAAAATATGAATGATGAAGAAATGAAAAATATTATAATAGATAATAATTATAATTATAATGATATATATATAAAGACAGCAGCCTTAATGCATGGATTAGTTGGCGGGATTATAGCTAAAAATATTATGGGAATCGAAGATCAAGAAATATTAAATTCAGTAATATATCATACTACAGGTAGAGAAAATATGAGTATGTTAGAAAAAATTATTTATATATCAGATTATATAGAACCTATGAGAAAATTTGAAGGAATAGAAAATATTAGAAATATGGTTTATAGAGATTTAGATGAAGCACTATTATTAACTTTTGATAGAACTATTAATTATATAATATCTAAAGGACAACCACTTCATTTAGACACTATTAAAGGTAGAAATTTTCTTATAATGAAGAAATGCAGGTGAATATAATATATGGATAATTTTTTAATTTTTAAGGTATGTGAAAAAGAAGATGGTTTAAAGCTTAGAGAATATCTAAAAAAAGTAGCTAAGCTCTCAGGAAGACTTATTAGAGGAGCTGCACTCCACGATAAAATAAAGGTAAATGATAAAATAGTAAAACTTAATTATATTTTAAAAAAAGATGATATTATAACATTTGATGTAACTAAAGAAGAAAGTCAGAATATAGAACCAGAAAAAATGGAAATAGAAGTTGTGTATGAAGATATGGATGTAATAGTCGTAAATAAGCCTTCTGGGATTGTTGTACATCCTACTAAAAGTTATCCTAATGGGACTCTAGCTAATGGACTTTTATATTATTTTAAAGAAAAAAATGAAAATTGTATAGTAAGGCTAGTAAGTAGACTTGATATGGACACTTCAGGATTAATTTTAATTGCCAAAAATCAATTTTCACATATGGCTTTAGCAAGAGATATGCAAAATGATAATTTTAAAAAGAATTATTTAGCTATAGTACATGGAAAATTAAAATCAAAGGAAGGTACAATAGATCTGCCTATTTATAGGCCTGAAAAAGATAGTATAAAAAGAATTGTAGATTATAGAGGTCAAAAAAGTATAACACATTTTAATGTTATTGAAGAATTTAATTTAGGAAGTTTAGTTAAGCTTACTCTTGACACTGGAAGAACTCATCAAATAAGAGTTCATTTAAGCTATATTGGAAATCCTATTTATGGAGATAGTTTATATGGAACGGATAAAGATGATATATATATAAAAAGGCAGGCATTACATGCTTATAAGTTAGCTTTCCCTCATCCAAGAACTGGAGAGATAATAACTTTAGAAAGTAATCTCCCAAAAGATATGCAAGAATTAATAAAAAAATTAAGTAATATCAATTAAATATAGGGTTTCAAAGTTAAATTTAATTTTGAAACCCTATATTATTAAAAACAATATATATTTTAAATAACATCTAATTTTCTTTTTTTTTTAATAATAAAAGTTAATATAGATATTATTAAAAGTATTGATATACCATATAAAGCTATATTAAATTTACTTTTATTTGATATAAGTGATTGTTTCAAATTAGAAGTATATTTATAGTCTACTGTACTTACTAATTTAAGATTTGGTAATATGTTTCCATTTAAATTTATAGATGCTTCTGCTATTATATCTCCTTTTTTAAAAGTTTTGCTTTTTATATTTGGTTCCAATAATTTAAATTCAGGTTTAATATTGGAGCCTTTTTCTTTGATATAATAATAATCTTCATAGGCAGCAAGTGGTATAACTAAATTGTTTTGAGATAATGTAGTTACAATATCACCTTTTTTAAATAAAGATACTACCTCAAAATTATTAAATCCATAATTAAATAATTTTACACTATCTTCATAATAACTTTTTGTGTTGCTATGTACTAGAGCTAAAATAAGCCTATGGTTGTCTTTAATTGCACTTGCTACATATGAAAATCCAGATTGAGTTGTATAGCCTGTTTTACCGGCTTCAGCTTCTTTATAGTAGTATTTAGAGTTTTTTTGAATTAATTTATTTTCATTGGCTAAATATATTCCTTCTGGATGTTTATTTGTAGGTGGTATTTTATAAATAAAAGTAGAAGCAATTTCTCTAAATTCGGGATGTTTCATAGCTTCATTTAAAATAATAGCTAAATCTTTAGCTGACGTTTTATGGTTATTATCATAAAGACCATGTGGATTAACAAAATTAGTATTTTCGCATCCAAGTTCTTTTGCCCTTTTGTTCATAAGCTTTGCAAAAGTATCCGTAGAACCGCTTATATGTTCTGCAAGAGCCTCAGCACAATCGTTTCCAGATAAAAGAAGCAATCCATATAATAAATCTTTTGCTTTTATTTCTTCACCTTCAAATATTCCAATTTTACTTCCATCTACATAAGGAGTTTTTTTGCTAACTGTAATAACATCATTTAAATTTATATTTTCAATAGTTAAAAGAGCAGTCATAATTTTTGTAGTTGATGCAGGTGGATATGCTGTATTCATATTTTTAGAGTATAATATAGTGCCAGTATCAGCATCCATCAATACTGCACCATCAGAAGCAACAGAAGGTGGAAGAGTATTTGCAAAAACTATATAATTTTTATAATTAAAAGCTAAAATAAGAAAAATACATAATAAAATAAAAAATCGTTTCATTTTTGCCTCCTTGTATGTAATTAATCTAATTATATCAAAAAATGTTTAAATAAGCGATAAAATTTTAAAAAATTGTCAATAATCAGTAATGAAATTAATATTTACAAAGTAATGGAGGAAATATTATGAAGACAAAACAAAAAATTATTGGCTCAGTAGTTATATTAGTAATGCTTATAATTTTTTTAGTTATAGGATTAAATTTAAACAAATCTAAAAATTTAAAGTTAAATGAAGATGATATATTTGTTGAAAGTACTTTCAATGAAAATAATCAAAAAAATGAAGAGAAAATTATAACAGTATACATAAAAGGTGAAGTAAAAAAACCAGGAGTTTACAGATTAAAATATGGTAGTATAGTAGAAGACTTAGTTAAAGAGGCGGGTGGATTTACAGATGAGATAAATCCAGATAGTAAACTAAATTTAGCCAAAAAATTAAAAGATGAAGATTATATATATGTAGATAAAAAGACAGATAATGCAAATAATATTAAATCTACAGGAATTTTAAATGGAGTAGCTTCAGAAAATAATAAAATAGATATAAATACTGCTACTATTGAAGAATTAGATAAAATACCTGGAGTAGGGGCTGTTACAGCTCAAAAGATTGTTGATTATAGAGAAAAAAATGGATATTTTAATTCTATTGAAGATTTAGATAAAATAGATGGCATAGGTAAAAAAACTATAGATAAATTTAAAGACATAATAGACATTAGATAATTAATACTATAAAATATAATTTATTAGTATATAATTTTTGTAAGGAGGGGTTATTTTGGAGAAAAGATTAACAGAAATGACAAGAACTTCTGGATGAGCAGCTAAAATAGGGCCGGAGACCCTTTCAACAATTCTGGATAAAATTCCTAAAATGGAAAATAAAAATTTAATAGTAGGTATAGAAACATCAGATGATGCAGCTGTTTATAAATTAGATGATAATAATGCCATAATACAAACTTTAGATTTTTTTACTCCTGTAGTTGATGATCCATATACTTTTGGACAAATTGCTGCTGCAAATGCTTTAAGTGATATATATGCTATGGGAGGGAAACCTTTAGTAGCATTGAATATTGTTTGTTTCCCACTATGCCTTTCTTTAGATATATTAGCTGAAATATTAAAAGGTGGAGCAGATAAGGTAATTGAAGCAGGTGCTGTAGTTGTTGGAGGACATACTGTTGATGATAATGAGCCTAAATATGGATTATCTGTAACTGGAATTGTTCATCCTAAAAAAATACTTAAAAATTTTGGGTGCAATATAGGAGATATTGTTATTTTAACAAAGCCTTTAGGAACTGGTATAATAAACACAGCAATCAAAGGAAGAATAGTTAATAAAAATGCATATAATGAAGCAGTAAAAGTTATGTCTACTTTAAATAAATATGCGGCAGAAATAATAACAAATTATAATATAACTGCTTGTACTGATATAACTGGTTTTGGACTTTTAGGCCATAGTTATGAAATGGCTTGTGCTTCAAATGTAACTTTAAAATTTTATAAAAATAATATACCATATATAAAGGAAGCAAAAGAATATGCACAAATGGGATTAGTGCCACAGGGTACTTACAATAATATTGCTTATTTAGAAGGCAAATATGAACTTAAAAATATACCTGAATGGTTTTCAGATATATTATTTGATCCTCAAACTTCTGGAGGCTTATTATTTTCTTGCAGTAATAATATAGGTGAAAAAATAATTACTGATCTTAATAATGCTGGAATAAAGGCAGAAATTATTGGAGAAGTATTACCTTTAAAAGAAAAATACATAATAGTGGAATAATAGTAATTTAATTTCAGAAAGGAGAAAATTATTATTTAATGAATAATAAAGAATTACTTAGAAAACTTCCTAAGATAGATGAAATGCTTAAAGAAGATATAGTAAAAAAGGAACTTTCAAGTACTACAAGATCAATTGTGATTGAAAGCTTAAGAGAAGCTATAGATAAATTTAGAAATGACATTATTTTAGGAAAAATTAAAGAATTTAACAATAAAGACATTTTAGATTGTTTTTATAAAAAAATACAAAGAAAAAAAATTCCTAAATTAAGAAAAGTAATTAATGCTACAGGAGTTATCCTACATACTAACTTAGGAAGATCCATATTATGTAAAGAAGCAATAGAAAATGTAATATCAATTTCTGGCGATTATAATAATTTAGAATATAACATTGAATCTGGAGATAGGGGATCACGATATAGTCATGTAGAAGATTTAATAAAAAAGATAACAGGAGCAGAGGCTGCTGTGGTTGTAAATAATAATGCAGCAGCTGTAATGCTTATATTGAACACATTTTGTAATAATAAAGAAGTAATAGTATCACGGGGACAGTTAGTTGAAATAGGTGGATCTTTTAGAATTCCAGATATAATGAAATTTAGTGGAGCAAAGCTTGTAGAGGTAGGTACTACTAATAGAACTCATTTATATGATTATGAAAACAACATAAATGAAAATACAGGAATGCTTTTAAAAGTACACACTTCTAATTTTAAAATTATGGGATTTACAAAAGAAATACCTTTAGAAGATCTTGTTTCATTAGGTAAGGCATATGATATACCTGTTGTAGAAGATATAGGAAGTGGTGTACTTGTGGATTTTTCTAAATATGGATTTGTATATGAACCTACTGTTATGGATAGTATTAAAAAAAATGTGGATATAGTTACTTTTAGTGGAGATAAAATGCTTGGAGGACCTCAAGCTGGTATCATAGCAGGCAAAAAAATATATATTGATAAAATAAAAAAAAATCAGCTTATAAGAGCACTTAGAGTTGACAAAATGACTTTGGCTGCACTTGAAGGAACATTAAAATGTTATTTAGATGAAGAATATGCTATAAAAAATATACCTACTCTTTATTCCATTTTGACTCCTAAAGAAATACATAAAAAAAGAGCACAAAATTTAAGGAATAAACTTAAAAACCAAAATGTAAATTTAGAAATAAAGATTGAAAAAGACTATTCTATAGTAGGTGGAGGAGCTATGCCTTCAGAAAAAATAGATACTTATGTACTTAAACTTAAAAGTGATATATATAGTGCAGAAGAAATAGAAAAAAGATTAAGAGAAAATTCAGTCCCAATTATAACAAGAATATATAATGGAGAAGTTTATATGGATTTAAGAACAATTTTTGATAGAGATTTTAATTTAATTGCTGACTCATTAAAAAAATTATTTTAATGGTGATAAATATGAAACACATTGTAATAGGTACAGCGGGTCATATAGATCATGGTAAGACTACACTTATAAAAGCTTTAACAGGTAAAGATACAGATACTTTAAAAGAAGAAAAGGAAAGAGGTATTTCTATAAATCTCGGATTTACATTTTTTGATTTGCCTTCTGGGAAAAGAGCTGGAATTATTGATGTACCTGGACACGAAAAATTTATAAAAAATGCATTAGCCGGAGTAAGTGGAATTGATGTAGTTTTACTAGTTATAGCCGCAGATGAAGGAATAATGCCTCAAACAAAAGAACATTTTGAAATATTACAGCTTTTAGGTATAAAAAAAGGTATTATAGTTATTACGAAAGTTGACTTAGTAGATAAAGAATGGCTTAAAATGCTTAAAGAAGATATTAATGATTATTTTAAAGATACTTTTCTTCAATATGCTCCTATTCATTTTGTTTCTTCGAAAACTGGTACTGGCATTAAAGAATTAGTAAATGATATAGATAAAATTACAGAAGAAGTAGAAACTAAAGATATAGAAGGTTTTTTTAGGATGCCAATAGACAGAGCTTTTACAGTAAGCGGGTTTGGAACAGTAGTAACAGGTACTATAATAAGTGGTAAAATAAAAGAAGGAGATATTGTAGAAATATATCCATCACATATTTTATCTAAAATAAGAGGAATTCAAGTGCATGAAAATCAAGTTGAATTTGCAGAAGCAGGACAAAGATGTGCTATAAATTTATCAAATATAAAATTAAATGAAATAAAAAGAGGGGATGTTATAGCCACTAAAAATACAATGGCTCCATCACTTATAACTGATTGTTCTTTTTACTATTTAAAATCTTGTGAAAAACCTCTTAAAAATAGGCAAAGAGTAAAACTTTATCATGGTACAAATGAAATTTTATGCAGGATTATAATACTAGATAAAGAAGAAATATTGCCAGGAGAAAAATCTTATGTGCAGCTTAGACTTGAAGAACCTTTAACAGCGCAAAAAAACGATAAATTTGTTATTAGAAATTATTCTCCTATGTATACATTAGGGGGAGGAACAATAATAGAACCGCTAGCTAAAAAAGCAAAAAGATTTGATAAAAATTATATAGAAGAATTAAATATTAAAGAAAGTGGAAATTTTGAAAGTATACTTGAAAAAACTTTAGAAAAAATAAGCTATGAATATCCAAATATTAATACAATATCAAAATCTATAGGTAAAAATGAGATAAATATACAAAATAAACTAGAAGAATTAGTTCAATGCAAAAAAATAATTAAGCTTATATCACTGGACAAACCTATTTATATTCATAAAAATTTTATAAAACATAAAAGTGAAGAAATAGAAAAGTATTTGATACATTTTCATAAAAATAATCCATTAAAAATTGGAGCTTCTAAAGAAGAAATAAAAATTAAAATTTTTGGTAAAAACATAAAACAAAAAATTTATGATGAAATATTAGAAATTTTAAAGAATAAAAAAATTATAAATATTAATGGAAATTACATTTTCTTATATAATTTTAAAGTAAAATACAATAAAGAAAATCAATTAATTAAAGATAAAATAATAAATTTATATATGAATTCTAAATATATGCCGCCTAAATATGATGAAATAGTTCAAAATAAAAAAGATTTTAAAATAGTATATGATTCACTTATAGATAGTGGTGAACTTATAAAGGTTTCAGAAGATTATATATTGTTAAAAAAGCATTATGAATATGCAAAAGAAATAGTAATTAAATTTATAAATGAAAATGGAAATATATCAGTTGCAAAAATGAGGGATATGTTAAATACTAGCAGAAAATATGCAGTAATATTATTAGAACATTTTGATAATATAAAGCTTACTAAAAGATTAGGAGATATTAGAGTATTATATAAAAAATGATTTTATAATATTGACTTATTATATACTTTAATATAAAATTATAAAATATAATAAGGGAATAGATAGGTACTGGTGTGCCTGCCAGTCTTCAAAACTGTGCAGTCGTGCTAATAACACGATTGGTGGGTTCGATTCCCACATGTTCCCGCCAAATATAAAAATAATCTGATAAAAATTTTTTGTCAGATTATTTTTATATACAGCTAATAAATTAAAATTTATTAAAAAATCTAAGTTGAGCATTAATATAGTCTTTTTCAAGTTCTAAAATTATAATAGAATGCCATCTTTTCTTTTTTTTACTTGTGGGAGTACCAGGATTTAGCATTAATGTTTTATCTATGAATTTTATTATAGGTTCATGACTATGACCAAATATTATTACATCTAATTTATCTTTTTTAAATACTTCATATGCATTATCTATTGTGATATTGCTTTCTCCAATACCATGATATATACCTATTTTATAGCCATTAAGTTTTATAATTTCCTTTTCTTTTAGTTCTTTTCGTATTTTATTTCCATCATTATTACCATAAACACCAATAAATTTTTTATGCTTTTTTATTGCTTCAATTACTTTAATATTTCTATAATCTCCAGCATGAATTATCAAATCTATGTCTTTAAAAAATTTTTCTATAAGTATATCAATTATATATATATCTTTTGAAATATGCGTATCAGATATTATTCCTATTTTTATTTTTAACACCTCCAAGTTAATTAAATAATTATAAAATATTTATTTAATTTAAGTCTTATACTTATATATATAATAGTTTTGATTAAACTTTAATCTTTTGGATAAAATAAATATGGAGGTGGTTTTAAAATGCTAGAAAATATTATAGAAACTGATATTTTTGGAAGCAATATTGTTTATTTAAATATACCAGAAGAAGATTATTTTTTAAGTTATGAAGATGTAACTAAAGAGGCTGCAGAAGAGATAACAAAAACTTTTTTCTTAATGCGAGGAAGAGAAGGAATACCAGAAGTGAAAAACATAGAATTTATTGAACCTCTCCATAGTGTTAGAATTACTCTTGATGTTAAAAAACAGGAAGGCAGTTATAAAACAGGATATGCTGTTCCTACACATTTAGATATAACAAAAAATAATGAACCCTTATAAACCAATTGTTTTTTACGCTATATCATTATATATAGGCTGTATATCCTATGTACTTTTTAAAAATATTGCCTTGTTAGGTGCAGTTTTAGCTGCATCTTTTTTAATAATAATCTTCTTTACGATAAAAAAGAGTTTTTCTATACTTATAATAGCTTTTTTCTTATTAGGTTTTTTTAGCAATTTATTTTATTATAGTTTCAATTCCTTTGATAAAATTGAAACTATAAGAATAAAAGAATTAAAAGATTTTTATGCTATAGGTCAGTCAAATGGGAAAAAAATAGTATTAAAAGGAAATCTTAATGAAATTCTAGAAGGAGATAAAATATTAGCTTATGGTAAATTTGAAAAAAAATCAGATTTTAATAAAGGGTTAGTTGGAGAATTTTATATAGATAATTATAAAGTTTATAAAAAAGATATGATATATAATATTAATAATTTGAAAAGAAATATTTCTTACAAATTTACGAAGAATTTAGGGGAAGAAAATGCGGCTTTTATTATGTCAATTTGTTTTGGAGAAACTAAATATCTTTCAAACGTTCAAAGGGATAGTTTTAATAGACTTGGAATTATTCATGCTATAAGTGTATCTGGATTTCATATAGCTATAATATATAAAGTCGTGGAAGGAATTTTAGGTATAATACCTTCTATAGTAATTTCATTTGCCTATATGATTTTCACTGGTTCCCAACCAGCAACTATAAGGTCTTTCATTATGATTTTAATCCTTAAACTTTCTAAAAAAGTATATAAAAATTATGATGCTATTTCTTCATTAAGTTTGTCGGCGCTTATTATTTTAACAATAAATCCATATTATGCAGTAGATTTAGGATTTAATCTTTCCTATTTATCTACTTTAGGTATAATTTTATATTTTGATAAAATAAAAAGAACATTATACAAACTTCCTAAAAGTATAAATGAAAGTTTAAGCTTAACTTTGAGTGCCCAAGCATTTTCAATGCCTTATGCATCACTAACTTTAGGAAATATAAGCTTTGGTTTTATACCTGGTAATTTAATACTTTTACCAATTTACACTATAGTTGTTATATGTGGAAATATAGCTTTAATTTTTATAAACATAGATTTAGTATTTAATTTATTGTGTAAATTAATACATATCATTATAATAATATTAGATGGAGCACAGTATATTTTATTAAAAATATCTCCTAAAGTAAGTTATATGTCATATATAGATAGTATTGCTATATTTAGTATTATAGTATCTTTTATATTAGTTAAAAAAGGCAATGATAAGTTAAAATTTGTACCTATAATTGCTTTGTTTATAACATTAAGTCAATACTATAACTTTATACCTAAAATACAATTTGTAAGTATTAATAATATTAATAGTGTAATTATAAGTTATAAATTGGATAGGGTGCTTATATATGATCAGCAAAATTTTGATGAAGAAAGTTTAAAATCTATAAAAGAAAAATTTTATATAACAAAAACAATAAATACTTATAATAAAAATATTACATTAAAATTAAAGAAA
Organism: Clostridium prolinivorans; assembly: GCF_004011155.1. GTDB lineage: Bacteria > Bacillota > Clostridia > Clostridiales > Clostridiaceae > Clostridium_AT > Clostridium_AT prolinivorans. The sequence continues at coordinate 472,077 of NZ_RJWG01000001.1, read as the reverse complement.
GATTGTTATATAAAAATTTTTAATTCTAAAGACAATATAGAATTAGAGGTAATGTCTGATAATCTTAAAACTGTAATAACATATAATGATTCACAAATTATAAATAACAATAAAGACGTTTTTAAAATAATTAATTATCCTCAAAATAAATATTATTTAAATGGTAAAAAAATACAGATTTATACTTATAATATATTATTTAATCAAGTTTATATTAGTTATAATATTAATAATTGAAAGGAGTATTGGGATTTGCAGGATTATTTAGAACTTGAAAAAAATATAAAAAAAAATAATTTTGATAATTGTTATATTTTTTGCGGAACTGAAGAAGCTCTTATTAAAGAAACTATAGACATTATAGTTAATAAAAATGTACAAGAATCATTTAAAGAATTAAATTATGTACAATTTGATGGTTTAACTGCGGATGCTTTTAATATAGTAAATACATGCGAAACTATACCTTTTATTAGTGATAAAAAAGTAGTCGTTGTATATAGAGCCAATTTTTTAAAAGAAAATGAAGACCAAGAATCTAAAAAAAAATTAGAAATAATTACAAAGTATATAGAAAACCCAGCCAAGCATTGTATTTTAATAATGTATTATATTTTTGATGATGATAGAGAAAAGATAAGTGATAATTTAAAAAAAATAGATAAAAAAGCTTGTGTAGTTAAATTTAATAAACTTACTGGACAAAATCTTGAAAAAAAAGTAAAAAAAATATTTGAAGATAAAGGAAAGAATATAGGTAATTTTGAGTTAAAGCTTTTTTGTGAAAGTTTAGAAAATAATATGAATATAATTAAAAATGAAGTTGAAAAGTTATGTATGTATGCTTTTGAAAGAGATATAACTAAAGAGGATATATTAAAACTTTTACCTCCTAAAACAGATAATGATATTTTTAATTTAGTAGATAGCATATCTTCAAAAAAAATAGAAAAAGCATTAAATATTTTTAATGAACTTATATTTAAAGGAGAAAAAATTCCATATATTTTATATATGATAGAACGTCAATTTAATATTTTACTTCAGATAAAAATTGGAATAGAGAGTGGAAAAAATAGTGAAGTTTTAGCTAAAGAATTAAAATTAAATCCTTATATATGTAGTAAAATGATAGTCCAAAGCAAGAAATTCACTATAAAAGGATTAAAACAAGCTATTAATTTATGTTTAAAAACTGAACAAATTTTAAAAACTTCTTCATTAAATAGTAAAACAGAAATGGAACTTTTAATAATAAATACAAGTATATATTAAAAAATAAAAAACCGGTTGATTATACACCGGTTTATTTATTAAGCGTTTAATGCATTTAATTTTGCAGCAAGTCTTGATTTTTTTCTTGAAGCTTTATTTTTATGAATTACTCCTTTTGAAGCAGCCATATCTAAAGCCTTAGTAGCATTTATAAAAGCAAGCTTTGCTTCGTCAAAATTTCCGTTTGCAACAGCAGCTTCAAATTTTTTAATCATAGTCTTTAATGAAGATTTTATCATCTTATTTCTAAGTGTTTTAGTTTGTGTTACTTTTATTCTTTTTTGAGCTGACTTTATGTTTGCCATTTTTTATTCACCCCCTTATGATTTAATAGGGCCTCAGCAGTTTGGGGAAATCTGCGTACGAGTTTCTCTTATATAACAAAGGTATTATAGCATTTATTATAATATACTTCAAGTATTATTTATTAAAATAATGGTAAAACTAATAATAAAATTAAAGGTAAAGAGGTGAAATGTCCTATTTAGAGGACGATAATTTAATGAGAGATGTTAGAACTGATTTAGCTATAGAAGCAAAGGAAATATATCAAAATGAAAATGGAGGTGAAATACCAGGAGTAGAAGTTTATGAAGAAAATGATGAAGATATAAAAATTACTAAAGTAAAAATAATAAACGAAGAAGGAGAAAAGGCTATGGGCAAGCCCATAGGCACATATATAACCATTGATATTCCAGAAGTTACACATTATGATAGCGATACTATGGATGAAGTTAGTAAAGTACTTGCTAAATCATTGATTCCAATGATTAAATTAGATAAAAGTATGACAGCGTTAGTAGTGGGACTTGGAAATTCTAATATTACTCCAGATGCATTAGGTCCTAAAGTTATATCTAGATTAATGATAACAAGGCATTTAAAAGAATTAGTCCCCAATAATATTGATGAAGAAATAAGACCTGTATGTGCTTTGTCTCCTGGAGTTTTAGGAACTACTGGAATAGAAACTAGTGAAATAATAAAAGGGGTAGTTGAAAAAATAAAACCTAATATAATTATATGTATAGATGCTCTTGCCTCTAGAAAGATGGAAAGAGTAAATAGGACTGTACAAATTGGAAATAGTGGAATATCTCCAGGATCAGGAGTAGGAAATAAAAGAATGGAAATAAGTGAAAGGACTTTGGGTATTCCAGTTATAGCAATTGGAGTTCCTACAGTGGTAGATGCAGCAACTATGGCAAATGATACTATAGATTTAGCAATAGACGAAATGATAAATCAAGCTCCTAAAGAAGGAAAATTTTATAATATGCTTAAATCAATAGATAAAGATGAAAAACATAAAATGATAGAAGAAATTTTATATCCTTATGTTGGAAATCTTATGGTTACACCTAAAGAAGTGGACTTAGTTATAGATTCTCTTTCTAAAGTAATAGCAAATGGAATAAACATAGCATTGCAGCCAGCTTTAGGATTAGATGATATAAATAGGTATATAAATTAATTTATAAAATTTAATTATAATTGAATAGAAATTTATAAAAAAGTACATCCTTTATATTAAGGAGGTACTTTTCATGTTTAAAAAAATTAAATATTTTACTGTCAGTTTATTTTGTGTATCAGTAATTTTTTATGGATTTATAAAAATAAGCAATGAACTTCCAGACTTCATTAAAGATAGATCTAATATTAAAATTACATATAATAAAAATCCTTTTGATTTAAAACTTGATATAGGAAATTATATTATATATATAAATAAAGAAGTTTTTTATAATATTAAAAATAAAATAACAAATTAACAATAATTATTATATTGACACATTCCTTAATTATTATGATATAATTTATTTTGATTTATTTACATAATGGGGGTAAAAGTTATGGCTACAGACAGACAAAAACATATAAGAAATTTTTCGATAATTGCCCATATAGATCACGGAAAATCTACTCTTGCAGATAGATTAATTGAAAAAACAGGAACTTTAACCCAACGAGAAATGGAAGAGCAAGTACTTGATAATATGGAACTTGAGAGAGAAAGAGGAATTACAATAAAAGCTCAAGCTGCAAGACTTGTTTATAGAAGAGAAAATGGAGAAGAATACATATTAAATCTTATAGATACTCCAGGACATGTAGATTTTAATTATGAAGTATCTAGAAGCCTTGCAGCTTGCGAGGGTGCTGTATTAGTTGTAGATGCTACTCAAGGTATACAAGCTCAAACTTTAGCTAACACTTATCTTGCAATAGATCATAATCTTGAAATTGTACCTGTAATAAATAAAATAGATCTTGCAAGTGCAAGACCAGACGAAGTTAAAAAAGAAATAGAAGATGTAATTGGTATTGAAGCAGAAAATGCACCTCTTATTTCTGCAAAATCTGGATTAAACATAGATAAAGTTTTAGAAGCAATAGTTGAGAATATTCCTGCACCAGAAGGTGACGAAGAAGCTCCTTTAAGAGCACTTATATTCGATTCTTATTATGATAGTTATAAAGGAGTTATATGTCATATAAGAATTAAAGAAGGAAAGATAAAAGTTGGGACTAAGATTAAACTAATGGCTACAAATAAAATATATGATGTTACAGAAATCGGAGTATTTGTACCTCAAATGAAACCTATAGATGAGCTTCGTGCAGGAGATGTAGGTTATTTAACAGCTTCAATTAAGGTTGTTAAAGATGCGAGAGTTGGAGATACTATAACAGAAGCAGATAGACCAGCTAAAGAACCACTTGAAGGTTATAGGCCTGCTGTACCTATGGTTTTTAGCGGAATATATCCAGTAGATGGAGCTGATTATGAAGAACTTAAAGAAGCACTTGAAAAACTTCAATTAAATGATGCTGCTTTAAGCTTTGAACCAGAAACATCAATAGCATTAGGCTTTGGATTTAGATGTGGTTTTTTAGGACTTCTTCATATGGAAGTTATTCAAGAAAGAATAGAAAGAGAATTTAATATAAATATTATAACTACTGCTCCTTCTGTTATTTATAAAATAACTAAAACAGATGGAAGTACAATAGAACTTACAAATCCAACTAATATGCCAGAACCTTCTAAGATAGAATACATGGAAGAACCTATTGTAAAAGCATCTATAATTACTCCTACTGATTATGTTGGAGCTGTTATGGAACTATGCCAAAATAGGAGAGGTATATTTAAAGATATGCAATATATTGAAGCAACAAGGGCAGTACTTAATTATGATATTCCTTTAAATGAAATAATATATGATTTTTTTGATGTGTTAAAATCTAGAACAAGAGGATATGCTTCATTGGATTACGAATTAAAAGGCTATGCTAAAAGTAAACTTGTAAAATTAGATATATTATTAAATGGCGATGTAGTAGATGCTCTCTCTATGATTGTACCGGAAGAAAGAGCCTATAGTAGAGGAAGAGGTATAGCTGAAAAATTAAAAGAAATAATTCCAAGACAACAGTTTGAAATACCAATTCAAGCCGCAGTAGGTGGTAAGATAATAGCTAGAGAAACTGTGAAAGCACTTAGAAAAGATGTACTTGCAAAATGTTATGGAGGAGATATAACTAGGAAAAAGAAACTCCTAGAAAAACAAAAAGAAGGTAAAAAGAGAATGAGACAAATAGGTACAGTAGAAGTACCTCAAGAAGCTTTTATGTCAATTTTAAAAATAGATTAAAAGGGGAAAATATTTATGAATAATGGAATATCATTATATATACATATTCCGTTTTGTAGACAAAAGTGCTTATATTGTGATTTCCCATCATTTTCAGGTAAAGAAAATTTTATGTATGAATATATTTTGGCTTTATGTAAGGAGATAAATTTTAAAGTAAATAAAAAAGTTAACACAATTTTTATAGGTGGGGGAACTCCCACCTATTTAACATTAGAGTGTTTAAATATTTTAAAAAATTCTATCGATAATTTAGATAAAGATGAAAATTTTGAATTTACAGTTGAAGGTAACCCAGATAGTTTCAGTAAAGAAAAGCTTGAATTTTTTAAAAGCATGGGAGTAAATAGATTAAGCATAGGGCTTCAAGCATGGCAAAATAGTTTGTTAAAAAAAATAGGAAGAATACATAACAGAGAACAGTTTATAAATACTTATAATGAAGCAAGGAAAATAGGTTTTAATAATATTAATGTTGATTTAATGATGGGACTTCCAAATCAAAGTTTAAATGACCTTAAAGAAACTCTTAATGAAGTTATAAAATTAAATCCAGAACATATATCTTGTTATAGCTTAATAGTTGAAGAAGGAACTGTTTTTTATGATATGGATAGAAAAGGAAAATTAAACCTTCCTGATGAAGATGACGTAGTAGCAATGTATGATTTTTGTGTAAATTTTTTAAAAGATAATGGATATTTACAATATGAAATATCTAATTTTTCAAAAAAAAATTTAGAATGCAAGCATAATTTAACATATTGGAACCTAAAAGATTATATAGGATGTGGATCTGGAGCGCATTCATATATAGAAGGATTAAGGTATAAAAATTATGATGATATAGAAAAATATATAAATATGATAAATAAAAATAAAAATGCAGTAATAGAAGAATATAAAAATACTATAGAAGATGAAATGGAAGAATTTATGTTTTTAGGTCTTAGAAAAATAGAAGGAATATCCATAAAAGACTTTAAAAATAGATTTAAAATAGATATTTACGATATATATAAAGATGTTATAGAAAAATTTGTAAAAAGAAATTTGTTAATAAAAAATAAAGATCGTATATATCTTTCTTATGAAGGAGTTAAATTATCAAATCAAGTTATGTGTGAATTTATATTAAATTAAAATAAAGTGAAAAGATAAGAAAATAGGAGGAATATTAACTTAAATACATATTTTATTAAATTATAATTTATTTTTGTGTTTAATAATAAATTGACAAAACAATTATAGAGTGATATTTTTTAATCATGGCAATTAGCACTCACCAATACTGAGTGCTAACAAAATATATGTTCAGAACTTTTAAATAAATTAGGAGGAAAATATGGAAATGGATGAAAGAAAAATAAAAATACTTCAGGCTATAATTAATGATTATATTAATACTGCTGAGCCTGTTGGATCCAGAACCATAGCAAAAAAGTATAATTTAGGGATAAGTTCTGCAACTATAAGAAATGAGATGGCTGATTTAGAAGAAATGGGATATCTTGAACATCTTCATACTTCTTCTGGAAGAAAGCCTTCAAATAAAGGTTATAGATTATATGTAGATAAGTTAATGAAACTTACTTCATTATCTTTAGAAGAAGAAATTTTAATAAAAAATCAAATATTAAATGCAGCTCTTTACGAAGTTGATAAAATTATTAAGCAAGCTACTCAATTATTATCAGAACTTACTAAATTAACATGCATCGTGAAAACTCCGTCTGCTAAAAAAAGTTATTTAAAATCTATTCAACTTGTAAAAGTTGATAATAATGCAGTTTTAGCAGTAATAATTACAGATACAGGTTTGATTAAGAATACTATAATTAGAATAAAAAAACCAATTGATAATGGTATACTTATTAAATTAAGCAACATTTTAAATAATAAATTAAAAAATCTTACTATTGAAGAAATAAATTTATCTGTAATTAACAGTATAAAAATAGATTTGGCTAATCATGAAGAAATATTTGATGCTATCATACCAGCACTTTATGAAAGCTTAAATGAAGCAGAGAACTCTGAGGTTTATTTAGAAGGTACAACAAATATATTTAATTATCCAGAGTATAATAATATAGAAAAAGCTAGAGAATTTTTACACTTAATAGATAATAAAGAACTCATTCAAAGTCTTTTAAATACTAATAGTTCTATATCTATAAGTATAGGAGAAGAAAATTATGTTGAAAGTGCAAAAGATTGTGCCGTTATTTCAGGAGTTTATAGATTAGGAGATAGACCTTTAGGAGTTATAGGAGTTATAGGACCTACTAGAATTCCTTATGCAAAAGTAGTTACTGTTCTTACTAAAATAGTAAAAGAAGTAAATGATGCATTGAGCAAAAAGTATTTAGATAATAAATAGTTTCTTGATAAAAATAATTATTTTATTTAATTATATTTTATAATGTAAAAACTACGAAAGGAAGAAGTGAGTAATGGAAAAAGAAAATAAAAATGAAACTGCTTTTGAAGAAATTAAAGAAGATAATATTTTTGATAAAGCTAAAGAAAATGAAATTTCTGATGAGGCAGAGATATTAGAAGATAAGGAGTTTGAATGTATAGAAGAAAATAAAGAGAATTCATTAGAAGCTATGGTTAAAGAATTAAAAGATTCAAATAAAAAATTACAAGATGAAAATACTAAATTAAATAATGAAATTGAGGCTCTAAAAGAAAAAATATTAAGAATTACAGCTGAATATGATAATTACAGAAAAAGAACTAATAAGGAAAAAGAGTCTATATATACAGAAGCGTGTGAAGATGTTCTAAAAAATATATTCCCAGTTTTAGATAATTTAGAAAGGGCTGCTACTGTAGAAGGAAGTGTTGAAGATATAAAAAAAGGAATTGACATGGTTATTAAGCAATTTAAGGATAGTTTAGATAAACTTAATGTAGAAGAAATATCTACAGATGGAAAATTTGATCCTAATTTTCATAATGCAGTTATGCATATTGAAGATGAAAATTATGGAGAAAAAGAAATTGTTGAGGTATTTCAAAAAGGATATATTAGAGGAAATAAGGTTTTAAGATATAGTATGGTTAAAGTTGCAAATTAGAAACAGAAATATATTCAATTTAAAATTTGAAAGAATATTTAATTAAAGGAGGATTTTAATATGGGAAAAGTAATAGGAATCGATTTAGGTACAACTAATTCATGTGTAGCAGTTATGGAAGGAGGAGAACCAGTAGTTATTCCTAACTCAGAAGGAGGAAGAACTACACCATCTGTAGTATCATTTCAAGCAAATGGAGAAAGACTTGTAGGTCAAATTGCAAAAAGACAAGCAATAACTAATCCAGACAGAACTATAATATCAATAAAAAGACATATGGGAACAAGCTATAAGGTAAATATAGATGGTAAAGAATATACTCCACAAGAAATCTCAGCTATGATACTAATGAAAATTAAGGCTGATGCAGAAGCTTATCTTGGAGAAAAGGTTACTCAAGCTGTTATTACTGTTCCAGCATATTTTAATGATAGTCAAAGACAAGCAACAAAGGATGCTGGAAAAATTGCAGGACTTGAAGTTTTAAGAATTATAAATGAACCAACAGCCGCATCACTTGCTTATGGTCTTGATAAACAAGATGAAAGTCATAAAATACTTGTATATGATTTAGGTGGAGGTACATTTGATGTATCTATACTAGAACTTGGAGATGGAGTATTTGAAGTTAAGTCTACAAATGGTAATACTAAGCTTGGTGGAGATGATTTTGACCAAAGAATTATAGATTATATAGCTGATACATTTAAAAAAGAAAATGGAATAGATTTAAGAAATGATAAAATGGCTCTTCAAAGATTAAAAGAAGCAGCTGAGAAGGCAAAAATCGAATTATCATCTTCATTACAAACAAATATAAATCTTCCATTTATAACAGCTGATGCTACAGGTCCAAAGCACATAGATATGAATTTAACCAGAGCTAAATTTAATGAATTAACTCATGATTTAGTAGAGGCTACTATTGAGCCAATGAGAAAAGCACTCCAAGATGCTGGACTTTCAATAAATGAAATAGATAGAGTAATATTAGTTGGTGGTTCTACTAGAATACCAGCTGTACAAGAAGCAGTTAAGAATTTTACAGGTAAAGAACCATCAAAAGGTGTTAATCCTGATGAATGTGTTGCTGTTGGAGCAGCAATTCAGGCAGGTGTTTTAACTGGAGATGTTAAAGATGTACTTCTTCTTGATGTAACTCCATTGACACTTGGAATAGAAACATTAGGTGGAATAGCTACTCCTTTAATTCCAAGAAATACAACAATACCAACAAGAAAAAGTCAAATATTCTCAACTGCTGCAGACGGTCAAACATCTGTTGAGATACATGTAGTTCAAGGTGAAAGACAGATGGCTGCAGATAATAAGTCTCTTGGAAGATTTACTTTATCAGGAATTGCACCAGCACCAAGAGGAGTCCCACAAATTGAAGTTACTTTTGATATAGATGCTAATGGTATAGTAAATGTTTCTGCAAAAGATAAGGGTACAGGAAAAGAAGCTAATATTACAATTACTGCTTCAACAAATTTAAGTGATGATGAAATTGAAAAAGCTGTAAAAGAAGCAGAAAGATATGCAGAAGAAGATAGAAAGAGAAAAGAAACTATTGAAGTAAAAAATAATGCAGATCAGATGGTATATCAAGCAGAAAAAACTCTAAAAGATTTAGGAGACAAAGTTTCTGCAGAAGATAAAGCTAAAATAGAAGAAAAAATTAAAGCTGTAAATGCAGTTAAAGATGGAAATGATTTAGAGGCTATAAAAAAAGCAACAGAAGAATTAACACAAGAATTTTATGCTGTATCTGCTAAAATATATCAAGCTAATGGTGGAGCAGAAGGAGCAGGCTTTGATCCAAATAATATGGGTGGAGCTAATGCTGGAACTCAAGCACCTAAAGATGATAATGTAGTTGATGCAGATTTTAAAGTAGAAGATGACAAATAATAAATAATATGTATAATATATAAGGGATGGGTAACATAGCCCCTCCCTTAATTTAAGTTTAAATTGTTTATAATTTATAGTTTATTAAATGGCAGGTGGTGGAAACGGGATGGCGAAAAAGGATTATTACGAGATTCTTGGACTTCAAAAAGGTGCAAGTGATGATGAAATTAAAAAGGCATTTAGAAAGCTAGCAATTAAATATCATCCTGATAAGAATAGAGGAAATAAAGAGGCTGAAGAAAAATTTAAAGAAATAAATGAAGCATATCAAGTTTTATCAGATCCTGATAAAAGAGCTAAATATGATCAATTTGGTACTGCTGATTTTAATGGAAGTGGATTTGAAGGCGGTTTTGGTGGATTTGACTTTTCTGATATAGGTGGTTTTGGAGATATATTTGAAAGCTTTTTTGGTGGTGGATTTGGTTCTTCAAGAAGGAAAAACGGACCTGAAAGAGGGGCTGATATAGAATATACTTTAAATCTAACTTTTGAAGAAGCTGTATTTGGAGCAGAAAAAGAAATAGCTATAAATAGATATGAAAGATGTGAAACTTGCGGAGGAAGCGGTGCAAAGCCTGGGACATCTCCTAAAACATGTGATAAATGCGGAGGTACAGGACAAATTAGAGTTCAAAGAAATACTCCACTAGGAAGTTTTGTAAGTGTTAATACATGTGATAAATGTGCAGGTAAAGGAACAATTATTACTGAACCATGTAGTAATTGTAGAGGAACTGGTAAAGAAAGAAAACATAGAAAAATTAAAATTAATGTACCTGCCGGTGTAGATAATGGTAATGTAATACCGCTTAGAGGACATGGAGAACATGGTGCAAATGGAGGACCTCCAGGAGATTTATATGTTAATATAAGAGTGGCTTCTCATCCTATATTTAAAAGAAAAGGCTTTGATATATATATAGATAGTCATATAAGTTTTGCTAAGGCTGCTTTGGGATGTGAATTAAAGGTTCCAACTGTTGATGGTGAAGTAAAATATGATGTTCCAGCCGGAACTCAACCTGGAACAATATTTAGACTAAGGGGCAAAGGTGTTCCTAGGTTAAATAGTTCAGGTAGGGGAGATCAATATGTTAATATAATTGTAGATATTCCAAAGAGCTTAAATGAAAGACAAAGAGAAGCTTTAAAAGCATTTATGGAAGCTAGCGGCGAAGAATATGAAGATAATAAAAAATCTTTTATGGATATTTTAAAAGGTAAAAAGAAATAAGTTTAAAGCTCCGCTAAAATTAAATTATGCGGAGTTTTATTTTATATCATTTTTATATAAAATAGTTTATAATAATTTTAATTTGGTATAATAAAATAATGTATTTTATAAAAAATATTTATGTACATATTTTCAATATATGAACTTTAAGTTATTATGATTTATATATTAACATTTAATAAATTGAAAATTTTATTTTTAAGTTTTGAAGGGATTGATAAATATGAATGGAAAATGGATAGAAATAAAAATTGTAACAACTAGTGAAGCTGTAGAACCTGTATCAGGTATATTTTATGGATTAGACGTTAAAGGTGTTGCAATAGAAGATCCCAAAGATATTCTAGATAGAGACCAAGGTCCTTTAAGCTGGGATTTTGCGGATGTAAATATATTTGAATATGGTAAAGAAGCAGCAGTAGTAAAAGGATATTTTAGTTTAGAGGAAAATATAAATGAAATTGAAAAATATATAAATGAAAAATTAAGTGAACTTAGAGATATGAACATAAATGTAGGTGAAGGGAAAATAATTACAAAGGAAGTAAAAGAAGAAGATTGGGCAAACAATTGGAAAAAATATTATAAGCCTACAAAAATAGGAAATAAAATTGTTATAAAACCTATTTGGGAAGAATATAAAAAAGAAAAGGACGAAATTATAGTAGAAATGGATCCAGGAATGGCTTTTGGCACAGGAACACATGAAACAACTAAAATGTGTATAGAAGCTTTAGAAAAATATATAACAAAAGATGTAACAGTTTATGATATTGGTACAGGTTCTGGCATACTTGCTATAACTTCTGCAAAACTTGGAGCTCAAAAGGTAGTAGGAGTAGATTTGGATCCTGTAGCTGTTGATTCAGCAAAATCAAATGTTAAATTTAATAATTTAAATAATGTAGAAATATTGCAAGGGAATCTTATGGAAGTTGTAGAAGGAAAAGCAGAAATAGTTGTAGCAAATATAATAGCAGAAGTCATAATTTTTCTTTCAGATGAAGTAAAAAAATTTTTAAAGCCTAATGGATATTTTATATCTTCAGGAATAATAAAAGAAAGAAAAGATGATGTAGTTAATAAGCTTAAGAGTATTGGATTTAAGATTGTTGAAATTAATACCCTTGGAGAATGGGTATGTATAGTTGCTACTATATAAATAAGGAGAAATTTATATGCATAAGTTTTTCATAAGTAAAGATAAAATAATAGGGAAAACAGCTTTTATTGAAGGTGAAGATGTAAAACATATATATAAAGTTTTAAGACTAAAGACAGGAGAAAAAGTAAATATAAATAATTGCGAAGGTGTGGAATACTTAGGAGAGATTATTGAAATAAATAAGAAACAAGTAGTTGTTAAATTAATAGAAGAACTTTTTATAAATAATGAAAGTCCTGTAAATATATATTTATATCAAGGTCTTCCTAAATCAAGTAAAATGGACTTAATTGTACAAAAAAGTACAGAACTTGGAGTCAAAGAAATTACCCCTATTATAACTGAAAGGGTTGTAGTAAAAAATGAAATAAATGAATTTAAAAAAGCAGATAGATGGAATAGGATAGCACTAGAAGCATGCAAACAAAGTAAAAGAAGTTTAATACCTTTAATTAATACTCCTATTGAATTTGAAGAGCTTATAAATCAATTAAAAAATATGGATTTAATTATAGTTCCGTATGAAAATGAAAATAATTTTGGAATAAAAGACGTTGTTTTTAAAACAAATAAAAATATAAAAGATATAGCAGTAATAATAGGTCCTGAAGGTGGTTTTGAGAATTTTGAGATAGAAAGATTTAAAAATTTAGGAGCATATATAGTAACTTTAGGACCAAGAATTTTAAGAACTGAAACTGCAGGTTTTGTTTGTATATCTTTACTTATGTATGAGTTTGGAGATATAGGAGGATTTGGAGGAAAAAATTAATGAAAGTTGCAATTACTACTTTAGGATGTAGAGTAAATCAATATGAATCAGAAGCTATGATAGAAAAATTTTTAAAGGAAGGTTACGATGTAGTTTCCTTTGAAGATTTTGCAGATGTATATGTAATAAATACTTGTACAGTAACAAATATGGGAGATAAAAAATCTAGACAGATGATAAATAGAGCTAGAAGACATAATCCCGATTCTATTATTGCTGTTGTTGGATGCTATTCTCAAATAGCTCCTAATGATGTAGCAAAAATAGAAGGTGTTGATGTTGTTTTAGGTACGAGAAATAAAGGAGATATTGTATATTGGGTTAATAGAGCTAAAGATGAGAAAAAACAAATAATTAAAGTAAATGATGTTATGAAAAATAAAACATTTGAGGAGCTTAAGATAGAAGAATATCAAAATAAAACCAGAGCTTTTTTAAAAATTCAAGATGGATGCAATAGATTTTGTTCTTATTGCTTAATACCTTATGCAAGAGGAGCTGTATGTAGTAAAGATCCTAAAAAAGTTTTAGAAGAAGTTAAGGAACTTGCAAATAATGGATTTAAAGAAATAATTTTATCAGGTATACATACAGCTTCTTATGGAATAGATTTAAAAGAAAATATTACTTTGTTAGATTTACTTGAACAAATTGATAATATAGAAGGTATAGAAAGAGTCAGGATAGGTTCAATAGATCCAACTTTCTTTAGTGAAGGAGTAATTAAGAGAATAATTAATATAAAAAAATTGTGTCCTCATTTTCATTTATCACTTCAAAGTGGTTGCAATGAAACTTTAAAAAGAATGAATAGACATTATACAACTGAAGAATATAAAGAAGTGGTAGATAATTTAAGGACCTTTATAAAAGATGTATCTATAACTACTGATGTAATTGTAGGTTTTCCAGGTGAAACAGAAGAAGAATTTAATACAACTTATAAGTTTTTAAAAGATATAAAGTTATCTAAGATGCATGTATTTAAATTTAGTCCAAGGATAGGGACAAGAGCAGCAACTATGAAAGAGCAAATACCTAATGAAATAAAAGATGAAAGAAGTAATAAACTTATATTATTAAATAATAATTTAGAAAAAGAATTTATGAATAAATTTTTAGGAAGAAAAATGGAAGTGCTTTATGAACAGCACTATAGTAAAAAAGAAAATTTTTTTGAAGGATATACGACAAATTATATAAAGGTAATAACTAAATCTGACGATAATAATATTAAAGGAAAAATTATTGAAACAACGCTTATAGATGTAAATGAAGAATTTATAGAAGGAAAAATTTAAAATTTTAAGGGAGGTGAGATTATGGATAATTGCATATTTTGTAATATTGTTGAAGGGAAAATACCTTCTGATAAAGTATATGAGGACGATAAAGTATTTTGCTTTAAGGATATAAATCCAGAGGCACCAATCCATTTAATAATAATACCTAAAAAGCATATATCAAGTATTAATGATATAAAAAATACTGATGAAGAACTTATAGGACATATATTCTTTATAGCAAAAAAAATTGCAAAAGAATTAAATATTGACGAAAATGGATATAGAATTGTAACTAATTGCGGTAAAGATGCTGGGCAAACTGTTCCTCATGTACATTTTCATCTTTTAGGAGGAAGAAGTCTTAATTGGCCTCCAGGTTAATTGGAATGAAATTCTTGACAGTTTGTAAATGTATATTGTATAATTAAATATGTGCTATTTAGCCCATAGATGCTGCATTTAATTTTTGTTATTGATTAATTGTGCTAGCGGAGGGAGGGATAAGATATGTCAGAAATAAAAGTTGGAGAAAACGAGTCATTAGACAGTGCGTTAAGAAGATTTAAGAGAAAATGTGCTAGGGCTGGAGTTCTTTCAGAAGTAAGAAAAAGAGAACATTATGAAAAGCCAAGTGTTAAAAGAAAGAAAAAGTCTGAGGCTGCAAGAAAAAGAAAATTTAAATAGAATTCTTTTGAAAGAAGGTACTATAGATGTCTCTTAAAGAAAGACTGCAAGAAGATTGGAAGCAAGCTTTAAAATCAAAAGATAAATTTAAAGCCAATACTATAAGTATGGCAAAAGCAGCTGTGCTGCAAGCAGAAAAAATTGACGGCATAGAGCTTGATGATGAACAAGTTATCGAAGTTTTAGCTAAAGAAATTAAGCAAAGACGTGAAGCTGTGCTGGAATTTGAAAAAGGGAATAGGCAAGATCTTATAGATAAAGCAAATGCTGAAATTGAGATTTTGTTAAGTTACCTTCCTCAGCAGTTAACTGAAGAAGAAATATTAGTTATGATTCAAGAGGCAGCTGTTGAAGTTGGTGCAAATAGCATTAAAGATATGGGTAAAGTTATGAAAGTATTAACTCCTAAAATTAAAGGAAGAGCCGATGGAAAGCTTGTTAGTCAAATGGTAAGAGAGCATTTAAATAAATAAAATATTTTTAAAGATAATATAAAAGGTTCAGCTTTGAACCTTTTTTTATTTTACTTACTTTTATTTATATAGGAATTAAATTGCTTGCTGTTTCATAAATTTAGTATGAAAGTATTATCTAGAGGTGTAAGGTGTGGAAAGCAGGCTAAATAAGACAAAGGAAACAATAGCTCAAAAACTTGATTTACCTAGAGATGTAATTTTAAATGTACCAAAGATAGCTATAACAGGTGATAATGAAATAACAATAGAAAATCATAAAGGTGTAGTTCTTTTTGAAGAAAAAGAAATTAAAATTAATTCAAATGTAGGTTTAATTACAATATATGGGAATGGATTTGAGATATTATTTATGGGTGGAAATACTTTAACTTTAAGTGGTAAATTTAAATCAGTAGTTTATGAGGGTCATGAATAATAAGTTAAAAAAATATAAAAGAGGAATAATAACAATAGAAATTCAGTCCCATATTCCGGAAAAATTTATAAATTTACTTTGGAGAAATGGAGTTCAAATAAAAAATATACGTAAGAAAAGTATTACCAATATGTCTATGGATATAAATTTAAAAGATTTTCAACTTATAGATGATATTGCTAAAAAAACAAAAACTAAAATAAAAATATTAAACAGAAGAGGAACTTCATTTTTATTTATAAAATTAAGGAAAAGAATTGCTTTAGTTTTTGGATTTTTTTTATTTTTTTCATTAATATATTTTCTTTCAACTTTTATTTGGAAAATTGATATACAAACTGAAAATAATTTATCACCATATGAAATTAGACAAAAACTTATTTCTTATGGCATATACCCTGGAATAAGAAAAGATAAAATTGATGTTTATAATATTCAAAAAAAATTTATAAATGATAGTGATAATATAATGTATTTTAAAGCTAGGATAGAGGGATCAAGACTTATAGTTAATGCAGTTGAAAAAACACCACCACCAAATGTCATTTTAGAAGAAGATCCTTGTGATTTAGTTGCTAAAAAAGATGGAGAAATTCTTTGGATTTATACTACTTCAGGAACTTCCGTAGTAAAAAGTGGAGATATTGTTAAGGCTGGACAAATTCTTGTAAAAGGACAACAAGGAAGAGAAGGAAATACATATGAAGTACACGCAAAAGGAGAAGTAATTGCAAGAACTTTTTACGAAAAGTCAAAAGAAATATCTATGAAAGGAACTAAAAAAGAGAAAACAGGAAAAGAAATTAATAATTTATATATAGAATTTTTAGGAAAAAAGATTTATTTAAAAAATACTTTAAATAAATTTAAAACTTATGATAAAATAATAGAAAATAAAGGTTTTATTAAAAAAGAAATTTTTTATGAAACTAATGAAGTAAATTTTTCTTTAATACCTGAAGAAGTAATCAAATCAACAGCTGATGAACTATATTCACAGATTATTGAAAGTTTAGATAAGTCTATAAAAGTAGTTAGCAGTGAAACATTTAAAGAACAAGTTGGAGATAATTATAAAATTCGTGTTTTAGTTGTTGCAGAAGAAAATATAGCTTATCCTCAAAAATTAAGCAACAATTAAAAATTATCCTTTGAAAAATTATAATAATAGACTTTTACACTATAATTTAAGTAATAATAAACTAAAGGTGGGATTAGTGTGGGAACACTAAATTTAAAAAAATTTTTAAATAATAATAAATTGAAGCATATATTGGTATATTTATGTACATTTTTTATTTTATATTTTATTTTAATTACTGCTTTAATAACAAAAACATATGATATTAAAAAGGGAGATATTGCAAAAACAACTATTAAAGCACAAAGGGATATTAAAGATGAAATTAGCACTAAAGCTAGGATAGAAGAGGCTATAAGGCTTGTTCCACCTCAGTATACTATAAATCCAGAAATAAAAGATAATGCTTTAAATAGTATAAACATTCTATTTTCTAAGGCTTTGATGTTAAAAGATTCAGATAAAGGAGAAAATGAAAAAATTAAGGAATTATCTGAGTCATCTAGTATAGAATTATTTGATGATGAGTTTAAAGTATTAATAGGAATGAATAAAGATGAATTAAAAAATCTACAAAATTTTTTGAATTCAATTATATCAAAAATATACGATTTTGGTATACAATATAATCCAGAACTTAGTACTGAGGTAAATAATGAAAATATAAAAAGAGCTCAAGATATGGTACAATTAGAGTTTAACAATTCAAAATTTTCAAAACCTATAAGAGATTTAGGTACAACTATTGGAATTAAACTTATAAAACCTAATTCTTTTTATGATAAAGAAAAAACAGAAGAAATGAAAAATGAAGCTATAAATAAAACTCCACCGGTTATGGTTAAAAAGGATCAAGTTATAGTTATGGAAGGTGAAGTTGTAACAGAAGAAAAATATGCACTTCTTCAAAGTTTAGGGCTTTTAAATACAAACAATAAATCTGAATGGTATATTTATATAAGTTTAGGAATTATAATAGCATTAACATTATTTATACAAAATTATTATTTATATAAATATGAAAATGATATTTATAAAGATTATACTAAAATTTTACTAATTAACATTATAAGCTGTACTTCTGTATTGTTAGCTAGAGTGTTTAGTATGGTTTCTTCTTTTTTAATACCTTTAGTTTTTGCACCGATGATTATGACACTTTTATTAAATCATAAAACATCACTTTCTATAAATATATTAAACATTATATTTATAAGCACGGCTGTTAATTTTGAAGCTGATATTATAGTAATAGCTGTATTAAATGTAATAGTTGGAGCTCTTTTTATTCAAAAATTACAACAAAGAAATGATGTTTTATATTCTTGTATATATATAGCTGTTATAAATATATTAGGGACTTTATCAATAGGATTTTTGTTAAGTAATAATGTTTTAGATGTGCTTTTAAAAGCAGCATATTCTTTTTTAGGAAGCTGCTTATCAGGAATACTTGTTATAGGACTTCTTCCTTTCTTTGAAAGTACTTTTGACATTGTTACGACAATTAAATTATTAGAATTATCTAATCCTAATAATCCACTTTTAAAGAAGCTTTTAATGGAAGCTCCTGGTACTTACCATCATAGTGTTTTAGTTGCTAATTTGGCTGAAGCAGGTGCAGAAGTTGCAGGAGGTAATCCTGTTTTAGCTAGAGTATCTTCGTATTATCATGATATAGGGAAAATAAAAAGACCTTATTTTTTTAAGGAAAACCAAATTGGAGCTGATAATCCTCATAATAAAATTGCTCCGAATCTTAGCTCTTTAATAATTATATCTCATGTAAAAGATGGTTTAGAACTTTCAAAGGAATATAAAATACCAAAGGTAATACAGGATATAATAGAACAACATCATGGAACATCATTAGTTAAATATTTTTATATTACAGCTAAAAATTCTGCTGAAAATCCAGAAGAAATTTTAGAAGAAAATTTTAAATATCCTGGACCTATACCTCTTTCTAAAGAGGCAGGAATAGTTATGCTAGCTGATAGTGTAGAAGCAGCAGTAAGATCTATAAGTGAACCTGACAAATATAAAATAGAGGAAATGGTAAACAATATATTTAAAAGCAAATTTGAAGAAAAACAGTTGGAGGGATGTGATTTAACTTTAAAAGATTTAAACTTAATTAAGAAAACTTTTATAAAAACACTTTTAGGAATTTATCATCAAAGAATAGAATATCCAGTAGAGAATAATAAAGTAGATAATAATAAAGAAACTAATAGATAATAAAGGTGATAAAAATGATATATATTGATAACAGACAAAATAAAATTGAGTTAAATGATGAAATTATAAATATACTTAATCAAATAGTAGATTACACTTTAAAAGAAGAAAAATTAGATATTGATTATGAAGTTAGTATAATATTTATTGATAATGAAAAAATAAAAGAATTAAATAATGAATATAGAAATATTAATAAAGAAACAGATGTTTTATCTTTTCCTATGATAGAATATCCAGATGGAATGGTTTATAAAGATATATATACAAATTATAAATTTGATGATAGTTTTTATGATGAAGGTAGATTAGTTATTGGAGATATTGCAATTTCACTTGAAAAAGCAAAAGCTCAAAGTGAAGAGTACGGTCATTCTTTATTAAGGGAAGTATGCTATTTAACAGTACATTCTATTTTACATTTATTAGGATATGATCATATGGAAGAAAAAGAAAAAATTATTATGAGAGAAAGAGAAGAAGAAATATTAAAAAAATTTAATATTAATAGAAGTATGCAATAATAATTGAACATAAAAAGGAGTTTCTATATGAAAATAAGAAAACTTATAGATAGTTTTAATTATGCTATAGATGGAATTATACATGCAGTAAGAACACAAAGAAATATGAGAATTCACATGATTGCAGCACTTATAATATTGACTGCATGTTTTTTTTATGATTTAAGTAAAACAGAAATTTTAATTGTAACTATTACAATAACTATGGTTATTGCATCAGAAATGTTCAATACAGCTATAGAATGTACTATAGATGTAGCTGCTAATTATTATCATCCTTTAGCTAAAATAGCAAAAAATACTGCGGCAGGAGCAGTACTTATTACAGCAATAAATGCTGTTGCAGTAGGATATATATTATTTTGGGATAAATTAAGCACAGTTACTTTAGGGGTAATGAAAAAAGTTAAGCAATCAGATCCATATATAACATTTAGTATTTTGGTAATAGTTTGTATACTTACTTTAATAGTTAAAGCAATATTTGGAGAAGGTACTCCTCTTAGGGGAGGAATGCCAAGTGGACATAGTGCAATTGCATTTTGTATTGCAACTACAATTGCTTTAATAGTAGATGATAAGCCTTTGGCTGTTTTTTTAAGTTATCTTTTAGCTGTTATAGTAGCTCAAAGCAGAGTAGACTCTCATATACATTCTATTTTTGAAGTTTTAGTTGGTGCTATATTTGGTACTTTAATAACAATATTACTTTTTAATATTTTTGGATAAATATTTGTATAAATAAATTTAAAATATTAAAAAATAATGGTATGATTATTACATAAAAGTAGTTTCATTACAAAAAAATTTAAAATAATAAAAAGCTTAAGAAAATTTAAGGAGTGCATATAAATAATGTTTAAATCAGGATTCGTAACAATTATTGGAAGACCAAATGTTGGTAAATCTACATTGCTTAATCATATAATGGGAGAAAAACTTTCTATAGTATCTAATAAGCCTCAAACTACTAGGAATAATATACAAGCTATTCTTACAGAGGAAAATTTTCAAATTGTATTTGTAGATACTCCAGGTATCCATAAGCCAAGACATAAGCTTGGGGAATATATGGTAAAGATAGCAGAGGAAAGTATAAATGAAGTAGATGAAGTGCTTTTTTTAACTACACCTGAAGTTGAAATAGGAAGAGGAGATAAATACATACTTGAACAATTAAAAAAGTTTAATAAACCTATATTTTTAGTTTTAAATAAAATTGATGAAAATACTAAGGAAAGAGTAGCAAAAACTATAAAAAATTATTCGGAATATTTTAATTTTACAGAAGTTATACCTATATCTGCAATTAAAGGTACAAATACTGACACACTTTTAAATTTAATGGTTAATTATCTTCCTGAAGGACCTAAATATTATCCAGATGATATGATAACTGATGTCCATGAAAGATTTATAATTTCAGAAATAATAAGAGAAAAAGCATTAAGATTTTTATCTCAAGAAATACCTCATGGAATAGCAGTGGAAATAATTACAATGAAAAAGAATGAAAAAAATATATACAATATTGAAGCTACAATATTATGTGAAAAAGATTCCCATAAAGGAATTATAATTGGCAAAGGAGGAGAAATGTTAAAAAAAATTTCAACTTATGCTAGAATAGATGCAGAAAAATTTTTAGGAGAAAAAGTATTTTTAAAGCTTTGGGTAAAAGTAAAAAAAGAATGGAGAGATAATTCTTCTATCCTACGAGAATTAGGATATAAATAACAACTAAAAATTACATAATACGATTTATTAGATAATTGAAATAATTTATACTATATGGATATAATATATTTAGGAGATGATGTTCTGTCAATTTTTAAAAGTAAAGCAATAGTTATTAAAACTTTAGATTTTAAAGAATCCGATAAAATTATATGGTTATTTACTGAAAAATTAGGTAAAATTTCAGTTATCGCTAAAGGAGCTAAAAAAAGTAAAAGTAAATTTTTATCTTTAAGTTTGCCATTTTGTTATGGGGATTTTGTGTTATTTAAAGGTAAAAATTTATATACATTAAATGAAGGAGAAATTATAGATTCATTTCAAATATTGCTAAAAGACTTATATAGCTTAACTTATGCATCTTATTTATGTGAATTAATAGATATAGCAATGGTTGAAGAAGAGAGTAATAGGGAACTTTTTAAAGATTTTATAACTGTATTTTATTTAATGGAAAATAAAGCAGTTGATTATGATCTTCTTATGAGAGCTTTTGAATTAAAACTAATATCATATTCTGGATATAATTTAAATTTAGACAATTGTGTTATTTGCAAAGAACACATAAAAAAAAGTAATTTTATAGACTTAAAATTTTTAGGTGGAGTTTGTGAAAAATGCAATAAGGATAATGGATTCTTTATTAGCTATTCTACGTATAATTTATTAAGATATTTATCAAAAGCATCTTTAGCTAATATATATAAACTTATTTTAACTAAAGAGAATAAAGACGAACTATACAAATTGTTATCAATTATAATTGAAGATATATTTGGTAAAAAACCTAATAGTTTAGAAACTTTTAAAATATTAAAAGGAGATGATTAAAATGGTCGAAATTACATTAGAAAAAATAGATGTAGTTAGAGAAAGAACAGGCGTAAGTTATGCTAAGGCAAAGGAAGCTTTAGAAGCTTCTGAAGGAAATGTAGTTGATGCTATTATTTATATTGAAGAAAATAAAAAAAGTGCAATGGATAGTATTTACACAACTAAAGATGAATTCTTAGCTTGGATAAAAGATATTATAAAAAAGGGAAATATAACAAGAATAAAAGTAAAAAAAGATGGTAAAATCTTGGTTGATGTACCTGTAAATGCTGGGATTGCGGTAGGAATAGTTGCATATGCAGTATGGGCACCTCTTATAGCAATAGGAGTTATAGGAGCAGTAGTTACTAACTTAACTATAGAATTAACTAAAGAAGATGGATCAGTAGAAATAATTAATAAAATAATAAAATCTACAGTTGAAGATGTAAAAGAAAAAGTTAACGACTTAGCTTCAGATGTAAAAGATAAATTTAATAATAAAAGAAATGAAGATTCAAAAGATGAAACAGTATATACTTATACAGTGAAATTTAATGAAGACAAGGACATATAATTTTAAAGCCAGCAATTATTGCTGGCTTTAAAATTATTTAAAATACTTTAATATATTTATAATAAAATTTTTATTGAAATCTTATTCAAAGTTAGGTAAAATATAAAAAGTATTATAAAAAATATATAACTTAGTAATAATAAATTATTATGATAAAAAGAGTTATAAAAAGAAAAATATATTTTAAAAGGAATATTTTATTAAAATAAAGTAAAAATAACTAAAGTAGTATGTAAATTTTTTCATTAAAGTGTTATAATATCGTTGTACTAAACTAAAAGCATATAAATAGTGATAAGCTTACACTAAGATAAAATACAAATAAATTATTATAATAAAATATAAATTTATAACTGTTAGCTATTATTTAGCAAATAAATTAAACGTTATAAATGTTATTAGAGCAGCTCTAAAAATTATTTATTAAAATCAACATGCTTAAAAGTGAGGTACACGAAAATAAATATTTCATATACAATACGATCTAATCGGGAAACTTTAACCCGTTAGTATATAAATAAAAACGATACAAAGGAGTGTTATAGACATGCAGAGCAAAAAGTATGTTTACCTTTTTAGTGAAGGTAATGGTTCAATGAGAGAACTCCTTGGAGGAAAAGGTGCAAACCTAGCTGAGATGACTTTATTAGGGATTCCAGTACCACAAGGATTTACTGTAACTACAGAGGCTTGTAATAAGTATTATGATGATGGAAAGGTAATATCTCAAGAAGTAATTGACCAAATTGAAGAAGCAATGGTTAAACTCGAAGAGATTACTGGTAAAAAATTTGGTAGTGTAGAAAATCCACTACTTGTATCAGTTAGATCTGGAGCTAGAGCATCCATGCCAGGAATGATGGATACTATTCTTAATCTTGGTTTAAATGATGAAACTGTTGAAGCTTTAGCTAAATTAACAGGAAATGAAAGATTTGCTTATGATTCCTATAGAAGATTTATTCAAATGTTTGCTGATGTTGTTATGGGAGTTGAAAAGAGAAACTTTGAAAATATATTAGATGAAATTAAAGAAGCTAAAGGTGTTAAGCTAGATACTGAACTTGATGCTAACGAT
Organism: Clostridium prolinivorans; assembly: GCF_004011155.1. Classification (GTDB taxonomy): domain Bacteria; phylum Bacillota; class Clostridia; order Clostridiales; family Clostridiaceae; genus Clostridium_AT; species Clostridium_AT prolinivorans. The sequence goes on along the minus strand of NZ_RJWG01000001.1, from coordinate 448,045 downwards.
TTAAAAGAAGTTGTTAAAAGGTTTAAAGCTTATTACAAAAAAGAAAAAGGAGAAGATTTCCCATCAGATCCAAAGACTCAATTAATTGAAGCAGTTACTGCTGTATTTAGATCTTGGGATAATCCAAGAGCTATTGTTTATAGAAGAATGAATGATATACCATCAAGCTGGGGAACAGCTGTTAACGTTCAATCAATGGTATTTGGTAATAAAGGAGATAATTCAGGTACTGGAGTTGCTTTTTCAAGAAACCCATCTACTGGAGAAAAGAAAATATTTGCTGAATATCTTATGAATGCTCAAGGAGAAGATGTTGTTGCTGGTATAAGAACTCCATCTCCAATAAGTAAACTTGAACAAGATATGCCTGAAGTTTATAATCAATTTATAGAGATTGTTAATAAACTTGAAAAACATTACAAAGACATGCAAGATATGGAATTTACAATAGAGGATGGAAAACTTTACTTCTTACAAACTAGAAACGGTAAGAGAACTGCTCAAGCTGCATTAAAGATTGCTGTTGATTTAGTTGAAGAAGGAATGTTAACTAAGGAAGAAGCTATACTTAAGGTTGAACCAAAACAATTAGATTCATTATTACATCCAGCTTTTGATGCTAATGAATTAAAAAATGCTAAAGTTATAGCTAAAGGTCTTCCAGCATCACCAGGAGCTGCTTGTGGTAAAATAGCTTTTAGCGCTGAAGAAGCTAAAGAAAGAGCAGAAAAAGGAGAAAAAGTTGTTTTAGTAAGACTTGAAACTTCTCCAGAAGATATCGAAGGTATGGTTGCTGCTGAAGGTATTTTAACTGTAAGAGGTGGAATGACTTCACATGCTGCAGTTGTTGCTAGAGGTATGGGAGCATGCTGTGTTGCTGGATGCGGAGATATAAAGGTAAATGAAGAAGCTAGAACTATTGAAGTTGATGGCTTAACTTTAACTTCAAATGATTATTTATCAATAGATGGAAGCACTGGTAATGTGTATGGTCAAGCAATAAAAACTGTTGAACCAGAAATAACTGGATATTTTGGAACTTTTATGGCTTGGGCTGATGAAATAAGAAAATTAAAAGTTAGAACAAATGCTGACACTCCAAGAGATGCTAAGCAAGCTGTTAAATTTGGAGCAGAAGGTATAGGACTTTGCAGAACTGAACATATGTTCTTCGATGAAGATAGAATTCCAGCTATGAGAGAAATGATAGTATCTAAAAATGAAGAACAAAGAAGAAAAGCACTTGAAAAATTACTTCCAATGCAGAGAGAAGACTTTATAGGTCTTTATGAAGCTATGGAGGGAAGGCCAGTTACTATTAGATTTTTAGATCCACCACTACATGAATTCTTACCTCATGAAGATGATGAAATAAGAGAATTAGCTAAGGAAATGGGGTTAACTTTTGAAGATTTAAAATCCACAGTTGAATCTTTACATGAATTTAATCCAATGATGGGACATAGAGGATGTAGATTGGCAGTATCTTATCCAGAAATAGCAGAAATGCAGACAAGAGCTGTTATTGAAGCTGCTATTGATGTTAGAACTAGAAAGGGATACGATATAGTTCCTGAAATAATGATTCCTCTTGTTGGAGAAATTAAAGAATTAAAGTACGTTAAAGATATAGTTGTAAAAACTGCAGATGCTATAATAAAAGAAAAAGGTATTGATATGAAGTACATGGTAGGTACTATGATAGAAATACCAAGAGCTGCTTTAACTGCTGATGAAATAGCTAAAGAGGCTGAATTCTTCTCATTTGGAACAAATGATTTAACTCAAATGACATTTGGATTTTCAAGAGATGATGCTGCTAAATTCTTAAATGATTATTATGATAAAAAGATATACGAATTTGATCCATTTGCAAAATTAGATCAAACAGGTGTTGGCCAGCTTGTTGAAATGGCTGCTAATAAAGGAAGGGCTACTAGACCAGATATTAAATTAGGTATCTGTGGAGAGCATGGTGGAGATCCATCTTCAGTTGAATTCTGTCATAATGTAGGATTAAACTATGTATCATGTTCACCATTTAGAGTACCTGTAGCTAGACTTGCAGCTGCTCAGGCACAAGTTAAAAATCCAAGAAAATAAATTTAAATAAAATAAATCACTAGATTTTCTAGTGATTTATTTTATTTAAATTTATTTTAATGTTACATGAAATTTTTCTTCTATATAATGAATAAAATTTTCAACAAACTGAAGCTGATAATCTGATTTTAAACATGTTTTGTTTAATAAAGTAACAAAAGAATTTTTATTACATTTGTTTATATTATTATAATAATCTCTAGATATTTTCCAAAATTTTTGAGGAAAAGCTAAATAAGCAAGAATAAATTTATATTCATCTAAAGTTAAAGGATAAAAATCTTCATATAAATTTAAGCAATTTATTGTTAAATCTATGTTCCATTTTGTATTTTCCCTTTTTAATAATCTTCTAAGAAAATATGATATATCATGAACTCTATAATCTATTTTACACTTATCAAAATCTATAGTCCATAAATCTCCATATTTATCAAATATTATATTTTTATTTACATAATCAAGATGACAAAGTGTTTTATTTAGATTATTATTATTTATAGTAGAAGAAATATTAACAGCAGTTTGAGCTAAAATTATATTAAAATCAAAGTATTGTAAAAACATTTTAGAAAACTTGTCTCCATATTTAAAAGCAAGATTAGAGCATATAAGCAGTTGTTGAAAGTGTTTATATAAAGAATCATATAAGTCTTCAAATCCAGTTCTGCTGCTGCTACCTTTTATAGGTTTAAAATAGATTGTATTTTTATGTATTTTTGCTAAATTTATACTAGCATTAAGTACATTTTGAATATTATCATAGTCACATTTTTCTCCCTCAATCCATGGAGTAAGAATAAAAAGCATATTTTCATAGTTTACAAATCTATTATTATCTTTAGTTGGTAAAATTTTAGGTACTTTAATTTCATATCTATAAAGCCATTCTATAGCTGAATATACAAAAAGAAGATCTTCCATAGAAAAATATATCTTTTTTAAGCAATAATTATAATTATTTTGTGTAACTTTATAAACGGCTCTTTGTTTTTCTGTATCTTTAAATTTTATTTGTGTAACTTTAGAATTTTCCAAATTATAGTGTGGCAAAACGTATTTTTTTACATTTTCTTCAGATAATAACTCTATATTATATGATATAGCCGATGTAGGCATAAAAACACTCCTTAACAGCAATCTTATTATATGATATTAAAAAAATTAATGTAATATACTTATTATATTAATTCATTTATAAAATCTTTATTTGATTTTTTTGAAATTTATATAAATAAAAAGGGTTTTTGATAAAAATATAGAAATAATTTATAGAGGTGAGTTTCACTATGAAAATAAGAGAAAAAATAGAGCAAAATGAAAAACTTATACTTATACCACAAGCAGCTTTTTCAAGTAAATCAAGAGGAAGAATGAAAAAAGAAAATGAAGATGAAACTAGAACTTCTTTTATGATAGATAGAGATAGAATAATTCACAGTAAATCTTTTCGAAGACTTAAACACAAAACTCAAGTTTATATAAAAACATCTGGAGATCATTATAGAACAAGATTGACACATACTTTAGAAGTTGCACAAATAGCTAAAACTATAGGTAAAGGTATAGGATTAAATGAAGATCTTATAGAAGCTATTGCATTAGGTCATGATATAGGCCATGTAGCTTTTGCACATAATGGGGAAGATGTTTTAAATAAATTATTACCTCAAGGATTTAAACATAATGAAAATAGTATTAGAGTGCTTACGAAAATAGAAAGAGATGGAAGGGGCTTAAATCTCACTGAAGAAGTATTAGATGGAATACTTTATCACAGTGGATTTTCAAAATCATCAAAAAAAGCATTTACTTTAGAAGGTCAAGTAGTAAAATATAGTGATAAAATAGCTTATGTTAATCATGACATTGATGATTCTATAAGAGCTGGAATATTGAAAGAAAGTAATCTTCCTAGTGAAATTACTAAAGTGCTTGGTAATAATCATGGAAAAAGAATTGATACTTTAGTTAAAGATTGTATATATACTACCATTGAAAATATACGAAATAATAATATAGAAGTTTCTTTAAGCAAAGAAGTAGGAAGTGCATTAAACAATTTAAGAACTTTTATGTTTGAAGAAATATATAAAGGAGATTTTTTAAAAGCAGAGAGAGAAAAAGCAAAATTTGTATTAGAACAAGTTTTTAATTATTTTTTTAAATATCCAGAAAAAATGCCTAATATATATAAAGAAATTTCTCAAAAAGAAGGCTTATATCAAGGAGTTGGTGACTATATATCAGGTATGAGTGATGATTATTGTTTATATTTATTTAATAGTATTTATGTACCAAAGTTTGTAATTTATTAAAAATTTAAGGAATAATTATTTCTATATTATGGGTACAATATTATTTGTCTGGCAAAAAAATTATTAATTTATTAATTAAAATTATATAAAAGACATAAATAAAAAAATATTTATTTTTTTTAGAAGGAATATAGGAATTTATGTCGAATATAATAGAACTTAGCGTGAAAAATAAAAAATAGTTAGGAGGGTTTCATTGATAATATCAGAAGAAATCATCCAAAAAGTAAAAGACAGCAATGATATAGTTGATATTATATCAGAAAATGTAAAATTAAGAAGATCTGGTAAAAATTATATAGGACTTTGTCCATTCCATAATGAAAAGACTCCTTCTTTTAGTGTATCACAAGAAAAACAAATATTTAGATGTTTTGGATGTGGTGAAGGAGGCAATGTAATTACTTTTATAATGAAATATAAAAATTTAGATTTTATTGAGGCAGTTAAATATTTAGCAGAAAGAGCAAATATTGAAATAAAAGCTGAAAATTATTCAACAATAAGAAATAAAGATATAAATGAAAAATTATATAAAATTAATATCGATGCTGCCAGATATTTTTTTACACAGCTAAAAAGAAATAAAAATGCTGTGTCTTATTTTCTAAACAGAGGAATATCTAATGCAACTATAAAAAAATTTGGATTAGGATATGCACCAGATGGGTGGGATAATTTATTAAAATTTTTAAAACATAAGGGTTATAGTGAATTAGATATGCTTAATGCTGGACTTATCATAAAAAGTGAAAAAGGAACTTTTTATGATAGATTTAGAAATAGAGTTATATTTCCAGTGTTTGATTATAAGGGAAACGTTATTGGGTTTGGTGGAAGAGTGCTAGACGATTCAAAGCCTAAATATCTTAATTCACCTGAAACAGCTATATTTAAAAAAGGAACTAATCTTTTTGGTTTAAATTTTGCTATAAAAAATTTAAAAAATAAAATGATTATAATAGTAGAAGGATATATGGACTGTATATCTTTGCATCAATATGGAATAACTAATGTTGTTGCTTCTTTAGGAACTGCACTTACTTCAAATCAAGCTAAGTTATTAAAAAGATATGCCAATAAAATAATAATCGCTTATGATGCTGATTTAGCAGGACAAAAGGCAACGTTAAGAGGCCTTGATATATTAAAAAATGAAGACTTTGATATTAAAGTTTTAACAGTACCTAAGGGCAAAGATCCTGACGAATTTATAAGAACTAATGGCAGCGAAGCTTTTTTAAATCTTATTGATAATGCAATTCCTTTAATTGATTATAAAATAAAAAAAATTGGGGAAGATATAGATTTTAATGATCCTAATATGCTATCAAAATATATTAAGAATGTAGCATTAATTATTGAAGATTTAAATCCGTTAGAAAAGGAAATATATATAAAAAAAATATCAGAAACTATAGGTATAAAAGAACAATCAATATATGATTTATTAAATAAAGAAATGCAAAATAATACAAATAAATTTTTAAATATGAATAGTGATTATAATTTTGGATATAAATTATACCGAGAACCTTCTTATATTAAGGCTGAAAGAAGTATTTTAAAATTTATGCATATAAATAACACTGTATATGACTATGTAGAACAAAATTATTCTAAAGATTATTTGGTTTTAGAAAGTCATAAAAAGATATATGAACTTATAAAAGAATATATAAACTTAGATATAAATGAAAGAGAAAAACATATAGAATTAATGTGTAATGATATAGAAAGTTCTAAAGAATGGATAAATCTGTTACAAATTGACTTAAAATATGAAGAAGATGGTGTTACAAAATTTATAGATGATTGTTTTAAAGAAATAGAAAAATATAGGCTAGAACAAAAAGTCATTTATATAAAAAATAAAATAAAAGAATTTGAAAAAAACGGTCAATTAGAAGATTCATTAAAATTAACACAAGAATTAGCTAATATACAAGAAAAAATTTCTAGTCTATAAGCGTTATGAAAGGAGGCAACAATATGAAAGATAAAAATGCCAAAATGCAATTGGTTAAAAAACTTATTGAAAAAGGCAAAAAAAATGGTACTTTAACTTATAAGGAAATAATGGATGAATTAGATGAAATAGATTTAAGTCCAGAACAAATTGAAAAAATATATGAAGTATTAGAGAGTATGGGTATAGATGTTATAGGAGATATACAAGATATTGAAGTACCAGAAGAAGACTTAGATTTATCTATACCAGAAGGAATAGCTATTGATGATCCAGTTAGGATGTATTTAAAAGAAATTGGTAAGGTTCCTCTTTTAACCCCAGAAGAAGAAATTGAACTTGCTAATAGAATAGAAGCAGGAGATCAAGCTGCAAAAAAGAAATTAGCAGAGGCTAATTTAAGATTAGTTGTAAGTATTGCAAAAAGATATGTAGGAAGAGGGATGTTATTTTTAGATCTTATACAAGAAGGAAATCTAGGACTTATTAAAGCTGTAGAAAAGTTTGACTATAGAAAAGGCTTTAAATTTAGTACTTATGCAACTTGGTGGATAAGGCAGGCTATAACTAGAGCTATTGCAGATCAAGCTAGAACAATAAGAATTCCAGTTCATATGGTAGAAACTATAAATAAATTAATAAGAGTTTCAAGACAGCTTCTACAGGATTTAGGAAGAGAACCTCTCCCAGAGGAAATAGCTGAAAAAATGGATATGCCTGTTGATAAAGTAAGAGAAATAATGAAAATAGCACAAGAACCTGTTTCCCTTGAAACCCCAATAGGTGAAGAAGAAGATAGTCATTTAGGAGATTTTATTCCTGATGATGAAGCACCAGCACCAGCAGAAGCAGCAGCATTTACTATGCTAAAAGAACAGTTAATAAATGTACTAGATACACTAACTCCTAGAGAAGAAAAGGTGTTAAGACTTAGATTTGGTTTAGATGATGGAAGAGCTAGAACTCTTGAAGAGGTAGGAAAAGAATTTAATGTTACAAGAGAAAGAATAAGACAGATTGAAGCAAAAGCTCTTAGAAAGTTAAGACATCCAAGCAGGAGCAAAAAATTAAAGGATTATTTAGACTAAATATAATATTTAAAGTTAAATATAAATAAAAATTAATATAAATAGATAAACTTATAAATGTTTTTTATAATGCTTTTAAAATATTGTTATATACAAAGCAATATTTTAAAAGCATAAATTTTAATATAAATATAAATTTACATTCTATATTTGATTTATTTATACTTTTTATTATAAAATATTTATGCTAAAATATATATGGTTTAATTAATTATAAAGAGGTGAAAATATGATAATTTATAAACCATTAAAAGGGAAAGATATTTATCATATAATTAGTATCACTATTGCTACTATAATTTTAGTGAATTTTGGAATCATAGTATTAAATTCATATATATTTTCAAATTTACTAAAAGTTTTTTTACTTGTTTTCTGTATATATCAATTATATTATATAATAACATGGTTTTATCTAAAATATGGCACAGATTATGAAAACGTATATATATTTAAACCTTTTAAAAAAATTAAAATATGTTTAAAAGAAATTGAAGGATATAAAAAACATAGTGGTAATATTAATGGAATAAAATTATCTGGATTTATATTGAAAAATTTTTCTATAGGTAAGTGTGCTATAAAAAATATAGGTATAACAAACTTATTTATAACTTCAAATAAAAATGTATTTTATTTAAAAACTAAAAAAGGGAATTATGCTATTTCGCCTAAAGAATTTGATGATTTTGAAAAATTTTTAAATAGTTACAATATTAAACCTATTGATTTTGAATATAAGCCCAATAATGGTATAAATTTACATAAAGATAAATTTTTTATTATGCCTTTTATTTTAAATAGTATAATAATTATAATTTTTACCTTAAATCCTTTTATTCTTTATCTAAGTGGTAAGCTCAAAAAATCTATGCCTTTAAACTTTAATTCTAATTTTATAGCTATAGAATACGGTACAGGAAAGCAATTTGCTTTTAATCAGATGATGTATGGAATTTTTAGCATGGCAATACTATTTTGTATGTATTATGCTTCATATTTTTATGCTAAATATGATAAAAAATATTCTAAAAGATTTATTTATATATCTTTAGGAATATCTTTAATTCTTTTATTAATACAAATTAAAATTCTTTATACTTTTAATTTTTCAATTTAATATATAATTTTGGAGGGATTATGGAACTTGGTATAAGACTAAAAAAAATAACTTCAATGATAGAAAAATGTAATATAATAGCTGATATAGGTACTGATCATGCATATATTCCAATTTATCTTATTAAAAAAGGTTTAGCTGAAAGAGCAATAGCTGCTGATATAAATAAAGGGCCTATAGAAAAAGCAAAATTGAATATAATATCAGAAAATTTGGAAGATAAAATAGAGTTGCGTTTAGGGGATGGACTATCAGTTATAAAACCTGATGAAGTACAGTGTGCTGTTATTGCAGGTATGGGAGGAAACCTAATACAAGATATAATTGAAAAAGATATTGATGTATTTAAAAAATTAAACTATTGTATAGTACAGCCTATGCAAAATCCTGAAGTTTTAAGAAAATATATATATGTAAAAGGATATGAAATAATAGATGAAGATTTGTGCAAAGAAGATGATAAATTTTATGAAATAATTAAAATTAGATATGGGGAAAATATACAAAATATAGATCCTTTTTATTATGAAATAAGTAAAACTTTAATATATAAACAGCATCCTTTAATGAAAGAGTATATAAAAAATAAGATTGAAAAATATTTAAACATAATAAAATATATAAATGAAGATACAAAAAATGCACAAAATAAAAGAAAAGAGATTATAAATAAAATTAATAGATTGAAAGAGTTGATTTAATTATGGTACTTAAAGTTAAAGATGTAAAAAATATTATTGAAAAACATGTTCCTTTAAATTTAAAGGAAGATTATGATAATGTTGGATTTATGATTGGAGATTTAGAATCAGAAGTTTCTTCAATATTAATAGCTTTAGATTGTACATTAGAAGTTATAGATGAAGCTATAAATTTGGGAGCTAATTTAATAATTACACATCATCCTTTACTTTTTATAAAACCGCAATCTATCACTACAGAAACATTACAAGGTAAAAAAATAATAAAATTAATTAAAAATGATATAAATTTATATTCTAGTCATACCAATTTAGATAAAGTAAGAGGCGGATTAAATGATATAATTTCAGAAATTTTAGGTTATAACGAATGGGAAATAATAGAAATTGATAAATCACAAGAGAATAAAGATTTATATGGAATAGGTAGAATAATAACACTTAATAATACTATTACATTAAAAGAGCTTTGTAATAATATAAAAAATTTTCTTCAAATTTCAAAATTAAGATATGCTGGTAAAGAAAATATGATTATTAATAAAATAGCTATAATAAATGGTAGCGGAGAAAGCTATTTTAAAAAATGTAAAGAATTAGGAGCAGATTGTATAATAACTGGTGATACATCATATCATTATGTTAGTGATTATTTAGAAGAAGGCATTGGAATTATTGATGCAGGTCATTTTGAAACAGAATGGCCTGCACTTAAATTAGCAGCTAAAAAATTACAAGAAAAAATAAGAGAAATAGGTGCAGATAATAATGTAATAATTTCAAAAATGTGCAAATCGCCATATAAATTTATTTAAATTTAAATCTATTTTCTAAAATTGGAATAAGATAATATTTGCTTTATAATAATTATTATGATATTATTATATTTGTTGAGTAAGTCAGACAGTCGCTGCTTAATATTTATAAGTATTAAGGAGAGGAAAGTCCGAGCTCCATAGGGCAGGGTGCTGGGTAACCCCCAGTGGAGGCGACTCTAAGGAAAGTGCAACAGAGATATACCGCCAAAATAAATTTTTATTTTGGTAAGGGTGGAAAGGCGAGGTAAGAGCTCACCAGCGCAATGGCGACTTTGCGGCTATGTAAACCCCACCTGGAGCAAGACTGAATAGGAAGGCATCATCTGTAATAAGATGAAGGAGTTGCCCGCTCCGCCTTCGGGTATGTCGCTTGAGCTTATTGGCAACAATAAGCCTAGATAGATGACTGTTTAATACAGAACTCGGCTTATAGATTTGCTCAACATATGAAAAGCACTAGGTTATAGCCTGGTGCTTTTCTAATAACTGCTAGCATAATTATTATAATAAAAATTATTATTTAAAAATAATATAATAAAACGATATGAACGATATGTAAGTTACTATATAGAAATTTTTAATTTTGAAAGGAATGATAATATATGGAACAAAATTTAAATCAAGAAATATTAGATAAATTAACTAAAGTATGTTTATGTAAATCTATTTCAAAACTTACTATAAAAAAAGCAATAGATGGTGGAGCTAAAACACTTAAAGAAGTTCAGGCAAAAACAGGTGCTGGATCTGGATCATGCTGTGGGAGAAGATGCACCCCTAAAATAGAAGCACTTTTAGAAGAAGCTAAAAATATATAGTATAATTAAACCACAATAAGCTGTAAATAAATTTCTATTACACAATTAGTAGTATGTTTATTATTGATTTACTTCAAAATATAATGGTCAATTCTAATAAAAAAATAGTTTTTGTTAGATAATCATGGTATAATATTGTATAAAAAAATATTCTTTTGGACATAATATTATGCAAGGAGGGATATTATGTTTAAAAGAAAATATTTTTTAATTGCAATTTTATTTATTACTTTTTCTATTGTTACATTTATGATAAGCTATAATTTAAGTATGAAAAAAATTAATAATAACAATATAGAAATAAAAGAAGTAAACACAACAGAAAATAATTCTTCAGAAATAACATTAGGTGATGTTATTTCTCCTGATACAAAAATAACATTAAAAACTTACTATAAAAAAAGTGGAGATATGGATGTTAAAGAAATTGATGCCTCTAAATATTTGGGAAAAAATAAAGAAGAGCTTGAAAAACTTGGGTACAATGTAGAAAGTATAAATTCTAAAGAAGTAATATTAGTTAAAACTATTGATAGTTATGCACCTAATAAATATATTCTTGGTGTTAAAGATAAATGTTTTGCAATATATAGAACTGATGAAAATGCTAATCTTATAATTGAAGAAGAGACAGGTATAGAAGTTCCTACTGAAGAAGATCATAAATTGTTATTAAAAGGATCAAAAGATTTTCAATTCAAAACAAAAGAAGAGGTAGAGGAAAAGCTTGGGGAATTTATTTCATAACCCCAAGTTTTTTATTGAATAAAATATTATTAGGTGATAAAGTAATATATGAATTATAAATAAAATATAATTTTAATTTATTTATAATTTAAAATCAATTCATAATATAAAATATAGTGATTTTATGAAAGGGAGTAAAAATGTACGAGTATATAAAAGGATTGTTTGTAGGAGTTAATAAAGATTATATAGTCATAGAAAATAATGGTATAGGATATAAAATACATACATCAGGTTATACTCTTGCTAACATGCCTAAAATAAACGATACTGTTAAACTTTTTATTCATCAAATTATAAGAGAAGATTTTATTGGATTATATGGATTTTTAACAAAAGATGAATTAGATATGTTTAATATGCTTTTAAATATTAATGGAGTAGGAGCAAAAGCAGCTTTATCTCTTCTTTCTATAAGCAATGTAAACAACTTAAAATATGCAATTTTAACTGGAGATGAAAAGACTATTACCAGAGCTCCAGGGATAGGTAAAAAAATAGCTCAAAGAATTATATTAGAGCTTAGAGATAAGCTCAAAAAAAATGATGCTATTTCTAAAGAATCAGAAAATTATGAAGAAGAAAGTATAAATAAAAATTTATCAGAAGCTTTAGAAGCTCTTTTGGCACTTGGATATTCTGAAAAAGAAGCAGAACAAGCTTTAAAAAAGGTACATAAGGAAGAATCTATTGAAAATATTATTAAAAATAGCCTAAAATATTTAATGAATTAAGGAGGATTTTATGGAAAACAGAATTGTTACTTCCTTAAATACCGAAGAAGATAAAGATATAGAATTTAGTCTAAGACCTAAAAATCTTAAAGAATATATAGGGCAATCTAAGGTAAAAGAAAAGCTTAATATATTTATTGAAGCTGCTAAAAAAAGAAATGAAGCATTAGATCATGTTCTTTTATATGGACCTCCAGGGCTTGGAAAAACTACTCTTGCTAATATTATTGCAAAAGAAATGACTGGAAATTTAAAAATAACATCAGGACCTGCAATAGAAAGAGCTGGTGATTTAGCAGCTATACTTACAAGTTTAAGTGATTTTGATGTTTTATTTATAGATGAAATACATAGACTAAATAGAACTGTAGAAGAAATATTATATCCAGCTATGGAAGATAACGCTCTTGATATAATTATAGGTAAAGGAGCTTCTGCAAAATCTATAAGAATAGATTTGCCTAAATTTACATTAATAGGAGCTACAACTAGGGTTGGGCTTTTAACTGCTCCTCTTAGGGATAGATTTGGAGTACTCTTACCTATGGAATTTTATGAAGAAAATGATTTAAAGCTTATAATAACTAGATCTGCTCAAATATTAGGAGTTAATATTGATGAAGAAGCTGCTTTTGAAATAGCTAAACGTTCAAGAGGAACTCCAAGAATAGCTAATAGATTATTAAAAAGGGTTAGAGATTATTCTGAAGTTAAAGGAAATGGAAATATAACCATTAAAACAGCTAAAGCTGCATTAGAGCTATTAGATATAGATAATGAAGGATTTGATAGAATAGACAATAAAATATTAGAAGCCATAATTGATAATTTTAATGGAGGCCCAGTGGGATTAGAGACTTTAGCTTATTTTATAGGAGAAGAATTAGATACAATTCAAGATGTTTATGAGCCTTATCTTCTTCAAAAAGGATTTATTATAAGAACTCCAAGAGGAAGAATGGCAACAGATAAAACATATAAGCATTTAAATAGAAATAAAATTTGAAATAATTTAACTATTTTTAGTACTTTAAAAAATAAAATTAGATAAAAAGAGAAGGTGGATTTTTTGAAAGTTAAAGATTTTTATTTTGATCTTCCTGAAGAATTAATTGCTCAGCATCCTTTAGAAAAAAGAGATGAATCTAGGCTAATGGTGGTAGATAAAAAAACAGGTAATATAGAACATAAAATATTTAAAGATATAGTTGATTACCTTGAGGAAGGTGATTGTTTAGTTTTAAATAATACAAGAGTTATGCCTGCAAGATTAGTAGGTGTTAAAGAAACTTCTGGAGGCAAAATGGAGTTTTTGCTTCTTAGAAGAATTGATAAATATCATTGGGAAACACTTGTCAAACCAGGTAAACGAGCTAAAGTAGGAGCCAAATTTATATTTGGAAATGGTGAATTAAAAGCAGAAATTATAAGTGAAGGTAAGGAAGGAAATAGAATTGTAAAATTTGAATATGAAGGTATATTCGAAGAAGTTTTAGATAAATTAGGGCAGATGCCGCTGCCGCCATATATTAAAGAAAAACTCACAGATAAAGAAAGATACCAGACAGTATATTCTAAGGAAATAGGATCTGCTGCAGCACCTACTGCGGGATTACATTTTACAAAAGAACTTCTAAAAAAAATAGAAGAAAAAGGTGTAAAAATAGCTTTTGTAACTCTTCATGTAGGGCTTGGAACTTTTAGGCCAGTAAAAGCAGAAATAGTTGAAGAACATACAATGCACTCAGAATATTATGTAATGTCAAAAGAAACAGCAGATATAATTAATAGTGTAAAGGAAAATGGTAAAAGAGTTATCGCAGTTGGAACTACATCTAATAGAACTTTAGAAACTATAGCAGATGAAAATGGAAGAGTAAGAGAGCAATCAGGATGGACTGATATATTTATATACCCTGGTTATAAATTTAAAATTGTGGATGCTCTTATAACAAATTTTCATCTTCCAGAATCAACTTTGATTATGTTAGTTAGTGCATTTTCAAGTAAAGATATAATAATGAATGCATATAAAGAGGCCGTAGAAAAAAAATATAGATTTTTTAGTTTTGGAGATGCAATGTTTTTAAAATAATAAAAATTAAAATTATATATAATTTTAAAGAATAATTACAGCTTAAAAGGATGTGAATATTTTTGTATAAGCTATTAAAAAAAAGTGGAAAAGTAAGAAGAGGACAGCTTAATACTGTTCATGGAGTTATAGAAACACCAGTATTTATGAATGTAGGAACTTTAGCAGCAATAAAAGGTGCAGTATCATCAATTGATCTTAAAGAAATTAATTGTCAAGTAGAACTTTCTAATACATATCATTTACACTTACGCCCTGGAGATAAAGTTATAAAAAAATTGGGTGGACTACATAAATTTATGAATTGGGATAAACCTATACTTACAGATTCTGGCGGATTTCAGGTTTTTTCTCTTTCAACTATTAGAGAAATAAAAGAAGAAGGAGTTTATTTTAATTCGCATATAGATGGCAGAAAAATATTTATGGGACCAGAAGAAAGTATGCAGATTCAAAGTAATTTAGGTTCTACAATAGCTATGGCATTTGATGAATGTATTCCTAATCCTTCTCCTCGTGAATATGTTATAAAATCAGTAGAAAGAACTACAAGATGGCTTGAAAGATGTAAAAAAGAAATGGATAGACTTAATTCGTTAGATGATACAATAAATAAAAATCAAATGCTTTTTGGTATAAACCAAGGTGGAACTTATGATGATATAAGAATAGAACATGCTAAAATTATTTCAAAAATGAATTTAGATGGATATGCTATAGGAGGATTAGCCGTAGGAGAAACTCATGAAGAAATGTATAGAATAATAGATAAAGTAGTTCCGTATCTACCACAAGATAAACCAATTTATCTTATGGGGGTAGGTACGCCAAGCAATATATTAGAAGCTGTATCTAGAGGAGTAGATTTTTTTGATTGTGTACTACCTGCACGTAATGGAAGGCATGGACATTTGTTTACTAAATATGGTAAAATAAATATAATGAATGCAAAATATGAATTGGATTCAACTCCTATAGATGAAGGATGCCAGTGCCCTACTTGTAAAAATTACTCAAAAGCATATATAAGGCATCTTTTTAAAGCAAAAGAAATGCTTGCTATGAGACTTTGTGTATTGCATAATTTATATTTTTATAATAAACTTATGGAAGAAATAAGAGAGGCTATAGATGGTGATTATTTTGAAGAATATAAAAATAAAAAATTATCAGAGTGGAATGAAAAAAATTAAAAAAATATTTATATAAATGAAAGGAGATATAAAATGGGAAATTACATAGGAGCTTTATTGCCTTTTATACTTATGATTGCTCTTTTTTATTTACTAATATTTTTACCAGAAAATAAGAGAAAGAAAAAGTATAATGAGATGATAAATAGCTTGAAAGTAAATGATGAAGTTATGACTAAAGGTGGTATAATAGGTAAACTAGTAAATATACAAGATAAATTTGTTATACTAGAAACTGGACCAGACAGAATGAGAATAAAGTTTGATAAAAATGGTATTTCTCATGTGTTAAATACTACAAAAGAAGAAGTAAAAGAAGAAAAAAAAGATAATAAGGAAAATTAATCATAAAACAACTCTTTTCTACATAAATAAATAGTAGAAAAGAGTTGTTTTATTATTATTATGGGGGTGCAATTTTTGGATGAATTTAAAAAAAAATATTTATACATAGGAAAAGGAGTTTTTAGATCATGTATAATTACTATAATTCTAGCTTTTATATTGGCAATAATTCAAACTAATAAAAGCATAAATGAAAGTACACTTTCTTTGTGTATTTTGATGACAACTATGTTAAGCGTAATTTATGGTTCAATATATTCAACTAGAAAAATAAATAGCAAAGGATGGCTTGTAGGAATATTAGTATCATTTTTATATATAGTAATACTTTATATAACAGCAATTATTTTAGGTAAATCTGGATTTGTTTTAAAAGATTTATGGAGAATTATATTAGCTGTTATAACAGGAGCATTATCAGGAATGCTGGGAATAAATATATAAAATACTTTATTTAAATGATAATTTATGATATAATTTCTATGGAAAGCTTTAGAAATGGAGGAATTTTAGTATGAAGCATATTGTAACATTAAATAAGTCAAACATTAAAGAAAGCTTAAAAAAGCCAGGGTGCAAAGAATGTGCTAATTCTTGTCAATCAGCATGCAAAACTTCTTGTACAGTTGCCAATTTAGCTTGTGAAAATTAACATACGTTAAGCAGTAACTTACAGTTACTGCTTTAAATTTGTTATAATATATATTACATATATTTATTAAAAATTATTTTTAGGAGGAGTTTAAATTGACTTTAGTTCATAAATTTATACAAGACAATAATCGTTATATGATAGATGTAAATTCTGGTACAGTGCATTTAATAGATGAATTAGTTTATGATATTCTAGATGAAGACAAGCTAAAAAGTAAAAATGAGTTATTAAATACATATAAAGATAAATATACTGAAAGTGAAATTATAGAAGCTTATGAAGAATTAGAAGAGCTTATAAAAGAAGGTCTCTTATATACAAAAGATTTATATGAAGATATAGCTATAAATGACAATTCAAAGTCTTTTATAAAAGCTCTTTGCTTAAATGTAGCACATGATTGTAATTTAAAATGTAAATATTGTTTTGCTGATGAAGGAGAATATAAAGGGTGCAGAAAAATTATGACACCTGAAGTTGGGAAAAAAGCTATTGATTTTGTAATAAAAAATTCAGGACCTAGAAAAAATATTGAAGTTGATCTTTTTGGAGGAGAGCCTTTAATGGCTTTTGAAACTATTAAAGAAATTGTTCAATATGCAAGAGAACAAGAGAAAATATATAATAAAATAATTAGATTTACTATGACAACTAATGCCACATTACTTAACAATGAAATTATGGAATATATAGATAAAGAAATGGGAAACATAGTTTTAAGTATAGATGGAAGAAAAAATGTAAATGATAATGTTAGGGTAAAAAAAGATGGTACTGGAAGCTATGAAAAAATACTTCCTAAAATAAAAGCAATGGTTGAAAAAAGAGATAAAACAAAACAATATTATGTAAGAGGAACATTTACAAGAGCTAATACAGATTTTTTTGAAGATATAAAGCATTTAGCAGATTTAGGTTTTAAAGAGATTTCAGTAGAACCTGTTGTTCTTCCTGAAAATCATGAACTTTCTATTAGAAAAGAAGATTTGCCTACAATTTTTGAACAATATGATAAATTATATAAAGAGCTTTTAAAGCGTCATAAAGAAGGAAAAAGCTTTAAATTTTATCATTTTAATATAGACTTAAATGGAGGACCTTGTGTATATAAAAGAATATCAGGCTGTGGTGCAGGACATGAATATGTTGCAATAACTCCAGATGGAGATATATATCCTTGCCATCAATTTGTAGGAAATGAAGATTTTAAAATGGGAACTATTTTTGATGGGAATATAGACAATAATATATCTGATAAATTTAAAAAAGCTCACATATATAATAAACCAACATGTAAAGATTGCTGGGCTAGATTTTATTGTAGTGGAGGCTGTCAAGCGAATAATTTTAATTTTAATGGAGATATACATATACCATATGAGTTAGGATGCGAAATGCAAAAAAAGAGGATAGAATGTGCTATTGCACTAAAAGTTCAGATGATGGAAAATAAAGCTGATTAAACGTATACAAACGTTAATTGACAGTGTTTTCTAAAAGTAATATAATTAATCCTATGAAATATGCAGAGGGGGACAATGATGAAAAACAAAGGAAAAGTTAAAATAAGAAGTACGGCATTATTTTTTGTAATTATTTTTTTAATTGCTTTTTTTGCTTATAGTTTTGGAAAAGGTATAGTAATTGGTGATTATAGAATTAAACCTTTTTCTGAAACAATAAAAAGAGGATTAGATTTAAAAGGTGGTATTTCTGTATTAATGGAGATACAAGAACCCAATGTAAAACAAGAAGATGTTGCAAGAACCATCGAATTATTATCTATGAGAGTTAATAATTTAGGAGTAAGTGAAACGTCAGTTCAACAAGAAGGAAATAAAAGAATAAGAATTGATATTCCAGATAGATTTGATACTCAAGCAGTAATTAATGAAATAGGGAAAACAGGAAATTTAACTTTTAAAGCTCCAGATGGAACTGTAATTCTTACTGGTAAAGAAGATATAAAAGATGCAACAGCATATTTAGATGAACAAGGGCAACCTATTGTAGGACTAGAACTAACATCATCAGGTACTAAAAAATTTGCTGATGCTACAGAAAAATACCTTGGTAAGCAAATTGCAATATATATGGACGAAGATATGATAAGTAATCCTACAGTTCAATCTGTTATAACAGGTGGCAAGGCTGTTATAACAGGTAGTAAAGACTTAGCACAAGCTAAATCTACAGCAAGTATTATAAAATCAGGAGCTCTTCCTCTTACAATTAAAACTGAATCAGTTAAAGTAGTAGGACCTACTTTAGGAGCAAATGCATTATCACAAAGTATTAAAGCAGGAGCCATTGCTTTAATTTTAATATTTGCATTTATGATACTTTATTATAGAGTTCCAGGGTTGATTGCTAGTATAGCATTAATTCTATATATGATACTTTTACTTTTAATTTATGCATCAACCGGTGTTACACTTACACTTTCAGGAATAGCTGCATTTATAATATCAACAGGTATGGCTTTAGATGCTAATGTTTTAATATTTGAAAGAATGAAAGAAGAATTAAAATCTGGTAAAAGTATAAATTCAGTTATAAATGCTGGTTTCCATAGGGCTATGACGTCAGTTTTAGACTCTAATATAACTACTGTAATATCAGGCATAATACTTTATTATTTAGGCTCTGGTACTGTAAAAGGTTTTGCTTTAACATTAATTATAGGAGTACTTTTAAGTATGTTTACAGCAATAACCGTATCAAGATTTTTAATAAAATTAGCTGCCAATATGGGTATACTCAATAAACGTACTATAGGTACATTTGGAATAAGAAATACTGCTGTTGTAAAGGCTAGGGGGTAAAAGTATTATGCTAAAGATTATAGAAAAGACTACACTTTGGTTTACTATATCAGGTATTATTATATTATTAGGATTAGTTTCTCTTGCGAAAAACGGATTGCAATTTGGATTGGATTTTGCAGGAGGAACAATAGTTAGGATAGAAATGCCTAAGGAAGAAAATAAAAAAGAAATAGATGATATATTAAGCAAATATGTTTCTGATGCTCAAACTAATTTTTCTAAAGTTGAAGGTAAAAATACAGTAGAACTAGAAGTTAAAAGTAAAGATATAACTGATGAGCAAGTTGATTTAGTATTTAAAGAATTAAAAGAAAAATATAAGCTTGAAGATAAAGCAATTATATCTCAAGAAAGAATAGGAGCTTCTGTAGGAAAAGAACTAAGGCAAAAATCTATTATAGCAGTAAGTATTGCTATAATTGGTATGCTTATATATATTGCAATAAGATTTGAATTTAAATTTGGAATTGCAGCTATGTTATCTTTGGTACATGATGTACTTGTAGTTTTGGGATTTTATGCAATGTTTAAACTTCCAGTAAATTCACCATTTATAGCAGCTATGTTAACTATTGTAGGATATTCTATAAATGATACAATAGTTGTATTTGATAGAATAAGAGAAAATCAAAAATATATAAAGAAATCAGATCCGGTTGCTCTTGCAAATGCAAGTATGACACAAACTATGGCTAGATCTATAAATACTGGTTTAGCAGTTATAATAGCACTGATTGTATTGTATTTTTATGTTCCGTCAGTTAGAGAATTCACTGTACCTTTATTAGTTGGTGTAATATCTGGTACTTATTCTTCAATATTTATAGCAACTCCATTTTGGGTAATATTAAAAAAGAGATCTAAAAAATCAAAAACAGTTAAAGTTGCTTAATAAAAAAACTTCAGAGAATACTCTGAAGTTTTTTAGTATATTTAAATTTAAAAACTTGAATATATACAAATAATTAATTATAATGTAATAGTGTTTTTATTAAGTAAAGTTATTTAATAATATAAAATTATGTATTACATTTGATTTTATATTTGAAAATAATGATTAACAGCAAATGATGTTAGAGTTTACTTTACCTATTATAAATATAAAATTGAGGGGGAAATAAGATGGATTTAAAAGAAAATATTAGAGTAATAGAAGACTTTCCAAAAGAAGGTATAAGTTTTAAAGATGTTACTACTTTACTTCAAAATAAAGACTCTTTAAAGTATACAATAGATACAATAGCAAATTATTTAAAAGACAAAAACATAGATATAATAGTAGGACCAGAAGCAAGAGGATTTTTATTTGGAGCACCTGTAGCTTATGCAATTGGAGCAGGATTTGTACCAGTCAGAAAAAAAGGTAAACTTCCTTTTGAGACTATAAGAGTTAAATATGATCTTGAATATGGAAGTGATGAACTTGAAATCCATAAAGATGCTATATTACCAGGTCAAAGAGTAGCTATAGTAGACGATTTACTTGCTACTGGAGGAACTATAAGTTCTGTAGCAAAATTAATTGAACAAGTTGGTGGAGAAGTTGTATCAATTAATTTTGTAATTGAATTAACAGAGTTAAAGGGAAGAGATAAACTTCAAGGATATGATATTATGTCTTTAGTAAAATATGATTTTTAATATTCTTAAGATAAAATTTATGACTAAGTAAATTTAAATTGCAAAATTCTACACAATATTATATAATTATTATAAAAAATAATGGCTGGTTTTATTAACCAGCCTTTGATTTTAGGAGAGTAGCCCAAATGCTTAGCAAGTTGATGGATAAAATTGATAATAATTGTAATAATGTGGATAAAGAATTTGTAACTAAAGCTTATAATTTTGCTTTTGATGCTCATAAAAATCAAAAAAGAGAATCAGGAGAACCTTATATTATTCATCCTCTAGAAGTTGCCTGTATATTAGCTGAAATGGGTTTAGATACAAATACAATTGTTGCGGGATTACTCCATGATGTAATAGAAGATACTCCTTATACTTATGAAGACATTGTTAAGGAATTTAATTCGGAAGTTGCTGATTTAGTTGAAGGAGTAACTAAATTAGATAAAATACAATTTAAAACTAAAGAAGAGCAACAAGCTGACAATGTTAGAAAAATGTTATTAGCTATGGCTAAAGATGTAAGAGTTATTTTGATAAAACTTGCAGATAGGCTTCATAATATGAGGACTTTAAAATATAGACCTGTAGAAAAGCAAAAGCAGACAGCTAAAGAAACTTTTGACATTTATGCTCCTCTTGCTCATAGATTAGGTATTTCTAAGATAAAATGGGAACTAGAAGACCTAGCATTTAGATATACAAATCCTAATGAATATTATGATTTAGTACAAAAAATTTCTGAAAAAAGAGCAGAAAGAGAAGCATATATTTCTAAAATTACAAAAGAATTAAAAGAAAATTTAGAGAAAGCTGGAATCGAAGCAGATATAGATGGAAGACCTAAACATTTTTATAGCATATATAGAAAAATGGTTAATAAAAATAAAACAATTGATCAAATTTTTGATTTGACAGCAGTAAGAATTTTAGTCAATAGTGTTAGAGACTGTTATGCGGCTTTAGGAATAGTCCATACTATGTATAAACCTATTCCAGGGCGATTTAAAGATTATATTGCTATGCCAAAGCCTAATATGTATCAATCTCTTCATTCTACTGTTATAGGGCATGAGGGGAAACCTTTTGAAATACAAATTAGAACTTTTGAAATGCACAAAACTGCAGAATATGGTATAGCAGCTCATTGGAAGTATAAAGAAGGCAATGAAAGCAATGAAGGAAATCTTGATTCAAAACTTTCATGGCTTAGAGAGATACTAGAATGGCAAAGAGATACTTCCGATGCAGAAGAGTTTATGGAAAGTTTTAAAATAGATCTTTTTTCAGATGAAATATTTGTTTTTACGCCTAAAGGCGAAGTTATTAATCTACCAAATGAATCAACGCCTATAGATTTTGCTTACAAAATTCATACAGATATAGGTAATAGATGTATAGGGGCTAAAGTTAACGGTAGGATGGTTCCTTTAGACTATAAGCTTAAAACAGGTGAAATAGTTGAAATATTGACTTCATCTATAGCTAAAGGCCCAAGTATTGATTGGCTTAATATAACCAAAAGTAATCAAGCTAAAAGTAAGATAAGAGCTTGGTTTAAAAAAGTAAAAAGAGAAGAAAATATCATAAAAGGAAGAGATCTTTTAGAAAAAGAAACCAAAAAGCAAGGATTTAATTTTGGTGAAATTGCAAAGGGAGATATAATTGATCAATTATTAAAAAAATATAATATGAATAGTTTAGAAGATATATTTGCAGCTGTAGCAGCTGGAGATATAGCGGCTTCTAGTATTGTAAGTAAGATAAAAGAAAATTACTTAAAAGGAAATAAAAATACAATTCAAAATGTGAAAAATTTAGATGAACAAATAAATAAGACAATTGCAAAAAACCATGATAATTCTAAAAAAATTAAAGGAAATAATCCAGGAATTGTTGTTAAAGGTATAAGCAATATTTTAGTAAGATTTGCAAAGTGCTGCAATCCTGTACCTGGAGATGAAATAATAGGATATATAACTAAGGGTAGAGGAGTATCTATACACAGAAAAGATTGTAAAAATATAGAATCATTGCTTGCAAATGTTGAAAATAAGATTGTTGATGTAAGTTGGGGAACCTCAAAGGGATCTGAATATGTTACTGAAATACAAGTAAAAGCTGAAGATAGAGAGGGCTTATTATCAGAAATAATGGAACTTATAATTGAAACAAAAACATATTTATGTGCAATTAACGCTAAAACAATAAAAAATAATATTGCCATTATAAATATCAAATTAAAAATTTCAGATGTAGAACATCTTAAAGAGTTAATGAAAAAAATTAAAAAGCTATATGGTGTAATGGAAATATATAGAACTAAAACTTAATAGGAGTGAAAAATAGTGAGAGCTGTAGTTCAAAGAGTAAGGTCTTCAAGCGTTATTGTAGAAGGTAAAGTTGTTGGAGAGATTGGTGCTGGCCTAAATGTGCTAATTGGGATATCAAAAGAAGATACTATAGAAGATATAGTTTATTTAAAAGATAAAATTTTAAATTTGAGAATTTTTGAAGATGAAAATGGTAAAATGAATAAATCTTTATTGGAAGTAGAAGGGGAACTACTTGTAGTTTCCCAATTTACATTATATGGTGATTGTAGAAAAGGACGAAGACCTAATTTTATGGGAGCACTTGGAGGGGAAGAAGCAGAAAAACTTTATAATGAATTTATATTTGAATGTAAAAAGACTTTAAAAAAGGTTGAAACAGGCATATTTGGAGCTGAAATGATTGTAAATATTGAAAATGATGGTCCTGTTACACTTTTAATAGATAGTAAAAAAACATTTTAATGAGGTGACTTATCATGATAGTCAAACGAATACCAGTAGGAATATATGCTGCCAATTGTTATATTTTAATTGATGATATTACAAATGAATGTGCAATAATCGATCCTGGAGAGAATGGGGATGAGCTTGTAGAATACATAAAATCTTTAAATGTATTAGTTAAATTTATTCTTTTAACCCATGGTCATATAGATCATATAGGAGCGGTTGGGCAACTTAAAGAAGCTTTTGGTGTAAAGGCTTATATAAATAAAAATGATGGAGAACTTATACAAAATGGAGAATTTATGTTCGGACCTTTAAAATTTAAAGGCAAAGATGTAACATTTAATATGGATGTTGAAGATGGGAAAGTTTTTAATTTAGGGAATTTATCTATAGAATGTATAGAAACTCCAGGTCATAGCCCTGGAGGAGTGTGTTATAAAGTTGATGATAAATTATTTACTGGAGATACTTTATTTTTGCGTTCAATTGGGAGAACTGATTTAAGCGGTGGTAATTTCGATGTACTTATAAAAAGTATAAAAAATAAATTATTTACTCTAAATGATAATTTTATTGTATTTCCAGGTCACGGTGCTCAAACTAATATAAAATATGAAAAAGAAAATAATCCTTTTATATAGTATTTTAAATTTATAATATAAAAAATTTAGGAGTAATTATGATAAAAGTATATTTAAATGATATGAAATTTAGATATGAAGTATTTCAAATTATTAATTTGTACTATACTTTAGAAAATATTGTATTTGTAGATGAAGAAGGAGATATAAATATTATAATTGATGATAAAAAAATAATTATAAGTTCTTATAATAATAAATTTGAATTTATAAAGGATTATAAATTAACTTCTAAAGAATCTATAAATTTAGCATTATTTTCTTTTTTAAAAAATGCAACAAACAAAGAATTTCCATGGGGAACATTAATTGGAATTAGACCTAGTAAAATTGCTTTAAGTTTAATTCAAAATGGTAAAACCGAAGAAGAAATAATAAAATACTATAAAGAACATTATAATACAAAATTAAATAAAGCTAAATTATGTATAGATATTGCGAAATCTGAAGAAAAATTTATTAATAAAGATTCTAATACTATAAGTATATACATAGGTATGCCATTTTGTCCCACACGATGTTTATACTGTTCATTTACTTCTAACCCTATATCAAGATGCAACAAATTGGTTAATCCATATTTAGTTGCGTTGAAAAAGGAGATATCTACTATTATAAATTTTATAAAAGAAAAAAATTTAAAAATTCAGTGTGTATATTTTGGTGGAGGAACTCCTACTTCCATAAATGATTACGAGTTTTATGATATAATGGAATTTATATATGATAATTTAATAAATAAAATGGATATTCAGGAATTTACAGTTGAATGCGGTAGACCGGATAGCATTACAGAAAATAAGCTTAAAACTATGAAAAAGTTTGAGGTAGACAGAATAAGTATAAATCCTCAAACTATGAATGATGACACTTTGAAAAAAATAGGAAGAAATCATACTTCTTTGGATGTTGTTGATAAATTTAATTTAGCTAGGGAGTTAGGATTTTCTAATATAAATATGGATATTATAGTTGGGCTTATGGGAGAAAAGTTAGAACATATTAATAAAACTTGTAAAAAAATTAAAGAACTTAATCCAGATAGTATAACAGTTCATGGGTTATCTATTAAAAGAGCATCTAAATTACATGAAAATTTAATTAATAAAAATAAACTAGAAGAATTAAGTCAAAAAGAAATAAATGATATGTATGAAGAAACAGTATTATTAGCAAATGATTTAAACATGAAACCATATTATATGTATAGACAAAAGAACATGTTCGGCAACATGGAAAATATAGGATATGCAAAGCAGAGAAAAGAAAGTATATATAATATACAAATGATTGAAGAAAAACAAAGTATAATAGCATTTGGAGCAGATGCAGTTTCTAAAATTGTATTTTTAGATGAAAATAGAATAGAAAGGTTTGCTAATATAAAAGATGTAAATGAATATATTAATAGAATTGATGAAATGATAAACAAAAAAATTAATTTGTTAAAAAGTTTATATAATTAAATAATTTATATTTATCAGTCATTTAACTGACTATAAGCTTATTATACGAGGAGGAATGAAAATGGGAGAAGCACTTTTAGGATTGAAAAGAACGATAATGTGCGGAGAACTTAAAGAAAACAATGTTGGGCAAACAGTTACAGTTATGGGATGGGTACAAAGAAAAAGGAATTTAGGAGGATTAATTTTTGTAGATTTAAGGGACAGAAGTGGAATTTTACAAGTTGTATTTGGTGATACTATAGATAATAATGCTTTTATAAAAGCAGATGAATTAAAGTCTGAATATTGTATAGCTGTTACTGGTGAAATAGTTAAAAGAGAATCCCCAAACCCTAATTTACCTACTGGCATGATAGAGTTAAAAGGTAAAAATATAAAAATTTTATCTGAATCAGAAACTCCACCTATATATATAAAAGAAAATTTAGATGCATCAGAAAACATTAGGATGAAATATAGGTATTTAGATCTTAGAAGACCTGACATGCAAAATATTTTTAAGATAAGACATAAAGCTGCTAAATTAATTAGAGATTATTTAGATGAAAATGGCTTTTTAGAAATTGAAACACCTATACTTACAAAAAGTACTCCTGAAGGTGCTAGAGATTATCTTGTACCTAGTAGAAACTATAATGGGATGTTTTATGCATTACCTCAATCTCCTCAACTTTTTAAACAGTTATTAATGGTATCTGGATTTGATAAATATTTTCAAATAACAAAGTGTTTTAGAGATGAGGATTTAAGAGCTAATAGGCAGCCTGAATTTACTCAAGTTGATATTGAAATGAGTTTTGTAGAAGAAGATGATGTCATAGCTTTAAACGAAGGACTTATTAAAAAAGTATTTAAAGAAATACTAAATATTGAAGTAGAAACTCCTATTAAAAGGATGCCATATAAAACTGCAATGGAAAAATATGGAACAGATAAACCTGATCTTAGATTTGGAATGGAAATAATAGATATAAGTAATGAAGTAAGAAAAAGTGATTTTAAGGTATTTACTGAAGTTATTGGAAATGGAGGAAGTGTTAGAGCTATAAAAGTTGATAATTGTGCAAATATGGGAAGAAAAGATTTAGATAGGCTTTCAGAATTTGTTAAAGGATATAAAGCAAAAGGATTAACTTGGATTGCTTGGAAAGAAGATGGAATAAAATCTCCAATTTCAAAATTTTTAAAAGAAGAAGAAATAAAATTCATATTAGAAAAAACAAGTGCTAAAGAAGGAGACTTAGTTTTAATTGTTTCAGATAAAAATAAAATAGTTCTTCAAGCTTTAGGAGCATTGAGATTAGAACTAGCTAAAAAATTAGATATATTAAAAGATAATAATGAGTTTAATTTTGTATGGATTACTGAGTTTCCTTTGTTTTCATATGACGAAGAGGAAGAAAGATATGTAGCTGAACATCATCCTTTTACTTCACCTATGGATGAAGATATAAAATATTTAGATACTGATCCTCTTAAAGTAAGGGCTAAAGCTTATGATATAGTTTTAAATGGAGAAGAACTTGGTGGAGGAAGTATAAGAATACATGATACAAATTTACAAGAAAAGATATTTAATTTACTTGGATTTACTAAAGAAAAGGCTTGGGAAAGATTTGGATTTTTATTAGAAGCATTTAAATATGGACCACCACCACACGGTGGATTAGCTTTTGGATTTGATAGACTTATTATGTTTTTAAGCGGAACTGATAATATTAAAGATGTTATTGCGTTCCCTAAAAATCAAAATGCTTTTGATCCAATGACAGAAGCTCCTAATATAGTTGATAAAAAACAACTTGATGAACTTGGAATTTTGATAAAAGAATAATTTAAAATATAACTGTGCTTTTTTATAAACACAGTTATATTTTAAATTTAATTTCTAGTTGGAGGGGAATATTAATGGATATAAAAAAAGATATGCAAAATAGATTAAGAAGAATAGAAGGACAGGTAAAAGGTATAGAAAAAATGATTGAAAATGATGCTAATTGCAAAGATATTCTTATACAAATAGCTGCAATACGTTCAGCGATAAATAAAGTTGGAGGTATGATTTTAGAAAATTATGCAAAATGTTGCATTTTAAGTGAAGAAGATGAAAATAAAGATAAAGTAGATGAATTAATGAAAGCCTTATTAATGTTTATAAAATAAAATTTCTAGCGATTGCTAGAAATTTTATTTGCTTTTAATATAAAAGTTATGACTTTAGTAACAGAGGATGCTAATAATATACCAACAGCTATAGCACCAGCACTTGATAAAGTGTTAAGTCCAGTGCTTAGGAAATTATTTATATTACCCTGAACTGATTCTAACATAGTATAATACATACCTCTACCAGGTACTAGTGTTATTATAGAACATATAGAAAAAGTTGTAACAGGAGTCTTTAAAATACGAGCAAAAATTTCAGAATATATTCCTGCAAATAATGAAGCAATAAAAAGGGAAAACAAATCAAATTTATAATATTTAAAAACAACTAAATATATACCCCATGTTATTCCCCCGCCTAATGAAGCAAAAAATAAATTTTTGCCTTTTATATTAAATAATACTCCAAATCCTAAAGAAGCAAGAAATGCATAAATTGATTTTATTATCATAATTATAAAATCCCTCCGATAATAATACCAAAATAGTCAGACCATAGTTTAATAGAAATTCCTGAACCTACAGCTATGGCTATAGCAACCAAAAAAGCCTCAGCTCCGCGAGAAAGTCCAGCAACTAAATCACCTGCTATAGTGTCTCTTATTGCATTTGTAATTGCAAGACCAGGAACTAAAAGCATTATTGAACCGATGATTATGGTATCTAAATTTTGAGCAAAATTTAATTTAACAGAAACTAAAGCTAAAAATGCAGCTATAGCTCCACCTAAAACGTTTATAAAAAATTGATTTATATTAATACTGCTTAATAATAATGAAATATATTTAATAATTATTCCGATAAAAAATGAAATTATAAAATCATATATATTTCCTCCAAAAAGTAAAGTAAAAAAAGAAGCTGCTATACCTGAAAAAAATAAAGTTGTTTTAAAATTAAATCGAGGAGTTTCTGAAATAATTTTAAGTTCCTTTTCAACAAATTCTAATGAAAGATTTTTGGATTTTATATTTCTTGAAAGATCATTAACTCTAGATATTTTTTCTAAATCTACAGTTCTATTTTTTATTCTTTTTACAAGAGATATAATTTTACCATCTCTATCTTGAGCAGATATTATTATTCCAGTAGGCATAACAAAACTTTCAGAACAAATAAGACCGTAAGCATCACAAATTCTAATTATTGTTTCTTCAACTCTATAGGTTTCTCCACCACTTTCAAGTATTATTTTACCAGCTTCAGAGGCTACACTTATTATTTTATAAATATTCATATAACCCTCCTTTTAATTTGCAAAAATAACAAATAAATTATAACATATTTTTTTGATTAATAATCAATTAAAATTAAATCTTATTTATAAATGTTTAACATTAAATCTAAGTATAATTATTAAATAATAGTTATTAATAGTTATTAATAGTTATTATAAGTATGTTTATTAGCAGAAAATATTATTATTTTATAGAATTGTATTAAACTTTAAAATAAAATATTTATAAAATGAAAAACTATTTATTTAAAAATTGTATTTTTATAAATTTTTCAAATTATGAAATATATAAATCAATTTTATATATGAAATTGATTTATAATGTCATAAAATATAAAGAATATTCAGATTAATATATTAAATGAAGAATTTTAGATAATAACTTGTCTGTTATTATTGATTAATGTTATAATAAATTTTATAAATTTCATATATAAAATATTAGTATAGGAGAGTGAAATATATGAATTTTGACAATATAAAAAAAGTCGATAAAGAAATTTTTAATCTTATTGAAAATGAAACTAAAAGACAAGAAAACAACATAGAACTTATAGCTTCTGAAAATTTTACCAGTAAAGCTGTAATGGAAGCAATGGGTTCACAGCTAACTAATAAATATGCAGAAGGCTATCCAGGGAAAAGATATTATGGCGGATGTGAAATTGTAGATAAAGTAGAAAATCTAGCAAGAGAAAGAATGAAAAAACTTTTTAATGCAGAACACGCTAATGTTCAAGCTCATTCAGGTTCACAAGCAAATATGGCTGTTTATTTTGCTATGTTAAAACCTGGTGACACAGTACTTGGTATGAATTTAAGTCATGGAGGACATTTAACTCATGGTAGCCCAGTAAATTTTTCAGGTAAAATTTTTAATTTTGTATCTTATGGAGTAAATAAAATCACAGAAGAAATTGATTATGAAGAAGTTAGAAATTTAGCTATAAAATATAGACCTAAAATGATTGTCGCAGGAGCAAGTGCTTATCCTAGAATTATAGATTTTAAAAAATTCAAAGAGATAAGTGATGAAGTAGGAGCATTTTTGATGGTAGATATGGCTCATATAGCAGGTCTTGTAGCAGCAGGAGTCCATCCTTCACCTGTTCCTTATGCAGATTTTGTTACAACAACAACTCATAAAACCCTCAGAGGTCCTAGAGGTGGGGCTATTCTTTGCAAAGAAAAATATGCAAAAGATATTGATAAATCGATTTTCCCAGGAATGCAGGGAGGACCACTTATGCATATTATTGCTGCAAAAGCAGTATGCTTTGAGGAAGCTTCTAAATATGAGTTTAAAGAATATATAAATCAAGTTGTAAAAAATGCAAAAGTACTTTCTGAAGAACTAATCAAATATGGATTTAGGCTAGTATCAGGAGGTACTGATAATCATTTGTTATTAGTAGATTTAACTAATAAAGGAATAAATGGTAAAGATGCAGAAAAACTTCTTGATAAAGCAAGAATAACCGTAAATAAAAACACTATACCTTTTGAAACTCAAAGTCCATTTATAACAAGTGGTATCAGAATAGGTACTGCAGCAGTAACTACTAGAGGATTTAAAGAAGAAGAAATGAAAGAAATTGCATATTTAATTAATAGAATAATTGAAGGAAGAGAAAATGAAATACCTATGGTACAAGAAAAAGTGGATGAAATTTGCCGTAAATTTCCTATTTATTAATAAGAAATTAATTTTTAGATGTGATAATCAAATTTAAAAATTTAATATAATTTTAATTTTTATAAAAAGATTATGTAACAATAAGCTCTAAATTAATTTCCACTATACCATTTATAGTGGCTCTAAATTTCTATTATATATAGTGATCAATATTTAATAAAAAATTTTTGTGAGATAATTATAAAAAATAAATTAAATATTACCCAGGAAATGGAAACTGCTTCAAAAGAAGCAGTTTTTTAAAGTAAGTAAAATTAATAGATAGTATTTAATGATAATAGCTTAAAAGAGATAGTATTTTGATTGATTTATTGTAAGTAAAATTATAATAGATAATTTTATAAATTAATTTTAAGTTACTTTGATATTTTTATGTTCAATATAGTTGACAGCATTACTCGGATTTGCTATTATAAATTTGAATCCATAGTAAAACACTCAAATTAAAAGGAGTGATTTAATGAAACTTTCTACAAAAGGAAGATATGGTGTAAAAGCTATGGTAGATTTAGCTATTCACTATGGCGGCGAACCTGTATCAATAAAAAGTATATCTGAAAGGCAAAAAATATCAGAATATTATTTGGAACAATTATTTTCTTCTTTAAGAAAAGCAAATTTAATAAAAAGTGTTAGAGGCGCTCAAGGTGGTTATGTGTTAAATAAAGCACCAAAAGATATTACAATATATGATATTATGGAGGTTTTAGAAGGACCTATTGAAATATCTTCATGTTTAGAAAAGAATGATTGCAATAATGTAGATTGTTGTGCTACTAGGCTTTTATGGGCAAAATTAAAAAATAGTTTTGATAGTGTAACAAAAACTACAACACTTCAAGATATATTAGATGATTACAATAGTATTAATGCTTCAAATAGTGAAGGAGTGGAGAAAAATGAATAAACCTATTTATATGGATTATGCAGCTACTACTTATGTAAAAAAAGAAGTTTTAGAAGAAATGATGCCTTATTTTTCAGAACATTATGGGAACCCATCATCAATATATTCTTTATCAAGAGATACTAAAAAAGCTATTGATTTAGCAAGAGATAGGGTTGCTAAGGCAATTAATGGAGAAAGTAATGAAATATATTTTACAGGTGGAGGTTCAGAAGCAGATAACTGGGCGTTAAAAGGTGTTGCTTTAGCTAACAAAAATAAAGGTAATCATATTATAACTACCAAGATAGAGCATCATGCAATATTACATACTTGTGAATATTTAGAAAAACAAGGTTTTGAAATTACATATCTTGATGTTGATGAATATGGTTTTGTAAATTTAGAACAATTAAAAAATTCAATTACAGATAAAACTGTTTTAGTTTCAATAATGTTTGCAAATAATGAAATAGGTACTATACAACCTATAAAAGAAATAGGTAAAATTTGCAGAGATAAAAAAGTAATATTTCATACAGACGCTGTTCAAGCAATTGGAAATGTTCCTGTAGATGTTAAAGACATGAATATTGATCTATTGTCTATGGCAGCTCATAAAATATATGGGCCTAAAGGTGTAGGAGCATTATATATAAGAAGAGGAATAAAAATAGACAATTTAATACACGGAGGAGCTCAAGAAAGAGGAAAAAGAGCAGGTACAGAAAATGTACCTGGAATTGTTGGACTTGGGAAAGCTATAGAAATTGCAATTTCAAATATGGAAGAACATAATAAAAAACTTTCAAAATTAAGGGATATGCTTATAGAAGGGCTTTTAAAAATTCCATATACGAGATTAAATGGTCCAATAAATGAAAATAGACTTCCAGGTAATGTGAATGTTTGTTTTAGATTTATAGAAGGTGAAGCAATCCTTCTGCTTTTAGATAGTATGGGAATATGTGCTTCAAGTGGCAGTGCATGTACTTCAGGTTCATTGGATCCATCTCATGTTCTTCTTGCAATTGGACTTCCACATGAAATTGCACATGGCTCTTTAAGGCTTAGTTTAGGTGATTCTAATACTGAAGAAGAAGTACAATATGTAATTAAAACTGTTAATAATGTAGTTAAAAGGCTTAGAGATATGTCACCACTTTGGGACGACTTTATAAAGAAAGGGGAACTATAATATGTATAGCGAGAAAGTTATGGATCACTTTATGAATCCTAGAAATGTAGGAGAAATACCTAATGCAGACGGGGTAGGAGAAGTAGGAAATGCAAAATGCGGAGATATAATGAAAGTATATCTTAAAATAGAAAATGATATAGTAGTTGATGCTAAATTTAAAACATTTGGTTGTGGTTCAGCTATAGCTTCATCTAGTATGGCTACTGAACTTATTAAAGGCAAAACAATTGATGAGGCTTGGAAACTTACAAATAAAGCAGTAGCAGAAGCTCTTGATGGACTTCCACCAGTTAAGATGCATTGTTCTGTTCTTGCAGAAGAAGCTATTCATAAAGCAATAAATGATTATAGAGCTAAAAAAGGCTTAGAATTATGGGATTATAAAGAACATGATGACATTCATGACCAAGTTCATGGAGAATAATTAAAAAATATAACTCTTTTAAAAGAGTTATATTTTTTTGTTTTTTGGTAAAAATATTAAAATAGTAAATCAATGTTTAGTTCTAAATTAAATATAAATTTAGTCTGAGGGTATGTTATGTTTAGAGTGAAGGATTTTATTTTAATGGATGTAATAGACATAAAAGGTAAAAAAATAGGTTTTATAAAAGATATAATAATAGATTTTAATAAAGGAGAAGTAAAAGGATTTGTTATTTCACCGTATAATCTGTTCCTAGGCAATAGAATTATATTAAAACCAAACATTATTTCATTTAATAAAGCTATGGTTATAAATGGGTGGAGTAAAGATGAGTTTTTAACATTTTCAAGTATTAAAAATATGGACGTTAAAAATAAATATGGAGATATTATTGGAATTGTGGAAGATCTCTTATTTCATGAATTTACATTTAAAATAAAAGGAATAATAGTATCTTTAGGAATATTAAAAAATTTTATGATAGGGAAAAAAATATTATTAATTAATAGTGTTATATTAGGAGAAAAATATATATTAAATTATAAAGATTATAATAAAGTTGATTTTATAAGTATTCCACATAAATTATTTATGGAAGTTGAAAGTCATGAAAAAAATATATAAATCTGTTATAATATACATAATATTTTTCGTTATATTATATATATCACTAAAAAGTTCTGTCATAAAAGAAGTTTATTATTTAGTTTTTGTATCATTTATAATATCTTACTGCCTTCGTCCATTAACCCAAATATTAACTCATAGAGGTATTAGTAAAAAAATCTCGGTTGTTTTAATACTATTTATGTTTGTTATTTTTATCTTAGGTACATTTATTATATTAATACCATCAATTTTTAAAGAAAGTTTAAATATGAGTTTTGCATTTTCACAAATAAAAATTTTTATAGGTAACTTTTATGAAAAATTAAAGCTATTGAGTAATAACAAAACTATATATGCTATATTAGATACAATATATTCAAATATTAATAAAATAGTTATAGATATTTTTAATAAAATGTTTAATGGAACTTTAAAAATAGGAGAAAATATATTATCTCTAGCTGTTGTTCCTATAGTAGTATATTATTTTTTAGTAGATAGTGAAATTATATCTAATAAATTTTTTATTTTGTTTCCACCTA
Source organism: Clostridium prolinivorans (assembly GCF_004011155.1). Classification (GTDB taxonomy): domain Bacteria; phylum Bacillota; class Clostridia; order Clostridiales; family Clostridiaceae; genus Clostridium_AT; species Clostridium_AT prolinivorans. Next base: position 413,224 of record NZ_RJWG01000001.1, on the reverse strand, counting down.
AATGGAGAAACATAGTAAAAAAAACATTCGAAGATATAGATAAAATATTAGGTAGATATATTATAAGTCAATTTATTTTATGTGGCATTATAGGAATATTAACTTTCATTGTATTATTAATATTAAAAGTTGATTTTCCAATTATATTATCACTTTTAAATGCTTTTTTTAATATTATACCTTATTTCGGACCTTTATTTGGAGCAGTACCTGCTGTATTAATAGCTTTTTTATCTTCTACTAAAAGTGCTGTATGGACAGCAATAGCTCTTTATGCTATACAACAATTAGAAGGAGATATTATATCCCCTAAAATAACAGGTGATAGCGTAAGTATGCATCCTTTAGCTGTTATTATTTTAATAATAGTTGGTGGAAAAATAGGTGGAATGATAGGAATGGTATTAGCTGTTCCTCTTGGAGTTATTATAAAAATACTTTATGAAGATTTAAATTATTATTTGTTTTAAAGACAAATTTCTAAAATTTATACTTATTATTGACATCTAAAATATTTTAACTTATAATTTTTATAAATTATATATTTGGCTATGAAAGGAAGGAGTAATTATATCTAGTTATTTAGAGAGGAAGTGGTCGGTGTAAACTTCTTAACAGATATTTTGAAGCAGTCCTGGAGCTATATTTTTACAAGTGATACAATTATGATATTTTATATTTTCATAATTGTATAATTAGGGTGGTACCACGGATAACTTTCGTCCCTTATGGGAATTGAAAGTTTTTTTATTTGATAATAATAAAAAGGATAATACGGAGGAATTAGCATGAAAAAGATGGGTTTAAATGAAATAAGAGAGTCATATTTAAAATTTTTTGAAAGCAAAGGACATTTGAGACTTCCAAGCTTTTCACTTATACCTGAAAATGATAAAAGTTTACTTTTAATAAATGCTGGTATGGCACCTTTAAAACCATATTTTACAGGACTTCAAGTGCCTCCAAGTAAGAGAATAACAACATGTCAAAAGTGTATTAGAACAGGAGATATAGAAAATGTAGGTAAAACATCTAGACATGGAACTTTTTTTGAGATGTTAGGGAATTTTTCTTTTGGAGATTATTTTAAATCTGAGATTATACCATGGGCTTGGGAGTATGTAACTAAAGTACTAGAAATTCCCAAGGATACACTTTATGTTACTATTTATTTAGAAGATGATGAAGCGTACGAAATTTGGACTACCAAAACAGATATAGATCCCTTAAGGATTTTTAGATTAGGTAAAGAAGATAACTTTTGGGAAATTGGGCAAGGGCCTTGTGGACCAAGTTCAGAAATTCATTTTGATAGAAGATCTGATTTAGGTAGGATAAAAACAGCTGAAGAATTTATTAAAGCTGGAGAAGAAGATAGAGTAGTAGAATTTTGGAATTTAGTATTTACTCAATTTGACAAAGATGAAAATGGAGTATATAATAAATTACCTAATCCTAATATAGACACTGGTATGGGACTTGAAAGAATTGCAACAATTATGCAAGGAGTTAACAGTATATTTGAAATAGATACAATAAAAAGTATATTAAATGAAGTATGTAAATTATCAGGTACTGAATATGGTGAAGATAGAAAAAAAGATATCTCTATAAGAATAATCACCGATCATGTTAGAAGTATAACTTTTATGGTTAGTGATGGAGTTTTACCTTCAAATGAAGGTAGAGGATATGTACTTAGAAGAATTTTAAGAAGAGCTTCAAGGCATGGTAAATTACTAGGAATTAATAACATATTTTTATATAACCTATGTGATATAGTAATAGATGTATCAAAGTGTGCATATCCAGAACTTGAAGAAAAGAGAGAATACATAAAAAAAGTAATAAAACTTGAAGAGGAGAGATTTGAAAAAACTATAGATAGTGGAATAGAAATATTAAAAAATTATGCTCAAGAGCTTGAAAGCAAAGGGATAAAAATGCTTTCAGGTGATAAAGCATTTAAGCTTTATGATACATATGGATTTCCTTTAGAACTTACATTAGAAATATTAGAAGAAAAAAATATGTCTGTAGATTTAGAGAGTTTTAATATTGAAATGGAAAATCAAAGAATAAGAGCAAGAGAAGCTAGAGAAGAATCAAATTATATGGGTGCTGAAGATAACATTTTAAATAAAATACCTATAGATTTAAATACTAATTTTGTTGGTTATAATACGCTTAGATGTGATTCTACAGTAAGATTATTAATAAAAAATGAAGAATTTGTAGAAAAATTAAATCAAGGGGATAAAGCTATTATAATTACAGAAGAAACCCCTTTTTATGCTGAAATGGGCGGGCAAGTTGGAGATAAAGGAATAATATTAGCTAACAACTTTAAAGCTGAGGTTATAGATTGTAAAAAAAATATTTCTGGGAAAATTCTTCATTTTATTAATGTATTAGATGGAAGTATCATATTAAATTCAAAAGTAACATTAGAAGTATTTGAAGATAGAAGGAATTGTATTAGGAAAAACCATACAGCAACTCATATACTTCATGAAGCTTTAAGACGAGTATTAGGTAATCATGTAAATCAAGCGGGTTCGTATGTTGATGATATTAGATTAAGATTTGATTTTACTCATTTTGGACCAATGAGCGAAGAAGAATTGTATAAAGTAGAAACACTAGTTAATGAAAACATTATGAAAGCTTATAAAGTAGATACAGAAATAATGACTTTAGAGGAAGCCAAAAAAAGTGGTGCTGTAGCTTTGTTTGATGATAAATATAAAGATGATGTAAGAGTAGTATCTGTAGGTGATTTTAGTAAAGAATTGTGTGGAGGAACTCATGTTGGAAATTCTGGAGAAATAGGTTTATTTAAAATTATTTCTGAAACTGGAGTAGCTGCAGGAATAAGAAGAATAGAGGCTGTTACAGGATTTAATGCATTAAATTTAATTAATGAAAGAAATACACTATTAAAAAATATTGCATCAATATTAAAATGTTCCGAGAAAGATATTGTAAAAAAATTGCAATCAGAAATATCTGAATTAAAAGAAAAAGATAAGGAAATAATAGAATTAAAGAAAAAACTTATGAATTCTATAGAAGAAGAAATATTAAATAATATAAAAGAAATTAAAGGAATAAAATTTGTGGCTTATTCTCTTAAGGATATTGATGGAAATACGCTTAGGAATCTAGCTGATAAAATAAGAAATAAAATAACTGAAGGTGTAGTTGTTCTTGGAAGTAATTGTGGAGACAAAGTTCAATTTGTAGCAATGGCTACTAAAGGTGCTATAAGTCAGGGAGTTCATTGCGGGAAAATTATAAAAGAAGTAGCTAGTATAACAGGAGGTAATGGAGGCGGAAGACCAGATATGGCACAAGCAGGAGGGAAATTACCACAGAAATTAGATGAGGCTATTTCAAAAACTGGAAAGATTATAGAAACTATGGTACAATAGTGTACTTTTTGTAAAAAGTAGTTTATAATATAATTAACATGTACCTTATATCATTTTAAAGATGATAAAAAGAGGGGTGAGAGCGTAATGGGGAACAACATTGATAATACCATTCAATTTGATTTTCAAAAGGATAAAAAAGCTTTAACTAAAGAAATTTTAAATGAAGTATATGATGCTTTAATTGAAAAGGGATATAACCCTATAAATCAATTGGTGGGTTATTTAATTTCTGGTGACCCTACTTATATAACTAATTACAACGGTGCTAGAGCATTAGTAAGGAAACTAGAGAGAGATGAAATTCTTGAGGAAGTATTAAAAGCTTATCTAGGAATAAAATAAAAATGCCCTTACCGGGCATTTTTATTTTAAAATTTATATATAAATTTTTTATTATGCAATTGTTACATAAGGAGAATATGTATGAGAGTGCTAGGATTAGATGTTGGTGATAAAACTATAGGTGTTGCGGTTAGTGATCCTTTAGGATTTACCGCTCAAGGTATTAAAACTATAATTAGAACTTCTAAAAAAAAAGATATAGAAGAAATTAAAGAAATATGCAATGAATATGAAGTTGAAAGTATAGTTGTAGGACTTCCTAAAAATATGAACGGTACTATAGGACCTCAAGGAGAAAAGGTTATAAGTTTTTGCGAATATATAAAACTTAATATAAATATTCCTATAAAGCTATGGGATGAAAGACTTACAACTGTTGCAGCTCATCGTGCTATGCTAGAAGCAGATTTATCTAGAGCTAAAAGAAAAAAAATAGTAGATAAAATAGCTGCTACTTATATACTTCAAGGTTATTTAGACAGCTTATCTAAATAAAATATTTACAAAGGAGAAGTGAAATCATGGATAATGATATTAACACAATTATGCTTATCGATGAAGAAGGTAAAGAAAGACAATTTGATGTTATAACAAAATTAGATATTGAGGGAAATGAATATGTAATTGTTATACCTTCTGATGGAGAAGAAGAAGATGCCATTGCGCTTAAAATAGAAAAAGATAAAACTGGTCAGGATGTATTGGTTACAATTGATGATGAAGATGAGTTTAATATGGTGGCAGAAGCATATGAATTAATTTTTTCTGATGAAGATTTAAGTTAATTAATAGAAATGAGGTATTATAATGTCAAAGCTATCTCCAGATGGAGTTGAGAAACTTAAAAATAATTTAAAAGAAAAGGGATACAAGTTAACTCCTCAAAGAAGAGCAATTGTTGATATTATAATTAAAAATGAAGGTAGCCATTTAACAACAGAAGAATTGTATAATTTAGTAAAAAAAGAGTGTCCTGAAATTGGTCTTGCTACTGTATATAGAACCGTTCAACTTTTAGAAGAACTTGGGATTATTAGTAAATTAGATTTAAATGATGGCTGCTATAGATATGAATTAATACATGAAAGTGAAAATCATCAACATCATCATTTAATATGTAGCAATTGCGGCAAAGTTATTGAAGTAGAGGGAGATTTACTTGAAGGATTAGAGCACGAAATAGAAATTAAATATGATTTTAAAATAAAAAATCATAGTGTAAAATTTTATGGACTTTGCAAAGAATGTAATAAAGAATAAATATATTTTAATTATTTAAAGGAGGGTAGACATGAAAAAAGAAAAAGAAAAAATACGAATAATACCTCTAGGAGGAGTAAATGAAATAGGAAAAAATTTAACGGTTATTGAATATAAAAATGATATATTAATAATAGACTGTGGATTAAGATTTCCAGATGAAGATATGTTTGGGATAGATGTTGTAATACCTGATATAAGTTATCTTATAAAAAATATTGACAAGGTAAGAGGAATTTTTTTAACTCATGGACATGAAGATCATATAGGAGCATTACCTTATGTTCTTAAGCAATTAAATGTTCCTGTTTATGGTACAAAACTTACTCTTGGAATTGTAGAATCAAAATTAAAAGAACATGGTTTGTTAAGTACAGTTAAACTTATACGGGTTGCTGCTAAAGATATAATTAAACTTGAAAGTGTTTCAGTTGAATTTATAAAAACAAGTCACAGTATTGCTGATTCAGTTGCTATAGCAATTCATACACCATTAGGGGTTATACTTCATACTGGGGACTTTAAAATAGATTATACTCCAATTGATGGAGAAGTAGCTGATTTACCAAGATTTGCAGAGCTTGGCAAAAAAGGTGTAATTGCTATGCTTGCAGATAGTACTAATGTAGAAAGACCTGGATATACTATGTCTGAAAGTACAGTAGGAGAAACTTTTGAAAATATATTTTCTGATGCAAAAGGAAGAATAATTGTTGCTACTTTTGCATCTAATATTCATAGAATTCAACAAATTGTAACTGCAGCAAGTAAATATGGAAGAAAAGTTGCAGTATCAGGCAGAAGTATGGAAAATATTGTGGCAGTTGCAGCGGAATTAGGATATATAAATATGGAAAAAGAAGTATTAATAAGCATAGATAATATAAATAGATATAATGATAATCAGATAGTAATTATAACTACTGGAAGCCAAGGTGAGCCTATGTCAGCTCTTTCAAGAATGGCGGCATCTGAACATAAAAAAGTAAATATTGTTCCAGGAGATACAGTAATTATATCTGCCACACCTATACCTGGAAATGAAAAATTAGTTTCTAGAGTTATAAATCAATTATTTAAAAAAGGAGCAGAAGTAATTTATGAGGCTTTGGCAGATGTTCATGTTTCAGGCCATGCTTGTCAAGAAGAACTAAAATTAATGCATATATTAGTTAAACCTAAATTTTTTATACCAGTTCATGGCGAATATAGACATTTAAAGCAACATGCAGAACTAGCAATGAAATTGGGACTAGCAAAAGAAAATATAGTAATTTCAGATAATGGAGATATAATAGAAGTTACAAGAGATTCTATAAAAAAGAATGGAACTGTTATATCAGGACAAGTATTTGTAGATGGATTAGGGGTAGGAGATGTAGGAAATATAGTACTAAGAGATAGGAAACATTTATCACAAGATGGTATATTAACTGTAGTTGTTACTATTGAAAAAGAGACAGGTAGTGTAATAGCTGGACCAGATATTATATCTCGTGGATTTGTATATGTAAGAGAATCCGAAGATTTAATGGAAGAAGCAAGATTAATTGTAAAGGATGCTTTGAAAGAATGTGAAGAAAAACATATAACTGAATGGGCAACTATAAAATCTAATATTAGGGAAGCTTTAAGAATTTTCCTATATGAAAAAACAAAACGAAAACCTATGATTCTACCTATAATAATGGAAATATAATTTATAATTATTTATTTTAATGTTAAGTTGACTTTTTATAATGTTAATATTAGAATAAATTATGTTAAATAAAATTGGGTACTATATAGTATCCAATTTTTATTTGATTAAATTTATTGCACATATTGAAGTTTATTTTTTTATGCAAGATATGGAGGAATTTACATGGAATTATTTACAAGAGATGATATAAGAAATATTGCTATAATAGCCCATGTTGATCATGGTAAAACTACTTTAGTTGATGCTATGTTAAAACAAAGTAATATTTTTAGGGAAAATGAAAAAATTCAAGAAAGAGTTATGGATTCAAATGATTTAGAAAGGGAAAGAGGAATAACTATACTTTCTAAGAATACTTCGGTTGAGCATAATGGTATTAAAATTAATATTGTTGATACCCCTGGGCATGCAGATTTTGGTGGAGAAGTTGAAAGGGTTTTAAAAATGGTTGACAGTGTTTTATTAGTTGTAGATTCTTTTGAAGGACCTATGCCTCAAACTAAATTTGTCCTTAAAAAAGCTTTAGAATTAAATTTAAAACCTATAGTTGTTATTAATAAAATAGATAGACAAGATGCAAGACCAAATGAAGTTATAGATGAAGTGTTTGACCTTTTTATTGAATTAGGTGCTAATGATGAACAACTTGACTTTCCTATAGTATATTGTTCTGCTAAAGATGGTATAGCAAAGAATGAATTAAATGATGAAAGTAATAGTATGGAGCCATTATTTGATACTATTATTAAAAAAGTACAGGCTCCTTCAGGATATTTAGATGAACCATTTCAAATGTTAGTTACAACATTGGATTCTAATGAATATGTAGGTAAAATTGCTATAGGTAAAATTGAAAGAGGAATTATAAGAAAAAATCAACAAGCTGCACTTATAAAAAGAGATGGTACTATCAATAACGTTAAAATATCAAATCTTTATGTATTTAAAGGATTAAAAAAAGAAGAAGTAGAAGAAGCTAAAATTGGAGATATAGTTGCTGTTTCTGGAATACCTAATATTAACATAGGTGAAACTTTAGCAGATCCAAGTAAACCAGAAGCTTTACCTTTTATAGAAATTGATGAACCTACTTTAAGTATGAACTTTATGGTTAATGATTCTCCTTTTGCAGGAAGAGAAGGTGAATTTGTAACTTCTAGACATTTAAGAGATAGATTAATGAAAGAAATACAAACCAATGTAAGTCTTAGAGTAGAGGAAACCGATTCTCCAGATAATTTTAAAGTAAGTGGAAGAGGAGAATTACATCTTTCAATTTTAATTGAAACTATGAGAAGAGAAGGTTATGAATTCCAAGTATCAAAACCAACTGTAATATTTAAAGAAGAAAATGGAGTATTATTAGAACCTATTGAAAAATTAACTATAGATGTACCAGAAGAATTTATGGGAGTTGTTATGGAAAAACTTGGGCCTAGAAAAGCAGAAATGATAAATATGACTTCTGCAATAAATGGTTATACTAGATTAGAATTTTTAATACCATCTAGAGGACTTATAGGATTTAGAAATGAATTTATGACTGATACAAAAGGCAATGGTATAATGAACCATATACTTAATGGATATGATAAATATAAAGGAGATATACCAGAAAGAACAAGAGGTTCAATAGTTGCTTTTGAAACTGGAGAAGCAGTTACTTATGGATTATATAATGCTCAAGAAAGAGGTACTTTATTTATAGGACCAGGAACGGAAGTATATGAAGGAATGATTGTTGGAGAATACTCAAGGTCAGGTGATGTTGAAGTAAATGTATGCAAAAAGAAACATCTTTCAAATACTAGAGCTTCTGGATCAGATGATGCTTTAAGATTATCACCTGTAAAAGTTATGTCTTTAGAGCAATGCCTTGAATTTGTTGCCTCAGATGAACTTGTAGAAATTACTCCTAAGTCTATAAGATTGAGAAAAAAAATATTAAATACTGAATTAAGGAAAAAAGCCATGAATAGAAACAAATAAAAATTATTTGTTAAAATAGAGGTAGGTTATGAAAAAATTTATTATACCTTTTGTTATTATATTTGCCTTTATAGTATTTAAAATTTATTTAAATATTGTAGGGACAATAAAACAGCCTTTTATAAATAATAATGGAAATATTGAAGTAAAAGTAAGTAATGGTGATAATTTAAATAAATTAATTGCTTCTCTTTATAATGAAAATAAAATAAAAAATCTTTATTTAACAAAATGGTATATAAAAAAGCAAAAATTCAACACAAATATAAAGCCAGGTATTTATAGTATATCTAATAAAATATCGCTAGATGAATTTGTTAAAATTCTTAATGAAGGCAAATATAATAAAAACCTTGTTAAAGTAACTATACCAGAAGGGTACACAATTGATAATATTGCCTCTTTACTCGAAGAAAAAAAAGTTATTTCAAAAGATAAATTTATAAAAAGTATAAAGGAATATAAATTACCCACATATATAAAAAAAGATAAAAACAGAAAATATCAATTAGAAGGATATTTATTTCCAGATACTTATGAATTTGCTAAAGATATGAGTGGGAAAGAAATTATTAATATAATGATTAATAACTTTGAAAAAGTATTAAAAGAAATAGAAGAAGAAAATAATAAATTAATAAATGAAGAAGAAATTGATAAGATAATTATTATGGCTTCTATAATAGAAAAAGAAGCTGAAGTTTCATCTGAAAGACCTATAGTTGCTTCTGTATTTTATAATAGAATTAAAGAAAAAATGCCGCTTCAATCTTGTGCTACCGTAGAATATGTTTTGGGGATTCACAAAACAGTATATACGTATAATGACTTAAAAATAGAATCTCCTTATAATACTTACAAAGTAAAAGCATTACCTGTTGGCCCAATATCAAATCCTGGGAAAAGTGCAATTGAAGCAGCATTAAACCCAGCAAAAACTAATTATTTATATTTTGTATCTAAATTTGATGGAACTAAAACTCATTTTTTTACAAGAGATTATAATGAATTTTTAAAATATAAAAAAGAATCTGATGAAAATTTATTAAAAATGAATAAATAAATGGAGGAAATTTAATGAGTGGAATTACTTACGATTATATGGAACAGTATATAAGAAAACTTATACCTGATAATGAAGGTGTACTTAAAGAATTAGAAATATATGCAAAAGAAAATTCTGTTCCTATAATACAAAAAGAAGTTGGGAAATTCCTTCAATTAATGATAAATATAAAAAAGCCTAAAAAAATATTAGAATTAGGTACAGCTATAGGATATTCAGCTATACTTATGAGTATAAGTTGTAATTTTGATAGTAAAATTACAACTATTGAAAGAAATCCCCAAATGGTTGATATAGCTTATAATAATATATGTAAATATGGATTTAAAGATAAAATTAATATTGTTCAAGGTGATTGTTTAGATATTTTAGAAAAATTAAAAGATAAATATGATTTGATTTTTATAGATGCAGGTAAGGGGCATTATAATCATTTTTTACCTTATTGTTTAAAATTATTAAACAAAGATGGAATTATTATTGCTGACAATGTACTTTTTAGAGGTATGGTAGCATCCAAAGAATTAGTAAAAAAAAGAAAGATAACTATTGTAAAACGAATGCAATCTTATTTAGAAGCAATATCAAATAATAAAGAATTAATAACTTCAGTTATACCTATGGGGGATGGTATAGCAGTAACTACTAAGAGGAGGAATACCGATGAATAAACCTGAGCTTTTAGCTCCAGCAGGTAATTTAGAAAAACTTAAAACTGCTATAAATTTTGGCGCTGATGCTGTTTATTTAGGAGGTAGCAAGCTTAATTTAAGAGCATTTGCGGATAATTTCGATAATAATGAACTTTTAGAGGCTATACAATATGCTCATGATAGAAATAAAAAGATATATGTTACATTAAATGTTTTCCCCCATAATGAGGATTTAGAAGGATTAGAAGAATATTTAAAAGAATTATATAATTTAGATGTAGATGCGCTTATAGTATCAGATCCAGGTATTATAATGACTGCAAAGGAAACAGTACCTAATTTAGAATTACATTTAAGTACTCAAGCAAATAATGTAAATTGGAAATCAGCACTTTTTTGGCATAAAATAGGAATTAAAAGAATAGTTCTTGCAAGAGAATTATCTCTTAATCAGATTAAAGAAATACGCAAAAAACTACCAGAAGATTGTGAATTAGAAGCTTTTATACATGGATCTATGTGCATGTCATATTCTGGCAGATGTCTTTTATCCAATTATATGACTGGAAGGGATGCAAACAGAGGTGAATGTGCACAACCTTGTAGATATAAGTATTATTTGATGGAAGAAAAAAGGCCAGGAGAATATTTTCCTGTTTTTGAAGATGATAAAGGTACATATATAATGAATTCTAAAGATTTATGTATGATTGAGCATATACCAGAGCTTGTAAATGCAGGAATTAGCTCATTTAAGATAGAAGGAAGAATGAAAAGCGCATTTTATGTTGCTACTACTGTAAAAGCATATAGAGAGGCAATAGATTCTTACTTTAATGATCCTAAAAATTATAAATATAATGAAAACTGGATGAAAATTCTTGAAATGTCAAGTCATAGAGAATATCATACAGGATTTTATTTTGGAGAAAAAAATAAACAAGTTTATAAAACATCTTCATATATAAGAAATTATGATATAGTTGGAATTGTAAAAGAGTATAATTCTTCAACAAAAACAGCTTTAATAGAACAAAGAAATAAAGTATTTGAAGGAGATAAAGTTGAAGTTTTTAGGCCAATTGGAAATAATTTTGAAATAATTTTAAAAAATATTAGGGATATAGAAGGAAATAAAATTGAATCAACTCCACAAGCTCAAATGCTTTATACTATTTCTACAGATATTGAACTAAAAAAGGATGATATGCTTATAAAGTATAAAGAAATTAAAAATTAGAAATAAATATTTTAAATAAATTTTTACAAATAATAAAATAATTTTTAGTCTTAACATAAGAAGGGAGAAAATTGATGAAACGCCCAATTTTAATAGGAATTACTGGTGGAACTGGTTCAGGTAAAAGTACAATTGCTCGAGAAATATACAATAAATTTGATGGAAATTGTATTGCAATGATTGAACAGGATTCTTATTATAAAGATCAAAGTCATCTTTCTTTTGAAGAAAGAATAAAAACAAACTATGATCATCCAGATGCTTTTGATACACCACTTCTTATAGAACATTTAAAAAGCTTATTAAAAGGACAAGAAATTTATAAGCCAATTTATGACTTTTCTCTTCATAATAGAAAAAAAGAAACTATAAAAGTTGAACCTAAAGATATTATAATTTTAGAAGGAATATTAATACTTCAAGAAATAGAACTTAGGGACTTATTAGATATAAAAATATATGTAGATACCGATCCAGATGTTAGAATAATTAGAAGACTTATAAGAGATATAAATGAAAGAGGAAGAACTGTAAATTCAGTAATTGATCAATATTTAAATGTTGTAAGGCCTATGCATATGCAATTTATTGAGCCAACTAAAAGATATGCAGACATTATTATACCAGAAGGTGGACATAATAAAGTTGCTATAGATTTATTGGTTGCAAATATAAAGCAATTTTTACAAAAACAATAAATATGGAATAAAAAACCTCACTTTAGGCTAAAATTAAGTCATAGTGAGGTGTTTTTATGAGAGATAAAATCCAAAAAAAGAGAATAATTATATTTATAGTTAGTATATTCCTTATTTTTGTAATTATTTGGTGGAGAATAAAAATATTAATGGTTGATGAAGCATATAAATTAAGTGTATGGGCAGATTCACAATATACAGATAAAATACCTAAAAGTGATTTAAATTATCGATTATTTGATAAAAATGGAAAAGAACTTTTAAAATATAAAAATAAATATTATGCTGTTATAGATACATCCGCTTTTATAAAAAATAATATGGGGACAAAATCTGATGACTTATATGCCCTAATATATATACTTAGAAACTATGATAATAGTTATGATTTATCTAAAGTTGGATTAAATGGTACATCTAAAAAATTAACTTATGAAATAGATGAAATTACATATAATAAATTAAAAAATATAAAAGATGTTAAAGGATTTTATACATATTCAACTTCAGTTGTTGATAGAAGTGAAGCATGGAAAATTGAAAATATGATTATAAATCCTAGAAATCAAGTTGATAATAAACTTAAATCTAAAGATTCTTTGGAAATGATTGTATATAATAAAACAAAGCTTAATCAATATCCTACTATAAATTTTGTTAAAGATATTAATGGAAATGTTTCTTTAGGAGAATTTATAACTCCAGAAAATAATACAAACTTAAGACTAACTTTAGATAAAAATATTCAAGATAATATAAAAGAAATATTAAAAGATGATAAATATAAAAAACATGAGCAAATAGGAGTTATACTTTCAGAGAGCAATAGTGGGAAAATACTTGCAATGACACAAAAAGATGATACTAAACCTAATGTAAATTTAGGATCTACAACGCAAAATGGATTTGAACCTGGTTCTATATTTAAAATAATAGTAGAAGAAGCAGGGCTTGAAAGAAATAGTATAAATTTAGGAGAAAAATATTCATGTAAACAAAATATATATAATATTGATGAAAAAAAAGATCATGGTATTTTGGATCCTGAAGAGGCTTTAATAGTTTCATGTAATAATATATTTGCTCAAATTGGAGATAAAGTAGGTGTAAATAATATTATAGCTGAAGCTCAATCTCAAGGTATTTTTTCAAAAGTTCTCGGATTTGATAGTGAAGTTACAGGAGATTACGTTATGCCTAAATTACCTGGGGAGGGAGCCGGACAATTAGCAATTGGTCAGAGCATGAGAATAACTCCAATTCAAGCAGTAGGTATTGTTAATACTGTGGTTAATAATGGAATTTATGTAAAACCATATATAGTTGAAGCTTATGTTGGGGATAACAATGAAGTAAAAGAATTACTTAAGACAGAAGAATATAGCACATTAAAGAAAAGTACAGCAAATTCTTTAAAAAATCAAATGATAAAAGTTGTTAGAAGAGGAACAGGAGTAGAAGCAGATATTAAAAATATAGAAATAGGAGGTAAAACTGGGACTTCTACTAGAATAGATGGAAATAAAAAAACCTCAGATGGTTGGTTTATAGGATTTTTTAAAGTTAAAAATAAATATTATTCTATGGTAGTATTTGTAAAAGATATAGACAATAAAAACGAACAGGCGGCTAATACTGCAGTTCCTATATTTAAGGACATAGTTTTATCTATATACGATTATTTAAAAAAATAATTTTTAATATAGTCACTTTTTTTATTGTTCTGCCATATTATATTAATAAGCACTATTAGGAGGATCAACTGTGTTCTTCGTAAATTGTTTATTAAATTTAGTTGGCAGCATGACTTTTTTAGTAGCGTATGTTACTAATGGTAATTCTTTTCCTCAGCCACTTGATGATAGAGAAGAAAAGGAATATTTAGAAAGACTTAAAAATGGAGATTTACTTGCCAAAAGCATTTTAGTAGAAAGAAATTTAAGACTTGTAGCTCATATTGTAAAAAAATACTCTTACCAAGGGAAAGAAGTAGATGATTTAATATCTATAGGTACTGTAGGATTAATAAAAGCTATAGATTCTTATGATAGTTCAAAAGGAACAAGATTAGCAACTTATGCAGCTAGATGTATAGAAAATGAAATACTTATGCTAATTAGGAATAATAAAAAAACAAAAGGAGAAGTGTATCTTCAAGAACCTATAGGAATAGATAAAGAAGGAAACGAAATATCTCTTATGGATGTTTTAAGCAGTGATGAAGACTCCATAATAGAAGTTGTAGAAAATAAAATCCAAGTAAAAAAATTATATAACAAAATAGAAAGCTGTCTTGCACATAGAGAAAAAATTGTTGTAGAAATGAGGTATGGACTTCTTGATGGCAAACCCAAAACACAAAGAGAAATTGCAAAAATGTTGGGTATATCACGTTCTTATGTGTCTAGGATTGAAAAAAGAGCTTTAAAAAAATTATTTAAAGAACTTAATCAGTGATAAATAGAAAAAGGATTTAGTTTAAATATGGATATAAAAATAATAATAAAATATACAATAAGAGTTAGAAAACTTAGGAATATATAAATTTCTTTGTTTCTAACTCTATTATTTTAAATTCAGTATATTTAAAATAACAAAAGTGTGTTAAAATATTATCTATAAAATAAAATTATAAAATTTTAAATTTGGAGGATAAAATTATGACGTTAAATGAACTTTTAAATTTAACTGTAGAAAA
The DNA here is from genome assembly GCF_004011155.1 of Clostridium prolinivorans. Taxonomy (GTDB): domain Bacteria; phylum Bacillota; class Clostridia; order Clostridiales; family Clostridiaceae; genus Clostridium_AT; species Clostridium_AT prolinivorans. Next base: position 398,139 of record NZ_RJWG01000001.1, on the reverse strand, counting down.
AAAAGCTTCAGATCTTCATTTAACAGTTGATGCTCCACCTATTTTGCGAATTGACGGAGAATTAGTTTATATAAATTCTAATAAATTATCTTCATTAGAAACTAATCAATATGTAAAAGAAATACTAAACAATGAAGATGATTATAAAAAATATATAGATAAAGGAGAAATTGATATATCTTATTCTATAGATAGTATTGGAAGATTTAGAGTTAATATATTTAAACAAAAAGGAACAGATTCCTTAGCTATAAGATATATATCATCAAAAATTCCAACTTTAGAAGAACTAAAATTTCCACCTATAATAAAAGAGCTTACATTAAAGCAAAGAGGATTAATTTTAGTTACTGGTCCAACAGGTAGTGGTAAAAGTACAACACTAGCTGCTATGATAAATGAAATAAATTTAAGTAAAGCTGTACATATTATTACACTAGAAGATCCTATAGAATATTTACATAGTCATCATAAATCTATAATAAATCAAAGAGAAATAGGGAAGGATAGCATTAGTTATCAAAATGCTCTTAAACATATATTACGTGAAGATCCAGATGTAATTTTAGTAGGAGAAATGAGAGATTTAGAGACAATTTCAATTGCTATAACTGCAGCAGAAACTGGACATCTAGTTTTTTCTACTCTTCATACTATAGGAGCAGCTAAAACAATAGATAGAATAATAGATGTTTTTCCACCTCATGCTCAAACACAAATAAGGATTCAACTTGCCTCTGTAATTCAAGGTATAATATCTCAACAATTAATTCCAAATGCTTTTGGTGGAGGAAGAACTGCAGCATTAGAGATTATGATAGGAACACCAGCAATACAAAATTTGATTAGAGAAGGTAAAACTCATCAAATTGAATCATCTATTCAGACAGGTATAAAATATGGAATGAAAACTATGGATATGGCTTTGGCTGAATTATGTAAAAAAGGAATAATTAATAATGCCACTGCAGAAGATTATGCTATAGATAAAAATATATTTAAAAAAATGATTATGTTTTAATATAATAATTAAGATTATACCTAAAAAGTACTTTTATTAAAAAATATTGATGAAAGTTTACATATAATACAAATCTTTAAATTATATAAACTTATAGAGTAAAAGCTAATTTATAGTTTGTTGTGACTTAGCTTAATTATAATTATAAATTTTAAGAAGTATTTTATTAAATAAATCGGATTTAGTGATAAAATTGCATTTATTAATTTTAGGGAAAATATATAAATTAAAAAATATCTTATATAAAAAATTAAAATACTATAGTAATTAGTAATAATATGTGCTAAAATATCTGTGAACTAGGGGGGATTAATATTGAATATTATAAAATCAATAATGCAGGTTAGTGCAAATATCTTAAGCAATATTGTTTTTATTATTTCTATGTATTATTTGTGTATTTCTTTCTTTGGATTTTATAGAAAAAAGAAAAAAAATATATTTGAACCTGAGAAATCTTTTGCTCTTATAGTTGCTGCCCATAACGAAGAAAAAGTAATTCAAGATATTATATATAGTTTAAATATATTAGATTATCCTAAAGAATTATATGATATCTTTGTAGTTGCAGATAACTGTACAGATAAAACAGCAGCTAAAGCTAAAGCTGCAGGAGCTATTGTATATGAGAGATTTAATAAAACAAAAAAAGGAAAAGGCTATGCATTAGAATGGATGTTTGATAAAATATTTAAGATGGATAAAAAGTATGATGCTGTTGTAGTTTTCGATGCTGATAATCTTGTTTCCAAAAATTTCTTAAAAGAGATGAATAATAAATTATGCGAAGGTTTCAAAGTTGTTCAAGGATACTTAGATAGTAAAAATCCTAATGATACTTGGGTTACTGGTGTATATTCTATCGCGTTTTGGACTTCAAATAGAATGTTTCAGTTATCAAGAGAAAATTTAGGTTTATCTAATCAATTAGGAGGAACAGGTTGTTGCATAGATACCGATATTTTAAGAGAATTAGGTTGGGGAGCAACATGTCTTACTGAAGATTTAGAGTTTACATGTAAATTAGTATTACATGGATATAAGGTAGGATGGGCACATGATGCTGTGGTATATGATGAAAAGCCTCTTACTTTAGCACAATCGTGGTGGCAAAGAAAAAGATGGATGCAAGGATATGCTGATGTAGCAAGCAGATACTTTCTAAAATTGCTCAAAAAATTTATTAAAGAGTTTAATTTTACTGCTCTAGATTGTGCTCTTTATAGTGTTCAACCAATAACTATAGTAGTATTGGGTATAGCAACAATAATAGACGGACTAACTAAAATTAAAAATTTACCAGAGCTTATTAATTGGTTTTTAAATATTAATAATTTAAATACAGTTACAGTTGTTCTTTTGATTGTTGCAATATTGCAATTCATTTACACTCCAATAGTATTATTTCTTGATAAAAAATTAAGCTTAAAAGTACTATTTTATTATTTAATATTCCCTATATATACAATAACTTGGATTCCAATATCAATTCAGGGTATAATTGATAAAAACAAAAAAGATTGGAATCACACAGTACATACAAGAAGTGTTAGTATTAATGAACTTGAGAAAGCAAATTAAAAGGTGGAAATTTCCGCCTTTTAATTTTTTGTAGCATTATATGAAAAATTATTTTATAATTTATATTAAAGTTATTCATAAAATATTATAAATTTCTATAAAATTAAGAGGAAAAATAGATTTTTTGTTGAATATATACAAATAGGGTTCTCTTATAAGGGGGGAAAATGACTTAATGGATGAATACATAGTAGGTATGGATATTGGTTCTTCAAAAATTTGCGTTGCAATTGGTAAAAAAGATAGACAAGAAAAACTTCAAATATTAGGAGTGTCTTCAGCTAATTGCAATGGATTAAAACAAGGTATAGTAGTTGATATAGATGCTACTGCAGAAGCAATAAAGCAGTGTATTGAGCAACTTGAAAGAATGATAGATACTCATATAAGAAATGTTTATGTATCTTTATCAGGGGGAATATGTGAACTTGTATCTAGCAAAGGAGTTGTTGCAATTTCATCTGAAGATAGAGAGATTAGCAATAAAGATGTAGAAAGGGTTTTAAAAGCAGCTAAAATAACCTCAGTACCAATGAATAAAGAAATTATAGGTGTAATACCTAAAAAATATATTATAGATGGTTATGATAGTATAAAAGATCCTGTAGGTATGTCTGGAATTAGACTAGAAGTAGATGCATATGTGATTTTGGCACAATCAACAATAGTTAATAATTTAATAAAAAGTGTTCACAAAGCTGGATTGGATGTTAGTGGTATTGTATTAGAACCTTTAGCTATATCGGAAATAGTTTTAAAGAAAGATGAAATTAATATGGGAACTGCTATTATAGATATAGGAGCTGAAAAAATAGATATATCTATTTATAAAGGAGGTAACTTAATTCGTATAGATTCCATTCCTTTTGGTGGACGTACTATAACAAATGATATTTCAATTTGTCTAAAAATACCTTTTTCAGAAGCTGAAAAACTAAAAATAAAATATGGTTCTGTTGAAAAATTAGACAAAATTGATAGTAAAATAAAGATTAATTCAAATTATAATGAGTCTATAACGATAGATTATTCTACATTAGTAGACATAATTGAAGCAAGAACTGATGAACTTTTAAAACTTGTGAGGAAAAAAATTTATGAAAGTGGATATTTAAATGATATAAATGGAATTGTGTTAGTTGGAGGCGGAATAGCTCTATTAAATGGTGTTGTAAATTTAGCAAAAAAAATATTTGATAAACCTGTAAGAATAGGAGTTCCTGAATATGTAGGGGCATCCAATCCTATTTATACAACCGCTGTAGGAATAATTAAAGATGTATTAAATACGCCAAATGTAAAAAATGAACAAAAAATTTCAAATATAACCTCACGTACAAATACAAATCAAAAAAGTTCTAATAAAGAGGAACAACAATATACAGAAAATAATAGTGTATTTTCAAAGATAAAAGGATTTTTATCAGATTTTTTCTAAGGAGGTATTATTGTGCTAGATTTTGATGTTGAAATTGAACAATTTGCTCAGATAAAAGTAATAGGTTGTGGTGGTGGAGGAAATAATGCTGTTAATAGAATGATTAAAGACGGATTAAAAAATTTAGAGTTTATAGCTGTAAATACTGATAAACAAGATTTAATGCGTTCACAAGCATCACAAAAGATACAAATAGGTGACAAACTTACAAAAGGATTAGGTGCAGGAGCCAATCCAGAAATAGGCATGAAAGCTGCAGAAGAAAGTAAGGAAGAAATAGCTCAAGCAATAAAAGGAGCTGATATGTTATTTATAACAGCTGGAATGGGTGGCGGAACAGGTACAGGTGCTGCGCCTGTAATAGCTGAAATAGCAAAGTCAATGGGAATTTTAACTGTAGGAGTAGTTACAAAACCTTTCCCGTTTGAAGGTAGGAAAAGAATGCTTCATGCAGAAATGGGTATAAAAAACTTAAAAGAAAGAGTAGATACTCTTGTAACAATACCTAATGAAAGACTTTTAAGCATTGTAGATAAAAAAACTCCTTTAGCTGAATCTTTTAAATTAGCAGATAATGTATTAAGACAAGGTGTTCAAGGGATTTCAGATTTGATTACGATACCTGGACTTGTTAATTTAGACTTTGCTGATGTTAAAACTATAATGATAGATAAAGGATTAGCGCATATGGGAACAGGTGAAGGTAAAGGTGACAATAGAGCACAAGAAGCTGCAAAACAAGCTATATCAAGTCCTTTGTTAGAAACTTCAATAGTTGGTGCTACAGGAGTTTTATTAAATATTACTGGTGGACCAGATTTTTCATTAATTGAGATGAATGAAGCTGCGGAAATAGTTCAACAAGCAGCGGATCCAGATGCAAATATAATAGTTGGAGCTGTTATAGATGAAAATTTAAAAGATGAAATAAGAATTACAGTTATAGCAACAGGATTTGAAGATAATAAAAGAGAAATAAAGTCAGCAAATAATATTATTACAGGTAGAAGTGAAGCAGCATTAACTTTAGAAAAAGATAAATATGATGATGGAGACTTAGAAATACCAGCTTTTTTAAGAAGAAATTCTAAAATATAAAAAGTGCATTATGCACTTTTTTTATTTTGCAAAAAAAATAGTAATATGATGTAATTTGCCGTTTTTTAAAGGTAAAAAATGGATTTTAATATTATAAAACGACAAAATTTTAAAATAAATAGATATATAATAAATTAAAGGGGGGGGATATATGATAGTACATATAGATGTTTTATTATTAGAAAATATTATAATAAATTATTTTCTTTTATATATAACTTCTCAAACACTTAGAGTTAAAATATGGTTTAAAGAAATGATTGTACCATCACTTATTGGAGGATTATATGTATTAACTATAATATTTCCTAAATTAAGAATTTTGACTATACTCCCATTTAAAATTCTAATGGTATTTATAATGATTTTACTTTTATTTAGGAATAAAAGTTTTGTTTTTAATTTAAAAGCTGGATCAATTTATGTTTTATACTCTATGCTTCTTGCAGGATTATGTTTTTTTATTGAAATTAATGGAAACTCAGTATTGCAAATTAATAATATTACTATAAATTTTAGTTATAAAAAATTAATTTTATGTATAATTACCATTTATTTATTTATAGATAGAATTGTCATATATATAAGAGATAGAAAAGAAATTAATTCACTTATATATAAAGTTGATATTATAAATAAAGGTAAAGAAAAAAGCATTAGAGCTTTTTTAGATACAGGAAATGAATTAAGAGAACCTGCGACTAAATTACCTGTAATGATAATAGAAAAAAAATACATAGATGATTTTAAAATCAATGATAAAAATAAATTTTATATTCCTTATAAAGTTGTAAATGGTCAAATAGGTAATTTAATTGGATTTAAACCAGAATATATAGTTATTCATAATGGTGAAGAAATAAAAAAAAGAGAAGTAATAGTTGCTGTTTGTGAAAATAGATTAAGTGATTATGATGATTATCAAGCTCTTTTATCTAGAGGAATAATTTAATTTGGGGGGAAATTATGTTTAGACTTAAGGTAATATTAAATAGACTACTTTTAAATTTTAAAATATTTGCAAAAAAACTATATTACATAGGAGGTAATGATGCACTTCCTCCTCCTTTAAGCAAAGAAGAAGAAGAGGATTTAGTTGCTAAATTAATTGAAGGTGATGAAAGTATAAGATCCATATTAATTGAAAGAAATTTAAGATTAGTAGTATATATAGCACGTAAGTTTGAAAATACAGGAGTAAATGTTGAAGATTTAATATCAGTAGGCACCATAGGTCTTATAAAAGCTGTGAATACTTTTGATCCTAATAAAAAAATTAAACTTGCTACATATGCATCTAGATGTATTGAAAATGAAATACTTATGTATTTAAGAAGGAATAGTAAAGTAAAATCAGAAATATCTTTTTATGAACCTTTAAATATTGATTGGGATGGGAATGAACTTCTTCTTTCAGATATTTTAGGGACAGATAATGATGTTGTATATAATCTAATAGAAGATGAAGTTGATAAACAACTTTTGTTAGTAGCTATGAACAAGTTAAATAGTCGTGAAAAAGAAATAGTACAACTAAGATTTGGTTTAAACGGAGAATGTGAAAAAACGCAAAAAGAAGTTGCAGATATGCTAGGAATATCACAATCATATATATCAAGACTAGAAAAAAGAATAATAAAAAGATTAAAAAAAGAAATAAACAAAATGATATAGATTGTCCTTAGTATAAAAATCGGCTCCTCGGGAAATAATTTAAATGCTATTATTCTAAAGGGGCTGATGACGGAATGATGATTAACAAAGTTGAAATTTGTGGAGTTAATACAGCAAAGCTTCCAGTTTTAAAAGAAAATGAAATGAGGCAGCTGCTTATTAATATGAAGGATGGAGATGAGGCTTCTAGAGAAAAATTTATAAAAGGTAATTTAAGATTAGTTTTAAGTGTAATTCAAAGATTTAATAATAGAGGAGAAAATGTAGATGATTTATTTCAAGTAGGTTGCATAGGATTAATTAAAGCTATAGATAATTTTGATTTATCTCAAAATGTAAAATTTTCTACTTATGCTGTCCCTATGATAATAGGAGAAATTAGAAGATATTTACGAGATAATAATTCTATAAGAGTTAGCAGATCTTTACGAGATATTGCTTATAGGGCGCTTCAAGTAAGAGATAAATTAGTAGGTGAAAATAATAAAGAACCTACAATATCTCAAATTGCTAAAGAATTAAAAGTTCCTAGAGAAGAAGTTGTATTTGCTTTAGATGCAATACAAGATCCAGTTTCACTATTTGAACCTATATATCATGATGGAGGAGACGCAATATATGTTATGGATCAAATAAGTGATAATAAAAATTCAGATGATAGCTGGCTTGAAAATATATCTATAAAAGAAGCAATGAAAAAATTAAATGATAGAGAAAAATTAATATTATCTTTAAGATTTTTTGATGGAAGAACTCAAATGGAGGTTGCTGATGAAATTGGAATATCTCAAGCACAAGTATCTCGTCTTGAAAAAACCGCACTTAAGCATATGAGAAAATATATATAAGAGCCTTTTTAGGCTCTTTAAATTTTATATAATAAATAATATCACTAACCTATAATAAGCTGTAAATTAATTTTCGATATACAATTTATAGTGTTTCTAAATTTCTATTACATCTATATATAGTGGTAAATATTTAATAAAAAGACTTTTTTATTAGATAATCATAATATAATAATTAAAATATTCATATAAATTATATTAGAATAAACCTATAAAATAAATTTATGAAAAATGCAAGGGGGATAAAAAGTATGGAAGAATCTATGTATGCAATAAATAGTTTAAAATCAATGGAAGTAATAGATGTTAATTCTGGAACAAAGCTTGGATATATTAAAGATTTTAAAATTGATTGTGATGGTTACAAAATAATATCTATTTTATTACCTAATCAAAATGTTTCTTGGTTTAATAGAAATAATATAATTGAAATACCTTGGTCAAAAGTAGTTAAAATTGGTGTGGATGTAATACTTGTTGAAGGAGAAGAGATTATTGAAAATAACAAAGAGTAGAAAAATGTAACATAAAAGTGTATAATTATAATATAAATAAAAACATTTAATTATATTATAATTACAAGGATGTGAATAAGTTGAAGTGTCCATTCTGCGGTTATGAAGAAAGCAAAGTAGTAGATTCAAGATCTACGGAAGATGACATGGCTATAAGGAGAAGAAGAGAATGTCTTAAATGTAACAAAAGATATACTACTTATGAAAAAGTAGAAGATATTCCTATTTTAGTTATAAAAAAAGATTCTAGTAGAGAGTATTTTGATAAGTCTAAAATAATAAACGGTCTTTTGAAGGCATGTCAAAAAAGGCCTATATCACGTATGCAAATTGAAGCTATAGCAAATGATATTGAAAAAAAATTAAGTAATCAGATGCTTACAGAAGTAAAATCTGATTATATAGGTGAAATGATTATGGAAAGTTTAAAAAATTTAGATGAAGTAGCATATGTAAGATTTGCTTCTGTTTATAGACAATTTAAAGATATAAATACATTTATGGAAGAAATAAAAAATTTAATGACAAATAAAAGTTAAATGCCCTAAAGGGCATTTTTATTATGTTAAATATAAGTTAAAATATATTTATTTTTATTATTATGTTTAAGAGTAAATGTTATAATGTTAATTAAGGAGAGAAAAATGAAAAAAATAGCAATAGATAAATATGAATTTTTAACTGAAAAAGTGAAAAATGCTAATATATTTTTTTCTACAGCAAAAAATAATATTGATTTTAATATAAATTCAGATATTGGTAAAAATAATATTGAAAAATTGAAGAAATTAATGGGACTAGAAGATATATTGTATTTAAGTCAAATTCATTCAGATAATATATATATAACAAATAATAGTTTAAGTTTATATAATTATAAAGGAGATGGAATTATAACAAATAAAAAAAATATAGGAATAGGTGTGTTTACTGCTGATTGTGTACCTGTTATTATATATGATACAAATAAAGAAGTAATAGCTGCGATACATAGTGGATGGAGAGGGACACTTTCTTGTATAGTTATTAAAGCAATAGAAAAAATGAAAAAAGAATTTAATTCAAATCCATCTGATATAGTTGCATATATAGGACCTCATAATATGGAATGCTGTTATGAAATAGGTGAAGATGTAGCTGAAAAATTTAAAAGTTGTAAAACATATAAAGATATAGATATTATAAAAAATAACAAATTAAATCTCAAACTATGTATAAGTACACAACTTAAAAGTCAGGGAGTTTATTTACAAAATATAAATTCAGTAGATATTTGTACATTTTGTAATAAAGAATATGAACTTTATTCTTATAGAAAATTTGGGAAAAATTGTGGACGAATGTTTTCATACATATATATGAAATAATAATGGAGGGGTATAATGTCACAATATAAAATACTTATTGTAGATGATGAAGAGCATATCCAAGAACTTATAAAATTTAATCTTGAAAATGTCGGATATAAAGTTATTTGTGCTGGCAATGGAATAGATGCTTTAAAATTAATAAAAAATGAAAAGCCAGATTTAGTGCTACTGGATGTGATGCTTCCAGAAAAAGATGGATATGATGTATGTAAAGAAGTTAGAAAAGACATTAGTGTTTCTAATATTCCAATAATTATGATAACTGCTAAAAGCGAAGAATTAGATAAAATTTTAGGGTTAGAACTTGGTGCAGATGATTATATAACTAAACCATTTTCTATAAGAGAACTTCTTGCAAGAGTTAAGGCTGTGCTTAGAAGGACATCAAATAATCCAATAGATAAAATTTTCAAGTTTGATAGTATAGTTATAGATTTTGAAAATCATGAAGTTACAAAAGACGGGAAAAAAATAGAGCTTACATTAAAAGAATTTGAAGTACTGGAAATACTAATAAAAAATAAAGGCAGAGTAATAACTAGGGAATTTTTGCTTGATAAAGTCTGGGGATATGATTTTATTGGAGAGACAAGAACTGTGGATGTTCATATAAGGCATTTAAGGCAAAAGATAGAATATGATGATAAATCCCCTAAATATATTGAAACTATTAGAGGTGTAGGATATAGGTTTAACATAGGTGATTAATGTGAAAAAACGACTTGTATATTATATATTAACTGTTTTAAGTTTGAGCGTTATAGTATTAACTATTTTTTTTATTAGAATAAGTAATTATAGTTTTAATGAAAATTTAAAAAAACAGTTAAAAAACAATAATGACTTTATAATTAGTATATTAAAAAGCGATAATATAAAAAATAAAGATGAATTTATAAAAAATAATCTAAAATATTTAAATATAAGAATTACATATATAGATAAATCAGGAAATGTAATATTTGATTCAATAGTTGATAGTGAAACTATGAAAAATCATAATAACAGGGCTGAAATAAAAGAAGCTCGAAAAAATGGCATTGGATATAGTATTAGATATAGTTCTACTTTAAATAAAAATATGATATATGTAGCTTCTGTTTTTGATGATGGATATATAGTAAGAAGTTCTATGGAAGCTTCTTTAATAAATAATTTTAAAAGTAAATATATTAAAGATTATATTATTACTTTAATATTTGTTCTTTTTATAGCAACAATAATGTCAATAAGATTATCTCAAATTATTGTAAGTCCAATAAAAAACTTACAATATATAGCATCAAGATTGGCACATGGTGAACTTTATAAAAGATCAAAAATAACATCTAATGACGAAATAGGGGAATTAAGCAAAGCATTTAATGATATGGCTGATAAACTTCAGATTCTGCTTAAAGATGTTACTGATAAACAAAACAGATTAGAAGCTATATTGAAAAGCATGGATAGCGGAGTTATAGCCATTGATGTAAATTATAAAATTATAATGATAAATCCTTATGCTAAAGAAATATTTGGCATAAATAAAGATGTAATAGGTGAAAATTTATTAGACGTTATAGATGAGTATAATTTTGAGAACATATTTAAATACAATTTAGAAGAATATAAAGAAATAAAAATAACATGGCCTAAAGAAAGAGAATTAAGAATAAAAACAGCGGATATAATAAGCGAACATAAACTTATAGGTACTGTTGCAGTAGTTCAAGATATAACTGATATTAAAAAATTAGAAAATATGAGATCACAATTTGTTGCAAATGTATCTCATGAATTAAAAACTCCGCTTACATCAATTAAAGGTTTTGCTGAAACTCTTAAATATGTAGAAGATTCAGATACAAGAGATAAATTTCTAGATATTATTAATGATGAGGCTGAAAGATTAACTAGATTGATAAATGATATACTTATATTATCGCATATTGAGCAACATAGAGAAGGTAAATTAGAGGAATTTAATATAAATGAAGTAATAGAAGAAGTATACAATCTTATGAAAAATATTGCAGAATCTAAAGGGGTAAATATTAAAATTGTTGGAGAAAATCTTCCTACTATTGTAGGAGATAGAGACAGATTTAAACAAATGATTATAAATTTAGTTGACAATGGTATAAAATATTCAGAAAAAAATGATAAAGTTTTTATAGGTACAGAACTAAAAAATAACAATTATATTATTTGGGTGGAAGATACTGGAGTAGGCATGTCTAAAGAGCATTTAAACAGAATATTTGAAAGATTTTATAGAATTGATAAAGCAAGGTCTAGAAGCCAAGGGGGGACTGGATTAGGTCTTGCTATAGTTAAACATATTGTTTTAAGCTTTAATGGAAATATAGAAGTAGAAAGTCAATTAGGAGTAGGAACAAAATTTACAATATATATACCATTAAAAAGATAGATTTAATTTATATTTTTAATGGTATATATAATTTAATTTTTTGAATATGCATTGAAAATTTTTTTAGGATAATAATATTTTATATAAAAATATATATGTTAATTTATTTTAACATATACATAACATTAATTTAACTTTGAAAATTTATAATCAACATATATACATATAATTTTATATACTTTTGGGAGGTATTTTTATAATGAAAAAAAGTGCCCTAAAAATGAAAATAATCGTACTAATATTAATCAATATAATTATTTTTTCTAGTGGGTGTAAAAAAAATAATAATTATGAATCTAAATCAGATGTGTCAGGATTGATAACTATTGCAGGTTCTACAGCTCTACAACCTTTAGTTGAATCTGCAGGCAAAAAATTCAGCGAAAAATATACTGATGTTATAATAAATGTTCAAGGTGGTGGAAGTGGAACAGGATTAACTCAAGTGATTCAAGGAGCAGTTGATATAGGAAATTCAGATATAGATGCTGAAGATAAACTAAAACCAGAATTTGCAAATCAACTTGTGGATCATAAAATTTGTGTTGTGGGATTTGGAATAGTAGTGAATAATAAAGTACAAATAGATAATATAAGCAGTAGTGATTTAATAAAAATTTTTACAGGTAAAGTAACAAATTGGAAAGAAGTTGGAGGAAATGATCTCCCTATAGTTGTAATAAATAGACCCAAATCTTCAGGAACACGAGCTGCATTTAAAAAATATGCTCTTAATGGAGAAGACGAAATTCAAGGGAAAGTTTTAACTCAAGATTCAAGTGGAGCAGTACAAAAAACGATAGAATCAAATGATGGAGCCATAGGGTATTTAGCTTCTTCATTTTTAAAAACAATTTCTAAAGAAAGCAATATAAAGATTCTAAAAGTAGATGGTGTAGATATGAACAAAGAAAATATTGCTAATGGCAAATACAAAATTTGGTCATATGAGCACATGTATACTAAAGGAGATCCTAAAGGAGTCACAAAGATGTTTTTAGATTACATGATCACTCCTGAAGTAAGTGTATTAGTAGAAAATTTAGGATATATACCTATAAAAGATATGAAAGTAACTAGAAAATAAATTTGAGATAAGGATGATTATATATGAATAAGGAAAATTTTTCAAAAAAGTTAAAAAATGAATATATAGGGAAAACTTTTGTTACAATATGCGGACTTTTAATAGTAGCTTTAACGGTATCAATAATTATTTTTGTAACATTAAAAGGTCTAAGCACTTTTACAAAAGATAAATATCCAATAACCAAATTTTTATTTTCTACAAATTGGAATCCAGATGCGTCGCTTGAAAATGGAGGTCCTCAATTTGGAACGTTAATTTTTATAATATCATCTATATTAGTTTCAGTTGGAGCTGTATTGATAAGTGCTCCACTTGGAATAGGATTAGCAATTTTTATGAATACAATTTCTCCTAAAATAGGAGAAAAACTACTTCAACCTGCAATGGAGCTATTTGTAGGAATTCCTTCAGTTGTATATGGATTTGTAGGACTTACGGTTTTAGTACCTTTTATAAAAAATGTTTTTGGAGGGCTGGGATTTAGCTTATTAGCAGGTATTCTTGTATTAAGTATTATGATACTTCCGACAATAACAAGTATTTCTTCAGACGCTATTAAAAACATTCCTAAAGATTATATTGAAGCCTCTTATGGATTAGGTGCTACTAGATGGCAGACTATAAGTAAAGTTATAGTACCAGCGGCTAAAAATGGCATTTTAACTGGAATAGTTTTAGGAATTGCTAGAGCCTTTGGCGAAGCATTAGCAGTACAAATGGTTATTGGTAACTCAATTAACCTTCCTAGTTCTTTATTAGATACAACTTCTACTCTTACAAGCATTTTAACTATGGATATGGCTAACACTATATTTGGATCTGAATGGAATAATGCTTTATGGTCTATGTCGCTTTTATTACTTATAGTTTCATTTATTTTTATTATTATTATAAGGAAATTAGGCAGGAAGGATGAAATATAATGAGCGCTAAATTAAAAGATAAGATAGCAACAATAATATTATATGTTATATCTGCTATGGTTTTAATTATTTTAATAAGCCTTATAGGATTTATTATTTATAATGGTAGACATTCTTTAAATTTAAAATTTTTAACTGGAAATCCCAAATTTGGAGAAACTGGTGGCGGCATAGGTCCAATGCTATTTAATTCATTTTATCTTTTAATAGTTTCTCTATTAATTACAATTCCTATAGGTATAGGAGCAGGAATATATTTAGCTGAATATGCTAAAGAAGGTTTTTTGCTTAATATTATTCGATTAAGCATAGAAACTATGGCTTCTCTTCCATCTATTGTTGTAGGACTTTTTGGATTAATTATATTTGTTAAATTAACGGGAGGATATAATTTATTATCAGGAGCATTAGCTATAACGGTAATAAATCTTCCTTCTATAACAAGAGTATGTGAAACAGCTATAAAAACTACTTCTATTGGTATTAAAGAAGCAAGTTTAGGATTGGGAGCAACTAAATGGCAGACAATAAAAAAAGTTATTCTTCCAACTTCGCTACCTCAAATATTAACAGGCATTATTTTAGCAGCAGGAAGAATATTTGGAGAAGCTGCAGCATTATTATATACAGCAGGAATGAGTGCCCCACCTCTTAAATTTAACAACATTAGTTTAGTAAATAAAGTTTCTGCTTTTAGTTTATTTAGGCCAGCAGAAACATTAGCTGTTTATATTTGGAAGCTTAATTCAGAAGCCTCTACTCCAGATTCAGCTCAAATAGCTGCAGGAGCCTCAGCTGTATTAATAATTATGGTGCTAATCTTTAATATATTAGCAAGAACAATAGGGAAAAAAATATATGCTTCTTACACAGGAACAAAATAAGGGGGAAGTTTTATGAATGTTATACAAACTAAAAATTTAAATCTTTATTATGGAAATGTTCATGCTTTAAAAAATATAAATTTAGATATAGCAAAAAACAAAGTTACTGCACTTATTGGACCTTCAGGTTGTGGTAAATCTACATTTTTAAGAACATTAAACAGAATGAATGATTTAATAGATAATGTTAAAATAGAAGGACAAGTAATATATGAAGGCAAAAATATATATAATGATTATGATGTAATAGAACTTAGAAAAAAAGTTGGAATGGTTTTTCAAAAACCTAATCCATTTCCTATGTCTATATATGATAATATTACTTATGGTCCTAAGATTCATGGAATAAAAAATAAAAATGTTTTAGATGAAATTGTTGAAAAAAGTCTTAAAGGGGCTGCACTATGGGATGAAGTTAAAGATAGGTTAAAAAAAAGTGCACAAGGATTATCAGGAGGTCAACAGCAACGACTATGTATAGCAAGGGTATTAGCAGTTGAACCGGAAGTAATTTTAATGGATGAGCCAACTTCTGCTCTTGATCCAATATCAACAGGAAAAGTAGAAGAATTAATGGATGAACTTAAAAAAAAATATACAGTAGTAATTGTAACTCATAATATGCAACAGGCTGGAAGAATTTCTGATAATACGGCTTTCTTTTTAAATGGTGAAGTCATTGAAAGTGGTAAAACTGAAGATATATTTTATAAACCTAGAGATAAAAGAACTGAAGATTATATAACTGGTAGATTTGGATAATAAAAAATAGAGGTGATTTTTATGGCAGCAGCAAGAAGCTCTTTTGATAATAATTTACAAGAATTATATAATGATATAAAAAATATGGGAAATATGGTTGAAGATCAAATAAGTTTATGCATAGAATCATTGTTAAAGCAAGATGAAAAACTTGCAAATAAAATAATTGAAAATGATGATTTAGTAGATAATATGCAAAAAGAAATAGAAGATAAATGTATAAAACTTATAGCTACTCAACAGCCGTTAGCTCATGATTTAAGAATAATATTTACTACTTCAAAAATTGTAACAGATTTAGAAAGAATGGCTGATTATGCAGTTGATATAGCTAAAATAGCAAAAAGATTAAAAGATGAAAAATATATAAAACAACTTATTGATATCCCTAGAATGGGTGAAAAAGCAAAAGAAATGGTAAGACTTTCAGTCAATGCATATATTGAAGGAAATGTAAAAAAAGCTTATGAAATATGCAAGATGGATGATGAAATAGATGGAATTTATAAACAAATTTTTAGTGAGCTTTTAGTATTAATGATGAGTGATTCAAGTACAATTAAACAAGCTACTCAATTTTTATTTATTTGCAAGTTTTTAGAAAGATTTGCAGATCATACTACTAATATATGTGAATGGACAATTTATTTAGTTACTGGTGAGCAAAAAGATTTGAATGAATAATAAAAACCCCTTAAAGGGGTTTTTATTATTCATTGACTAAAATTTATAGTTAATGTATTATAACTAAATGAGTACATTACCAAATTAGGGGTGATAATATGAAAAACAAAATAGTAAAAGTTGAAAAAGGGAGTATAGCAGAAGAACTAGGAATTGAAGTCGGAGATAAACTTATTAGTATTAATGATATAGAAATAAAAGATGTTATTGATTATAAATTTTTAATTACTGATGAATTTATAGTTGTTAGAATAGAAAAAGAAAATGGAGATATATGGGATTTAGAAATTGAAAAAGAATATGATGAGAAATTAGGTATAGAATTTGAAAATTCTATATTAGATGAAGCAACAAGATGTTCTAATAATTGTATATTTTGTTTTATAGATCAACTGCCTAAAGGTATGAGAAAAACACTTTATTTTAAAGATGATGATTCTAGATTATCATTTCTTCAAGGAAATTTTATTACTTTAACTAATATGAATGACGAAGATATAAATAGAATTATAAAATATAAAATTAGTCCTATTAATGTTTCTGTTCATACAACAAATCCTGAATTGAGAGTAAAAATGCTTAATAATAGATTTGCAGGAGATATATACAAAAAACTTGAAAAACTAGCCAAAGGAGGTATTGAAATTAATTGTCAAATTGTTTTATGTCCAGGATTAAATAATGGGAATGAACTAAAAAATACAATAGAAGATTTATTTAAGTTATATCCTTCTATTAAAAATGTAGCAGCAGTACCAGTAGGAATTACAAAATTTAGAAAAGGTTTATTTGATATAACTTTATATAATAAAGAAAGCAGTAAAGAAGAAATTATAAATATGTCTAAACTTCAAAAGAAATATATAGAAAAGATAGGATATCCTTTTATAAGATTATCTGATGAATTTTATGTGATGGCAGGCATGGAAGTACCTAATGAAGAATTTTATGGTGAATATGAACAGCTTGAAGATGGTATAGGTATGATACGAATTTTTAAAAGTAATATAAAAAGAAGTTTAAAAAAACTTAAAAAAAATGTTAAAGGAGATTTTACTATTGTAACAGGAGTTTCAGCTTTTGATACAATAAAAGAAGCAGCAGATCAAATAATGAAACTAAATAATAAAATAAAATTAAATGTGATAAAAATTACAAATAAATTTTTTGGAGAAACTATAACTGTAGCAGGGCTTTTAACTGGTCAGGATATTATAGAAAAGCTTAAAGAATGTAATTTAGGGCAATATATAATTATATCTAAAAATATGCTTAAGAGTGATGAAAAAATATTTTTGGATGATATAAAAGTAGAAGATATAGAAAAAATTTTTGGTAAAAAAATGCTCATTGCAGAATATACTGGTGAGGATTTAATTGATATATTAAATAATTTTAGCAAGGAGGAATAATAAATGGGAAAACCAATTGTAGCTATTGTTGGAAGACCAAATGTAGGAAAATCAACTCTTTTTAATAAAATTGCAGGTAAAAGAATTTCAATTGTAGAAGATACCCCAGGAGTAACAAGAGATAGAGTATATGCTGAAGCTGATTGGCTTAATTATAATTTTACTATTATTGATACAGGTGGTATTGAACCTGAAAATGAAGATATAATTCTTTCTCAGATGAGAAGACAGGCACAAATTGCTATAGATACAGCAAATGTTATAATTTTTATAGTTGATGGCAAAGAAGGACTTGTGGCTGCTGATTATGAAGTAGCACAAATGCTTAGAAAAAGTAAAAAACCGATTGTACTTGTTGTAAATAAAATAGATAGTTTAAAAGAAGAAGATAATGCATATGAATTTTATAATTTAGGAATAGGAGAGCCTATAACAATTTCAGCATCACAAGGATTAGGACTTGGAGATATGTTAGATAAGGTAGTTTCCTATTTTCCTAAAGATTTAGATGATGAAAAAAACAATGAATATATTAAAATTGCTATTGTTGGAAGGCCTAATGTTGGGAAATCTTCTCTTATAAATAAACTTTTAGGAGAAGAAAGAGTTATAGTAAGTGATGTACCAGGTACAACAAGAGATGCCATTGATAGTGTTCTAGAAACAGAAAATGGGAAATTTATTCTTATTGATACAGCAGGTCTTAGGAAAAAAAGTAAAATAAAAGAAGAAATTGAAAGATATAGCGCTATTAGAACTTTAGCTGCAATAGAAAGAGCTGATGTATGTATACTTGTGATTGATGCTACAGAGGGGGTATCAGAACAAGATGAAAAAATAATAGGATATGCTCACGAGCAAGGGAAAGCTATAATGATTGTAGTTAATAAATGGGACTTAATAGAAAAAGATAATAAAACTTTAAATAATTATACAAAAGAATTGAAATATAAATTATCTTTCATAGATTATGCTCCATATGTATTTATTTCTGCAAAAACAGGTCAAAGAGTACAAAAAGTTCTTGAAATTGCAAAACAATGCTTTGAAAATTTTTCAAAGAGAATTGCTACAGGAATATTAAATGATGTAATAAACAGAGCTGTATTAATGAAAGAACCACCTATAGTAGGTTTTAAAAGATTAAAAATTTATTATGTTACTCAAGTAGAAACAAAACCTCCAACTTTTGTATTTTTTGTAAATGATCCTGATGCACTACATTTTTCTTATGAAAGATATTTATTGAATCAATTAAGAGAAAGTTTTGATTTTAAAGGAACAGCTATAAAATTTATTTTTCGAGAAAGGAAAGAATAAAATGAGCGATAAAGTTTCTTTTTTAGGTGCTGGAAGCTTTGGAAGTGCCTTAAGTATAATGCTAGCTAAAAAAGGTTTAGAAGTGAATATATGGGATAGAAATAAAAATATTATAGAAAATATTAATATAAAAAGAGAAAATAAAAAATATCTTCCTGGTATAAATATTCCATACAATGTAAAAGCTTTTGACAGCATTAAAGATACTATCAAAGATAGTGATTTTATCGTTTTGGCTGTACCTTCTCATGCTATAAGAGATTTGAGCAGACAGATTAAACATATTATAAAGGAAAATCAAATTATAATAAATATTGCTAAGGGTATAGAAGAAAATACATATTTAAGACTATCACAAGTTATAGAAGAAGAAATCCCAAATAACCCAATTGTTATATTATCCGGGCCAAGTCATGCTGAAGAAGTAGCAAATGATATACCTACTGCTGTGGTAGTAACATCAAAATATATGGAAGCTGCAATGAAAGTTCAAAATTTATTTATGACGGATAAATTTAGAGTATATACTAATAATGATATAATTGGTATTGAAATAGGAGGAGCTGTTAAAAATATAATAGCACTGGCTGCTGGTATATCAGATGGGATAGGTTATGGAGATAATGCAAAAGCTGCTCTTATGACAAGAGGAATGACTGAAATTACGAGAATTGGAACAAAATTAGGTGGGAAAAAAGAAACATTTTTCGGGCTTACAGGAATGGGAGATCTTATAGTTACATGTACTAGTATGCATAGTAGAAATAGAAAAGCTGGTATATTGATAGGGCAAGGTTTTACTCCAAATGAAGCTATTGAAAAAATAGGAATGGTCGTTGAAGGAATAAAATCTTGCAGTATATTTTATAAACTAAAAGAAAAATTAAATATTTCAATGCCTATTACTGATGTGCTTTATAAAGTTATATTTGAAGGATTAGATCCTGAATATGGAGTTTATAAATTAATGTCTAGAGATAAAAAAGATGAAATTTATATGATGTAAAATTAATCTATAAAAAATAAGTAATAAATTTTATTTCCCTCAAATATATATATATTGTTAATAAGTATTTATTGGAGGGAATGCGTTGGAAAAGTTCGATATATATAAGGATATAGCAGAAAGAACACAAGGAGATATATATGTAGGAGTAGTTGGACCAGTAAGAACAGGAAAATCGTCTTTTATTAAAAGATTTATGGATCTAATGGTTATTCCTAATATTGAAAACTCCTATAAAAAACAAAGGGCTAAAGATGAATTACCACAAAGTGCATCTGGAAAATCTATTCATACTACAGAGCCTAAATTTGTACCAAATGAAGCTGTTGAAATTCATATTGGTGATGGGGTAAAATTTAAAGTTAGAATGGTTGATTGCGTTGGTTATATAGTAAAAGGTGCATTAGGATACTCAGAGGTAAATGGTCCTAAAATGGTTACAACTCCATGGTATGATCATGAAATACCTTTTGAAGAAGCTGCAGAAATTGGAACTAAAAAAGTTATAAATGAGCACTCTACTATAGGGTTAGTAGTAACTACTGATGGATCAATAACTGATATTCCAAGAGAAGATTATTTAGAAGCAGAAGAAAGAGTAGTAAAAGAATTAAAAGCTATAAATAAGCCTTTTATAATAATTTTAAATTCAGCAAATGTTAATGATCCTAAAACTGAAGAATTAAGGAAAGAACTTGAAGAAAAATACGATGTACCTGTACAAACTTTAGATGTATTAAATATGAATGAAAATGACATAGCTACTGTTTTTCAAATTGTACTTAAAGAATTCCCAGTTTCTGAAATTAACATAGACATTCCAGAATGGATTGAAAAGTTAGAACCAAAGCATTGGTTAAAGATCGACTTTTTAAATCTTGTTAAAGATATGTGTAAAAAAATTTTTAAGGTTAGAGATGTTAAACGCTCTATAGAAGATTTTAAAGAAGTTGAGTTTTTAGATTTAGCAGATTTAAGCGAAATAAATATGGGAAATGGTACTGCTCGAGTCATACTTAATCCTAAAAAGAATTTATTTTATAAAGTACTTAGTGAAGTATGTGGTAGCGATATTAAAGGAGAAAATGAGTTATTATCTATAATTAAAACTTTAAATGAAGCAAAGGTTGAATATGATAAAGTAGCACAAGCTTTAAAAGATGTTAGAGAAACAGGATATGGATTAGTTTCTCCACAATTATCTGAAATGAAATTAGAAGAACCTGAAGTTGTAAAACAAGGTAATAGATGTGTAGTTAAACTTAAAGCAAGTGCTCCTTCACTCCATTTTATAAAAGCTGATATTGAAAGTGAAATATCTCCAATAATGGGCACTGAAAAACAAAGTGAAGAACTTATGAAATCATTATTAGATCAATTTGAAAATGATAAATCAAAAATTTGGCAAAGTAATATGTTTGGAAAACCTTTAGAAATATTGGTTAAAGAAGAACTTCAAAATAAACTTTATAAGATGCCTGAAGATGTTCAAATAAAACTTCAAAAAACTCTTCAAAAGATTATCAACGAAGGTACGGGCGGATTAATTTGTATAATTTTATAATTTTTAAATAATTTATTTTACCTAAATCAATAAAAATAGGCTTGTATAAGCCTATTTTTATTGATTTTTTTATATCTTATGTTATAATTAAATTTGTTATCTGGGTATGGCGCAGATGGTAGCGCGCTAGAATGGGGTTCTAGAGGTCGCAGGTTCAAATCCTGTTACCCAGACCATGAGAGAGACTGTAATCTTTAAATGATTACAGTCTTCATTTACTTTTTAGAGACACATTATAATTTTCCATCGTAAAATTCAATTATTTTTATATAATTGCCACCAAGTTTAGATGTAAGATTATCATTATATCCGTAAGAATTTTTATAATTTAAAAACGAATATTCATTTTTAAATTGTGACTTCTCATCTTGTATATTTTCTAAAGGTTTATTATACATATAATCACCTCCATAGTCATAGATTGTGCAACTTAAATTAACATATACATATAAAAAATATTACATATACGAAAGGAAGAAATATATGGATAAAATTTATACTAAAAGTGGTGATTATGGTTATACCACAAATTTTTTAGGTAAAAAATGTTTTAAAGGAGATATTGAAATAGAATTACAAGGTCAGATAGATAAAGTAAATTCTGAAATAGGTTTTTTACGAAGTTTAGTAAATGATATAGAAACAACAACAGACAAATCAAATTCATACGATTTAGATAATATATTAAAAAAAATACAATATCAGTTATATTTAGTAGGAATTGAAATTTCAATGGAATTTACTAAAGAGCATATATTAGAAGATGATATAAATTTTTTAGAAAAAAATATAGATTTTTTAATATATAATACAAAACCAATGGATACTTTTATTTATTATTCTGGAAGTAAAGAATCTACTTTTTCTCATATAATAAGATCAGAAATAAGAAAAAGTGAAATAATATTTGCCAGATTATTTCAAAATAGGAACTACCCTGTAAGTTATAAATATATAAATAGGCTTTCTGATTATTTTTTTGCATTAAGCAGATATTTAAATAATTTAAATAATATTAGTGATGAGCCTTTAAAACATATTAAATAAAAATAAGTATATAATTTATTATTTCAATATAGCTTTTATTATGTAAAAATAATTTGTAACACTTATTAATTTTTTGAATAAAATAATAAAAAATTAATAAGTTGGAGGAAAATTAATGATTTTTAATAATAGGCTAAATAATATATCTGAATATCATTTTCAAAAGTTAGAAATGATAAAAAAAGAGGCATTAAAATCAGGTAAAAAAATTATAGATTTAAGTATAGGGGATCCAGATTTACCTGTAGAAAATGAAATTATACAGGCCCTTATAGAGAGTTTAAAATTAAAAAATTTTAATAAATATCCCCCTTATGAAGGTATCGAAGAATTAAAAAAGGCTATAATTAAATATTATAAAGAAGTATTTTCAGTAGAACTTCAATTAAATGAAGTTTTAATTCTTATTGGTTCTAAAGAAGGTATAAATAATATTATACCAGCTATATGTGATATAGGTGATTATGTAATAACTCCTATACCTTCATATCCTGTATATAAAACTTGTTGTCACCTTTGGGGTGTTAATACTTATGATTTACCTCTTTTTGAAAAAAATTCATATTTACCACAGTTTAACAAAATACCAAAAGAAATTTCAAATAAAAGTAAAATGTTAATATTAAATTATCCTAATAATCCGACAGGGGCCATAGCTAATAGTGATTTTTATAAAGATGTAATAAAGTATTGTGCAAAAAATAATATTGTATTATGTAATGATGGAGCTTATAATGAAATAATAAAAGAAGGAGAAAAAACACTAAGCATTTTACAATTTGATGAAAAAAAACAATGTATAGAATTTGGTACATTTTCTAAAATATATAATATGACAGGTTTTAGAATTGGATATGCTGTAGGAAATAGTAATATTATTAGATCTTTATTAAAAATAAAAAGTAATGTAGATTCTGGACAATTTATACCAATACAATACGCTGCTATAGAAGCATTAAAATTAAATAGAACTTATGTAAATAAAATAAGAAAAATATATGACGAAAGGAGAACTGCTGTTAAAGAAATTTTAGAAAATCATAATATTCATTTTTTTGATGGTGAAGGGACTTTTTATATTTGGTGTAAAACTCCTAATAAATTTACTACAGAACAATTTTGTGAAGAGCTTTTAATTAAATACGGAATAATAGTAACTCCAGGAATTACATTTAGTGAATTTAGTAAAGAATATTTCAGGATATCTTTAACGCAGGATACAGGAAAAATAGTTAATACGCTTAATAAGTTAGAAATATTTTAAAAAATTATAAAACTATTATTATATAAGTTATTTTATATTAAGATATTTACTTATAGATGTTTAACAAAGGTTTTTTAAGCTATATTTAAATATCTATAAGTAAATTTTATAAAATGTAATATACAATTATGACTTAAATTTATCTTGCAATATAAGGGAAGAGTTATGTATAATTAGGTAAGAACTGAATACTGGTATGGAAGGATGAACTTAACAATGTTGAAAAGTATGACCGGATTTGGTAGGGGGAGTATTGAAGAAAATTCTAAAAATTTTAGTGTAGAAATTAAATCTGTTAATCATAGATATTTAGAGATTAATATAAAAATGCCTAGAAATCTTTTGCCTCTTGAAGAAAGAATTAGAAAAGTAGTTTCCCAAAAAATAAACAGAGGAAAAGTTGATATTTTTATTACAGAAAAATCACTTACATATAGTAATACTAAGGCAAATTTTAATTATGTTTTAGGAGATAGTTATATAAAATGTCTTAAAGAAATTAAAGAAAGATATGAAATAAAAGATGATATTTCAGTATCACTTATATCAAGGTTTCCTGATGTTATTACATTAGATCAAGAGGAAGAAAATTTAGATGAAGTTTGGAATATATTGTATGTGCCTTTAAATGATGCTGTTAATCTTCTTTTAAGCATGAGGGAGAAAGAAGGAAGTAAGTTAAAACAGGATATACAAAAAAGATGTGACTATATAAAAGAGTTAGTAGATAAAATCTCTGAAAGATCGCCATATGTAGTTAAAGAATATAAAGAAAAATTAGAAAAAAGAATAAAAGATTTAACTAATAATACGATTATAGATGATAATAGAATTGCATTAGAAGTTGCAATTTATGCAGATAAATCAAATATAGATGAAGAAATAGTAAGATTAAATAGTCATATATTACAAATAAAAGAAACATTAGATTTAGATGAACCTATAGGAAGAAAATTAGATTTCATAGTTCAGGAAATGAATAGAGAAGCAAATACTATAGCATCTAAAGTTAATGATTTAGACTTATTAAATATGGTTTTAAATATAAAAAATGAAGTTGAAAAAATCAGAGAGCAAGTACAAAATGTTGAATAAATTAGGAGGAAAGTTATGAGCATCAAATTAATAAATATTGGGTTTGGCAATATTGTATCAGCAAATAGATTAGTAGCTATAGTTAGTCCTGAATCAGCGCCTATAAAAAGAATTATACAAGAAGCAAGAGATAGAGGAATGCTTATAGATGCTACTTATGGAAGGAGAACAAGAGCGGTTATAATAACAGACAGCGATCACGTTATATTATCTGCTGTGCAACCAGAAACTGTAGCACATAGATTATCAACAAATAAAGAAGATATTGAGATAGATGAGGTTGAAGAATGATGAAAGAAAAGGGACTTTTGCTTGTTATATCAGGACCCTCTGGTGCTGGTAAAGGGACTATATGTAAGGCACTTTTAGATAAAAATGATTTTTGGATTTCTGTATCTGCTACAACCAGACAAGCAAGGCAAGGAGAAATCCATGGAAAGAATTATTATTTTATAAGTAGAGAAGAATTTGAAGAAAGAATTAAAAATAATGATTTTTTAGAGTATGCAGAAGTTTATGGGAACCTTTATGGAACTCCTAAATCTAAAGTTATAGAAATGCTTGAAAAAGGGAAGGATGTTATATTAGAGATTGACATTCAAGGTGCATTAAAAGTAAAAGAAGCTTTTCCAGAAGGAGTTTTTATTTTTATACTTCCACCTTCTATGGAAGAATTAAAAAAAAGAATTATTAAAAGAGGAAGCGAAACTCCTGAGTCTCTTATGACTAGATTTAAATCTGCATATAAAGAAATTAATTATGTATCAAAATATAGCTATGCTGTTGTAAATGACGAAATAGATGAAGCTGTTAAAAAAATTGAAAGCATTGTAATTGCTGAAAGATGCAGAGTGGATAGATTAAAAGATACTATTTTAAACTCAAAGGAGGAATTTATTCATGAACAACTCTATGATTAATCCATCTATTGTAGATTTATTAAAAAAAGTTGATAATAGATATTCTTTAGTGATAATAACGTCTAAAAGAGCAAGACAAATTATAGCAGGAGATAAGCCTTTAATTGATGTAGATAAAAATAAGCCTCTTACTGTTGCTATAAATGAAGTAAATGCTGGTGTTATCACTTATGAAACATTGAAAGAAGGAATAAAATAAATGACTTCTTCAAAGTGCGTGGTAATAGGTGTTTGTGGCGGGATTGCTGCTTATAAAGCTTTAGATATAGTAAGTAACTTAAAAAAAAATAATATAGATGTTAAAGTTATAATGACTCAAAATGCTTCAAAATTTGTAACACCACTTAGTTTTCAATCTCTTAGTCAAAATATGGTTACACTAGATATGTTTGAAGAGCCAAAAGCTTGGGAAATACAGCATATATCTCTTGCTAAACAAGCAGATTTAATGCTTATAGCTCCAGCTACAGCTAATATTATAGGTAAAATAGCCAATGGTATAGCTGATGATATGCTTTCAACTACTATAATGGCTACTAAAGCTCCAGTAGTGTTTGCTCCAGCTATGAATACAAATATGTATAATAATCCTATAGTTCAAAATAATATAGAAAAACTTAAAAGTTATGGATATAAATTTATTTCTCCATCTAATGGAAGATTAGCTTGTGGTGATATTGGTGAAGGCAAATTGGCAAACACAAAACTTATAAGTGATGTTATATGCAGTATGATATATGATATTAAAGATATGAAAGGTAAAAAAGTACTTGTAACTGCCGGACCTACAATTTCTCCTATAGATCCGGTTAGATTTATAAGCAATAGGTCTAGTGGCAAAATGGGATATGCAATTGCTGAAGAAGCAAGAGATAGAGGAGCTGATGTAGTTTTAATATCAGGACCTACTAATTTAGATATTCCTTTTGGAATTAAAACAATAAAAGTAAATACAAATGAAGAAATGTATAAAGAAGTATTGAAGTATTTTGATTCTTCAGATATTGTAATTAAATCTGCTGCTGTAGCTGATTATAAACCCAAAGAATATTCCACTAATAAAATAAAGAAAAAAGATGATATTTTATCTTTAGATTTAATAAAAGACACTGATATTCTATATAATTTAGGTAAAATTAAGAAAAATCAAATATTGGTTGGATTTGCTGCAGAAAGTAACGATATAATTACTAATGCTAAGTCTAAGCTTAAAACTAAAAACTTAGATTATATTGTAGCAAATGATATTACGGGAAAAGATATAGGATTTACTTCTGACTATAACAAAGTTACAATCATAAATAATAAAGGTGAATGTTTTCACTTAAATAAAATGTCTAAAAAAATGGTGGCTAGAGAACTTTTTAATATAATAAATACATAAATTATTATATTCTTAGGGGCAAACTTGATTATTTAAATCAAGAGTGTACCCTTTTAATTTATTCTTTATAAAGGGTGATTAAGTGTATAAATATGCTGGAATTATAGTAGATAATATATCCGCTCAAGTTGATAAAGTTTTTATATATTCTATACCTGAAAATTTGAGAGAAAGAATTGAACTTGGAATTAGAGTAAAGGTTCCTTTTGGAAATTCTAACAAAAAAATTGATGGATTTATTATAGAATTATATGAAAATTATGAAAGTAAAATTAATATAAAAGAAATTGTAGAAATTTGTGATAATTATTCTTTTTTAAATGCAAAAGATATTGAACTTATTAAGTTTATGAGGGAAAATTATTTATGTACTTATTTGGAAGGAATAAAAGCTATAATACCTAATAGTGTAATTAAAGGCAGAAAGGAAAAAAAAAGAGATGTAGTTTTTGCTTCTAATTCACTTGAAGGTAAGTATAAAAAAGATCCATATATTAAAATATATAATATAGTTTTAAATAATAATGGTTTATATAATAAAAATGAATTAAAAAGAATTTATAAAATCTCAATTTCTTCTATTAATACTTTGATTAAACATGGTTTTTTAACAACTAAAGAAGTCATATTAAATAGATATGATAATAGAAGTTTTAATAATTATCCTAAAAAGATTTTAAATGAAGAACAGCAAATTGCTATAAATAAAATTAATAAATCAAATAATAATGTTTTTCTAATTCATGGTATAACGGGTAGTGGAAAAACAGAAATATATATGCAATTAGTTAGTGAGATGATAGAAAAAAATCGCGATTCAATTGTTTTAGTCCCTGAAATTTCTCTAACCCCTCAGATGGTAGAAAGATTTAAAGGTAGATTTGGGAAGGATATTGCTGTTTTTCATAGTAAGCTTTCAGAAGGTGAAAAATTTGATGAATGGCTTAGAGTAAAAAATGGTAAAGTTAAAGTTGCTATAGGTGCTAGATCTGCAGTATTTTTGCCTTTTAATAATTTAGGATTAATAATAATAGATGAAGAACATGAATATACATATAAATCTGAAAGTGATCCTAAATATAATACTTTTGAAATAGCTAAGTTTAGATGCAATTTAGAAAACAGTAAACTTATCTTAGGTTCTGCTACACCTTCTATAGATACTTATTACAAAGCAAAAAATGAAGAAATAGAACTTATAAGTTTAAAAAATAGAGCTGATAATGCAATGCTTCCTAAAATCGAATTAGTAGATATGAGAGAGGAACTTATAGAGAATAACAAATCAATATTTAGTAAAAAATTATACAATGAAATGAAAAAATGTTTACAAAAAGGTGAACAAATAATATTATTTTTAAACCGAAGAGGATATTCTACATTCATTTCTTGCAGAAAATGCGGATATGTGTTTAAATGTGAAAATTGTGACATATCATTAACTTATCATAATGAAAGCAATATTTTAACTTGCCACTATTGTGGAAACACAAAGAAGGTAACCAATATATGTCCTAAATGTAAAAGTAATTATGTTAAATATTTTGGAATAGGAACTGAAAAAATTGAAACAGAAACAAAAAAATATTTTCCAAAAGCAAGAATATTAAGGATGGATTTTGATACAACAAGGGGAAAAAATTCATACGAAAATATTTATAATACATTTAAAGAAAATAAAGCAGATATTCTTATTGGTACTCAAATGATCGCTAAAGGATTAGATTTTAAAAATGTTACTTTAGTTGGAATTATAGCAGCAGATTTATCGCTTAATATTCCAGATTATCGTTCTGGAGAAAGAACATTTCAACTTATAACACAGGTTGGAGGAAGAGCTGGAAGAGGAGATAAACCTGGAAAAGTTATAGTACAAACTTATAATCCCGATAATTATAGTATTACAAATGCTATTTCTAATGATTATGAAAATTTTTATAACGAAGAGATATCTATAAGAAAAGATATGAATTATCCGCCTTTTTCAAAAATATTTTCTATAAATTTAAGTAGTAAAAATGAAGAATTATTAATAAAAAATATACAAAATATTGGTGTAATATTAAAAAATATTATTAATAAAAATGATAAAATAGAGATGCTAGGGCCATGTCCTTGTTCAATATCAAAAATAAATGAATATTATAGGTGGCATATAATTTTAAAAGGAGAAATATATAATGATTTAATGCATAATGTAAAAAATATTATATACGATTTAACAAAAAATTCTTATAATGATATTAGAATTAGTTTGGATATAAATCCTAACAGCATTTTGTAAAAATAAATTGGAGGTATAAATTATGGCAATTAGAAATATAAGAGTTCTTGGAGATGAAATATTAAGGAAAAAAAGTAAAAAGGTTGATGAAATAAATACTAGAATTAAAATTTTGATTGATGATATGCTTGAAACAATGTATAAAGCTAATGGAGTAGGACTTGCTGCTCCACAAGTTGGAATTTTAAAAAGAATTGTAGTTATAGATGTTGGTGATGGCCCTATTATATTAATTAATCCAGAAATTATAGACTCTCAAGGTGAATATTTGGATGAAGAAGGGTGTTTAAGTATACCTGGGCAACAAGGTAAAGTTTTAAGGCCAGAAAAAGTTAAAGTTAAAGCATTAAATGAAAAAGGAGAGGAAATCATAATAGAAGGTGAAGGTCTTTTATCAAGAGCTTTATGTCATGAAATTGATCATCTAGATGGAATATTATATATAGATAAACAAATAAAGGGTGATATTAAATGAAAATAGTATTTATGGGTACACCAGAATTTGCTGTACCATCTTTAAAAAATCTTGTAAATAATTTTAAAGTAGAGGCTGTATTTACTCAACCAGATAGACCTAGAGGAAGGGGACAAAAATTAAGTATATCTCCTGTAAAAGAAGAGGCATTAAAGTATAATATTCCTGTATATCAACCTAATAAAATAAAAAAAGATATGGAAAGTATAAATGTTTTAAAAAAAATAAATCCTGATTTTATTATAGTAGTTGCTTTTGGTCAGATACTTCCAAAAGAAATACTTGATATTCCTAAATATGGATGTATAAATCTGCATGCATCACTTTTACCCAAATATAGAGGTGCTGCTCCAATAAATTGGGCGGTTATAAATGGAGAAAATAAAACTGGTAATACCACCATGCTTATGGATTCAGGATTAGATACAGGAGACATACTTTTAAAAAGTGAATACAATATTACTGAGGATATGACTGCTGGTGACGTACATGATATATTAATGAAAGACGGTGCAGAGCTTTTAATAAAAACTATAAATGGTATTGTTGAAGGGAAAATTACACCTAAGAAACAAGACAACTCTGAAAGTAGCTATGCTCCTATGATTTCAAAAGAAATAGCAAAAATAGACTGGAATTTAAAAGCTAATGATATTAAAAATTTAATACGAGGTTTAAATCCTTATCCTGTTGCATTTACACAATATAAAGATAAAATTATGAAAGTTTATAAAAGTACTGTAATAAATAAAAAAGCTAATTATAAACCAGGATATATACTTAAAGTAAGCAAAGAAGGAATAGAAGTAGTTTCAGGAGAAGGAATATTGTGCATAAAAGTAATTCAATTTCCTGGAGGTAAGCCAATGTCTGTTGAAGAATATATTAATGGTAATACTATTGAAGAGGGAGTTATATTATCATAAAAATTATTATAATAATTTTTGTATGAAAGGAGGATATAAATGTTTTATGATTATACTTATATAATTTTAGTACCAGCTTTAATAATATCATTTTGGGCTCAATTAAAAATAAATTCAACTTTTAGTAAATATTCAAAGATTAATAGTATTAATGGATATACTGGAGCACAAGTAGCTAGGATGCTTTTAGATATAAATGGTTTATATGATGTTCCAGTTGAAGTAATTAATGGACGATTATCGGATCATTATGATCCTTCACGTAGAGTTATGAGATTGTCTAGAGATGTATTTTATGGTACTTCCGTGGCATCTATAGGAGTAGCAGCACATGAAACTGGTCATGCAATACAACATAAAGAAAGATATGCTCCTTTAACTATAAGAAATTCCATAGTACCTATAGTTAATATTAGTTCAAATTTATCATGGATTTTATTTATTTTAGGAATTATACTCGGGTTTGCAGATTTAATCAATCTTGGGATAATACTTTTTAGTGCAGTAGTCTTATTTCAGCTTATTACTCTTCCAGTGGAATTTAATGCTTCAAGAAGAGCTCTACAGTCACTTAAAAGCAGAGCTATACTGTATGAAGAAGAATTAAATGCTGCTAAAGCTGTACTTAAGGCTGCAGCTATGACTTATGTGGCTGCTGCTTTAGTAGCAATTTCTCAACTTTTAAGACTTATTGTTATAAGTGATAGAAATAGAGATTAAAATAAAGTTTTTATAAAAATTTAACTTATACATGTACTTATAATAATTTTAATTTATTATTGTGCATGTATAAGTTAATAATTTATATAAAAACCTTATAAAATAAGGGGTAGATAATTTAATGAATAATTCTAGAGAGATAGCAGTAGAAGTATTAAATTTAGTAATTAATAATAATTCATATTCCAATATAGTGTTAAATTTAAAATTAAAAAAATCAGATCTAAATGATAAAGATAAAGCATTAACTACAGAGATTGTATATGGCACTTTAAAATATAAATACACTATAGATAAAATACTTTCAAGTTTTTTAAAATCTTCTATTGAAAAACAAGATAATACTATATTAAATATATTAAGAATATCAATTTATCAAATTAGATATCTATCTAAAATACCTGATTTTGCAGTTGTTAATGAAAGTGTTGAAATTGCCAAAAAATACAAATCTATAAATGCTTCTAAATTGGTTAATGGTGTTTTAAGAAATTATTTAAGAAATAAGGATAAAGTTTTTTATGATAAAAATGATAAAATTCAAGAATTATGTTTTAAATATTCTTTTGAACCATGGATGGTAAAAATGATTATAAATCAGTATGGTAGTAATGCAGAAGAAATATTTAAAGGATTAAATTCTATACCTAATATAACTGTTAGAATAAATAATTTAAAAACAAATTATAATGAAGCTTTTGAAAAGCTAAAACAATATGGATATAATATAGAAAGAGGTGTAATATGTAAAGAAGCCTTACGAATAATAAAAGGTAAAAGTATAGAAAATAATCCATTATTTAAAGAGGGATTTATAACAGTACAAGATGAAAGTGCTATGCTTGTAGCACATTCTATGGATATAGTATCTGACATTTTTATATTAGATATGTGTAGTGCTCCTGGAGGGAAAACAACGCATATAGCGGAACTTATGAATAATAGTGGGAAAATTTATGCCTTTGATATATATGAAGATAAATTATCTTTAATTAAGAATACTGCAGAAAGATTAGGTATTACTAATATTATTTGTAAAATTAAAGATGCTACTGTGTTTGATGAAAAATTTATAGATAGTGCTGACAGAGTATTGATAGATGTTCCATGTTCAGGTCTTGGAATTATAAGAAAAAAACCAGAAATTAAGTGGAATAAAACTATACAACAATTTAAAGATATTCAAAAAATTCAAAGAAATATTATGGAAAATGCGTCTAAATATGTAAAAAAAGGTGGAATATTATTGTATTCTACTTGTACTATAAATAAAAAAGAAAATGAAGAAAATATTAAGTGGTTTTTAAATAAGTTTACAAACTATGAAATAATTCCATTATTTTACGGTAAATTGGACAATATTATATATACTGATTATGGAGTTACTATATTGCCAAACAATTTTATGGATGGATTTTTTATAGCTAAGTTAAAAAGATTATGGTAGGTGCTTATATGATAAATATTCTTGATCTAACTCTTGAAGAATTAAAAATATGGATGAAAGAAAATAATGAAAATGAATATAGAGCTAAACAAATTTTTGATTGGATTTATAAAAAATATATTTGGGATTTTGAAAATATGAAGAATATCCCAAATGAATTAAAAACTAAATTAAAAAATTCATTTTATATAGGAATTCCTAAAATAATACAGGTTTTTAAATCGAAATTAGATGAAACAAAAAAAATGCTACTTGAATATGAAGATGGAAATATTATAGAATGTGTAGTTATGAAATATAATCATGGAAATTCAATTTGTGTTTCAACACAAATTGGATGTAAAATGGGATGCAAGTTTTGTGCATCAACTATAGAGGGACTTGTTAGAAATCTTACCTGTGGTGAAATTTTAGCTCAAGTATTAGTTTCTTCTAAAGAAATAGGAGAAAGAATTTCTAATGTTGTTTTAATGGGAAGCGGAGAACCTCTTGAAAATTATGATAATGTTATTAAATTTATAGAAGTTATAAATGCAGACTATGGACTTAACATAGGTCAAAGACATATAACTTTGTCTACTTGCGGTATTGTTCCTAAAATATTAAAACTTGCAGATAGAAATATGCAAATAACTTTAGCTATTTCTCTTCATGCCTTTAATAATGAATTAAGAAAAAAAATAATGCCTATAGCATATAAATATTCAATAGAAGATATAATATCAGCTTGTAATTATTATATAAAAAAAACTAATAAAAGAATTACATTTGAGTATGCTTTAGTTGAAAATGTAAATGATAAAAAAGATGATGCTGAAAAACTTGCTAAATTACTTAAAGGAATGTTATGTCATGTAAATTTAATACCTATTAATGAAGTAAAGGAAAAAGAATATAAAAAGCCATCTGTAGAAAATATAAAAACTTTTTATAATACACTTACAAAATTAGGGATAGAAACTACTATAAGAAAAGAAATGGGATCAGATATTAATGCTGCTTGTGGTCAACTTAGAAGAAGATATTTGCAAAACAGAAACAATGAAAAAGAGGTGTAAAAATGGCAGGGATGTTAACTGACCTAGGAAATGTTCGTGAAATAAATGAAGATTATTTAGGATATCATGAAGACATAGAAAAAAGAATATATGTTATTGCGGACGGAATGGGCGGACATAATGCTGGAGAAATTGCCAGCAAACTTGCTGTAGATACAACTATAGAATATATTAATTCTATTTGTTCATTAGATGACTTAGAAAAAGTATTAAAAGAAGCTATACAATTTTCAAATAAAAAAATTTATAATATTTCCAAAACAAAAGATTATTTAAATGGAATGGGAACAACCATAACTGCTTGCTTAATAAGTGGAGGAAAGATGGCTGTTGCTAATGTGGGAGATAGTAGATGTTATATTATTGATGATAATAGTATGCGCCAAGTTACAAAAGATCATTCTTTAGTGCAACAACTTTTGGATGCTGGAACTATAACCGAAGAAGAAGCTTACGTACATCCTAACAAAAATATAATAACTCGTGCATTAGGTACATTTTATGATGTTAAAGTAGATACATGTTTAATAGATTTAAAAAATGTATATAAGGTTATGTTGTGCACTGATGGTTTATCTAATTCACTTACAGACGATGAAATGTACGAGATTATATTAAATAATGATAATGATACAGCATGTTATAAGTTAGTAGAATTGAGTAAACAAAGAGGTGGAAAAGATAATATAACTGTCATTATTTTTGAAGGAGAGTGCAAGAATGATAGGAACTTTGCTGGGAAATAGATATGAAATTATAGAAAAAATTGGGGAAGGAGGGATGGCAGAAGTATATAAAGCTAAATGCAGACTTTTAAATAGATTTGTTGCAGTTAAAATTTTAAAGGAAGAATATTCTAAAGATAAAGAATTTGTAAATAAATTTAAAGCTGAGGCTGCATCTGCAGGAAGTATTTCTCATAATAATATAGTTAACATATATGATGTTGGTTCTGAAGGAACTTTAAATTATATAGTTATGGAATATGTACAAGGAATAACTCTTAAAGAATTGATAATTCAAAATGGGAGATTAGATTATAATAGAGCTATAGATATTGCAATTCAAATTGCAAAAGCAATAGAATGTGCACATAAAAATAATATTATACATAGAGATATTAAACCTCAAAATATATTAGTAACTAGTGAAGGAAATATTAAAGTAACAGATTTTGGGATAGCTAAAGTTTCTAATTCTGTAACTATAACAAATACTAATAAAGTTATTGGATCGGCACATTATTTTTCACCAGAACAAGCTAAAGGAAGTTTTGTAGATGGAAGAACAGATATATATTCATTAGGAGTTGTAATTTACGAAATGGTTACTGGAAAAGTACCCTTTGATGCTGAAAGCCCTGTATCTGTTGCGTTAAAGCATTTACAAGAACCTGTTATTCCGCCTAAACATATAAATGGAAATTTGCCAGATGGATTAAATAATCTTATACTAAAAGCAATGGAAAAAGATCCAATTAGCAGATATCAAAATATAAAGGATATGTTACTTGACTTACAGCAAATAAAAAATAACTCAGATTATAAAATTGATACTTTTGATTCATATTCAGATCATACTAAAATAATGAATCCAGTAACTGATTGTGAAATAGAAGAAAAAGAAGATGAAAATAGTGTTAAGAAGAAAAATTC
Organism: Clostridium prolinivorans; assembly: GCF_004011155.1. Lineage (GTDB taxonomy): Bacteria > Bacillota > Clostridia > Clostridiales > Clostridiaceae > Clostridium_AT > Clostridium_AT prolinivorans. Next base: position 362,261 of record NZ_RJWG01000001.1, on the reverse strand, counting down.
TAAGAAACCAAAATTAAAATCAGCTTTAATTTTGGTACCTCTTGGTATATTAATAGTTATAATATTCTTTTTTGCAGGTTGGTATATTATGAGTAAAAGCTCAATTTCATCTAAAACTAATGAAAATACAGTATCAGAAACGGTTACAGTACCTTCTGTTGTTGGAATGACGGAATATGAAGCAGAAAAAGCAATAAGAGACAAAGGATTAGAGCCTGTTATAGGTTCAAGAGAAAAAAGTGATAAACCTGCAGGTATTGTAATAGCTTCTAATCCATCAGAAAATACAAATGTAAAATCTGGTTCGAAAGTTACAATTTATGTTAGTTCGGGTATGATGGAAATTAAAGTACCTGATGTCAAGGGAACAGATGTTAATGTGGCGATTAGTATAATTGAAAATAGCGGATTTAAAGTTGGAGAAAAAACTTATGAATTCAGCACTACTATTCCAGAAAATTCTATAATAAGTCAAACTCCTGAAGCGAATTCTTTTTTAGAGAAAGGTTCTAAAATTGATTTAGTTATAAGTAAAGGTCAAGAGATAATTTATACCAAAGTACCAGATTTATTTAATTTAACATTAAAAGATGCTGAAAATCTTTTGATAAGTAATAATTTAAGGTTAGGAAATAAAACTCCTATAGAAACTACAGATAAAAATCTTGATGGAAAAATTGTAAATCAAAATCCAGCGCCTAATGCTTCAAACATAAAAGAACAAAGCCAAGTTGATGTAAGTTACTATGTATATAAAGAAGAAAAAATAACCGTGCCTAATTTTATAAATAAAACTTTAAGTGAAGCTAAAACTGAAGCAGCTTCTTTAGGTTTAAATTTAGATGTTAAAGGTAAGGATAATGATATTGTAATTGAACAAAATCCTGCTCCTAACACAAAAGTATCTAAAGGAGAAAAGATAAAATTAAATACAAAATCTATTGAACAAAATCAAAATATAAATCAACCAAATCAAACAAGTCAAAACGATCAAGTAAATCAATAATTAAAAAATATTGCAAAGGAGGAAATATGGAAGGAACTATAATAAAAGGAATAGCTGGATTTTATTATGTAAAATCGGGTAATAAAATTATTGAGTGTAAAGCAAGAGGAAAATTTAGATTTAATGAACTTACCCCTATAGTTGGTGATAAAGTAGAAATTGATATAATTAATAATAAAGGTATTATTAATAAAATATATCCTAGAAAAAGTGAATTGATTAGACCTTCAGTAGCTAATGTAACACAGGTTTTTGTAATTTTTACTTTTTTAAATCCTAAATTAAATTTAGAATTACTTAATAAATTTCTTATATTATGTGAATACAATAATTTAAAAGCAATAGTTTGTTTTAATAAAATTGATTTAATTGAAATTAATGAATTTCAAGATATAGTCAATATGATAAAAAAGGCAAAATATGAGGTTTTATTTTTAAATGCTAAGTTAGGATATGGTATAGATTTATTGAAAGATAAATTAAAAAATAACATAACCGTATTATGCGGACCTTCGGGTGTTGGTAAATCAACTATTTTAAATCAATTACTTAATAAAAATTTAATGGAAACTGGGGAAATTAGTGAAAAAATTGGGAGAGGTAAACATACTACAAGACATAGTGAATTAGTAGAAATTGAAGAAGGTTTTTTAGTTGACACTCCTGGATTTACTTCCTTAGAAATGAATTTTATGTCTGCTCAAGATTTACAATATTGTTTCCCAGATTTTAAACCTTTTTTAAGTTTATGTAAATTTAGAGGTTGTACTCATTACAAAGAACCTGAATGCGCAATTAAACAAAAGGTTGAAGAAGGTAAAATTGATGAGAATAGATATAAATTTTATATTAAAATGTTACAAGAATTGACGAATAGGAGGTATAAAAAATGATAAAAATTGCTCCTTCTATATTATCAGCTGATTTTGCTAATTTAGGAGAACAAGTTAAATTTTTACAAGAATGTGGTGCAGATTTAATTCATATAGATGTTATGGATGGAAATTTTGTACCTAATATTACAATTGGAGCCCCTATAATAAAAAGTTTACGTAAATACGCAGACATACCTTTTGATGTTCATCTTATGATAAATGAACCAAGCAGATTTATAGATGATTTTATAAAAGCAGGTGCTGATATAATTACAATACATTATGAAGCTGATAAACACATAGATAGAACAATAAACTATATTAAAAGCTTCGGTATAAAGGCAGGTATAGCATTAAATCCTGGAAGTCCAGTTTCGTTAATTAAAGATTTGATTAATATTGTTGATATTGTATTAATTATGACAGTAAATCCTGGATTTGGAGGGCAAAAATATATTAAATATTGTTCTAATAAGGTTAAAGAAACAAAAAAATTAATTGAAAATATAAATAACAATATATTAATAGAGGTAGATGGTGGAATTGATACTTATAATATATCAGAAGTAACAGAATGTGGAGCGGATATTATAGTAGCAGGATCAGCAGTATTTAAGAATAATAAAATAAAAGAAAATATTATAGATTTAAGAAGAGGACTTTAAGTATGAAAGCTGTTATAATATCTGGAGGGACACCTCCTTCAGAAAAACTTTTAAAAGATGAATTAGTTGGGAATTATGTTCTTATATGTGCTGATAGCGGTGCAAAATGTGCCTACGAGTATAAAATTATACCTGATTATATAATAGGAGATTTTGATTCAACAGATGATTATATATTGAAATTTTTTTTAAATAAGAAATCTATAATTGAAACCTATCCTATAGAAAAAGATTATACGGATACTGAACTTGCAGTTATTAAAGCTTTAGAACTTAAAGTTGATAAAATTGTTTTTTTAGGATGTACAGGTACTAGACTAGATCATACATTTGGAAATCTAGCTTTATTATATAAATGTTTAGATAATAATACTGAAGCATTTATTAAAGATAATAATAATATAATTACAATGGTAAATCACAGCGTTATAATAAAAGGACAAAAGGGCGATAAATTTTCTATTTTTGCATATAATAAACCAATTATAAATTTAAGCATTTTTGGTGCTAAGTACAGTTTAAATAAATATATTTTAAAAATAGGGGATAATGTTACTATATCTAATGAATTTGTAAATAATGAAGTCAAAATAGATTTTGAAAGTGGAAACTTAATTATAATGAAAAGTATAGATTAGGATGCATAAGCATCCTTTTTTGTTCACAAAAATACTTTAATATCATATAATAATAGTAAAGTATTAGTGGGTGAGGGATAACATTTTGTCTAGAAAACATAAATTGAGAGAAAATGTAGGATGGATAATAGTAGCTATTGGTATAGGAATGGTTATAACTTTTATAATACCTATTTGGGGATGGATTATAGCTGTAGGTGGAGGATTAATTTATATAGGATGGTATTTAATAGAAAACTCACATCATTAAAAAGGAGTTGATATATAATGAAAATAATTGCAATAAAATTGCCTAAGTTCATATCTGCAATTATAAAATTTTTCAAAAGAAAAAAAGTATAAAGATTTTAACATATATAAAAATAAAAATGCAATTGCTTAGCAACTGCATTTTTATTTTTATACAGCACGTTGTACCTTACCAGAACGTAAACATCTAGTGCAAACATGTATAGTAGCTGGAGTTCCATTAACTATAGCTTTAATCTTCTTTAAATTTGGCGCCCATTTTCTCTTAGATTTACGATTTGAATGGCTTGCTTGTAATCCAGATATAACACCTTTATTGCAAATCTCACATCTTCTTGACACGAAAAACACCTCCTTAGAAATTGTGAAGAAAAAGTCTTCTCAATCCAAACATTTATTATTTTATCATATAAGATATATTTTTTGCAAGGAAAATATAAAAATTTTTCAAGTAATAACTTTTGTAAAATTATATTTTTGTTTTTTAGCATAATTAAAAATTTATTTTATTGAATAAATTTATTATTTAATATAAAATAAAGATAATAAAATTGTTATCTTTAAATATTTATTAAACTGTTTATTTATTAATATGAGGAGGATTTATTATGATAGGTAATATTTTAAATAAAAATGGATATATTGATTATTCAGAAGAAGTAGTTGCAAATATAATAGGTGTTTCTACTATGGAATGTTATGGGGTTGTAGGAATGGCCTCAAAAAATGCTAAAGATGGATTATGGGAACTAATAAAAGGAGAAAATTTAAGTAAAGGTGTAAAAATTCATTCAAAAGAAAATGAAGTTTCTGTTGAATTATATATAGTTGTTGAGTATGGAACTAAAATTTCTGTAATTGCTAATAATATAATTCAAAATATAAAATATAATGTGGAAAATTATACTGGACTTAATGTTTCGAGCGTAACAGTTAATGTTCAAGGTGTAAGAGTTTAAGGGGGTACTTTTTAATGGAATACTTAAAAATTAACGGATTACAGTTTTATAATATGATGGTAAATGCATCTAATAGACTTGAAGAACAAAAGGATTTTGTAAATTCATTAAATGTATTCCCTGTTCCAGATGGAGATACTGGCACTAATATGTCTATGACATTTAAAAGTGCAATATCAGAAATTGAAAATATTAATAGTAATTCTATAGGAGAAGTAGCAAAAAAATTATCAAGAGGAGCATTAATGGGGGCAAGAGGCAATTCTGGAGTTATATTGTCTCAGATTTTTAGAGGAATGTCTAAAGCACTTGAGGATAAAGATGAAGTTGATGCCTTAGAATTTGCCAATAGTCTTTTAGAAGGCGCTAAATTAGCTTATAAAGCTGTAATGAGACCTACTGAAGGAACAATACTTACTATTATTAAAGCTGCGGGTGATGTTGCAGTAAAAAGTACTAATAATGATATAAGTATGCTTATGGAAGAAGTATGTTCTTATAGCGAATCAATTTTAAATAAAACTCCTGAAATGCTTCCTGTATTAAAAAAAGCTAAAGTGGTAGATGCCGGTGGAATGGGACTTTTAATAATATTAAAAGGTATGCATGAGGCTTTAAAGTATAATTTAAAAGCTAAAATGCCAATTAACTTAAATGACAATAATGTTTCATTTAATTCCATATCATATATAAATGAAGAATATATAAAATTTGGATATTGTACTGAATTTTTTGTATTAGGTAGAAATATAAATATTGAAGATTTTAAAAAAGATTTAGAACCATATGGAGATTCTATGATTGTAGTTGGAGTAGAAGATGCAGTAAAAGTGCACATTCATACTAATGACCCTGGAGTAATTATATCTAAAGCTATTAAACTAGGTGAACTTTCTAAAATAAAAATAGATAATATGAGAGAGCAGCATAGACATTTATTAAATGATGAATTTTCAATTACAAAAAAAGAAGATATTGTAAATTTAGATGAAGAAGAAAATAAAAAGGAATTTGGTTTTATATCTGTAGCTATGGGTGAAGGAATAAAGAATATATTTAAGGATTTAGGTGTTGACTATGTTATAGAAGGTGGTCAAACAATGAATCCTAGTACGCAAGATATTCTTGATTGCATAAAAAAGATTAATGCTAAAAATATTTTTATATTTCCAAATAATAAAAATATTATTATGGCAGCAGAACAAGCAGCAAAACTCACTGATAAAAATATTATTGTAATACCAACTAAAACTATTCCTCAAGGTATAACAAGTATTACTGTATTTGATTTTAATATGTCTTTAGAAGAAAATATTAAAGCTATGAGTGAAGCAATAAAGAAAGTATCTAGTGCACAAATAACTTACGCTGTAAGGGATACAGAAATAGATGGGAAAATGATACATAAAGGAGATATATTAGGTCTTATAGAAGGTAAAATTAATGAAGTAGGAAGAGATATTTATAAAGTTTGTGAAAACACAATTGACAATATGATAAAAGAAGATAGTGAATTAATTACTATTTTTTATGGTAAAGATACAAATGAAAATGAAGTGGAAAAAATTGTAACTTCGTTGCAAAAAAAATATCCTGAAAAAGATATACAAAGTTACAATGGCGAGCAGCCTTTGTATTATTTTATAATATCTGTTGAATAAAAAAGCCTTAAGGCTTTTTTATTTCTATGTTTGGAGTGTTTTATAATGGATGTATATAGTGATATAGAAATTATAAAAGGGATTGGTCCTAAAACTAAAAAAATATTAAACCAATGTGGAATTTATACAATAATGGATTTATTATTATATTTTCCAAGAGATTATGAAAAAATTTCAAAAAATGTATCTAATAATGTTAAATTAGGTCAAAAATCTATTTTTAATTGTACAGTAATAAAAATTGATAAAGATATAAAAACTAAGACTAATAAAATATTAACTACTGTTATTTTTAAATATGAAGACAATATTATAAAAGGAAGATGGTTTAATCAGCCATATATGAAAGATAAATTTATGCTATTAAAGCAATATACTATAGCAGGAAAAATAGAAATATTTAAAGGCGAGAAAATAATGTTAAATCCTATTATAGTAAACAAAACTTATATTAATAATGAAAATAAATCATTATGTAAAAATAAAGAAGAATATTTGCTTATCCCTATTTATTCTTTAAAGGAAGGATTAACGAATAAATTTATTATAAAAATTTTATCTGAAGTTTTAAGTAAAATATATATAGAAGAAAATATGCCTCAATGGTTTATAAAAAAATATAATTTAATGTCGCTAGATAAAGCTATAAAAAATATTCATAATCCACATAATATTGAAGATTTAAATGAAGCTAAAAAAAGATTGAAATTTCAAGAATTGTTTACTTATTCATTAAAAATACTTATGCTAAAAGATTTTATAAAAAGAAATAATCAAGGTATTTCTTTTAAAATTTCACCTGAATTAAAAATATTAAAAGAAACGTTACCTTTTAATTTAACTGCTGCTCAAAATAAAGTTATACGAGAAATATTAATTGATCAAAAAAAGAATAAAGCTATGAATAGATTGGTTCAAGGTGATGTAGGAAGTGGTAAAACAATTGTTGCTATAATCACTGTATTTAATGTAGTAAAAAATGGATATCAAGTTGCCGTTATGGCACCAACAGAAATTCTTGCAAATCAACATTATGAAGAATTTAACAATATATTAAAATCTTTTAACATAAATATAAAAATGTTAAGTGGGAGTATGTCCGAAAAACAAAAATTAGAAATAAAACAAGAACTTAAATTTGGTAAAATAGATATTTTAATAGGTACTCATGCATTATTAGAAGAAGATGTACAATTTAAAAACTTAGGTATGATTGTAACTGATGAACAGCATCGTTTTGGAGTAATGCAAAGGAATATTTTACTTAATAAAGGAAACAATGTAGATGTGCTTGTAATGACAGCTACACCTATACCTAGAACTTTAGCATTAACTCTTTATGGAGATCTTGATATATCGATTATAAACGAACTTCCACCAGGAAGACAAAAAATAGATACATATTATGTAGATTACAAAAATAAAGATAAAGTTTATAAATTTGCTATAGAAGAAGTAAAAAAAGGAAGACAAGTATATGTTGTATGTCCTCTTGTAGAAAATAATGATGAACTAGAATTAAATTCAGTTGAAACATTATATGAAGAATTAACTCAAAAATATTTTTCACCCAAAGAAGTTGCTTTTCTTTATGGTAAAATGCCTAATAAATTAAAAGACGAAATTATGCAAAAATTTAAATCTGGTAATATAAAAGTTTTAATTTCCACTACAGTTATAGAAGTAGGAATTAATGTACCTAATGCTACTGTTATGATAATAGAAAATGCAGAAAGATTTGGGCTTGCACAACTACATCAATTAAGAGGAAGGGTTGGTAGAGGGAAATTTAAATCTTATTGTATTTTAATAGCAAAAATTAATAATAAAATTGTAGAGAAAAGACTTAATATATTACAAAAAAGTAATGACGGTTTTTATATTGCAGAAGAAGATTTAAAGCTTAGAGGAAGTGGAGAGTTATTAGGATTTAAACAACATGGGGAAGATAATTTAATATTATCTGATTTAGTTGAAGATATAGATTTATTTAAAATTGCAAACATAGAAGCAAGAAGATTATTAAAGAGTAATGATAGTGAAGATATTAAAATAAAAGAAGAAATAATAAAAAAATTAGATAATACATCTAAATTTATTTGTTTTAACTAAATAAAATTAGATGTATTAAAAGGTATAAATTGTTGAAATATGAATTTAATATGTGAATTTTATAAAATAAAAAAAACACATATTAATTAAAAAGAGCATATTCCTTGAAAATTGGTGAATTATGTATTAATCTATGTATATAAATGTTATATTTTTACTAAAGAGGAGGATATAAATGAGAATTATATCAGGTATTGCAAAAGGTAGAAAACTATTATCTCCAGAAGGTATGGAAACAAGGCCTACTTTAGATAGAGTGAAAGAATCTATTTTTAATATTATTCAAAATAGAATTCCCGGAGCTATTGTTTTAGATGTATTTGCTGGAACAGGAAGCTTAGGATTAGAAGCGGCAAGCAGAGGAGCATCTCAATGCCATCTTGTTGATAAAAATTTTAACACATTTAAATTATTACAACAAAATGTAGAAAATTTAAAATTTAATGATATATGTAGATGTTATAATATTGATTCTTATAAAGCACTTAATGAATTTAGTGACAAGGGTATAATTTTTGATCTAATTTTTATAGATCCTCCATATTTAAAAAATATGATACCTCCAGCTATAGATATAATTTCCCAAAAATGTTTATTAGAAAGTAATGGTATTATAGTTACTAAAATTGATTCTTCAGAAAAGATATATGAAGGTAATGAAAAAATAATGCTTGTAGATAGCCGTAAATATGGTAATACAATTGTATGCCTTTATAAATATAGGGAGGACTAATATGAAGAGAGCTGTATATCCAGGAAGCTTTGATCCAATTACAAATGGTCATTTAGATATTATAAATAGAGCTTCAAAAGTATTTGATGAAGTTATTGTTGGAGTACTAATAAATCCTAGTAAAACAGGATTATTTAGCACAGAAGAAAGAGTAGATTTAATTAAAAAATCTATAATTGGATTAGAAAATGTTAGTGTGAAAAGTTTCAGTGGTCTTTTAATAAATTTCATGAAAGAAAATGAAGCTACTGTTATAGTTAAAGGATTAAGAGCTGTATCAGATTTTGAATATGAATTTCAAATGGCCCTTATGAATAATAAACTTGATCCTAAAATAGAAACAGTGTTCATGATGACAAACGCAAAATATTCATATTTAAGTTCTTCTTCTGTTAAACAAGTTGCTATGTTTGGAGGATGTATTAAGGATTTAGTACCTGATGTGATAATTAAGGATATAATGAGAAAAATAAATCAAAAGGGGGATAAGCTGTTATGGAAGTAATAAATTTGCTTGAGTATCTTCAAGAAATATTTGAAACATCTTCAAAAGTTCCAGTAATGGGTAAAATATTAGTAGATAAAAAAGAAGTTATGAGTATAGTAGATCAAATAATAAATTCTTTGCCAGATGAATTAAAAAAAGCTCAATGGGTTGTAGAAGAAAAAGAAAGAATATTAAGTGAAGCTATTGAAGAAGCATCAAATATGAAAAAAGAAAGTGCAGATATGCTAAAAAGACAAATAGAAAATCATGATATTACTAAAGAAGCAAAAATTAGAGCTGAAGAAATAATAGCTTCAGCTCAAAGAGATGCAAAGTCGATGAGATTAGGGGCACGTGATTATGCTGATAAAATACTTTGTGAATTAGAAAAAGAAATAAATGAAAAAGGACAAAGTATGATAATAAATATAAAGAAAGAAGTTGAAGAATTTATTCAGTCTTTAAGCAATGAAGTTACTACAGATTTAGATACAATAAGAGATAATATTAAAGAATTAAGAGGCATGAAATAATTTTTTTATTATACTTAATATAAAAGGTACTATAAGAAATATTATAAATAACATTAACATAATAACATGCTGATTAAAACTATATTTATTGCTGAAAACTTGCATAGATAAATTTAAAAATGGAATTTTATATAATACAGCAGCAATTGTTGAAGAAATAAGTCCTTGCATAAATTTTCTTAATATATATTTTTTCATAGATAAATTATACTTATAAGTGAATGAATATACTTGAGAAACTATGGAAAATCCACTGAAACCCAATAAAAAACTTATGATTATAATTTTAATATATATATCTGTTGACAATGAAGATATTAAATAACAGCCATTAGTCATTTCTATAATTCCTAACAATAATCCTTCAATTAAATTTTTATTTATTTGTAATATATTGGTTACATTTTTTATAGCAATATCAAAAAAGATATTGCTTTTAATTATATTTGTTATTACAGAAAAAATTATAACAAAGCCACCAACAGAAAAAGAAGTTTTTATTGCATTTTCAATATTACTTTTTATTATATCTCCTATATTTTTATTTGAAAAAGATAAATTTATATTTTGATTACGGCTTATATATGTATTATCAGCAGGAATTATAAAAGCCATTATAAAACATGATATGTAATTACATAAAAGAAGAAAATAACCTATATAAAAATTTTTAAGCATAGCAGTTCCGACAGAACCGATTATAAACAAAGGACTTGCATTGCTAGCTATATTTATTAGCCTTTGACAAGTTTTATAGTTTATTATACCTTTTTCATATAGATCACATGAATATTTAGCACCAAGAGGGTATCCGCAAAACATACTTATTACAATTGCAAATGTACATTCTATAGGTAATCTAAGAGGTTTGCATAAAAATTTCCCTAAAATTTTAGAATAAATAGTAACTCCATCACAATCAATCATAATTCCAGAAATAACTAAAAAAGGAAATAAAGATGGAAAAACTTTTGTAATAAAAAGATTGGCTCCAAGTAGTGCCGAATCTATACATAATTTTGGAGTTAATATAATTTGTATTATTGTTAATGAACATATTATAGTTATAAAAATATTTTTTTCAAAGTTTTTCAAAAGTTTATATACTAGTAGAGGTATTAAAAACATACAAAAATATAGCAATATTTTCAATTTATATTCTCCTTAATAAAATATTCTGTACTAGTATATTTTATTTTTTATATTTTAGAATATTACACATAGTTTTATACTTTTATTGGACTAATTATATAATCGCTATTATGATCAATATATTTATTTAAAATGCTATAAGATTTAGTGGATTGAATATCTAAAAGTAATATATCATCAGCATTCTTTGGGAGTTTTGTATATATTGGAATAGAAGATTTTTCTTTCATTTCTTTTAGTATTTTTATGCCAATTTCATTAAATCCAAGAATTCTAGCGTAAGGGCAAGGTGTAGTTCTTAATATTTTAGTATTAAATTTTTCAAATCCTATAAAATATTGACAAAGAATTCTGTTTATACGAGTATAAGTATATCTTTTAGTTTTTATATTTTCTATTAAATCATCAAAATTTTTAGCAGATTTTAAAGCTTTACTAATTCGATTATGTAATCCTTCAGAAACATCGGGGAGATTTTCTATTTCGTGTTCTGAATTAAAATGTTTATATTTTATAAAATCAAACATTAAATCTTCAAAAACAAATTGAACACCACTATTTTTATATAAATTTAACATATTAAAACTAGCATCAGGAATATGATTTTTTAATTCATTAAAATTATTATTGTTTTTTATGTACCGCCTTATAGAAGTAGCACTTGAAAAAATTTTGCTTAATTTAGTACTATTATATGAGCTACCTTCCCTTTTAATTGTGTATGGCTTTATATTGCTATTTAATTTAATAAGACTTTTACAGTATTCTATTGCTAGTATATTATTAGAAGAATTTAAAATTTCATGTAGATTATTTTCAAAATATATATTTTTATCCAAAATATAATTATATAAAGCTTTACTTCTAGCTGCTGGATATGTAAAACCTTTATTTAAATAATATTTAAGAGATTTTTTAAATGCTTCTGTCTCATTATTTAAAATATTAGAAATTTCAAGAATATAATCTATATTCCCTATTTCGCTTCCAAAACAAATACTATCAATTATATTTAAGCTATCTAAAAGACTTATTGCTCCAAATGCAAAAAACTCTGCAGATGATAAAGCATATAAAGCTGGAAGTTCTATCACTAAATCTATTCCACTTTCTAAAGCTGCTTTAGTTCTGCTCCACTTATCTACTAATGCTGGAATACCACGTTGTACATAATTTCCACTCATTATACAAACAATAGCATCTGAAGAAGTAATTTCTTTTGTTTTGTTTATATGATAAATGTGACCATTGTGCAAAGGATTATATTCTGCTATTATAGAAGTTATTTTCATATCTCTAAGTATACCTCCTTTTAAATAAAATAATATTTTATAATATATTTTATACATTAAATTTAATAAAATTCAAATATAAAATTAATATGATTATTATAATATGTGAAAAATATTTATATTTGGCTTGAAAAGTATATATTAAATGAGTTAATATAGTGTATGGTATATATGTATTGTAAATACTGAAGGGAGATATGATTATGGAACTAATGAAGAAGTTTTGGGAAAAAGCAAAGGCTGATGTTAAGAAAATTGTTCTTCCAGAAGGTGAAGAAGAAAGAAACATCATAGCTAGTGCTATTGTAAAAAAAGAAGGATTAGCAGAATTAATCTTATTAGGTAATGCTGAAAAAATAAAAAGTAAAGCAAAAGAGTTAAATGTAGATATTGAAGGAATACAAATTATTGATCCAGCATTTTCGCAAAAATTTTCTACATATACTAAGGAATTTTATGAATTAAGAAAAAATAAAGGTATTACAATGGAAAAATCCGAAAAAATGGTTAAAGATCCTATGTATTTTGGAACAATGATGGTAAAACTTGGAGATGCCGATGGATTGGTTTCAGGAGCAATTCATACAACAGGAGATTTGTTAAGACCAGGACTTCAAGTAATTAAAACTGCACCAGGTATAACAACAGTTTCAAGTTTTTTTGTAATGCTTGTTCCTGATTGTGAATATGGTTCTAATGGAATGTTCCTTTTTTCAGATTGTGCTGTAAATCCTAATCCTACAGCGGAACAATTAGCATCTATTGCTATTTCTACAGCAGAAACAGCTAAAAATTTATTTGATATGGATCCTAAGGTTGCAATGTTATCTTTTTCAACTAAAGGTAGTGCTGAACATGAGTTTGTTGATAAAGTTAGAAGAGCTACTGAAATAGCTAAAGAATTAAGACCTGATTTACAAATAGATGGAGAACTTCAATTAGATGCAGCTTTAGTTAAAAAAGTTGCTGCTCAAAAGGCTCCAGAAAGTTCTGTAGCAGGATTAGCAAATGTATTGATATTTCCTGATTTACAATCTGGAAATATTGGATATAAATTAGTTCAAAGACTTGCAAAAGCTGAAGCAATAGGACCTATATGTCAAGGATTTGCAAAACCAATTAATGATTTATCAAGAGGATGTAGTGCTGAAGATATAGTAAATGTTGTTGCAATAACTGCTGTTCAAGCACAAAATATTATTAAGTAGGGAGGACTTTAAATTGAATATACTTGTTGTAAATTGTGGAAGCTCATCATTAAAATATCAGCTTATTAATATGGATAATGAATCTGTATTAGCTAAAGGAGTTGTAGAAAGAATAGGAATAGAAGGCTCAGTTCTTACTCAAAAGGTAGAAGGAAGAGAAAAATATATTGTAAATAAGCCAATGCCTACACACAAAGAGGCAATTAAATTAGTTTTAGATGCTCTTGTAGATAGTAAAAATGGTGTAATCAAAGATATGTCAGAAATATCAGCTATAGGACATAGAGTACTTCATGGAGGAGAAAAATATGCAGATCCAGTTTTAATTACAGATGATGTGACTAAGGTAATTGAAGAATATATACCTCTTGGTCCTCTTCATAATCCAGCTAATTTAATGGGAATAAATGTATGCAAAGAACTAATGCCCAATACTCCCATGGTAGCGGTATTTGATACAGCTTTCCATCAAACTATACCTGATCATGCATATATATATCCATTACCATATGAATTATATACTAAATATAGAATAAGAAAATATGGATTTCATGGTACCTCACATAGATATGTATCTAAAGCAGCTGCTAAAATGTTAGATAAAAATATTGAAGATTTAAAAATAATAACTTGCCATTTAGGGAATGGTTCTAGTGTTGCTGCTGTAAAAAATGGTAAATGTATAGAAACAAGCATGGGATTTACTCCTCTTGAAGGATTAGCTATGGGTACAAGAAGTGGTAGTATTGATCCAGCTATAATTCCATTTCTTATGAAAGAATTAAATTATTCTACAGATGAAGTAGATAATCTTTTAAATAAAAAATCAGGAGTATTAGGAATTTCAGGAGTAAGTAGTGATTTTAGAGATATTGAAGATGCAGCAAATTCAGGGAATAAAAGAGCTAAATTAGCACTTGATGTTTTTAATTACAAAGTAAAACAATTTATAGGCTCTTATACTGCAGTTATGAATGGAGTAGATTGTATAGTATTTACAGCAGGACTTGGTGAAAATTCTCCTGAAACACGAGAAGCTATATGCGATAATTTAGATTATTTGGGAATTAAATTGGATAAATCAAAAAATAAAGTAAGAGGTAAAGCAGCAGATATAAGTGCTGAAGATTCAAAAGTAAAAATACTTGTTATACCTACTAATGAAGAATTAATGATTGCAAGAGATACAAAAGAAATAATAAGTAAATAAATATAAAATAATATAATTTTATTTAAATATTAACTTTAAATATATAAATAAAATTTAATAGTATAGAACTATATAACTATAAAACAAGTATAAAATTAAACTTGACTTTTAGTATAGTTGTTTATATAATAAATTGTGGCTAATGCATTGAGGTGATGCTATGATAATTAATATTTCAGAGTTAAATAAAAGAAAAGGCTCAAATAAAAAAGTGCATTTAGTTTATAATGAGGAAAGTTTTTATGATGAAGGAGAAAAAATAGAATTTTTAAAGCCTATTACTTTAAATTGTAATTTATCTTTTGCTGAAGATTTGATAAATTTAGATGGTAATTTTACAACAGAATTAAGATTAAATTGTTCTAGATGTTTATCTGATTTTAACAAAGATATAGATATCCCGATTCATGAAAGTTTTTCTACTAATCCAAATAATGAAGATGACGAAGTCATTTTTATTAATGGTGATACAATAGATATAACAAATATTATTAAAAATAATATTATTATGTCCTTGCCTATAAAAAAATTATGTAAAAATGATTGCAAGGGTTTATGTCAGCATTGCGGTACAAATTTTAATGTATCTTCTTGTAATTGTACAAAAGATGAGATTGATCCGCGGCTTTCTAAATTAAAAGATTTGTTTTCTGCTGATTAAGGAGGTGTTTACAGTGGGAAATCCTGCTAGAAGATTTTCTAAAGCTAGAAGAGACTCAAGAAGAGCACAAACATTTAAATTAAGTTTACCAGGAATTGTTGAATGTCCTCAATGTCATGAAATGAAGCTTGCTCATAGAGTATGCAAAAATTGTGGATATTATAAAGGGAAAGAAGTAATTTCTCTAGAAAAATAAAAAATAAGAGAAAGTCAAATGACTTTCTCTTATTTTTTAATAAAACTTTAAAAAGGAAGTGAGAGAGTTATTATGAAATTAGCAGTAGATGGTATGGGGGGAGATTTTGCTCCTGATGCTGTAGTTCAAGGTTGTGTTGATGCTGTACGTGAATTTGGAATAGATATTATTTTAACAGGACCTGAATATATATTAAAAGATAAATTAAAAAAATATGATTACCCTAAAGAAAAAATAAAACTATTAGATAGTAATGAAATTATAACTCCCAATGAAGAACCTTTAAAAGCATTGAAAAACAAAAAGGATTCAAGTCTAGTTAAGGCGTTAGAATTAGTTAAATTAAAAGAAGCGGATGCTATATTGTCGGCAGGAAGCACAGGAGCACTTATGGCTGGTGCATCTTTAATTGTTGGAAGAATAAAAGGCATAAAAAGAGTTGCATTAGCGCCGATTATGCCTGGGAAAAATGCACCTTTTATGATAATAGATGCAGGTGCCAATGTGGATTGTAAAGCTGTTTATCTTATACAATTTGCTCTTATGGGTAAAATATATTTTGAAAATATATTAAATATTAAAAATCCATCTATAGGTCTTGTAAATATAGGCACAGAAGAAGAAAAAGGTAATGAGCTTACCAAAAAAACGTATAATCTTCTCAAACAAACAAATTTTAATTTTATAGGTAATATAGAGCCAAGAGATATTCCTAATGGAAATGTAAATATAGTTGTATGTGATGGATTTATAGGGAATACTATATTAAAAACTTATGAAGGTGTTGCATTAAGCATTTTTAGCATGCTAAAAGATGAAATTATGTCTTCTTTAAGAAAAAAAATTGGAGGATTATTATTAAAACCTGTATTTGAAGATTTTAAGAAAAAATTTGATTATACAGAATATGGCGGCTCAGCTTTTTTAGGAGCTAATGGCATCGTTATTAAAGCACATGGAAGTTCTAATTCCAAAGCATTTAAAAATGCTATTAAACAATCTATAAATTTTTATGAAAACGACATAATAAATAAAATTAAATATGAACTAGAAAAATTAAATATAAATTTAGAAAATGAAGATTTATAAAATAAATTTTATTTTATAAATTATATTGACGCTTAATCTGTTATGTAATATTATCTTATTATAGTTTTATATTATAGGAGGTGAAAGTATGATATTTGATAAAGTAAGAGATATAGTATCAGAACAATTAGGAATAGATGCTGAAGAAATAACTATGGAATCATCTTTCGTAGATGATTTAGGAGCAGATTCTCTTGATATAGTAGAATTAATTATGGCGTTAGAAAGTGAATTTGATATGGAAATACCAGATGAAGACGCAGAAAAAATAAGCAGCGTTGGAGATGTTGTAGAGTACATAAAAGCTCATACAGAAGAATAATAATTTTAAAGTCCCGTATTAATACGGGACTTTAAAATTATTTATTTATGTGTTTATTCTTGAATATGTTTAAATTAAACAAATTGAAGAATAAACTTTCTATAAAAGGTGGTTTAGAAATGCAGAATATAAAATTCTTAGAAGAATTAGAAAATAAGTTAAAAATAAACTTTAATGATAAATCTTTATTGATAGAAGCATTAACTCATAGTTCAATAGTTAATGAAAATAAAGGTATTAAATATAATGAAAGATTAGAATTTTTAGGAGATTCAGTTCTTCAACTTTGTATATCGGAATATCTTTTTAAAAATTATATATATAAGTCTGAAGGTGAATTAACCAAAATAAGATCTCTTATTGTTTGCGAAAATTCTTTATATGAAGTAGCATTAAATTTAAATTTAGGTAAATATATATTAATGAGTAAAGGAGAAGAATTAACAGGCGGTCGCACAAGAGTATCTATATTAGCAGATTGTGTTGAAGCAGTTATAGCTGCTATATATATTGATAGAGGATTGTCAGTAGCAAATGAGTTTATTTTAATAAATTTTAAATCGATTATTGAAAAAGCTATTAATAATAAAATTATATTGGATTATAAAACAAAACTACAAGAGACTATTCAAAAAGAAAAAAATATTTCTATAAATTATAAATTAACTGGATACGAAGGACCGCCTCATAGAAGAAAATTTTTTATTCAAGTTTCAGTTAATAATGAAATTATTGGTAATGGATGTGGTTATAGCAAAAAAGAAGCTGAGCAAAAGGCCGCTGAAAAAGCATTAAAATATTTGGAGGAAGGCAATGACTAAAAATCATTTTATAATACCTATATTTGTTCCTCATGAAGGATGTCCTCATAATTGTGTTTTTTGTAATCAAAATAGTATTACAGGAAACAATGTTATTAAAGTTGATGCTGAATATGTAAAAAATATAGTTGAAGAATATTTAAAAACTATTCCTAAAAATAATAGGATATTAGAAATTTCATTTTTTGGAGGCACTTTTACTGCAATAGATATAAAAAAACAAATAGAATTATTAGAAGTTGCAAAATATTATAAAGATTTAGGTATTATTAATTTCATAAGATTATCTACTAGACCAGATTATATTAATATTGATATTCTCTCTAATTTGAAAAAATTTTCAGTAGATATTATTGAACTAGGAGTTCAATCGTTAGATATGGAAGTCTTAATTAAATCAGGTAGAGGACATAATCTCCAAGATGTTATAGAAGCATCAAATTTAATAAAAAAATTTGGGTTTACATTAGGTCATCAAATTATGATTGGATTACCTGGAGATAATTTTGATAAAGATATTAAAACTATAAAAAAACTTATAGAAATATCTCCAGATATATGTAGAATATATCCAGCACTTGTTATAAAAAATACCCCCATGGAATTAATGTATAATAAAGGTGAATATAAACCATATACATTGGAAGAAACAATATATATTACTAAGATATTATATGGAATGCTTATAGCTGCTGGAATAAATATTATTAGAATAGGACTTCAACCTACTAAAGAGATAAATATAGATGGGGATATTGTATCAGGACCGTTTCATCCTGCTTTTAGAGAATTAATAGAAGGAAGTATATTAAATGATATAATAAAGGAAAACATTATTTTATGTAGAGATAAAGAATTTATAATACATATTAATAGTAAAGATATATCTAAATTATATTGTAATAAAAAAATATTTTTTAACGACACAAAAAGACAATTTACAACCATAAATATTAAAGTTATTCAAAATAATCAACTAAATAGAGGAGAAATTATACTAGAATGCAAACAATTTTGCAAAAAAACGTCGATTTATGAATATGCATTACTAAAATATAAAGAAGGATTTTAAATTAATTTATAGAATATTAATTTATATAATTGTATTAATAGTATTATATGGAGGAATATTTATGGAAGTATTAAAAGTATCAGCTCAATCACAGCCTAAATCAGTAGCAGGAGCTTTGGCAGCTGTTTTAAGAGAAAACAATGCTGCAGAAGTTCAAGCGGTAGGAGCAGGAGCAGTTAATCAAGCAGTAAAAGCTATAGCAATAACAAGAGGTTTTGTAGCTCCTAATGGAATAGATTTAATTGTAGTACCTGCATTTTCAGAAATAACAATAGAAGGAGAAGAAAGGACTGCTATTAAGTTTATTGTAGAACCTAGGTAAAAAATTTAAAGGCCGTACTTATTTTTATAAGTACGGCTTTTTTATTTTTTAGATTGATATTTTTAAATATTTCTTATAAACTTATGTATAGAATTACTTTAGTAATATATAATTTAATAATAAAAAATGACAATATATATAAATAATAAGGGAGTGCGTATTTATGAACAAAAAACAACGTGAGAAATATACAAAAATAATTATATATGCAATTATTTTTATATTTATTATTGGACTACTTCCAATGTTTTTTATATAAAATAAAGGAGTGAATTTATGTTTTTAAAATCTATTGAGATTAGAGGATTTAAATCTTTCGCAGATAAAACTGAACTAATTTTTCCAAAAGGTATTACAGCAATTGTGGGCCCTAATGGTAGTGGTAAAAGTAATATTTCTGATGCTGTTAGATGGGTTCTTGGGGAACAAAGTGTAAAAAGCTTAAGAGGCGGTAAAATGGAAGATGTAATTTTTGCAGGGACACAATTTAGGAAACCAGTAGGACTCGCTCAAGTTTCTCTCTGTCTTGATAATAGTGATGGACAACTCCCAATAGATTATTCTGAAATAACAATTTCTAGAAGATTATATCGTTCAGGAGAAAGTGAGTATTATATAAATAATACTCTTTGCAGGTTAAAAGATATTCAAGAACTTTTTATGGATACAGGTATAGGAAAAGAAGGATATTCAATTATTGGCCAAGGTAAAATTGATGCTATATTAAGTGGGAAACCCGAAGAAAGAAGAAGTCTTTTAGAGGAAGCAGCAGGTATTGTAAAATTTAAAACAAGAAAAGAAGAAGCAGAAAAAAAGTTAGAAAATACTAATCAAAATTTAATAAGAATTACGGATATAATTAGCACTTATGAGGAAAGACTTGAACCACTTAAGATAGATAATGAAAAAGCTTTAACATTTTTAAAACTTTCAGAAGAACTTAAAGTAAAAGAATCAAATCTCTTAGTACATTTTATAGATGATGTTCAAAATAAGATAGTAGAAGTTAAAAATAATATAAATGAAATACAAAAATCAATAAATAATTTTATAGAAGATAAAAATAAATTTGAATTTAAAGAACAAAATTTAAATGAAAAATTAGAAAAATGCGATCAAAAGATTCAACAAAGCAAGCAAGAATATTATAACCAAAAGTCTAATTATCAAATTAAAGAATCTGAAAACCAACTTTTAAATGAAAAATTAAAAAATTTATATTCATTAATTGAAAAAAATTCTTTAGAAATTAGTAATATCAAAAATAAGATAAATTCTTTAAAAGAATCTGAAAACAATTTAGAAGATAATTTAAAACAATATAAAAATCAACAATTTTATTTAAAATCAGAAATTGAAATAACAGAAAAAGAAATAACACAAAAAGATAAATTGTTAAATAAATATAATGATAGTGTAAATGAACTAAAAAAAGCTGAATCTAATTTATTAAATCAAATTTCAGAAACTAAGAATGAACTAATGTTTTTACAAAATGATCAGCTTCAATTGGAGGATAAACTTAAAGAACTAAAAAATTCTTGTGAAAGTTTTATAAATTCTTTAAAAATAAATTCTAATACTCAGTCTGTAATTGAAGAAAATATTGATGATATAGACAAAAATATAAAAAAATATGAAGAGGAATTAAAAAAAAATAAACATGAAATTTTAAATATTAATAATTGTATATTAAAAGATGAAATGGAATTAAAAAAATTTAATGCAGATTTAAATAAATTTGAAGCAAGTTATCAAATATTAGCCAATTTGGATAATCAATATGAAGGCTATAATAAAGCTGTAAAAATGATAATGCAACATATAAAAAATGGTAAAATATCTGATTTAAAATCAAAATGCTTTGTTTTAGGAGAAATTATAAAAGTAAAAAAAGAATTAGAAACAGCAATTGAAATTTCTTTAGGTGGATCAGTTTCTGATATTATAACTAATGATGAAAATGTCGCAAAAAAATTGATTAATTATTTAAAATCAAATAATTTAGGAAGAGCTACATTTTTACCATTAAATATAATCAAAGGTAAAAAAATTTATGATACAGATAATTTAAAAAATATTAATGGATATATAGGAATTGCTAGTTCTTTAATTTCTTATGATGATAAATTTACAAATATTATTGAATATATATTGGGAAGAACCATAATAAGTTCAAATTTAGAAGCAGCTTTAGAAATAGCTAAAAAAATAAATTATAAATACAAGATAGTAACTCTTTCTGGAGATGTAATAAATCCAGGTGGAGCTTTAACGGGTGGTAGTTTAAACTATAAATCTAGCAATATACTTAGTAGAAAGAGAGAAATAAAAGAGTTAGAAATAAAAATAAATGATATTAATAAACATATTTCAGAGTTGAATTTAAAAATTGATAATAATAAAAAAATTATAAAAAAGTTAGACGAAGTATGTTTAAATATAAAAGATGAAATTTATAATCAAAATATTGAAAAAACAAAGAAAAAAGCTCAAATAGATTCTATTATTACTGAAAATAATAGATTAAGAAAAAATTTAGATGATTTTAAAAATGAAATAATAGTTATAAAAAATAAACATAATAATAATTATGAAAAAATATTAAATAAAGAGACTATACTGAAAGAAATTATTGATAAACAAAAGTTTCTTTCAAAGGAAATTAGCGAATTAGAAATGAATATAAAAAATTTAAGTAATGATATTTTTAAATTTAAAGATAAACACACGAATTTAAAAATAAAAAAAGCTCAAGTAGACGAAATTATTTTAAGTAAACTTTCTGAAAAAGAAAGATTAACTAAGGAAATAGATGAATTAAGTGAAAAAATTAAAAATTTATCTTTTGACAAATTAGAATCAGAAAAAAATATTAAAATATATAAACAAAATATTGAAGATAATAATAATAGTATGAAATTAATAAAAGATTCTTTAAATAAATTAGAAATTTTATTTAAAGAAAATGAAATAGAAAAAATAAAAATAAAAGAAAGTATTGAAATAAATACTACTGAATTAGAACGAATTAACCTTATTTTAAATAAAAAAGAAGAAAATATTCATAAATATGAACTTGCATTAGCTAAGTTAGAAACTGAAAAAAATACATTATATTATAAATTAAATGAAGAAATGTCTATGACATATGCTGAAGCACTTTCTTATAAAGAACCAATAGAAAATATAGAAGAATATAAAAAACATATTTCAAAAATAAAAAAAGAAATATCTTCTCTTGGTACTGTTAATGTAGGTGCAATTGAAGAATATAAGCAAATAAAAGAAAAATATAATTTTATGAATTCTCAAAAGGAAGATTTAATAAAAGCTAAGCAAGAACTTATACAGATGATTGATGAAATGACAGAAAAAATGAGAAATGTTTTTAGTGAAAATTTACAAATTCTTAGAAAGTTATTTAATGAAACATTTCAAGAATTGTTTAAAGGTGGAAGTTCAGATTTAATATTATCAGAAGGGGATGAGCTTACAGCTAATATTGAAATAAATGTGGAACCTCCAGGTAAAAAACTTCAAAATATTAATTTAATGTCGGGAGGAGAAAAAGTTCTTTCAGCTATAGCTCTTTTATTTGCTATTTTAAAAATGAAGCCAACTCCATTTTGTATTTTAGATGAAATTGAAGCAGCATTAGATGATGCTAATGTTAAAAGATATTCAGAATTTCTTAAAAAATTTTCTGATAATATCCAATTTATTGTTATAACTCATAGAAAAGGTACAATGGAGGTTAGTAATGTTTTATATGGTGTTACAATGGAAGAAAAAGGAGTTTCTAAAATAGTTTCTGTAGATCTTAATAAACAAGCTGTATAAATTAAAATAAAAAACAAAAGGAGAATAAATATATGTTTAATAATTTTTTTGAAAAATTAAAATCTGGTCTTAGTAAAACTAGAAATGAATTTACAGATAAAATAAATGATATGTTAAATTTATATGTAAATATAGATGACGAAATGTATGAAGAATTAGAAGAAATATTGATTTCTTCAGATATAGGAGTTGAGACTTCTTTAGAAATTATAGAAAGAGTAAAAGTTAAAATTAAAGAAAAGAAAATTAAAGATCCTAAAGAAGTAAAAGTATGTTTAAAGGAAGTTTTAAAGGAAATGTTGAATGGCGAAAGTAACTCTATAATAGGATCTAAATTGCCAATTGTAATTTTAACAATAGGAGTAAATGGTGTAGGGAAAACTACTTCAATAGGAAAAATTGCAGCAAAATTTAAAAATGATGGATATAAAGTTATTCTTGCAGCAGGAGATACATTTAGAGCAGCGGCAATTGACCAACTTGAAATTTGGAGTAATAGAGCAGGAGTAGATATAATAAAGCATAAAGAAGGTTCTGATCCTGCAGCAGTTATATATGATGCAATAGAAGCTTCAAAAGCCCGAAAAGCAGATATATTAATTTGTGATACTGCAGGTAGGCTTCATAATAAAAAAAATCTTATGGAAGAGCTTTCAAAAATAAATAGAGTAATTGATAAAGAGTTTAAAGAAGCGGCAAGAGAAACTTTATTGGTTTTAGATGCAACTACAGGTCAAAATGCTATTCAACAAGCTAAACAGTTTATGGACGTATGTCATGTTGATGGTATTGTTTTAACTAAACTTGATGGTACAGCTAAAGGTGGTGTAGTTATTTCAATAAAACATCAATTAAATATTCCTGTAAAATTAATAGGTGTAGGAGAAAATATTGAAGATCTTCAAGAATTTAAAGCAGATGAATTTATAGACGCGTTATTTTAAATTTAAGCTGTTAAGTAAAAATACTTGACAGCTTAAATTTCATCTGTTATTATTAATTATGTTTGCAAGGTGATTACATGGAGGAAAGAATTGAAATTTCTATTCTTTTAGATTTTTATGGAGAACTTTTAACTAATAAACAACGAGATATAATGTCTATGTATTTTAATGAAGATTTATCTCTTGCTGAAATAGCAGAAATAAATGGAATTAGCAGGCAGGCTATACATGATATAATAAAAAGGTGTAATAAACTTTTAATAGATTATGAAAAAAAGTTACAACTTAAATATGCTAATGACAAATTAAATACATATAAGAAATCTCTTATAAAAAAATTAGAATTTATAAAGCAAAATATTTGTAATGATGAAATTATAGATTACATAAATGAGTTGCAAAAGGATATAATTGAGAATATGTAGGAGGATTATTATGGCTTTTGAAGGGTTAACTTCTAAGCTTCAAGAAACTATTAAGAAGCTAAAAGGAAAAGGAAAACTTAATGAAAAAGATATAAAAGAAGCTATGAGGGAAGTTAAACTTGCACTCCTTGAAGCTGATGTCAATTATAAAGTAGTAAAAGATTTTATAAATAATGTGAGTGAAAAATGTCTTGGAAAAGAAGTATTAGAAAGTTTAACTCCTGGTCAGCAAGTTATAAAAATTGTTAATGATGAATTGACTTCTCTTATGGGAAGTTCTGAAAGTAGTATAAATTATTCAAATAATTCTATAACTGTAATTATGCTTGTAGGACTTCAAGGTGCAGGAAAGACTACTATGGCTGGGAAGTTAGCACTTCAACTAAGGAAAAAAAATAAAAAACCTTTATTGGTAGCGTGTGATATTTATAGGCCAGCTGCAATAAAACAGCTTCAAGTTGTAGGTAAGCAAATAGACGTTCCTGTATTTTCAATGGGAGATAAAGTTAACCCAGTAGATATAGCAAAAGGATCTATAGAATATGCAAAAAATAACAATTTGAATGTTGTAATAATAGATACAGCAGGAAGATTACACATAGATGAAGGATTAATGAAAGAACTTAAAACTATTAAAGAAAATGTCAAGCCAAATGAAATTCTTTTAGTAGTTGATTCTATGACAGGACAAGACGCGGTAAATGTATCTAAAAGTTTTAATGATCAATTAGATATAAGTGGAGTAATATTAACAAAATTAGATGGAGATACTAGGGGTGGTGCTGCACTTTCAATAAAAGCGATAAGTGGCAAACCAATTAAGTTTATAGGTGTAGGGGAAAAAATGAATGATTTAGAAGTATTTTATCCTGATAGGATGGCTTCTAGAATTTTAGGAATGGGAGATGTTTTATCTCTTATAGAAAAAGCTCAATCAGCTATAGACGAAAAACAAGCAAAAGAATTAGGTGCTAAAATGTTAAATCAAGATTTTAACTTAGATGATTATTTAGCACTTATGGATCAAATGAAAAAATTAGGCCCTTTAAATAAAATATTAGAAATGATACCAGGAGCAAATTCGAAAGAACTTCAAAATATAGATTTAAGTCAAGGAGAAAAAGAAATGAAAAGGCGTGAAGCCATAATTAAATCTATGACAAAAAAAGAAAGGATAAATCCTTCATTAGTGAATAATTCTCCATCTAGGAAAAAAAGAATTTCTCAAGGTTCTGGAACAACTATTCAAGAAATTAATAAATTTTTAAAAGAATTTGAAATGATGAAAAAAGTTATGAAACAAACAAAAAATATGCAAAAAGGATTTAAAAGAGGAATATTTGGGAAAATGCCATTTATGCATTAATATTTTTAAAGGAGGTGAAAAAATGGCTGTAAGAATAAGATTAAGAAGAATGGGTGCAAAAAAAGCTCCATTTTATAGAGTTGTTGTTGCTGATTCAAGATCTCCAAGAGATGGAAGATTTATCGAAGAAATAGGATACTATAATCCAACCACTGAGCCAGCTACTATAAAAATAGATGAAGAAAAGGCTAATAAGTGGATTAATAATGGTGCTCAACCATCAGATATAGTAAAAAAACTTTTCGACAGATCTGGAATAAGTGAAAAACTTTCAAAGTAAATACTGGGGGTGTAACCTATGAAAGAATTGGTTGAAATTATAGCTAAATCATTAGTTGATAACCCAGAAGCCGTTCAAGTTAATGAAATTTCAGGAGAGCAGTCCATAATACTTGAACTTAAAGTTGCACCAGAAGATATGGGAAAGATAATAGGTAAACAGGGAAGAATAGCAAAAGCTATCAGAACTGTTGTTAAAGCAGCAGCCATTAAAGAAAACAAGAGAGTTGTTGTAGAAATTATATAAGGGGTTAGGTACTGCCTAACTCTTATTTTATTTTTTTGACTATAATATATTAATTTTTTTGAAATATTAGTGTAATATATTATATATAATAAGAAGGTGATAAAAATTGAAGGAATTTTTAGCAATAGGTCAAATAATAAATACACATGGAATAAAAGGTGAAGTAAAAGTCTATCCTTTAACTGATGATATAAAAAGATTTAGAAAAGTAAAAACAGCATACATTGATGGTGTATGTAAAAATATAATTTGGTGCAAAATTCAAAGTAATAAAGTAATATTAAAAATAGAAGGAATAGATAGTATTGAAGAAGCGGAAAAATATAAAAATAAGTATATTGAAGTAA
This sequence comes from Clostridium prolinivorans, assembly GCF_004011155.1. GTDB lineage: Bacteria > Bacillota > Clostridia > Clostridiales > Clostridiaceae > Clostridium_AT > Clostridium_AT prolinivorans. The sequence continues at coordinate 335,547 of NZ_RJWG01000001.1, read as the reverse complement.
GTCGTAATGAAGCGGTAGAACTTTCAGAAGGAGAATATTTTATAGCTGATATAATAGGTTGTAAGGTATTCGATAAAAATAATATTGAATTGGGTGAAGTTTATGATGTGATTAAAACAGGTAGTAATGATGTTTATTGGGTAAAAGGTAAAAAGGAAATATTAGTACCAGCATTAAAAAATATAATATTAGATATTAACATAATTGAAAATAAAATTATAATAAAACCATTAGAGGAGTGGCAATGAGAATACATATATTAACTATTTTCCCTGAAATGTTTGATATTTTTAAATTTAGTATAATAGGAAGAGCAATAAAAAATAATATAATTCAAATAAATACTGTAAATATAAGGGATTATTCTAAAGATAAGCATAAAAAAGTAGATGATTATCCTTATGGTGGAGGTCCTGGTATGATTATGTCTCCACAGCCAATTATAGATTCTATAAGAGCTACAAAACTTATAAACAAAGGTAAGGTCGTATTTTTAGGACCTAGAGGAAGAACTTTTAATCAAAAGATAGCTAAAGAGCTTTCTTCAAATTCAGAAATAATTTTTTTATGTGGTCACTACGAAGGAATTGATGAAAGAGTTTATAAATATATAGATGATGAGATTTCACTTGGTGATTTTATACTTACAGGTGGTGAAATGGCCTGTATTCCTATAATTGATAGTATATGCAGATTAGTTCCTGGAGTATTATCAAATAATGAAAGTTATATTAATGAATCTTTTTACAATGGCCTTCTAGAATACCCTCAATATACTAGACCTGAATGTTTTGAAGGAGATTGTGTACCTAAAATTTTATTATCAGGCCACCATAAAAATATAGAAAAATGGAGAAGAATGCAGTCTCTTAAAATTACTAAAGAAAAACGAATAGATCTTTTTAATAAAATAAAATTATCTGAAGAAGATAAAAAAATATTAAAAGACTAATTATATATTGCATATACATAATTTATATGATAAAATACAATTTGTATTTGTGCTAGTACGGGCGTTCCTCTGACAAGTTAACGGTCAAGAACGTCAAAAAAATGTAAGGAGGGAATGCACAATGTTAGATATTATTAAAGCTATAGAATCAGAACAAATTAGAACTGATTTACCTCAGTTTAATGTAGGTGATACAGTTAAAGTTCATGTTAGAGTTAAAGAAGGTAACAGAGAAAGAATTCAAATTTTTGAAGGCATTGTTCTCAAAAGACAAAACGGAGGAATTAGAGAAACATTTACAGTAAGAAGAGTTTCTTATGGTGTAGGTGTTGAAAGAACATTCCCTGTTAATTCTCCTAGTATAGCAAAAATTGAAGTTGTAAGAAGAGGTAAAGTAAGAAGAGCTAAACTATTCTATTTAAGAGATAGAGTTGGTAAAGCTGCAAAAGTAAAAGAAATAATATAAAAATTGGGCTTCTAAGCCCTTTTTTACTTATGAGAAGGTGTAAACATTGTTGAAAAGCTTAATAGAATTAATTAAATCTATCATAATAGCTATAATTGCAGCTATACTTATAATTACTTTTGTTTTTGAAACTGTGAGTGTAGATGGCCAATCTATGTTTCCAACATTAAATCATAAAGATAGACTTATTGTTCAAAAGGTTTCTTATTATTTTAGTAAGCCTAAAAAAGGAGATATAATTGTTTTTAAATATCCTTCTGATACAAGAGAAAAATTTATAAAAAGAATTGTTGCTGTTGCTGGTGATAAAGTTAAAATTGAAAACAATAAACTATATGTAAATGAAGTAGAAGTATATGAACCTTATTTAAATGAAAAATTTATAAATGGTTCTTATAATGAAGTTGTTGTTCCTGAAAATACATTTTTCGTTTTAGGGGATAATAGAAATTATAGTAGAGATAGCCGCTATCCAGACGTAGGTTTTGTTAATAATAAACTTATAGTAGGGAAAGCCTCATTTAGAATATATCCATTTAATAGAATAGGAAGGATTAGATAAATATGCCTATAAATTGGTTTCCAGGACATATGGCCAAAACAAAGAGAGAATTAAAAGAAAATATAAAATTTGTAGATATAGTAATAGAAATAAGAGATGCAAGAATAGTTAAATCTAGTAGTAATCCTGAAATTGATGACATTTGTGGGAATAAACCTAGAATTATATTATTAAATAAAAGTGATTTAAGTGAAAGCACAATAACTAATCAATGGATAAAAAAACTTTCAAATAATAATATGAGAGCTGTATCAATCAATAGTTTAACTGGATTAGGAATTAATAATATAAAACCTATGATTAATGAGCTCTTAAAAGAAAAACATGATAAAATGAAAGCCAAAGGAATGGTTAATATTAAAACACGAGCTATGGTAGTAGGCATACCTAATGTAGGTAAATCTTCTTTTATAAATAGAATGGCACAAAATAGCATAGCCAAAATTGGAGATAAACCAGGTATCACAAAAAGCAAACAATGGATAAAAACTAAATTAGGAATTGAACTTATGGATACACCAGGAATATTATGGCCTAAATTTGAGGATGATGAAGTAGCGCTTAATTTAGCATTTACAGGTGCTATAAAAGATGAAATTATGGATATTGAAGAATTAGCTTTAAAATTAATTGAACGACTCCAAAAATTTTATCCTGATAGATTAATACAAAGATATAAACTTGAAGAACTAACCAATGATCCTGTTTTAAATATAAATTCTATTGCACGTAAAAGAGGAACTATATTATCTGGAGGCAAAATAGATTATAACAGAGTATCTATTTTATTATTAGATGAATTTAGAGGTGGAAAATTGGGTCCTATATCTTTAGAAAGACCTTAATTTAATAATATTATGGAGAAAATTTATGAAAATTTTAAATGAATTTAATAAAGAAATTAACAACTTCTCGAATATGAGTTATTTAAATATAAAATCGTATTTAGAAGAATTAGAACAAAATTTATCTTCTTTTAATGAAAAAGAGGAAGTTCTTAGTAATATAGCGAATGTTTTGAAAAAAGATAATAGAAAAAATGTACAAAATCTGGCATTTAAAATTCTAAAATCAATAGAAATAAGAAATAAAGAATTGCAAAGAGTAAAAAAAATGTACTCTTTTGATATAAAATATTTAAAATCTAAATATATTGCTGGTGTAGATGAAGTAGGAAGAGGACCTTTGGCTGGTCCTATTGTAGCTGCAGCAGTAATATTAAATTTAGAAATAATGAATGATAATGATTTAATATTAGGAATTAAAGATTCAAAAAAATTATCTTCTAAAGATAGAGAAGAACTTTCTTCTATAATAAAAAATAAAGCTATATGTTATAACATATCTTTATTAGATAATGTATCAATAGATACTAATGGTATTACATGGTGCAATAACATGGTATTTAAAATGGCTGTTAATGGATTAAATATAAAACCTAATTTTGTTATTTCTGATGGATATAGAATTAAAGATATTAATATAGAAAATGATTATGCTATAAAAGGTGATGAAAAAAGTGCCAGTATTGCTTGTGCATCCATAATTGCTAAAGTATATAGAGATAATTTAATGAAAAAATATGCAAAATTATATCCTCAATATGGATTTGATCTAAATTCGGGATATGGCACAAGAGAACATATTAAAGCTATTAAAGAATATGGAATATGTAAAATACATAGAAAATCTTTTTTGAAAAATATACTTTCAGATATAAGTACATCTAGTATTACTTAGTGTACTTATATCTGAAATGCATTTTTAATTAATTTAATTGAATATTTATTATTTTTATTATTTAACATAATTTCTATAACATCGAATCTAAAATTAAATTTATAAAATTTTTTATTCATAATATAATATTGTGCAATTTTATATATTTTATATTGTTTTGAATGAGTTACAGCTTCTCCAGGACTTCCATATATATTACTATACCTTGTTTTAACTTCTATAAATACAATATAGTCTTTATCCTTACCTATTATATCTATTTCTCCTATTTTACAATTAAAGTTTCTTTCAAGTATAACATATCCATATTTTTTTAAATATTTAACTGCAATTTCTTCTCCTAAGAATCCAACTTCTTTATTTAATCTTTTCAAAATATATCACTCTTTCCCAAATTTTTATATAAATAATTATATCCATATTTAATGAATATATATAATTTACAAAATAAAAATATATATTAAAAATTAGTTATATAAATACCTCTTATTGTCAATAATTTATTTTTAGAGGTGATATTATGGCTATTCACGTAACTACTGCAACTTTTTATGGAATAGAGGGATTTATTGTTTCTGTAGAAATAGATATTTCTAATGGATTACCATCTTTTAATATTGTAGGGTTAGCAGATATTTCTGTAAAAGAATCAAAGGAAAGGGTACGCGCTGCAATTATAAATTCTGGATTTGAATTTCCAATTAATAGAATCACAATTAACTTGGCTCCTGCAGACTTAAAAAAGGAAGGTTCTCAATTTGACCTTCCAATAGCTATTGGAATATTATTAGCTACTAACCAAATAAAATCAAATAATTTAAATAATTATTTGATTTTGGGCGAATTATCATTATCTGGAGAATTAAAAAAAATTAAAGGTGCATTACCTATAGTTATTGAAGGAATTAAAAATAACATTGTAAATTTTATAATTCCTTCAGCAAATGAAAAAGAATGTTGTATAGTAAAAAATTCAAACATATATTCGTTTGAAAATTTAAATCAAGTAGCAGCATTTTTAGAGAATAATGATATGTTACCTTATAAATCTGATGAAATCAGTATAGATACAGAAACTATTTATAATTATGATTTTGAAGAGGTACTTGGACAAGAAAGTTGTAAAAGAGCTATAGAAATAGCTGCAGCAGGTGGGCATAATATATTATTATTTGGTCCCCCTGGATCTGGTAAAAGTATGATTGCTAATAGAATACCTTCTATTTTACCTAAATTAAGTTATGATGAAGCATTGGAAGTAACAAAAATATATAGTGTATCTGGAAATTTAAAAGAAGAAATATTAATAAGGAATAGACCTTTTAGGAATCCACATCATACAAGTTCAACTGTAGCTCTGGTTGGAGGAGGTCGTAATATTACTCCAGGTGAAATATCCTTAGCACATAATGGAGTATTATTTTTAGATGAATTATTGGAATTTAAAAAAAGTGTACTTGAAGTGTTAAGGCAACCTTTAGAAGATAGAAAAATTACTATATCTCGTTCTATAGGTAGTGTGACTTATCCAGCTAATTTTATGTTAGTTGCTGCATTGAATCCATGCCCATGTGGATTTTATGGGAGCAATATAAAACAATGTGTTTGCACTGAATATGAAAGAAAAAAATATTTACATAAGCTTTCTGGACCAATTATAGATCGCATAGATATTTTTACATTTGTTTCATCTTTAAGTTATAAAGAAATAAATGAAAATAAAAAAACAGAAAATTCCCAAACTATAAGAAAAAGAGTAGAAGCTGCAAGAGAAATACAAAAAAATAGATTTAAAGAAGATAATATATATTGTAATTCTGAAATGAATCAACGATTAATAAAAAAATATTGTAAATTAAGTACGAAAAGTAATAGTTTATTAGAAAAAATTTATGATAAATATCATTTAAGTAATAGAGCCTATAGTAGAATACTTAAACTTTCACGTACAATTGCAGATTTAAATGATAGCGAATATATAAAAGATAGCGACGTTATTGAAGCAATTCAATATAGAAAATTTTTAGATGAAAATATAGTTTAAGGAGTTAAGTAAAATGACAGATTATGATATTTGGTTTTCTACTCTTAAGTTATCAAATAAAATCAAATTAGACCTTATTAAAGAATATAAAAATACCGAAAACATATGGGAAAATTGTAAGTTAGATAAAATTAAAAATAGTTGGAATAATAATCTTATAAAAGATATAAAAAACATTATTAATAGTAATAACATTAAAATGGTACATTATAATGATATTTTATATCCCAATAAACTTAAAGAAATTGAAAATGCTCCAACTACATTATTTTATAAAGGGGATATAAGCAGGTTAAATGAAGAATATAATGTTTCTATAGTAGGTTCAAGGAATTCTACTAATTATGGGTTAAATGTCACTAAAATATTATCTTGTGAACTTACAAAAAATAATATAAATATAATAAGTGGAATGGCAAGAGGGATAGATAGTTGTGCTCAAAATACTTGCATAAACAACAAAGGTTATACTTGTGCTATTTTAGGATGCGGGTTAGACATTATTTATCCAAAAGAAAATAAAGAATTATATAATCAAATAGCTTATTCTGGTTGTTTAATATCTGAATATTTGCCAGGGACACCACCTCTTTCTATAAATTTTCCTATAAGAAATAGGATAATTAGTGGACTAAGTGATATTGTTATAATAGTAGAAGCTGGTATAAAAAGTGGTTCTTTAATTACTGCCAGTATGGCATTAGAACAAGGTAAAGATGTAATGGCTGTACCAGGTTCTATATTTTCAGAACAAAGTAAAGGATGTAACAAATTGATAAGAGATGGAGCTTATCCTGTTACATGTATAGAGGATGTATTTAGAATTTTAAATATTGATTATAAATCTACAAAAAAGAAAAAAATACAAAAATTTACTAAAGAACAAGAAAAAATATGTTCAGTTTTAAGTGATGAACCTATACATATTGATGATATACTTAAAATAACTGATATTGACATTAATCATTTATATGAGGTATTATTTGAATTGCAACTAAAAGAGGAGATAATATGTTTAGCAGGAAGTTATTATGTAAAAAATCAGCAAAATATTTAACTTTAAATATAATTTGTTAAAGTAAATAATTTATTGTATATTAATAAATAATAGTTTTTACACAAAATTTAATTTCATATATAAGCATAAGGGGGTGAATATCCTGATTTAAATTATTTATATTTATAATAATGAAAATCAGGAGCATTATGGGTCAAAAATTAGTAATTGTTGAATCACCTGCTAAGGCTAAAACCATTGGAAAATATCTAGGGAAAAATTATATAGTAGAAGCTTCAATGGGACATGTAAGGGATCTTCCTAAAAGCCAGCTTGGTGTAGATATAGAAAATCAGTATACTCCTAAATATATAACTATTAGAGGGAAAGGTGAACTTTTAGATAAACTTAAGAAAGTTGCTAAAAAAAGTGAAAAAATTTATTTGGCTACTGACCCTGATAGAGAAGGAGAAGCTATTTCATGGCATTTAGCTCAAATATTAAATATAGATCAAGCTGAAAAATGTAGAATTGAATTTAATGAAATTACAAAAAATGCAGTAAAGAATGCAATAAAAGCACCAAGAACTATAAACTCTAATTTAGTTAATGCACAGCAAGCAAGAAGAATATTAGACAGATTGGTAGGTTATGAAATAAGTCCTGTACTGTGGAAAAAGATAAAATGGGGACTTAGCGCTGGCAGAGTACAATCCGTAGCGCTTAAATTAATTTGCGATAGAGAAAAAGAAATTAAAGAATTTGTACCTAAAGAATATTGGTCTATAGAATGTAAATTACATAAAAATGGAGATAAAAAAACTTTTATAGTAAAATTATTATCTAAAAATAATGATAAAATTGAAATTAATTCTGAAGAAGAAAGTAATAAAATTATTTCACAGCTTGAAAATGGAGAATTTATTGTAAGCAAAATAAAAAAATCACAAAAAAATAAAAATCCACTTCCTCCATTTACTACAAGTACGCTTCAACAAGATGCATATAAAAAATTAAATTATACTACTAAAAAAACTATGTCAATTGCTCAACAGCTTTATGAAGGAATTGATATAAAAGGGCATGGGACTTTAGGCTTAATAACTTATATGAGAACAGATTCAGTAAGAGTTTCAAGTGAAGCACAAAAATCAGCTAGAGACTTTATATCAAATACTTATGGTGCAGATTATATACCAAGTAATCCAAGAATTTTTAAAGGAAAGAAAAATATTCAAGATGCACATGAAGCTATAAGACCAACATATATAGAATTAACTCCAGATATAGTAAAAGAAAGTTTAAAAGATGAACAATACAAATTATATAAACTTATTTGGAATAGATTTATGGCAAGTCAAATGTCTTCATGTATATTGAATACTATATCTATAGATATAATAAATGGTGAATATACTTTTAAAGCTCATGGATCTAGTATTAAATTTGAAGGCTTTATGAAATTATATGAATATTTATCTCAAGAAGAAGAAGAAGCTATCAATATTCCTGAACTTTCAGAAGGAGAAATTTTAAGTAAAATTTCAATAAATGGAGTTCAGCATTTTACACAGCCTTTACCGAGATTTTCGGAAGCATCGCTTGTAAAAACATTAGAAGAAAATGGAATAGGAAGACCTAGCACATATGCTCCTATTATCTCTACTCTTCTAGATAGAAAATATATTGAAAGAAATAAAAAAACTTTAATTCCAACTGAATTGGGAACAATAGTAAATAGTATGTTAAGTCATTATTTTAAAGAAATTGTTGATGTGGAATTTACAGCAGCAATGGAAAGTAAATTAGATAATATAGAAGAGGGAAAAGAAAGTTGGATTGCAGTTGTAGATGAATTTTTTAAACCTATAAAAAAATCTGTAGAAATTGCAGAAAAAGAAATATCTAAAATAACTATAGAAGATAAAGTAAGCGATGTAAAATGTGATAAGTGTGGAAGAAATATGGTAATAAAACATGGTAGATTTGGTGATTTTTTAGCATGTCCTGGGTATCCTGAATGTAAAAATACTAAACCTATAGTAGAACAATTAGATGTTAAATGCCCAAAATGCGGAGGGAATATTTTAATAAAAAAAAGCAAAAAAGGCAAGAAATTCTTTGGATGTAGCAATTATCCTTCTTGTAATTTTGTAAGTTGGTTTGAACCTGTAAATGATAAATGCCCTAATTGCGGTAGTATGATGGTAAAAAAGTACTCAAAAAGTAAGGGCACGATTTTTGAATGTATGAACGAAAATTGTAAAAATAAAATATATAAAGGTGACAAATAAATACAATGTTATTAATATGTCGAATTATATAAAAAGAATGTTGAAAAGTTATATATGTTATGATATCATTTATAAAGGCATAAAAACAATTCTAAATTTTTAAAAAAATCTAACTATATAATAACTACTAGGAAATAATATATATACTTTATAAGGCTATTTATATAAAATTAAGGAGGAAAATAGTAATGTCATCTTTATTAAATAAAACTCGTATGCTTAATAAAATACTACAAAAGTCTGGTACTGAACCTGTTGTTTTTGATGATATTTGTAAATTATTAAGTGATGTTTTAGCATGTAATGTCTATATTATAAGTAGAAAAGGTAAAATTCTAGGGTATAACTTTGGAGAAAATTTTGAATGTGATATAGTACAAAATAAAATAATTAATGAAATGAGATTTCCAGAAAATTATAATAATAAATTACTAAATATTCATGAAACTTTAGCAAATCTTACTAATGAAGGAATTTGTGTTTTTGATGAAGAAAAAAATTGTACTATAAATAATAAGCTTTCTACTATTGTACCTATAAATGGTAATAGAGAAAGATTAGGAACTCTTTTACTTGCTAGATTTGATAATAATTTTACAGATGATGATTTAGTTCTTGCTGAATATAGTGCTACAATTATAGGACTTGAAATTTTAAGATCAAAAAATGAAGAAATAGAAGAAGAAGCTAGAAAAAAAGCAGTTGTACAATTAGCTATTGGAACCTTATCTTATTCTGAACTTGAAGCTGTAGAGCATATATTTAATGAACTAGAAGGAAACGAAGGGTTGCTCGTAGCATCTAAAATTGCTGATAAAGTTGGAATTACAAGATCTGTTATAGTTAATGCGTTAAGAAAATTTGAAAGTGCTGGTGTAATTGAATCTAGATCATTAGGAATGAAAGGAACTCATATTAAAATATTAAATGATAAATTGTTAGATGAATTAAAAAAGATACGTTGATAAAAATATTTTATAATGATTACAGAAATTACACTAAATATAAATAATATAAATTAAATTATTAAAAATTTAATTTATATTATTGAATACTATTAAACCATATGATATACTACATAAGGAATAAATACACACATTATCCAACTTATAAATTGGTGCCAATTAGGTTGTTTATAAGTATGACGATAATGGAGGAAAAACCAAGGAGGTAAAATATAATGTCAGTTATTTCAATGAAACAATTATTAGAAGCAGGTGTTCATTTTGGACATCAAACAAGAAGATGGAATCCTAAAATGGCTCCATATATTTTTACAGAAAGAAATGGGATTTATATTATTGATTTACAAAAAACTGTAAAAAAAATAGAAGAAGCTTATGATTTTATAAAAACTGTATCAGCGGAAGGAAAAGATATATTATTTGTTGGAACAAAAAAACAAGCACAAGAAGCTATACAGGAAGAAGCTATAAGAAGCGGTATGCACTTTGTTACTAACAGATGGTTAGGCGGAATGCTCACTAATTTTAGAACAATTAAGACTAGAATTAAAAGATTGGAAGAATTAAATACGATGGAAGAAGATGGAACATTTGATGTTCTTCCTAAAAAAGAGGTTATAAAATTAAGAAGTGAAAAAGAAAAGTTAGAAAAAAATCTTGGTGGAATTAAAAATATGGATAGCAATAATATAGGTGCTTTATTCGTAGTTGATCCAAGAAAAGAAAAAAATGCAATTTTAGAAGCAAAAATATTAGGGATACCTGTAGTTGCAATTGTAGATACTAATTGTGATCCAGATGAAGTTGATTATGTAATACCAGGTAATGATGATGCTATTAGAGCTGTAAAATTAATTACTGCCAAAATTGCTGATGCTATTATTGAAGGAAGACAAGGAGAGCAATTAGCTGAATAGACTTACTATTAACTTTAATAAGAGTTGTAAAAGATAGATGAAAAATTTCATTTACCTTTTACAACTAATATTTATACATAGGAGGAATTTATTATGATTACTGCACAAATGGTTAAAGAGCTTAGAGAAAGAACCGGTGCTGGAATGATGGAATGCAAGAAGGCGTTAAATGAATCTAATGGAGATTTGGAAAAAGCAATTGAAATTTTAAGAGAAAGAGGGTTGGCTGCAGCTGCTAAAAAAGCTGGAAGAACAGCATCAGAAGGTATAGTAGAAACGTACGTTAGTGAAGATAAAAAATCTGGAGCTATTATTGAAGTTAATTGTGAAACAGATTTTGTTGCAGCAAATAATGAATTTATAACATTCGCTAAAAATATAGCTAAACAAGCATCTTTAACTTCTTCTAATGATATTGAAACATTTATAGCAGAAAAGTACATAGAAGATCCAAATATAACAATTAAGGAAGCTCTTACTGCTTTAATTGCTAAATTAGGAGAAAACATGACAGTTAGAAGATTCCAAAAGTTTTCAATAAAAAACGGTGTTATTCATAGTTATATACATGGTGGTGGAAGAATTGGAGTTTTAGTTGAAGTAGCTTGCGAAAAAGAAAGTGAAGTTGTTTTTGATGTAGCAAAAGATATTGCAATGCAAATAGCAGCCGCTAATCCATTGTTTTTAAGTAAAGATGATGTAGATGAAACTACACTTCAAAAGGAAAGAGAAATTTATAAGGTGCAAGCTTTAAATGAAGGTAAACCAGAAAATATTGCTGAAAAAATGGTAGAAGGAAGAATTCAAAAGTATTATAAAGAAAATTGTTTATTAGAGCAAATTTGGATAAAAAACAGTGACTATACAATAAAGAAATATATTCAAGAAAAATCTAAAGAAGTAGGATCACCAATATCTGTTACAAGATTTGTTAGATACGAAAAAGGCGAAGGAATTGAAAAGAAAGAAGAGAACTTTGCCGAAGAAGTTCGTAAACAAATGAAACAGGGATAAGTTAAAAAGAGAACACCTTGTGTTCTCTTTTTTTAAGATAATTATATTTTAAAATATATACTTTATATATAATTTTTATTATTTTGGAGGTATAATATATATGGAACCAATTAATTACAAAAGAATAATACTTAAACTTTCAGGAGAAGCGTTATCAGGAGAAAATGGGTTTGGGATTGATTTTAATGTTGTTCAAAGAATAGCAGAAGAAATAAAAGAACTTGTTGATCTTGAAATTGAAATAGGTGTAGTAGTTGGAGGTGGAAATATTTGGAGAGGAAGAAGCGGCAAAGGAATGGATAGAACTACTGCTGATTATATGGGAATGTTAGCAACATGTATTAATGCACTAGCATTACAGGATTCTCTTGAAAATATGGGGGTAAATACTAGAGTTCAAACTGCTATAGAAATGAAAGAAATAGCAGAACCTTTTATACGTCGAAGAGCTATGAGACATTTAGAAAAAGGAAGAGTAGTTATATTTGCAGCAGGTACAGGGAATCCATATTTTTCTACAGATACAACTGCAGCTTTAAGAGCTGCAGAAATAGAAGCAAATGCTATATTACTTGCTAAAAAAGTTGATGGAGTTTATGATAAAGATCCAAATGTATACAAAGATGCTGAAAAATATGATAAACTTACTTATATTGAAGTATTAGAACAAGGACTTCAAGTAATGGATTCTACTGCTACATCTTTATGTATGGATAATAATATACCTATAATTGTATTTGGTCTTAATAAGCCTGGAAATATAAAAAAAGCTGTTTTAGGAGAAAAAATTGGTACTATTGTGTCTAAATAATGTAGTTACAAATAAAACTAAAGCAATAATATTAAATAGCCCTAATAACATTAAAAGTAAACAAGGAGGTAATTCTATGATTAAAGAAATTATTCATAATTCCGAAGAAAAAATGAATAAAACTATTCAGATATTAAAAAAAGAATTAGCTTCAATGAAAGCTGGAAGAGCAAATCCAACAATGTTAGATAAAGTAGAGGTAGATTATTATGGAAGTATGGTTCCTATAAATCAAGTTGCAAATATTTCTGCACCTGAGCCTCGAATAATAGTGATTCAACCATGGGAAAAAAGTATGCTTAAAAATATAGAAAAAGCTATATTAAAGTCTGATTTAGGTTTAAATCCATCAAATGATGGATCTATTATTAGACTTATAATTCCAGAACTTACTGAAGAAACTAGAAGAGCTTTAGTTAAAACAGTAAAAAAAAGTGGAGAAGAAAGTAAAGTAGCAATTCGTTCTATAAGAAGAGAAGCAAATGATAAAATTAAAGTTTTAAAAAAGAATAATGAAATTTCCGAAGATGAAATGAAAAAAGCAGAAGAAGACATTCAAAAGAAAACTGATAATTATATTAAAGAAATTGATAAAATTATTGAACTAAAAGAGAAAGAAATTATGTCTATTTAAATCATATTAAAAACCTGCAATTATGCAGGTTTTTAGTTCAATAAATTTTAAAAATGAGAAATTTATGAATGGGGAGAATTTGCGTGTGGAAACTTTTTAATTTACATATAAATAAAGATAAAAAAAATTACTTCGAAATAGATACTGAAAAAATACCTAGACATATAGCAATTATTATGGATGGAAATGGTAGATGGGCGAAAGAAAGAAAGCTTCCAAGATCTGCAGGACATAAAGCTGGTGTAGAAACTATTAGAGAAATAGTTAAAGAGTGTAGTAAACTAAAAATTAATTATTTAACACTTTATGCTTTTTCAACAGAAAATTGGAAAAGACCTAAAGAAGAAGTTTCTACACTTATGAAATTATTAGTAGAATATTTAAGTAAAGAGATTCAAGAACTTAATTCTAATAATGTTGTGATAAATTCTATAGGAGATATTTCAAAACTTCCACTAATTTGTCAAAAAGAATTAATGCATGCTTATGAAGTAACTAAAAATAATACTGGATTGATATTAAATTTGGCATTAAATTATGGTGGAAGAAATGAAATAATAAATGCTTTTAAACAAATGTATAAAGATTTAAAAAATAATAAATTAAAAGAAGAAGAAATATGTGAAAATATATTTTCTAAGTATTTATATACTTCAGGTATGCCAGATCCGGATATAATCATTAGAACTAGTGGCGAGCAAAGATTAAGTAATTTTTTATTATGGCAATGTGCTTATTCAGAATTTTGGATATCAGATGTAAAATGGCCTGATTTTAAAAAAGAGCATCTTCACGAGGCTATTTTAGATTATCAAAGAAGAGATAGAAGATTTGGAGGAGTAAAATAAGATAATTATGAATAAAAGATATGTTGGAGCTATATTATTATCACCTTTATTAATTTTTTTATTTCTTGGAGGTATATATCTCAAATATTTTTTAATGATAATATCATTGATAGGTATGCATGAATTTTATAATGTTTCTAAGAAAAAAGATATAAATTGTTTAAATTATTTAGGATATACATTTTGTATTATATATTATATTTTTTTAAATAAAAATATTAATTTTAAATATATTTTTTTACTATTAATATTTTTTATGTTTGTTATGATGTGCATATCTATAATAAATAATAAATATAATTTTATAGATATTGCTGTAACTGTATTTGGATTTTTATATATAGCTGTGTTTTTTAGTTTTATTATATTAATATATGAAAAAAATAATGGTAATTATTTAATATGGCTTGTATTTTTATCTTCTTGGACATGTGATACAGCTGCTTACTACGTCGGAAAATACTTTGGGAAAAATAAAATATGCCCTCAAATAAGTCCTAATAAAACCATAGAAGGATCTATTGGTGGACTTATAGGAAGCATTGTTATATGTATAATATTTGGAATAATTATTTATAATTTAGGGATAAATATATCTGTATATAATTATATAATAATTGGAATTCTATGCGGTATATTTTGCCAGTTAGGTGATTTAGTAGCCTCATCTATAAAAAGATATGTCAATATAAAAGATTATAGTAATTTAATACCAGGACATGGAGGAATTTTAGATAGATTTGATAGTATACTTTTTGCTTCAGTTATTATTTATTATTATTTAACATTTATTTTAAATAAAGTTTAAGAATTGGACATATAATATAGTAATATCTTATATTCTTTTATACTAAAAATTATTATATTTTTAATAATGTTTTATTAGGAGGAAACTAAAGTTGAAATATATAAGTATTTTAGGAGCAACTGGCTCTATAGGTTCTCAAACTTTAGATGTTATAAGGGAACAAAAGGATGAATTTTCATTAATTGGAATTTCTGCAAATACAAATTTTGATAAAATTGTAGATATAATAAACGAATTTATGCCTAAGTATATTTGTATAACAGATAAGATTACATATAATAAAGTAAAAGAATATTGTAAAATTAAAAATAAAAAATTAGAAATTTTTTATGGCATGGAGGGCTTAAATATAATATCAACGCTTAAAGAAATTGATACAGTAGTTACGTCTATTGTTGGCATGATTGGTCTAATACCTACTTTAAATGCAATAAAGGCAGGGAAAAATATAGCTTTAGCAAATAAAGAAACATTGGTAGTTGGTGGTAATCTTATCAAAGAGGCAGCTTTAAAACATAATATTAATATATTACCAGTTGATTCTGAACATAGTGCTATTTTTCAATGTATTCAAGGTAATAAAAAAGATTACATAAACAAAATATTATTAACAGCTTCAGGAGGCCCTTTTAGAGGCAAAAAAACAGAAGAATTAGTTAATGTTTCTTGTGAAGAAGCACTTAAACACCCTAAATGGAATATGGGTAAAAAAATATCAATAGATTCATCTACACTTATGAATAAAGGATTAGAAGTTATTGAGGCACATTGGTTATTTGACATAGATTACAAAGACATTGAAGTGGTTATACATCCTCAAAGTATTATACATTCAATGGTAGAATATATTGATGGAAGTGTTATAGCTCAATTAGGAAGTACAGACATGAGACTTCCGATACAATATGCATTAAATTATCCTAAAAGAACTACTAGATTAGTTGAACCTTTAAATTTTTATAATATAGGAAATTTAACTTTTGAAAAGCCCGATTTAAATACTTTTAAATGTTTAAAATTAGCATTTGAAGCCGGCATAACTGGAGGAATAATGCCTGCTATATTAAATAGTGCTAATGAAGCTTCAGTAAATTTATTTTTAAAAAATAAAATTAAATTTTTACAAATTGGTGATATTGTTGAAGATTGTCTTAATAAATTTCCTAATATAAATAATTTTACAGTTGAAGATATATTAATTATGGATAAAAATATAAAAGAATATATTTATAAAATGTATAATACATAAATGGAGGTATATTATTAATGAATTTTATTTATATATTGGGTGCTATTTTAGTATTTAGTGTTCTTATAATTATACATGAACTTGGACATTTTATTCTTGCTAAATTAAATGGTGTTAAAGTAGAAGAGTTTTCTATAGGAATGGGCCCTAAAATTTTAGGAATTAAAGGGAAAGAAACTGAATATTTAATAAAGGCTTTACCAATAGGCGGTTATGTAAAGATGCTAGGTGAAGAAGAAAAAAGCTTAGATGAAAGATCTTTTTCAAGCAAATCTCCAGGTAGAAGATTAAGTATAATTGCGGCTGGTCCATTAATGAATTTTATTTTTGCTATTTTGATTTTTGCTATTGTAGGTTCTATAAAAGGTTTTTTTATTCCAGTAGTAAGTAAAGTGGATCAAAATCTTCCTGCATATTATTCTGGAATTAAAGAGAATGACAAAATAATAAGTATAAATAATAAAAAAATAAGAAATTGGGAAGATTTTTCATCAGAAATGTATATGTCAAAAGGAGAAAGTGTAAATATTGGAATAGAACGAAATAATGAAATAAAAATTATAAATGTTACTCCTGTAAAAGATGAAAATCAAAATAAATTTGTATTAGGGATTTATCCAACTTTACTTGAAAATCCAGGAATATTCAAATCTTTAGAATATGGGGTTAATCAAACCATTACCATAATAAAACAAGTTTTTGGAGCATTTAAATCATTATTTACCGGGAAAGCAAGTGCAGATGACTTTGGCGGACCTATTTCAATTATTAGAGTTTCTACTAAAGTTGCAGAAGCAGGAATTGTTCCTTTAATAACTTTTGCTGCATTTATTAGTGTGCAATTAGCTATATTTAATATAATACCTTTTCCAGCATTAGATGGTGGATGGATATTTTTATTATTATTCGAAATCATAACTAGAAAAAAAATTGATGATAATAAAGTTGGAGTTATAAATTACATAGGTTTTGTTATACTTATGGCTTTAATGATAGTTGTTCTTATCAAAGATATACTTCATCCAATAAATTTGAATTAATTTAAGGAGATAAAAATGGAAAGACGAAAGACTAGAAAAATAAAAGTAGGCAATATATTTATAGGAGGAAATTCTCCAATTGCTGTTCAATCTATGACCAATACAGATACTAAAGATATAAAATCTACAGTATCACAAATTTTAAAATTAGAAAAATTAGGATGTGATATAATAAGATGTGCTGTTCCCGATATAGAATCAGCACAAGCTTTAAAGACAATTTGTTCTCAAATACATATTCCTCTTGTAGCAGACATACATTTTGATTATCGTCTAGCTCTTCTTTCTATTGAAAATGGAGTATCTGCTTTAAGAATAAATCCTGGAAATATTGGGAACCAAGATAGGATTGAAGCTGTTGCTAATGCATGTAAAAATAAAGGTATACCTATTAGAATAGGTGTAAACTCAGGTTCTCTTGAAAAAGATATTTTAAAAAAATATGGGAAAGTATGCCCAGAGGCTTTAGTAGAAAGTGCTTTAAGGCATGTAAATATCCTTGAAAGTTTAAATTTTTATGACATTGTAATATCTATTAAATCTTCAAATGTAATGCAAATGATAGAAAGTTATAGAATTATATCACAAAAAATTGATTATCCTTTACATTTAGGAGTAACAGAATCTGGAACTTTATGGAGAGGAACAATAAAATCTAGTATAGGAATAGGAACTTTGTTATGTGAAGGGATAGGAGATACTATTAGAGTTTCTCTTACAGGAGATCCTGCAGAAGAAATAAAAGTAGGAAAAGAAATTTTAAAATCTATAGGATATTTAAAAGAAGGAATAGAGTTTATTTCTTGTCCTACATGTGGAAGAACTCAAATAGATTTAATTAAAATAGCAAAAGAAGTAGAAGAAAAATTATCCAATAAAAATATAAATTTAAAAATTGCAATAATGGGATGTGCTGTTAATGGGCCTGGAGAAGCTAAAGAAGCTGATATAGGAATAGCAGGAGGGAATGGAGAAGGTCTTATATTTAGTAAAGGTAAAATAATAAAAAAAGTAAAAGAAGAAAATCTTGTAGAAGAATTAATTAAAGAAGTTGAAAATATGAAAAATATATAAGTATTTATATATAATACTTATATATTTTTAAAATTATTAAATTATTCTTCTTAAATTATTCTTTCTTAAATAAAAGAATTTTCCCTTGAAATAAATTTTTTATTATGTTAGAATAAATTTAGATAATATTTACAGATAAATTTTGCGAAATAAGTGGGTCTAAAAACCCGCTTTTTCTATTTTTAAAACGCAACTTTTGTTGCGTTTTATTTCAAAATAAAAATAATATAAAAATTAAATTATCTGTATAAAAGTAATATACTTTAAAATTATTGTAAAACATATATGTAAGGAGGGATTGAAGTGAATAATGAATTACTTATGGAAAAAATATTAAAATTAGTTAAACCTATTGTTGAAGAACAAAATTATGAATTATATCATTTAGAATATGTAAAAGAATTTGGTGAAAATTATTTGAGAATATATATAGATAGTCCTAATGGAATTTCTTTAAATGATTGTGAAAAAGTAAGTAGACCAGTAAGTGATATTCTTGATGCTGCAGATCCTATAAAAGAGTCATACTATTTAGAAGTATCTTCACCTGGTATAAATAGAATACTTTATAATGATGCTCATTTAAAAAAATATATAAATAACCTTGTAGATGTTAAATTATCAAAGATTTATAATGGTAAAAAGCGATTTGAAGGTATATTAAAAAATTTCAATTCAAATGAAATTATTATTAGTAATGATGGAATTGATATTATTATACCGAGAGATAAAATAAAATTAATAAGTTTAAAAGGGGATTTATAAGGAGGCTAAAAGATAAATGAATGAAGAATTTATAGAAGCTTTAAAAGAAATAGTAAAAGAAAAGGGCATAAGCGAAGATTTAATATTTGATACTCTTGAAGACGCCTTAGTTGCAGCATATAAAAAGAATTATACAACTGGAAGTACTCAAAATGTTAAAGTAACAATTAATAAAGAGAATGGAGAAACACATGTTTATTCTCAAAAACAAGTAGTTGAAAATTGTGAAAATGAAATAGAACAAATATCATTAGAGGATGCTAAAAAAATAAATCCAAGATTACAAATTGGAGATATAGTAGATATTGAAGTTACTCCTAGAAAATTTGGAAGAGTTGCAGCACAAGCAGCAAAACAAGTTGTTATTCAAAGAATAAAAGAAGCAGAAAGAAATATTATTTATAATGAATTTATAGAAAAAGAATATGATATTATAACTGGTACTGTTATAAGAAAAGATAAAGGAAATGTATTTGTTAGCTTAGGAAAAATAGAAGCAATTCTTGGACCTAATGAACAAATGCCAGGAGAAGAGTACAATTTCAATGATAAAATAAAATTATATATTGTAGAGGTAAAAAATACTACCAAAGGTGCTCAAGTTATTGTTTCAAGAACTCATCCAGGATTAGTAAAAAGACTTTTTGAATTAGAAGTACCAGAAATATTTAATGGAATAGTTGAAATAAAAAGTATATCTAGAGAAGCAGGATCAAGAACTAAAATTGCAGTTTACTCAAATGATGAAAATGTTGATGCTATGGGAGCTTGTGTCGGTCCTAAAGGAATAAGAGTTCAGAATATTGTAAATGAATTAAAAAATGAAAAGATAGATATTATAAAATGGAGTAAGCTGCCAGAAGAATATATAGCGAATGCTTTAAGCCCTGCTAAAGTATTGGATGTATCTTTAGATGAAGAAAATAAATCTGCTAAAGTTGTAGTAGATGACAATCAATTATCTTTAGCAATAGGCAAAGAGGGTCAAAATGTACGATTAGCAGCAAAACTTACAGGATGGAAAATTGATATAAAAAGCAAATCACAAGTTTTGGAGGTAGGTGAAAATTTATGAAAATAAAAAAAGTACCTCAAAGAATGTGTACAGGATGTATGGAAATGAAACCTAAAAAAGAATTAATAAGAATTGTACGAAATAAAGAAGGTGAAGTATCTATAGATTTAACTGGGAAAAAGCCAGGAAGAGGAGCATATATTTGTGATAATATAGAATGTCTTACTAAAGCTTTTAAAACAAAAAGATTGGAAAAAAATTTAGAAGTAAAAGTAAGCGAAGAAATATATAACAAATTAAAGGAAGAGATTATTAATGAAAAATGATTTTCTTCAATTCTTAGGTTTAATAAAAAAAGCTGGTAAATTAATAGAAGGTTATAATAAATGCGAAGATGCAATAAAAAAAGATATTTTACATTTTATAATTATATCAAATGATTGCTCTGAAAATACAAAAAATAAGTTTATTAATTATTGTAACAAATTTAATATTAATTATATACAAAGATATTCTAAAGAGGAATTAGGTAATATACTAGGCAGAAAAGAAATCAACATATTAGGCGTAACTGATAAAAATATGAGTGATAAATTACTCAAAATAATAAATAAAGGTTAAAATACCGGGGGTGTATATATTGTCAAAATTAAGAGTATACGAATTAGCTAAAGAGTTAGAAATTTCTAGTAAAGATTTAATAAATTTACTTTCAGAAGAATTTAATATAAAAGTTAAGAATCATATGAGTGTTATAGAACAAGAAGATGCTGAATTAATAAAAGAATTAATTGAAGAAAGCAAAAAATCCGAAAACAAAAAAAATGATGATGTCTTAGAAAAATATGAAGAATTAGTGGAAGAAAAAATTAAAGTAAAGAAAAACAAGAAAAAAACAAATGATAATATTCTAAATACAAGTTTAAATAATGTAATAGATGATGAGGGAAACAAAGTTATAGAAATTGGAGATACTATTACAGTAAAAGAATTATCAGAAAAATTAAAAAAACCTTCTACTGAGGTTATAAAACAATTAATATTTACAGGGGTAATGGCAGCTATAAATCAAGAAATAGATTTCAATACTGCTTTAAAAGTAGCTGAAAAATTTAATGTAACTCTTATAAAAAAAGAAGAACCTTTAATTAAAATAGATAATGATGATGATGAAAGTTTAGAAGATGATAAAGATAATGAAAAAAGACCTCCTATAGTTACAGTAATGGGCCATGTAGATCATGGGAAAACTTCATTATTAGATGCTATAAGGAAATCAAGAGTAACAGAAACAGAAGCTGGAGGAATTACTCAGCATATAGGTGCATATACCGTAACTATAAATAATGAAAAAATAACTTTTTTAGATACCCCTGGGCACGAAGCATTTACTGCTATGAGAGCTAGAGGTGCTCAAATTACAGATATAGTTATCTTAGTTGTAGCAGCAGATGATGGTATAATGCCTCAAACTGTTGAAGCTATTAATCATTGTAAGGCTGCAAATGTACCAATTATAGTAGCTATTAATAAGATAGATAGAGCGTCTGCAAACCCTGATAAAGTTAAACAAGAGCTAACTGAATATGGGTTAATTCCTGAAGATTGGGGCGGAGATACTATATGTGTTCCTGTATCAGCTCATACAAAAGAAGGAATTGAAAATTTATTAGAAATGGTTATTTTAACAGCTGAAATGCAAGAACTAAAGGGTAATCCTAAAAGAAACGCAAAAGGAACTGTTATAGAAGCAAAATTAGATAAAGGAAGAGGTCCAGTTGCTACTCTTTTGGTGCAAAATGGTACTTTACATGTTGGAGATTCAATACTTGTAGGAACAACTTACGGAAGAATAAGAGCTATGTTTGATGATAAAGGTAAGAAAATAAAATCAGCTGGTCCATCAATACCAGTAGAAGTACTTGGTCTTTCTGAAGTTCCTATTGCAGGAGATAAATTTAATGTGACAAAAGATGAAAAAACTGCACGTGATATGGCAGAAAAAAGAAAAGAGAAACAAAGAACTGAACATTTACAATCTACACATAAAGTTTCTTTAGAAGATTTATATAATCAAATGAAAGAAGGAAAAATAAAAGAATTAGATATAATAGTTAAAGCTGACGTGCAAGGTTCTATAGAAGCTATTAAACAATCTTTAGAAAAGCTCTCTACAGATAATATTAAAATAAGAGTAATTCATGGAGCTGTTGGAGCTATAACCGAAACAGATGTAATATTAGCTGCTGCTTCAAATGCCATAATTATTGGGTTTAATGTTAGACCAGATGTAAATGCTAGTGCATTAGCAGAAAAAGAAAATGTAGATATTAAAACTTATAGAATAATATATAATGCTATTGATGATGTGAAGGCTGCCATGATGGGAATGTTAGACCCTGAGTATAAAGAGGTAATTCTTGGGAAAGCAGAAGTTAGAGTTATCTATAAAATTTCTAATGTTGGTACTATTGCAGGTTGCTATGTAATTGATGGTAAAATTACAAGAAATAGTAATGTAAGAATAATTAGAGATGGTATAGTAATTTTTGAATCTACTTTAGCTTCATTAAAAAGATTTAAAGATGATGTAAAAGAAGTAGCGGCAGGATATGAATGTGGATTAAGTATTGAAAAATTTAATGATATTAAAGAAGGAGATATTATAGAAGCTTATACAATGGAGCAGGTTAAATTAAAACAATTATAGAAAAGGGAGAGGATTATGTGGTTAATTATAGAAGAGGTAAAATTAACGAAGAAATAAAAAGAGAATTAAGTAATATAATTCATAATGATCTAAAAGATCCAAGATTAACTGCTATGATTAGTATAACAAATGTTGAAGTAACACGAGATTTACGCTATGGAAAAGTTTTTGTTAGTGTATTTGGTAGTGAAGATGATAAAAACAATTCTATTGTTGCTTTAAAAAATTCGGCTGGATTTTTAAGAAGAGAATTAGGACACAGAATTAATTTAAGATATACTCCTGAACTTATTATTGAATTAGATAATACTATAGAAAAAGGCATGCATATAGATTCTCTAATAAAAAAAATAAAGGAGAATAATGAAAATGCTTAATGAAATTATTAATAAAATTAAGTGTAGTGAAAATATAGGAATTACTTTCCATATTTCACCTGATGGAGATTCTTTAGGCAGTGCATTAGCTTTAATGATTGGATTAAAAAAAATAAATAAAAATGTATATATAATTTGTAATGATAATATACCAGATATTTATGATTTTTTGCCTTATATTAAAGAATTATCAGTTGATTCTTATAAAATTAATAATATAGATTGCATTATTGTACTCGACTGTGGCAATTTTTCACGAATTTCTGCAAATTTGGATTTAAATAATAAAGAATACACTTTGATAAATATTGACCATCATATTTCTAATGAAAAATATGGAGATTTAAATTATATTTCGCCAACTTCGGCCGCAGTTGGCGAAATAATATATGAACTTCTTAAATTATTATATGTACCTGTAGATAAAGATATGGCTACATGTCTTTATACATCTATTATTTCTGATACAGGAGGATTTAAACATTCAAATACTACTTCTACAACGCATAAGATAGCAGGAGAACTTATTGATATAGGCATTGATCATAGTGAGATTTATAGAATGCTGTTTGAAAATGTTAAATTCGAAAGAGTAAAGTTATATGGGAAAGTTATAGATGCAATGTATCTTTCAAAAGATAAAAATATATGTATAATGAAGCTTACAAAAGAAATGCTAGATGAAATTGGTATTGAAGCTTCAGATACATCGGATATTATATCAATTGGTGTAAACATTGATACCGTTGAAGTAACTGTTTTATTAAAAGAAACGGATAAAGGTACAAAAGTAAGCCTTCGTTCAAAATCTATTGTTGATGTTAGAAAAATTGCAGAATATTTTGGAGGTGGTGGGCATATTAGGGCTTCAGGTATTTTAATTAATAAACCTCTTAAAGAAACAGAAAATTTAATAATAAAAGCTATAGAAAAAGAGTTGATATAATGAATGGAGTTATAAATATTTACAAACCTTCTGGAATTACATCTTTTCAAGCAGTTAAAAAAATAATGAATGTATGCAATACCAAAAAAGTAGGTCACACTGGTACACTTGATCCACTGGCTTCAGGTGTGCTACCTATTTGCATTGGTAAAGCTACAAAAATTGTTGATTTTATAATGAGTGATACAAAAGTTTATAATGCAGAATTAATTTTAGGGATAGAAACTGATACTTATGATAAAGAGGGGAAAATAATTTCTCAAAAGAATGTAAATATTGATAAAAAACATGTAGAATCAGTTATTTTATCTTATATTGGAGAAATAATGCAAGAACCTCCTATGTATTCTGCATTAAAAGTTAATGGAAAAAGATTATACGAATTAGCGAGAGAAGGCAAAATAATTGAACGAAATAAACGAAAAGTTTTCATATATGATATTAAGATAAGAGAAATTTTACTTCCTTTTGTAAAATTTACTGTAACATGTTCTAAAGGAACCTATATTAGAAGTTTATGTAATGATATAGGAAAAAGTTTAAATGTTGGTGCAACTTTATGGAATTTAGAAAGAATCAAAACTGGTAGTTTTAATTTAGAAGATTCAGTTCATTTGGATATAATTAACAATACAAATATTGTTAATTATATAATACCTATTGATAAAGTACTTAACAATTATGAAAAACTTTCTTTTAATAGTAAATATGAAAAACTTTTAATTAATGGTGTAAAAATAAATAATAAGTATATTTTGGGTAATATAAAAATTAATAAATTATACAGGGTATATATAGATAATGATAAATTTATTGGACTAGGGATTAAGGATGATGAAGGATTTAAGATCACTAAATTATTAATTTAGGAGTATTTATTATGATAATATTAGAAGATAATTTTAAAACATATATAAAAGAAAAAACATATATTGCGCTAGGAAGTTTTGATGGATTACATATAGGACATATAAGTTTGATTAATAAAGCAATAGAATTATCAAAATTAAATAACAGTAAAAGTATGGTTTACACTTTTAAAAATCATCCTTTAAGTATAATAAATAAAAATAAAACTCCAAAATTATTAATGGATAATTATACAAAATTAAATATATTAAAAAGCTTAGGAATTGAAATTGTAAATTTAGTTCATTTTAACAATGAATTTATGAAAATATCTCCAGAAGATTTTATTTACAATATGATAAAATTTTATAATGTAAAAGGAATAATTGCTGGATTTAATTATAGATTTGGATATAAAAATAATGGTGATGTCGAATTATTAAAAAAACTTAGTAAAAAGTTTAAATTTGAATTATATATAGTAAATCCTATAGTTTATAATAAAGATATAGTTAGTAGTTCTAGAATACGTAATCTTATAGGAAATGGAGAAATTGAAACTGCAAATAAAATGCTTTTAATTCCATTCATGCTTGGTGGAAAAGTTATAAAAGGGAAACAAATAGGAAGAACTATTGGTTTCCCTACTGCTAATTTAAAATATAATATTAATATTATACTACCACGAAAAGGTGTATATTTTACTTTAATACAATACCAAGGAAATATATATAAAGGAATTACAAGCATAGGATATAATCCAACAGTTGAAAATTCAAAAAAAAATATTTCAGTTGAAACATATATATTGGATTTCAATAAAGATATTTATGGTGAAAATATAAATATATATTTTATATCTAGAATAAGAGATGAAATAAAATTTAATTCTATAAAAGAATTAGCTACACAATTAGAAAAAGATAAAAATTTTGCGCAAATTCAAAAAATAGAAGATATTGAGTTTAAAATAAAAAACAATTTACAATCTAATTTTTATCTGTTATAATTACACTCGTGAACCTTATTCTAAGAAATTTGAATTGCCGACGTATTTCTTGGAATATAGGCATAATTTTTGGAGGTGTATATTTTGGATAAGGCAAAGAAACAAGAAATTATTGAAAATTTTAAAAGACATGATGGGGATACAGGATCTCCTGAAGTTCAGATTGCAATTTTAACTGAAAGAATAAATCATTTAACTGAACATTTAAAAGAACACAAAAAAGATCATCATTCAAGAAGAGGTCTTTTAATGATGGTTGGTAAAAGAAGAGGTCTTTTAAATTATCTTATGAAGGAAGATATTCAAAGATATCGTGATATCATTGAAAAACTTGGATTAAGAAGATAATAAATATAGAGCGGCTAAAAACCGCTCTATTGTTTTAAAAAATTAGGTTTAACATATTATAATTTATAATATGTTAAAATTAAGTCGATAATAATAAAAAGAAATATTGAGAGGAGGTAAATATATGAGTAATATATTTGAAACTATTGTTTCAGGTAGAAAATTAAAAGTAGATTATGGAAAAGTAGGCATGTTATCTAATTGTGCTTTGCTCGTAAGTTATGGAGACACTGTAGTACTTGTTAATGTGAATGCATCTGAAAAGCCAAGAGAAGGAATTGATTTTTTTCCTTTAAGTGTTGAATATGAAGAAAGACTATATGCAGTTGGAAAAATTCCTGGAGGGTTTATAAAAAGAGAAGGTAAACCTTCAGAGAAGGCTATACTTGCAGGAAGAGCTATTGATAGACCATTAAGACCATTATTCCCTAAAGGTTATAGAAATGATGTTCAAATTGTATGTACTGTGTTATCTGTTGAGCCTGACAATCTTCCAGAAATATTATCAATTAATGCAGCATCTTTAGCATTATGTATTTCTAGCATACCATATAATGAACCGGTAGGAGCTGTATCAGTAGGGTTAATTAACGACAAATTTATTATAAATCCAACTTTAAAAGAAAGAGAACAAAGTAGTTTAAATTTAACAGTTTGTGCAACTAAAGATAGAGTTATGATGATTGAAGCAGGTGGAGATGAAATTCCTGAAGATGTAATGTATAATGCAATAATGTTTGGCTTTGAAGAATGCAAAAAAATAGTTAAGTTTCAAGAAGAAGTTACACAAAAAATAGGGAAAGAAAAGTTAGTACCAGAAATTTATGAAGTTAATAAAGAATTAGAACAAGAAATCAAAGAATTTGCTTTTGATCAAATCAAAGATGCTATGTATATAATAGATAAAGATAAACGAAATGAAGCAATGGATAAAATTAAAGAATTAATTAATGAAAAATTTATTGAGAAATATCCTGATAGTGATTCAGATATAGCTGATGTAGTGTATAGAATTCAAAAAGATATAGTAAGGAATATGATATTAAAAGAGAAGAGAAGACCCGATGGCAGGAAATTTGATGAAATAAGACCAATAAGTTGTGAAGTTTCTATTTTACCTAGAACACATGGAACTGGATTATTTACTAGAGGGCTAACTCAAGTATTGACAGTAGCAACTATTGGTGCTTTAGGAGATGTACAAATATTAGATGGATTAGGTGATGAAGAATTTAAGAGATATTTACATCATTATAATTTCCCAGCTTATAGTGTAGGAGAAGTAAAGCCTTTAAGAGGTCCTGGAAGAAGAGAAATAGGACATGGTGCATTGGCAGAAAAAGCACTAGAGCCTCTAATACCATCTGAAGAGGAATTTCCATATACTATAAGACTAGTTTCAGAAGTATTAAGCTCTAATGGATCAACTTCTCAAGCAAGTGTATGTGGAAGTACATTAGCTCTTCTTGATGCAGGGGTTCCTATAAAAAGACCTGCTGCAGGTATAGCTATGGGACTTGTTACAAGTGAAGATTTAAGCGAAGAAGTTATATTAACGGATATACAAGGAATTGAAGATTTTTTTGGAGATATGGATTTTAAAGTAGCAGGAACTGAAGTTGGTATTACAGCTATACAAGTTGATACAAAAATACATGGTTTATCTAATGAATGTATAAAAAAGTCTATGGAAGATGCTAAAAAAGCAAGATTATTTATATTAAATAAAATAAAAGAATGTATTCCAGAGCCTAGAAAAGAATTATCACCTTTCGCTCCAAGAGTATATACTATAACTATTGACTCAGAAAAAATCAGAGATGTTATAGGTACAGGAGGAAAAACTATAAATAAAATTATATCTGAAACTGGTGTTAAAATTGATATAAAAGAAGATGGCAAAATTTTTGTTATGTCTAATGATGCTGTAGGTGCAAAAAGAGCATTAAAAATGATTGACGATCTTACTAAAGAGGTGAAAGCTGGAGAAGTTTACTTAGGTAAAGTAACTAAAATAGCAAATTTTGGAGCTTTCGTAGAAATACTTCCAGGCAAAGAGGGTCTTGTTCATATATCAAAATTAGATGTAGAACGAGTTAATAAAGTAGAGGATGTTGTGTCTGTTGGAGATGAAATTTTGGTAAAAGTAACTGAAATTGATGGCCAAGGAAGAATTAATCTTTCTAGAAAAGATGCTATAAAGGATTCAGAAAGTAATGAAAATGAAACAAAAAAATAGAAGGGCAATATTGCCTTTTTATTTTTTACAAAATTTGTATATTGAAAGGAGGATAAAATGTATAAAAATTTTATCTTAGATAACGGCCTTAGAGTAGTAGTTGAAGATATTGAATATGTAAATTCAGTAAGTGTTGGTTTATGGATAGAAAACGGTTCAAGAAACGAAGATAAACATAATAATGGAATTTCTCATTTTATAGAACATATGTTGTTTAAAGGAACTAAAAAAAGAAATGCAAAACAAATTGCAGAAAGTATTGAAGATGTAGGAGGACAAATAAATGCATTTACAGGTAAAGAAACAACTTGTTTTTATGTAAAAGTATTAGATACCCACTTAGAACTTTCTTTTGATATTTTATCTGATATGATTTTTAATAGTGTATTTAATTATGAAGATATAGAAAAAGAAAAGGGGGTTATAATTGAAGAAATAAATATGAGTGAAGATTTACCTGAAGATGTTTTATCAGATCTTCATAGTAAAGCTATTTGGGGTGATGATCCTATATCTATGCCTATTTTAGGTACTATAGAAACAGTAAAATCTTTTTCACAAAAACAGCTTTTAGAATATCTTCATTCATATTATATTCCAGAAAATTGTGTATTATCTATAGCTGGTAAAATATCTACAAATAATATAGAAAATTTAGTAAATAAATATTTTGGGAAATGGCCTTATTATAAATCTAAAACAATAACTCAATATACATATCCTAAAATTTTAAAAAATCATTTATTTAAGCAAAAAGATATTGAACAATTGCACATAAACTTAGGTATTAATGGTTTAGAAATAGGTAATGACGATATATATAGTTTATTAATTTTAAATAATATGTTTGGTGGAGGGGCTTCGTCAATATTATTTCAAAAAATAAGAGAAGAGCTTGGAATTTGTTATAGTATATATTCATATATTTCTTCTTTTAAAAATACAGGTATAATAAGTATTTATACAAGTTTAAATCCGAGATATTCTAATCAAGTTATTGAATTAATAAAAAAAGAAATATATAAATTTTCTAACTTGAGTATTACAAATGATAAACTTATTAAATTAAAAGAGCAATTAAAAGGAAGTTACATATTAGGATTAGAAAGTACTAGCAGTAGAATGTTTAGTAATGGCAAATCAATGCTTTTTTTTAATAAAATTGATACTCCTGAAGATATAATAAAAAAAATAGATATTATAACCATAGAAAATTTAAATAATGTTATGGAAAAAACATTTAAAAAAGGTATACAAAATTCCGCTTTTGTAGGAGAAAGTGTTAATTTAGATTCAATAATAAATATAATAAAGGGGTGATACGATTGCTTCTAAAAATTAAAAAAGTAAGAGGATTTGAAGATTTACCTACACCAAAATTTATGACAGATGGTTCAGTTGGCATGGATTTATATGCAGCACTTAATGAAGTTGCTATTATAAAACCATTTGAAAGGAAAAAAATACCTGTAGGTATATGCATTGAGCTTCCTAAAGGATATGAAGCTCAAATACGTCCAAGAAGTGGATTAGCAATAAAATATGGTATAACTTTGTTAAATACTCCAGGAACAATAGATTGGGATTATCGTGGAGAAATAAGTGTTATAGTTATAAATTTTGGAAATGAAGATTTTATTGTAAAAAGAGGTGATAGAATTGCTCAAATGGTATTCAATAAAATTGAAATTCCAGAAATCCACTTAGTTAATGAAATTAATTCTACAACTAGGGGAATTAGTGGATTTGGGTCAACAGGGAAATAGTAATAAAAATTTAATAGCTATCATAATATTTTATTATAATAATGTCCTTATTTAAAAGGGGGAGAACTATGAGTGATAATATAAAATATTATAGCGAAATGGAAAAATATGAAATAATAAATATTAATGATGGAGAAAAATATAGCTATCTAGGTAATAATGATATAGTAGTAGATGAAGAAGGTAATTTAAAATTTTTAATACTTAATAGTCAAAAAACAAGATTTTCTTTATTTGGTGGGAATGAGTTTATAGAAGTACCTTGGGAATATATAAAAAAAATTGGTTCTAGAACTATAATCTTAGATGCGGAAGAAAATACCCTTAAAAGAACTAGAATGTAATGGAGGTATATGATGAAAATACTTGTACAAAAATTTGGTGGAACATCTGTATCTACGCATGAAAGAAGATTATTAGTTATCGATAAAATAATAAATGCTTTAAAAACTGGATTTCAACCTGTTGTTGTTGTTTCTGCTATGGGAAGGAAAGGAGATCCTTATGCAACAGATACTTTATTATCATTAATAAGTGATGAATTAAAAGAAAAAAATCCTTTAGCTACAGATTTGCTTATGAGTTGTGGAGAAATTATAAGTACTGTAGTTATGTGTGATGAGTTAAATAACGCAGGGATAGAGGCAATTCCGCTTACAGGAGGGCAAGCTGGAATTATTACAGATGATAATTTTAACAATCCTTCCATAATAAATGTTGATATTAAAAAAATTTTAAATATAATTAATAATAAAAAAGTACCTGTTGTTGCAGGTTTTCAAGGTCAAACTGAATCGGGATGTATTACTACATTAGGAAGAGGCGGAAGTGATGTTACTGCATCTTTACTTGGTGTAGCTCTAAATGCTGAAGAAATTCAAATATATACTGATGTAGACGGGATTATGACAGCTGATCCTAAAATTGTATCAGATGCTGCATTAATTAAAGAAATAAGCTATAATGAGGTCTTTCAATTTGCTGATGAAGGTGCAAAAGTTATACATCCAAGAGCTGTAGATATTGCTATGAAGGGAAATATTCCGTTAATAATTAAAAATACATTAAAAAATTGTAATGGTACTGTAATAAATAATACAGGTTCTTTAAATTTTAACAATATTATAACTGGAATAACTTATATGAATAATAGGATTCAAGTTAAAGTTAGCTTAAATGAGAACCAAAATAATGATAACTATTTTAGACTATTAGACATACTTGCACAAAATATGATAAGTATAGATTTAATTAATGTTTTTCCAAAGCAAAATATATTTACTATTAGTGAAAAAGATTTAAATAAATTTAAAAACATAATGAAAACATTAAATTTACAATATAGTTGCATTTATAAATGTAGTAAAATTTCTTTAATTGGCAATCATATAAAAGGTGTTCCAGGTGTAATGGCAAGAGTGCTAAAAGCTCTTACAAAAGCTAATATAGAAGTACTTCAAACCTCAGATTCACATACAACTATTTGGTGTTTAGTTGAAGAAAAATTTACTGAAGATGCTATCAAAGTTCTTCATTCAGAATTTAAATTAGGATAAAGCATGTATATATAAATCTCCTTCTGCATAAACTAAATTTGTGTTGGGAGGAATGTAATATGTCAGAAGAAAATGATAAAAAAGATTTTGAAAACATAAAAGAGTTAGGAGTAACAAATATAACAAAAATTGATGAAAGAATTCAAGTATTGCCTATTATAGGCCAAATAGAAGGCCATTTAATGCTTCCGCCTCAAACAAAAACTACTAAATATGAACATTTTATTCCTCAATTAATTGCTATTGAAACGAATCCTTCAATTGAAGGGGTATTAATAATATTAAATACTGTAGGTGGAGATGTAGAAGCAGGTTTAGCTATAGCTGAAATGATTACAAGTTTAAGTAAACCTACAGTTTCACTTGTAATTGGAGGAGGACATTCAATAGGAGTTCCGCTTGCAACTTCTGCAAACTATTCTTTTATTTCACCAACTGCTACGATGATAGTTCATCCAATTAGAATGAATGGATTAGTCATAGGAGTACCTCAAACATTTGAATATTTTAATAAAATGCAAGAAAGAATTATTGAGTTTATAATTAGAACAAGTAGAATAAAAAGGGAAACATTAAAAGAGCTTATGCTGCAAACGGATGAATTATTAAATGATATGGGAACTATACTTATTGGAAAGCAAGCAGTTGAGTATGGTTTAATTGATGATATAGGTGGAATAAGTGAAGCTTTAAAAAAATTAGAAGAACTTATAAGTAATAAAAAAAATAGCACAAAAAAACCATAGATTTAGATCTGTGGTTTTTTTATGCTATTTTTTAAAATAAATTTTAAAATATGATTAAAGGATATTTTTTAATTATGTAGAATATAAAAGTATGGAGGTGCATAATTTGACTACAAAAAAAAATAAAAAAAATTATAATAATGATATTAAAGGATTAATATATATAACTTTTGGTATTTTATCCTTAATTAGTTTATTTTCCTCCTCTTCTTCGGGAATTGTAGGACAATATATAAAAAAAATTTTTTTGTTTGTATTAGGAGTAGGAGCATATATATTCCCTTTTTTTATAATTTTTATAGGTTTTTGTTATATAATAAAAAAAGGAAAAATTATTTTTAATAATAAACTTTACGGATATTTGCTATTATATTTTAATATTTTATTAACTATTCAAATGATTAACTTAAAAAGATATTACGATAATGATGTAATATCTGGCATAATTAAAATGTATAATTCTAGTACTATTATACATGGTGGAATAATTAGTTATTTAATTGACATTTTATTAAATAAATTTTTTGGAACAATAGGCTCTTATGTTATATTTATTTTTATATATATTTTATCTTTTATATTAATATGGCAAATTTCATTATATAATATTATAATATATTTAAAATTAAGTTTTAAAAAAGGAGTTAAAATTAAAAAAAATGATAAAAATAGTATAGATACAAAAGAAAATTTTAATAATGATGATTCTTTTGTATTGGAAGATAAAGATAAATTTATAAATAAAATTAATAATAAAATAAAAATAATTGATTTTATGAAATCATCTGAGATTAATAATGCAGATGATTATAAACTTGTTCAAAATAATGAAAATTCTAATGAACAAATAAATAAAGAACTAGAAGAACAAATAAATAAAAATTTTAATGATTTAGAAACAGAATATATTGTCCCTTCTTCAGAATTGTTAAATATAAATAATTTTTCTAAATTAAATAAGGAAGACAAAAAAGAACTTATAAATAGTGCTAATAAACTTGAAGAAACTTTAATTAGTTTTGGAGTTGAAGCTAAGGTTATACAAGTAGCTAAAGGCCCTTCTGTAACGAGATTTGAAATTCAACCAAATGCTGGAGTAAAGGTAAGTAAAATAGTCAATTTAGCAGATGATATTGCTTTAAATTTAGCGGCTTCAGGAGTTAGAATAGAAGCACCTATACCAGGAAAATCTGCAGTAGGGATAGAAGTTCCTAATAAAGAATTAATGCCAGTATTCCTTCGAGAGGTTATAGAATCACAGGAATTTATTAGTCCAAATAAAAATTTAGCTTTTTGTCTTGGAAAAGATATTTCTGGGAATTGTGTAGTGGCAGATCTAACAAAAATGCCTCATGTTCTTATTGCTGGGGCAACAGGATCAGGTAAAAGTGTATGTATCAATACTTTAATTATTAGTTTATTATATAAATATTCCCCTGAAGAAGTAAAACTTTTAATGATAGATCCTAAAGTCGTTGAACTTAGTATTTATAATGGTATCCCTCATTTATTAATACCAGTTGTAACAGAACCTAAAAAAGCTGCAGGAGCATTAAACTGGGCTGTAAATGAAATGACAAAAAGATATAAACTTTTTGCAGATAACAATGTAAGAAATATAGAAGGTTATAACGAATTAATATCTAAAAGTGGATTAGGAGATAAACTCCCTTGGATTGTTATAATTATAGATGAACTTGCAGATTTAATGATGGTTTGCCCTAATGATATTGAAGATTATATAGGAAGACTTGCACAAATGGCTAGAGCTGCAGGAATGCATTTAGTTATTGCTACTCAACGTCCATCTGTTGATGTTATTACTGGTGTTATAAAAGCAAATATACCATCTAGAATATCATTTGCTGTTTCAAGCCAAATAGATTCTAGAACAATTTTAGATTGTTCTGGTGCAGAAAAATTACTTGGTAAAGGAGATATGCTTTTTTATCCTCTTGGCGAATCAAAACCTATTAGAATTCAAGGAGCATTTATATCTGAAGAAGAAGTGGAAAAAGTAGTTTCGTTTATTAAAAATCAAAAAACAGAAATTGAATACAAAACAGAAATTTTAGAAGAATTAGATAATTCTTCAGATAAATCTAATTCTGAAGAACTTGATGGATTAATAAATGAAGCAATAAAAATAGTATTTGAAGCAGGACAAGCATCTACTTCTCTGCTTCAAAGAAAATTAAGAATTGGTTATAATCGAGCAGCAAGAATTATTGAACAAATGGAAGAATTAAAAATAATATCTGCTAGAGATGGCAGTAAACCAAGACAAATTTTAGCGGATAAAAATAATATAGAAAATTTTAACTATAAAGTTTCTAATTGAATAATAAATTTAAATGTATAATTACATTCGTTTTAAAAATTTAATTATAAAGAAATAAAGTAACTTTTAAAATATATGTCTATAAATAAAATAAATAAATTTTATTTAATAAATAACTTGTTAATTTTTCAATTTAAAACTAAAATAAATATGTATTATAGTAATAGGAGGAAATTTTGTGGAAAAACTAAAGTTTGGTATTATAAGTTTAGGATGTGATAAAAATAGAATTGATTCAGAACTTGTTATTGCAAAATTAAACAAAAAGTATGAGTTAGTTATTGATCCTAAGGAAGCAGACATTATACTGATTAACACTTGTGGATTTATAGAATCTTCTAAACAAGAATCTATAAATACTATACTTGAAATGGCTAAATATAAAAAAATATATAAATGTAAAATTTTAATTGTTACCGGATGCTTAAGTCAACGTTACAAGGAAGAATTATTAGATCTAATGCCTGAAATAGATATTATTTTAGGAGTAAATAACTATGATAAATTACTAGAAAGTATTGATATTTTTTTAAAAAATAATAATAAATTATTATATTGTGAAGATAATGATAATTTTATATATGATGGTGAAAGAGTTTTAACTACAAATAAACATTTAGCCTATTTAAGAATAAGTGAAGGATGTAATAATTTTTGTACTTATTGCGTAATTCCAAAAATAAGAGGTAAATACAGAAGTAGAAAAATTGAAGATATAATTAACGAAGCTAAAATACTTGCTAATAATGGTGTTAAAGAGCTTATATTAGTAGCACAAGATACTACTATGTATGGCATTGATATATATAATGAAAAAAAACTTCCTTTTTTAATAAAAAAACTATCTCAAATAGAGGGCATAGAATGGATAAGACTGATGTATGCATATCCTGAAGAAATTACAAAAGAATTAATATTAGAAATAAAAAATAATTTAAAAGTTTGTAAATATATAGATATGCCTATTCAACATATTAGCAATAGTGTTTTAAGAAGAATGAATAGAAGAGGTAAAAAAGAAGATATAATAAATAATATTAATATGATACGAAAAGAAATTAAAGATATTTGTTTAAGGACTTCCATAATAGTAGGGTTTCCAGGAGAAACTGAGGATGAATTTAATGAATTAAAAAAATTTATAAAAGATTTTAAATTTGATAAACTTGGAGTATTTGAATATTCTCAAGAAGAAGGTACTGTGGCTGCAACTATGAGTAATCAAATTGATGAAAATATTAAAAAGTTAAGGAAAGAAGAATTAATGCTTTTACAACAACAAATTTCTAGAGAACTAAATGAAAATAAAATTGGCAATATATATGATGTCTTAATTGAAAAATATGAAAATGGAATATATTATGGAAGAAGTTATGAAATGGCTCCTGATATAGATGGTAATGTATTCCTTTCTTCTAACGAAAATTTTAGAATAGGTGAGATAATACCTATTAAAATAACAAAAGCTTTAGAATATGATTTAATAGGAGTTGTATATAATGAATCTTGCAAATAAACTTACAATTATTAGAATTTTTCTTGTACCAGTTTTTTTAATTTTTATAGCTGTTAAAGAAATACCATATGGAACAATAATAGCCACAGCCGTATTTATTTTAGCCGCTCTTACTGATAAACTTGATGGATACATAGCTAGAAGTAGAAATCAAATAACTCGATTTGGTAAATTCATGGATCCTTTAGCAGATAAATTATTAGTGACAGCAGCTTTAATATCTCTTGTGGAATTTAAAATTATACCAACATGGATTGCAATGGTTATTATTGCAAGAGAATTTGCCGTAACAGGGTTACGTTCTATTGCAGCTTCTGAAGGAATTGTTATTGCTGCAAGCTGGTGGGGAAAAATTAAAACTTTTACTCAAATAATAGCTATAATACTTAGTTTAATTAATTTGACTTATAGCAATACATTTTTTATAATTTTTTCAAAAATAGTTATGTATGTTGCTGTCGTAATAACTATTTTGTCAGGAATAGATTATTTTATAAAAAATAAAGAAGTAATAAAGATAGACAAATGATTATTATATGAAAATTAAGGCTATAATTTAGCTATCATATAAAAAGTTCCCATTATATATAAAGGCTATATATAATGGACTTTTTATTAATATAACGTTGACCAAATAAAATTATTAGTATATAATTATATAGAACAAATGTTCGTACAAAAGAAAGGAAGTGAACCCTATCATAGGGATATTATGGATAATGAAAGATTAAAAGCTATTGAAGATGCTATGAATAAAATTGAAAAACAGTTTGGAAAAGGTTCTATTATGAAGTTAGGAGAACACAGTGTTTTAAACCTTGATTCAATATCAACAGGCTGTTTAGATTTAGATATAGCCTTAGGAATTGGAGGAGTACCTAGAGGTAGAATTATAGAAATTTTTGGGCCAGAATCTTCAGGTAAGACTACAGTTGCTCTTCACATTGTTGCAGAAGCACAAAAGAACGGAGGAGCTGCAGCGTTTATTGATGCTGAACATGCTTTAGATCCTACTTATGCAAAAGCTTTGGGTGTAGATATTGATAATTTGATAGTCTCTCAACCTGATACAGGAGAACAAGCTTTAGAAATTACAGAAGCATTAGTTAGATCTAATGCAGTAGATGTAGTAGTAATTGATTCTGTTGCAGCTTTAGTTCCAAGAGCAGAAATTGAAGGAGAGATGGGCGATTCGCATGTTGGTCTCCAAGCAAGACTAATGTCTCAAGCTCTTAGAAAACTTGCAGGTTCAATAAATAAATCTAAATGTGTTGCTATATTTATAAATCAGCTTCGTGAAAAAGTAGGTGTAATGTTTGGTAATCCTGAAACTACTCCTGGAGGAAGAGCATTAAAATTTTATGCATCTGTTAGATTAGATGTTAGAAAAACAGATTCTATAAAACAAGGTGAAGATATTATTGGAAATAGAACAAAAGTAAAAGTTATTAAAAATAAGGTAGCACCACCTTTTAAACAAGCAGAATTTGATATAATGTATGGTCATGGTATATCTAGAGAAGGAAATGTTCTTGATGTTGGAGTTAAAGAAGAAATAATTCAAAAGAGTGGAGCTTGGTTTTCTTACAATGATTCTAAATTAGGTCAAGGAAGAGAGAATGCAAAACAATTTTTAAAAGAGAATAATGAGATACTTATTGAAATAGAAAACAAAATTAGAGAAAAGTATTCTCTTCCATTAATTACAAATGTAAAATCAAAAGATAAAAATCAAGATACTTTAAAGGATGAATCAAAAAAATAAATTTATATTTTTATTTATGTAATTGAATATTTTTGTACCTTGACAGTATAATAAAAATATTATACAATAAAATACAAATACTGGTTTAGCATATTTAAATGTTGTAAATTAAATAAATACAACACCTTTTTGGCTTTTATATTTGATTATTTTATATGTAAAAAGCAAAGGAGGTGTTTGTATGAAAGGGCAACAAGGAATATATTTATTAATCTTTGGAGTTATATTAGTTATTATAGCAATTATTTGCGCTATAATATATGTAAGAAAAAATATATCTCAAGCAAAAATTTCACAAGCTGAAGAAGAGGCTAAAAAACTTTTAGCAGAAGCTTCTAAGCAAGCAGAATCTTTAAAGAAAGAAGCTGTTTTAGAAGCTAAAGAAGAAGCTCATAAAATTAGAACTGATTTTGAAAAAGAATTAAGGGATAGAAGAAATGAAATTCAAAGACTTGAAAGAAGATTAATTCAGCGTGAAGAGTTGCTTGATAAGAAAAGTGATACGTTAGAAAAACGAGAAGAAAATCTTAATAAAAAGCAACAAGAAATTGAAAATTTAGAATCAGAAATACAAGTTCTTTATATTAAACAAAGAGAGGAACTTGAAAGGTTATCTGGATTAACTTCTGAAGAAGCAAAACAGTTATTACTAGATAAAGTAGAGAAAGAAGTTAAACATGATGCTGCTTTATTAGCAAAAGAAATAGAAAATAAAGCTAAAGAAGAAGCAGACAAAAAAGCTAGAGAAATAATAACTTGTGCAATTCAAAGATGTGCTGCAGATCATGTAGCAGAAACAACAGTTCATGTGGTATCTTTACCTAATGATGAAATGAAAGGAAGAATTATAGGAAGAGAAGGAAGAAATATAAGAACTCTAGAAACTCTTACTGGTATTGATTTAATAATTGATGATACTCCAGAAGCAGTGATACTTTCTGGTTTTGATCCTATAAGAAGAGAAGTTGCAAGAATAGCTTTAGAAAAATTAATTGTAGATGGTAGAATTCATCCAGCAAGAATTGAGGAAATGGTTGAAAAAGCTAAAAAAGAAGTTGAAAATCATATTAAAGAAGAAGGAGAACAAGCCACTTTTGAAACTGGAATACATGGATTACATTCTGAGCTAATTAGACTTTTAGGAAGATTAAAATATAGAACTAGCTATGGGCAAAATGTACTAAAACATTCTATAGAAGTTTCTTATTTAGCTGGATTAATGGCCTCGGAATTAGGATTAGATGTTACAATTGCTAAAAGAGCTGGATTGCTCCATGATATAGGTAAAGCTGTTGATCATGAAATAGAAGGGCCACATGCTTTAATAGGTGCAGATATTGCAAAAAAATATCATGAGTCTTCTATAATAGTTAATGCAATTGGCGCTCATCACGGTGATATAGAATTTCAAAGCTTAGAAGCGATACTTGTGCAAGCAGCAGATGCTATTTCTGCAGCTAGACCAGGAGCAAGGCGCGAAACTTTAGAAGCTTATATTAAAAGACTAGAAAAATTAGAAGAAATTGCCAATCTCTATGAAGGGGTTGAAAAATCTTATGCAATTCAAGCTGGAAGAGAGATAAGAATTATTGTAAAGCCTGAAGATGTAGATGATGCAGGTGCAGCAGAATTAGCAAGAAATATAGTTAAAAAAATAGAAAGTGAATTAGAATATCCAGGTCAAATAAAAGTTAATGTTATAAGAGAAACTCGTGCAATTGAATATGCAAAATAAAATAATCTGCTGATTTTATATCAGCAGATTATTTTTATAAATAAAAAAGGATTTTTTATTTATATGTAGAATAAATATAATAAAGAAATTTAAGTTATAAAATTCACAGGAGGGTATTTATTTATGGAAGTATTAAAAGTTTCAGCAAAATCTAGTCCTAATTCAGTAGCAGGAGCTCTTGCAGGAGTGTTAAGAGAACGTGGGAATGCAGAAATTCAAGCTATAGGAGCAGGAGCACTTAATCAAGCAATAAAAGCAATTGCCATAGCTAGAGGTTTTGTAGCTCCAACTGGAATCGATTTAATTTGCATTCCTGCTTTTACAGATATACAAATTGATGGTGAAGAAAGAACTGCAATTAAACTTCTTATTCAACCTAGATAATATTTTTATTATAGGACTTGATATTTAATTCAAGTCCTATAATTTTTTATTTATAAAATTATTTACATAAGAAATACTAAATGATATATTATTAATAATATCATTATTATAATTATATAATAGATATACTTTTGCCATTATATTATGTTAGTTATAAAACAATATTTAAAATAAAATTAAATATAAAATATTGTATTTAATTTTAAGGTTATGTTAAAAATAAATGTAAGTATTGGAGGAATATAAAATGACCTTTTCACAAAAAGCTATGGAAATATCACCGTCTATTACATTAGCTATTGACGCAAAAGCTAAAAAAATGTTATCAGAAGGTATAGATGTTATTGGATTTGGAGCAGGTGAACCAGATTTTGATACTCCTTCTAATATAAAAGAAGCAGCTATAAACGCAATAAAAAATGGATTCACAAAATATACAGCTACATCAGGGATAAAAGAATTAAAAGAAGCAATTTCAAAAAAATTTAAAATTGATAATAGTTTAAATTATTCTTCAGAACAAATTATAGTTTCTACTGGTGCAAAACAGTCTTTATCTAATGTATTTCAAGCAATTTTAAACCCTGGTGATGAAGTTATTATCTCTACTCCATATTGGGTGAGTTATCCAGAACTTGTAAAATTGTATGGTGGAGTACCAGTATTTGTTGATACAAAAGAAGATAATTTATTTAAATATGATAAAATTTCATTAGAAAAAGTAGTTACAAATAAAACTAAAGCAATAGTATTAAATAGTCCTAATAACCCTACAGGAACTATTTATACAAAAAAAGAATTAAATGATATTGCATTATTTGCTAAAAAATATAATCTAATAATTATATCAGATGAAATTTATGAAAAACTTATATATAGTAATGAAAATCATACAAGCATTGCTAGTATTTCTGAAGATGCTTTTAATAGAACTGTAGTTATAAACGGGGTATCAAAATCCTATTCTATGACTGGCTGGAGAATTGGATATGCTGCTTCTGGAAATGAAAATTTAATTAAAATCATGTCAAATATTCAAAGTCATACAACATCAAATCCAAACTCTATAGCACAATATGCTGCATTAGAAGCACTTAATGGCCCTCAAAGCTATGTAATTAATATGAAAAATGAATTCAAAAAAAGACGTGATTATATGGTTGATAGAATAAACAACATGAAATACATATCTTCTATAAAACCAGATGGAGCTTTTTATGTTATGGTAAATATATCAAATTTATTAAGCAAAAGAATTAATAATAATTTTATTATTAATAATTCTTTAGAATTTTCTGATATATTATTAGAAAAAGAAAAAGTTGCTGTTGTACCTGGTATTGCTTTTGGAGCAGATAACTATGTAAGGCTTTCTTATGCTACTTCATTTGAAAATATAAAATTAGGGTTAGACAGAATTGAACATTTTTTAAATAATTTATAAGGAGGTTAATAAAAATAATGAATGAATTGATTAGACTAATACTCCCTGTAGATGGTAAAGTTATGCCATTATCGGAAGTTAATGATTATTTATTTAATAAAAAAATTATGGGTGAAGGAATTGCTATTTACCCTGAAGGCAATTTTATATATTCTCCTGCAGATGGAGAAATAACATTAGTTTATGAGTATAAACATGCTATTGCAATAAAAACTAAAGAAGGCATTCAGATTTTGATACATGTAGGTATTGATTCTGTAAAATTAGAAGGACGAGGGTTTGCTAATTACGTTAAAGTAGGTGATAAAGTAAAATGTGGAGATAAGCTTATGTTTTTTGACAAGGAATTTATAGAAATGAATGTTTCGCCTATAATTCCAATTGTAATAACAAACTCTGAATTAATTGATAATATAGATATAAATTATAAAGCTAGTAAAGTAGGTGAAACTCTTTTAACGATTACAATGATAAAATAATAATTTTATCATTGTAATCTACATGTAGATAATGATATAATAATGATGATAATCTATTATAAATGTTTAGAGGTGATAAAATTGGTAACTAAAGAAGTTTTGGTTAAAAATTCAACAGGACTGCATGCTAGACCGGCAACTTTATTAGTAAAGAAAGCATCATCATTTAAATCAGACGTGAGTATAGAATTTAATGGAAGAAAAGCTAATGTAAAAAGCTTAATTGGAGTTTTATCATTAGGAGTTACAAAAAACTCAACTGTTAAAGTTATAGCATCTGGAGATGATGAAAATCTAGCAGTTGAAGAAATTGTTAAATTAATTGATTCTTTAGAAGAATAGACAAAAGGCTCAAACAAGTGAGCCTTTTTGTTTACATTTTATTTTTATCTACATTAATTTTAAAATATACTTATTTTAAGGAGGATACCCATGAACTACTCAAGAGATACATATGTAACTCCCTTAACTAAGAGATACACTTCAAAAGAAATGAGCTTTTTATTTTCTGATGAGATGAAGTTTAAAACTTGGAGAAAACTTTGGGTGGCTTTAGCAGAAAGTGAAAAGGAATTAGGTTTAAATATAACAGATGAACAGATACAAGAATTGAAAGAAAATATTGATAATATAAATTATGAAGATGCAGAAGATAGAGAAAAAATAACAAGACATGATGTTATGAGCCACGTATATGCTTATGGTCTTCAATGTCCAAAGGCAAAAGGAATAATTCATTTAGGTGCAACAAGTTGTTATGTTGGTGATAATACTGACTTAATTATTATGAAGGAAGCTTTGCTTATAATAAGAAAAAAAATTATTACTGTTATTCAACATCTTTCAAAATTTGCATTAAAATATAAAGATTTGCCTACATTAGGGTTTACACATCTTCAACCAGCTCAATTAACGACAGTAGGTAAAAGAGCAACACTATGGATTCAAGATTTGCTAATGGATTTAGAAAATCTTGATTTTGTTATTAAAAATCTTAAATTTAGAGGAGTAAAGGGAACTACTGGAACTCAAGCTAGTTTTATGGAGCTATTTAATGGGGACACAGAAAAAGTAAAAAAATTAGATGAACTTGTCACAAAGAAGATGGGATTTGAACAAGCTTTTCCAGTAACTGGTCAAACTTATCCAAGAAAAGTTGATTCTATAATTTTAAATACTTTATCTGAAATATCTCAAAGTGCATATAAATTTTCCAATGATTTGCGCATACTTCAAAATATGAAAGAAATAGAAGAGCCGTTCGAAACAAATCAAATTGGTTCTTCG
Organism: Clostridium prolinivorans; assembly: GCF_004011155.1. Taxonomy (GTDB): domain Bacteria; phylum Bacillota; class Clostridia; order Clostridiales; family Clostridiaceae; genus Clostridium_AT; species Clostridium_AT prolinivorans. The sequence goes on along the minus strand of NZ_RJWG01000001.1, from coordinate 291,855 downwards.
GCAATGGCTTATAAAAGGAATCCTATGAGAAGTGAAAGAATGGGCGCATTATGTAGATACATAATAATTAATTCTCTTAATCCTGCAATAACAGCTTCTACTCAATGGCTTGAAAGAACACTTGATGATTCTGCTAACAAAAGAATAGCAGTATCAGAAGCGTTTTTAGCATTAGATGGAGTTTTAAACTTATATATTAATATAGCTAGCAACATGGTAGTATATGAAAAAGTTATTCAATCCCACATAAATAACGAATTACCATTTATGGCTACAGAAAATATACTAATGGAAGCTGTAAAAAGAGGTGGAGATAGACAAGAATTACATGAAAAAATTAGACGTTATTCTATGGAAGCTGCAAAACAAGTAAAAGAATTTGGACTAGAAAATGACTTAATAGATAGAATAGCTAAAGATTCTGATTTTAATATGACTAAAGAAGAAATAATAAGCTTTATCAACCCTCAAAAATTTACAGGAAGAGCTCCTCAACAAGTTACTGATTTTTTAGACTTATATGTAAAACCTATATTAGAAAAAAATAATTTAGAAGAGAATATGATTGATATTAAAATTGAATTGTAATTAATTAATGATAAGCATAAAACTTTAATTATTTAAAAGTCTTATGCTTATCATTAAAATCAACCACTTCGCGAAATATACATTTCGCGAAGTGGTTGACAGGAGTAACCCATATTGATAAAATTAATTATAGTATATTATTAAATATATTATAATTAGTAAATAAAACAAGAAAGGAAAATGAATTATATGAAATATAAACATAATATCGATGATATTATAATACATAACGAATTACCTTCCTGTTTGATAGGATTCCTTAATTATTTAGAAATTATAAAAGGTAAATCTCCCAATACAATACAAGCATATAAATTTGATTTGGTCTTATTTTTTAGATTTTTAAAAATATATAAAAAAATGATACCTACCGATAGTAATATTGAATTTAATAATATTCCTATTGATGATATTGACGATGATTTTATGAATAAAATAAAATTAACAGATCTTTATGCATTTTTATCTTTTGTAGAAAAATATAGGAATAATAGTTCTTACGCAAGATCTAGAAAAGTTGCTAGCTTAAAGTCTTTTTTTAAATATCTGACAAATAAAGCTAAAATAATAAATGAAAATCCTGCTTTAGACCTAGAATCTCCTAAAATAAGCAAAAGACATCCTGCATATCTTAATTTAGAAGAGAGCAAAAAATTACTAAATTCTATTGATGGGAAATATAAAGAAAGAGATTTTTGTATAATTACAATTTTTTTAAATTGTGGCTTAAGAATTTCTGAATTATGCAATATTAATATATCAGATATAAGAGATGATGTTCTTTCTGTTATAGGTAAAGGAAATAAGCAAAGAACTGTATATTTAAATCAAGCATGTTTAACTGCTATTAATAATTATCTCATTGTTAGAAATAAAAATTTGGATAAAATTATTGATAAAGAAGCACTTTTTATAAGTAACAAATATACAAGGATATCTAAAAGAGCAGTAGAACTTATGCTAAAAAAGCACTTATTAAATGCTGGTCTAGATATAAAAAAATACACTCCTCATAAATTAAGACATACTGCAGCAACACTTATGTACAAACACGCTAATGTAGATATAAGAAGTCTTCAACAAATATTAGGACATGAAAATATATCTACTACTCAAATATATACACATGTGGATGAAGAAAGACTTAGAAATGCTATAAAAGCAAATCCTTTAAATGAGTAATTAAAAATATGAATTAATTACTCATTATTTTTTTTGCTTATATTTATTAATCCAGGGAATTCTTCATATAATTGAAGCTTATCTTCTTCTATTAATGATTTAATTTCTTTAATATCATCAATATAGTCCCATAATTCGTTATCTTCATTTAAAATTTTATTTGCTTCATCATGTAATTTATTCATTTCCTCATATTGGGAAAGTTCTTTATTATCATAAAATATTTCATCAATTTTTATAGCTTTAAGATCATATCCTTCAAGTTCAATACATTTACCACAATTATTACATTTTTTATCTGAATTTAAATCGCATACATAACAATCTCCACAATTATTGCAAAGTTTACTTTTGTTAAAAATGCATTTTTTCATTATAAATTCACCTCCTATTATTTTGTATAAGCAATTATATCAAATCAAGTAATTAAAATCAACCTACTAATATCTTCTATCTTATCAACTTTTTTATATTTGTATAATGTATCCCTGCCCCAGAACACTAGTTTGATATTAATAAAATATTATGCTATAATTTTTATATTAATTGAGAGGTGATTCATAGTGATGGAAGTTAGCGGTAATAAGCAAAAAGAAATATACGATTTTATTAAAAAATATATAATAGATAAAGGATATCCTCCTTCTGTTAGAGAAATTTGTAATGCTGTAGGATTAAAATCAACCTCTACTGTTCATGGTCATCTAGAACGATTAGAAAAAAAAGGCCTTATAAAAAGAAACCCTACCAAACCTAGAGCAATTGAATTATTGAAAGATAATGTAACTAAAAATGAGTTGATAGATATTCCTGTAATTGGGAAAGTTACCGCAGGTCAACCAATTTTAGCTGTTGAAAATATTGAAGATATTTTTTCTATTTCTTTAAATTATATAAAAAGCAATAAAGAACTTTTTATTTTACACGTATCAGGTGATAGCATGATAAATGCCGGGATATTTGATGGAGATTTAGCCATAATAGAAAAAACAAACGTAGCTGAAAATGGAGAAATTGTAGTAGCTCTTATTGATAATGAAGCTACATTAAAAAGATTTTTTAAAGAAAAAAACTATATAAGATTACAGCCAGAAAATAATTATATGAGTCCTATAATTGTAGATAATTGCAAAATACTCGGTAAATTAGCAGGAATTTATAGAACATACTAAAAAATAAGGTTTAATTATAAACCTTATTTTTTAGTATGTTAATATTTTAGACAAAGCAATTAATATACCGATTTTTGCATGTTCAAATGTAAGTCCTCCTTGAAGGTACGCAATATATGGCTCTCTAATAGGTGCATCTGCAGATAATTCTATAGAAGATCCTTGTATAAAAGCACCTGCAGCCATAATAACTTGATCTTCATATCCAGGCATGTCCCATGGTTCACATTCTACAAATGAATCAATTGGTGAACCAGCTTGTATGCCTTTGCAAAAATTAATTAACATATCTTTATTATTGAATTTTATAGCTTGAATAATATCACTTCTTTTATCAGAATATTTAGGGAGAACTTCAAATCCTGCAAGTTCCATTATTCTTGAACAAAATATAGCTCCCTTAAGTGCTTCTATAGATACATGTGGAGCAAAAAATAAACCTTGATATAAAAGTCTCATAATTCCAAATGTTGAACCACATTCTCCTCCGATTCCAGGTACAGTTAATCTATAAGCAGCTTGATCAACGTATTTTTTCTTGCCTGCAATATATCCACCTGTAGGTGCTATACCTCCTCCTATATTTTTTATAAGTGATCCTGCAATTAAATCTGCGCCTACTTCAGTAGGTTCTAATTTATCTATAAATTCTCCATAGCAATTATCTACAAAACATATTATATTAGGATTAATTGATTTAACAATATTAATTACTTCTTTTATGTCAGAAATTAATAAAGATTTTCTCCAGCCATAACCAGTTGAACGCTGAATATGGATAAGTTTAATACTTTTATCTTTTAAAATAGTATCTTTAACTAGATTTAAATCTATTTTTCCATCTTGATTTAAATCTAATTGTTTATATTTAATACCATATTCCTTTAATGAACCTAAATTTTTATTATCCCCTAATCCAATAATATTATGCAAAGTATCATATGGTGTACCACATACTGAAAGCATAGTGTCATTAGGTCTTAAATTACCAAATAATGCAGCACCAATAGCATGAGTTCCATTAACAAAATGAGGTCTTACTATAGCACTTTCACAATTAAAAACTTTTGCATACACTTTATCTAAAGCATCTCTACCTATATCTCCATAACCATAACCACTTGAATTAGTAAAATGTGAGTCACTTATTCTTTCTTCTTGAAATGCATTAAGTACTTTAATTTGATTATATTCTTTTATATTATCATAATATTCAAATTCATTTTTAATATCTATTAATGCTTGATTGCATAAATCAAACACTTTATCATTAATATTGTACTTATTTTTTAAAAAAGATATTGTACTATCTAGCATATATAAATCCTCCTCAAAAATATATTAACTTAATTATATTAACATGTAAAAAAAAAATAGGCAAATTAATTACCTATCTTTTTTAAAATTTAAAAATTTTATATTACATATTTTCTTCTGTAGATTGATTATTAAATAAAATTGGTTTTAAAGGAGTTATCGTAGAGATTGCATGTTTATATATAAGCATTTGTTTACCATCACAGTCCAAAACAACTGTGAAACTGTCAAATCCTTTAACATTTCCTTTTATTTGAAAACCATTAGTCAAATATATGGTTACAGGTATTTTAGCTTTTCTTGCACCATTTAAAAAAATATCTTGTAAATTATTCGTTGTTTTGTTCATTAAAATCCCCTCCATGTAAAAATTTAGATAAATAGATATTCTCTATATATAATAAAAATCCTTTTAATTTTTATTATTTTTTAATAAATTAACTTTCTTTATTATAAATTCTATTATTTCATTATCATTAGCAAAAGAATCTTTATTAATCCATATAGCTCTTTTATCTTTTTTAAACCAAGTTAACTGCCTTTTAGCATAATTTCTACTACCTTGTTTTATTTTATCAATAGCTTCTTCAAGGCTGATTTCTCCATCAAGATAAGAAAGTATTTCTTTGTATCCTATTCCTTGCATGGACTGCATATTGGAAGTATATCCAAGTTTTTTAAGTTTAATTACCTCTTCAATTAAACCATTTTTTATCATTTCATCTACTCTTTTATTTATTATTTCATATAATTTTTCTCTATTTAGGTTAAGCACAAAATAATAAATTTTATAAGGAATATCATATAAATTTTCTTCATTATTAAATTCACTTATTTTTTTACCAGTAACTTTAAATACTTCTAAAGCTCGAATGACTCTTTTTAAATCATTAGGATATAATTTATTAAAAGATTCAATATCAATATCACGAAGCATTCCATGTACATATTCATTACCTTTTTCTTTGGCCAGTTTTTCTAAATATTTTCGATAATCATCATCTTTGCTTGTATTTGCAAAATTTAAATTACATATAAGTGAATTTATATATAATCCAGTTCCCCCTACAACTATAGGTAATTTATTTCTTAATAAAATATCATTAATTACAGATGTAGCTTTTTCTTTATATTGTGCTACACTAAAAGTATCATCAGGATCTATAATATCAATTAAATGATGAGGAATTCCTTGCATTTCTTCTTTTTTTATTTTAGCCGAACCTATATCCATATACCTATATATTTGCATAGAATCAGCTGAAACTATTTCACCATTTAAATTTTTAGCTAATTCAATAGATATAGAAGTTTTACCTACAGCTGTAGGCCCAGCAATTATTAGTAAATCTTTCACATTGTATTCTCTCCTTTCTAGTGATTTATTTATTGTATTCTTTTAAATCGTTTTTCAAGCTCATTTAAAGTTATTTTAATAATTGTAGGTCTACCATGTGGACAAGTAAAAGGATCTTGTATAAATCTTAACTCATCAATTAAAGCTTGCATTTCTATATTAGATAACTTATTATTTGCTTTTATAGAGGCTTTACAAGACAATTTAGCAATTTTATCATATTTAATATCTTCTGTTTGTATACTTGCTGAAGATTTGATATTATCGATTATTTGAAGAAATAAATTTTTAACTTCAATGTCTCCTAATATTATAGGTACTTCTCTTATACTTATAGTATTTTCTCCAAAAATTTCAATATTAAATCCTGCATTTTTAAATATTTCTTTATTTTCAAGATATATAATAAAGTCTTGAGGAGTTAATTCAATTATTTCTGAAGGTATCAATATTTGAGCAGCTACTTTTTTGTTTTTTAAATCTTTTATATATTTTTCAAAATTAATTTTTTCATGAGCAGCATGCTGATCAATAATATAAAGTTCATCTTTATATTGTGCAAGTATATAGGTATTATTAAACTGGCCAATTACTGTAAGAGGAGGAAATTTTGCTTTATCATTTATATCATTTACATCCTCTTTATTTGTATCTTCTTTAATTTTAATTCTATCATTATCAAAAGGGAGCTTTTCTCCATAAATATAATCATTATTTGAACTTTCATTATATATATTATTTAATAAATTATCCTGTTTAAAGTCTATTGGAATTTGTACAGAAGAAAATGAATTAGAAGTTTCTTCATAAATATAATTATTATTTAATGCATTAGTAGTATCATCTTCTATTATATGAAAATTAAATGTTTTTTTAAAATTATTTCGTATAGATTCATGAACAGCATCAAATACAAACTTATATATAAAACGATCATCTTTAAATTTAATTTCAGATTTTGTAGGATGTACATTTACATCAATAAATTCTGGGAATATCTCTATAAATACAATAAAAAAAGGAAACTTATTTATAGTTAAAAATGATTTAAAAGCATTTTCTACAGCAGTTGTTATTAATTTATTTTTTACATATCGCTTATTTACGTAAATACTTTGATTTAATCTACTTCCTCTACTGATTTCGGCATTACCTATATATCCATAAATGGAAGCTATATCAGAATGTTTTTCAAAATAAGTAATATTATTAGCTACATTTTTACCATATATAATCCTAATTGTATCTATTAAATTTTCGGTGGGAAAAGTAAAAAAAACTTTATTATTATTATTGTATAATTTAAAAGATATATTAGGATTAATCATAGCAAGTCTTTCTACTATATCTGTTATAAGAGCAGCTTCTCTTTGAGGAGATTTTAAAAATTTTAATCTAGCAGGAACATTGAAAAATAAATCATTAACCTCTACATAGGTTCCAATATTTGATCCTACATCTTTAATATAATTTTTGTGACCTCCAGAAATAGATATTTCTCTGCCATATTCAAAATTATAAGTCCTGCTTCTAAATATTACATTTGAAACTGCTGCGATGCTAGCTAAAGCTTCTCCTCTAAATCCAAAGGTGTTTAAATTAAATAAGTCATCTACATACGCTATTTTACTTGTAGCATGTGGTAAAAATACTTTTTCTATATCTTCAGGATGGATTCCTTCTCCATCGTCGGTAATTTTTATAGTTTTTTGCCCTCCGTCAAATATTTCTATAATTATATTTTTAGCATTAGCATCTAAACTATTTTCTATTAATTCTTTAACTACAGAATAAGGCCTTTCTACTACTTCACCTGCTGCAATTTTATTAGATGTATTTAAGTCTAGTATATTTATCCTCTTCAAATTATCACCTTCATTTTATAAAGCTTTAGCTTTTTTTATTAATTCATAAAGTTTATTAAATCCTTCCATTGGCGTAAGATTTAATATATCTATATTTTTTAGCTCTTTTAATAAATTTTCTTTTTCAATATCGTTAAACTTAATTTGTTTAAAATTATTATCACTGTTTACAGCAGTTTCTTTTAAAACATCACTTGATTGGTTTACGTTAATAATATTTTTATTATCAATTTTATTTTTTTCAGTTTTATTTTTTTCAAAACTTATTAATAATTCTTTTGCTCTTTTTATAACTGCTTCTGGAAGGCCAGCTAACTTTGCAACTTCAATTCCATATGATTGATCTGCTCCTCCTCTTATAATTTTACGAAGAAAAACAATTTCATTGTTTATTTCTTTAACTGCAACTGAATAATTTTTTACACCATCAAGTAGATCTTCCAATTTTGTTAATTCGTGATAATGAGTAGCAAATAAAGTTTTAGACTTTATAGTAGGTGTAGTACATATATATTCTACAACAGCCCAAGCAATACTTAATCCATCATAAGTACTTGTTCCCCTACCAATTTCATCAAGTAAAATTAAGCTTTTATTAGTAGCATTTTTTAATATATTTGAAACTTCCCACATTTCTACCATAAAAGTACTTTTACCAGATGAAAGATCATCAGAAGCCCCTATCCTAGTAAAAATTTTATCACATATTGAAATTGATGCTTTTTTAGCTGGAACAAAAGATCCTATTTGAGCCATTAAAGTAATAAGTGCAATTTGACGCATATATGTAGATTTACCTGCCATATTAGGGCCAGTTATTAATATTAAATTTTCATCATAATTATTAATATTAGAATCATTTGCTACAAAAGTACCTGGAGGAAGCATCTTTTCTACAACAGGATGTCGACCTTCTTCAATAATTATTCTTCCGTCTTCTGTTATTTTAGGCTTACAATAATTATTTTCTAAAGCTACTAATGCTAATGAATTAAGACAATCTAACTCAGCTATTAATTTTGCTGTTTTCTTTAATCTATATATTTCTTTTTCTATTTTTTCTCTTATATATACAAATAATTCATATTCAAGATTAATTAATTTTTCTTCTGCACCTAATATCTTATACTCCATTTCTTTAAGTTCAGGTGTTATATATCTTTCACAATTTGAAAGGGTTTGTTTTCTAATGTATCTTCCCTCTGGAACCATATTTTTATTAGCATTTGTTATTTCTAAATAATATCCAAAAACTTTATTATAACCTACTTTTAAAGATTTAATCCCTGTAATCTCTCGTTCTTTATTCTCTAAAGATGATATCCATTGTTTGCCATTTAACTTTATATTCCTTAATTCATCTATTTCAGAATTGTATCCATCTTTTATAATATTCCCTTCTTTTAATGAAATTGATGGATTTTCATTTATTGATTTATCAAGGAGTTCATATATATCTTTTAATTCATCTAAATTATTATATATTTCATTTAACATAGGAGAATTAAAATTTTTTAATATATTTTTGATATTAGGAATCTTTTGTATAGAATTTTTTAAAGTTATTAATTCTTTTGCATTAATACTTTTTATAGCTATTTTACCTACAATTCTTTCAATATCATAAATTTTATCTAATGCTTCTTTTAAATCTAATTGAAGATCCATATTTTTAGAAAGTTCTTCAACAGCATTTAGCCTAAATTCAATTCTATCTTTATTTACTAAAGGTTGTTCTATCCATTTTCTAAGTTGTCTACTTCCCATGGCAGTAGAAGTTTTATCTAACACCCATAAAAGAGACCCTTTTTTACTTTTATCTTTTAAACTTTCAGTAATTTCTAAATTTTTTCTTGAATTTACATCAATACTTAAATAGTCAGTAATATTATAATATTGCATATCATTAATATTACAAAGATTCGTTTTTTGAGTTTCCATTATATAATTTAACAATCCATTACTAGCATATATTAAACTTAAATTATAATAATCTCTTTTAAAATTATTGAATTTAGTTTCTAAATTATAAAAACAATTTTCTGTAAAAAAATCATTTTCTTTTAGTGTACATAATATACCAAAATTATCTTTAATAATTTTTATTAAATCTTCGCTTATGTTTTTTTCAACCACTGCTTCTTTTGGAAAGTATTTTGAAATTTCATCTATTATAGAAGAAATTTTAAATTCACCTTCAGTACAATAAAAATCACCAGTAGAAATATCTGCAAAACATATACCTATTTCATTTTTATCATTATCTACATATAAGCTCATTATATAATTATTTTTACTTTCTTCTAAAAAACTTGAGTCTGTATAAGTTCCAGGAGTAATAATTTTTACTATATCTCTTTTTACAATTCCTTTGGCTAAACCAGGGTCTTCTAACTGTTCGCAAATAGCTACTTTATATCCTTTTTCGATAAGCTTGGTTATATATGAATTTGCAGCATGAAAAGGCACTCCACACATAGGTGCCTTTTCATCTAAGCCACAATCTCTTCCTGTTAAAACAAGTTCAAGCTCTTTAGATGCGATTATAGCATCATCAAAGAACATTTCATAAAAATCACCTAATCTAAAAAATAAAATACTATCTTTACATTTATCCTTTACTTCTAAATATTGCTGCATCATTGGAGTTAGTGCCATGGTATCACCTCTTTTGTTTACTTTTATAAAATTAATTATATTTGCTCACCATTTAATGAAAATGAAAGCGGTTCAGTTATTTTTACATTTACTAATTTACCTATGCTGTCAAAACTTCCTGTAAAATTAACTAATTTTCCGGTCCTAGTTCTACCTGTTAATTTATTTATGTCATTTTTGCTTCGTCCTTCAACTAAAACTTCAACAACTTTACCATAATAAGATTTATTATTTTTATAACTAATTTCATTAACAACTTCTATTAAACGGTTAAATCTTTCATGTTTAATTTCATCATCAACTTGATTATCCATATCATATGCAGGAGTACCTTTCCTTTTAGAATATATAAAAGTAAATGCTGAATCAAACTCAACTTCTTTTACTAAACTAAGTGTTTCTTCAAAATCTTTCTCGGTTTCTCCAGGGAATCCTACAATTATATCTGTGGTTAAAGATATATTAGGAATACTTTTTTTTATTTTTTTTACTAAATCTAGATATTGCTTTCTGTCATATTGTCTATTCATTTTTTTTAATATATTAGATGAACCAGATTGAACTGGAAGATGTATATGTTCGCAAACTTTATTGCATTGAGCAATGGTTTCTATCAATTCTTCAGATAAATCTTTAGGATGAGAAGTCATAAACCTAATTCTTTCAAGTCCATCAATATTATTAATTCTTTTTAATAATTTTGCAAAATTTATATCTTCAGTAAGTCCTTTACCATAAGAATTTACATTTTGGCCAAGTAAAGTAATTTCTTTATATCCATTAGAAACTAAATCTTTTATTTCTGCTTCTATATTCTCTGGCTTTCGACTTCTTTCTCTCCCTCTTACATAAGGCACTATACAATAAGTGCAAAAATTATTACAACCATACATTATAGTAACAAAAGCTTTTATATTACTTTCTCTATCTATAGGAATTCCTTCTATAATTCCTTCTTCTTTGTTAGTAACTTCAATTATTGATTTTCCTTCTTGTTTAACTCTATTTAAATATTCTGGGAATTTATATGAATTATGAGTTCCAAATATAATATCAACAAAAGGATATTTTTTTATTATATTATTAGCAATGCCTTCTTGTTGCATCATACAACCACAAACGGCTATTATTATGTCTGGATTTTTTTGCTTTAAATTTTTTAACGCTCCTAGATTACCATAAACTTTAAGTTCTGCATTCTCTCTAACACAGCAAGTGTTAAATATAATAATAGAAGCTTCTTCTTTTTTATTTGTTCTTATATATCCTAATGACTTAAGCATACCTGATAATTTTTCAGAATCTTCTTCATTCATTTGACATCCCCAAGTTTCTATAAAATATTTAAGAATATTTGATTTATTCATTTTAATTCTCCTTTTTTATAATGTGTATTATATAATTTTTAAGCAATATACCATAAGTAATATTATATATAATTTATTATTTTTTTAAAAGTAATTTTTATTTACATCCACAAAATAGTAGACACAAATAAAAAATTGTTGTAAAATTAACGGTATATATTCAGTTAATTTTAAAAGAACAAATTATTTGAATATTGAATTTATTATTATATTTTCATTCAAATCTTATTGTATTTTTATGAATTTATATTATGATTAAATCACAATAAACTGTAAATTAAATTTCACTATATGAATATAATATACATACCTTAATAATTAGGAGGATAATTATGGATTTTTCTAATAGAATTAAAAATATGCAATTTTCTCCAATTAGAAAATTAGCACCTTTTGCTGAAGCTGCCCAAAAAAAAGGCATAAAAATATACCATCTTAATATAGGTCAGCCTGATATAAAAACTCCAGATATTTTTTTTAAAACCATTAAGAATTTTAATGAATCTATTTTATCTTATGTTAACTCTCAAGGAATACCAGAACTTATTCAAAGTTTTATAAAATATTATAAAACTTTGAATATTGATTTTGAGGAAGATGAAATTATGATAACTAACGGTGGCAGTGAAGCATTAACTTTTGCATTAATGTCAATTTGTGATGTAGATGATGAAATAATAATTCCGGAACCATTTTATACTAACTACAACAGTTTTTCAAGTATTGCTAATGTAAAAGTTGTTTCTTTTCTTACTAATCCTGAAGATGGGTTTCACCTGCCTGATAAAAAAACAATAACTGATAAAATAACAAATAGAACTAAAGCCATACTTATTTCAAATCCTGGAAATCCTACCGGTGTTGTTTATAGTTATGATGAAATAAGAATGCTTGCAGATATAGCAAAAGAATATAATATATATATTATTGCAGATGAAGTATATAGGGAATTTATATATGATGATTTGAAATTCACATCTATGTTATCTATGTCAGACATCTTAGACCGAGTAATTTTAATAGACAGCATATCAAAACGCTATAGTGCTTGTGGGGCTAGAATTGGTTTAATTGCTTCAAAAAATAAAGATTTAATGAAAGAAATATTGAAATTATGTCAGGCTAGATTAAGTTGTGCTACTATTGAACAATTAGCTGCAGCTAGTTTGATAAATACTCCTAGAAGTTATTTTAATGAAGTAAAAGCAGAATATGAAACTAGAAGGAATATAATGTATAATAATCTTTCTAAAATACCAGGAGTAGTCTGCAAAAAACCATCTGGAGCTTTTTATATAATAGTAAAGCTTCCAATTGAAGATGCAGAAGATTTCGCAAAATGGCTTTTAACTGATTTTAGCTATAATAATGAAACAATAATGGTAGCTCCTGCTGAAGGATTTTATGCTTCTAAAGAGCTTGGAAAAGATAAAATACGTTTATCATATTGTATAAATTGTGAAGATTTGAAAAAAGCAATAAATATATTATCACTTGGACTTGAAAAATATTTAATTCTACAAAAAAAATGAAAAATAAATCGCCACTAATTTGTGTCGATTTATTTTTCGTATTCCCAGTTATGTATTTCTTTTTTTATTGTAAATCCTATACTTTTATAAAGATTTATAGCAACATAGTTAGTGGAAGAAACTTTTAAATTTACTTGCTCAAAATTGTGTTTTTTAAGAATTTTAAATAAATAATATATTAAATTTTTCCCATAACCTTTTCCTCTATACTCTTTTAATACACCAACATTAACTATGGTTGGAATATTATTATTTATAATTATTTGGCCATATCCTATGTATTTATTATTTTTTTTCATTAAAACTGCTCCATCTTTAAAATAGTATTTTTGCATTTCATCAAAATATATATCATTTACATTCAATGGTGTTCTAGTATCGTTTTTAAATACTTCATTCTGAATATTACATCTAATTTGTTCATGTTTTCCCTTTTCTAATGTTTCAAATTGTAAATCGTTTGTAATAAAAGGTATCAAAATAGAAGAAATGTCTACATTCATTTCATAAGTACCATCTAATTTTTTAAAACCTATGCTTTTTAATACATCATAATTAAAATCATTTTTTTCACAGGTATATATAAAAATTTTTTTATAAGGTATTAAATTAATAAGATCTTTGTATTTATTTACAATATCTTCCTGTTCATTTACATACATAGAATTGATTACATAATATTTTTTATTATATTTTGATATCCATATATATCCTACTACATTATCATATTTTTTTAAAAGTCTAATATTTTTACGCATTATAATTTGTCTTGCAAAATTTTTATTTGTATAACATTCATAAAAATCTTCATTTAAAACATTAAAATGTTTTCTCAAATCATTCAATATTAAAAAGTCTTTTATATTTTTTTTATTTAATAAATCATAATTTTTCATAGAATAATCCTCATAAATTTATATACTTACTTCCATTATTAGTATAATTCTTGTAAAGTATTAAGTCAAATAAAATAAATCAAATTTAATATTTTTTATGTCACCAATTTTTAAAAAATGTTTCAGAATTTTTAAAATATTAGCACCAGTTTTATTTCTGCTTTTTTTAATTATTTTGGTACAGTTACCAACAAAAATTGTGATATATTAAAACATTATCTTAAATCATAATTTAATAATTTTTTATTGACAATATACTTAAATAAATATATAATAAATATTGTAATTTGGATCTTTAGCTCAGTTGGTTAGAGCAACCGGCTCATAACCGGTTGGTCCGGGGTTCGAGTCCCTGAAGGTCCACCATGTATGCTGGCATGGCTCAACGGTAGAGCAGCTGACTTGTAATCAGCAGGTTGTAGGTTCGATTCCTATTGCCAGCTCCAGTATTTTTTTATAAGGAGGAATTCCCGAGTGGCCAAAGGGGGCAGACTGTAAATCTGTTGTCTCTGACTTCGATGGTTCGAATCCATCTTCCTCCACCAATATTATTTTCAAATAAAAAAGGCTATTTTTAAAATAGCCTTTTTTATTTGAATTTATTCTTACTTAAATATTTTCAACTTCTTTTATACTTAATTCTATTTTTTTTCTTTCTTTATTAACATCTATAATTTTTGCTTTTATTTGTTGTCCTATATTTAAAACATCTTTTGGATTATTAATTTTTTTATTGCTTATTTGAGATATATGCACTAATCCGTCAACACCTGGTTCCAATTCAATAAATGCACCAAAATCAGTAAGTCCTACTATTTTTCCTAAAACTATATTGCCAACAGGGTATTTTATATCAACATTTTTCCATGGATTTTCTACAAGTCTTTTCATGCTCAAAGATAATTTCTTATTATCCTTATCAACATCTAATATATATACTTGTATTACATCTCCTATGTTTAGTATATCACTAGCTTTATTAACTTTTCCCCAAGATATTTCGGATACATGTAAAAGCCCATCAATTCCATTAACATCTATAAAAGCTCCAAAATTTGTAAGTCTTTTTACCTTTCCGTTTATAACAGTATTGGTTTTTAACGTTTCCCATATTTCTTCTTCTTTTTTATTTTTATCTTCTATAAGTAATTCTTTTCTTGAACCTACAATTTTAAATCCTTTTTTATTTTTAATATATTCTATAATTTTTATATTGAATTCTTTATTTATATATTCTTCCAAATCATCAACATGAGTAAGTTCTACATGAGAAGCTGGTATAAATATTTTAACTCCTTTATAGTTTGTAATTAATCCTCCATTAACCACTTGAACAATTTTTACTTTTAACGAAATATTATTATTAAAAGCATTTTCTACTTCCTTATAAGCTTCTTCCCTTTCAATTTCTACTCTAGATAAAACTATGTATCCATCTTCATTCCTTATTTTAATTACTTTTGCTTCTACTTCTTCACCAACTTTAAAAATATCTATGAGCTTTACATCATTTTCACTAGTAACTTCTTCTATAGGAAGATATCCTTCTGTTTTTGTTCCTAAATCAATATATATCTCTTTATCATTAATTGAAATTATGTTGCCTTTTACAATTTGTCCAACTGAAATTATAAAATCATTTTTATTCATAAAATCAACTTGCTCACTAATTTCCATATCTCTATTTTTTTCCATATTCTACACTCTCCTAAAAATTCATTTATTTTTTTATATTAAAAATTATTATAGATATCAATATTCAAAATTTAATTCAGAGATTTAGTAAAATACTGATTATCTCTTGTTGTGTTAAAAACAAACTACTGATTGATATATCACATTTAGTTTTTATGCTAGATATCTATATTATTATTTTTATTTATAAATTCTTGTATATAATATGACATTTTATTAACAACATCATCAATAGATAAATTAGATGAATCTATTAAAATAGCATCATCTGCTTTTTTTAATGGATTATTTTCCCTATTTGAATCCATATAATCTCGTTTTATAATCTCATTTAATATTTCATTATAATTTGTTGATATTCCTTGTAAAGATAATTCATTATATCTTCTTTTGGCTCTTTCTTCACAACTAGCAGTTAAATAAAATTTAATTGGAGCATCTTTAAGAACAACAGTTCCAATATCTCTTCCATCCATTACTACATTATATTTTTCAGCGATTTTTTTTTGCATAGCAGCTAATTTTTCTCTAACTTCTGGAATTGCCGCATAGTTAGAAACGTTATTACTTATATTAGGCAAATAAATTTTATTATTAACATTTTCTCCGTCAATAAAAAGTTCATCATTTTTAAAAATCATATTTAAATTTTCCACTAAATTTAATAACTTAATTTTATCTTGCGGCAAAATATTTTTTTCTATAGCTTTTAGTGTTATAGCTCTATACATGGCACCAGTATTTATATATATTAAATTAAATCTATTTGCTAACATTTTAGCAATAGTACTTTTACCTGCTCCAGCAGGTCCATCAATTGCTACAGATAATTTCATGTTTTATTCACCTTCTTTTAAAAACTATACATAAATTTTAAATTATATTTCATCTACTTTTTTACCAGCAAGGTACCCTGTGGATAATGCTATTTGTATATTAAAGCCTCCTGTATAAGCATCTACATCTATAATTTCTCCAGCAAAAGAAAGATTTTTAATAATCTTTGATTTCATATTTGATGAATTAATTTCTTTAGTATCAATTCCACCACAAGTTATTATAGCTTCTTCTATTGGTCTTAATCCTTTTACTGTTAAAGTAAAATTTTGAAGAAGATTAACTAGAGCTTTTCTTTCTGATTTTGTAATTAAATTAATTTTTTTATCAGGATTTATATTGGATAATTTTACAATAATAGGAATTAATTTTTGTGGTAATAAATCATTTAAAGAATTTTTAAAACTTTTATTGATATATTTAGAAAAATCATTTTGAACCCTTTTATCTAATTCTTCTGAATTTAAAGCTGGCTTTAAATTAATGATTACTTTAAATTTACCATTTTCACAAATCATTCTGCTTGCACTTAAAGCTAACGGTCCTGAAATTCCAAAATGTGTAAAAATCATTTCCCCAAAGTCATTAAATACAGTTATATTTTTTTCGTTTTTTACATTAAGCTCTATATTTTTTAATGATAAGCCTTGTAATTCTTTAATCCATTCTTCTTCAATTATTATTGGTACTAAAGAAGGTCTAGGAGGGATTATATTATGTCCTAATTTTTTAGCAAAAATTAATCCATCTCCAGTAGATCCAGTTTTAGGATAGGATAATCCTCCAGTGCAAATAATAAAATAATCTCCTTTTAAGATAGAATTATCTTGAAGCTTTACTGCTTTTATAACTTTATTTTCTTCAATTATTTCTTTTATTTTAGTATTTAATAATACTTTCACATTATTTTTATTAATTGCATTATTAAAAGCATTAATAATATCTGAAGATTTATTTGATTCAGGGAAAACTCTATCTCCTCTTTCTATCTTTAGTTTAACTCCCAATTTATTGAAAAATTCAATAGTATCTTTATTTGTAAAAGAATATAACGAACTATATAAAAAATAAGGATTACTTGGTATATAATCAAAAAAATCACTTATATCTTTTGCGTTAGTAATATTACATCTTCCCTTACCTGTAATAAATAATTTTTTTCCTAACTTTTCATTTTTTTCAATTAATATTACATCATGTTTTTTAGCAGCTGTTATTGCTGCCATCATTCCTGCAGGTCCGCCACCAATAACTATAACCTTGGCCATAGCACCACCACCATTTGTATTTATTATATTATAAATTTAATATATTACTATAATTTATTCAATACAAATATAAAAAATAAAGAAAAAGCTTTTAATAAACTTTTCTTTATTTTTTATATTTGCAACAACAATTTATTTAAAATATATTTAATGCATGTATTATTGCAATTTTAAAAATATAAAATATTAGATTCTTTTATAAATTATTATTCATCTTTATTTCTATTAGAGTATACTCTGTATTCTCCCCAAATATTTTCTAATTCATTAAAAGTTGAAGCTATTTTTTCTTTTTCTCTTAATCCTACAGCAATAATAAGAGCATTAATTACACTTAAAGGTGCTACAAGGGAATCAACAAAAGAGGCCATATTACTTTGAGCAATTAATGTGTAATCGGCTCTTGAAGCTAATGGTGATAGTAAGCTATCAGTTATTGCTACAACTTTTGTACCTCTGCTTTGCGCAAAATTAAGTGCTTCTATAGTTCTTGCTGCATATCTAGGAAATCCAATACCAATTACTAAATCTTCTTTTGATATATTAATCATTTGTTCAAATATATCACTAATTCCATAAGTAACAACTTTAACATTATCTAAAATAAGATTTAAGTAAAATCCTAAAAATTCTGCAATAGCAGTTGAACTCCTAAGCCCTATTATGTAAATTTTTTTAGCATTAAAAATGCTATTTACAACTTCCTCAAAAGTTTTGTGATTTATTTTTTCTAAAGTAGCTCTTATATTTTCCATATCGGATTTTAATACTCCTTTAAGAGCTGTTTCTTGACTTACAAAATCATTAGAAAGTTCTATTCTTTGAACTGTAGTTAATTTGTTTTTGATAAGTTCTTGTAGTGCTTTTTGAAGTTTGGGATAACCACTAAATCCTAATTCGTTTGCAAATCGTACTACGGTTGATTCACTAACCCCAACACTTGTACCAAGTTTAGCTGCAGTCATAAAAGCAGCTTTATCATAATGTTTTAAAATATATTCTGCTATTAATTTTTGGCCTTTACTAAGCCGCGGAAACTTCATTTGTATTATTCTCATCAAATCTTGTTTGTTTTCATCCATTTTACTCCAATCCTTTCTTCATATTTGACAGATAAATGAATAATTTATTTCATTTTATCATTTAATGAAAAATTAATCAACATATCTTTCATTTATTCAACATAAGTATTTGTTAATTTTTATCATTTTATATTAATAAATGGCATAAAAACACTAATAATTGATTCTGTATATTTTTTATAAAGTTTTTAAATATTGAATTTCTTCTTGAGTTAAATTTCTAAATTTACCCAATTCCAAATTTCCAAGTTTAATTTCACCTATAGATATTCTTTTCAAGCTAATTACTTGATGATTTATTTTTTCACACATTCTTCTAATTTGTCTATTTTTACCTTCATGAATTTTTATTTCTACTTCACAATTTTCTCCCAGTATATTAATTAATCTAAAATCTGCAGTAGCTGTAATATATCCTCCTATATCAATTCCATTTTTAAATTTATTTATTTCTAAATTTGTAGGTATACCTTTAAGCTTTGCAATATATGTTTTTTTTATTATTTGCCTAGGATGAATAATTTTATTATAAATTTCACCATCATTAGTAAGTAAAATGAGTCCTGAAGTATCATAATCTAATCTACCTATAGGATATATCCTTTCTTTTGTTTTTACTAAATCTAAAATAGTTTTTCTCCCTCTATCATCTTTTACAGTAGATAAATAACCTGTTGGTTTATTTAAAGCTATGTAAATTTTTTTTTGTTCAGGTTTTATTATTTTTCCATCTATAGCTATAATATCTTTTTTTCTGTCTATTTTATATCCTAATTGTGTTATTATTTTATCATTTACTTTAACTCTACCAGAAATTATAATTTCTTCACATTTCCTTCTTGAAGCTATACCACATTCAGCCATATATTTTTGTAATCTTTCCAGCATAGTATCCTCCTACAAATATAAATAATAATATTTTATTGTTTATAAAAATTTTACTTATTTACATTATAGACTATAAAAATATAATATCCAAATTTATTTAAATAAGTATAAAATAATAATATAAAAATTTTATTAATGAACAAAATATAATTATATTTATGAAAGTTGGTGATGTTTTTTATGTTAAAAAATGAAGACATAAAAAAAGAATTAAAATTATTACAAGTTAATTTAATTGATTCTATTAAGGAATTAGTGAGTATACCTAGTATACTTAGCGAAAATTCAAGTAAATATCCATTTGGTGAAAATATTGATAAAGCATTAAAAAAAACACTTGAAATATGTAGAAATTTAGGTTTTAAGATTTATTATGATCCAATGGGATATTATGGATATGCAGAAGTTGGAGAAGGTGAAGAAATAATAGGAATATTGGGACATATAGATGTAGTTCCTCCTGGTAATTTAGATCTTTGGAATTATAATCCATTTTACCCTGTAGTTGAAAATGGTAAATTATATGGAAGAGGTAGTCAAGATGATAAAGGTCCTATTCTTACCGCTTTATATGCAGTTAAAGCCCTTATGAATTTAGGAATAGTATTTAATAAAAGAATAAGATTTATATTTGGAACTGATGAAGAAAATTTATGGCGAGATATGAAAGAATATATAAAAAAAGAGGAAAGGCCTAATATAGGATTTTCTCCCGATTCTGTATTTCCTGTTATTTATGCAGAAAAAGGACTTCTTCAATTTATTTTAGAATGTAAAAATGATAGTGGAATTTTTTTAGAAGGAGGAACTACCTTTAATTCTGTACCTGATAATATTATATATAATGGAGAAAAACAATTTGAATTAGAAAATGAACTTAATAGACTAAAATACGATTATAAAATTTTAAAATCAGGAATAAAAATTTTAGGGAAATCTGCTCATGCTCAAGTTGCTGAAAATGGAATTAATGCAATAAATCGACTTGCTATAGCTTTAAAAAATATAGGAGTTACTTCAAAAGTTATTGACTTTATTTCAAATGAAATTAAAGAAGATCCTTTTGCTGTAAATATTTTTGGAAATTGTGAAGATGAAGATTCTGGAAAACTTAAATTTAATATAGGTAAAATAAGCTTAAAAGAACGTGAATCTTTATTTATAGATGTACGCATACCTGTAACTATAAATAAATCTGATATAGTAGACAAAATAATTAAAACAGCTTGTAAGTATGAACTTGATTACATAGAATATGATTGGTTAAAACCTATTTATATTCCTAAAGATAGCTTTTTAATTCGTACTCTTACAAATGTATATCAAGAAGTTACACATGATATAAAATCTAAACCTATTTCTTCAGGAGGAGCTACTTATGCAAGAGCAATAGATAACTGTGTGGCTTTTGGTGCAATTATGCCTGGTAAAGTTAAAACAGCTCATCAACCTAATGAACATATTATATTAGAAGATATATTTACTGCTTTTGAAATATATACTAAAGCTATATATAATTTATTAAAATAAACAAACAATAATGATGTTCAAAAATTATCTACATAATAATATTTCTTAATTACAATTTAAAAGGATTTATATAAATTCTTTTAAATTGTAATTAAGTGTTTTTTATTTAAATTAATTTTTCGCTTAAAATATTTGATAAATTTAATTTATCAATTTTTGATTTTATTTCATCAATATTAGTAGTATATAATTCTAAAGATTTCATTCTTTCAAAATATTCTGCTCCAGCAAATGTATATCTATTTCTACGGCCTTCTTTCGTCATCATTTTATAATTTGCATAAGAAATTATATCTCCAATAGCAATGCTCTTAGGTAAAATCAAAAGAGGCATACCTAATGCATTTCTTACTGCATTATGTCCTGCTAAAGCACCAGTACATATAGCTTCAGTATGTCCTACAAATAATCCAGCTTTTTCTCCGGCACAAAAAAGATTTTCTAATCCCTTAACTTTCATATCATCAGTTCTTGGTGCTACAGATAAATATCTAATTGAATTTCCTTTCCCTCCTGCATAAGGATCTATATACTTTACATTTTCAAGTCCTGGTATTTTTCTAAGCTTTTCAAGATTATAATAAGATGTCATAAGTTTTGCATGACCTGTGTCCAATAGTACTATATTTTCTGCAAATTCTTTTAATGCATATTGCTGACAAACTTTAATTTTTAATTTATCTAAATTTACATCTTCAGGAGGCACTTTTAGAACAACAACTCCTTTTTCATCTAGTTCTTTTACAATTTCATTTGATAAAGTTTCTTTTGCAAGTTTACATGAACCACTCATCGCTCCAAAAGATTCATCATCTCTTTCACCTTGTAAATCATCAATTCCAGCTCTAGAGCTTATACTTACTCTTGGGCCAAAAGCAGGACATCTAAGTACGCACATTGAACATCCGTTCCCATATCTTAAACAATTCCCCATAGGGCCGGTAGATCCTGTAGTTTCAATAAATACATCTCCTTCTATATAAGAGCCATCTGATAAATATATACCCTTTATTTTATTGCCATCTTTTTCTATATCTATAACTCTTGATATAAAATTAATTTCTATACCAAGTTCCTCTAAATAATTTCTTACTTTAGGTTCTATTTTGTTTACATCATAAAGCCATGCGTGCTTATGACCTGGAAAATCAATATTTTTATGCCTAGTACATGAATCTGTTATTTTTATTAAATCTCCACCACCTAAAGCAATTAATTCTTCGCTTGCTGTAAACCTTCCATTGTTTCTCATTATTCCGCCTACATTTCCAAGACCTAAAAGCATATCTGTTTTTTCATATAATGTAACCTGTGCTCCTGCTTTTTTAGCACTAATAGCTGCAGCACATCCTGACCATCCTCCACCTATAACAATAACTTTCATAATTATTCCTCCAAGCAATTTTTTATATTAGTCTTCTTCCTTCAAAAATATATTTTGGTTCTATTTGTACTTTACAAAGTTTTTTTACTTTATGTCCCTTATATCTTGTAGCACAAGCTCCACATACTCCTTCTCCACAACACATTTTAGCATTATTAGAGCAAGAAAAATCTACTTTTTCACCTATATATTCTAAAATTTTATAATTTAGAATATCCGGTCCTGAGCTATGGATTAAATTTATATTTTCTTTTAATAAAAAATTATCAATTATTTTTTTTAGTTCTTCAGAAATATCGCCATTTTGCAACGTATTACAATTTATTACTTCACAATTACACATTTCTAAATAACTTTTTATAAATATATTTTTATAGTTTACTTTATCTATAATTACTATAATTTTATTCCCATTTGAATAAAGTTTTTTTAATACTGGAACCATAGGAGCCATACCTATTCCTCTAGTAATTATAATAGAAGTACCTTCTTTACTTTTATATATATTCCTAAGTCCAAGCTCACCATTCCAATAAGGACCTCTAATAAGAACACTATCACCTTCGTTTAACATATTAATACTTTTAGTTTTTATTCCTTTTAATTCAATGACAATAGATATAATATTTTCTTCAGTATTTAAATCCATAATAGATATAGGAACATCATAAAATTGGGATGTTTTAGGATTTCGCAAAAAAACATAACTACCAGGATGTACTAAATTTTTGATTAAACTATGTGGTATAGATATTGTTAATAATATTACATTTTTTTCTAAATATTCTTTTTTTACTATTTTACAGTTATAAATTTTTCTCCCTGATTTTGCTTTGCCATTATTCCATATATATTCTTGATAAATACATACTCCTTTCCAATTTATACAATCACAAAAATTTTTGCCAGAAAGTTGAGAACACAATATACAGTCACCAGTTTCAGCTAAATGGCAAGGACAATATTCAGTTCCTGCATCTATACAATCGCGTATTTCATAATTCATATTAATACCTCCTAAGACTATCTTTTGACTAAAAAATCCTTATATTATTAGAATATTTATTAATTAAAAAATTGTTACAATAATTTAAAATAAAATTTTAATCTATTTCTAAAAAATTTTAATAAAAACCAAAAAACTCTAAGTCTATATATAATAATTTAAACTTAGAGTTTTTTGGTTTTATTTTTTAAAAAGCCATTTTTTTAGTATATTTTTGTCTTTAACATAATTATTAGATTCCAAAGATTCTTTATATATGTTTTTATCATCTAAATATATAGTTATATTCCCTATTTTACTTCCTTTGTTAATTGGAGCATATAAATTGTAATTAGGTATATTAATTTTAATTTTGTAATCAGAATCTTTTTTTATAGGTAAAATTATATCTTTATTAACTTTAATTTTTAATGGATTTTCTCCATTTTTTATTAAAATTTCTTTTACTATATCATTTTTAGAAAATATTTTTTTAAATTCATACTTCTTATTTATATAATCATTAATTTTTTGAGTTTCATTCCATCTATTAGGACAATTTAACACAACAATAATTACATCATTCCCTTGAATATTTACTGATGAAACTAAACATTTTCCAGCTTTACCTGTATAACCTGTTTTTACTCCATTTGCATTAGGAATCTGCCATAATATTTTATTTATATTATGAAAGCTTCTAGAAAAATTTTGACTATTCCCATCTACATCTTTTGATTTTACTATTTCATTAAACAATTCATTTTCCTTTGCTTTAGACGTGATAACAGCTAAATCATAAGCTGTTGAATAATGTTCTTCACTATCAAGACCATGTGGTGATTCAAAATGAGTATTAAGTACACCTATTTGAACAGCGTAAGTATTCATAAGCTTTACAAATTCATCTACACTTCCAGCTATTCCCTCAGCAATAGCAATAGCAGCATCATTTCCAGATCTCAACATTAATCCATATAAAAGCTCTCTTAAAGTAATCAACTCTCCTTTTTTATATCCTACTGTTGAACCTTTTATCGAGGCGGCTTTGCTTGATATTTCTATTTTTTTATCTAAATTTCCATAATTAATTGCTACTAATGCTGTCATTATCTTTGTTGTACTAGCCATAGGAACTAACATATGTGCATTTTTTTCATATAATATAATTTTAGTTTTACTGTCAATCGCAACAGCATTTCTAGCATCTACATTTATTTCTTGTGCTTTAGTATTTATTTTAAAAATATTAATAAATATAAAAAAAGAAGTCATTAAAAAAATAAGTTTATTTTTTTTAAAATTTTTCATAATCTCACTCCCTTCTATTTTATTTTTTTCATTTTTTATTTTATTAATCAAGAAAATTTTACCCATTATAGATTAATCAAAAACAAAATTTATATTTATAAATAAAATATATTTATTAGGTTATAATAATTTATATATTGGAGGATTTTGTTATGTTATGGATATTTTTCATATTTATATTAATAATATTAATAATGTTTATACCTATTCCAATAAAAATAAATTTAAATTATAAAAATTCTTCTTTAAATTTATTTTTATATAATTTTAAAATTAACTTTAGAAAAAGGGAAAAAAATAAAAAAAAATACAATTTAGATTTTTTAAAAAAATTTGATTATAATGCAGATAATATAAAAAATATACTTAATAATATAAATTTTTTTAAATATAAACCTAAATTAAATATAACAATTAAATTAAAAATAGGATTTTTTGATGCATCTACTACTGCATTAATCTATGGAATACTTAATTCTATATCTTCATTAATATATACTTCTTTAAATACAATATTTAAAATAAATTATTATAAATTAGATATAGACCCGGATTTTAAAAATGATGTTATAAATATTGATTTAAGTAGTATAGTTTTTGTAAATTTAGCTAAAATTATTTATATTATTATTTTAATAAAGAAAAATATCGATAATATAAATAATTCTAAAAATATTAATTTTAATATATAACAAATCGGAGGGAAAATAATGGAAAATCATCCTGTTGATAATTTAATGAAAACTACTATGTCACATATTAAAGAAATGGTAGATGTTAATACAATAGTGGGAGATGCAATAGAATCTAAAGATGGTTCTTTAATTATTCCTATATCAAAAGTTTCTTTTGGATTTGCTGGGGGAGGAAGTGAATTTTCATCTTCTAATTGTAAATCTGAAAATTCAAAATTTCCTTTTGGAGGAGGCTCTGGAGCTGGAGTTACTGTAAGACCAATAGCTTTTTTAGTATTAAAAAATGATTCTGTTAAACTACTTCCTGTAGAATACGATAATTCTTTAGATAAAATAATAGATTCTATACCTCAGTTAATAGAAAGTATTAAAAATATTTCAAATAAATCTAAACAAAATAAAAACTAAGGACTTTCTCCTTAGTTTTTATTTTTATATATCTATATTATTTATATCTTCTAATTTTAGAAATTCATCTAAAGAAGGCATTTGTTGCAAATTTTCTAAACCAAAATATAAAAGAAATTTATCGGTAGTTGAATATAATATAGGTCTTCCTGCAACTTCCAATCTACCTGATTCTTTAATAAGTCCTTTTTCTAACAAAGTTGAAATAGCTTTATCACTTTTAACACCTCTAATTTCATCAATAGTAATTCTAGTAACGGGTTGTTTATATGCAATAATTGACAATGTTTCCAATGCTGCTTGAGATAAAGATTGTCTTGTGTTTGTTTTTAAAAGTTTCTGAATATAATTACTATTTTCAGATTTAGTAACAAACTGATATCCATCTTCAATATTAACTAATTCTATCCCTCTTTCTAAATTATCATATTTTTTAATCAATTCTTTCATTATTTCTTTTGTTGACTCGATATCAAGTTCAATAATTGAAGCTATTTCTTTAAGCTTTAATGGCTCTCCTGATACAAATATTAAAGATTCAATAATAGAAAAATATTTTTGTTTTTTTGATAAATTTTTTTCTTCTGTTTTACTATTCATTGTCATATATCCTTTCTAAATAAATTTCAGTAAAATTCTTTTCTTGTATTGCTTTTATTTCTTTAAGTTTTATCAACTCTAACATAGCCAAAAATGTTACTACTATTTCTATTTTATTTTTACACTCTTGTACTACATTAGAAAAAAGTAAATGATTATGTTTTAATATTTTTTCTTTTAAATAAATTATTTTATCTTCTATTTTATAAGCATCTAAAGATATTTGCCTTTCTATAACATTTTCTTTATTTATTTTATTATTATATTTTTCTATTAATTCGTTATATATATTATAAAGATCAATTATAGTTAAACTATTAAGTATTTCTAAATTATCATTTTTATTATTTTTATCTTCAATTATTTCTGGTTTTTTAGTAAAAACTATTTTTCTAGATTCTTCTTTATCTTTTAAATAATTAGCTATATATTTAAACTTTTTATACTCTATAAGTTTAGAAACTAATTCTTTTCTAGGATCGGATTCTTCATCTATTGATAGCTCCTCTTCTTTTAATTTTGGAAGTAGCATTTTTGATTTAATCTCTAATAATGTAGCAGCTATTAATATAAACTCAGATGTAATTTCTAAATCTAATTCTTTCATTTGATTTATGTACTCAATATATTGATTAGTTATGTCATATATTTTTATGTCATATATATCCATCTGATTTTTTTTTATTAAATGTAAAAGCAAATCAAATGGTCCTTCAAAATCACCAACTTTTATATTTAAAGCCATAAAAATCTCCCCTAATAAATGTTTTAATAATATATAAATATTTTATAGCTTTATGCTACATTTTACAAATAAAAATAGAAGAACATAAATATTAAAATATTTATGTTCTTCTATTTTTATTTATATTGCTTTTTCAAACATATTTTTTAAATTACTTTTAAAATTCTCTAGTAATCCTCCTATTTTAAAATCTCTATCAGTATATATTTCTATTTTACCTACTAAAGTATTATCTATATACACTTCACAATAACCTATAATTTCACCTTTTTTATATTCTCTCTTATTTTTATCAATGTTTAATATACATTTTTTGTCTATTTTTTTATTTACACCTTTTTCAATTATAATTTCTAAATCTTTTGCAGCTTTAGCTATAAAATATTTGTCTCCTTGTTTGTTTATAGGAATTTTTTCTATTTCTTCATCTTTAGATATAATTTTTTTAGATTCATATTTTGAAAAACCGTAATTTAAAAGCATACTAGCATCTTTATTTCTTATTTTATAAGTAGGTGAGCCCATAATTACTGTAAGCATTCTTACTCCATCTCTTACTGCTGTAGCAGAAATACAATATTTAGCTTCATTTGTAAAACCAGTTTTTAATCCATCACACCCTTTAAAAAATCTAACTAACTTATTATGATTTACAAGTTCTATAGGTGTTTTTCTACCTTCTGATATAGTTTCCATATATGTTCCAGTATATTTTAAAATAGTAGGATGCTTTAATAGTTCTCTAGACATTATTGATATGTCATAAGCACTAGTTAAATGTCCTTCTGCACTTAATCCTGTACAATTTTTAAACGTAGTATCATTCATTCCTAATGCTTTTGCTTTTTCATTCATAAGTTTTACAAATGAATCTTCACTTCCTGCTATATATTCGGCCATAGCTACTGCGGCATCATTTCCTGAAGCAATTGCAATACCTTTTAAAAGTTCTTCAACAGTTCTAATCTCACCTGTATCTAGAAGCATAGTACTTCCACCCATTTTTTTAGCATTTTCGCTTATAGTAACTTTATCTGAAAGTTTAATTTTATGATTATCTACGGCTTCCATAGCAAGAAGCATTGTCATAATTTTAGTTACAGAAGCTGGTGCATATTTATCATGAGCTTTTTTTTCATAAATTATTTTTCCAGATACTGGTTCCATTAGTAATGCAGATTTTGCATCTATATTTAATTCATCATTATCCGCTGCACTAACTTTTGTCACAAATATTTGAGTAGTAAATAATATTGACATTAAAATGCTTGTTATTTTTATATTTTTTTTCATGTAGAATCCTCCTTTCTAAAGATAGTTTTACCTCTTTAACTAAAATTATCACATATTTATATTATAAAATTATAGGAATTATTTTCTTTATCATATATTAAAATTTTTATTTCCATATAAATTTTAATTTTATAATTGTATTATATTTTACCTTTACTACATAATAAAAGCGTGCATTTATTTTAAACTTGCACGCTTTTATACTTAGATTAAAAATTAAATAATAATCTAAATATGTAAATATAATTATATATTATTTTACTATTCGTGTTTATTATATAATTTACAAAAATACTATTATAATAAAATTTAGAATAGTAAATTTTATACAAAATTTTATCAATTATTTTAGGTAATAAGTCAGCAAAAATAATTAAAATAAAAAAACATTTGAAAAATAAAATTATAGCCTTAATAAAAGAATTGTTATTATCCAAATAAATTCACATCCTATACCATAATTAATTTCATTATATTAGGTATAATAAAAGTTTCAATTAAAAAACCTGTGCATTGAATAAAAAAAATAATTATAAATACTAATGAATATGATGATACTTTTATAAAAATACTATTTGACCATTGTCTATTTAATTTATCTTTAATTATGTTTAAAGAAAATTCCATAGCTATTACTGAAGAAATTATTATACATAGAATATATATAATGTTTTGAGGTAAAATTCCTAATATAGCCATCTCTATACCTTTCCCCCCAAATGCTTTTATAACAAAGCTAATAGTAAATCCAACAGTAAATCCTTTCATTAAATCTATAATTAATATTATTGGAATTCCTATCATCGTTAAACCTAAAAACCATATAGCAATAATTATAGGAAAATTATTTTTTAATATATCATTGAACATACTTTTATATTTAAAATTACCTTGAGATATATTTTGAGTAAAACTATTTAAATAACTAAGTAAACTTTCATTTTCAAAATTTTCCATATATTTAACGGCATATATTCCTAAAACAATACCAGTAAATATACAAAGTATACTTATTATGTATAACCAAAAATTATCTTGAAGGTGTTTGTTAAAATCAAATATTTTTTTCCCGTTGGACATAACTTTATCCCCCTTTGTTAATCATCTTTTAATATTTATGATATAAAAAAAAAGAATATGCATAATTAATTTTTAAAAATTAATTATGCATATTACTTAAAGGAAGATTTATACTAAATAATTTATTAAATACCTTAATAATAATTTTTATAAAAAAATAAACTTTCTTCATTAATAAGTAAATGAAGAAAGTTTACATGTTTTTTCTATATATTTCTATATATTTGTACATAAATTTTTATTTTATATAAAAGTTAACCAATTATACTATAAAAAACATTAATTTTCTAAATTTAAGATACCTTATTTTTTAGACGAAGTTTATCAGCCACCATTGCAATAAATTCACTATTTGTAGGCTTACCTTTATCGTTATGTATGGTATATCCAAATAATTTATTTATAGTATCAACTTGTCCTCTACTCCATGCTACTTCTATAGCATGCCTTATTGCTCTTTCCACACGACTTGCTGTAGTATTATATTTTTCTGCTATAGATGGATAAAGCTCTTTTGTTACAGCTGATAAAAGTTCAATGTCATTTACAACCATGTTTATTGCTTCTCTTAAGTACATATATCCTTTAATATGGGCAGGCACACCTATTTCATGTATAATCGATGTTATTTCAGATTCTAAATCTGTAAACTCGTTTTTATTTAATTTAATATCCGTATTATCCAAAATAGATACTGTTTTTTTTGAATCATTACTAGAAATAGTATTGTTAAACATTTGTCTAATTCTTTTAATAAATACATCCATATCAAATGGTTTAACAACATAATAATCAGCACCAAGAGTTATAGCTCTTTGTGTTATTTTATCTTGACCTACTGCAGAAAGTACAATAATTCTAGGCATTGGATTTATATTCATGCTATTAAGTCTTTCTAATACTCCTAATCCATCAAGATGAGGCATAATAATATCAAGTACTACCAAATCTGGTTTTTTTAGTTGAATTAATTCTAATGCTTCTACCCCGTCTTTTGCAATCCCCGTAACTACTATATCTTTTTGGTTTAATAAATAGTCATTAAGAATACTGCAAAATTCTTTATTATCATCTGCAATGACTACATTGATTTTTGATTCTTCCATATTTAAATACTCCCCTCATACTGAATTCCATATCTTAACAAATAATAAATTCGACAAGAAATAAATAAATCCTTCTTATATTATAATTTTTTGTTTATATATTATAATTTTTGGTTTATATGGGCAAAATAAATAATAAATGAACATAAAATATCTTTAATAAATTTTATGTTCATTTATTATTTATTATACTATTATATTAATATAATTACTACTTATTTTGTCAAAATATCAGAATCTTTTAACATCCATTCTATATAAATCCCATAACCGGTATCTGGTTTATTTATTAGAACATGAGTTACGGCACCTACTAATTTATTGTCTTGTATTATAGGACTTCCACTCATTCCTTGGACTATACCTCCAGTTTTTTGTAAAAGTTCTGGATCTACTACTCTAATAAGCATACTCTTTGGACCAGGTATATCTTGCTCAAGCAATTTTTCAATTTTTATATCATATGCTCTAGGTTCTTCTCCATCAATGGTAGTTATTATTTTAGCGGGGCCTTCTTTTATTTCATTTCTTAATCCAATTTTTATAGGTTTATTAAATTTTTTGTTTATTAAATCTTTATTACTACTTCCAAATATTCCACAATCAGTGTTCTTAGAAATATTACCAATAGTTACATCTTCATTAACAAATATTCCTTTTAATTCACCTGGATTCCCTCTTGTTCCTTTTCTTACAGATACTATGGATGAAGATACTATTTCTCCATAACTTATATTTAATGTAGTCCCAGTATCTGAATCTGTTATAGGATGACCTAATGCTCCAAATTTTTTAGATACATTATCATAAAAAGTCAATGTTCCTACTCCAGCAGTAGAATCTCTTACCCAAAGACCTATTTTAAATTTATCATCTTTTATGCTTTTTATGGGTTTAATTTTTTTCATTAATTCATTTCCTTTTCTATCTATAATAATATTAAGTTCATTCCCATCTGATTCATTTACTAATCTTGATACTTGTTCTGCACTATTTATAGGTATATTATTAATTTTTATAATATTATCTCCTATTTGTACTCCTGCTAATGCAGCAGGACTATTAGATTTTCCTTTTTCTGTTTCTATATCAGATAAAGCAACAACTAATACTCCTTTGGTATTAAGTTTTACTCCTATAGGCTGGCCTCCAGGATATACAGAAATTTCTGAAGGAACTGATTTTACATATATAGATTTTAATGGTACTATTCCTAATAAACTCGCTTTAGCTGTTCTTGTGTTAGAATTTTCAAACAAATTATTTACTTTTATATTATCTTCTTCTTTAAGTTTTATTAGATGATTACTTTGTAACTGAGCACCTTCTCTTATAAAAATAGTTGTAGGAATATTTCCAACAATATGATATATACTTAAAGTTAAAAAAATGATAGGAGTTAAAAAAGAGCATATTAGTCCTATTCTTTTTTTTCTCATGCTTTTACCTCCTGTCTTTTAATTAATTATCTAACTTTAAGTTTCCCTTTTAAATATTTAATTATGCTATTATAAAATTTCATATAAAGTTAATGGTTTGAATTTAAAATATAAATTATCATAAAAATAAAGCTATGGTTTATAAACCATAGCTTTATTTTTTCATATAAATTAAATAATAAAATTATTTATAAATTTTTCAATTCCATTTTTTTCAGTTCAGCTATTTTAATTAATTCTTTTGAATTCTCTATTGTAAGTTTGGTAACTTCAGCACCACCAATCATTCTAGCTATTTCATTTTGCTTTTCACTTTCATTCATTTTAATAACACAAGTATAAGTTTTATTATTTTTGGTTTTTTTTGAAATTAAATAATGCACATCTGACATACAAGCTATTTGAGGAAGATGTGTTACACAAAATACTTGATGTTTATTAGAAAGTATGTACATTTTTTCAGCAACACTTTGAGCAACTCTTCCACTAATACCTACATCTATTTCATCAAAAATTATTGAAGGAATCATATCTTTATCAATAAATACAGTTTTTAAAGCTAACATTATTCTAGACAATTCTCCGCCCGATACAATTTTTTCTAATGGTCTTAATGGTTCTCCAGGATTTGTAGAAATTAAAAATTGAACTTTATCTTTTCCAATATCTGTAAAATTATCTGTTTTTATAACTTCTATTTTAAACGTACTTTTTTCAAGACCTACATAATTTAATTCTTCTTTTACAGCTTTTTCAAGCTCTATAGATGCTGATTTTCTTATTTCATGAATTTTATCAGATAAACTTTGTATTTCTTCTAATATAATATCTTTTTCTTTTTTTAATTTTTCAACAATTTCAGTACTATTTATTAAATCATTATATAAATCTTCAATTCTACACTTATATTCTAAAATTTCTTTTATTGTTTTTCCATATTTTTTTTTATATAAACTTATTTGATAAATTCTACTATTTATAAATTCTAATTTTTTTTCATCATATTGAATTTTATCTTTAAGTTCTCTAATTTCTTCTATATTTTCTTCAAGATTATAATAAATACTTTCTAAATTATCTGCAATTAATTTAACTTTTTCTGCATGTTTTTCGATACCTCTTAATTCTTTAATAGCTATACTTAAGGCATCATATGCAGAAAAAGAACTATCATTATTGTTTTTTAAAATTTTATAACATGTTGATAGTACTCTGTTAATTTTTTCTGCATTTGATAATATTGAATATTCTTTTTCCAATATAATATCTTCATCTTCCTTTAAATTAGCTTTATTAATTTCATCTATTTGATATTTATAAAAATCAATAAGTTTATCTTTTTCTTCTTCTTTTCCTTGAATTTTTTGTATTTTTTGCTCTATTTCTATAAAATTTTTATATTTATTTTTATAATCTTTCAGTAATTTATTTATTGTTTCTCCTGCAAAATAATCCAAATAAAAAATATGATTGTTTACATCTAATAAATTTTGATTTTCATGTTGCCCATGAATATCTAATATAGTAGAAGCAATAGTCCTTATATTAGATAAAAGTAAAGATTTTCCATTAACCTTAGCTATACTTTTACCAGATTGAAATGTTTCTCTACTAATTATTATAATATCATCAAATTCTATATCTAAATTTGAAAGTACTTCTACCGTTTTACTATTTTCAATACTAAAAATAGCTTCAACATAAGTTTTTTCTTCTCCTGTTCTAATCAAATCTTTGCTAAATTTACCTCCTAAAACATAATTTATAGCATCAATCAAAATAGATTTTCCAGCACCAGTTTCTCCAGTTAATACATTAAATCCTTTATCAAAAGTAATACTTAAATTTTCAATAAGTGCAAAATTTTTTATGTTTAATTGAAGGAGCATAATTATACTTCCTCCTCATTAATCATTTTTTTTATTTTTTGAACTAATTCATTAGCTTGTTCAATTGTTCTTACTAAAATAAAAATTGTATTATCTCCAGCAATAGTACCTGCAATCCCGTGGAAATTAAGAGAATCTATTGCTTCTGCTGCTGCAGAAGCTGAACCTGAAATAGTCTTAATAACTATAAATTTATCTATATTTTCCACAGAAACAACTGTTTGCTTAAATATATTTACTAATTTATTTGATATAAAATTTTCTACTGGAGCTATAGACGCATATTTATATTTACCGTTATTTGATAAAACTTTTATTAATTTCAATTCTTTTATATCTCTTGATACTGTAGCTTGGGTTACATCTATTCCTATATTTTTTAATTCTTCTGCTAATTCTTCCTGAGTTTCAATATCTTTAGTATTTATTATTTCCAATATTTTAGAATGACGTGAAATTTTCATTTTATACCACCTTCGCATTCTTTAGTTCTTAAAGTAATTTTTTTCCTTAATATATCAAAATAATTGTATTTATCAAGTTTTATAAGTTTACATTGAAAGGGTGCCATACTAATTTCAATTATATCATTATTGTTTATTTCTAAAGATTGTTGACCATCAACTGTAAGAAAAACACTTTCATGCTTTTTTTTAATATAAATATTTATTTTGCTTTTACTATCTACAACAATAGTTCTCATTCCTAAAGAATGTGGGCATATTGGAGTTATAGAAATTAACTTTAATGTTGGAAATATTATTGGTCCTCCAGCAGATAATGAATATGCAGTAGATCCCGTGGGAGTAGAAACAATTACCCCATCAGCTGTAAATGAAGAATAAAACATATTATCAATATATATATCATAGTTTACCATTCTTGCTAAAGTACCTTTTGATAAAACTGTATCATTTAAGCATAAAAAACTCTTTTCTTTTTCTCCTCTTTTTACACTGCAATTAAGCATCATTCTTTCTTCTATACGATATTGTTTATTTTTAATACGGTTTATAGCATATTCAAATTCAGAACTTTCTACTTCAGTTAAAAACCCTAAGTTACCTATATTTACACCTAATATAGGTATACCATATTTAGCTATTTCTCTTGCAGTACCTAATAATGTTCCATCTCCACCTAATGAAATAATAAAATCCAAATCTTTTACAAATTTTTCGTCTAGACTTTCTGTGTTATTAAAAATTTTAATATTAGTCTGTATCATTATTCTATTTATTATATTAATCAAAGAATCTAAAATAATTCCTTGATTATCTTTAATTTTATTTATATTTATACCTATATTTTTCATAATTATTCACCTTATTTGATACTTAAAAATTTATGTGCTGAATCAACTACTTTATCTATATAGCTTAACTCAAATTTTGTTTCATAATCTTCATTTTTTGTAAAATAAATAAGATACTCTATATTTCCTTCAGGACCTTTAATAGGTGAAAAATCAAGATTAATTATTTTTAATTTATTCTTTAATATAAATTCTGCAATAGAATATATTACTTCTTTATGTATTGATGGCTCTTTAACTACACCTTTTTTCCCTACCTTTTCTCTACCTGCTTCAAACTGGGGTTTTATAAGAGCCATTATTTCACCATTATTGTTTAATAATTTTAAAACTGGATCTATTACTTTTTTTAAAGATATAAAAGAAACATCTATACTTGCAAAATCACTAGTTTCTCCAATTTGCTCTAAAGTTACATACCTAATGTTAGTTCTTTCTAAACAAACTACTCTGGGATCAGTTCTAAGTTTCCATGCAAATTGACCATATCCTACATCTATAGCGATTACCTTTTTAGCCCCATTTTGAAGCATACAATCAGTAAATCCTCCTGTAGACGCTCCTATATCAAGACATATTTTATTATTTAAATTTATATTAAAATTTTTTATTGCTTTTTCTAATTTTAATCCTCCTCTACTTACATAAGGAAGTTTTTCTCCTCTAAATTCTATATTACAGCTTTGCTTTACCTTTTCTCCACATTTGTCAATTCTTTGACCATCTACAAATATTTCTCCCGCCATAATACTAGCTCTAGCCTTTTCACGAGATGAAAATATTCCTTTATTTACAAGAAGTAAATCTAATCTCTCTTTTATTTCAGACATTTTTAACCTCTCTTTATATAGTTAAATAATTTTTAATATACTTTTTGTTATCCCATCAACATCTAATCCATATAATTTATACAATATATCTACACTACCGTGAGTAATAAATTCATCTTTAAATCCAAGATTTAAAATTTTTATATTTTTATCTTTACTTAAAGTAGCTATATATTCAATCACTAAAGATCCCAATCCTCCATGAACTATATTATCTTCAATTGTAACAATATTATAGTTATTTTCAACTAATTTTTTTATTAATCCTTTATCTATTGGCTTTATAAAACACGCATTTACTATAATTATATCTATAGGTTTTTCTTTTAAATTTTCTTTTACTAATATTGCATTTTGAACCATTTTACCCGAAGCAATAATTGCAATTTTAGTATTATTTATATTTTTATTTTGCACAGTTGAAACAATTTCCCATTTCCCTTTTATATAATCTTTCATTGCCGTTAATTTTACATTATAATTATCTCCACCACGTGGATATCTTATAGCAATAGGATAATTTTGATTTAAAGCCCATTTAAGCATATATCTAATTTCATCTATACATTTAGGCGTCATAATTGTTATATTAGGAATATGAGAAAGGTATGATAGATCAAATATACCTTGATGTGTTTCACCATCTTCTCCTACAATTCCTGCTCTATCTATAGCAAATATTACAGGAAGTTTTTGTATACACACATCATGTAATATTTGATCATAAGCTCTTTGTAAAAATGTAGAATATACTGCAAAAATAGGCCTAAGCCCTTCGCTTGCCATTCCTGCAGCCATAGTCACTGCATGTTGTTCAGCAATTCCTACATCAAAAAATCTATCTGGGAAATTCATAGCAAATTTACTTAATCCAGTTCCATCTTTCATAGCAGCGGTAATAGCTACAATATTTTTATTATCAGAAGCTAACTCTACTATAGAATTACCAAATGCACTAGAATAAGTAGGAGTATTTTTAGAACATATTTCTCCGCTATCGCAATTAAAAGGACCTATACCATGAAATCTATCAGGATTTTCTTCTGCATGTTTATATCCTTTACCCTTTTGCGTAACAGTATGAATTATAACAGGTCCATTTATAGTTCTTGCCATAGACATAACTTTTGATAAATCTTTAATATTGTGTCCATTAATAGGTCCAAGATATTTTATGCCCATGTCTTCAAAAATCATGCTAGGTACTATAACTTGTTTTATACCTCCTTTTATTCTTTCAATAGAATTTGCCATTCCTTTTCCTATACTTGGTATTTTTCTTAAGGTCGAATCAATCTCTTGCTTAAATCGATTATATTTAGGATCTATACGAATTTTGCTAAGGTAAGTAGATAATCCGCCTACATTTTTGCCTATAGACATTTCATTATCATTTAATATTATTATTATTTTAGTTCTTTTATATCCAGCATCATTTAAGGCTTCAAGAGCCATTCCTCCGGTAAGTGCACCGTCACCAATTACAGCTATAACTTCATATTTTTTGCCATACAAATCTCTAGCTCTAGCCATACCTAAAGCAGCAGATATAGAAGTACTACTATGACCTGTTTCAAACATATCATATATACTTTCTTCTCTTTTAGGAAATCCACTAATTCCTCCAAATTTTCTAAGTGAATCAAATTTATCTTTTCTTCCTGTTAAAATTTTATGAACATAAGATTGATGCCCTACATCCCAAATAAGTTTATCTTTATTAAAGTCAAATACATTATATAAACTTAAAGTAAGTTCTACTACTCCTAAATTAGAGGCTAAATGACCTCCTGTTTTAGAAACTTTATCTATAAGAAATTGTCTTATTTCTTGAGCAAATTGATCTAATTGAGTAAAATTCATATTTTTTATATCATTAAAATCTTTATAATTATCTAATATTTTATACATAAATATCTATCCTTTTATAATATTCATTTAATATTCTTTATTATACTAGCACTAAAAAATAGTATATGTAAAGTTTTTTTCAAAATTTTAGCATAACAAAGGCTACTAATTTCAAAATATTAGTAGCCTATCAAATATAGTATATCATAATAAAAAAATTTTTTCAAAATGTTGTTTTATTTGTTTTTAAAAATTTCTATTAAGTAAAAATAATGTAAGTTTTTTTAATAAAGATGTATCTTTATTAATTTTATTGAGTAATTCAATACATTCTTCTGTAAGAGTAATACACATATATTTACTTTTTTCTATTCCATAAATAGATATGAAATTAGTCTTATTATTTTTTTTATCACTATTAACGCTCTTGCCTAAAAGTTCTTTATCTCCTTCTACATTTAGAATATCATCTTTAATTTGAAATGCTAAACCTAATTTTTCACCAAATTCTTCAAGAATTATTAATTCATCATGAGGAGCTTTTCCGAGCATTGCACCACAAATTATTGATGCTGTAATAAGAGCACCAGTTTTTTTACTATGCATATAAAATAGTTCATCTTTAGAAATATTTTTGCCTTCACTTAATATATCAACTACTTGTCCTCCTATCATTCCATCAGCTCCAGCTGCTAATGCTATTTTGCTGCAAGCTAAAAGTTCTTCTTTACCATTTTTTGCACAAAATTCAAACATTATATTCATTGCTTCATTTAACAAAGCATCGCCTGCAAGTACAGCAATACCTTCTCCAAAGACTTTATGATTTGATAGCTTTCCTCTTCTAAAGTCATCGTTATCCATACAAGGTAAATCATCATGAATTAAAGAATAAGTATGTATCATTTCAATGGCAGCTGCCACTGGAATAACTTCATCATAATTATTTTTATACATACCATATGTAATTAAAAATAATAAAGGTCTTATTCTTTTTCCTCCTAAATTGAGACTGTAATACATAGCATCATATATTTTTCTATTATAAGATTTTTTATCCTTAAAACAATTTTTTAAATAATTTTCTATAATATTTGTTAAATTTTCTATTTTCATACTCACTCCTCGCTATCTACAAAGTCCTTTTCTTTACCTTCAGATAAAATTTTTATTTTGCCTTCATATTCGTTTAATGTTTTAAAAAGCTTATTGCAAAGTTTAATTCCTTCTTCATAATTTTTAATAGAGTCTTCTAAATTTAATTGTCCTTTATTCATAACTTCTACAATATCCTCAAGTTTTTTTATCATAATTTCAAAAGACTCATTTTTTTTTGCCATTATAAACCTCCATAATATTAATTATATTCATCCATATATGTTATTTTTGCTTTAATAGTTCCATCATTTAAAGTAATTTTAATAATATCAGTATTTTTAAGTATTTCTTTTTCACTTATTATCCTATTATCCATATCTTCTATTATAGCATATCCTTTACTTAAAATTTTAATAGGATTATGTGCACAAATCAAAGCATAAATTTTGTTTATTTCTTGTTTTTTTACAGCTATAGATGATTTTACTATTAATTCTAATTTATCTTGTAATTGTGAAATGTAATCATATTGATTAATTATATAATTCAATGGATTATACATTTCTAAAGTTCTACTTAAAACATTTATTTTGTTATAATTTTTTTCAATAATTCTTTTAATATTTATATCTAATTGAGTTTTTAAATGCTCTATATTTAATTCCAAATCCGCAAGACTAGGAATAGCTATTTCTGCAGCAGCTGAAGGAGTTGGAGCTCTTTTATCACTTGTAAAATCTACTAATGTAAAGTCTGTTTCATGTCCAACGCCAGTTATAATAGGTTTTTTAGAATTATATACAGCTCTAGCAAGTTCTTCATTATTAAATGCCCATAATTCTTCAATAGAGCCTCCACCTCTAGCTAATATAATAACATCTATATCATCTCTAGAATTTAATACTTTTATGCCGTTAATTAAGTCTTCACTTGCATTTTCTCCTTGCACTAATGCTGGATATAAAAGTAATTCAATGTATTTATTTCGTCTTTTAGAAACATTAATTATATCTTTAATAGCAGCTCCAGTTGGAGATGTTATTATGCCAACTTTTCTAGGATACTTAGGTATAGGTTTTTTATGTAACTCATCAAACAAACCTTCTTTTTCAAGTTTATTTTTAAGTTTATCAAATTCAATAAAAAGCTCTCCTATTCCTTGTTTTATTATTTCATGACAATAAATTTGATATGTTCCTTCTTTTTCATATACAGATATCTTTCCTTTAACAATTACAGATTCTCCATTTTGAGGAATAAATTTTAAGCTATTAGCATAATTTTTAAACATAATACAATTAATTTTACTATTTTGATCTTTTAATGAAAAATAAAAGTGTCCACTAGAATGTGCTTTAAAATTTGAAATTTCACCTTTTATATTTATATTATTAAGTATAAAATCAAAATCTATTATTTTTTTTATATAATTGTTTACTTCTGAAACTGATAAAGTTTTAATATACATTTTTTAACCACGCTTTATAAGTATTTTTTATTAACATTGTTGTGGTCATAGCCCCAACTCCACCTGGTACTGGTGTTATGTAAGATGCTTTAGATATCACTTCATTAAATAGTACATCACCTTTTATTTCGTCATTAACCTTTGTTGTTCCTACATCTATTACAATAGCCCCTTCTTTTATATATTCTGCATTTATAAATTCTGGTTTTCCTATAGCACAAATTAATATATCAGCCTGATTGCAAATATTTTTTAGATTTTTTGTTTTGGAATGACACATAGTAACTGTAGCGTTTTCTCTTAATAAAAGTTCCCAAACAGGTTTTCCTACAATATTACTTCTTCCAATAATTACAGCATGTTTACCTTCTATATTAAAACCAGTGCTTTTTATAAGATGGATAATACTTTGAGGAGTACA
This sequence comes from Clostridium prolinivorans, assembly GCF_004011155.1. Taxonomy (GTDB): domain Bacteria; phylum Bacillota; class Clostridia; order Clostridiales; family Clostridiaceae; genus Clostridium_AT; species Clostridium_AT prolinivorans. The sequence continues at coordinate 250,703 of NZ_RJWG01000001.1, read as the reverse complement.
AGGTTCAAAACAATCATCGCCTTTGTAAAATTTCCCTAAATTAACGTCGGTTAATCCATCAACATCCTTAAGATAATTTAAATTAGAAGTTATCTTTTTTTCATTAATATGTTTAGGCAAAGGCATTTGTATAATAATACCATCTATTTCTTTATCATTATTTAAATTATTTATAACTTCAATTAATTGAACTTCATCTATATTTTTATTTAATAAAACTTTTTTATATTGTACATTTAATTTATCACATATATTTTTCTGGTTATTCATATAATATAAAGATCCCCCGTCTTCTCCTACTAATATACTAGCAAGACAAGGTCTTCTAAAACCTAATTTAATTCTTTCTTCTATTAAATCTTTTATTTCCATTCTTAATTTTTGAGAAATAAGTTTCCCATCTATTATTTTACCCAAAAATAACCTCTCCCTTATTGATGATTATTATCTTTAATCATTCTATCCAATATCCCATTGATAAATTGAAATGATTTTTCTTCAGAATATTTTTTTGCAAGTTCAATACCTTCATTTACAGATACTTTGTTAGGTATTTTTTCTTCATAAAATATTTCATAAGTACACATTCTTAATATTGCTAAATCAATTTTTGACAATCTTGAAATTTTCCAATTAATTAAATATTTTTCAATTTTACTATCAATATCTTTAATATTTTTCTCAACACCACTAACAATTGTAGTTATATATTCCATATCTACATCATTTAGATCTAAATCAGTGTTTTCTTTAAAATTTGCTATTAAAGTTTTATAATTTTCTTTGTTAATAGACATTTCAAAAATTAATTTCATAGCTATTTCTCTAGATTTTCTTCTATTCATTTTATACCTCCCAAATTTACATCGACTAAATATATTAACTAAGTTTATATATTTTATATAAAAGTATATTTATCATATCTTTTTCTGTATCTTTATTAAACAGCCTTATAAAATTAGCTTTAACTCCATCATTGGCCTTAAATTTATTCATATAAATTTAATATTTTTAATAATAAAAACAATATTTTTAAATTTATTAATAAATTTTAGGCCTATATAAATCATTTTATATTATATCGTTATTTACAAAAATATTTTTATATAAGCATAATTATATAATTTATAATTAATTATATACAGCATCAATTATATATATTATTTCATATTTCAATTATTATCAAGTTAAATATAATTATACCAATATAAGTGTTTTTGACAATATTTCTTTAATTATAAAAGTAATTAAAATAAAATCCCTCTGAATGAAAATCCAGAGGGTAAAAATTATTCTATATTTTCATTTTGTTTTTCTTCTAATTTAGGAATTACAACATTTTGAACATGAACATTTACAGCTTCAACTATAAGGCCTGTCATAGTCTCTACTACTTTTTTTACGTTTTCTTGTACGCTGTTACAAATTTCAGGAATATTTACTCCATATTCAACGACAACATGCAAATCAATAATTGAACTGTTTTCGCCTACAGTAACTTTAACTCCTTTAGATAAATTTTTTTTACCTGTAAGAATTTGAGTTATACCACCAACAAGATTTGCACTTAATCCAACTATTCCTTTTATTTCTGTAGCTGCAAGAGCTGCTATAACTCCAACCACTTCATCAGATATTTTTACTATACCCATATTAACTTCATCTTTTAAATTTTCTTCCATATTAGTACCCCCTTGCTAATAATAGCAATAGTTTTTATCTTAAGTTCATTATATCAAATGTATATAATCATTACAATTATAATTATTTAAGTGCTATTTCAACATCCTTTATTTTTGTAATTCCTAAAACTATATTTTTTATATCCCTTGCATTTTTATCTGTAAATTTTTCCTTATCAGCTTTTACATATACTGTAACTTTATTTTCAGATATTTGACAAAAAGATTCTTCATATCCTTTACCTTTTAATTGAGCTTCAATTTTTTGCTCATTAGAATTATTCATAGTAAAAGTATTTAATTTTTCTGCTGTAGCTTCTCTTGTATCTTTAGGAGTATTGGGATCATCAATTATGCTTTTATATGTAGGAACTGTATTAGCATATGTTTGTTGACGATTTAAAGCCATTTCTGTAAAAAAATTATCTTTTGTACCTGTTTTACTTGATGTTTTAGTATCTTGTGCAACTTCCTGAGAATCAACATATAATGGGCTATTAACTTTAGTAGCAAGTACTCCTGCACATACAATAAGTACTAACAATGTGGCAATAATAAAAGCTTGTTTTTTATTCATTTTCATATTCCCTCCATTAATCTTTCTAATAAATTATATGATTCTTTTATGAATTTATTCTATTTTTTCATAGGATATACACTAACTTTATCTGGTGTTAAGTTATAAAGTTTTGTAACGGCTTGAGTTATTTGCATCTGAATAATTTTATCATCTGCGCCTTCAGCTATTACGCAAACTCCAATAATTTTTGGTTTTTTAGTTTGTACAATTAAAGGCTGACTTTTAGAACCATCATTAGTAATTACAATTGTACTTCCATTATTATTTTGAACAGTTTCTCTAGTTCCTCCACTATTATCCTTTTCTTTTGTTGTACTATTTGAGTCAGTTATATTTATTGCTGGAACCTGTTCTTCACTCCCCTCAATAGTTATCATAATATTGGTTTTACCAACTCCTTCCATATCTTCTAAAATAGATTTTAATTTATTTTCTAATTTTTTTTCATAATCATTTTTACTTTCTTCCTGAGATATCTCTTTAGAAGTAGTATTTGATGTATTTATATTAGTAGTATTGGTATTATTAAAATAATTATCAGCAGTTACAAATAATATACCTATTAATACTAAACTTAAACAAACAATTAAAAAATTAGAATATTTATTTTTTCTATTTTTTTTATCCGTATTTTCTTTTACTACAAATATTTTTCTTAGTTCTTTGTAAATTTTTTCTATAATTTTGTGTATATCCATATTTACCTCCTTGTTAATTTTTTTCATAAATTTCTATAAAATTATTAGAAATTTTAAGTTCTTTAGATAAATAATCTTTAATTAATTTACTGTTTGTATCTTCTGATTTATTAGAATCTAAATTACTCTTTGTACTTATGTCTACTTTTTTTACTTTGCTTATACCTTTATTTATAATATCTACTTTTACATTTTTAACAATAACTGATGAAACTTCTTCATCATAATCTACAAAAACTTCAACTTTATAATTATTGTTTGGGAATTTTTCTTTAAGTTTATTTTGGCATTCATTTTCTAAATTTAATTTAAAATTATTTAATGTTTTTTTCATCCCTTCTTCTTTATATTCTTTAATATTTTCACTATAAGAACCATCATCAAAATATTCAAAAACTTCTTTTGTATAATTATCAATATTATAATTTTTATCAACTATTTTAATAATAGGATTAATTAGTACAGTTATTAAAATTAGTCCTAAAACAAATTTTACATATTTTTTAAAATTATTATTAGGTAAAATCATTTCTACTGCTGTACTAAATATAACTGTAGTACATATTGTTATTATCCAAGATTTCAATTCTTCAATCATACGTTCACCTGCTTTTTATTTTAAATCTATACATCAACCTCCTACAGGAATTTTTCCAGCTGAAGCTATTATAGTAATCATTATAAAAAACATAGTAGATATACTTATTACACAAGACATAAGGAGGATTAATGCATCTCCAACAGAAGTTAAACAACTTACAATTCTACTGTCACTTACAGGCTCTATAAATGCAGCTGTTAACTTATATACAAATGACATTGCCAATATTTTAAAAACAGGGAATATAACAAGCAATAATATTATTATTAAGCCTAACCCACTAATTGCATTTTTTAAAAGCAGCGAATACCCAGCTACTGTAGATATAGCATCTGATAAAGCTTTGCCTACTATAGGTACAAAATTATCTACAGCATATTTTGCAGTTTTAGCTGTAACTTGGTCTATAGTTTTTGAAGTTATTCCTCTTATAGTCAAAACCCCAATAAAAATAGTCATTATTATACCTTGCGCCCAAAGTGCTATTTGACTTAAAAGCTTTGTTAATTTATTTATTTTAAATTCTTCAGAAATGTTATTTACAAATTGCAATACAAAACTCATAAATATAATTGGTATAATAATATTTATGTATATTCTTGAAGATATATTAATTACTGTTATAATTATTGGATCCATTATAGTCGCCTGTGTAAAACCTCCTACTGTAGCTAAAAGCATCATAAGAACAGGTATTATAGCTGCCATAAAATCTGTAATTTTTATTATAGTATCTTTAGCTACTGAAGCTGCACCGTAAAAACTTTTAGATATTATCACTATCATTAATGCATAGCAGGCAAAATATGCTATATTCCCTATATCATTTTTACTAAAAGAATTTTGAAGATTATTAAGTAAAGCACACACTATACTTATTACAATTAATATAGCCATAGATTTAAAAAGTGCTACTACATCTTTAAAAGTATATGTAAGTAAAGCTTGTGAAACCTTTTTAAATGATATTTTACTATTACCGCTTTTTATAAATTCTTCTACAAATTCTTTTGGCTCTAAATCTTTTAAAACTTCATAATCAGTTTTCATATTTGTTATGTAATCATATAGATGTTGAATTTGTAAATCATCTTCATTAATACTTTTTTGTATAGAATCAGCTTGTACATTAAAAGGTAATAATATAATAATAAAAATTATAAATATAAATTTTTTCATGATATACCTCTTTTATATTATCTTTAGAATTGATTGAAGTACTGCCATAAGAATAGGTATTGCTAATACTAAAATAAATATTTTACCTGCAAATTCTACCTTTGAAGCTATATTGCTTTCACCCGCATCTCTACAAATTTCAGCACAAAAGGAAGCTAAATATGCTATTGCTAATATTTTAAAAACTGTATTTATATACACATAATCTATATTAGCTTTTAAAGCTAACTGTTGAATCAATTGAAGTACCGCTGTAATTTTACTTATTGTAAATAAAAATATAATAATTCCAGCTACTGTACTTACTTGTATAGCTAATGTTCCATTTTCTTTTCTTAAAATAAAAACTATAGTTAATGCCATAAATGCAAAAGCTACTACCTTAACTATATCCATAATTTCCTCCCGAGACTATAATGTAAACATGGTTCTCACACTGGTAAATAATTTGCTTATTAAGTTTATAACCATGGTTAAAATTATGACAATACCCGTAAGATTAGTTATTGTAGCAATATCATCCTTACCTGATGCTTTTAATACCTTATCTAAAATTATTAATATAATTGCTAATCCAGCAATTTTAAATAATACATTTACATCTAACATTTTTATTTTCACCTCCTATATTAAAACAATTACTATCATAGCACCAATGCTAAATCCTAAATATCTATACATTTTTACATTTTTATTCATTATAGTTTCAGCAATATTTATTCTTTTTTTTAAATTATTTTTTACTAATAAAAAGATTTTTTTATGACCTTCTACATCAGATTCGCCTAAAGATTTTGACAAATCTAAAATTACATTTATGTCTTCTTTATCTAAATTTAAATGTATATCTCCTTCATAAAAACATTGCTGAAATGCGTCATATACAGTTTCTACTTTATTTAAAGATAAAAGATTTGATGCTTTCATAAAAATTTTATTTATAGGAGCTTCACTTTTTAACGATACATTTAAAAGTGCTTCAGGTAGAGGAGTATGTGTATACTCTATTTCACTTTGAAGCTGATTTACAGCTCTTTCAAGTTCATTTAATTGTTTAACTCTTTTTTTAAAACCTTCACTATATATAAATCCACCTATAGTTGATGAACCTAAAATCATTAAACAGCCTATGGTTTTAAACATATTATCTCCTCCAAAGTTTATCTTTTTTTTCAAAATCATAAATGTATTCTATAGTTCCTACACCATTTCTAGAACTTAGCACTATTGCTATATTAAAAACATTATTTTCAATTATATCCTTATAAACAATTCTATTATACAAATCTTCAATTCCAAATCCGTGTATAGATGTTATAAGATTAACTCCTGAATTAAGAGCCATTAATATGCTTTCCATATCTTTGTAAGTACCTATTTCATCACAAACTATTATTTCTGGAGACATACTCCTAATTGCCATCATAATTCCATCAGCTTTTGGACAATTATCAAATACATCTGTATGAATTCCTACATTCATCTGTGGAACCCCATTATAACATCCACATATTTCACTTCTCTCATCAATAACAGAAATTTTTTTCCCTTCTAAATTAATATCTTTCATTCCTTCAGATAAATTTCTTGTAATATCTCTAAGTAAAGTAGTTTTACCGCATCTAGGTGGAGATATTATTATTGTATTTAATACTCTTTTATCTTTTAAAATAAAAGGAATTAATTTATCTGAACATCCTATTATTTCTTTACATATTCTAATATTTAATGAACCTATGCTTTTTATAGTTTTTATTGTGTTATTTTCAATAACACAACTTCCACATATCCCTATTCTATGACCACCTTTTATAGTTATATATCCTTGTTTAATTTCTTCTTCATAAGCATAAATAGAATAATTACTTATATATTGAAGAATTAATTTTAAATCTTGACTTGATACTATGGTAGGTGTAATAATTTCATCATTTCCTATTTGAATAATTAGTGGTTTATTTACTTTTAACCTAATTTCTTGTATATAATCAAGATTTTTTAAATTTTTAATTGTCTCTCTAATATGTATTGGTAATATTTCTAAAATATCCTTTGTGTATTTCATTTTTATCCTCCTTTCATATATAATCTGTATTTTAATTTTAATAAAATTATTCCATTTTATTAAAAAAAAATAGATATATAAAAATTTTTTATATATCTATTTATAAACTAATTATTTATTCTCTTTTAAAACATCACTTAACAATATCTCTTCGTGGCAATTAGGACATATGATACCTTTATTACATTTACATATGTCATTATCAATATACACAATTTCATTGCAATGTGGACATTTTACATTTATATAATTTTCAAAGTCTTCTTTACAACATTCATCATCTTCTTCATATTCTTCATCATAATACCATTCTTCCTCTAAGCGACTTAAATCTTCATCGATTATATCTACATAATTTTCTATATATTTCTGTGAATCTTTTAATGATTCTATTTCTTCTGCTACCTCTTTTAATATTTCGGATATTTGGTTTATAGCCTTACCTTCTTTAGTATTTTGGTCTATATCCATTCCATCAATTAAGCCGTTCAAATAAGCTACTTTAGATATTATAGATTTCATATTATCACATCCTTTATTTTAAAATAAAATTAAGAGTATAAAATATTATTTTATACTCTTAATAAATTATACTATTTAATATTATAGACTAAACTCTCTCCATATATTCACCAGTTCTAGTATCAATCCTTATTATTTCACCTTCATTTACAAATATTGGAACCATAACAGTTGCTCCAGTTTCTACAGTAGCTGGTTTTAAAGTATTAGTAGCTGTATTACCTTTAGCTCCAGGTTCTGTATATGTTACTTGAAGTTCAACAAAATTTGGTGGTTCTACAGAAAATGCTTCTCCCTTATAAAACTTAATTACAGCTAACATATTTTCTTTTAAAAATTTTATAGCATCTTCTACTTTTTCATAATTAAGTGGAATTTGTTCAAATGTTTCTGTATCCATAAAATAATACAATTCTCCATCTGAATATAAATACTGCATTTCTTTTCTTTCTATAACTGCTTCTTGCAATTTATCTGTAGGGTTAAAAGTTTTGTCAGTTACTCCTCCTTGTAGAACATTTCTTAGTTTAGTTCTAACAAAAGCAGCTCCTTTTCCTGGTTTTACATGTAAAAAATCGACTACTGTATAAACTTGTCCATCTAATTCAAAAGTAGTCCCTTTTCTTATATCTCCTGCTGATATCATTACATATCCCTCCAAAAACTTATAAATTCGTTTATATTATAACCTTTTTAGGTGATTTAATACCAAAAATTTTCATATTTTTGTATAACATATTTAGTTAATTATATTATAGCTAACCAAACAATGATATTTTACCAAAACTTATGATTATTTGCAAACATAATTCTATATATTTTTTATAAATATAAATTTATTTATTTGCTATAAAACAAATAGTTGAGTATAAATTTTGTTCATTTACTGAATTTGATTCTATTTTTATATTATCTACATAACAGAAATTTTCATTTGTATTAAAACTTTCTAATTTAGTATATAAAGATTTTATATCACCATTATACTTAATATTTATAATTACCAATTTGTTGTCTTCTAAAGAATTAGTAATATTTAATATATCTATATTATTATCTTCTAATAAAATTTTTAGTATATCACTATATCCGTATTCTTTTATATTACTTTCTTTATCTTTATATTGCTGAGTTTTGCTAACAGCAACGCTATTTAAATTTATATTTTTTATTATTTTATAATTTTTATATATTAATAAAAAAAATATGAATAAAAAAGTTGCTAATATTAATTTGTAAAATATTAAATTATTTTTTTTCATAACTTAACCTCTAAACTAATTGTAAAATTAAATTTTTCTCCATCATTATTAAGTGGAGATAAGAAAATTATTTTATATATATTAAATTTTTCAATTTTTTCGATAAAATTAATATACTCTTGTTTGTTATTAACAGATAAATTAATATCTATAATATTTTCTTTTATATTTACATCCTTATAATTTAAGTTGTCATTAAAATTAATTATAAAATTTTTAAAATTATTTAATGTTTTGTTGTTTTTATATATGTTAGATTGATTTAATATAGTATTAGACATTTCTCTATAATTTGCATTATATATTTCCATTGTTTTATTATTTTTATTTTTATTATACATAAATAATAAAAACATAATAATGCATCCTATCCACAATAGTAGTATATATTTTTCTATATTTTTAATCTTAAGACTAGATTTCGCTAAATTTTCATTAAAAGTTATAGTCATAAAATTTAAATTTTTCAATGTTTTCATCTCCGATTTATAATTATATTTTTAAATAAATTTTCTCTATCAAAATTTCCTAAATTTTGATAAGAAAAATTTTCCCTTTTTAATTTTGATATATCAATATTTATATTAGCATAATATATAGTTTTTATATTTGTATTATAATATTTTTTAGATTCTTCTAGAAAATTGTAAATAAACTTTTCTATTCCTTCTTGAATATCTATAATTTTAATTATATTATTATATATAAGAATATCATTAACGCAATATAGAAAATATAAATTATCTTTATATTGGAATAAAAATATAAAATCCTTATCCTTTATTTTTTTATTAAAATAATTTAATACACAAAGCTGTACAATATAAATATTACTTATATTTTTTGAAAATTTATTATAAATCATTGAAAGTTTTTTATTATTTATACATAATACTGCAAATTGATCATTATTTATATCCTTTTTAAATAAAGTATATGCTATCATTAAGTTTTTAGTATCTCTAAAATTATAATATACTTCATGTGTTACTATATTATGTAATTCATTTAATTTAACTTTAGGAATATTTAATATATTTACATTTACTTTTTCGCCACTTAAAATTAGTATTGTTTTTTTATTTTTAATACTAATTATTAAATCATTGATATTTTCAAAATTATAAATCTTCTTACTAAAATAATTATATTTTGATAAGTAATCTTCTCCTATTTCTATTAAAGAGGAATTTATTTTTAACATTTTTATTTTATCCTACCTTCTATATAAATAGTTTCTTTGTATATAAATTTAAATTTATCATCTATAAAATCATAATCATATATATCTCTTTTAAAAAAATAATCATCAATATAGGTATCTAGTATTAAATTATTGTCTTTTTCATTATATTTAAAATTACATTTTCCATTATCAATATAAAAATTAATTTTACTATCTTGAAAATATTTTTTTATATTTTCATAATTTTTTTCTAATACATTTTCTAATATGTTTTGATATAAAATTGTTAATGATTTTTCTTTATACTCATCATATTTATTATTCATAAGTATATAATTCTTTTCACTTTGAATACTTTTAATTTTTTTAAATTCTAATGTAAAAAAATATAATACTATACACATACAAAATGTAGTAATAATAATTGTGTATAAAAGTATATATCCTTTTTTTATTTTTTTATTCCAAAACATTTTTCATATTTTACTCCATTAACATCTATCATAATTATATAAATTATATTTTCTTTTTGAGTTATTGATAAACTTTTAATGTTACTTGTAATAATATTAACAGCTTTTATATTATTTTTATATACATCAATAATTTCAATTTTGTTTTTACCATTAAATTGTATAATTTTTTTATTAAATTCATCTATATAATTTAATTCAATTTTATTATCATATGTTTTTATGTTTTTAGATTTATTAAATTCTTGTTCTATAAATAAAAAGGCTTCATGTATGTAAAAATAATTTTGCATATCTAAAGTTTCTTTTTTAAATTTTAAATTATAATTTAAAATCATAGAAGTTAAAATAGTAATTATTATACCTGACATTCCAATAGCTACTATTATTTCTAAAAGCGTAAATCCCTTTTTCATATATATTTACCTTTGTAAAATTCACATTTAATTATATCTTTTTTTGATTTTAACATTAAATGAATATTTAACTCTATCTTAAAAGCAGTATCGTCAACAATATTCATCTCTAAATAAGTATCATCTAATTTAACATCCTCATTAAACAATTGATTTAATTTTAATTTTTTTATATTTTCTATCGTTAGATATTCTCCTGAAATATATTTTTTATTGTTTTCAGTAATATTTTTAATATCCTCATATGTACAATTAAATAATATTTCTTTTTTTAAGGTATCTAAGATATATGTATACCTGATAATTTCATTATTATATTTTTTTAACTTTAAATTATTTAAATCTAACATTAATATTCCAGATAGCATTATAGATAAAATACTTATTGCGCATAAAACTTCCAATATAGAATAGCCTGATTTTTTATTTAATTTCAACATGCCCTACTCCAACATTTATAGTTATTTCATAAATTTTATTATATCTGTCTTTAATGCTTATAGTTCCTGCATCATTTGTAATACCAAAATTATTAATATCAATTTTATAATAATTTGTATTTATAGATTTTAAATCTATACCTTTAGGCAATAAAAAATTATCTTTTTTATTACCATCACAATAAAAAATAATTTCATCTTTAGCTATATCAAATAAAATGTAGCCTGATTTATTTTTTTCTCTACAATATTGTTTACTATTGTTTATGATACTTACTATCATGATTTGGCACATTTTTATATCGTTATCGTTTTGTAATTTTTTATAATTTGATATAAAAAAATTTGTTAAAGGAATAAGTAGCATAATAATAGACATAGTTACTAAAACTTCAATTAAAGTAAATCCTTTTTTCATTTGTATAACCCTATTTATTTAGATGAATCAAATATTAATTTATTATCTAATGAAATTGTATAACCATTACTATCTCCATTTATATTTAATAAATAAATATCATTATCACTAGTAAAAGAGATAGCTACATTTTTATTATTAACTTTAATTTCATTAATACTACTTATACCTGCAACTGTATTAATTGCCTCTGAAATACTGTTAGAATTAAAAGTTCCATTTTCTTCTGAATAGCTCCACATAGCAGCAGTATAAATCTGTTTTCCTTGGCTTATTACTTTTGTATTTTTTGCTTTATCTATATATGCAGTTACTTTTGGAACTGTAAGACTAGCTAATATCATAACTATAGATATTGCAACAATTACCTCTATTAAAGTAAATCCTTTTTTCTTCATAATACATTTTTCGTTCCTTTCTTTTTTATTATTTTATATTGCATCCATAACATTAATCATTGGAGTAAACATCGCTATGAGCATAAATCCAATAATTATAGAAAGTAATATAATAACAATAGGTTCAATTAAGGTTATAATTTTATCTATAGAATTATTTAATTCCATATCCATTATATCTGAAGCTTTTAGTAATGTTTCTTTTAATAACCCTGTTTCTTCACCAATTTTTATCATTGAAAATAAGAAATCAGGAAAAAATTTTATATATTTTAAACTTTCTGAAATATTTGAGCCACATTTAATTTTATCTATACATATTTTGATATTTTCTTTTGCATATTTATTTTCTATTACATCACAAGTTATTTCAAAAGCTTTTATAACATTGACACCACTTCCCAATAATATAGCCATACAATTGGAAAATTTTACTGCTATTAATTTCCCGCTAATTTCTTTTATAAATCTATTATTCAATAAAAATTTATGAAAAAACATTTTTATATTTTTAAAAATCTTATTATATTTAATTTCCCAAAAAACAATTGTAAAAAATGGAACTAAATACAAAATGCTGTGATTTATAAATAATACTGTATTTATAAATATTCTTGTTATTATAGGAATTGAAGCTTGAAGACTTTCTAGTGTAGATATAAAAATAGGAATTATCTTATTAGCCATAAATTCCATAACAACAATACTAATAAAAAAAGTAATAGTTGGATAAAACATAGCTTTTGTTATTTTATTTTTAATTTTATTTTCATTATTATAAAAATAAGATAAATTCAAAAATATTTCATCTAATTTTCCACTCTCTTCTCCCACTTTTATCATATTGATTAAAAAATCAGGATATATATTTTTATATAATTTCATACAATAAGATAATTCCGCTCCTTGTTTTAATAGTTCACTTATTTCATTTATGCTTATTTTTATATTTTTGTTTAAAGATTGATTATATAATATATCTAATATTTCGGATATATTTATTCCTGCTTGGAGTAAAGAAGCAAATTGATTACAAAATATAGATAAGTCTTTTGAAGAAACTTTAGAAAAAATAGAAAAATTTTTTCTATTTTTTATTTCATTATATTTTATAGTATAAAATCCTTTATCTCTTAAAGTTATAATCAAATCATTTTCATCATTGCACAAACATTTCCCCTCTAATATTTCTCCATTTATATTTTTAGCCTTATATGTATAAAACACCATTTGTTAACACTCCATTTTAATAAAAGTAACCACTACATAATTTAACATATTCTTCATAAGTAGTTATCCCTTTAATAACTAAATTTCTGCAATAGTTTTTAATTGAATTCATTCCAATTTGTTCATTGTAATTTCTAAGTTTATCTACATTTTTTTCATCAATAATTAATTTTCTTAAAGTTTCATCTATTTGCATAATTTCATATACCACAGTCCTATGTTTATATCCAGTATTGTTACATTCATGACATCCTTTACCTTTATAAAGTTTTTCATTAGTATTTAAATTTAGATTTCTAATTTCTTCAAAAGAAGGTATATATTCTTTTTTACAATTTTTACATATAGTTCGTACAAGTCTTTGGGCTATGCAAAGATGTAAGGAATCTGCAACAAGATAATTAGGTACCCCCATATCAACAAGCCTGATTATTGAAGAAGCAGCATCATTTGTATGAAGAGTAGAAAATATTAAATGTCCTGTTATAGCTGCTCTAACTGCTATTTTAGCTGTTTCTTCATCTCTAATTTCACCTATCATAATTGAGTCTGGATCTTGCCTTAAAATGCTTCTAAGACCACTGCTAAAAGTAAGTCCAGCTTTATTATTAACATTAACTTGATTTACTCCTTTAATTGTATATTCTACAGGATCTTCAATAGTTATTATGTTTTTATCATATTTATCCATCATATTAAGCATTGAATATAAAGTTGTAGTTTTACCACTTCCAGTTGGACCTGTTACTAAAATAATACCATGAGGACTTTTTAAAAAGCTTTCTATTAGTTGTATATCTAATATAGAAAATCCTAATTCTTTTAAATTCATTAATTCTTCTTTTTTATATAAAATTCTTAAAACTATTTTTTCACCATATATGGTTGGAATAGAGGAAACTCTTAAATCATAAATTTTTTCTTTTATTTTATATTGTAGTTTTCCATCTTGAGGTAATCTTTTGTCTGCAATATCCATCCCAGATTGTATTTTTATTCTAGTACATATAAAAAAATATATTTTTTTAGGTATAGTAATATATTGTTGCAATATACCATCAATCCTATACCTTATTAAAGTTATATCTTCAAATGGTTCAAAGTGTATATCACTTGCTCTTCTTTTTATAGCTCCATCTATTATAGAATTTGTAAGTTTTACAATAGGAGAATTTTCAGAAGAATAGTAAGAAAATCCGTCTGTTTCTGTGTTTTTATTATTAGCATTATTAATATAATCTTTTTTTAATTGTTCTAATATAATATCTGTGTTTTCTTTTTCATTAATTAAATCTAATATTTTCAATATTTTATTTTTATCTGAATAAAATATTTTAACTTCTTTATTAGTTAAAAATTTAATATCATCAATAATTTTTTTATTATTAAAGTCAATACTAGCTATTGAAATAGTATCTTTATCAAAATTAAAAGGTACTAAAAAATATTTATTCATTATTTCTTTAGGAATTAGTTTTACAGCATTATAGTTTATATCTAAATAATCTAAATCAATATAATTTATATTATTTAAATTTTTTGAATTTATAATCATTATCATCACCTGTTTAATTAATCATTATTTTACATTATATCCCATATATTTTTTTTTAATCTTTTTAGAACCAAAAAAATAAAAAAAGTATGTTATTTTTATTTTTATAACATACTTAAGAATATATTATTTAAGTTTTATTTCACCATAATAAGATACTTCTGCTGGACCTGTCATTAATACTCCATCTTCAGTAATTTCGATTATTAGTTTACCTCCTGGAATATTTACTAAAACTTTATTATCAACTAAATCAAGCTTATTAGCTGCAACTACACAAGCACAGCTTCCTGTCCCACAGGCTAGTGTTGGTCCAGCTCCTCTTTCCCAAGTTGCTACTTTTATATTTTCTCTACTAATTATTTCGCAAAAATTTACATTTGTTCCAATAGGGAAAATATCATATTTTTCTATATATTTACCATCTTCAATGCAAAATTTATCAAATAATCCAAATATTACAGTATGTGGCACTCCCATAAGTAAAGAATTAATTATATATTCTTTATTATTTACATTTATTTTTTTATTAATAATTTCACTGTTTGATATAGCTGGAATTAAATTTGGATCAAAAGAAGGTTTCCCCATATTTATTGTAATTGATGCAACTTCTCCATTTTTAATATCAAGATAAGCCTTTTTTATACCATCCCCTGTTTCAATTTTAATTTCTTTTTTATTTACTATATTTTTTTCCCATACATATTTTGCAAAACACCTTATACCATTTCCACACATAGCTGCATAAGAACCATCAGAATTAATTATTACCATCTGTATATCTGCTTTTACACTTTTCCTTACAATAAGAATTCCGTCAGCACCTATTGCAAAATTCCTATTGCATAATTTTTTTGCTAAATTGCCTTCATCTGTAATTTTATTGTCAAAATCTTCTAAAACAATAAAATCATTACCATTACCATGCATTTTTGTAAATTTCATAATATCTTCCCTTTCATATTCCATATATATTTAAATTTATTATATATTAAAATATAAACAAACTGTAAAATATAATCTTATAGTTTTAAATATAATTTTATCATATTTTTTTGATTTTAAAAACTTATAATGATATACTTATACTTACTTATAAAATGTATTAAAACTTTGAAAGGATGATTAATTTATATGCCTTTAGATGGACTTTATATATACAGTATTTTAGATGAATTAAAAAAAAGCATTATAGGTTGTAGAGTAGATAAAATATCCCAACCTGAAAAAGATGAAATAATAATAAACTTAAGGGGAACTAAAGTTAATTATAAACTCCTCATAAGTTCTAATTCTACTTATCCTAAAATTCATTTAACAAATTTAACTAAACCAAATCCGTTAAAAGCACCTATGTTTTGTATGGTTCTTAGAAAATATTTAAGTGGCTCTAAAATTTTAAATATTGAACAAGTTTCAACTGATAGAATAATAGTTATAGACTTTGAAAGCTCAGACGAACTAGGTTTTAATAGTATTTACTCTTTAATAGTTGAAATTATGGGAAGGCATAGCAATATAACATTAGTAAGAAAAAGGGATAATATTATAATCGATAGTATAAAACATATAACTTCAGAAATTAACAGTTATCGTCATTTATATCCTGGAGTTATATATATTTTACCTCCAAAATCCTTAAAGTTAGATCCTTTTTCTTTTTCATATGAAGAAATGAAAAATTTTATATTCAATAATAATATTAAACTTGAGCCAAATGTTTTTTCTAAAATTTTTACTGGAATAAGTTCTCAATTTTCAAAATCTTTGTATGAAGGCTTAAAAGTAAATAACATTGAAATTGATATGGCATCATTAAATGACATATATAAATACATAAATAATATTTTTATATATTTAAAAAATTGCAAATTTGAGTTTATTTCTTATATAGATAAATCCATATTAAAAGATTTTTATTGTACTAATTTATACCAATTTAATAATCTTATACAAAAAAAGTATAATTCTCCTTCAGAATTATTAGAAATTTTTTATTATGAAAAAGATAAATTTGAAAGATTGAATAATAAAAGTTCTGATTTGCAGAAAATAGTAAATACCAATTTGGATAGATGTTATAAAAAATTAAATATATTAAAAGATACATTATCAAAATGTAAAGATATGGAACAATATAGGATTTATGGAGAACTTCTTACTTCTAATATATATAATATAAAAAAAGGAGATAAAATTGTAAAAGTATTAAATTATTATTCTGAAAAAGAAGAATATATTAACATTGAAATAAATGAAAACAAAACTCCTTCTGAAAATATTCAATCTTTTTATAAAAAATATAATAAATTAAAGAAAACAGCAGAAATGGCTAAAATCCAAATGAAATTTACAGAAGAAGAAATAAATTATCTTCAATCTGTTATGGTAAACATAAAAAATATTGATGCTTATGATGAAATAGAAGAAATCAAACGAGAACTTATGAATACTGGTTATATAAGATATAAAAAAGAAAATAAAAAAAATATTAAACCATCAAAACCATATCACTTTATATCAAGTGATGGTATAGACATTTATGTAGGTAAAAATAATATACAGAATGATTACTTAACTTTAAAATTTGCTGATAAAAAAGATTTGTGGTTTCATACTAAAAATATACCCGGCGCTCATGTTATTGTAAAAAATAATGGTGATATACCTGATACTACATTAAAAGAAGCAGCTATATTAGCAGCCTATTATAGTAGTGCAAAAAATTCTTCAAATGTTCCTGTAGATTATACTTTTATAAAAAACATAAAAAAACCTTCTGGTGCCAAACCTGGTATGGTAATTTATTATACAAATAAAACTCTTTATGTAACACCTTATAATTTAAGTTTAAAAAAAATATAATTTAAAAACTCAAAGGATATTTTTAATTAATCCTTTGAGTTTTTATCATGTTATTATCCTTATTCTTCTGTTTTGCTATTCTCTGGTAGTATTAAATTTAAAATTACTCCTACTATTGTAGCAAGAGCTACACCTGCCACTTCAACATTTATGCCATATACAGGAAAAGAAATTCTAGCTCCACCTATTCCTAATACTATAATAACTGAACATAATATTAAATTCTTTTTTTTGCTAAAATCAATTTTATCTTCTACAAATATTCTAAACCCTGAAGAAGCTATTATACCAAATAATAATAAACTTATTCCTCCCATTACTGGCTGAGGTGTATTTTTTATTATAGCAGCTATAGGTCCAATAAAAGACATTACTATAGCTATTATAGCAGCCATACCTATAACCCATACAGAATAAACTTTTGTTATTGCCATAACTCCTATATTTTCACCATATGTGGTATTAGGGGGGCCTCCTACAAATCCACCAAATATTGTTGCAATCCCATCTCCTAATATAGATCTGTGAAGTCCTGGATCTTTAGTAAAATCTCTGCAGCATACATTATTTGTAACATATACATGTCCAATATGTTCAGCTAGTGTAACAAAGGCTACAGGAGCCATAAGTATCATAGCACTTATATTAAACTTTGGAAACATAAACTTAGGTATTTGAATAAAAGTGGCATTTTTAATTTCGTTTATAGCTGCATCAGGTACTACACCTAATATAAAAGCACATATATAACCAACTATCATAGCTATAAGTATTGGAATTACTCCTAAAAATCCTTTAAAATACATTGAACCAAATATTCCAACACAAAGAGTTATTAAAGATACTATTATTACTCTATTATTAGGATTATCTCCTGGAATAAGTCCTGCCCAATTTACAGCTGTTCCAGCAAGACTAAGACCTATAACTATAACAACTGAACCAACTACAACTGGTGGCAGAGCTTTATCCAACCAAGATGTTCCCGCAAATTTTATTATACATGCAACTATAACATAAACAAGTCCAGCTGCAATTATACCTGATAACATAGATTGAACTCCATAATTAGCTGTAGCTACTCCCATTGGAGCTATAAAAGCAAAAGATGATCCTATATATGCTGGTAATTTAGCTTTGGTACACAATATATAAAGCAAAGTACCTACTCCACTTGAAAATAGTGCAATTGAAGGGCTTAATCCGGTTATAATAGGTACTAATATTGTTGCACCAACCATAGCAAATAAATGCTGAAAACTTAGTGGAATAGTTTTTAATATTGGGAGTCTTTCTTCGACATCAATAAAATTTTTATTTGGATAGTTTTTCATTTTTGTCCTCCTTTTTAATCTCTCAGGATTAATTTAAAAGATATATTTAAATTAAATTTCATATATCTTTACAGAATCATTTCCATCAATTTCTTTAACTTCTACACAAATCAATTCATTTTTAGATGTAGGTATATTCTTACCTACGTAATCAGCTCTAATAGGAAGCTCTCTATGACCTCTGTCTATTAAAACTGCTAATTGTATCATATTAGGTCTTCCATTATCTATAATTGCATCTATAGCAGCTCTAACAGTCCTACCTGTATATAATACATCATCTACTAATATGACTTTTTTCCCAATTATATCTATTCCTACATCTTTATTATTAACCTTAGGAAAATCATTTAATTTAGTAAGATCATCTCTATATAAAGTAATATCGACACTTCCAACCAAAGGCATATGCCCTTCTATTTTCTCTATCTGTTTTGCTATTCTTTCAGCTAATGGATATCCTCTTCTTTTTATACCAATTAAAACAACATCATCTATTCCTTTATTTTTCTCAATAATTTCATGAGAAATTCTAATTAAGGTTCTTTCTATAGATTTTTCATCTAACAATTTAGCTTTTAATTTCAAATTATATCTCCCTCCTAAAAATTATGTAAATAAAAACGCCTTGATCGTGAAATCAAGACGCAAAATTTACTTTAACTATCAACTTGCCCTTATGATCTCACTGGATCAATTAAAGGAGTATTTATTTGTCGAATATAACTATATCATATGATTGTAATAATTACAATTCTTTTTTTAATATATTTATTATTCTATTAAAATACTCTGGAATATCACTTTCAAATTCCATATATTCATTAGTAGTTGGATGAATAAATCCTAACACTTTAGCATGTAGCATCTGTCCTTTTAATTTAAATCTTTGTTTTTTATAGCCATATACAGGGTCTCCTACTAAAGGATGCCCAATATAAGACATATGAACTCTTATTTGATGAGTTCTTCCTGTTTCTAAAGAACATTCTACTAAAGTATTATTTTTATATTGCTCTAAAACTTTATAATGAGTAATTGCATTTCTTCCGTCTTTAACTACTGCTATTTTCATTCTCTCTATATTATGTCTCCCTAATGGTGCATTTATAGTACCACTAGATTCTTTTATAACTCCTTCAACTAATGCTATATATTTTCTTTTAATAGAATGTTTTTTAAACTGTTCACTTAATTTATTATGTGCAAAATCATTTTTAGCTACGACTAATACACCTGATGTATCTTTATCAATTCTATGAACTATCCCAGGTCTATTTATTCCATTTATACCAGAGAGATCTTTACAGTGTTTTAAAAGAGCATTAACTAAGGTCCCTTCATAAACTCCTGGAGCTGGATGAACAATCATACCTTGAGGTTTATTTACTACAATAATATCACTATCTTCATATATAATTTCAATAGGTATATCTTCCGGTTTTATATTTAATTCCTTTGGATCTGGAATAGTTATTTCAACAATATCATTAATTTTTACCTTATAATTACTTTTTTTAAAAGAATTATTTACAATAACTTTTCCATCTTCTATTAAATTTTGAATAAAAGATCTAGATTTATTTGTTATTTTACTAGATAAAAAAACATCTAATCTCATTTCTTTATTTAATTCATCAATTATAAATTTTTTTACTTCCATTATTTTTCATCCTTTATAATACATATAGCTAAAAGTATAGTTCCAAATACTACTAGCATGTCTGCTACATTAAATGTTGGATAATAATATATGTCTTTATAGTGAAGTAAAATAAAATCTACCACAAATTTATATATTACTCTATCTATTAAATTTCCTAATGCACCACTTATAATTAATGATAAACTTATTCTAATAAGTTTTGAAGAAAATTTATGATTAAAAAGATAATAAATCATAACTGCTATAACAACAATAGTTATAATAGATAAAAATATTATCTTATTTTGAAATATTCCAAAAGCAGCTCCTCTATTTTCTAAATATGAAAAGCTGAATATATTTTTTATTACAACTATTTCATCTTTATGTGATAAACTTTTTAAAGCCCAAATTTTTGTTACTCTATCTAATATTATACCTAATAAAATAATTAAAATTTCCATCCCCCATCACCTTTCGCAAATTTTAGTTAATCGGGAAGTTGATTTTTATATTGTTCATTGCTTATTTTTTCTATAGATTCAACATAATCTGAATCTTCATCTAAAAAATCATAATCTACATTTTTTCTCCAATCATATCTTTGAACACTTTGATAACTATCTTCAGCATCATATCCTACTTCATAATTTGTTTCATCAAAATCATTAAATCCATATCCTAAAGGATATCCTAAAACATCTTCTTCAACAGATCTATTATTTTTTTCGCGAGGCTTAATTTTACTTGCCTTGTCTTGGCAATTTACACAAAGCTCAGCATAAGGTATAAATTCTAATCTACTTTCTGCGATTTCTAATCCACACATACTGCATTTTCCATAAGTTCCATTTTCAATTTTTTTAAGACAGGTATCAATTTTTTTAAGTATGTTTATTTCATGTTCTTTTAAAGCCATTCCTTTTTCAGCATCAAAAAGCTCTGTTGCCATATCTGAAGGATGATTATCATATGCTGATAGCTCAGAAATTTCTGAAGATATTTCAGTTTTAGAATTAAATACTTCATTTTCTTCCATTTGATTTAAAAACTTTAAGACATTTTTTCTTTCATTTAAAAGTTTTTCTTTAAAATACATTATTTTTTCATTATTCATATTATTATCACCTGCTTATAAGTAATATTATATCTTCTTATTATTTTTTCAAAAGTAAAAATTTTTATTACATATAAGATAGTGAAATTAAAATTTTAAAAAATATAGTTATATAATCTCAAGCATATTTTTTATTATATTAGTAGAATTTTCAACTGCTATATATTTAAATTTATCATAATCCATACGTGCTCCATTATTAGCATTATCTGAAATAGAACGAATTACAACAAAAGGAACATTATTTAAGTAACATGCTTGTGCTATACTTCCTCCCTCCATTTCACAAGCTAAAGCTTCAAATTCATCATTTAACCATTTTATCTTATTTATATCTGCAATAAATTGATCTCCTGTTACAATTCTTCCAATATAAGTGTTAGCATTTTTTAAAAATTTACAGCATTCTTTGGCTTTTTTAACTAAATTCAAATCACATTTAAAATCAAAAGTATCTAATCTTGGAATTTGTCCTATTTTATCTCCAAAAACCGATGTATCTATATCATGTTGTACTAAACTATCTGCAATAACTACATCTCCAGGGAATATATTTTTTCCTATACCTCCAGCAATTCCAACATTAATAATATTATCAACTCCAAAGTCATCTATTAAGATTTGAGTACATATAGCAGCGTTAACTTTGCCAATACCACTTTTTACAATTACAACTTTTTTCCCACATAAAATTCCACAATTGAATTCCATTTGAGCTTTTATTTTTTTTGTTTCTAATTTTATTTCTTTAATAAGTACCTCTATTTCTTCTTCCATAGCTCCAATTATTCCTATAACCATTTTAAATTTAACACTCCTTATAAAAATTAGAATTTTTACATAAAATAATTATCCCACTCAAAAGAGCAGGATAACATTTAGTCTCCCTTTACAAAAAAATTTTTTATCTCGCTTAAATCTTCTTCAATAATGTTGTCATCCATAATATCTTTCACTTTAAAATATAAATCTTCTTCCATATCAATATCTTTTTCTTTTAAAGAATCTTCTGATGTAGAACCTATATTATAATTTTTCATTAAATCTTTTTCTAAAGTATTAAACATCTCTATTTGAGTATTCATAAAATTTTTAAATTTAGCTCTAAATTTTATGAATTCTTGCTTTAATCTTTCATAATCATCATTTATTTTCATAACATCAGCATGAGCTTTATCAAGAATTTTCTGAGCAGATTCATTTGCATTCTTTATAATCATCTCAGCTTCCTTTTGAGCATTTTCTTTTGATTGTTCTGCTGCATTTTGGGCAAGCAAAAGAGTGTTTTGTATTGTTGCTTCCATTTTAGAATAATGTTCTAATTTTTCTGTCTGTAAATCATATTTTTCTTTTAATGATGAATTCTCCTTATAAAGACTTTCATAATCTTCAGCTATTTTAGCTAAAAATTCATCAACTTCATCAATAGAATACCCTCTAATAACTTTTTTAAATTCTTTATTAACTATATCCATAGATGTTATTTTCACTTTTACCACCTCGTTATACATATTTGCTTATTTGTAATTTTAATCTTCCTTTTTGTGTAGATCCAATTATATTAATAATTTTAAATTTACCATAACCACGTATGGTTATTACAGTATTTAATTCTATACTTTTATCTTTTTCATAAATTTCATTATAGTCTACTAATACTTTTCCGTTATTTATAATACTAACAGCTTTAGACCTTGAAATATTGCATAAAGAACCCACTACTGAATCTAATCTTAAAGATGTAGTTATAATATATAAATTTTCAGTATTAGCTTTTATATTTTTATATTCATTTTCATTTACTAGTTCAACGGTACAAGGACATTTCCCAACATAATTAAGATTAGAAATAACATAATAAGATATATCTTTACAAAAAGTTCCATAACAAATATCATCTTTTATTATGAGATCTCCAAACTTCTCTCTTTTAATTCCAAGTCCTATTATAGCTCCAAGATAATCTCTATGCTCAAGTTTTTGAAATTTCGATTTATTTTTGATTTTAATTACATTTATTGGATAAGAATAAATTATATCATTAAAAAATGCTAACATCTTTCTTTCTGCTTCTTCAAAAATTCCATTGGCATATATTTTTACATTAAACTTATCTTGTAAGTTTAAAATATTTTTCCAAAGATTAGGAGGATAAAATTCATTAATAAAAACAGGTACATTTGCTTTTTCAGCTAATGTCAATTTATTATATATATTTGAAAGTATATTTTTGTCTTCATAATTAATAAAATTTAAAAAAGTTTTTTTATCCATTAATAAACATTCCTAACAAAGCGTTTATTATAAATTGTAAAATTCTTATAATAAAGAGAGCTATTATAGGAGAAAAATCCAACATCATATTAGGAAAAAGTTTATAAGTTATTTTCCTTGCAGGAACTAAAAAAGGCTCAGTAATTGTATGTAAAATATCAGTAAAAACATTACCACTGCCTCTATATATCCAAGATAATAATGCTTCAATTACAATTGCATCTTGTAAAAGAGAGAAAAGAATATTCACAGCTGCATTTATATTATTAATCATAAATTCCTCCAATTATTATTTGCTCCAACTAAGTATTCCTTTACTACTTAATTCATTTTTTAGTTCATTTGTTACTTCTACATTAGATGGAGAAAGTATATATATTCCTTTCTCTACTTGTTGAAGTTCTCCATTAAGTGCATAGCAAGCTCCTCCAATGAAATCAAGAAGTCTTTGAGCAATTTTAGGTTCAAGTGAAGTAGTATTTACCACAATTATTTTTCTATTTTTTAAATTGTCACATATATTAGCAGCTTCATCATAATCATTTGGCTTTATTATAACTACTTTTGCAGAAGCTGCTGTATGTATATTCACAACTTTATTAGTATTTTGTTTTTTATTATTTATAAACATTTTTTCAACTTCATCATCTATTAATTCTTTTTCATCTTCTTGTTCTTGATTTTCTTCAATATCTAAATCTTCTTCTAATCCTAAAAATCCCATCATTTTATTAATCATTTTTGCACACATTTTTATTTCCCCCTTAGTTTATGATTTATTTTCTAGGTCCAAATATACCGGTTCCTATTCTTATCATATTAGAGCCTTCTTTAATAGCAATTTCATAATCTCCTGTCATTCCCATAGATAAATATTTCATCTTGATATTTTTAAATTTTCTAAGACTAATATCATCCCATAATTTTTTCATTTTTTTAAAATACATAGAACAGCTTTCTTGAGAACCTTTGGGTATTATAGCCATAAGTCCCCAAATTTTTACATTGCTACATTTTTCACAAGATAAAAGCAATTCTTCTAAATCTTCCAATAAAATACCAGTTTTACTTTCTTCTCTTCCAATATTAACTTGAATTAAAACATTTGCTATACAATTTTTATTTTTATACTGTTTTTCAATTTCATATAAAAGTTTTATACTATCAAGAGAATGAATTAAACTTACTTTACCTACAATATATTTTACCTTATTTGTCTGAAGATGTCCAATGAGATGCCAATTAATATCATTTGGTAAAGAATCAATTTTTCCTATAAGTTCTTGAACTTTATTCTCTCCAAAATCTCTTATTCCACAATCATAAGCTTCCTTTATTTCCTCAATACTACGTGTTTTAGACACTGCAATTAAAACTGTATCTTTGGATATTTTTGATTTAATTTGATCAATGTTTTCCTTAATAGACAATTATTATCGTCTCCTTTAAATTCTTGTGTCAAATACTATTATTCTTCATAAAAATCAAAAATCCTTCAATTTTATTATAATAATTTAAGCTTAATTTTTATTATTATCAGCTAAAGTTAGAAATTTTTTCTTTATAGAATGATTATAAGCTTGAATTTTTAAATTACTTAACTGTTCAATTTCAACATTTATTCCTCTATTTTTCAGAATTAAGTTGATATAATTTTCATCTGCAAGCATATAATTTTTTAGAACTTCTTTATCCCCAATAGCATCTATATAAAATGGTGCTGCAATTTTCACTCCATTTACCCTTAATAATGGTCCATCACAATACACCTCTGTAGTGTCAATAACTCTTTGACCATTTATAGCTATGGCTTCAGCCCCAGCATTTTTTAAATCATTTATAACATAAATAATATCATAATTGTGAATTATTTTTTCTAAAAAATTTTCATCTATTTCATTATCAAAATTATTACTACCATCTGTAAGCTTAATTGTTATTCCTTGCCCCTCAACATCAACCTTGCCTATAATCATTTTATTATTATTAAGTTCATCATATAATTCTTGAAATATTATTTGCTTATTTTCAGGTTCATATTCATATTTATTGAGCTTCATTTCCATTTGCTCATACTCTTCCTGCATTTTAATTATATCATTACGTAATTTATTTCTTTCATTATAAGCATCTTGGTATTGTTTAGTATTTAAAAAAACTCTATTATAAGTATTATTAAAATTTATATTTAAAGATATTAATATTCCAATTATAATGCAAGCTATAAAAACAAATAATGATGCCTCATTATTTTTCATTTAATCACCTCATCGTGAGATTTGGCTTTTTCAAGTATGAGTCTTCTTATTATTGCAAAATTATCAAATATTCTTCCTCCAAAAACTATAACAGCAGCTAAATATATTGGTACACTGAGCTTATCTCCTAAATAAGCTAAAACTGCAGCTAAAACTGAATTACCAAAAAAACCAGAAATAAATATATCTGATCTAAAATTTTTTGAAAGACTTGCTCTTATAGCTCCAAACACTGAATCTAAACAAGCCAATATTGCTACGGACATATATGGTGAAAATTTATCTGGTATACTTATATTCCCAAATAATCCTATTACAATTCCAATTAACAAACCAATTATAGCTATCATATAAAATCACCTCATTACTTTTCTATAGGTTTTGCATATTCAAATTTATAGTTACCATTATATCTTTTTATTAGTATGTCATCATATCTGTTATAAGATATATTACTAATAGGTTCAAAATCTATAAGTGTTCCATAGAATGCCAAAGCACTATATAAATTATCTTTGTTTCCTATTGCTTTAATAGTAATTCTTTCGAAAGGTGATATTTTAATATCGTTTATAAGTATATTATTACCAGAAGTTCTTATTCCTGTTCTTGGAGTAATTCTTGAATCATTTATAGATACAGCTTCTGCACCAGCAGATACAAGTTCGTTAACTAAATAAACCAAATGTTTGTCTGTTATATGATCACCTGGTATAGAATTTCCTAAAATTTTTGTTTTAGGATCTATATACACTATTATTCCAGGTCCTTTAACATCTTTAGCTCCAGTCAACAATCTAGTATTTTCAAGTTCTTCAAGCAAGTTTTTAGTTTCATCACTCCTATTTGCTGCAGCTTCTTCATATTGCTTTAATTTGTTTTGTAAATCATTAATATTATTTTGGAGTATTTCCTTTTGTTTTTTATACTGCTCTAGTTCTATAGTGATATCCGTAGTTGTTTGAGATATTTTGTTAATATTTTCACGATTGTTCCATATTCTAAATTGGTATGCAAGCATAAATCCCAATATACAGCATACTATTGATACAGTAATTTGCGAACTATATTTTTTCATACGATATTCCCCCTTGGAGCATTAATCACATAGTAAAACTATTAATTTTTATTTTATAATAATAAAAAATATCATTTTTCTACAAAGACAGAAGGATTGCTTTCAAATCTTACATCTACGTATCCTTTTAAATTAATTAAATTATTATCATTTATAATATTAAAAGCTAAATTAAGCTTACTTTTAACATCATTATTACTACCTAATTTAATACTCATATTATTACTATATACTTTAATGTCTAATATATCACTTATATCAACAGCTGTTATTTTTATATTGCTTTTATTAGTCATAATAAGATCTGTAATTAAAGATATAAATTCAATTTTTCTATTATCATCGCAAGGGATTGCTTCACCAATTTTAGCCCCTTCAGCTTCAAATCCAAGAAGTTTTGTAAGATTCATATTGCTAATATCATCTTTTTCTTCAAGTACTATCCCTTTATTATCTATAATTAAATATCTTGATTCAGATTTTATATAAAAAACTGCCTCTCTTTCTTCTACGGCTATGTAAATGGTATTTGGAAGTTTTCTTTTTACATTAGCTTTTAATATATAAGGGTTTTTTAAAATATTACCTTCTATTTTTTTTAAATCCATATAGAAAATATTTGAACCTTTGCTAACTTTAGCTATATCTAAAATTTCATTTGTATTAATTATTTTATTATTTGAAACTACTATATTGGATACATCGAAATAAGGAATTTTTAAACATAATACAATAATTATAGAAATAAGCAAAATAAAAAAGATAATATTTCTTTTTATTGCTTTTTTTCTTCTTCTTTTAATTATTAATTCATTATTAGTATTTTTTAAAATTACGCTCAATACAATTCACACCTTAATATTTTATATAAAAATTACACATATATATAATATCATTTATTTCCTTTAAATTCATTACATTTTACTTAATTTTTTATTAAATAAAATAATTTGAATTTAAAGTTTTATATAAATAAGTTTTATATAAAAAAACACTGAATTTAATCAGTGTTTTTTTACTTATTACATTGTCTTGAAATATTAAGAAGTATGCCCATTGCCATTAGATTAAATAAAAGAGCAGACCCTCCATAACTAATAAAAGGAAGCGGAACTCCTGTAACTGGCATAGAACCTGTAACAACAGCTATATTAATAATTGCTTGAACTGCTATTACAGAAGTAATTCCAACAGCTAGTAAAGTACCGTATGTATCTTTAGCTCTTATTGCTATTACTACCCCTCTCCATATTAAAATTAAAAATAAAATTATAATTATCGTGCATCCAACTAAGCCTAGTTCTTCTCCTATTATAGAAAAAATAAAGTCTGTATGAGGCTCTGGTATATAATAAGCTTTTTGTCTTGATTTACCTAATGTTACACCGGTTATTCCACCTGAACCTAAAGCAAGAAGCGATTGAATAAGTTGATAACCTGTACCTTTAGGATCTTTCCAAGGATCTAAAAAATTTAAAACTCTGGCTCTTCTAAAATCTTCCATAAGAATTCCTACTACTCCTAAAGTACCAACACTCCCTATTAATCCAAAAAAATGTATCCATTTTACACCAGCAACAAAAAGTATTATAAGAGTAACTAACATAATAACAGTAGCAATACTTAAATTAGGTTCTAAAAGAATTATAATTGCATAAATCCCAGAAACTATAAGATATGGAAGTATCCCATAAACAAAGCTTCTAACTTTTTCTCCTTTTACCTCCAAGCTTTTAGCCATATATAAAACTATGACATATTTTGCTATTTCTGAAGGCTGAAGATTAAGCACTGGAAGAGGTATCCATCTTCTAGCTCCATTTATCGGCGGGAAAATATATACAAGTCCTAATAATACAAATGTAATAATCATAATTAATAAAGTGTATTTTTTTAATTTATGATAGTCATATTTTATCATAATAAACATAGCACAAGCACCTATAATTGCTGAAATACTTTGTCTTTTTAAATAAAACATACTATCTTTTATTTTAGGATCAAAGAATGCACTATAAGAACTAGCACTAAATACCATTACTATTCCAATAGCTACAAGTAAAGAAATTGATGTAAATAATATAAAATCAATAGAGTCCATTTTTGCATTAGATTTTTTCATATTGGACATATCCTCCTTATATTAGGATACACAAGACAATTTTTAAATATTATTTTATTGCTGGCAAAGATAAAAATGCAATAAGGCATAATATAACAGTTATTATTGAAAATACAGAAACTATTTTAGTCTCATGCCATCCTGAAAGTTCAAAGTGATGATGAAGTGGGCTCATTTTAAATATTCTTTTACCAGTAAGTTTAAAAGAAGCTACTTGAAGTATTACTGAAAAAGTTTCTATTACATAAATCCCACCTACTATTATAACCAATAATGGTAATTTTAATATCATAGCTACTGTAGCAATTGCTCCTCCTAAAGCTAAAGAGCCTGTGTCTCCCATAAAAATTTGAGCTGGGAATGCATTGTACCTTAAAAATCCAAGTAAAGATCCAGCTACAACTCCACAAAAAATTGAAAGTGTATAATGTCCTAACCCAAAACTTAAAAGTGCAAAAAAAGTCATAACAAGTAAAGTTACAGATGTAGCTAAACCATCTAATCCATCTGTTAAATTAACTGCATTAGTAGTAGCTGCATAATATAAAATTATAAAAGGTATATAACCTTTCCCTAAATCTATACTCTTTTGGAAAAATGGTATTATAATTACTGTTCCATCTATAAAATTTTTAGAAGCATAATATCCAAATATGACTGAAACTATTATAAGTAAAATCATTTTTTGACCTGATTTAAGTCCTAAATTTTTCTTATGTATTATTTTTAGTATATCATCAATAGCACCAATAATTCCAAAAGCTATAAAAGCATAAAGTGCAACCATAGCCTCATCACTAGGTTTCCTTACCAATATTGCCATAGTTATGAATGAAGAAAATATAAATATTAATCCTCCCATTGTAGGAGTTCCTGCTTTTTTTCTATGACTCTTAGGACCTTCTTCTCTTATATTCTGTCCAAATTTGAGTCTATGCAGAATAGGTATAAAAATTGGCCCTAATATTAATGATATAAAAAAAGCAATTAAAACAGAATAAACAAGTTTATACATTTCACTATCCCCTCTTTAGCAATTAATCATCTTAAGTTTATTAACTATAGTTTCAAATTTCATTGTTCTAGAAGCTTTAATAAGTATTACATCTTTATAATTTATAATACTTTTAATATAATTAAAAGCTTCTTCACTATTAGAGCATGCTTTAAATTTATTAATATCATTAAATCCTTCTTCAAAAGCCTTTTGATATTCTCCTATTGTAATTAATAAATCTATATTTTTTAGTTTTGCATATTTTCCTACTTCTTTATGAAATTCAAATGATTTATCTCCTAATTCTTTCATAGTACCAAGTACAGCAATTTTTTTATTTCCTTTTAAATTTGAAAGAACATCTAATGCAGCTTTCATAGAATCAGGACTAGCATTGTAAGAATCATCTATTATTGTAAATTTATTTCCTTTTATTATATCAAGCCTCATAGAAGTAACTTCAAGATTTTTAAATCCTTCAATAATGTCTTCAAAACTTAAATTAAGTTTTCTAGCACAAGCTATAGCTAACATAGAATTTAAAATATTATGTTTCCCAGGTATACATATATTAAATATATTATTAATTAAATTTTTATTTTCTTCTACTTTAAATTCTATGCTTTCTTCACCAATTATAGTATCACATGCTCTAAAATAACAATCATAATTTTCTATACCAACTTTAAGTAAATTATACCTATTAGATTTTAATTTATTTAATAAATCATCATCTCCATTTACTATTAATGTATTATTCTTAGTAAAAAAATCAGTTATTTCTAGCTTAGCTTTTAAAATATTTTCCCTAGTTTTTAAATATTCAATATGAGATACTCCAATATTAGTAATAATACCTATATCTGGTCTTGCTACATCGGCTAATTTATGAATTTCCCCAAAATTACTCATTCCCATTTCTAAAACAGCTATGTCATAAGTATTATCAATATTAAAAATCATTAAAGGCAACCCTATTTCATTATTAAAATTTCCTTTTGTTTTAAAAACATTATATCTTTTACTTAAAGCTGCTGCTACTAAATCCTTAGTAGATGTCTTACCTGTAGAACCAGTTATTCCAATTATTTTTACTTTTAATTTATTTCTATAATATTTAGCTAAATTAAGCAAAGCCTCTTTAGTATTATTAACTTTTATTATAAAAGTATCTTTGTTAAAATCTGAAATGTTATTAAATGCAATTTCGTCAATTATACATATTTTAGCCCCTTTAATGCTTGCTTCTAACGCATAATTATTTCCATTAAAATTAAATCCTTTTAAAGCTATGAAAATGCTGTCTTTAGATATTGTTCTTGTATCAGTACTAATAGATTTATATATTGTTTCTTGCCCTTCTTTAATCAATTCTCCATTTACAGCTTCAATTATTTCTTTAAAAGTTAGAGTTTCCATTTAAAACAGCTCCTTTATTATATCTGCAATGATTTCTTTTTCATCAAAATGTATAGTTGTATCTTTTAATTCTTGATAATTTTCATGTCCTTTACCAGCAATAATAACAACATCAT
The DNA here is from genome assembly GCF_004011155.1 of Clostridium prolinivorans. Lineage (GTDB taxonomy): Bacteria > Bacillota > Clostridia > Clostridiales > Clostridiaceae > Clostridium_AT > Clostridium_AT prolinivorans. The sequence goes on along the minus strand of NZ_RJWG01000001.1, from coordinate 218,770 downwards.
CTTTTTTAGCTATTTTAATTGCATTTTCTATAGCTTCTCTTCTATTTTCAATAACTACATAATTTTCACTTTCCATTCCTTTTAATATATCTTCTATTATAGCATTTGGATTTTCACTTCTAGGATTATCAGAAGTTACTATTGTAATATCACTTAAATTTCCAGCAATTTTACCCATTAATGGTCTTTTTGTTTTATCTCTATCTCCACCACAACCAAATACTGTAATAATTCTTCCTTTAGTAAACTCTCTTGCAGTCTTTAATATATTTTCTAATCCATCAGGAGTATGTGCATAATCTATAATAATATCAAATTCAAGATTATATCCTTTAGTAACTATTTCGCATCTTCCAGGTACAAAAACATTTTTTAATCCTTCTTTTATTTTTTCAATTGATATTCCTTCATTTAAACAAACAGATGCACTGCCTAATGCATTATACACATTGTATTTACCAGGTATATTAAGTTCTATAGGAATATTTTTATCTTTATAGCACATATCAAACTCTATTCCTTTTGAATTTATATGAATATTTTGGGCTTTAATATCAGTAAAACTTTCAATTCCATATGTAACTTTACTTGTATTTATATCATTATATATTTTTTTACCATATTCATCATCCATATTAATAATAGATGTTTTACTATTTTTAAAAAGTAAAAGCTTTGCATTATAATAATTTTCAAAAGTTTTATGAAAATCAAGATGATCTCTAGTTAAATTAGTAAACATGCCTTCTGCAAATTCTAATCCATATACTCTGTTTAATTCTAAAGAATGAGAAGAAACCTCCATAACACAATGTGTTACCCCTTCATCTGCCATTTCCTTAAATAATTTATGAAGTTCTAAAGATTCTGGTGTTGTTCTATTAGACTGTATTTTTTTATTCCCTATATAATTTGCAATTGTACCTATTAATCCAACTTTAAAACCAGCTTGTTCTAATATACTTTTTATCATATATGTAGATGTTGTTTTACCGTTTGTTCCTGTAACTCCTATTAATTTTAGTTTTTTCCACGAATCTCCATAAAAATTTGATGCCGCAATAGCTAATGCTTTCCTAGAATCTAAAACTTTAATAATAGTAACAGAAGTATTACTAAGTTTTTTTAAGTCTTTCTCACAAATTATAACTGAAGCACCATTTAAAATTGCATTATTGACAAAATCATGTCCATCTACTTTAAACCCAGATATGCAAAAAAATATATCATTATTTTTAACTTTTCTGGAATCATATTCAATTTTGTTAATTTCAATATCTAAATTACCGTAAATAACATCATAACTTATACCTTTTAAAACTTCACGTAAATTCACACTAACACTCTCCTAATTATATTTATTTTAACTAAGTAAATACATAATATTGGCATGCAATATTATAATTACTCACTAAATTTTAAGTTCAAAATTTTTTAAGTGAATATAATAATATATGCATGCCAAAATCTTATGTATATTTAATCTGGTAAAATATTTAATTCTAACAATAAAGTAGTACCTTTTTCTATATTTTCACCTTCACTTATACTTTGGTTTGTAACTAAACCTTCTCCGGTAAATTTTGCTTTAATACCTAATTTATTAAGTATTTCAGTAGCTTTTTCTTTATTATAACCAATAAGATTAGGCATAGTTACTACTTTATTATAGTTTGAGGATGTTCCTGTGTAAAGCACAATTTTCTTACCTTCTTTAACACTATATCCAGGTTTAGGATTCATATCTATAATATAATCACCTTTATCATCTATATCATAATCAAGATTAAGTTCTTTTAAAATTTTTATACCATCACTTTTTTTCATTCCTCTAATTTCAGGAATAATAATATCTTTAAGCATACTTTGAGATATTTCTTCTTTTGATGCATCTGCTTCTATTGCAAGATAATTAAAAATATCATTAAAAACTTGTTTTGCAACTGGAGCTGCTATTTGCCCTGCATAATAATTTGAAGGATCCGGCTCATCAATAGACACAAACAAAGTTATTCTAGGTTTGTTTGCGGGAGCCATCCCCGCAAAAGATGCTATATACTTTCCAGCTCCATATGTTTTAGTTTCACTGTTTACCTTCTGAGCTGTCCCAGTCTTGCCTGCTATATAATATCCTGGAATAAATGCATTTTTCCCTCCTCCTTCAGATACAACTTTTTCTAAATATCCTCTTAAAGTATTGGTAACATCTTCTTTTAATATACTTCTTTCATTATAATTTTTAAATTTTTCGTCAATTATTTTTTTATCATTTTCATAATGTACTACTTCTTTCATAATATGAGGAGTTATAAGCTTCCCTCCATTTGCAATTGCATTAAGTGCAGTTATATATTGAACAGATGTTACTGTATTACTTTGCCCAAAAGAAATAGTTGCTAAATCAACATCGGTTATATTGGAAGTTTTCCTTATAATACCTTTAGCTTCTCCTGGAAGATCAATGCCAGTTTTTTGCCCGAAACCAAATAAATTTATGTATTTATTTAAATTTTCTTTACCTAATCTTTTCCCAAGTTCCATAAACCCTACATTACAAGAATTTTTTAATATATCAACAAAATTTTGATCTCCATGCCCTGTTCTTTTCCAACAGTGAATTGTTCTATTTAACACTTTAGCACTACCATTGCAAACAAAATGGTCATCTTCTTTTACTAAATTTTCTGCCATAGCTCCATAAGCAGTTATTACTTTAAATATTGAACCTGGTTCAAATGTATCACTAACCGCCCTATTCCTCCACATTTTTTGAAGTTCATCTTGAGTTTTACCTTTTACCCAAGGATCATTAAGATTAAAATCTGGTTTATTTGTCATTGCAAGTATTTCTCCATTATTAGGATCCATAGCTATAATTGTAACAGCTTTAGCTTTATTATCAATTAATGCCTGTTCTGCTGCTTTTTCGCAAAAATACTGTATCGTTTGATCTATGGTTAAAACTAAATCTTTACCATCTACAGGCTTTGTAAATTCAGATATAATATATGGCTGTCCTTTACTTTTATTATCTGTTTCTGATATTATTCTTCCTGGTATACCAGCCAATACATCATTATAAGTTAATTCAATTCCTGTAAGTCCTACACCATCACTTCTTACAAAGCCTAATACATGAGATAAAAAATTCCCATATGGATAATATCTTTTTGTATCTGCTGAAACTTGTACTCCTCTAATATTTAAGTTTTGCACTTTATCAGCTTCTTCTTTTTCAATTCGTCTTGCTAAATTAGCTGATGCCATAGGCAGTCCACCTGGAAGTGTTTTATATAAAATTTTTAATACATCTTCATTATTTTTGTTCAAAGCATCAGCAAGTTTTGGAGCAATTTCTTCTCTTGTAAGTCCACTTTCATCCAAATATTGTCTTAAAGTATTCATATCTAAATCTACTCTATAAACATTAGCACTTACAGCAAGCTCTTTTCCGTTTCTGTCAAGAATTTTTCCCCTTTTGGCGTCAATTTTAACGTCACTCGTCCATTGTTCTTTAGCTAGTTTTGTCAGATGTTCCGATTGAACTATCATTATATAGGACAATCTAATAAATAACAAAAAAAATAAAAGAAAAAGTATGCCAAGTGAAATTAGCATCCTTTTTTTTATGATAACCTTGTCCCTATATTTTTCTCTAGCCAATTTATATACCCCCACTAAAACAACATATTCTTTATCTTTATAATTAAATCCTCATTTTTATTTTTTACATTTTCTTTAGTATCTTTTGCAAAATAATCTTTTGTGTTTTCTACATACATTATATTATTTTTATCGGGAGTAACCATATTAAGCTTTGTTTTAGCTATTTCTTCTACTTTTTCCATATCGCTTGCTTTTATTAGCTGAACTTTTAAACTTTCATTTTCCATATTTAAGTTATGTATTTGATATTTTACATCTAAAAGATTCTTTTGTAACTTATATACAGTAGAATAACGGCATATTAGTATAACTCCTATTATAAAAGTAGCAAATATGTATTTAATTATCTTAGCTTTCTTTTCAGCTCTTTTTTCTATTGAAGCCTTACGTCTTTTATCATTTTCTCTTTTTTGTTTTTCATATTCCTCTTCTTTTGAAGGATAATAAGATTTTCTTTTAGGATTTAATGCCGTGTTACCATTAATTAAATTTTTATCATCCATTATTATCATTTTATTCACCCCATATTAAAATTAGAACTTAAATTTTTTCTGCAACTCTTAATTTAGCGCTTCTGCTTCTAGGATTATTTAAAATTTCTTCTTCTGAAGGCTCAATTGGTTTCCTTGTAATTATCTTTAATTTAGGAGATTTCCCACATACACATATAGGAAAATTTTTAGGACAAATACAAGGATTTTCTAACTCTTTATATTTATTTTTTACAATTCTATCTTCTAATGAATGAAAAGTTATAATTGAAATTCTTCCACCAACTTTTAATCTTTCTACAGAATCTTCTATAGCTTTCCCTAAAATTTCAAGTTCTTTATTAACCTCAATTCTTATTGCTTGAAATGTTCTTTTAGCTGGATGTGGGCCTTCTCTTCTAGCTTTAGCTGGAATAGCATTTTTTATAATATCTACTAATTCAAATGTAGTGTTTATATCTTTTTCTTTTCTCTTTTCAACAATAAATTTTGCTATTCTTTTTGCAAATTTCTCTTCACCATAATCTTTTATAAGTTTATAAAGCTTTTCTTCACTGTAACTATTTACAACATCAAAAGCAGAAAGTTCAGATTCTCTATTCATTCTCATATCTAAAAAAGAATCTTTCATATAACTAAATCCTCTTTCAGCTTCATCCAATTGATAAGAAGATACCCCTAAATCCATCAATATTCCATCTACTTTATCTATATTAAGTTCGTTTAATATAGAATTAATATTTAAAAAATTATCATGTACAAAAACAACATTATCATAATTAGAAAGTCTTTTTTGTGCAGCTTTCAATGCATCTTGATCTTGATCTATTCCAATCAGTTTACCACTTTTACTAAGCTTTTTTAAAATTTTTTCAGAATGTCCTGCACCTCCTAATGTACAGTCTACATAAACACCATCTTCTTTTATATTTAATTCATTTATAGTTTCATTAAGAAGTACTGATACATGTTTAAAGTTCATATTTAATTCTCCTTTTAATATGTTAAATAAAAAGCTCATTCATTTTTTCTGCTATTTCATCATAATTTATATTTTGGTTATTATATTCTTCCCATTTTTCTTTGCTCCAAATTTCAATTCTAGTAGAAACACCTATACTTACTATTTCCTTTTTTATCCCTGCATATTCTAAAAGATTTTGAGGTATTAAAGCTCTCCCTTGCTTATCAACATCTATTTCATTCGCTCCTGAAAAGAAAAACCGTACAAACGCTCTTGCCTCTTTATTAGTAAGTGGAAGTTTTTTTAATTTATCCTCTAATATTTTCCATTCATCTAAGGTATAAACATAAAGACATCCATCAAGACCTTTAGTAAGTACAAACCTCTCACCAAGAAATTCTCTAAATTTAGAGGGAATAATCATTCTATTTTTATTATCAATGGCATGTTGATATTCCCCAATAAACATTTCTCCACCTCAAAATAATTTTACTCCACTTTATACCACTTTGCACCACTATATGTATTTATTCTATGTAAAATATAAAAATCCTCCTAAAATATATATTTTAAATATAATAAATATAAAAAAGATTCTAATATTTAAAATATTAGAAAACTAAATTAATTAGTTTATAACATTTTTATTAAGTTTTAAATTGCAAATTGCAGTTTAAATATCATTATTCTTGAAATACTTGTTAGCCTAATGTATAATTTATTAAGAATTAAATTCATTTTACATAATTTCGGATAGGAGTTTAAAATTATTTATTTTTTATTAGCCTTAAATAATAAACTTATTAAACCACAATAAGCTGTAAACTTAATTTATATTTATGTTAAAATTTGTAGTATTTAAAATTTATATAAACCAAAATATAAATTATCTATAAATAAAGTTAAGAAAGGAATGTAAATAGATGAAACTTGGAATAGTAGGTTTACCTAATGTTGGAAAAAGTACTCTTTTTAATGCAATAACAAAAGCTGGTGCAGAATCTGCAAATTATCCTTTTTGTACTATAGAACCCAACGTAGGTGTGGTAAACGTGCCAGATAAAAGACTTGATGTTTTAGAAAAAATGTATAATTCAAGAAAAAAAGTTTATGCAACAATAGAATTTTATGATATTGCAGGACTTGTAAAAGGAGCAAGTAAAGGGGAAGGTTTAGGAAATAAATTCTTATCTCATATAAGAGAAGTTGCTGCTATAGTACATGTAGTAAGATGTTTTAATGATCCTAATGTAGTTCATGTAGATGGATTTGTTGATCCAATTAGAGATATTGAAACAATAAATTTGGAATTAATTCTTTCTGATTTAGAAGTTTTAGAGAGAAGAATTGAAAAGACTGTTAAACTTGCTCGTTCTGGAGATAAAAAAGCTAAAGAAGAATTGGAATTAATGGAAAAAATAAAAGCACATTTAGAATCTGGGAAACCTGTTAGGACTTTAGATTGTTCTGAAGAAGAAAGTGAAATTATAAAAGGTTTATTTCTTTTAACATCTAAACCTGTATTATATGCTGCTAATATTTCTGAAGAAGATTTAACTTCAGGTGAGGATAATAATTTTGTTAAACTTGTAAAAGATTTTGCTTTTAATGAAAATTCTGAAGTAATTACTATATGTGCTAAATTGGAAGAAGAATTATCTTCTCTTGAAGAAGATGAAAAACTTGAATTATTAAAAGAATATGGGCTTTCAGATACAGGACTTAATAAATTAATACAATCAAGTTATAAGCTTTTAGGGCTTATAAGTTTTCTAACCGCAGGAATACAAGAAGTTAGAGCGTGGACTATAAAAAATGGTACTAAAGCACCTCAAGCAGCTGGTAAAATTCATTCTGATATTGAAAGAGGTTTTATTCGAGCAGAAATAATATCTTATGATAAGTTAGTTGAATGTGGTTCAGAAGCAGCAGCTAAAGAAAAAGGATATTATAGATTGGAAGGAAAAGATTATATAATGCAAGATGGAGATGTAGTTAATTTTAGATTTAATGTATAAATAAAAATAATAAATACCAACTAAGTTATACAAAAGAGAGGGAGCGTAGTTAAAGAGTAATTAAATTTAATTTTATACAAAACTAATTACGATCCCTCAATTTGCTTATTTTTTATTAGATGATAAAAATTTTTTTATTTCTTTTAAAATACTGTTAAAAACTTCATTTATAGAAATTTTTTCATTACACATTAATACTTCTATGCCTTCTTCTATATTTTTCATGGTATATATATGGAAATTACCTTTTTTAATCTCATCTTCAACTTCCTTATTCAAAACAATATCATTTTTATTACTATAAGGTATTAATACTCCTTTACCAATAGTATTGTCTAATGTTTTACATATATTAAAAAATCCTTCTATTTTTTCATTTACTCCACCTATGGCCTGAACTTCTCCAAATTGATTAACAGAGCCTGTTACCGCAATATTTTGTTTTAAAGGTATTTTACTTAAAGCAGAAATCATACATAATATTTCTGCAACAGATGCACTATCTCCATCTATTTTGCCATAAATTTGTTCAAAACTTAAATGGAAATCTACAGGTAATTTTGTATATGGATTTATAAATTTGTTTATATATCCTTTTAAAATATTTATTGATTTACTATGAATACTTCCGCTCATATTGCTTTCCTTTTGTACATCTATAATATTCCCTTCTCCTTTATAACAAGAACATGTTATTTTAATAGGTTTCCCAAATTTAAAATATCCTGCATCTATAACAGAAAGTCCATTTATTTGTCCAATAATCTCTCCATTTACATTTATAAGAATTTTACCTTCTTTATAATTATCTAAAATTTCTTTTTCTGCTTCACATTTAAAATATGCAGATTCTATAATATCTTCAGCATCAATGTATTCTTTATCCTCATTTTTAACTTTATTACTTGAGAAAATAAGTAATTTATTTATTTCATCATCATCAAAAAAGATTTTATTTTTATTTTCTGCTTTCCTAGATAAAAATTTTGCTATTTCTGTAATACCTTTTTCTGTTATAGGTTTTAAATTATTTTTATTACAGAAACTATATATATTACTAACTAAAAACTTTTTTGTATTTTCATTAATATCAACTATAGGATTACATTCACATCTAATTTTGAATATTTTTTTAAAATCTTCATCATAATTATATAAAAAATCATAGGTTTCATAATCCCCTATTAAAATTATTTTTTCTTCAATGTTTATTGGTTCAGGCTTTAAATTATTAAGAGATAGTAATTCTAAATATCCCCTATTATAATCTAAATTTACTTTACCAGATAAAAGCGTCTTTTTTAAATAATAATATGCTTGTGGATTAGAAAGCAAACTATTTGTTCTTATAATTAAGCATCCTTCATTAGCTTTTAATATAGAACCAGCATTAATCAAAGATATATCTGTTGTATATACATTATTTTTATTTTCATATTCTATACTCCCTAATAGATTATTTACGCTAGGGTCTTCTTCAAATATTACTTGAGGATTTTCATTCATACTATTATCTACTAAAACATTTATTTCATATTTATTTATTATTTCATTAATTTTTGTTTCATCTTCTTCATAATCTATTGAGTAATTATAAACAATATTATTTTCAATTTCAGTATATATAAATTCTAAAAATTTTAATGCATCCTTACATTCTGCAAATTCCTTATAATATGTTTCTCTACTTTCTTTTAAATTAGAATCAAAATGTTTTTTAAAAATTTTTTTTATTTTTTCTATTTCATCATCTTCAATTTTTTTTAATTCCTCTAATATTTCTTCTGCATCTTGTTTTAATTCATTAACTTTATTTAAAATTTCTTCTTTTTTTTCTTTACTTAAATTTTCATATTCTTTTTCTGTTATAGTTTTCCCATCTTTTAATGGTACAAACATAAATCCTTCTTGAGTAATTTTTGTTTCAAATTCATAATTAAGAGCTTTTTCTTCTAATTTATTTATTATTTCATTCCTTCTTTTTTGAATATTATCTATTAATGCTTCTTTTTCTTTATTTGCAGTGCTGTTATAAAAATTAAAAGTACTTTCATAAAAATCAATTTGTAAATTTTCTAAAGTTTTTTTTAATTTATTACCATTACCTTTTGGTAAAAATAAAACTTTTGGATTTTTAGGATCATCATATATTACATAACAAATATCATTTAATATATTCTTTTTTTTCAATATTTTACTTATAAAATTTTTTATATTTTCAATTTTATTTTTAGAAAAATCATCTATTATATAAATATTGTATCCATCTTCTTTAATTTCTAAAGAAGTACTTATGCTTTTATATATGTTGTCATATCCTGGAATATATTCGTTTTTTTCTTCTATAATGTCTTTATTAAAACTAAATTCATAAATTATATCTTTGGGCAAAAGTTCAGACATATTTTGTTCCTCCCTCAAAATATCTAGATACTAATGTATAAAATTTAAAATACATATTACTATATTAATATTCTAATATTTTAATTTTAGGAACATTTTTTAAAATTAAAATATGTTTTTTACATAACTTTCCTTATCTATTCTATTGTAATAATTCTTAAACAGTTTATATCATAAGTATACTGATATTGAAAATTTCAATTGGATATCTTAATAAAATCTTATTAAGCTTATTTATTTTTTATTACTTACTAATTTTTATATTATTATAACATTAGTGAATAAATAAAATATTTTGTACATATTTTAAAACTATTTATACTATGCTATAATATACATAAAAAACGCCATTATAAAATAATAATTTATATAAAAAATAAATCTATTTGAAAAGGAGTTATACATATGAGTGTTAAAGAAAAATTTGCAAAATACTATACTGAATCTTATTTAAAAAGGTATGGAGATAGACTTACTCAAATTCAAGGTAATGTAATATCAGTAAAGGTAGAAGAAAAAACCATTTTGTGGTTATTCCATAAATTAAAAGTAAATCTTATATTAAAACCTGATAGAAGTAAAGCAGTTATTAGATGTGTATACAAAAAAAACAAATGGTTTAAAAAACCAACATTTATTACAATAAATCAAGGTAATTTATTGTTAATTCAAGGCCTTAAAGGGAAAAAAGGTAAAGACGATAGAGAAGTTATAACAATTATGAATGTAAGAAATTTAACCACGAAAAAAGATTTAATTCCTATGGAAGGGAAAATTCAAAAAGTTCAAAAAGTTCAACGAATTAAATAAGAAATAGGAAGTATATACTTCCTATTTCTTATTTAAAAATAAATATATACTATTTATAAGCGCAATTATACCTGAGAAAAATATTATTATCATCCATTGTCCAAAATTTAATTCTACAGTTTTAAATATTCCTTGAAGAAATGGTATGTATATTACACAACATAACATTATTATAGATACTAAAACAGCACCAATTAAATATGGATTTGTAAAAAAATTAATTTCGAATATAGAATGTTTTTCTGATCTGCATTCAAATACATGAATAAGCTGAGAAAGTATCAATGTACCAAATGCTAAAGTCCTGCAAGTATTAAGATCCATTCCATAATATTTACCAGATAAAAAAGCTAATACAGTACAAATACCTATAAGGCTTCCTCTAAGTAAGATTTTTTCTTTTAGTCCTCTTGCAAAAATATTTTCATTTTTAGGTCTAGGTTTTTGATACATTATATCATTATCTGGAGGATCTACTCCAAGAGCCATTGCTGGCAATCCATCTGTAACTAAATTTACAAACAATATTTGAATTGGTAAAAGCGGAGTATCTAAATATAACAACGAAGATAAAAACATAGTTAAAACTTCACCAAGATTGCAAGATAACAAATATCGTATAAATTTTCTTATATTATCATATATAACTCTGCCTTCTTCTATAGCAGCTACTATAGTAGCAAAATTATCATCTAAAAGTATCATAGATGATGCTTCTTTAGTAACATCTGTACCTGAAATACCCATAGATATACCTATGTCAGCTTCTTTAACCGCAGGAGCATCATTCACACCATCACCAGTCATTGCTACTATGTAATTTTTTTTCTTAAAAGCTCTAACTATTCTTAATTTATGGTTAGGACTTACACGAGCAAAAATGTTTATTTTAGAAATCCTATTTGAAAGTTCTTTATCACTTAACTTGTCTAATTCTTCTCCTGTAATTACTTCTGATGATTCTTTACATATGTCCAATTCTTTTCCAATTGCAAAAGCAGTGTTTTTATGATCTCCAGTAATCATTACAGGGCGTATACCAGCTATTTTGCATTTTAATACAGCATCTTTAACTTCTTTTCTTGGTGGATCTATTATTCCAGCAACTCCTAAAAATATTAAATCATTTTCTAATGAATTGTCTTTTTTTATTCCAGAATCTTTATAAGCAGCAGCTATACATCTTAAAGCCTTAGATGACATTGTTTCTATAGCTGCATTAACTTTATCTTTATAATATGACGTTAAAAGTTTTACTTCACCATCAATAAGTATAAATTTGCACTTTTTTAAAAGTTTTTCAGGTGCACCTTTTACATAACAATATTCTTTACCATTTTCTTTTATTACTACAGACATCATTTTTCTATCTGAATCAAAAGGTATGCTATAAGTTCTAACTCCTTTTGAAATAAAACTAACATAAGATTTTGTATCTTTAAAAAATGCTTTGATTAAAGCTGTTTCCGTAGGATCTCCCAATAAACTTTTTTGTATAGAATTTTCTTTTTCGTCAATATTACAATCATTACAATATGTAAAAGACTTTTTCAATAATATGTTATCTGGTATTTCATTTTTGTCTATATTATATAATTTATCATTAAAATAAAAAGCCTTTACTGTCATATTATTTTGAGTTAAAGTTCCTGTTTTATCACTACATATTATAGATGTACAGCCTAAAGTTTCAACAGCAGGAAGTTTCCTAACTAACGCTTTACGTTTTAACATTCTAGATACCCCTAAAGCTAATGCTACTGTTACAATAGCTGCTAATCCTTCTGGTATTGCCGCTACAGCAAGACTGACTCCTAAAAGAAACATTTCATATTTATTTTGTCCTCTCAATATTCCTACTATAGTTACAACTATACATATAACAATACAAAGTATAACCAAAACTTTACCAAGAGAATTTAATTTTTCTTTTAATGGAGATTTTTCTTCTTCAATATCTTGAAGCATACCTGCTATTTTTCCCATTTCAGTTTTCATTCCAGTTTGAGTAACTTTAGCTAAGGCCCTTCCTGTAAGTATTACCGTTCCCATATATAATGAATTTTCTTTATCTTTAGCACTTTTATTTACTCCGACTGATTCTCCAGTTAGTAAAGATTCATCTGCAACAACATTATTATCTTGAATTATTATACAATCTGCTGGTACTCTATCTCCACTTTCAAGAAGTACTAAATCACCAGGAACAATATATTCAGCGTTTATTACTTGAACTTTTCCATCTCGAAGTACTTTTGAAGTTGGAGCTGCTAATTTTTTTAATGCCTCTAATGATTTTTCAGTTTTATATTCTTGAATAAACCCTAGAACAGCATTCATAACAATTATTATAAATATAGTAATTGCATCCGCTTTTTCATTCATCATAAATGAAATAACAGTAGCGGCTATAAGAACCCAAACTATAAAATCATTAAACTGCGACAAAAATATCTTAATTGGCGAAATTTTCTTTTTACTTTCAAGCTGATTTAGTCCATAAGTTTTTAATCTTTTTTCTGCATCATTTTGAGTAAGCCCTTTTAGTCTAGCTTCATTATTTATCATAACTCATAATAACCTCCCCATAAAACTAATAATTTTATTTAAATGCCTTTTCATATCTTGTACATTAGTAATATATGAGTATATTTTAAAAGTTATGAAATTTTTTATACTTATAATTAAATTTAAATGTGAATAAGTTTACATTGTTAATACCTATTTACAAACTAAATAAATACATTTAAAATTAAAATACCGAACTAATATAATATAAAGGAGAACTGCATATGAATGATATTTTATATATAACTGGTCATAAAAATCCTGACACAGATTCTATATGTGCTGCTATAGCTTATGCAGAATTTAAAAATAAAACCAGTAATTTAAAAGCCATTCCTGTAAGACTCGGAGATATAAATAGAGAAACCGAATTTGTACTTAACTATTTCAAAGTTGATGTTCCTAAATTAATAGAAACAGTAAAAGTTCAAGTTTCAGACTTACATATAGACACTGTAGCTCCAGTGTCTCCTGACATTTCTTTAAAAATGGCCTGGAATATTATGAAAAAAAATAATAGTAAAACTTTACCTGTAGTTGATGAAAATGATTGTTTAATAGGAGTTACCACTATTTCAAATCTATTTTCAAGTTTTATGGATATTTGGGATAATGATATATTAGCAAAAAGCAATACAAAACTTGAAAATATAGTTGATACTCTTTCAGCCAAATATATATACGTACATGATGAAAATTTAAAGCTTGAGGGGAAAATTGTTACTGCAGCTATGAATCCTGAAAGTACAAAATCTATAATAGAAAAAGGAGATATTGCAATATGCGGTAATAGAGAAGATACTCAATTAGTAGTAATAAATAGTGGAGCTTCTCTTATGATTGTTACTGGTAATCATAATGTAAGTGAAGAAATAATAGAAGAAGCTAAAAAATGTTCTTGTTCTATAATTTCTACTCCTTATGATTCCTTTACTGCATCAAGGCTTATAACTCAAAGTATTCCAATAAGTTATGTAATGACTAAAGATAATATTATAAGTTTTTGTACAGAAGATTTTGTTGATGATATAAAAGACGTTATGCTTGAAACTAGGTATAGAAGTTATCCCGTAGTAGATAAAGATAATAAAGTTTTAGGTACAGTTTCTAGATATCATTTAATAAAACAAAATAGGAAAAAAGTAATACTTGTAGATCATAATGAAAAAACTCAGTCAGTTCATGGACTTGAAGATGCAGAAATTTTAGAAATAATAGATCATCATAGAATTGCTGATATCCAAACTGGTAATCCAATATATTTCAGGAATGAACCTGTTGGCAGTACATCAACTATAGTTGCATCAATTTTTTTCGAAAACGGAATTAAACCTTCCAAAAAAATTGCAGGACTTCTTTGTTCTGCTATAATATCCGATACTTTGCTATTTAAATCACCAACTTCTACAATCACAGATAAATTAATGTTAAAAAGACTTGCAGAAATAGCAAATATTGATGATATTGAAAATTTTGCAAAAGAAATGTTTAAAGCTGGAACTTCTTTAAATAATAAAACTGTAGATGAAATATTTCATCAAGATTTTAAGACTTTTACATTTAACAATGTTAAAATAGGAGTATCTCAAATAGGAACTATGGATTTAGAAGGTTTCTCTAAAATGAAAACTGATATGTTGTCTTTCATGGAAAAGAAAGCTGAAGAAAGTAACTTTAATCTTTTAGTATTTATGCTTACAGATATACTAAAAGGAGGTTCAGAACTTTTCTTTGTTGGAAAAGATAAAGAATTAATATCACGAGCTTTTAACGTAAAACCATCAGGTCAAAGCATATATTTACCAGGGATACTCTCAAGAAAAAAACAAGTTATACCTCCTATAACTGCGGCTATAACTTCTTTAAAATAAATAAGAAGTGGAAGTCCACTTCTTATTTATTTCCTTATTAAATAAAAAAATATAATATAAAATATTAAGCATATACCATATGCAATACTTAAATAATCTTTTACACAAATATCATCAATTTTTTTTGTATATTTTCCGTAGCTTTTTAAATAATCAGTATTTTTAAAATTATAAAGAAAATAAAAATTTACAGATTCAATATAAGCTCCTAATATATCAACATTTAAAAGAGGTCTTAGAAATGTATTTATTATATAATCACCTTTAAAATCTATTTGAGATTTTTTATTTCTACAAAAATAAACTATATAAAGAAAAATTTCTGTTATAATCGATGGAATTATAGTTAAAGCTATAAATGTTACTTTTATTAAGTTTAAATCTTCATTTACAAAACTTATATTATAAAGAAGCATGTACAAAATTCCAAACACATTTCCAAAAACAATAATAAGCATAAGTGGAGCAATAAAACCACAAACTACAGCTCTAGATATAGTTGAAATTGATTCATAAAATTTTACTTTTTCTCTTTGGCTTAAATTTTTCTTTTCAGTGTTACTTATATCTATTACTAAAAACGAAGTAATTGCATTGCTCAATTCTAAATGTTTAATTGTATGCATTAAAAAAACTATTAACATAATTAAAAAAATATAAATAATCTGTAGAATATATTTATTAGATGTAATCTTTTTAAGCATATTATCAAATTTATAGAACAAATATTGTCTATCAATTTTCCACATTACTATACTGGCCAAGCAACCAACAATATAACCTATCCCCATTTCTTTAGCTCCTTTAATTTTTAATCTTTTATTTCTTCAATTGCTACATTTTTAATACTCATATAGAAACTATTAGTATTTTGCAATAAGTTTATATAGTGGTTATTATATCTAGGAATAGTATTTTTATAAATATAATTATTACGTGGTAAATACATAGCATTTAAGTTTATAAATTTATAAAACATTGGACAAATCATAGCTGGACAAGGATATTTTATATTTTCACAAATTGACTTCATATATATCTACACCCCTTAAAGATATTATATCAGTACTAATATATGAATATTGCACTTATACTTATGAATAAATAAAAAAATAAATATGCAGTAGCATAAAATTAATACGCTACTGCATATATTTATCTATCTACTTCTTAAATTATTAGCCATTCCCCACATCTCATCAGCAGTTTTCATAGCCTTTGAGCTAAGTTCAAATGCCCTTTGAGCAACTATCATATCTGTCATTTCCTTTGATAAATCAACATTAGATAGTTCAATCATACCTTGCATTATATTAGAATCTTCAACTAAATATGGCACTTCAACAGGGACTTCTAATCCATTAATATTTTCTGTATTTACAATAAATAAATTATCTCCAATGGATTTTAATGAATTATCTCCATTTACATTATATACATTAAGTTTCCCAACTAAAATCATAGAGTTATTATCACTTTTATATACATTACCTTTATAATCTATTTTTAAATTTTCACTAGTAAATTTTCTATCTTTATCGGGAATATTTTTATTAAATATTATATTAATTTTATTGCCGTTTTTATCAGTCAAATTACCTTCACTATCTATGTTAAAACTTCCTCCTCTTGTATATGCTTTTTTATAGTTTCCATTATCATCTTTTACTGGAAGGATTACTTCAAAATATCCTTCACCATCTATGGCTAAATCAGTAGTTACAGAAGTTTCAGTTAAATTTCCCTGTTTATCATCTCTAAGCCATTCACTTGTTTTTACTCCAGTCCCATTATAAGAACTTGTACTATTTTTTTCATTAACAGGATATCCTTTTCTATTTAGAGTTTCGTATACTAAATCTTTAAAATTTACGTCTACACGTTTATATCCTTCTGTATTTATATTAGCTATATTATTTGAAATACTATCAATTTTTTCTTGTTGAGCTGCCATTGCACTTTTACTGCTCCATAATATTCTAAGCACTTTTTTTCACCTCTTAATATTATCTTACCGTACCAACTTCATTTACAGTCTTGCCCAAAGTTTCATCTATAGATTGAATAATTTTTTGATTAGATTCAAAAGTCCTCATAACTGTAAGCATATTTACCATTTCATCAATAACATTAACATTAGATTTTTCAAGAGAATTTTGTTTAATAGTTATATTTTTATTATTTATTGGATTTTGCCCCAAATATAAATTATCCCCTATTTTTTTTAGCTCGTTGTAATTTTGAAAATCAACTACATTAAATTTATATCTTTTATTTCCAATTTCAAAAGTTCCATCACTTTGCAATTTTATTTTTTCATTTCCAACTTGTATTGGCATAGGATTACTAATAGTTGTTCCATTATTATCAACATTAACACCTAAAATATTTTGACCATTATCATTTACAAGATACCCTTGAGAATTAACATGAAAATGACCATCTCTTGTATAAAATATATTATTTTTATCTGATACAGTAAAAAATCCCCTGCCTTCTATTGAAAAATCGCTCCACTTATCAGTATCTTCAATAGTTCCTTGTGTATAGTTTGTTTGTATCCCATCAATTTTGCTTCCTTGACTTAAAGAACCTATTATATTTTGTTGATTTTTGCCATTCACAATTTTATCATAATTTTCTATTAATACATCATCAAACTTTTTTACTAATAAATTATCACTCTTAAATCCAACAGTATTAACATTAGCCAAATTATTAGTTATAACATTCTGTTTAGCTTCTTGTGTAATAAGACCAGAAACAGAAGTATATAAAGCTCTTATCATTTTGTTTCCTCCTTTTTTATAACCTTAAATTCACTTGGATAATCCATACCCAAAGATCTTGCCCTTCTTTCTATTTCATCATTGCTTATATTATTATTAAATTTATAAGTACTTAAAATAATGGTTGTTAGAACAATTCCTATACCTATTCCTAATAATATTTTTCTATCACTAAGAAAATCTATTAATTTTTTTACTTTAAGTATAAATCTCTTACTAATAATATTTCACCCTTTCCTACGCCTAATTTATCACCAATTTCTTCAACTGAATATCCTTTCATTAAAAGGTCACTAATTTCATCTATTTTTATGCTGTTTTTATCGCTTTTATTTATTTTAGTATTTTTTTTAAAATCAATGTTTGTTTTTTCTTCATGTTCTATTTTCTTATTTATTGATATTTCTTGTAAAGATTCTTCATCTTTTAAATTACCATTATTTAACTCAATAATAGTATATAATTTATCTATATCTTTTTTTATATCTACAATTTCTTTTTGAAGTTCTAATATAGTTTCTGAAAATTCCTGCCTTATTTTACCTAATTTAATTTCTACATCTTCCATATTTTCTTCTGTATTATGGAAAATATTATAAAAAGATTTTTCTTCTTTTTTTATTGCTTTTAAATTTAATAATATTAATAAACATCCTATTATAATAAGAATAAATATAAGCATTTAATTCACTCCAAGGCTAAGTATATTTTAATTTTTTCAATTCTTTTCTAAGATTAATAATTGCTCTGCTATGAAGCTGACAAACTCTAGATTCAGACACTTCAAGAACTTTCCCTATTTCTTTTAATGTAAGATTTTCATAATAATACAATGATAATACAATTTTATCTTTTTCTTTTAAATTTTCTAAAGCTCTTTCCAAATATTCTTTTTTTTCTTTTTCTTCTGTTAATTTTTCTGGATTTGGACTTTTTTCATCTTCTATAATTCCTATTAACTGAATATCATCATCATCAGAAAATATTAAATCTTCTAAAGATATGACAGATATATAATTAATATAATTTTCAATTTCAAAAACTTCTTTTATAGGTATTTTAAGTTCTTTAGCTATTTCTTCATAAGTAGGTTCTCTTAAAAATTTTTTTTGTAATTTTTCTAATGTTTCATTAAATAAAGTAAGCTTATCCATTGCACCTTTTGATATAGGGCTATTTTTTCTTAATTGGTCAATCATAGCTCCTTTTATTCTTATAGATGCATAAGTAGAAAATTTCATCCCTTTACTTTTATCAAATTTATTAATGGCATCCATAAGTCCAACCATTCCACAACTTACTAGTTCTTCATATTCTATATATTTACTCTTACCTATTATAACTCTTGAAGCTATATATTTAACAAGTGGAATATATTTTAAAACCATTTGTTCTTTTATATCTGGAAGTTTTGCTAAAGCCATTATAAATCTCCCCCTAATTTTAAGCCATAAGACTTAAAATTTCTAACTCTTTTTTATTTGTTCTCTCATTATTTCAAATATAAATTTTATAATTTTTTCTCTTAATCTATTTTCTAAATTTATAAAATTAACACCACAAATATTTAATCTACTTTTTCCGTCCTTTTCTACTCTAACTATTTCTCCTTCCACTTTTATTTCTTCTCCTTTTATAGGTATATACGCTATTATTATATCTCCAATTTTTATATCTTCTTTAACTTTTAATTTCATTCCTCCACCACTTAAATCTATCATTGTTGCTTTAAAAGATTCATCATCTTTCGTTAAATTTTTTATCAGTTTAGCTTCATTATTTCTTTTGTTTAATTTTGAATACAAAATAGAATAAAGTACAGGTACTCTTACAAATTTTCTTCTTTGGATTCTAAAAATTTCTGATGGATAGTTTATTAATATAATAGGTATATTATCTATTTTTCTGTCTATAACATATGTATAAAATTTATATATATTATTTTCATAATAATATATACATTCGAGTTTGTCCCCTTTTCTAAAAGGAATATAATTTTCTCCTTTTCTAGGTATATTTATAGAAATAAATTTATCTTGCACATCTTCAATGTTACTTTTATAATAATTATCATCATAAACTATTTCAATTTTATTATTTATTTGAAATTTTAAATCATAACCCATATTGAATCCCCTTTTTAGCCAAAAATACTAAAGATCTTTTTAAATAAAACCTGAATACCATTTTTCGTTTCATATTCTTCATTCCCAATAAGTTTTTTAGCAATTTTATTTACGTCTATAGATGCATCACAATTAGGGAATTTTATACAAAAAGGTTCTTGGTTTCTTACTGCCTGAAGTAATTTTTTGTCTTCAGATATACTTCCTAAATATTCTAATTTTATTTTAAGAAAATTAGAAACAGCATTATTAAATCTATTATAAGTAAATATTGCTTCCTTTTCATCAATTACTCTATTTACAACAACCTTAGCTTTATTTTTCAATTTAAAATGATTAATAGCTTTAAGAAGACTATAAGCATCTGTAAGTGATGTAGGTTCTGGTGTAGTTAACACTATAAGTTCTTCACAACATGCTACGAAACCTAATACATTTCTATTTATTCCAGCTCCAGTATCCATTATTATATAATCAAAATTGTTTAAATTTTCTAATTTATTTATAAAATTTTCTCTTTGTTCATTACTTAATTCTTCTACTTTTGTTATTCCAGACCCTCCTGAAAGAAGCTTTACTCCATAAGGTCCTGTAACTACAGTATCTTCAATACTTTTATTATTAAAAATTACATCAAACACATTAAATTTAGGTAAAAAGCCCATGAGTACATCATCATTTCCCATACCTACATCAGCATCAAATATTAAAACACTTTTTCCCATCTGCTGCAGAATTATAGATAAATTTACAACAAAATTACTTTTGCCAACTCCCCCTTTACCTGATGTTACAGTTATAATTCTTGCCTTATTTTTTACCACATTACCAGCAGCCAACTGCCTCAATCTTTGAGCTTGGTCTAACATATACTATCCTCTCCTAGTATAAGACTTGAAATTTCTGATGCCGAAATATTTTTTATATCTTCTGGTACATTTTGACCTGTAGTTATAAAACTTAATGGTTTTTTTGCAGAATATAAAATATTTAATATTGAACCATAGGTAGAAGTTTCATCTAACTTAGTTATTATTATATTATTATATCCTAATACACTGTATCCTTGAACTATAGAATCTATATCTTTATTTTTAGTAGTACAACTTAATACTAAATGAATATTGTCTGTTTTTATTTTTTCAACAAATGCCCTTAATTCAGAAATCTGCATTATATTTTTACTGCTTCTCCCAGTAGTATCAATTAATATAACATCACAATCTTTCATTGATTCTAAAGCAGTTTCTATTTGATTTAGGGTAAATATAACCTTAAAAGGTATGTTCATAATATCAGCATAAGTTTTTAGTTGTTCAACTGCTCCAATTCTATAAGTATCTATAGTTATTAATCCTACTCTTTTTTTATCTATTAATGAAAATTTGCCTGCAAGTTTTGCTATAGTAGTAGTCTTTCCAACTCCTGTAGGACCAACTAAAACTATAGGCCCCTTCATCTCAGCTTTGGATATAGATATCATTTTTTCAATAGCTATTTTTACTTTTTTTGTTTCTTCTATATCTTCATCAATTTTTTTAACCTCATTTAAAATATTTTCTATGACTTTATCATTTATATCATTATCTTCAAGCTTATTTTGTATTTCAGATTTTATTTTATTGTTTTCAATATCTTTTTTATTCATCATATCTGAAATTAAATTTTTTATATCATGCATTTCTTTTATAATTTCTAAGTTATTATCATTGTTTTTTACAATTTTTTCTTTGGCTAATGGTTTTGGAGTATTTCCATTATCATGTAAAAATAGTTCTTCCTTTTCTATAGCTTTTTTAAATTTATCTATACTATAAATAATATTATCATTATCTTTTTTCGTATTATCAGCTGCTGCAGTTACCTCAATTACTTTTTTCCCAAAAAATCCTTTAATTCCTTGTTTCCTAATTTTTCTTTGGCTAATAATAACAGCATCTTTCCCAAGTTCATAACGAATACGTGTCATAGCCTCATTCATACTATTTACTATATATTTTTTTATAATCATTTATATGGTCACAACTCCTTCAGTTCTTATCTCAATATCATTTGGTATTTCATTTAAAGATAATACAGTTATGTTTGGAAATACCATCTCAATAAGCCTTCTAAAAGCAGGTCTAATCTTGGGAGATACTAATATAACAGGTTGATTATCATAAAAATATACACTTTCTAATGTATTTTTTATAGCACCTAATATTTTACCTGTAGTGTCAGGATCTATAGCAGGAAATGATCCATGTATAGATTTTTGTATATTATTTGCAATTTTATCTTCAATATCTGGAGATACTGTAACTACCGTTATAGCTCCATTTTCATCTATTAAAGGAGCACATATAGTTCTTCCAATAGCAAATCTTACATACTCAGTTAAAAGTTCAATATCTTTTGTAATTCTAGAATTGTCTGCAAGTGTTTCCAGTATAGTTACCATATCTTTTATAGGTACCTTTTCTTTTAATAAATTTTGTAGTACCTTTTGAACTTCTCCAATTGTCATTAAATCTGGTATAAGTTCTTCAACAACAGCATTATATTTTTCTTTAACTGCATCTATTATAAGTTTGACTTCTTGGCGTCCTAAAAGTTCATGAGAATGTAATTTGATAGTTTCAGTTAAATGAGTAATCATTACAGTAGTAGGATCAACTACTGTTAATCCTTTAATTTCTGCTTCTTCTCTTTGATCTTTGTTTATCCATATAGCAGGAAGTCCAAAAGAAGGTTCAATTGTTTTTATACCTTGTATATCAAAGTCACCATTAGTAGGATCCATACATAAAAGCATATTAGGCATAATTTCTCCTTTTGCAGTAACAGTACCTCTAATTTTTATCACATATTCATTTGACTTTAATTGAAGATTATCTCTAATTCTAATAGGCTGTACTATAATTCCCATCTCAATAGCACACTGTCTTCTTACTGATGCTATTCTCTCTAGCAAATCACCACCAGAATTTTCATCTGCTAAAGGTATAAGAGCATATCCTATTTCTATTTCCATAGGTTCAACAGTAATTAAAGACATTACATTTTCTGGCTCTTTTCTTTCTGTTTCCTCAATTTGAGATTGTTCCTTTTCCATTTTGGAAATAATTTCATTTTTTTCATCTTTATATAAAAAATAAGCACTAATACCAGCACAAGCAGCAACTACTAAAAATACAAAATGAGGAAATCCAGGTATTATTGATAAAAATAAAAGAACAACTGCTGCAATAGCTATAACTTTAGGAAACCCCGTAAGCTGCTTAGTAATAGAATTCCCTAAATTAGAATCACTTCCTGATCGTGTTACAAGTATACCAGAAGCCGTAGATATTAAAAGTGCAGGTATTTGACTTACAAGACCATCACCAATAGTAAGCATTATATAAGTTTGAACAGCCTGTGTTATATCCATACCATTCATAACAACACCTATTACAATTCCTCCTAGTATATTAATAATAGTTATTATAATACCTGCTATTGCATCACCTTTTACAAATTTAGAAGCACCATCCATAGCTCCATAAAAATCTGCTTCCATTTGAAGTTTTTTTCTTCTTTCTCTAGCCTGCATTTCATCTATAAGTCCTGAATTTAAATCCGCATCAATACTCATTTGTTTCCCTGGCATAGCATCAAGAGTAAATCTTGCAGAAACTTCTGCAACTCTTCCAGATCCATTAGTTATAACCATAAATTGAATTATCATTATAATTAAATATATTATAATACCTATAGCATAATTTCCACTTACAACAAAGTTTCCAAAAGCTTCTATAATTTTACCTGCGTTAGCATCTCTTAATATTAACCTTGTTGAAGAAATATTAAGTGCAAGTCTAAAAAGTGTTGTTATTAAAAGCAGTGTAGGAAATGAAGAAAATTGAAGCACTTCAGTTGTAAACATTGTAAGCAGTATAATTACAACTGAGATTGTAATATTGCAAGCCAAAAGTATATCTAATATACCCGGAGGAAGAGGTATAATTATCATTAAAACTACACCTATAACTAAAAATGCTACAAATATGTCCATATTATTTTTTATATTAAATTTTGAATTGGTATATAACGCCAATATACTCACCCCTAATAGCTATATCACTTGTTTTTTTTCATTTTGTATACTAATGCTAAAACTTCTGCAACAGCTTGATACATATCTGCAGGTATTTCTGTATCTAATTCTACTTCAGAATATATAAGTCTTGCTAAAACTATATTTTCAATTATAGGTACATCATTTTCTTTTGCTATTTCTTTTATTTTTATAGCTATATTATCAGCACCTTTTGCTACAAGTTTTGGTGCATTGTCTTTACCATCTTCATATTTTAGTGCGCAAGCTATATGTGTTGGATTAGTGACTACTACTGTTGCATCAGGGACAGCCTGCATCATTCTTTTTGATGCCATTTCTCTTTGCTTTTGTCTTATCCTTGACTTAATTTGTGGATCTCCTTCTTGCTGCTTAAATTCTTCTTTTATCTCTTGCTTTGTCATCTTTAATTCTTTATTGTATTTAAACCTTTGATATAAATAATCAATAGCAGCAATAGCTATCATAATTATAGTAACTTTTAAAAAAATATTTATAACTAATTTCCCAAATAATTCAGCTATAGAAGCCATTCTTAAATAGCTTATATTAATTAAAGTTTCGTAATTATCTTTTATAAATGAATAACCTGTATAACATAATACTAAAACGATTATCAAATCTTTTATAGTTTCTATAAAAGTTCTAAAAGAAAACATCCTTTTAAATCCATTAATAGGATTTAATTTATTAAATTCAAATTTAATAGTATCTTTTGTAAAAATAAATCCTGATTGAATAAAATTTCCTAATATACCAAATAACATTATTGGAATAATTAAAGGCAAAAGTACTATAAAAATCCTCAAAATCACTATAAGTATTAAATTTCTTATATTATTATAATTTAAATCTTTAAGTATATAATCTGATAAAAAAGCTCTAAGAGTATTTTTTAAACTATTAGCAGCATACCCCCCTAAAATAGTCATTAATAAAGTACAAGCTATTAAAGTAAAAGCTAGATTAACTTCCTTACTTTTAGCAACCTGACCTTTTTTTCTTGCATCACTTTTTTTCTTAGGTGTTGCTTCTTCTGTCTTATCTTCTGAAGAAAATACCATAATTAAAGGTATTACTTGAAAAATTCCTTTTAAGAGTTTAAAACCATCATCAAAAGAAGCTATCATAAATTTAAAAATCATAGGAAGAGAAAATGCTATAGCTGTAAGGCCAATAATTATTTTTATAGGAAGTCCTAAAATCATAAGATTTATTTGAGGTACAGCTCTTCCTATAAGTCCTAATACTATATCTGTTATAAGAACAATCAATACCACTGGTATTGCTATTTTCAAACCAATAGAAAAAAATTCAATAAATCCATTTATAATAACATTAATACTTTCACCTGATAATATAAATTTTCCTAAATTTATTGCATTAAAACTGTCTAATAATGTTCTAATAAGTATATGATGTCCATCTATTGCGAAAAATAATAAAATACTACACCAATACAAAACATGTTCAATAAGAGTAGCATTACTGCTTGTACTTGGATCATACATATTTATCATTGAAAATCCAATTTGCATATCTATAAACTGTCCTGCCATTCTAATACTAAAAAAACATAAATTTGTTATAAACCCTAAAGTTAATCCAGTTATAATTTCGTTTATTAAATATGAAATTAAAATATAATTGCTTGTAATATTAATATTTGAATAATCTACTCCAGGTATAAGCATATAAGATATAATAAGTGTAAATGCTATCTTTGCAATATTAGGAAATCCTTTAGGAAAAAATATAGGCATTGATATAAAAAAAGCAAGCATTCTAAAAAATATTAGAATAAGTGCGGAAAAGTATGCTATATTTATCAATATTATCCCACCTATTGTGTTATATTTAATATATTTTCAAATATTCTTTGCGTAAAACTTACTAAAGTATGAAGCATCCAAGGTCCAGCTATTATTCCTATAACTGCAGCAGCTATTATTTTAGGAACAAAAGTAAGAGTTTGTTCCTGAATTTGAGTAGCTGCTTGAAATATGCTAATAATTAATCCAACAACAATAGATATTATAAGTATAGGTGCTGCTACCAAAATTCCAGTAGTTATAGCATCTTTTATTACAGCCATAATCATATTTTCAGTCATAAATTTGCCTCCTATAAAATACAAAATTGTTTTAATCAAGAAAATCCCATAATAAGAGTTTTAACAAGCAAATTCCAGCCGTCTACCATAACAAATAATAACAATTTAAAAGGAAGTGATACCATTACAGGAGGAAGCATCATCATACCCATAGATAAAAGTACAGAAGCAACTACAAGATCTATTATAAGGAAAGGTATATAAAGCATAAATCCTATACTAAAAGCGGTCTTTAATTCACTAATCATAAAAGCTGGTATAACAACATATAAAGGAACATTTTCTTTAGTAATTTCCCCTTTAATGTTAGAAACTTCAATAAATAATTTTAAATCATTCTGTCTTGTAGTCTTTAGCATAAATTCCCTTAAAGGTTTTGACCCTTCTTCTATTGCTTGCTCTTGAGTTATATTACCATCTAAATAAGGTTTTATTGCATTTTTATTTATAACATCAAATGTTGGTTTCATAATAAATATTGTTAAAAATATTGCTAATCCAATTAATACTTGATTAGGAGGTGATTGCTGCGTGCCAATTGCAGTCCTTAAAAAAGAAAATACTACTATAATTCTAACAAAACTAGTCATCATAATAATTATAGATGGGAGAAGCGTAAGTATAGTAAGTATAATAAGGAGTTTTATATTATCTACATATTCTTTAGGACTATCTGCTCCATCTACAGATATATTAACTTTAGGTACAGGTATATCTGCTGGTGCAGCATGAACCTTAATTTCTGCAAATACTATAAAAATAAATATCAAAACTATAAATCCAGCATACTTTTTTTTCATATATTAATCTTCCCTTTTTTTAAATACTTTTTTATAAAATTCTTTAAAATTAGCATATTGAGGAATTTTATTAGATGTTTCAATTTTTTTGATTTCTTCATAACTAAGTTCTAAAAGAGTTTCAACTTTACCCGTACAAGAAGTCAACACATAACCCTTTTCTCCAATTTTTACAATAATAATACTATTTTCTTTAGAAATAGGCACTTTTTCTAATATTTTTATATACCTTCCATTTTGAATATTTTGTAATTTATTGTTCCCAAATTTTATTGATAAATAAAATAGAAGTAAAATAAATGGTAAAAAAATTACGATTTTTAATATCATAATCCAAAAATTATAATCAATCATTTCTATCTCCTTTATTGAACTAAAATTTCATAAAAGTAGATATTATTAATTTTCCCATAATTAAAATACGGATTTATCTTATCTATAATTTCTTTTTTTAAAGCATCTACTTTATCTTTTGTTGTAATATCAATAGATTTTTTAGATCTTAATATAGTGTTTATTGTGTCACGAAGTATTGGAACTTTTTCTTCTAATTCTTTATCCATTTTCTTTTTATCATCTGTTTCATAACCTATAAATATTTTAGCTTTAAAAAATCTTTTACTATTATCATCTGCTAAATTTACTAAAAATTCATCTAAACTATAAGTATACGTAGAAGTTTCATTGCTTGATGATTGTTTACTTACAGTATTAATAGCTTGTGGATCTTTATTGGTATTTTGATTTAAACTTCCATTTTTAATAAATAAAAATCCTACAAAGCCTAATGCAAATATGATTATAACAAGCAAAATTATAATTATTATATTAAATCCTTTGTTACCTTTTGAATTTTTTTCAGCCATTTTTAAGTCTCCTTTATTAAATTGCTAAAATAATTTACGTGCCAAGCTTAAAAATTTTATTTTTATATTCTATAACTTTATTTATAATTTCTTCTGTACTTTCAAGAACAATATATTTATTTCCATTAATTAAAGTGATTAAACTTTCAGGCACATTTTCAATTTTTTCAATGTGTTCAGCATTTAATATAAAATTTTTATTATTTATTGAAGTAAGTTTTATCAAACTGAGCCCTCCTAAATATTTTATATAATTTAAAATATATATTACTAATATTGGCTAACGAAAAAATCCGTTAGCCAAATTTATTATTATGTTTTATCTCTTTAAATTTAATATATCTTGAAGTATTTCATCTCCAGTAGTTATTACCTTTCCATTTGCTTGAAAAGCTCTACTTGTTACTATCATTTCAGTAAATTGTTCAGCTAAATCTACATTTGACATTTCAAGAACACCTTGTAGAATATCCCCATATCCTTTACTATTATCGTCGCCTGCAGTATTAACTCCTGTTTTTATTGTAGCATTTCCAGAGTTAGCAGAAGCAGAATAAAGATTTTTTCCAAGCTTAGTTAACCCTTCAGGATTTTTAAAAGATGCCATAGCAATCTGACCTAAAGAAGTAGCACTTCCATCTTCTAAAATTCCACTTATTGTTCCATCAGCACTTACACTAAAACTTATTAAACGCATAGCTTCCCCATTTTTTATTACTGTATCAGGTATTCTCAATGTTTTTAAGCTTGTATCTTGAGCTTTTAACTCTGTAGTAGCATCAACAAAATGTATATTACCATCACTGTCTATACTATTTGTTCCTATATACATAGATTTTAAAGGAGATATAAGCTTTATATCATTTGTTGCTTTTGAAGGATCAATTTCATCTAATCCATTCGGAGTTAAAGTTATTTCTTCTAAATCTAATCCAGTGTTATTTGTACCAGATGCTCCTTTAATTGCAGTCAATATATCACTAGCTTTATAAGTTCCACTGCTACCTAAACTTAAAATTATAGTTTTCCCATCATTACTAAATTGTCCTGAAACAGAATTTCCTGTAGTAGTAGTAAACTTGATAGTTAAATCTCCTTTACCTATATTTTCATCACCTATATCAAAAGTAAATTCATTATTACCTCCTATAATTGCTCCTGTTTTAGTTATAGAATCAATGTCAATTTTATCAGTACCATTTGCTATTACACTAAACTTTGATAAGTCATAGTCACGAACATTATTTGTAGATTTTTTTATTAAATTTTGTATATCTAAAGCTGTATAATTATTTTTAGTATTACTTAGTGTTAAAGTCAGAATAGTTCCATCAGCATTAAAAGATGCACTTTCTGAAGCTCCAAGTTTAAATTCTATACCCAAAACTCCTTTATCAGCATTTTCGGCACCGGCATCTATTGTAAAACTATTCCCTCCTGCGGAGGTTACTCCTCTAGTTGAAATCATAGAATATCCCAAAACTCTATAACCATTAGATGTTACTAAATTCCCATCATTATCTAAACCAAAAGCTCCATCTCTTGTATACATTGCATCAATTCCTGAATTAGTTAAAGAATTTCCATCTATATTATGATTACCTGCTGTATTATTTACAGTAATTTTATTATCAAAAACAGTTGGTCCTTTACCTACAATAAAATAACCTTCTCCATCTATAGCCATATCAAGATTTCTTGAAGTTGGCTGCATATTACCTTGTTTTGCTATTGTATCAATACCAGCTATCTGCACTCCCATACCAACTTGTGAAGGGTTTACTCCACCTTGATTTTCCATTGGAGCCATAGCAACATTTACACTTTGACTTAAAAGATCTTGAAATTTTACCCTGTTAGCTTTAAAAGCTGTAGTACCTACATTTGATATATTATTACCTATAACATCTAATTTTGTTTGATTTGCTTTCATTCCACTTATTCCTGAATACAATGATCTTAACATAATTAGCCTCCTAAATATAAATGATTATAAATATTTTTACTTTGCTTCAATCAGTCCACAAAGCTTGGCTTCCTCTTACAGGTCCAGCCTTTTATAACAAAACAACACTATCTATGTTTGTAAAAACATTTTCTTTCCCATTTTCTTTTCCCATAGCAGTTATAATAGTTCTATTTTTAATACTTGCAATTAACACTAAATCTTTATATAAAATTAAAGATTCATTAGCACCTTTTTCATTAGCTTTATTAATACCTTCATTAATTTTATTCATATCACCTTCATTTAGTGTAATATTTCTATCTTTTAATCTTTCAGCTGCATGATTAGATATAACAAAGCTATCCTTTTGATTTAATTCTTTTTTTAATACTTCCTTAAAATTATTATTCGTTTCTTTATTCTTTGGAGCAATATTTTGATGCTGCATAAAATCTTCGACAGAATAAAGTTTGCCGTTTATTACTCTATATCCCAAAATTAATCACCTGCTCTAATTACCATAATTAATTTCTACAACATCAGAATAATTAAAATCTTTAGATATTATTTCATTATTTTCAACAACATTAACTTTAACAATAATATCGTCTCCATTTTTAACCACACTTCTTACTATCCCTGAATATTGATTCCCAAAACTATCATAACTATTTAACTTTACATTTGCTCCAACAATACTTGCTGCTCCTGTAAATTTCATAGTACTATTAAGATTAGTTAATTGCTCTAATTCTGCAAATTGTGCCATTTGTGCAACAAATTGTGTTGAATCTTTAGCATTTTCAGGATCTTGATTGGTAAGCTCTGCCATTAAAATTTTAAGAAAAGCATTTTTATCAATCTCATTCCCATTTTTAACAATTTTTGTACCTTTATTTGTTGCTGTTGTTGTAGAATAATTTTTTATTTCACTCATTTCCATATTTTCACATCCTATGCTAAAATATTTAAATTATTATCATATAAATCTTTTTCTTCTAATATTGATATTTCTTCATTTTCTTTATAATTTAATTTTTTATAATTATTTTGCTGTTTAAAACTTTCTTGGTTCCCTTGATTTTGATTGAAATTATACCCATTAAATAAATTCAAACTGAAACTTTGTATTTTGGTATTTTGCTCCATAAGCTGAGCATTAAATTCATGCAATTTAGAATTAATAATATGATAAGTTATTTCATTCTTAACTGCTATATTAGCTTTCATAATTCCATTTTCCATAGTTACACTAATAGCTAATTCTCCAAGTTCTTTAGGATTAATTTTTACTGTTAATTCTTTTATATTTTCATTTTCCATATATTTTACAGCTTTGATTAGATCTTTTACAACATTATTTCTATTAATAACAATATCATCATTTTTATGTATTATGTTTTTTTCTTTTACTGAATTTAATTTACTCATAAATAAGTTTTGATTTGGTATTAAGTTTTCTTTATTTTTATTGATTTTGTCTCCTTGGATAATATCTTCTAATATTTTATTTTCATCTTGATTAATATTTTTAATTTTATCAGTATTATAAGTTGTATTTTTGTCTGTATAAATATAATTTAATTTAACTTGTCCATTAAAACTTTCATATAAATCATCGTTTATTAATTCTAAATTATCTTCTGTTTTTTTATTGTATGCATCCTGTTTTGATAAACTTAAATTTTCTTTTTTACTTTCTTTACCACTTAAAATTTCTATAATATCTTTCTTAATTTTATGAATTATAATATCATTATCATCATTAAAACTTTTAATATTTATTACATCAGCCTTTTCAGTAATTTTAGAATCAATATTTAAGTTAGTTTCAGATTTAAAGTAATTGTCTATAACATTTAATGTTTCATTATTTTTAAAAAGTTCTTGAATTTTTTCTTCTAAATCTTTTTTTATATTACTTTTAATTTCATCAATAATTCTTGTATTACTTTCTTCTAGTTGATTTAATATATTGTTGTTTTCTGATGCAATTAATTCTTTTTTAATTTTTGGATTTGAATCAAATCCTTCTAAAGTATTACTTNTAATCAAATTATTATTTAATACTTCTTCAATTAAATCAGTTAATTGAACTAAAAAAATTAAATTTTCTATATTATCTTTATTTCCATTATCTTTATTTTTTAATTCTTCATAAAGACTTTTCAATTTATCAATGTTGAAATTATTTTTACTTGTACTAAAATTATCTTTTTTATAATTATTATTATTTAAATCATGAAGATTTTCTTCTATATATTTTTTTATATTATATTTAATTTCATCAATATCAATGTCTTTTTCATTGATTTCTTTTATTTGATTTAATATATTGTTGTTTTCTGATGTAATTAATTCTTTTTTAATTTTTGGATTTGAATCAAATCCTTCTAAAGTATTACTTTGATTAGTGTTAAAATTTGATTTTATATAATTTTCAACATTATTTAAATATAAAATAGTTTCATTTATATTTTTAGATTTAGAGAAATTTAAATTTTTATTTAATGTTTCTTCATCTAAATATAAATCCTCTTTTATTTTAGAGTAGTTTATTTTAGGCGTAATCAAATTATTATTTAATACTTCTTCAATTAAATCAGTTAATTGAACTAAAAAAATTAAATTTTCTATATTATCTTTATTTCCATTATCTTTATTTTTTAATTCTTCATAAAGACTTTTCAATTTATCAATATTTAAATTATTTTTACTTGTACTAAAATCATCTATTTCGTAATTATTGTTATTTAAATCATTTAAAATTTTTAAAAATTTTTTATCTTCATTTTCATTAATACTATTAAATTTATCCATACTGGTATTAGTATTAACTAAAGTATTAAAAACATTAGATACCTGCACTATTTCACCTCCTTTCTCTATTCCTAATAAATGCATAAAGAGCAAATTCATCTATTGATTTTTGTTCTATTAAATTTTGCTGTCTAATAAATATTTTAAGTTTTTTTTCTTTTAAAGTTTCTACAGTTTTTCTTTCAATCTGTCTTTTTTTTAATTCTTCTCTCATTTCTTCAAGCTTTTGTGCTTTATTTTGAAGCTCTAAATTTGTTTCCATAATAGCTTTATTTAATGAATTAAGATATATATTTTTTATTTTTTTTTCAACTAAAGTATCTTTTGAGGAAGACTTATTGTGTTTATTATAATTTTCTTTAAGATTTTTAAGTCTTTCTTCAACTTTTTCCTTTTCAATTTGTGCCTCTCTAAACAATCTTTTGCTTTCTTCTTCCATATCTTTTCTTATATCTAAGAGCTTTTGAAGTCTAAAATTAAATCCTTTCAAATATAGAACACTTCCTAACTAAAAATATTTTTTAAAGCTTTTATGCTATTTTTAAAGTCTGTGTGTTCTTTTACATCTTGTTTTAAAAATTTTTCTATAGCTTCATTATAATTTATAGCCAAATCAATTTTTTTACTGCTACCTTTAACATAAGCTCCAATATTTATTAAATCCTCTGCATCTTTATATGTTGAAAGTAAGTCTCTAGCAAAAGAAGCTGCTTTCTTATGTTCTTCATCTGCTATTTCTGACATTAATCTGCTTATACTGCTAAGTATATCAATAGCAGGATAATGATTTTTAGCTGCAAGTTCTCTTGAAAGAACAATATGTCCATCTAAAATACCTCTTACAGCATCAGCTATAGGTTCATTAAAATCATCTCCATCAACAAGCACTGTATAAAAAGCTGTTATAGAGCCTTTGTCAGACATACCTGAACGTTCCATAAGCCTTGGAAGCATAGCAAAAACAGAAGGAGTATATCCTTTTGTAGCTGGAGGCTCACCAATAGCAAGTCCAACTTCTCTTTGTGCCATAGCAAATCTAGTAACTGAATCCATCATTAATATTACTTTTTTACCTTTATCTCTAAAATATTCAGCTATAGCTGTAGCTGTAAAAGCTCCTTTAAGTCTTACAAGCGCTGGTCTATCAGAAGTAGCACATACAATTACAGATTTTTTAAGTCCTTCTTCTCCTAGATCTCTTTCAATGAAATCTAATACCTCTCTTCCTCTTTCACCAATAAGTGCAATAACATTTATATCTGCCTGTGCATATTTAGCAATCATTCCTAAAGTAGTACTTTTACCAACACCACTACCTGCAAATATACCTACTCTTTGTCCTTCTCCACAGGTTAAAAATCCATCTATAGCTCTTACTCCGGTAGGTAAAACATCTCTTATTCTTCTTCTTTTTAAAGGATCAGGAGGATCTCTATCTAATTCATAAAAACTTCCTTCTTTTATATCTTCTCCATTTAATGGATTGCCTAATCCATCCAATACTTTTCCGCAAAGTTCATCAGAGCACTTAACACTTAAAGGTCTTCCTTCAGGAACTACTCTACATCCTGGTGCAATAGCCGTAAGTTCTCCAAGTGGCATAAGAATTACATTATCATCCTTAAAACCGACAACCTCACAAAGTATAGGGCAATCCTTTTGATTATATATAGTACATACTTCTCCAATAAAAGCCTTTATGCCTTCAACTTCAATAGTAAGGCCTATTACATTTTTTACCATGCCTTCTACATACTTTAAATCAGTATTTTGAATTTTACTTTTAAAATAATTAAAATCAATAGACAGCATATTATTCTTTCCCTTCAAAAATTTCTTTTATTTTTAAAAGTGAAGAATCTATACCAACTAAAATTTTCCCGTTACCTTTATCTATAAGTGCATTACCCGGTTCTATACTTTCATCTCCTACAACAAAAACATCACCTAAATATGTTAGTTCATTTTTCCATAAATCTATTTTTGATTTAATCTCATTTACATAAATACTATTACATCTTATAATAAAATTTTGAGAACTTTGAGAACTTTTTAACGCATCAAATATCATATTATTAATAGCTTCTTTATTTAAAACTTCTTTTTTTAATACATTTTCTGAAATAGTTAAAATTAAATCATATATTTCATTTTTTTTGTTTTCTAAATAATTCTCATATTCGATTTTTGCATTTTTTAACATATTTTCTGCTATTGCAATTATGGCATTACTTTTTTCTTTTGCTTCTTCTAAAGCTTTGTTGTATCCTTCTATTTTCCCTTTATTAAAAGCATTTTCATATATTTCATTAACTTTACTTTGAGCTTCTTCTTCTATATTTCTTGCGTCTTCATAAGCTTTAGAAATTATAATTTCACTTTCTCTTCTTGCATTTTGCAGCATTGTTTTTACTAAATTCTCATAGCTTTCTATGTGTTCTTTAGCATCTTTTTCTTTTTCTTCTTTTTTTGTAGCAGGCAGTTCTTCATTGGTAATTATTTCCTTTTCTCCCAAACTTTTAATATTTGTATTTTTTATTACATTATACAATAATTGCATCTTCGCCACCTCTTGAAATAACAATTTCTCCTGCTTCGTCTAATCTTCTTATTATTGCAACAATTTTCTGCTGTGCTTTTTCAACATCAATAAGTCTTACAGGTCCTAAGAATTCCATATCTTCCTTTAATGTAGCAGCAGCTCTTTTTGATTGATTTCTAAATATAGCATTTGCAACTTCTTCTGAACATCCTTTAAGTGCCAGTGCAAGATCTTTAGCTTCAATTTCTCTAAGTATTCTTTGAATAGATATATCATCAAGAGTAATAATATCTTCAAATACAAACATAGATTCTTTAATTTTTTCAGCAAGTTCAGCATTTTCTCTTTCTAATCCTTCTGTAATATTTTTTTCAGTAGTTCTATCTACTTGATTTAAAATATCAACAAGTGTTTCAACTCCTCCTAAAGCTGCCATATCAGACTTGACAATACTTGAAAGTTTAGAATCTAAAACTTTTTCTATTTCTTTTATAATAGCAGGTGATGTATTGCTCATAGAAGCAATTCTATATGCAACCTCTATTTGAATATCTTCAGGCAGTGAAGATAATATCTGTCCTGCTTTATCTGATTGAAGATAACAAAGTATTAAAGCTATAGTTTGAGGATGTTCGTTAGATATAATATTTAAAAGCTGATGAGCATCAGCTTTTCTTGCAATAGAAAAAGGCCTAAATTGCTGAGTTGCCTCTGTAACTTTATCCATAATTTCTTTTGCTCTTTGTGCTCCAAGAGCTTTACCTAAAAGAGTTTTAGCATATTCAATACCGCCTTCTAAAATAAAATCTTTAGCTTTGTTCATTTGTAAAAATTCATTTAATATTTCTTCTTTCTGTTCTGGCTTAACAGATGTTATATTTGCAATTTCATAAGTTATCTTTTGTATTTCTGATTCAGGAAGTTTTTTAATTATTCCTGCAGAGGCATCAGGACCTAAAGTTATAAATAATATAGCTGCCTTTTGAACGCCGCTTAATTTATTTTCTCTAGCCATATATACTGTCACCTCTCATCTTCTGCCAGCCATGATTTTATTATATCAACCACTTGATCTGGTTTTTCAGAAGCATATTTTTTTATTTCCTTTTCTAGATGAAGTTTTTCATTATTGTCATCTAAATCCAAATCAATAGGCTTATATTGATTTTGCGGCATTTGATTTTTGTCCCCTACAACTACATCAATTCCTTTTGGTGATATATTATTCCCTAATGAATCGAATTCTGAGTTTTTCTTTTTACCTTTTCTCATTAAAACTATAAACAAAATAGATAGTAAAAATAACCCTGCTCCAGCTGCAATATACTTATATAATTGCTTCTTTTTCTCTTCTTCTTCTTGTGCTTTCATTTCATCTAAAGCTTTTTTAGCATTTTGTGAATCAGTATCATCAAATACTATGCCTTCTACATTAATAGAGTCTCCCCTTTGGCCATCAAATCCAATAGCACCAGCCACAATGCTTGTAACTTGATTTTTAAGAGAATCATCTATATTACCATTTATAATAACAGAAGCTGTTATTCTTTTTATAGAGCCTGGTGCTTTTTGAGTTTTAGTTTCGCTTTTACTTACTTCGTAATTTGTTGTTTGTTCTTTATGAGTAGAACCCTGTAAATTATTATTTGAATTAACAGCACCATTTGTCATATTATTATCAACAGGACTTTGAGATGTAGTAGTGTTATTCCCATTATTATTTTCTTCTATAATTTTTTCACTTATTGGAGTTCCTTTTGGATCTACCTTAGTAGTTACGTTCTCAACTGCATCAAAATCAAGATCAGCATTAATTTTTACTGTTATATTACGATTGTTAAAAGGTTTTGAAAGTTGTTCTGCAACCTTATCTTCAAGATATTTTTCATACTCTTTTTTCATTTCTTGCTGTTTTAAGGTAGAACTAGTAAGATTAGCAGCATCATCATTAAATAAATCTTTAGTTAAAAGTGTCATTTTATCATCAATAATCTGCACATTCTTACTTGGAAGATTCTTAACACTTCCCGATACAAGTGCAACTATTGCCTTAACTTGTTCATCAGTTAAACTTTGACCTGGTTTCATCATAAGAGTTATAGAAGCACTAGCTGGAGTAGAATCTTTTACAAACACACTATCTTCTGGTAAGACAAGCGCAACTCTTGCTCTTTCAATTTGCGGAAAACTTTTTATGGTTTTTTCTAATTCTCCTTGCAATGCTCTTTGATATTTTATTTTCATTTCCTCATCTGTAGCTCCAAAACTAGTTCCACTGTCTAAAAGTTCCCAGCCCTTACTTCCTGAAGTTAATTGTGGAGCTAACTCAAGCCTTAACTCTTCTTTCATTTCTTTTGGTACATATATAGAATTTCCTGACACTTTATAATCAGTAATTTTCTTTTCTTTTAGCTTTTCTATAACAGTATTTGCATCTGTAGGATCCAAATCAGAAAACAAAATTTCATATTTAGAAGAACTTAAAGAAACAGCTAAATATATAGCTATTACTATTAATCCTGCAAAACTGACTCCCAAAGCTATCTTCTTACCTCTACTAATATTCTCCCATTTACCTTGAAGATTTTTAAAAATCTCCGATAGCTTACTCATTATCTGCACTCCTTACTATAACTCAGCTATAACTGCATTCTTGTGATTTCTTGATATGCTTCTACAATCTTATTTCTAACTTGAACAGCAAGCTCTAAAGACATCTTTGCCTCTTCTGTCTGAAGCATAACATCATGAATATCTACATCTTCTCCTTTTATAAAACTTTCTGTTAAATCTTCAGCTTTAATCTGCTTCTCATTAACTTCGTTTAATTTTTCTTTTAAAGTATCTAAAAAACTTACATTTTCTTCATTTTCTAAATCATCTTTAAATTTTATAGAGTCAAAAATTTTACTATCTGGAACAAAATTATTAATCTTCATATACTATCTCCTTATCTTCCAATTTCTAGTGCTTTTAAAAACATACTTTTTTCAGAATTAATTGCACTTACATTAGCTTCATAAGAACGAGTTGCCGCTATCATATCAGCCATTTCATTTAAAATATTCACATTTGGCATATTTACATAACCATCATTGTCAGCATCAGGATTACTTGGGTCATATACTTTTTTAAAAGGAGAATCATCCTCTTCTATACCTACAGCCTTAACTCCTAATAGATTATTCTCAACTGATCCTGTATTTTTATTAAGTTCTTTATTAAAGTTTTCCTTAAAAACAGCTATTTTCCTTCTATATGGTTGTCCATTTTCACCACGTGTAGTTGAAACATTTGCAATATTTGAAGCTATTGTATCCATTCTTAATCTTTCTGCAGCTAAACCGCTGGCACTAATCCTTAAAGCACTAAAAGCCCTCATTTTTATCTCCTTCCTTCATTAATAACATATCTTTCTAACGCAATTCTACTATTAACTTGACTTATTAAAGCATTATACATAAGAGAATTAGCAGCTTGATTTGTCATTTCATTATCAATATCTACATTATTCCCGTCTTCTCTCATACTTCTTGATGTATCTTGCTCAATTTTTATATTTCCCAAAGATTTACCATCATTAATATGTTTTTTATCTGTAGTTTTAAGATTTAAATTATCAACGCTATTTTTTAAACTTTCTTCAAAAGATACGTTATATCTTTTATATCCTTTTGTATTAATATTAGCTATATTATTAGCAATTACCTTGCTTCTAAGAGATGAAGCATCTAAACTTTTTTTAAGTAACTCGTACACATATTGACTTTTCGACAATTCATTCATTTAAATGCACTCCCTTTTGATGTTATTTTACATATATATCTATATTAAGACTTTGTTTAACATTTACAACTAAATATATTTTACATTAAACAATTTTATTTGTATACCCTAAATTTTTTAACATTTTCGACGTTAATCGACAATAAAAATATGATGACAAAAAACTATTTAAATAGTTTTTTGTCATCATATTTTTATTTAATCTATATTTTTTACTTTTTCATATTTTCTAATATTTTTAATACTTCCTGAGGGAATCTATTAGTTTGAACCATAAGTGCATTACCAGCTTCTATAAGTATATTATTTTTAGCAAATTCTATCATTTCATAAGCTATATCAACATCCCTTAAGTCACTTTCTGCCGACTGCATTTTATCTCCAATTTCATTTATATTAAAAAAACTATCTTCAAATCGATTTTCTAAAGCTCCATATTTGCTTAAAACAGAAGATACTGTATCAATAGCAGTATCTATATTTTTTAGAGTATTATCTATAGAATTATCACTAACTACATCTATATTCCCTAAAATATTATAACTATTTAAATTATACATTGGTATGCTTATTTTATCATCTATATTAAATCCTGCAGGCATATTTATAATAATTGGAGATTTATTATCACTTACTTTATCAAATCCAATAATCTTAACTCCATTAAAATCTGTATTTGATGCTATATCATCTATTCCTTTGGTTAATTCATTAATTTCATTTTGTATAATTTGCTTATCATAAATATCGCAAGTTCCATTTCCAGACTTTACTGCTAATTCTCTTATTCTTATCAGCATTTCATTTATACTTTTTAATGCTCCATCTGCAACTTGAAGCATACTTATACCATCTTGAACATTTTTACCAGCCATTTGCATTCCTCTTATCTGCATTCTAAGCCTTTCACTTTTGGCTAAATCATTTGGATCGTCTTTTGCTTTAGTAACTTTATATCCTGAAGAAATCTTCCCCGAAGATATTGCTTGTTTATCTACTACCTTTGAATAATTTTTATATACATTAAGTGACGCTAAATTATGGCTTAATCTCATGTTATCAACTCCAAAATATATTAAAAAATAATTATATTTTCATTATCGTAAAAATTTTTATAAACTTTAATATTTTTATATAATTATTATTATATAAAAATAGTCAGAGAAAATCTCTGACTATTTAATATATTTTTAAAAAATTAATACTTAAATTTTTATAACTAATAAATTATTATATTATTTATTTAAAATTTTTTTATATTTTTTTACTAAAAAATATTGAATCAGGTTTAAAGTTTTTTTGATAATTGTTATTTGCTCTTTTATATGTTTTAAGCTTATTTATTTCTTCTACTATAAACTGTCTTTTTTCATTTATAAGTATATTTAATTCTCTCTCCATTTCTAAGAGTTTAAGTTCCGAAGATATATTTTTAAAATCTTCCAAATTATAATCAATTTTTTTTATTGTATTAATTACAATTTCTCTTTTGTTAAAAATATCTTCCAACGAATTATAATTTTCTTCTTTTATTTCATTTATTAAGCTTTCAGTTATTTTTTTAAAATTTAATAAATTTTCTCTTAAATTATCCATATATTTCTCCATTAATTACCTGACATTCCAAGCTGCTGATAAAGCCAGTTTGACTGATCGTTTAATTTTTGCATTGCTGTTTCAAGTTTTGAAAATTGCATATAATAATTATTTTCTTTATCTGCAAGCTTTTTATTTAAATCAGAAATAATTTTATCCTGATATTTTATTTGATTTGTTAGTAAATTATTATATTCAGTAAAATCACCTTTAATACCAGCTTTTTCAATAAGTAAACCTTTTTTACCACTATTGTTCCTTGAAGTTCTTATATAATCTTGTAAAATATCATTTATTCTTTGAAAAATTCCTTCATCACTATTTCTGTCTTGCCTTTGACTTTGTGTCAAATTAGGACTGTAAGTTGGCTGCTTTGTAGAAACCTGCATAAAAAGTTTTGCAACTTCATCCCCTTTTTCTGCTAGCATGTCTTTAAGTTTTTGCTCTCCTCCTAAAGTGCTGTCAAATATTATTTTACCCCTTTGAGATATATCACTTGATGTATTTAATCCAATATCTTTTAAGGATAATCCTACTCCTTCTATCTTTTGAAAGAATGCATTTCTCATAGAATAAAGCATGTTTTGAAGATTACTGTCATTTTTTAGCAATCCTTCCTTTGCTTTTTCCTCCCACTTTTTTATATCATCTTCGCTCATTTCCTTTTTTTGTTCATCAGTTAAAGGCTTATAATCATATTGTTTTTTTTCATCAATTTTTTTATTAATTTTATCTACAATTTCGTTATATTTATCAATAAAAGCTTTAATTTTATCAAAAGTTTTTTGAGTATTTAATGTTACTGTAATATCCACACTTTTGTTTGGATCAGCCTGCATTAAATTATAACTTATATTATCTATAGTAAAAATATTTGATGATTTTATTACTAAGGTTGATGAAGATGCTCCAGGAGGTGTTATCTCTACTTTAGCATCTTGTCCATTTTTTATACTGTAATCTTCTGATAATCCTAATGCACTCATTAATGAACTAGTAGTACCATTATCTAAATTTATAGCCATACTGCTACCTGTTGAAGATGTTTTTAACTCAAATTTTCCTGTTAGTTCGCTAAATTTAGCAGTAACATTTCCAGATGTTTTATTACTTATATTTTGGATAAAATCTCTTAACGTACTTTGATTACTAACATCAATTGAAACTAAATTCCCATTGTATGTAAATTTAAATGAGCCAGTTTCATCAGTCATACCTAAATCTGCAAGTTTTGTAGATAAAGATGGATTAATAACTTTTCCATCTAATACATTTAAATTTTCTATTCCATCTACATTTGTTATTTTTATATTTTCTGTAGTTAATGCGTCAAACTTAATATAAGTATTAGATCCATCTATTATTTTACTTACCTGTATTTTCCCTTTCATAGAACTTGCATTTATTTTACTATTAATGTCATTAACAATGTCATCTACAGAATTTAAATCAGATGATATTGTTATTTCAGTATCATTAAGTTTAATTTTTTTACCCTGCCAAATTGAAGTATCAGTAATATTATCAGTTTTATTAAATACAATTGAATTTGAAGTTATATAAGCACTAGAAGCAAGTTGATTTACTTTTATAGTATATTTACCTGATACTGCTCCTGAAACTGCTGTTACTGTTGCAATAGAAGAATCACTGCTCGTATAATCAAAATCAGCATAATTATTTTTAGAAAGCATATTTGTATCTGGCTTTAAAACATCAAAGTAAGTACTTTTAAATGTATTTAAATCACCAATAATTTCTCTATATAAGTCCTGCTGCCACTGAAGTATTTGCCTATCTTGCATCATCTTATCAACTTTAACTTGCTCAGCTTTCATCATAGTCTTTACCATACTATCAACATCAAGACCTGTAGCAAGACCTGTTATTCTTAATGTATTACTCATAAATTCACCACCTTAAATATTAAATATTAAATTATACACTTTTTATATATTTTGTTGATTTAAGATAATAAAGTAATATAGTTTAAATTAATAAAAATTTTTTATTTATAACTTTTAGCTGCTTTATATGCTTCGTTCCAAGTATCTCTTACATCTTCAATTAATGGTATAATTTCATCCATTATACCTGCATCTTTTTTTATATTTGATTCAATTAACTTTCTTATTATAAAATCATATATTTCTATTAAATTCTTTGCCCATTCTCCACCTTTATTTACATCTAAAGATGCTATAAGTTCATAAAAAATATCTTGAGTTTTGATTATATTTTCGTGAGC
Source organism: Clostridium prolinivorans (assembly GCF_004011155.1). GTDB lineage: Bacteria > Bacillota > Clostridia > Clostridiales > Clostridiaceae > Clostridium_AT > Clostridium_AT prolinivorans. The sequence goes on along the minus strand of NZ_RJWG01000001.1, from coordinate 176,243 downwards.
TTTTTTTACATCATTATCTAAAATAGATTGTCTAGCTATTTTAGAAAATCTGACAGCTCCATCTAAAAGCATTAAGAGAAGCTGTTCCTTTGATGCATAATTTATGCTATTATTTTTATATGTGTTATATGCATTACTGTTTTGCATTTAACTCATCTCCTTTTCGTAAAATTTTACGCCTTTTTATCAAATAAAATCCCTACAATTTCACACATCTTTGCAACCATATCCAATATTTTTTGTGGAGGAATTTCTTTTATTACCTTACCTGTATTATCATCAACTATTTTAATCATAACATCATTTAATTTATCATGTATTTCATATTCAGCATGAGTTTTATTATCTTCTAAAAATTTATTTAATTTATCTACTGCATTTTTTAAATCTTTTTCTTGTATATCTTTTCCCCCAAATATTTTATTGTTATCTTTTACATTATCTAAAGTTTTTTCAGTACTTATTTTAAAATTTTTATCTATACCAGATTCTATATGCATTCCTTTATCAATTTTTAATTCCATATTATCCCCCTATTATTTAAAAAACATAAAATATTATATTTTATGTTTTTTGATATTCAATTATTTTTTTATATTTTTAAGCACTTCACTGTTAAATAATGTAGCATTTTTATTTTCTTCTATTACTTCTTTATATAGTTCTTTTCTTAAAATTGTTATATTTTTAGGTGCATCAATAGACAGTTTTACAAATTTTTTATCTATATTTACTACTGTTATTTCTATATCTTCACCAATTAAAATAGACTCTCCTTTTTTTCTTGTAATAACAAGCATAAACTCACTCCTTTAAAAGAGGATGCTTTATTTTGTATTTTTCATTATCTAATATTATTTGCTCCCCTAATCTTTCTTTAATATTAATTATTATAGGTGCTTTTAAATTTATAGTTATACTGTTAATATTATTGCTTAAAGTAACTGTATTTAATACTAACACATCCTCTGGTGAAGATATTTTAAGTTCTTTTAATTTTTCATCACTTAATTTAAATTCATAATCTTTAAATATTGTAAATGGAGAAGCAACCACTAATCCAATTTCTTCATTTTCTACAGAATGTAAAATGCTAAATATATTATTTTCTTCAACAGAAAATAATATAAATTTATTTAATTTTTCGAATCCAGGAAGTCCTTTTTTAAAATATATTATATCTTCTTCTTTAAACTCTTTTACTCCATGATATTTTGTGTTAAACTTCATAATAGTCCTCCTATAAATAATCAAGAAGGGTCGGCTGAATTACCCTTGCACTTGTTTGAAGCGATGCCATATATACAGTCTGAAGGGTTGCATATTCCATAGTTTTTTCAGTTATATCTATATCTTCTGTTTTAGATAATATTTCAGTTAAATTAAAAGTTTCATCTTCATTTTTAGATTTAGCACTTTCCATTCTATTTTGTTTTGCTCCAACTTCAGAACGTTTTTTTAGAAGATTATCCATAGCTTTTTTTATATCTTCCATATCACTTCCTGCAAGATCTAAAACCCCATTTTCATTATCTAAATCTGATAGTATTTTAGAAAAAGTATCTTTTAGATTTTTTCCATCAAATTCTATAATTTCTGACGCTGAAACATTGTAATCTATTGTAACACCTGGAGATATTTCTACTTTCATTTTTTGATTTATTTTACTAATTTCACTTTGTATATATGATTCATCATTTGTATCTATATTATATTTCAAATTTTTATTTCCATTTACTTCATCAGTTATAACAGGTTTTGTAGTTGTTCTAGTACCACCAAATATATATTTACCATCATAACTAGTATTTAATATTTGTGTAAATTCTTCTATTCTTTCATTAAATTCATCCTTTATTGACTGTCTTTCAGTACTACTATAAGCTGCATTTCCAGATTGCATCAAAAGCTCACTCATTCTTTGAAGTACATTCCCAAGTTGTCCTAATGCTGTATCTGTAATGTCAAGCCAATTTATAGTATCGCTTATATTAGAATTATATTGCTTATTTGCATTTATATCTGTATGAAGCTGCATAGCTCTTGCAATTTTTGCAGGATCATCAGAAGGTTTTCTTATTTCTTTACCTGAAGTCATCTGTTCTTGAATTTTTTGCATATTTTTAAGATTTGTTCTCATATCAGCTAAAAAACTATGAGATAGCATTTTATTAGTAACTCTCATAATTATCATCCCCTTATAAATAATTACTATCTTATTAGTCCATTTATAACTACATCAAGGAGTTGATCAACAGTAGCAATAATTTTTGCATTTGCAGCATAAGCATGCTGATATTGTATAAGGTTTGCCATTTCTTCATCGATAGATACTCCTGATACAGATTCTCTTGTCATTTTAAAGCTTTCTAAAAGAGATTCTTGGTTAGCAACCATTCGTTTTGCTTCTGCTCCTTGTACTCCAAGCCTATCTATAATATCTTTAAAATAATCATCTATTTTCATTCCATTATTACTGTTTTTTAATTCAATAGTTCTATTTTCATTATTTACTTTTATTAAATTGCCACCTTTATTAAATAAATCTTCTCTTGAATTAATTGTGCTTCCTATATCTTGAATTTTTATAAAATTGTTTCTAAGCTGTGCTATAGCAAGAGCCCTTGTTCCTTCATTTTCCCCGCCATTTTCATCAAATGCTGTCTTAATTTTCATTACATCATCTACAATTTCTTTATTTATAGAAATATTAGCAGCTGTAATATTTTTTTCAGCTGAAAGTACATCAGCAATATTTGTTAATATATTTTTCCCACTATTAACGGTATATGATGCAATATCACCATTTACAAAAAACGGAAGAGTATCTTCTTCTGCCTTCTCACTATTACTATGTAGAGCATTTACAGTAAAAGCAAGTGCTTTAGCTATTTTGTCAAGCTGATCCATATAATTTTCTACATCTTGAAAAACAGTTTTGCACCCCATAAGCTCCCCATTAGAAGGTCTATATATGGCACTTTTGTTTCCTGGAATTTCTATAGGTTCACCATTATAATCTGTCCAAATAATTCTACCTGTTTCAAGTTCATTTAAATCTTCTTCTGATAAATTATTTAAAATTAATTCTCTTTTATAATTATCACTTGATTTATTTCCAAACTTATAGTAAGTTATTTTATAACTATTTTCACCTATTTTTTCTATTTCATCTACATAAGATAATTTATTAACATTAGTGTTGTTTTCGGATTTAACAATATTAATACCTTCTGTTTTAATATCTAAACCATAAAAATTGTTTTTATCTATTGTAATATTGAGTTTAATGCTTAAATCATCTAAAAGTTTGTCTCTTTTGTCCATTAAATCATTAGGCTCTTGCCCTGCAATTTTAACTCCCATAATTTGCTGATTTAATTTATCTATTTGTTCTATAATATCATTGACTTCAAAAACTGTATTCATTATAACTTGTTTAGAATTTTCTTTAAGTTTATTAAGCTGGTTTGCAGTATGATTTAACTCATCTGCCAAAGCCTGTGATTGATTAACAACTATTGTTCTTGAATTAGAACTTTGAGCATCTGCTGAAAGAACATGCCACGAATCAAAAAAATTTCCTATTAATGTTGAAATTCCTGTATCTGAAGGTTCATTTATAATGTTTTCTATTTGGCTTAAAAATTCATCTCTTGCAGAAAATTGTCCATAAGTACTATTTTCTACCCTTACTTGATAATCTAAAAAGCTATCTCTTACTCTTTGTATTATTTCAACCTGTGCACCTGTCCCAAGCTGTCCAGCTTCAAATGCACTATTTAAAGAAAGCACATTTGAAGGTCTTGTAGTTTCAATTACAGCTCTTTGTCTTGAATAGCCTTCTGTACTTGAATTAGCAATATTATGAGAAGTTACATTAATTGCTGTCTGTTGTGCTGCCATTCCTCTATTTGCTATATTAAGTATTGAAAATAATCCTGACATATATTCACCTCATTTATTTTTTAGATAACTGTCCGTAAGAGTTGTAAATTTTTGGAATTTTTGAAGGATTTAATATGTTTAATATTCTATTTGTAAAACTTAATCCTTGTTTTATTAAAAGTTCATTTGAATCTTTTTGAATTCTTACTTCTTCAATAAGCTTTTTTATTTCTCTATAATATTTATCTAAATCATTATCTCCTATTTCCTCTATAATTTCTCTCATAGGTCTTCCTTTAGTAATCTGCCTTCTTTTAATTTCTATCTCTGCAATTTTTTTATTAGAATCTTCTATTTTAGAAATAAATCCTTCTAATGTAATTGCATTAGATTTTAATAAAAATTCATGCTGCTTCTCAAGTATTTTTAAAAGCTCTTTCAGTGCTTCTATTTCAATTAATATTATATTCATTAACTCCTCTTTCAAAATTAAACTCCTTTCCCTTTCATATTTTCTATAATGCTTTTAGCTATTAATTTTGAATTTGGTTTATATGTCCCTTTGGATATCTCTCTTTGAAGTTTTTCGATTTTTTCATTTGAATTAAAAGTTTCTTCTTCTTTTAATGAACTTAAACTTTTAGCCAAAGAAGAAAGTTCAACTGTATCTTTTGTAAAATTGGTTGATTTTTTTTCTACTGGTTTACTGTTATTTTTATATGAATTTATACCTTTATTAATCCCTAATCCATTTATCTTCATTTGAAACACTCCTATAAAATATTCATATATTTACTATTATTTATTATCGTATAAAGTTTTAAAAAATTTATACCTAAAAAAAGAAATAAAGCCCTAGACTTTATTTCTTAAAAATTAATTAGACAATGATTTAACTCTTTCAGTATTACTTACTATACTTGTTATTCTTACACCAAAATTTTCATCTACAACTACAACTTCTCCATAAGCTACTATTTTGCCATTTACTAATATTTCAACTGGCTCTTCTGCTAATTTATCAAGCTCTATTAAAGAACCTGTTCCAAAATTTAATATATCTTTTATGCTTTTTTTAGTTCTTCCAAGCACTACTGAAATTTCAAGAGGAACATCAAGTATTAAATCTATATTTTTTGGTACTTTAGTAGTTGATGTTTCTTTAAGAGGCTGAAAAGAAGCTTTATGAACTTCTACCTCTGGACTATAAATATTTTTTTCTGTATGAATTTCTTTTGGTTTATCATAATATATAGGTTCATCATAATTTGAATATTGAATAGTATTTTCTTTATTTGAATTTATATTTTTATTATCTTCATTTTCATTTCCCATCATTATTGAAACTATTTTTTTTGCTGTATCTAAGGGAAGTATTTGCATAATAGTGCTATCAACTAAATTTCCTATTGTAAGTTTAAATGAAACCTGAACTATATTTTCATTGCCGTCAATATTATCAGTTAATGTGTTTGTGTTGTCAGTCCATATTTTAGAACTTGGAGGAGAAATATTTATTTCTCTAGAGAACATAGTTGCCATTGATGTAGCTGCAGATCCTATCATCTGATTCATAGCTTCTGAAACAGCACTTTCCTCTATTTCTGTTAATTCATGATTATCTACTTTTCCGTCCCCACCCATCATAAGATTTGCTATTATAGCCGCATCTGTAATTTTCATTACAAGTAAATTTTCACCTACAATTCCACTTGTATATTTTACTTCAAGAGCTATATTAGGGACTTCAAAGCTATCTTTTAACTTATTTAAAGTAGTAACTGTAACTACAGGAGTAGTTATATTAACCTGCTGATTTATAATTGTAGAGAGAGCTGTAGATGCTGACCCCATAGATATATTGCCTATTTCACCAAGCAAGTCTTTTTCTATATCAGAAAGTATTTCCTCTGATTGTGGTTCTTGATTTAAATTTCCTCCATTTAATAATGAATCTATTTCTTCTTGTGAAAGGAAGCCATTACTCATAATTTTCCACATCCTTATCTATACTATCTATTATTTGAACCCCCAAATTTTTACCTACTATTCCTGGTTTTCCATAAAAATAAGGCGTATCTTCTATTAATACTTTAACAGGACTATCACTTCTATTATCAAGTGGTATAACATCTCCTACATTAAGTTTTAAAAAATCATCTATAGTTATGTTTTTGATACCAAGAACTACTTTTATACCTACTTGAACTACATTAAGTCTTTGCTTTAGTTTTTCTTTTGATTCTTTTAAAGCATCTTCATTATTTTCTCTAAACCAATATTGAACTACTAATTTATCAAGTATTTTTTCAACACTTAAATAAGGTATACAAATATTAATAAAAGTATTAATTCCATTCATTTCAACAGAAAAAGTTATTAAAGCTATAGGTTCTGTAGGTGCCATAGTTTGATTTAAGGCAGGATTAGTTTCTAATCCTTCAATTTCAGGTTCAACTTCAATAACATCTTCCCAGGCAAGTTTCATATTTTCTATAAGTCCTTTATTTATAAGTTTTATAATATTTTTATCTATATCTGTAAATTCCCTCATTTTATAATTTCCTGCACCTGTACCTCCAAGAAGTATATCTATAATTTGAAATACAAATTGAGGATTTGTTTCAAAAAGTATAGAACCACTTAAGGGAGGCATTTTAAATATAGTTAATATAGTTGGATTAGGTATAGAATGAATAAATTCTTCATATGTTATTTGCTCTACAGACTCTATTTTTACCTTTACATTGCTTCTTATTTGTGCAGTAAGATAATTTGATATTATTCTTGAATAGTTATCATATATAAGTTCAAGAGTTCTTATATGGTCTTTAGAAAATTTTTGAGGGCTCCTAAAGTTATAAACTTTTACCTTTTGCTTTTCTTCCTCTTTGGAAATTTCCTCTGGTTTTAACTCACCAGAGGATAAGGCAGATAAGAGAGCATCTATTTCGCTTTGTGATAATACTTCTGCCATGATTTTCCCTCATTTCTAATTAATTTAATAACAATTTATCTATATCAATAAGGGTTACTATCCTATCCTTAAAATTAATTATTCCTTTGATATAGGATTTTTTTCTATCATTTTCTATTTTTTCTATTATATTTTCTTCAATATCTAAAACTTCATCTACTTGGTCTACAGTTATACCAACTAATTCATCTTCCATTTCTAATATTATAATATTATTTTGCTCCTTTTCATCATTATTTATATCAAGAAGTAAATTAATATCTAAAAGAGAAATTATATTCCCTCTAAGATTTATAAGCCCTTTTATATGTTTGGGAGCTTTTGGAACTTTTGTTATACTCATAGTATCATTTATACTTTGAACTTTTGCAGTTTCTACTGCAAATTGTTCATCTCCAAGTTTAAATATAACAACTTGCATATTTACTCTCCTTATCTTATAATTAATAAAATTAATTATATAAATTTACAAACTGCTGCTTAATTTTTAAGTTAAGCAGCAAATTTATTATTTAAAATAACTTTAACCTAATACCTTATTAATTGCCTCTATTACCCTATCTGCTTGGAAAGGCTTTACTATAAAATCTTTTGCTCCTGCTCTTATTGCATCCATAACCATGGTTTGTTGTCCCATAGCACTGCACATAATTATTTTGGCAGAAGGATCATAAGCTCTTATTGCTTTTACTGCCTCTATTCCATCCATATCAGGCATAGTTATATCCATAGTTACTATATCAGGTTTTTCTTTTTTATAAAGTTCAAGTGCTTTTATCCCATTATTGGCTTCTCCTATTACCTGAAGCCCATTTTTTTCAAGTATATCCTTTATCATCATTCTCATAAATGCAGCATCATCAACAATTAACACTTTTGCAGCCATTTTATTCCTCCTTGTACTTTCTATCATTTTTTTATTTTATAATTTTTATAAATATTCAAAGTTTAAAATTTAATATATTAATTAAATTAATAGTTGCTATGATTGTATAAAAATACTACTTTTTTATACAATCATTTTGCTAAATTATATTTGATTTATTTTTAATCATAAAATATTGAATATCTATGATTAAATTTGTATTAATATCTATATTATACACTATTTTACTCCAAGAGCTTCTAAAATTTTATTTAATGAGCCTGGCATTGGTATATAATAAAAATGTCCACTTATTTTAGAACCTAATTCTAAAAACATAGTTTCAATATCAAGAACATAATCATCAAATTGTCCTGATTCTATAAATGTTGTAGATAAAATAGCTCCAAGCATATCATAAGTTACAGCTGGCACAGAAGGTATTATAAGCAAATTTGTAAACTTTCCTATTGCATTCATAAATGAACTTGATATTATATTTCCTATTTCACAAAGTACAGAATTCCCCATTTCGCTTATTTGTTCTTCTCTTTTACCTATAAGTATTTCTATAAGATTAAGCGCTGCTTCTTTCTCAAATATAAAAAGTATATTTCCTGGTGTATCTCCTAATACCCTTACTATAATTCCAATTACAATTTCTTCTCCACCTATTCTTGAAAAAATATCATTAAAAGATACTATATTTACTGCAGGAACGGTCATATCAATTTTTTTATTTAAAAGCTGAGATAAAGCAGTAGCAGCATTACCAGCTCCAATATTACCAACTTCTTTTAACGCGTCTAACTGCATAGAGTTAAAATTTATATATTCCATGTTTGCCTCCTATAAATTTAAAATTTATGGAAAAATTATATAAGCGCTGCAACATCTAGTATAAGGGTTACAAGCCCGTCTCCTAATATGGTTGCTCCTATATATTCCTTTAATCCCTGAAGAGTTTTCCCAAAAGGCTTTATAACAATTTCTTTTTGACCAAATAATGAATCTACTAAAAGACCTGCTGTTTTTTCTCCAACTTTTACAATAACTATATATTTTTTAGTATTTTCTAAAGAAGAAATATCTAGTTTTTTATTAACTCTAATAAGTGGAATTACATTACCATTATAAATTATAACTTCCTTATTATTAGTCTTTTTAACTATATCATCTTTATAATCTATTACTCTATCTATATATCCAAGGGATATAGCCATAGTTTCACTTCCAATTTTTACAAGAAGTGCTTGAATTATTTGCAGTGTCAATGGTAATCTTATAATAAAAGATGTACCCTTGTCAATTTCACTTATAACATCTACAGTTCCTCCAAGAGCTGATATTTTTGTCTTAACAACATCCATACCAACTCCTCTCCCTGAAATATCAGTTACTTTATCATTAGTACTAAAGCCTTGTACAAAAATCAAATTTCTTATGTCTGTATCTGTCATACCTTCAGTATTAATTCCTAATTTTTCTGCTTTATCTTGAATTTTTTTAACATCTAATCCTTTCCCATCATCTTCTACTTTAATAACTGCTTTAGTTCCTTCTTGATAAGCGGCTAATCTTATTTTCCCAATATCATCTTTACCTTTTTCAATCCTTTCTTCTTTACTTTCTATTCCATGATCAGCAGCATTTCTTATAAGATGTATAAGCGGTTCTCCTATTTCATCTATAACAGTTCTGTCGAGCTCTGTATCCTGCCCTTCTATTATAAGTTCTATTTCTTTATTTAATTCAACTGCTAAATCTCTTACCATTCGTGGAAATCTATTAAATACAACCTCAAGAGGCATCATCCTTATTTTCATAACCAAATCTTGAAGGTCAGAAGTAGTTCTTGCAACTTGTTCTAAAGTTTCGTTAAGCTCAGTAATTTTTAAATTACTGCTTATTTGTTCCAATCTTGTTCTATGAATTACAAGTTCAGAAACCATATTCATAAATTTATCTAATCTTTCTAAATCTACTCTAACTGATTGATGCGATTTTTTATGAACAGCTGTTTCCTTTTGAACTTCTTTAGCGTTTATAAAGTTTTCGTTTGTAAAGACTAAGTTGTTATTATCAATTTTTGTATTTTCTTCTTTAATATCATTTTTTAAATTTAAAGGTGTAATAAGTTCTATATAAACGCTCTCAACTTCAGAAATATTCATTAAGCTTTTATAAATTTCTTCCTTGTCCTTATTTGTAATATAAACCAACGCAATTTGGAAATCAAAATTTTCGCTTTCTATATCTTCAACATTGGGCAATGATTTTATTATTTCTCCATTTTCTTCTAAACTCTTAAATATTAAAAAGGCCCTAGCCGATTTAAGAAGTGTATTTTTACTTAAATTTATTATAATCTCAAAAGATTTAAATCCTTTGTATGCTGCTTGTTTTACAATATTTATGTCATATTCATTAAGCTGTACTTTTAAAATTTTTTTATCGCCATTTACATCATTTTTATTTGTTATTAAATCTTCTTCAACATCATCATTTTTTGTTATTTCTTCTAGGTTTTTTAATATTTCCTCTATAGATACTTTATCGTCTTCTCCTTCAGATATATTATTTACCATAGTTTCAAGAGTATCAAGGCACTGAAAAAGCACAGTAACCACATTTTGAGTTACTTTTAATTTTCCATTTCTAAATTCTTCTAAAACATCTTCCATTTTATGAGTAAGTTCTGCCATAACATTATAACCCATAGTTGCAGCCATACCTTTTATAGTATGTGCTATTCTAAATATTTCATTTAATTTATCTATATCGTTTGGTTCTTGTTCTAGTTGAAGTAAAGATTCGTTTAAAGCTTGAAGATTATCCATAGATTCTTCAAGAAACATTGAAAGATATTGAGATGTATCCATAATCTCCCTCCTATAATTATGTTATACTTTCCTGTATATAAATGTAGATGCTTTTTCAAATCCATAATCTTTATAATTATATATGCTTTCAGTAGCACCTACAAACAAAAGTCCTCCCTTCTTAAGAGAAGAACTAAATTTTTTATATATTTCATCCTTTACATCTTGATTGAAATATATTACTACATTTCTGCAAACTATTAAATCAAAGTCTTTTTCATAAGGTTCTAATATTAAATCATGTTTTTTAAATGATACCATATTTTTTATTCTAGAATTTATTATATATTTATCTCCTTCTATTTTAAAGTATTTATCTAAATACTCTTTTTTTACATTTTTAATTTCAGAATATGTGTATTCTCCTTTTTTAGCTCTTTCTAATATAGTAGAATCAATATCTGTTGCTATTATTTTATGATTTATATTAGGAGATAAACTATCTAATATTATAGCTAAAGAATATGGCTCTGCTCCAATAGAACATGCTGCACTCCATACTTTTAAAATTCTATTTTTTATAAGAAGTTCTTCTTTGATTTTATATTTTAAATCTTCAAAAATTTCAGGATTTCTAAAAAACTCACTTACATTTATAGTTACAAAATCAAGAAATTTCTGCCTTTGAGATTCATCTTTTTTTAAAAGTTGAATATATTCTTCTACCGAATTTACACCAACTCTTGACATTAAGCTTAATATTCTTCTGTGAAGCTGATTAGTTTTATATGCAGATAGATCTATATTAAATTCTTTTAATACCCATTGTTTAAAATATTCTAAATCCATAAATCCTCCTAACTATTCACTAATTTAATAACTTGGGAAGCTATTTCGTTAATTGGAAGAACCATATCTACCATACCCGTTTCAAAAGCTGCTTTAGGCATACCATATATAGTACATGTAGACTTATCTTCAGAAATAGTTATTCCTCCAGCTTTTTTTATAGCTTCAGTACCTTCAGCTCCATCTTTGCCCATTCCAGTTAAAACAATGCTTAATAGATGTGAACCATATACTTTAGAAGCAGAAAAAAATAGTTTATCTACAGCGGGTCTAACTCCCCAAATAGCAGGTTCTAAATTTAAGTGTATTTTTTTATCATCTTTAATTTCCATATGAAAACCTCCAGGTGCTACATAAACTATATCTTTTTCAATAGTTTGTCCATCGAAAGCTTCCACTACAGTTATTTTGCTATTATTATTTAGTCTTTCTGCAAAAGCTTTAGTAAAACCCGCAGGCATATGTTGAACTATAAATATAGGTATTCCTATATTTTTAGGAAAAGCTGTTATAACTTCATAAAGCGCCTTAGGCCCTCCTGTAGAAGCTCCTATAACTACTGCTTCAATTTTATTATTAATAATGTTTCTTTTAATACTTTTAGTTTCTATATTTTTCATATTAGAATTCTTAGAATGATTTCTCATAGTATTTTTTTTTCTGCTAGCCATTCTAATCTTTAAAACAAGTTCATCTTTTACTTTATTTAAATCTAAAGATATTGCTCCTGATGGTTTTGATATAAAATCAAAAGCACCTATTTCAAGACATTCCATTGTAAGTGCAGTTCCCTTTTTTGAAACACTGCTAAGCATTATTACTGGTATATCACATGAATTCTTTTTAATTTCTTTTAAAGCTTCTATACCATCCATAATTGGCATTTCTACATCCAAAGTTATAACATCAGGATTGTATTTTTTTAATTTTTCAAGCAAATCTTTCCCATTTTTTGCTGTATCTATTACTTGCATATCTTCTTCCATATTAATTATATCAGATATTATTTTTCTCATTAATGCAGAGTCATCAACCACTAATACTTTAATTTTTTCCAAACTGCACCACTCTCCATTATATTTCTTTTATGCCTGCTCCAACTGTCCTTATCTTAACACTTCCATCTAAAGTATCAAATATCATAGTCCTTCCTTTATTTCCCCCTATATCTTCACCTATTACTGGTATTGAAAATTTAGAAAGTACATTTTTTACTGCTATACTATTTCTGTTTCCTATATCCATTATCATGCTTTTATCAGAAAAATTAAACATAGATGCTCCTCCTGCAATTTTTGCCTTTATATTCATTTTAGAAGCTCCTATTTTCTCCATTTTTTCTAATAATATCGGAATAGCTAAATCAGCAAATTTAATAGGATTATTTATATTATTAAAAAGACTACTATCTGGGAGCATAATATGTACTAGACCTCCAAGCTTTACTTCTTTATCATATAAAGCAATACCTATACAAGAACCTAACCCTATAGTTATAAGTTTATCTGGTGAAAAAGCTATATTTAAATCCGCTATCCCTACTTTTATTTCCTTTCCATTCATAACATTAACAGCACCTTACTATATTAATTTTTTTTCTTCTTCGGTTAAAATAGTGCTAAGATTTAGAAATATTATTATCTTTTTATCAGATTTTATTAATCCTTTTATATATCTTTTTGAAATTCCATACGCTATTTCAGGTGGATTTTCAATATCTTTTTCATTTATATCTTTTACTTCAGAAACAACATCAACTATTATTCCTATTTTAAAATTATCCTGCTTAGCTACTATAATTTTAGAGTCTTTTTTATTTACTTCAGAATGAATATTAAATTTTTTAGCAAGAGATATAATTGTAAGAATATTTCCCTCATAATTTATAACTCCTTCTATAAAATCAGGAGAATCTGGAAGTTTCGTGGGTTCTTCATAACCTAAAATTCTTTCAATCTCCATTATATCTGCAGCATAATATTCTTCATTTATATTAAATATAAGTACTTTTATTTCTTTACTGTCCATAAACATACCTCCACTTATAATCTTAATTTATCTACCATAATATCATGTTTATCATCTAAATATACATGTACATTTTTACTTGCATAATTAAGTAAAATTTCTCTTTGACCTATTGTAAATATTGTATTTTCATAAGCTATATCTGTATATATATGTCCACATTCTCCTACTGTAAGCCTTGTGGTTACCCCTCCATTGCTTCCAACATTTTTACATTTAATTTCTTTACCTGCTTTTATAAATCCTCCTCTTACAACACTATTTTTTTCTGTAAAATATACGCTTTCTTTAGCATATAAATTAGAAACATAGGTTCCTTTACCTGAAATTATTATATCTCCAGAACTATTAATTGTAGAATCTTGACAATAAGACAATTTTATATTTGCAGGTAAAAAAATATTCTTTTTTAAAAGTAATATTCTTTCTTTAATTATATTTTTTATATCAAATAGTTCCCCATAATGTTTTATATTTAAAGGAGCTAATCCTAAAATTTTATTTTTAATAATATCTATTAAAATTTCGCATTCATTATCATCATTTTGTCTGTTTTTTACTATATGAGATATAAGAGTCAAGCAAGTTTTAGGTATAGATTTAAATTTATTTTCTATAAGTATTTTTATAATTTGTCCATCTGAAACATCATATCCGAAGAGATTAAATTTTTTTATTTCTTCTATACAGCTTATAATATTATCTAAATATGTGATAAGACTTTCTAAAATTTCTATTTCCTTAATCTTTTCCATGTCTTCTCCACCAGCTGCTATATTGGATGCAATTACATTCCCTTTGATAATTATATCTGATTTGGCTTTTATTTCTGCCTTCAAAACATTTTTAAAAATTGTAACAGAATTCCCTGATATAACTTTCATTCCTTCTCTAACATTTCCTTTAATTACTATATCTCCTAAAAATTTAATATTCCCTGTTTTTAGATTAACATCTTCATTAATTTCATGAACTGAATATACATAAAAAGCATTATTTTTCATATAAGGCTTACCAGTTATTGAAGCTGCTACAGTATTTTCATCTATTAATTTACATCCTTGAATTGCTTTAATTTTTATTTTTTTAGGATTTTTCCCTTTTACTGCTTTGCCTTTTATATCTTTACCATCAATACTTTCTTTACCTGGAATTCTTACAGCTATTATATCTCCTTCTTTAACAGAATTTACTGCTCCAATGCTTTTAAAATCTACTCTTCCTCTTTTATCTTCATTTAATTTTTTTATATCTTTATCGACATCAAATTTAATATCTAAAATATCATCTATTCCATCTATTGGTGGTATTCCTTTGGCAACTAATATATTATCTGCTCCATTTTTATCTAAACATTTTTTTAAATTTTCTTCTATAATTCCATATGTAATGCCAGCTTTATTAAGGGCTTCTCTTAATTCTTCAATAGTATAAAATGGTATTTTTTCTTTTTTTTCGCATTTTTCAAAGTCAGAGTAATTTATAGTAACATATGCTTCCATATTATCTTTTGATATATTAATATTTAAATTCCTCTTAAAAATAAAATCATTTTCTGTTTCTTTATCAAAAGAGTTTTTAATATTCATTACAATCTCCAACCTTTTTAAAAATAAACTTATACTTATTTTTCGTTATTTTATATATTTTCTTAATAATAATTTATAAATTTAAATAATTTTATTTTTTTCTATATAATCATTTATAATTTTATTATAAGAGTTTATAATTTTTTTCACAATTTTATTATCTGCTGAATTAAAATATAAGTCTTCAACATTTTTTATAGGAAGTACCTTAGGAGAAGTACCAGTAATAAAAAGAGCTTGCATATTTTTTATTTCTTTATAATTTATCTTTTCTTCTTTAATCTCTATTCCTTCATTTTTACATATTTCAATTATAATTTCTCTAGTTACACCTCCTAAAACATCTGTCAAAGGAGCAGTTATTACTGTATTTTCTTTAACCATAAATATATTAGATCTACTTCCCTCTGTAATATTATTATTTCTATCTATCAATATAGCTTCATATGCATTATTTTCTTTTATTTTTTCATCGCTTAATTTTCTTAAATTAGTATTTATAATTTTAGCATTAGGATTATTTCTTTCTGCAAAAAATAAAATTGTGGAAACTCCCTCTTTATACTGATTATCTGAAGGATAATTATGCTTTATAAAATATGCTAAAAAATTTTGTTTAGTATTTTTGCCTTCTTGTTTATAATTAAAAACTATTTTTATATTTCCATTGTCTACGTTATTTATTTTTATAAGTTTTATAAGATTTTCTTTTATTTCTTCTATATTCATCCAAAGTTTTAAATTTACTATTTCAGCTGAATTTGTAAGCCTTTTTAAATGCCTTTCTAAAAATAATGGAACTTTATTTATAATTCTAATAACTTCATAAAGGGAAGTCCCTTCTGAAATTAATTCATCGTTAAATTCAGAAGCCTTTAATATATTAGAGTTTTGTATAAAAAATTTTCTAAAACACTCACTCATATTTATCTATCTCCTTTTTTAAATATTTTCTGTGTTAGTTTATTTCCAGTTTAATATTTTAATTTTATCATGTTTTTTCTTAAAATTTATAAGATATGGATTCCCAACAAGATTAAAAAGGGGCATATCTGATAAAGAATCAGAAAACATATATGAATTTTTGAAATCCACATCTATTTTATCTTTTTTTAATTCTTCTAATAATCTTTTAACTTTTTCTTCTCCTTTACAATTTTCACTTTGCATCTTGCTTTTATGTATACCATTTTCGCATAAAAATATAGTCCCTATTACTTTATCTACTTCCTTTATATTATATAACTCTTTTAAATAAAATTCTGCAGAAGCTGATATTAAATATATTTTATAACCTTCAGATTTTAATTTTTTCATCATATCTATTGCATCATTATACAAAATTTTACTTAATTTTTTTTCATAAAACTCTTTTACAATAATTTGCATATCTTCTTCTTTTATTCCATCTATAAAAGAAATAAAATATTCTTTCGCTTTTCTTAAAGGTATAATTTTTAAAATATAAAGAAAAGCAGCTATTAAAATTTTAGGAAAATAAATTAATACTTTAGGATTTTTCTTAAACATAAATTTATAAAATTCTACTAATGTTTCTTTTTTAGTAAGAGTATAGTCTACGTCAAATATAGCAAGCTTTTCCATGTAACAATAACCTCCAATTATATTATATAATGTTAAAGGCCGCTATCTACGGCAGCGGCCTTTATAATATTTATTCTTCTTCTTCTAAACTTTGTTCATAGTATTTAGATACTTCTTCAAATTCATCATCTTCAGGAATTACTAATTCCCCTTCTTCTCCTACAACCTTAAATAGGTATACTGAACCATCTTCAGGGTTTTGAACAAGCACATAGTCATTTTCTTTATATGTGAATCCATCTACGACTTCACAAGAAACTATATTGCCGTTTTCATCTTCTAAATCTACAATCATTGCTCCATGATCGTGACCACAATCACAACCTTCTACATGTTCATGTTCACCGCATCCGCAGTCACATGTATCTTCTTCACAACAAGAGTTGTGTAATTTTTCTTCACTCATTAAAAAATCCTCCTATTATTTTTATTTTAAAGTTATGTTTACATTGTACCTTTAATTTAATAATTTTAAAAGAGTTTTTTTAAAATTTTATTAAAAAAGATTGCGATAAAAATCGCAATCTTTTTTGTTAATTAGACGCTAATCTCTTATAAGATTCGAGCCTTTCTTTAGCATCTTGTTCAGTTTTAGCAAATAATTCTTCTGCCTCTTCTGGGAATGCTTTTAATAATGATGCATATCTAACTTCTCCAAGTAAAAATTCTCTAAATGAAGCTTTTGGTTCTTTTGAATCTAATGTAAATGGATTCTTACCTTCACTCTTAAGTTCAGGATTAAATCTGTATAAGTGCCAATATCCAGCTTCTACTGCTTTTTTAGCTTCAGCTTGACTTGTTCCCATACCAGTCTTAATTCCTTGGCTTATACATGGAGAATAAGCAATTATTAATGATGGCCCATCATACTTTTCAGCTTCTATTAAAGCTTTTATAGCCTGATTTTTATCAGCACCCATTGATATTTGTGCTACATATACATAGCCGTAACTCATAGCCATCATACCAAGGTCTTTCTTTTTAGTTCTCTTTCCGCTGGCAGCAAATTTAGCTATAGCAGCAGTTGGAGTTGACTTAGAAGATTGTCCGCCAGTATTTGAATAAATTTCTGTATCAAACACAAGAACATTTACGTCTTCTCCTGATGCAAGTACGTGGTCTAATCCACCATATCCTATATCGTAAGCCCATCCATCTCCACCAAATATCCATTGAGATTTCTTAATTAAGTATTCTCTGTATTCATATAATTCAGCTAAAGATTCATGAACTTCTTTTTCAGCCTCTAATAATGGTAAAAGCTTAAGAGTAGCTTTCTTTGAGCCTTCTCCATTTTTAAAGTTATCAAGCCAATTTTGAAGAGCTTCTTTTAAAGCATCACTAATATTTAAAGTTAATGCTTCTTTTGCTTTTAAAGCTAATCTTTCTCTTATTTGTCTTACACCTTGGAACATACCAAAACCATATTCAGCATTATCTTCAAATAATGAATTAGCCCATGCTGGACCATGTCCACAGTGGTTTTTAGTATATGGTGTAGATGGAGCACTTGCTCCCCAAATTGATGAACATCCTGTAGCATTAGAAATCATCATTCTGTCACCAAATAATTGTGTAACAAGTTTTGCATAAGGAGTTTCTCCACAACCAGCACAAGCTCCACTAAATTCAAGAAGTGGCTGTTCAAATTGACTTCCTTTTACAGTTTCCTTATTCATTGGATTTTCTTTGTAAGACAATGTCATAGAATATTCCCAATTATTTTGTTCATTAAGTTGAGTTTCTATTGGTTCCATTGTAAGAGCTTTTCCTGGTGCAGGACAAATATCAGCACAGTTTCCGCAACCTGTACAATCTAATACATCAACAGTTATTCTATAATTTAATCCTTCAAATGCTTTACCGCCTTGAGCTTTCTTTGTATTAAATCCTTCTGGTGCATTATTAACTTCTTCTTCATTTAATAAGAATGGTCTTATTGCAGCATGAGGACATACAAATGAACATTGATTGCATTGAATACATTTATCTATATCCCATTTAGGAACATTAATTGCAATTCCTCTCTTTTCATAAGCTGAAGTTCCTGCTGGGAATGTTCCATCTTCTATTCCAACAAAAGCACTTACTGGTAAATTGTTTCCTTCTTGTCTGTTTATTGGCTCAGCTATGTTCTTTATAAAGTCTGGTACATTTTTATCATTATCATTTGAAGTTTCATCAACAGCATTTTTCCAGCTTTCTGGCACTTTAACTTCTACTAATGATTCAAGAGCTCTATCTATAGCAGCAAAGTTCATATTTACAATTTTTTCTCCCTTTCTGCCATAGGAAGTTACAACTGCTTCTTTTAAATATTTAACAGCATCTTCTATAGGAATAATGTTAGCAAGTTTAAAGAATGCAGCTTGCATTATCATATTAATTCTTCCACCAAGACCTATTTCTTGTGCTAATTTAACTGCATTTAAAGTGTAAAATTTTATGTTATTTTCAGCTATGAATCTCTTCATATGAGCTGGAAGATGTTTTTCAAGTCCTTCTTCATCCCATATAGTATTTAAAAGGAATATACCATTTTTCTTAAGTCCTGTTAAAACATTATATTTATTTACATATGACTGATTATGACAAGCAATAAAATCAGCTTTATTTATTAAATATGGAGATTTGATTGGTTTTTTACCAAATCTTAAGTGAGACATTGTTACTCCACCTGATTTTTTTGAATCATAATCAAAATAAGCTTGTGCATAAAGATCTGTATGATCACCTATTATTTTTACAGCACTCTTATTAGCTCCTACAGTTCCATCTGAGCCAAGTCCCCAGAATTTACATGCTTTAGTTGATGGATCTGCAACATCAATTTCTTCAGCTTCTGGTAATGATGTAAATGTAACATCATCGTTTATTCCTATAGTAAATCCATTTTTAGGGTTTTCTGCTTTTAAGTTTTCAAATACTGCTAAAATTTGTCCAGGTGTAGTATCTTTAGATCCTAATCCATATCTTCCGCCTACTATTACTGGTCTTAATTCGCTTTCATAGAAAGCATTCTTTACATCAAGATACAATGGTTCTCCTGCTGAACCTGGTTCTTTTGTTCTATCAAGTACAGCTATTTTTTTAACTGTTTTTGGTATGTACTTAAAGAAATGTTCTATGGAGAAAGGTCTGTATAAATGTACATTAAGCAGTCCTACTTTTTCTCCTCTAGCATTTAAATAATCTACAGTTTCTTCTATAGTCTGGCATACTGACCCCATTGCTATAATTAATCTTTCAGCATCTGGTGCTCCATAATAATTAAATAAATGGTAATCTCTGCCTGTTAATTTATTTATTTCAGCCATATAATTTTCTACTATTTCAGGTATTGCATTGTAGAATCTATTTGCTGCTTCTCTTCCTTGGAAATAAATATCTGGATTTTGAGCAGTTCCTCTTGTAACTGGTCTTTCTGGATTTAAAGAATTCTTTCTAAATGCTTTAACAGCATCCCAGTCTAAAAGATTTTTTAATTCATCATATTCTAAAACTTCAATTTTTTGTACTTCATGTGAAGTTCTAAAACCATCAAAAAAGCTTAAAAATGGTACTTTACCTTTTACTGTAGATAAATGAGCTACAGCTGATAAATCCATAACTTCTTGTACGCTGCTTGATGCAAGTAATGCAAATCCAGTTTGTCTAGCAGCCATAACATCTTGATGATCTCCAAATATTGATAGAGCATGAGCTGCTACAGCTCTAGCACTTACATGAAATACTGATGGAAGAAGCTCCCCAGCTATTTTATACATGTTTGGAATCATCAAAAGAAGTCCTTGTGATGCTGTAAAAGTTGTAGTAAAAGCTCCAGCTTGTAATGAGCCGTGTACAGCTCCAGCTGCTCCAGCTTCTGATTGCATTTCAACAACTTTAACTTCTTGTCCAAAAATGTTTTTTCTTCCTTGTGTACTCCATTCATCAACATGTTCAGCCATTGGTGAAGATGGCGTTATTGGGAAAATTGCAGCTACGTCAGTAAAAGCATACGCTACATGAGCGGCAGCAGTATTACCGTCCATAGTTTTCATTTTTCTCATGAATATACCTTCTTTCTATAAAAATTTAAATTGATACAGAAAAATAAAATATTTAATAAAGAGCCTATTTAATAATGTTTTACATTATTAAACTAATAGTACAGTCTCCATTTCTATTATATACTATTATTTTAATAATTCAACTAACTTAGTATAATAATTTTTTATTATACTAAGTTTTTTTATAATATTTTTATATAAAACTCTAAAACAAAATATTTTTTATTTTTTATTTTGATATAAACATTTGAGTCCAGTATACGTTTCCATCTTTTGCTATTCCTACGCCTATTTCTTTGAAATTAGGATTTAATATATTATCTCTATGTCCTTTAGAATTCATCCAAGCTTGCATAACTTCAGCTGGAGTTTTTTGTCCCATAGCAATATTTTCTCCTGCAGTTTTATAAATTATTCCAAAATGCTGCATCATTTGAAAAGGTGAACCATAGGTTGGAGAGTTATGGGAGAAATATCCATTGGTTTTCATATCTTGTGACTTATATCTAGCTACCCTTGAAAGTTCCCAATTAGCTGTTAATGGAGCTAATCCTCTTTTAGTTCTTTCTACATTTACAAGTCTTATTACTTCATTTTCCATTTTCTTTATATCGTCAATATTAGGTACGGTTAATTTTTGACCAGGATATATAAGATTAGGATTTTTTATTTGAGGATTAGCATGTATTATTTCCGATAATCCAATTTGATGTTTTACAGCTATTTTCCACATACTATCATTTGGTTTAACTATATAAGTTAAATCTTGAGCATTTACAATTGTTTTGAGACTTAATATTATTGCAAAAGTTAATATCATAGTATAAATTTTTTTCATATTAATCACCTCTTTCTTTATACTTTTATATTTTATATATATTTTAAAATTTTATTTAAAAAATTTATGGTTAATAATAAAAATTGTTCCTAAATTTCCAAAAAAATAATAAGGCTTTACAACAACTTAATTTATAAAACCTTATTAAATAAACACATTTTATAATTTTATAAAGAATATTTTTCTATAATATTTATAATAGTATCTATTGCATTATTATAATTATTGTTTTCCATATTTTTGATAAATTTTTCTTTGTTTTTATAAAGCTCATCTAATTTTGATAATAAATTATTATCATTTAAATCTTCTTCTTTTAAAACCATGCTAAATCCTCTTTTTTCAAAAGATTGAGCATTTAAAATTTGATCTCCTCTGCTTGACTTAGATGAAAGAGGTATAAGCAAATTAGGTTTTTTAAGAGCTAAAAGTTCAAATATGGTATTTGAACCTGCTCTTGATATTACTATATCAGCACAAGTTAAAAGATGAGGTAATTCTTCATTAACATATTCAAACTGCCTATACCCATATTTATTATTATATTTACTATCCAAATTATTTTTACCACATATATGAATTACATTGTATTTCTCTAATATTTTATCTATGTTTCTTCTTACAGCCTCATTTATAGCTTTAGCTCCTAAGCTTCCGCCTATAATTAAAAGTATAGGTTTATCATCATTAAAATTACATATATTTTTTCCTTTAATTTTACTCCCTTGAAAAAGTTCTTTTCTTATAGGAGGCCCTGTAAGTATAGCCTTATTTTTGTTTAATTTTTCAATAGTTTCAGGGAAAGTAACACATATTTTAGTACAATAAGGCATTGAAATTCTATTGGCAAGTCCAGGTGTAATATCAGATTCATGAGCAATTACTGGAATTTTATTGAAATAAGCTCCTAACACTACAGGTACTGAAACAAAACCTCCTTTTGAAAATACTATATTAGGTTTTTCTTTTTTTATTATTTCGTAAGCCTGCCAAATGCCTTTTATAACTTTAAAAGGATCTGTAAAATTTTTTATATCAAAATATCTTCTTAATTTTCCGCTTGATATTATATGATATCTAATTTTTTCTCTTTCTATTATTTTTCTTTCAATACCATCACTTGTTCCTATATATTGTATTTCATATCCAAGTTCTTTAAGCTTTGGAACAAGAGAAAGATTTGGGGTTACATGACCTGCAGATCCTCCACCTGTCATTATTATTTTTTTTATACTCAATATATCATCTCCTAAAACTCCTTAGTATTTTAGTAATTATATATTATACTATAAATAATTTTAAAAATAATATAAAAACTATATTAATTAATATCTGAAAATTCAATGTCTATTTTGTCGTTTATAGTAGTATCCATAATTACAATATTAGAATTAGAATTAAGGCATAAGCTTTCTTTGTTAAATTTTACTAAAAATTCGCTCCCTACCCCTTCTTCACTTATTACTTCTATTTGTGCATTCATACTTTCAGTCAATTTTTTTACTAAAGAAAGTCCTATACCTGTACCTTCAGCTCTTCTTGAAAGAGATGTATTAATTTGAGAATATCTATCAAAAATGGAATCAATTTTGTTTTCTGGTATTCCTATTCCTTCATCTTTTACACTTAAAGTTACATAATCTTCCTCAACAAATAAAGTAACTAGAATTTGTTTCCCATCAGGAGTAAACTTTATAGAATTTGATAAAAGATTTAATAAAATTCTCTCATATTTATCTTTATCTAAAAAAACTCTACATTCCTCTTCATTAGTATCAAATATAAGATTAATTTCTTTGTTTTTAGCATATAAATTAACAGAACTTATAATAAGTTCAGTTGTATATACTATATCAAAATATGAACAATTCAAAGTTAAAAAACCAGCCTCTGCTTTTGATATATCCAATATATTATTTATAAGTTTTAATAACCTGCTACAGTTTTGATTTATTCTCTTTAATATTTTGTTAATATTAGGTGTAATATCTTTTTTGTATATATCATATGCAAGCTGAAGTGATGAGTATATTATAGTAAGAGGAGTCCTAAGTTCATGAGATATAACTGTAAAAAACTCATCTTTAAGTTTTGTAATTTTTTCAAGTTCTAAATTATGATTTACTTCATCAGTTACGTCAAGTCCATGAATATGTATTCTTTTTACTAAATTATTGTTATCTTTATATGGTATAAATTTTATTTTATAAAAACGTTCATTCCCGTTTGAGTCAATAATACTATAAGGCGACAAGCAATACTCTTTACCTTTTTCACCAACTTTACAAATTATATTATAAATATCTTCATTTAAAATTTTGATATCTAATTTGTTAATATTTTCATTTTTATTGTTTTTATATTCATTATAATTTTTATTAATTATATTCAATATATCTTTATGTTTTTTATTAACTAATCTATATTCTAACTTTGGATAATCTAGTACAGCTATTGGTACATCTAAATTATTAACCACATCTTTTATAAAATTTGACTGTTCTTCAACTTTTATTTGATGAATTTTCGTTTCAGTTATATCCTTAATAGTTATTATTGTATATACTAATTCAGAATTTTTATTAATTATAGGATTACTATTTATTTCTATATATTTTATTTCTCCAGAAATTTTATCTAAAAACTTTATAACAAAATTTTTTATGGGAATGTTCTTTTTATATATTTTATTATACATATAATCAACAGTTTGTTCATTTTCATTTACAGTAAATATATCGTATTTATCTAAAATGACATTCTTAGTAATCTTTTCTCCTATTTTTAAATTAATTATTTTATATACTGCTCTATTACATAAACTTAATATACCTTTATTATCTATTACAATAAGACCTTCTGAAATATTATTTATCACATCTCTAAGATGCATTAAATGTTGTTTTTCTCTATCTCTCAATATTTCTATAATATCACACTTAGTTTTTAGTTCAGTAGAAATATTTAATAGCTTTTCTTTTTCTTTTTTTAATTTTACAATACTTTTTTTTATTTTTTCTCTGTTTTTTAAAACTTCATCTGTAGTTTCTATAATATATATTTCAATAAATGAATTCTTAGGGCAAATAATTAATGTAAAAAATCTATTTGAAACCAATTCCACTTCTTTTAATTTTTGTTCCTCATCTTTAGTACAATTTAAAAGTATATTATTTAGAATATTAAAAAAAGGCAAAATTTCAATATTTTTATAGAGAATGCTCTCTTCTAAATCAAGCATAATTTTTGCTCTGAAATTAAAATATTCTATTGTCAGTAAATCTTTTTTTAATATTATTACTCCAAAAGGTATATTTTCAAATAGCTGAAACATTTAGTAATTCCTCCAATTTTAGCACATATCACTTATAATTATATTCTATACATTTTTGTAAATTCCTTCAAATTTATAAAAATTAAGACGATAATCTAAATTTAGAAACTTTAAGCTGTACATTTTCAAATCCATTATAAGAATTTATATATGGATAAAAAATAATATCTATGGAAATTTTTTCATCTATATAATTATAATTATTAATAACATAATCATAATTATCTTTATATTTGATTTTTAATAATTCTTTAAATTTATCAACTTTTCCATAAGATATAGCTTCTACATTATATTTATTTAAATCAGTTAAATTTAATTTTAATACATTAGCCTCTTTACCTAATATATAAAATTTATTAACTATAAGATTCTTTTCAGCTAAAATAGGAGTTTCATTTCCTTTCCCAAAAGGTTCTAAAGAATTAAGTTCTTCTATAAAATTTTTAGTTATGTATTTAATAGGTATTCTCCTATCAATACGAATTTTAGGTATTATATCTTCATCTTTTAAAGTGCAGTTTTTATTTAGTTTTTCCCTTAAAATTTCTATATTCTCCCTTTTTATAGATAATCCTGCTGCCATAGGATGTCCTCCAAATTTATCTAAAAGTTCTTTACACTTTAAAAGTTCTTCAAATAAATTATATTTTTCTATAGAACGGCCTGAACCTTTGGGTATTTCTCTACCTTTAGTCAAAATTATTGTAGGAACATTAAATTTTTCTTTGACTTTACCTGCTACAATTCCAGCTATACTTTCATGAACACTTTCTTCATATACTACAAGAACTTTATCATTTTTTAAATCAGAATTCTCTATTTTTTTTATTATATCTTCTACATTTTTTGTAGTCATATATTGTCTTGTTTTATTTAATTCACTAAGTTTTATAGCTAAATTTTGAGCCTTTTGTTTATCTTTGCAAAGTAAAAGTTCTACAGATAGTTCCGCACTTTCAAGCCTTCCAGTAGCATTTATACAAGGACCAATTTGAAATCCTATTGTTGAAGCAGAAATTTTTTTATCTTTTAAATTTAACACTTCTATAAGAGCATTTAATCCAATATTATTTGAGGATTGAATTAATTTTAAAGCATTTTTAGCAATAATTCTATTTTCATCAACCAAATCTACTACATCACAAATTGTAGCAATACCTGCTAAAATAATAAATTCTTTTGTATATTCTAATGAAATTCCCATTTTAGAAAATAACGCTATAGAAAATTTATATGCTATAGAGGCACCACATAATAGCTTAAATGGATATTTACAATCTTCTTGTTTAGGATTTATAACTGCATCAGCTTCCGGAACAACATATTCTTTTATTCCCTCCTTGTTTTCAATAAAAGGAATTTCATGATGATCTGTAATTATAATATCCAATCCTAAGCTTTTACCATATTTAATTTGTTCTATAGCAGATATACCATTATCACAAGTTAATATTATTTCCGCTCCCTCTTTTTTTAAAATGCTTAATCTTTCACTGTTTATACCATAACCTTCATATTCTCTATTAGGTATATAATAATTTACTAAAGCACCACATCTTTTTAATGCTTTATAAAGTATTACTGTACTTGTAACTCCATCAACATCATAGTCTCCATATATAACTATATTTTTATTATTTATTATTGCATTTTTTATTATATCAGTAGCTTTGTCCATATCTTTCATAAGAAAAGGATCATATAAATCATCTAGTGATGCTCTCATAAATTTTTTTATTTTATTTTCTTCATTTATTCCTCTATTAAAAAGTATAGATAATATTATTTCATTCAATCCAGTGGATTTTATCATTTCCTTAATGTTTTCATTATTTCTTCTTAGCAGCCATCTTTCTTCCAAACTTTTTCACCTCGATGGAAATCATTATATCATAAATATATACTTTTTATGCACAAAAAGCTCATTGTTTGTTACAATTATTACCAAGGAAATAATTCCTAATACGGCTTTATTATTTGTATTGATGGATATTTTAATACTTTATTTATTACATCTATTATTTCTTTATAGGTAATATTTTCTAAATCATTTTCTTTATAAAATATATCATAATCTTTATACATAATTTCATAAGTTGTAAGCTTTTTAGAAAGTTCTATAGATCTTTCTATGCTCAGTTCTCTTTTTATATTTATAGATTTTAAATTTTTATCTAAAATTTTTTTAGAATAATAATATTTATTACATTTAGATTCTTCTATGGTTTGATTTATAAGTTTTATTACATCATTTATTTTATCACTTGAAGTTGAAAATTTTATGGTAAAAAGTTTTATTCCTTTTTCGTTTTTTATACTACTTCCTATATCATATACTAATCCATTTTTAGTCCTAATTTTGTCATAAAGTAAACTGCTTGTACCTTGTCCTAAAATATTATTAAATATATTTAAAATCTTAATTTCTTCATTATTAAGCTCATGTATTGGGTAAATATATTGAACTTTTGCAGAACTTATCCCATTTTTATTTTCTACATATATTCCTGGATTATTATTTTCATATAAACTTATATCCTTATAAATGTTATAATTTCCTTTAAATTCTCCAAAATATTTTTCTAAAAGCTTTAATACTTCATCAAAATTTAAAGATGATACTACAGATATAACACAATTTTGCGGTAAATAATAAGATTCATAAAATTTTTTAATATCTTCTAATGTTATACATCTTATACTTTTTTCATCTCCTATAATTAAATTTTTAATTCTTCTTTTTTTAAAAGAATTATAAAAAAGTCTATCTTCACAATATTGTTCAATATCATCATTCCATTTTTTAAGTTCTTCACATATTATATTTATTTCTTCTTCAAAACCTTCATTGCTAAATTTTGGATTTAATATAATGTCAGAATAAAGTTCTATACCTCTTTCGAAATCCGAACTTAAAGTTGTGCCATAATATATACAATACGGATAATTAGTCATAGCATTATTAAATCCAAAAATTTCATCAAATAGCTTATTTATTTCATATTCACTTCTATTTTTAGTCCCTTTAAAAATAACATGCTCAACAGCATGTGCTGTCCCAAGTTTAAAACCTTCTTCCATAAGAGCTCCAGCTTCAAATCCTATACAAAAAGATGTAATATTTCCAGGTCTATAATCATAAATAAATCTAATTCCATTAGAAAGTATGTATTTATTCAAAATAAATTCACTCCTTTATTATAAAAATATACTTACTTTAAAATAAAGTAAGTATTTATTAATATAAATTATTAAATGAGTTTTACTTCTTTTATTACTTCATCCATAACAATTAACATTAAACTTATTCCTTTACCAGCTCTATTTTGGCATTTTATATTATTTATTTTTATAGAACTTTTATTTTTTTTATTTGTAGTAAATAATAATTCACTTTTCTTAATATTTGAAAGAGCTATTTCATCTTTGTTCATTGATATATCATTATTAAATCCTTCTATAACTTTTCCAAAAATAACCTCATCATCATTTTTTAAACTTATTCCTACAACTCCAGATGCTGATTTTCCCATAATAGCAACAGTTTCTATTTTAAATCTTATACCAAAACCTTTTTTAGTTACTAATAAAATATCATTGTTCCCTTCATTAAAATATTCTACAGAAATAAGTTCATCTTCTTTGCTTTTAAACTTATATCCTATAGAAGTCATATATTCACCATTAAATTCATCAAATTTAACTTTCTTTATTATTCCTTTTTTGGTTATAAATAAAATTTGTGTATTTTTGTCAAAGTCTCTAGAAGAAATAATATTTAATACTTTAAATTTATCTTCTTGTAAATCATTAAACAAATCTTTTAAATTTATTTGATTCCCCATAAAAGAGGAAAACATGCATGAATTAAAGCTTAAAACATTTCCATTATTTAAAAATATGTATAATTTTTCTAATGTATTTGTAAAAATAACATTATCTTTTGTACTTATATTTCTTTTGTTATTTGATACTTTAATATTACCATCACTACTTATACTCATAAAAAATTCTTTATATTGATTTTCTTTAGTATATTCTACGTTTATAATCTCATCTTTAGGAAATATTTCAGCCAATGATGTTGATGATATATGTCTATCTTGAGTTTCAATTTTAATTTCAGGTATTGTAAATTCCAGTCCGCATTTTGTAAATATTTTTATAAATTCTTCTTCTCTATCTTTATTAACTAATTTAACATCTATTAATGTTTCATTTTTTAATTTTAATGCTGAAAGTTTAGAATAATTTGTATTAAATTTGTCTAAATCAGTTTTCTTTATATTCCCTTTATTGGTTATAAATATAAAATCTTTAGGTAAACTTATATTTTCAATAGAATAAGCAGCAACTATTTTTTCTTTATTTAAATCTAAAGTTTTAATAATTTCATCTATTCTTTCACCTTTTTCTTTCCATTTATATTCTGGAATTGTACTAGATTTTATTTGATACATATTCCCAATATCAGTAAATAACATAATTGTATATTTTGTATTTGATTCAAGCAAAAATTTGTTAAAATCACCTTCTCTATAATCTATATCTTCTACACTGCTATTTAATCTATTAAAATATTTTAATGGTACTCTTTTTATAAAACCTTCATTAGAAAGAGTAATAACTATATCTTCTACCACAATAAGTTCTTCTATATCAATTTTAGCTTCTTCATCATCTTCAATTAAATAAGTTCTTCTAGAATCTCCAAATTTGTTTTTTATATAAAGTAATTCTTGTTTAATTACTTTTAAAAGCTCTTTTTCATTTTTTAATATTTTTTTTAATCTTTTAATTTCTTTTTCTAGTTCCTTGTATTCTTTTTCAAAAGTTTTTATTTCCAAACCAGTAAGTCTATAAAGCATAAGTTCTAATATAGCTTCTGCTTGAATTTCTGAAAATCCAAAAGTATTTATTAAATTATTTTGAGCATCTTTTTTGGATTTAGATGATCTAATTAAATTTATAATTTCATCCATAATACTAATAGCTTTAATAAATCCTTCTACAATATGAAATCTTTTTTCTGCTATTTCAAGTTCTTTTTTAGTTCTTCTAGTAATTACATCTTTTTGATGATTAACATAATGCTTTAAAATATCCTTTAATCCTAAAGTTTCAGGTTTCCCATTTGCAATAGCAACCATATTAAATGAAAGATTAGTTTGAAGATCTGTTTTTTTATAAAGATATTTTAAAACTTTTTCAGCTGTTTCAATATCTGTAGATTTTTTTAATTCTATAACAGCCCTTATTCCTTTTCTATCTGATTCATCTCTAATATCTGTTATAGCTTCTAGTGCTTTAATATGTTTTTTATCTCCAGTCATTTCAGATATACTCTCTAAAATCTTAGCCTTAGATTTTCTATAAGGAAATTCTGTAATTACTATACCAAATCTTCCGCTTTCAAGCTTTTCTATATTAGCCTTTGCCCTTAATGTAACCTTTCCTTCACCTGTTTCATAAGCTGAATATAAAGAATTTTTTCCAATAACTATTCCTCCAGTTGGAAGGTCTGGTGCTTTTATATACTTCATAAGTTCCTTAGTTGTGATTTCATTGTTATCTATATAAGCTATAGTCCCATCTATAACTTCAGATAGATTATGAGGAGGAATATTGGTAGCTAGTCCTACAGCAATTCCAAAAGCTCCATTTACTAAAATATTAGGATACTTACAAGGAAGTACATTAGGCTCTAATTCAGAATTTGAGTAATTGTAAGACATATCAACCACATCTTTATCAATGTCTTTAAGCATTTCCATAGCAAGAGGTGTAAGTCTTGCTTCAGTATAACGCATAGCTGCAGCACTATCTCCATCTTGACTTCCCCAATTTCCATGTCCATCAATTAATGGCATCCTTGTTGAAAAATCTTGTGCTAATATAACCATAGATTCATATACAGAAGAATCTCCATGAGGATGAAATTTACCTAAAATATCTCCAACTATTCTAGCAGATTTATAATAAGGTTTATCTGGGAAAGCTTTTAATAAAAATGCACCATATAAAATCCTTCTATGTACAGGTTTTAATCCATCTCTTACATCAGGGAGAGCTCTATCTTTTGCCACTTCTACAGCATAAGGAAGATAATTTTCAGGCATAGCTTCTTCAAGTGATATTTTTATTATATTATTATCTTTTGGTATTTCTATTTTTTTAGCCATATTATGGTACCTCCTTAAAATTCAGCATATTTATACATATAGTTTTTTCGAGGTTCTACAACTTCGCCCATAAGAAGAGATACCATTTTTTCAGCTTTTGCTGCATCTTCTATAGTCACTTGTTGTATAACTCTTGTTTCAGGATTTAAAGTTGTATCCCAAAGCTGATCTGCATTCATTTCTCCAAGGCCTTTATATCTTTGTATAATTGCTCCTTTACCTATTTTATTTTTAGCATTTTCCAGTTCATCATCACTATATGCATATATAGCATTTTCACCTTTTTTATCATTTTTATAAACTTTATAAAGAGGAGGAAGTGCAATAAAAAGATGTCCATTTTCTATAAGTTGTCTCATATATCTATATATATAAGTCATCCATAAGGTTCTTATATGATATCCATCTACGTCTGCATCACTCATAATTATAATCTTATTATATTTTAGTTCTTCTTCTTTATAGTTATCTAAAATTCCTGTTCCTATAGCAGCATTAAAAATTCTTAATTCTTCACTATTAAGTATATTTTCTAATTTTTGTTTTTCAGTGTTCATTATTTTCCCTTTTGAAGGCATTATAGTCTGAAAACGTCTGTCCCTTGCCTGTTTTGCACTGCCTCCTGCAGAATCTCCTTCTACAACTATAAATTCACATATTGATGGATCTTTTAAAGTACATACAGCTATTTTCCCAGCCAATGGTGAAGTTCCTTTCTCTATTTTCTTTTTTTCTGCATCATTTATCTTTTTTATTTTTTCTCTTCTTGAAGCCGTTTCTATTGCATTATTAATTAATATTGAAGCCATATCTTTGTTATCTTCTATCCATTCTGATAATTTAGTATAAACTAAATCATTCATCATAGTATATGCCTCAGTATTGCCAAGTTTATTTTTAGTTTGTCCTTCAAAAACAGGATTACTTATTTTTATTTTTACTACAGCTGTTAAACCTTCCCTTAAATCATCCCCCTCAAATTCTTTATCCTTTTCCTTTAATAAATTAAGCTTTTTAGCCCATTCTTTAAAAGCTCTGGTCATTCCTGTTTTAAATCCACTTTCATGAGTTCCAGAATCTCTTGTTGGTATATTGTTAACATAGCTTGCTATATATTCACTTGTGGAATCTGTAAATTGCATACATACTTCTCCATATAAACTTATACCATTTATTTCTTTCTCACCTTCAAAAATTATAGGTTCCTCATTAATTACTGTTTTGCTTTCATTTAGATAATCTATAAAATCTAAAAGTCCTCTTTCTGAATGATATTGTTTTTCTATAGGTTCTAATTGCCTATTATCTATTAACATCAATGTTATGCCTTTATTTTGGAAAGCAAGCTCTTGAAGTCTTTCATCTATAACTTCAAATTTAAAATCTATTGTTGAAAATACATCTTTATCAGGTTTAAAAGTTACTTTTGTGCCTGTACATTTAGTTTTCCCAACAACTTCAAGTTTTGTAACTGGAGTCCCAGGCATAAACTTTTTTAACTTTTTATCATAAGCATATTCAAAACGCTGTCTGAAAATTTGTCCATTTTGATAAACTTCTACAACTAACCATTCAGATAATGCATTAACCACTGCAGCACCAACACCATGTAATCCTCCAGATGTTTTATAATTTTTATTATTAAATTTTCCGCCTGTATGAAGTTCAGTATATACCATTTCAACACCTGACTTTTTCTTTACAGGATGTATCCCTGTTGGTATCCCTCTTCCATTATCAATAACTGTAATACTTTTATCTTTATTTAATATAATAGTTACTTTATCTCCATATCCATTTGATATCTCATCTATAGAATTATCTAAAATTTCCCAAAGGCAATGATGTAACCCCTTAGAACTAGTTGAACCTATATACATACCAGGTCTTACTCTTACTGGTTCTAATTTTTCTAATGAAGTTAACTCTGTTACATCATAAGAACTTATATTTTTTTCCATAATTACCTCCAAAATGTTAAAGCCTTATATTATAAAATTAATATTTCTTATTTTATATTATTATGACATACAAAGCAATAAGACAGTAGATTTCTCTAAATCCACTGTCTATTTTAATTTAAAAATAATATACAAATTTACTTTACTATAATAAAATTATTTATTTATAGTTTATATATTTATTTTTTCTGTACTTTCTTTTATAACAAGCTTAGTATTTAATATTATTTTTTTTCTTTCTTCATTTTTATTTTCTATAAGATTTATTACTTCTTTAGCTGAAATATGACCTACTTCTTTCATATTTAAATCTATTGTTGTAAGTTTAGGTTGAGTTATGTTAGATAACATGGTATTATCAAAACCTATTAATGAAATTTCTTTTGGAATTTTTATTTTTAATTTATTGCATGCATTTATTACGCCTACTGCCATTAAATCATTGCAAGCAAATATTGCAGTAGGTTTATCTTTACAAATTAAAAATTTTTCCATTATTTTTTCAGTTTTTTCTACTACTTCAATGGTATTTCCTTCCCCTACATTTATTATTTTTTCATAATTAAGATTGTTATCTTTTAATATCTGTTTATAAATTTTTTCTTTAATATCATAAGAAAAACTTTTATTACCTCTTATAAATGCAATTTTTTTATGATTTAAACTTAATAAATATTCAAAAGCTTCCATTGTCCCTATTTTTTCATCATAGCATACAAAACTGCAATTTAATCCATATGGCTCACCACTTACAATTATAAGTGGTATGTTATTAGAAATTTTATCATAAAATCCCTTTTTTAAATTATCACTATTAGGATCTATTATAATTATTCCATCTACCTGCTTTGATATAAGTTGTTCAACAAGACTAATTTCCTCATCTTTATTTCCACGAGTATTACAAAGTAATATACTGTACCCTAAACTTTTAGATACATCTTCTATAGCTTCAACTATAGTTGGGAAAAATAAATTTGTAATACCTGGAACTATAATACCAAGAGTAGAAGTTTTTTTTGTAATTAAGCTTCTTGCCATGGCATTAGGTTTATAATTTAATTTTTTAATAGCATTTTCAATTTTTATTCTTGTTTCTTTTTTTACTGGATAATTATTATTTAATACTCTAGATACTGTAGTTATAGAAACTCCTGCTTCCTTAGCTACATCATTTATAGTTGCAGACATAAATTCACCTCTTAGAAAACCTTTTCTGTATCTCTATTTTGATTTTATCATTAAGAATATTTTATTTCAAGTAAAAAAGTAATACTTTAAACTATAATTATTTTAATAAAATTAAATTATAGTTAATTTTAAATATTATATGAAAATTATTTACAAAATTTTCATATAATATTTTGTAAATTTTTAAATGTTATGATATTATATCTATATATCGTAATATTATGATATATAATTACTGTAATATTTTTTCTTAAGAAGGTGATACTAAAATGAATATATCATTACTATTGGCATTTTCTGCAGGAGTTATATCTTTTCTCTCTCCTTGTATTTTACCATTAGTTCCTGCTTATATAAGTTATATAACAGGCTCCAATATAAATGAAACTAATAATAAAAAATCTTATTTTTATGTCCTTTATAAATCCATTGGATTTGTTATTGGTTTTTCTATTATATTTGTTTTAATGGGAGTTTCTGTTACTTCTCTTGGGAAAATTTTTATAAAAAATAAAATTCTATTTAGAAAAATATCAGGTATTTTAATATTTATTTTTGGATTACATATAACAGGTATTTTTAAAATAAATTTATTTTATCGCGAAAAAAAATTTTTTTCTTTTAGTAAAAGCAATGGTACTTTTACTTCTATCTTAATGGGTATGGCTTTTGCTACAGGATGGACTCCTTGTGTGGGGCCTATATTGTCTTCTATTTTGGCTTATGCAGGTAATATGGAAACCATAGTTGATGGAATTATACTTTTAATATTTTATTCATTAGGTCTTGGTATACCATTTATATTTTCAGCATTAACTATAGATAGCTTAATATCTAAAATAAAAATTTTTAATAAATATATAAAAACAATTTCAGTATTAAGTGGGATATTTTTGATTATATTTGGCTCACTTATATTTACAAATAAATTAGGAATATTAAATCAATATTTAAATTTTTTATAAAGGAGATTTTTAAATGAAAAAAATAATAAAATTAATTCTATTAATTTTAATAATTATATCATTATATACAATGTATAATTATACTAAATCTAATAAAAATGCCAATAATACTAATAACAATAATTTATCCATAAATAAAAATAATACATCTTCAAATTCAAAAAATACATCTATAAATTTTAATGATAAAAATACATTAGAAAATTATAAAATTAAAGCCCCTGATTTTAAATTAAGTGATTTAAGTGGAAAAGAAATATCATTAAATGACTATAAGGGGAAAAAAATTTTTTTAAATTTTTGGGCTAGCTGGTGTGGACCTTGCCAAAAAGAAATGCCTGATATACAAAAACTTTATGAAGAAACTAAAAATTCTAATTTAATTATATTAGCTGTTAACTTAGGTGACGATAAATATACAGTAGAAAAATTTATAGAAAATAATAAATATACTTTTCCTGTACTAATAAATGAAGATACTTCTGTTGCGGATAAATATAATGTTGTTTCCATCCCTACATCATTTTTTATAGATGAAAATGGTAATATAGTATATACACATACTGGTCTTATGACAATAGAAGATATGAAAATTTATATAGACAAACTAAAATAGTACTAAATTCCCAAGTATTAAATTTATATAATTAAAATTTAATACACAAATAACATACATAATTAAACTGCCAGTTTCTATAAAATATGGCAGTTTAATTTTTCATTTTAATTTATATATATTTTTTATGTATAACTTTTGAAATTTAAATTTTAATATTAAAATTCAAAGTAATAATAATAAAATTTTATACATAAATTATTTTTAGAATATGAAATATTAAGGTGAGGTAATGAAAAAAAAATATTTATACATAGTCATACTATTAATACCTCTTTTTGTAACAAGTTGTACAATTAAACTTGGAAATTATACTATTAACAATTTTAATGTAAGTAAAAAAAAGGCTAATAATTATTATTATACCAATAATTTATTAAAAAACTTAAAGATGGAATCTTCTTTTAAAATTAATGTTTTAGATACAAATTTTTATAAAGAAAAGGAACTTTCACAAGAAGATATTGAAATAATAAAAAATTTTAGTAAATCTTTAAAAATTTCAAATTTTATAGAAAAGCCTAAAGAACTTCCTGAAAAGCCTTCTTATAAATTGTTTATTACATTTAAAAAAGAAAAATATATCATAAATGTATATAATGAAAAATATTTATCTGTTTATCCTTGGGATGGTATTTATCCAATGGATTATATAGATATGGAAGGAATTCAAGCCCATTATAACCTTTTTAGTCTATGTAAGTATTTAATGGAAAAATAAATTTAAGCCTTAGCAGTTTATATTGCCTAAGGCTTAAATTTATTTTTTATGGTTTTTTATGCTTCTTTTAAAAATGCGTAATATGCCTTTACAGCTTCATATATGTCTGCTTTGCTTGCAACTTCCCAAGGTGCATGCATATTTTGAAGAGCAACTCCACAATCTATTACCTGCATATTATATTCAGCAAGTATATAAGCTATAGTACCGCCGCCGCCTTGATCTACCTTACCAAGTTCCGCTGTCTGCCAAACAACTCCATGTTTTTCCATAATACTTCTAAGTTCTGCAATAAATTCAGGATTAGCATCATTTGAACCTGATTTACCTCTTGATCCTGTATATTTATTAAACACTATTCCTTTACCAAAATAAGCAGTATTTTTCTTTTCCATTACAGATGGGAAATTAGGATCATAAGCAGCACTAACATCTGAAGATAACATCTTTGAATTTGCAAGAGTTCTTTTTAATTTTAAACTACTATATTCACCACGAAGTTCCATAAGTTCACTTACTGTATTTTCAAAAAATTTAGAATGCATTCCAGTAGCTCCAACACTCCCTATTTCTTCTTTATCAACAAATAATGCTACACAAGTTTTATCTGTATTTTCAATCTTTAAAAGTGCTTCAAAAGAAGTATATGCACAAACTCTATCGTCATGTCCATATGCCATTATCATACTTCTGTCTAATCCATAATCTCTAGCAGCACCAGCTGGCACTACTTCAAGTTCTGCTGATACAAAATCTTCTTCAACTATACCATATTTATCATTTAATAATTTAAGAATATTTGCTTTAACTCTTTCTTTAACATCTTTATCTTCAATTGGAATACTACCAATTAAAATATTTAAATCTTCACCTTCTATAGCTTTGTCAAGTTTTTTTTGAAGCTGATCAGAAGATAAATGTATTAAAAGATCAGATATGCCTACTACAGGATCTCCTTCATCTTCGCCAATTACTACATTTACAAAAGTCCCATCTTTTTTTACAAATACACCATGAATTGCAAGAGGAATTGCAACCCACTGATACTTTTTAATTCCTCCATAATAATGTGTTTCAAGCATAGCTAGATCTGTATCTTCATAAAGAGGATTTTGTTTTAAATCAAGTCTTGGTGAATCAACGTGTGCTCCTAATATTTTAAGTCCTTTTTCAAA
Source organism: Clostridium prolinivorans (assembly GCF_004011155.1). Lineage (GTDB taxonomy): Bacteria > Bacillota > Clostridia > Clostridiales > Clostridiaceae > Clostridium_AT > Clostridium_AT prolinivorans. Next base: position 138,582 of record NZ_RJWG01000001.1, on the reverse strand, counting down.
AGGTTCTGTCCCTATAACAAATAAAGCCAAAGTTTTATTCATATTGTTTGCATATACCTTATCTCCTGGCTTTAATTTCACATTTTCTTTAATTAGTGTTTCTATATTTTTATATCCAGCCTTTTCTGCTTCCTCTATAAAATAGCTTACACATTCTCTTTCAGTTTTACATCTTGACATGAAATTTTTATATTTTTCACCTAAAGAAAATACTTTATTTAAATCATCTTTTGAATATCTTTCCCAAGCATATTCATATTTTTTAGTTAAATCATTTTTAACCATATTGTGCCTCCTTTACATATAAATATATATTTATATTATCAAATTAAAAATATATTTTCAAATTTACTTTATAACCATCTTTTTTTTCTAAATAAATAAAAAAGTATTCCTGAAATAAATCCCATTATAGAAATTATTATATAATATCCATTTTTTAATTTCATAAAAGGAAGGTTATCAAAATTCATTCCATACATACTTGTTATTAAATTGAGTGGTAAAAAAATAGATGCTATAAGGGTAAATGCCTTCATAAGTTCATTAGTTTTATTAGATATTTCAGATTCAAAAGTTTCTCTAACTAACGCCAAATCTGTAACTAAGCTTTCAAGAGAAAGCATAAGTTTTTCAATTTTAATATTTAAATCTTTAAAATATTTTAAATTTTCATCTTCAATTATATAATTTTCATTACTTATTAGGCCATCTCCTATATATCTTAATGGATTTAAATATTTTCTTATTTTATAAACTTGCCTTCTTAAATGTATAAGTTCATCTATTTGTTCCTGTTTTAAACTTTTTAAAATATTTATTTCTATTCTATCAGCATATTCTTCTAATGAAGATATAACATGATAGTTTCTCAATATTATTCTATCAAGAATATAATATAAAACAATTGAAGGATAAGGCCTATCTTTTAATAAAAAAACATTTTTAAGCCTTTTTATGTCATTTAGCAAATCTTCTATTATACTTAATTCTTCTTTATAAACAGTTATAATATAATCTTTGCTTAAAAAAATATTTAATTCTTTAGATATAACTTCATCGTTATAGTATTGAAGTATATTAAATACTATAAATATATATCCAGAAAAAAAATTTAATTTAGGGAACTGATCTAAATTAATACATTCGTTAAGTGCTTCTTCATCTAAAATGAACATATTTTTTATTTTATAAATTTCATCTGCTTTTAAAAGTATCCAGTATCTGCTCTTTTCAATTTTAAGGTTTTCTTTAACTTCTTTAAAATTATTTGATATATCAAAAACATACATAAGCTCACCTGCCAGCAAATTCTAAATTTATTATCTACAAGAGCTCATGTAATTATTCTAAATAATTTTACTTGGGAAGTCTCATAAGTTTACATTAAACCTTAATGTATTTATTTACCTAAACCAATTCTTTTATTTATAGTATCTACTGGAGTAACTTTTGAATTTAAGCTGTATCTATAATTAGCAGCTGCGGCTTCGATTATAACAGCTAAATTTCTTCCTGGTCTTATTGGAAGAACCATTTTTCTTACTGGCACATTTAAAATATCAATATAATCTTGATCTATACCTAATCTATCATAATCTTCATCATTTTTCCATTGTTCTAAATAAATAACCATATTTATAGTTTTTTCTGTAAGAACAGAACTTAACCCATAAAGTGCAGGCACATCTATTATTCCCATGCCTCTAACTTCCATCATTCCTGAAGTTATATAAGGTGCTCTTCCCTTTAAAATTCCATCTATTTCTTTTATGTCAACAGCATCATCTGCTACTAATCTATGACCTCTTTTAATAAGTTCTAAAGCAGTCTCACTTTTACCTATACCACTTTCACCTGTTATAAGTATTCCTATTCCATATACATCAACAAGCACTCCATGCATTCTAGTTTCTGGAGCTAACTTATCATCAAGATAATTTGTCATTTTGCTTATAAAGCGAGTAGTTATGCTATTTGTTCTAAGTACCCATCTATTATTTTCTTCAGCTGATTTAATAAATTCATCATGAGGCTCTAATCCTCTACTTATTATTACACAAGGCGTTTCAAATTGAAAAAATTTTTTTAGTCTTTTTTTTCTAAGTTCTGGTTGCATAGCATCTAAAAAGCTCCACTCTGCCATACCAACTATCTGTACTCTCTCATTTGCAAAATAATTGTAAAACCCAGAAAATTGAAGTCCTGGTCTATTTGTATCACTTAATGTTATTTCTTTATTGGGCTTACCTTGAACTATCACTTCAAGTTTCAAATCTTCTATTAAATTCTCTATTGTTACTCCCATACTGCTCACCCTTAATTTGTTAAATTTATTATTATTTTATTTTTTCTCTATCATATCAAGTTGTGCCTTAAAATTTCTTTTTACATTATCTATGTATTTTTGTCTTAAAATCTTTTGCTCTTGTTTTTCTTCATCTGAAAGTCCAATTTCTTGACTTTTTTTATATAGATAATTTATTCTTTTTACTAATTCATAAGCATTCATAATTTTCACCTCATAACTTTGCTGTTTTATATCTTTATATATAGGATTTACTTTTATAACATTCCTAATTACATTATATAACTATTAATTCAATAATTCTATTTTAATTCTAAAATTTCAAAATTTGTATCTGTAAGTTTAAAATTATCCTTAATTCCTTTAGTTATAAATATTTTATTATCTTTAGTTATAAATATAGCGTCAACATTATTCATTTTTTCAATAAATTCAATACCTTTTTTTACCCCTAATGCAAATACTTTTGAAAGTCCATCACCATCTACTGATTTATTGGTAATTATAGTAACACTTAAAAGATTATTATCTATAGGATATCCTGTATCTTTATCTAATATATGATGATATATTTTATCTCCAACCTTTATATATCTTTCATATATACCAGAAGTAACAACAGTTTGATTAGATACTTTTACAGTACCTACATAATTTCCTCTTTGTGAAAATGGATGTTGAATTCCTATAGTCCAAGGCTGTCCATCAGGTCTTCCTCCTAAAGTCATAACATTGCCTCCTAAATTTACTATTGCATGTTCAACTCCATTCTCTTTTAATATTTTTACAGCTTCATCGGCTGCATATCCTTTAGCAATGCCTCCTAAATCGAGCATCATGCCCTTTTGTTTTAACATAACTTTTTTTTCATTTTCATTTAAAACAACATTTTTATAATTTACTAAAGGAAGTTTTGATTTTATTTCTTCATCACTTGGAATTCTAGCTTTAGATGCGTTATCAAAACTTATATTCCAAAGCTTAACTAACGGTCCTATAGTTATATCAAACTTTTCATATAAACTGCTAAAATATAGTCCTTTTTTTATTACTTCAAAAGTATCCTCAGATACTTTAACATAATCTATTCCTGAATTATTATTTATATCAATAACTTCACTTTTTTCTTTATTTATACTCATTTTATTTTCTATATCTTTTAATCTATCAAAAACTTGGGTAAAAGTGCTATCGGATATATGATCGTATAATTTTATAGTACATGGAGTACCTAGTATTATTTCTGTCTTTTCTACCGGTTCAAATGTATTTTTTGCACATCCTGATAAATTGAAAGTTAAAACTGTAACTATAATAAAATTTACAATTAAATTATTTGATTTCTTTATATTTTTCATATCTATTCCTCCATTTTTCAAGATGTTATCACTAATGGTTTTCATTGTCAATATATTATTAAATATCATATTGAAAATGAATTTTTTTAATAAATTTATAGATATTTTTATTTTTCTTTGTTAAATTTATAATTTACTTATTATTTTTCATAGACATAATATATATTTTTGTATAAAATATATATATAGATATTTTACACTTTATTAAAATATTATCAAACTTGAGGAGGTCTAATATTAAAAATGGAAGATACAACAAAAATAGTCATACTCGGTACAGGGTATGCAGGAATTCATTCTGCTAAATTACTCCATAAAAAATTTAAAAAAAATACTAATGTAGAAATTACATTGATCGGTAAAGATCCTTATCATACATTAATGACTGAACTTCATGAAGTTGCTGGTGGAAGAGTTGAAGAAGATAGCGTAAAAATAAGTTTAAAAAGAATATTCAGTGGGAAAAGAGTTAATGTAGTTCTAGATGAAATAAAATCAATTGATTTTAAAACTCAAAAGCTAAAATCTGAAGATAATACTTACGATTACGATTATCTTATTTTAGGTGCTGGAAGTGAACCTGCATTCTTTGGCGTTCCAGGTGTTGAAGAAAATGGATTTACAGTTTGGTCTTTAGAAGATGCATTAAAAATAAGAGAACATATTGAAAATATGTTTAGAAAAGCAGCTAAAGAAAAAAATGCTGATAAAAGAAAAAAAATGCTTACTTTCGTTGTAGCTGGAGCAGGTTTTACAGGTGTTGAAACTATTGGTGAATTAATAGAATGGAAAAAAACTCTTTGCAAAAAATACGATATAGATGAAAAAGAAGTAAATCTTATATTGGTTGAAGCATTAGATAAAATACTTCCTATATTAAATGATAAACTTATAACTAAATCAGAAAAATATCTGTTAAAAAAAGGAGTAGAAGTTTTAAAGAGTTCTCCAATTATAAGTGTAGATAAAGATTTTATAACTTTAAAAAATGGAAGACAAATTCAAACAAATACTCTCATTTGGACATGCGGTGTTCAAGCAAGTAAATTTGCGGCAAATTTAGGTCTTAAAACTGGAAGAGCTGGTAGAATTGTAACTAATGAATATATGCAATCTGTTGATTATAAAAATGTATATGTAGTTGGTGATAATTCATATTTGGAAGAGAACGGAAAAGGACTTCCTCAAATAGTTGAAACTGCTCTTCAAACATCTGAAACAGCTGTTTATAATATAATTTCTGATATGGAAAACAAAGAAAAGAAGTCTCATAAATCAAATTATCATGGACTTATGGTTTCTATAGGAAGCAGATATGCAGTGGCATCTTTAGCTGGCATATCAATGTCTGGTTTCTTTGCAATGCTTATGAAACATTTAGTAAATTTACATTATTTATTTGGAGTTGCTGGCGTAAACGCAGTTTGTGCTTATTTAAATCATGAATTTTTTCATGTTAAAGAAAGACGTAACATACTTGGAGGTCATGCTTCAATAAAATCACATTCTTTTTGGCTTTTCCCACTAAGATTATATGTAGGTGTAATGTGGTTATTAGAGGGGCTTAAAAAATTTTTTGGAGAATCTTACTGGAATACTGCTACATCAAGCTTTAAAAATTTAACTAATTTATTTAAAGGAATTGGTGATGATAGCTGGCTTAAAGCAGGAAATATAAAAATGCCTTTTGAATGGCTAACTGCCGCAAGTACTTCCGGAGCTTCTGCAACAGCTGAAGCTGCAAGCAGTGCTTCTGCAACAGCTGGAGCAGCAGCATGGCCTACTCCTATAATCTCTAAAATGCCAGGTTTCTATAAAGCAATAATGAAATTTTTAATACCTACTCCTGAAATTGCCATTTGGTTCCAAAGAATTGTTGTATTTGTAGAAATAGGTATGGGACTTGCATTACTTGCTGGATTATTTACATTTATTGCTAGTGCAGTTTCTGCATTCATGGTTGTAAATTTTATATTATCAGCTATGGCTGGCTGGGATATATTATGGTATTTCTTTAGCTCCATTGCACTAATGGGTGGTGCTGGCCGAGTTTTAGGTCTTGATTATTATATAATGCCAAAATTAAAAAAGCTTTGGAATAAAACTTCCATTGCTAAAAAAACTTATTTATATTTAGAAAATATGTAAATAATATTAAGAAACGGGGAATCTTTATGAAACTTAAACCATTAGATATAATAATTATAATAATATTAATAATTATAGCATTAGGTTCCTCTGCAATTCCATTTATAAATTCTAATAAAAATTATAATAATAAATATGTTGAAATTGAATTAAAGGGGAAGCTTTATAAGAGGCTTCCCCTAGATAATAATATAAATGAGAAAATTGTAGTAGAAAGTGATTTAGGCAAAAATATTGTAGAAATTTCAAATGGAAAAGTTAGGATAATTGATTCAGACTGTCCAGATAAAATATGTATACAAGATGGTGCTATAAGTACTCCTGGTAGTATGCTAGTATGCTTGCCTCACAAGTTAGTAGTTCAAATTAAAGGAGAAAATGAAGAAGCTGATGAATTGTCCTTTTAATGGAGGTTTACATGAAAAAAATAAATAAGATGACATTTATATCTGTACTTGTAGCTCAAGCTCTTATTTTATATTTAGTTGAAGGAATGATGCCTATACCATTTATAGCACCTGGTGCAAAACTTGGTCTTTCAAATATTATAACTGTTATCTGTTTATATCTTTTTACACTCAAAGATGCTTTTTTAGTAATGATATTAAGAATAATTCTTTCTACTTTTTTTGCTGGTTCAATGTCTAGTTTATTATATAGTATTGCTGGTGGAGTTTTTAGTACTTTATCAATGTATTTTATAAAAAAAATTGGTAAACAATATATAAGTATTATAGGTGTAAGTATAACTGGAGCTTTTTTTCATAATTTAGGTCAAATTATTATTGCTGCATTAGTTATCCATAATACTAATATAATTATATATCTTCCTATTCTTTCTGTAGCTGGAATAGGAACTGGTTTTTTTGTTGGTATAACTTCTAGATATTTAATGTTATATATTAAAAAACTACCTTTTTATCCGACTATAAAAAATAATAAATCTTTTAAGGGTGATTAAATGAATAAATTTTGGGATAAATATCCCTCTCTTAAGGCAGATCTTGAATATGTACTAGAAATAATGAAATCAAATGTAAAGAATCGAGAAAAAGTTATTGAAGAAGCATTGCTTGATTTAATAAATTCTGGTGGTAAGTTATTAAGACCAGGTTTTTTATTAATATCCTCTGGTTTTGGAAATTATGAAAGAGATAAAATATGTAACTTAGCTGCTGTAATAGAAATGCTTCATATGGCAACTTTAGTACATGATGATATTATAGATGATGCAAGAACAAGAAGGGGTAGAGAAACTATTCAATCAAAATATGGTAAAGATTATGCTGTTTTTATGGGTGATATACTATTTGCTAAATGTTTTATGTCATTATCAGTTAACGCCTCTACAGATAATATGAAATTACTTTCTAATGTAATTTTTGATATATGTACTGGAGAAATAGAACAATTTTCTTCTCGTTATTCTCAAAACTTAAGCATAAAAAAATATTTAAAAAGAATATCTGCAAAAACTGCCGCTTTATTTTCCTTAAGTTTTTATATTGGTTCATATGAAAGCGGATGTAGTGGAGAGCTTGTAAAAATTTTATCCAAAATAGGTTATGACATAGGAATGGCTTTTCAAATAATAGATGATATATTAGATTATAATGGAGATCCTAAGTATGTTGGTAAACCATTAGGTAATGATCTTAAAGAAGGAGTATTTACCATTCCCTTAATTTATGCTTTTAAAACAGACAAGCACAAATTAGAACCTATTCTTTCAAAAGATAAGTATACTGATTCTGATATACAAAAAATTATTAATATTACTAAAGAATTAGGTGGAATAGATAAGGCAAGAGATTTAGCTAAAAAATATACTTTAAGAGCTTTTAATAAAATTAATTCTCTTCCTAATTGTGAAAGTAAAAATATTTTATATGATGTTACTAATAAACTTTTATGGAGAAATTATTAAAAAGGTAGATATTATATTATATCTACCTTTTTAATATTCCAAAAAATTTCTGACTTTTTTCGTCATTTACAGTTATTTACATGTCGCTTTTATCAATATGTTAAGATATATTGGTAATAAATGTATTTTATTTTGTTTATATAAATTAGGTAAAAGATAGTGATTTATGTAGTTTTTTTAGTTAATTTGACTTTTAAAGAGTATTCCGTTATTTAAAAAAACTGGTACAATATAAATACATAGACATAATATAAATGAAATGAGGTTGTTTATATGGAGCTACAGATTCAAATATTATCTAAAAAAATAGATAATCTAAGATCTATCCTATATGGTTTAATAAGCAGCAACAATCTAACAGATAAATCTGTAGTAAAATGCAGTCAGCAATTAGATAAACTTCTAGTAGAATATGAAATTTGCAAAAAAAATTATTATACTTAAAAATGCTGCTTAAAATTTAATTATATTGTAAAAAAAACCGCAAGTTTAAAACCTGCGGTTTTTTTATTATCTTTTAAATATATCCCAACATGCCGTACAGCTTATTAGTTCATACCCGCACTCTCGCAGGTGGGTTAAGCTCATTTATATTCTGTCTTCTTCCTATTTTGGAAGCATGACATCCTATAAAATTGTTGCAAATCCCTTAATATTACTGTGGTTGAACCTTATAAGCGCCACGCACATCTCAGGAATTGAATTAGTGTAATTTTATTTTATCACATTATAATTTTTTTTCAATATTTAATTTAAGTAAATATTTTTATCACTACTTAAATTTCTATATTTTCTATTACTTCTTCAATTGTTATAGTTTTATTTTTAGGGAAAAATACCGCCAAAAATTCGCTATAATCATAATTTTCTTTTTCTATTTCGTATGAAACAAACTGAGCTTCTATATCAAGCTCTTCCATTATTTCTTCTATGTATTGACCAACCTCATCTATAGCATAATCATTTAAGTATGGTATAAAAAATTCTTCATACCATATATCTCCCTCTTCTTCATCTTCACTTTCATCATTTGCATAAGATTTTGCCGCATTTATAACATCATCATCAAAATCATAATAAAAGCTAACTACTAAAACGTCTTTTTCTTTGTAATCAATAATATTAATATCATTAATATTATACTCTTCTAATTTTTTTAATATATTGTCTTTATTCATTTTTATACTCCTTCTGTTAAATTGTTATTAATTAATACATAATATGATTAAACTGTAATGAGCTATAAATTAACTTTCATAATATAATTTATAATAATTAAAAATTTATATTTTATTATTATATAACTATTCAATTCTTAATAACATATTTTTCTAAAATAATTATAATATATATTATTTATTTTAGAAATTAAATTAATATACTAAAATAAATAATATTATTCAATTAGTTTTGATTTTTCTCCATTAAAAAATATATACTGAATATGTAAAGCTCTAGTAAGTGCTACATAAAGAAGTTTTTTATCTAATTTTTCTACTTTATAATTAGTATCATTACAATTATATATAATACTGCAATCAAACTCCAATCCTTTAACCATATATACTGGTATTATTATTTTATCTAAATTTAATGTCTTATCTGTATCTTTTACAAGTTTCCAATCAAATATGCTGTATTTTTTTAAAATGTCTTTTATAACTTTGCATTCTTCATAAGTTCTTCCTATAATAGCAATACTATTTTTACCTATTTCTTTTACTTCTTTAACTATATCATCAACTTTATTTGCAAATTCACTTTTTAGTTGAAATTTTATAATTTCAGGTTTTTTACCATGTCTTAAAACAGGCATAGCAGGTTTTAAATTATTTTCTTGTTTTTCTAATACTTTATTTGCAAATTCAATTATTTCCACCGTAGATCTATAACTTTGAGTTAAAGGGATATATACCGCATCTTTTTCAAAAACATCATCTATTAGTTTTTCCCAATTATCAATTCCTTTATAATAATATATTCCCTGACCTATATCTCCTACAATAGTTAAAGAATTATTTAAAACCATATTTTTTAATATATATAACTGAAAAGGACTATAATCTTGAGCTTCATCTACAACTATATGTTTAAATTTATATTTAGGCGGTATCCCCTCTATTTTAAATTTTAAATACAACATAGCTGCTAGATCATCACTATCTATAATTCCTTTTTCTAAATTATTATAAAATTCATCAATAATATATTTAACAAGCTTTTCTGGAATTTTTCCTCCACTTACCTCATTTAATATTTGATTATTATTAAATAGATTTATATATAATTTAGCGGTATCTATTTCCTTCCAATCGTTAAAATATTTTTCAAAGTTTTCTTTAGCTTTTTTAGTAATTTCTTTTTTTCTAAAATCTCTTTCATCATATATCTCTATAAGTTTTTTTCTTCTCTCATCGCTTTCTTCCATTGTTTTTTTTATCCTTGCAATCATATATTCATAAGAAAAATCAATTTTATCTAAGATACTTTTTATTTTATCATTAATTTTAAGATTAAAATATCTTTTAATTTCATCTTTTCTTTTGTTTATTGGAAGGTGTTTCATATCTTTTTCGTACAATCTTTTTATTTCACTACTTTCAAAAAGTATGTAATCTTCTACAGTAATATCTTTTACATTTATATCTTTTATCTCTAAATATCTTATATATCTGTCCATCATAGTTTTAAAAAACATTGTTCCTTTAAGCTTACTGCTATTTGTTATATATTTAATATTTTCTTCTTTCTTTTCTTCTAGAACTTGAGATAATTTTTTATCTTTTGTATAAATTTTAGCTTTGAAATTTAATATTTCTAAACTTATCTCTTCAAAAGTTTTTTGTTTTACTTTTTCTACACCTAAATTAGGTAGTACCTCAGATATATAATCTAAAAAAAGCTTATTTGGAGCTATAACTAAAATTTCTTTACCTGAAAGCTTATCCTTATATTTATAAAGAAGATATGCTAATCTATGTAATGCTATAGTTGTTTTACCTGAGCCTGCAGATCCTTGAACTATAACAACGGTATTTTTATCTGCTCTTATTATATTATTTTGCTCCTTTTGTATAGTAGCTACAACTTCTTTTAATTTACTGCTTACACTTTCTTCTAAGTTTATTTTTAAAAATTCATCTACTAATGCCTTTCCTTCTTCTCCTCCTGAGTTTAAAATAATTTCATTTATTCCTTCATCATAAGCATCTATAAGACAACTATTTTTAATTAAAAATTTTCTTTTAAGTTTTAACTCTCCATTAATTATACCTACGGGAGCTTTATAATAAACTTCCCCTTGAGTACCACTATAATATAAATCTGCAATAGGTGCTCTCCAATCTATTACAACCTCTTCTCCCGTTTTACTATCACCAAGCCCAAATTTTCCAATATAGAAACTTTCATTTTCTTTTCTATATTCTCTAAAATCAATTCTTGCAAAATAAGGATCCTTTTTTGCCTCATTATAATTTTTAAGATTTTTATGAGTTATTTCATATAGCTTTTGAGTTGTTTCTAACTCTTCATTATATTTTCCTTTTGCTTGTTTTTTTAGTGCTGCAATTTTATTTTGAAGTTCAATATCATTATTTTCTATTAATTTTATTTCACTTTCCAACCATTTTTTTGTATTATCAAATTTATTCTTTTCAAACTGAAATTCTTTTTCTTCAATAGACATAATATCCACACATCCTTAATGTATTACACATAGTATATAATTTTATATTTAATGCAAATATTTGTCAATATAAATAAAGTTGTAGTTTTAGTAAGTTTAAACATAGTTATGGTGATATTATTGTTAAAAATAGAAAAATTTTTATATACATATTTTTATAAAACGGATTTTAATATATAATAATTGTATAAAATAAATTGTTTATTAGATATCCAAGGATTCAAAATCTGATGTAACCGTTTGATGAAATAATAGTCCTTTCTTATAAGAATAAAAATATTCTATGCTCTTGTTATTATTTTACTAAACTATACATAGTTTTTATCATGAATATCTATAATTATAAATTTATTATATGCTTAAACCATAATAAATGTAAATTAACTTGAACTATACACTTTGTATAATATTTAAAAATTTACATTTATTTATATCCAATTAATAATTCTTAATAAAAATACTTTTGTGGAATAATCCACTATATTTATTTAAAGGAGATGTTTGCATTGCAATATAGAAAATTTGGTAAATTTGATTTTAAAGTATCTTCACTAGGATTTGGCTGTATGAGACTTCCTTATTTAAACGGAGATGATGGCAATATTGATGAAAAAGAAGCAATTAGACTTATACGATATTCAATAGATAATGGTGTAAATTACATAGACACTGCTTACCCTTATCATAAGGGTAATAGTGAAATCATAGTTGGTAAAGCTCTAAAGGATGGTTATAGAGATAAGGTAAATCTTGCAACTAAATGTCCTGTTTGGCTTGTAGAAAAATATGAAGATTTCCATAAATATTTAGATAATCAGCTTGAGAAACTTCAAACCGATCATATAGATATGTATCTTCTTCATGCTCTTTCAAAGGAAAGATGGGAAAAATTAAAAGAATTAAATGTATTTAAATTCCTTGAAGAAGCTGTAATTAGTGGTAAAATTAAACATCCTGGTTTTTCTTTTCACGATGAACTTCCTGTATTTAAAGAAATTGTAGATTCTTATGATTGGGATTTTTGTCAAATTCAATATAATTATATGGATACAAATTATCAAGCAGGCACAGAAGGTCTTAAATATGCAGCATCAAAGGGTATGGCTGTAATAATTATGGAACCTTTAAAAGGAGGTAAACTTGCGAAAAATCCACCTAAAGAGGTTCAAGATATTTGGAATAAAGCTCCAATAAAAAGAAGTCCTGCTGATTGGGCCCTTAGATGGATATGGAACCATGAAGAAGTAACTGCTATTTTAAGTGGTATGGGAGAAATAGAGCAAGTAATTGAAAATATAAATATTGCCGAAAATTCTCTCCCAAACTCTATGAATTCTTATGAATTAAATTTAGTTAATGAAGCTAAAAACATGTACAATAAACTTATTAAAGTAGATTGTACTGGCTGCAACTATTGTATGCCATGTCCTTTTGGAGTAAATATTCCTAAAAATTTTGCTCTTTATAATGAATCTTCTATGTATAATGATATAAAAGGTTATTCATTTGCTTATAACAATTCTCTATCTAAAGAAGCTAAAGCAAATAACTGCCAAGAATGTGGATTATGTGAAACAAAATGTCCTCAAAATATATCTATAAGAGAACATCTTAAAGAAGTTCATTCAACATTAAATCAAGTATAATATTTTATTCTAAAATTTTATTTGGTAGATTATTTTTGTAATTATAAAAACATCCCATAAATTAGTAACTATATGGGATGTTTTTAATTTTTTACTATGCTTTTTCTTTTATCAATTTATTATTGCTAGCTTTAGATAAAGATTTTGAAAGAGCCCATGATATAAGTCCATCTACCGTATGATGAAGAATAGAACCTACTAAAACTGTAATTATTAAAAAATTAGCTAAGCTTCCAGTATATTTAACTTCTGCACCTAATGCAACAAATACAAATACTACCATAGCTTCTAAAATTCCATGTACAGGTGCTGTAAAAAATACTACTTTGGGAAATGAAACATTCTTTTGTATAAGCAACGCGCCCATTAATCCTACAAATGAATGCATTAATGCCCTTAGTCCTACTAAAGGTCCTTTTGTCATAAAGAAACCTAATGCGGAACCAAGTCCTGTAATTACTGCAGCTTGAGGCCCTAAAAACATAGATAAAAACATAGGTACATGCGATGTAATTGTTGCTGTAAATGGACCTATAACCACAGTCATAAACCCAAAAACAAAAGGAATTATCATAGCCCAAGCTGTTAAAAGTGCTGTATAAGTTAATTTTTTTATATCTTTCATATTATAACCTCCATATGCTAATGTATATACACTAGTATATGGCATATAAAAGCATTTGTAAATACTAATTTTTACGGAAATACAAGTAAAAATTAGTTATTCTTCTATTTTGTATATTTTTTTTGCTCTGTCAATATATAATATTCCATCTAAATGATCTATTTCATGGCAAAAAGCTTTTGCCAAAAGTCCATCAGCAAAGTACTCTACATTTTCTCCATCAGCATTTAATCCTGTAACTTTTACCTTTTTAGGTCTTATAACTTTGCCTTCATATCCTGGATAGCTTAAACATCCTTCTATGCTTTCTTCTCTTCCTATCTTAGATGTTATAACAGGATTTATAAGTATAATAGGTTCCCCTTCTTCTCTTAAATCTATAAAAATTATCCTTTTCAATATTCCAATTTGAGGTGCTGCAAGCCCTATACCTGTAGTACTATAGAGAGTATCTTTTAAATCTTTTATTATGCTTATTATTTCTTCATCTATTTTATCAACTCTTTTGCTTACTCTTTTTAATGTTTTATCTCCAAATTTTAATATGTTTCTAACTGCCATTTTTACCTCCTAATTTCTCAATAAATATTTTTATAGTAAATTTTCATTATATACTAACTCTGTAATATCTAATATGTTATCAGGATTATCTTCATCAAAAATTAAATAATAATTTCCTTTAATTAATTTATTATCATATAAAAATTTAAATATATCTATATGAAAAATTTCCAAATGATAATTATAAAATGGTATTTTAATAGTATTGTTTTTTTGTTCTATTTTTAATTTTTTTTCTAATTTTTTATTAAAATATCTTGTTAAAAATTCAGGAATCCATTTTTTCCTATTATACTTTAAATATTCAAATTTAATAATTTCTTTTAAAACTTCATTATCTTCTTTAAGAACTTCACTATTAAATTCTAAAAAAACTTTGTAATAATCTACTGAAGATAAATTTCTTTTAAAATATCCTTTGTTATTGAAAAATTCGCCCAAATTTGAATAAAAATCAAAAGGAGTTTTAAATTTAGGTATAAAATAATTAATAATACTTTTAAATTTTTGAGAATTAAAATATTTATCAACTATTTCTTCAGTTCTTTTTAAAATCTGAATTTCATCATAACTTATATCTCTAGTTTTAAGCACTTCATAAGGAGGATATGGTGAATATGTTATTCCCCACATTTCTGCTTCTTCTTTCATTAAGGATCCCTTTAATACTTTCAAAAAACCAAGCTGTATTTCATCTGGATATATACTGTATAAATCATTAAAAGATTTTTTAAAGGATTCAAAATTCTCTCCTGGAAGACCAGCTATTAAATCTAAATGCTGCTTTATACTTCCAATTTTTTTTATTTCTAAAACTTGATTTTTTATTTTTTCAAATTTAACATATCTATTAATATTCTTTAATACATTATCATTTGTTGTTTGAACTCCTATTTCAAATTGAAATCTTCCTTTAGGTGCTTTTTTTAACAAATTTATCTGCTTATCATTTAAAATATCTGCAGAAATTTCAAAATGAAAAGTAGTGTTTGTATCTAAATTTATCAAATAATTCCAAATTTCCATAGAAAATTCTCTGCTGCAATTAAAAGTCCTATCTACAAATTTTACAAGTTTCACCTTTTTATCAATGAAAAATTTAAGTTCTTTTTTTACTCTTTCTATATTTAAAAATCTTACCCCACGAATAGTTGATGAAAGACAATATTTACAATTAAAAGGACATCCTCTTGATGATTCATAATAAACTATTTTGTTATTTAAATCCATATCATCATCATAAGGAAATATAAGTTTATTTATATCCATAAGATTTCTTTTCCCGCCATATATAACATTGTTCCCATATTTTGTATACAATCCTTTAATATTAAAAATTTCTTTTTTATTTATAATATTATATACAAATTCTCTAAAAGTTTCTTCTCCTTCACCTTCTATTAAATAATCTCCTGGATTATTTTCTAAAAAACTTTTACTCTCATAAGATACTTCAGGTCCCCCATATAAAATTTTAATATTTTTATCAATTAATTTTATAAGGTCTGCAATTTTTAATACATACTCTAAATTCCATATATAACAAGAAAAAGCCGCTATATCAGGCTTTTCATCTAAAATTTCTCTAAGTATTCTCTCTAATCTATCATTTATAGAAAACTCCATAATTTTACAGTCATAATCTAAATCATTTGTATATGCCTTTAAATATCTTATTGCTAAATTTATGTGAATAAACTTTGAATTTATTCCTATAAGAGCTATCTTCATTTTCTTTGCTTCCCTTCTCTATATCTATTGATGTTTTTTTATTATTCTTTTTTTGACATCTTATATAGTATATATTATCAGAAGTCTTTAAATCAATTATTTTAAAATATTTTTCTAATACTTTTATAACAGTTTCTTTGGAATTATCTTTAAAAATATTAAAATCTGAAATATTAATCTCTTTTATTATTTTGTCTGAAACAAGTACTTTTATTTTAGCATTAAAAATTTTAGAGTATCCCTTATCTATATCCCATATATATAAAGTTCCATTTTCTTTTAAATATTCACTTACATCTTTTATAAAACTATTTTTATTAAACCATATTTGGCTTAAAGAAAATAACATTATACAGCTATCGTAACTGTTTTTTTCAATAAAATCTTTTTCTTCTTTACCGTGTATATATTCTATGGAAGCCTCGTCATTATATTTTTTATAAAGATTATATATTATTCCATAATTATCTATTCCTATATCAAGCACATTTCCTGTAAATACTTCCTGTTGCATATTTATAAATAAATTTTTTTTATTACTACTATTAAAATCTAATTTCATACACTCTCCCACCTTTTTTCATATAATATGAATTATTCTACAAATAAAAAATAATTCCTCCAAATAATGGAAGAATTATTTTTTATTTTTTATGATATTATAATAATCTAATAAAAATCCAGCTGTACTATTTTGTGCTTCTTTTATTATAACTTCTGCTATCTTTTTATATCTTTCTTCTTTGTTAGTAATATTCATATATTTTAAATATATATTGTTTGCTATAAAGGCATTAGATTTTATATAATCATCTAAATTTTTATATCTTAAAATTCCTTTATCTACAAAAAAAGAATAGTCTGACATAAATCTTTTAATAACCCATATTTCAAAACTTCTATGATTATTTAAAAGCTTATTATTAACATGATGAGGTACTGTCATATCCTGTATTAAATGACATGCAGCACCAAGGAAAAACATTGCTTTATCTAATTGATGAGATTCAATATAAAAAAGAGATTTATTATAATATTTTCTAAATTCAATTAATGCATTGGAAAATCCATAAAGTCCTTTACCTTTGCTAAAATGATAAAAATGATTAGAACTTTTAAAATCTTGATCTGCCCAAGTTACACCTTCATTTAAATATTTTATATTTTCTTTAAAAAAATTATATTCTTCTAAATATCCCTCATTTTTTAAAATTTCTATAGCCTGTATATTAATAAATTTATGTATAGTACAATATGTTTTTAATACTTTTTTCTTTATAGGATTAACTACATTCATCATACTTTTTAATGCTGTTCCATAAGTTTTTTCTAAAGTATATTTCATATAAAAATGCATTCCTTCCTTTGTATAAAGCTTTAATAAAACTATTGTTTCTTTTTACTTATTTTTATAAATTTCCATATTAATATAAAAATAGTTATAGTTATTACTGTTAAAAGATAATAAATAACATTTTTATTAAGTTTAATAAAGTTTTTATTTATATTGTTTAAATATATTTCATAAAGCACTCCTTGATTTTTATCAAGTGCTAATATATTATTATTAAATATTTTCAAACTTGATATATTTGAATTAGTTTTAAAATTTACTATAGGTTGTAAATTACCTGATTTTAAAAATTTATATATTATATTATCTGTTTTATCATAAAAATATATACTATCTTTTTCTCCAATCAATCCTTTGGAATCTATAGTTAAACATTTAATTGAACTTAGTTGTTTATGCTGATAAATTGGAGCTGGTGGATTTGTATTAGGATGATTATCTAATATAAAATTTATTTTTGTATTGTTTTTTCCTTTAAATCGTGGTGATGTTAAAGGATCTCCTCCACTATAATCAGGCCATCCATACCATAAACCTTTTTTTATTTCATATATATAATCAACGTCTCCTTTTACAGGTCTTAATCCTCTATCTTCCATCCCTCCTACAGCTGCTATAAGTTTACCTTCACTATTAAAATCCATACCAGTTACATTTCTTATACCCCAAGCAAATGTTTCTCCATATCCATTGTTTAAATCATAGTGTATAATAGATGCGTTACCCGGAAAATGACCTGAAATTATCTGCCCTGTTTGATTTTTTGTTTTATATGGCACAAAAGCTCCAGTCTTTTCATTTCCAAAACTTCTTCCCTTTATAGTTATATCTTTAGGAGATATATCACAATAAAAAGGATTTTCTTTAATCCACACATTATCAGTTCCTACAACCCCAGAATTAGTTGCAGCTCCTATAGATACGAATATTTCATTCCCATTTATTTTTATAATACTATCTTTGTAGTCTCCGTAATTGGGTAAATTATCTACTAAAATCTTTTTTTCTTTTTTATCTAAATCATAGCAAAAAACTTTATCTTTAGAAAAAAAGTATAATTTTTTATTGTTATATTCTATGGAATTTATATTTAAAGACTTGTCTTTTATTAAATCATAACTTTTGCCATTTTTATCTATGTACTGAATTCTATCCATATATGCTATATAAAAATTACCATTTTCATCAAATGTAAAATCATTTGCATTTATTATACCTTTATATTTTAAATTGTACGCTAAATTTTTATCTTGGATTTCAATATTATAAGTTTTATAAAAATTTTTAAAAATAAAAAACATTATAAAAAAAATTCCTAATATAGATATACCCCTAAAAAATTTTTTCATAAATCCTCCACAAAAATACATAATATATATTTATATATATTTACAAAGTTTTAAGTATATGTATATCCTAAAAATTAAAATAGTAGAATATAATTAAAAAATTTTACATAATTATTAATGTTACACCAATTATGTGGAGTTTTTATATATGAAAAAAGATAGTTTTTTTAAAGAAACACTAGTACTTACAATTTCCAATTTAACAACAGGTATATTAGGTTTTATATTTTCTATAATATTATCAAAAGAACTTGGACCTGAAGGCATGGGATTATATGGACTTGTTATGCCTATATACAATCTTTTTATATGTTTAATATGCGGAGGTATGGTAACAGCAATATCAAAAGTTGCTGCCGTATATTTTAATAAATGTGACTTTAGAAATTTAAATAAATCTATAGAAACTGCTTTAATTTTTGATTTAATTTTATCTATATCAATATCAATTATATTTTTTGTTTTTACACCATTTATAAGTTCTAACATAATACATGATTCTAGAACTTTATATCCTTTAAAAGCTGTTGCACCCGCACTAATTTTTGTTGCTCTATCTTCAATATTAAAAGGTTATTTTTATGGAATATCTAAAGTTAAAATACCTGCTTTCATAGATATATTAGAAAAAAGCATAAGGATAGGTATAATAATAAGCGTTATATCTATGTTTTCTAATCCTGATGTTACAACTACTGTTACTATTGCCTATATAGCACTTTGTGTTGGAGAATTTATAAGTTTTGTTTCACTTTTTATATTTTATAGATTTCATAAAAAAAATATGGTTTATAGTAAATTTAAAAAAGAAAGAAAATCTCAACTTATGTTTGATATTTTAGTAGTGTCTTTACCATTATGTGTAAATGGTTTTTTATCTACAACTTTAAATACAGTTTCAACATTAATTGTACCTAGACGTCTTATAAGTACAGGAATTAAATACAGTGAAGCATTGTCACTTATAGGTAAATTTTCTAGTATGGCTATGTCTATAATAACTTTCCCTATGATAATAATAGGTTCAATATCAACTGTTCTTATACCTGATTTATCGCAAGCATTAGATAAAAAAGATTATTTATCAATGGAAAACAGAATAATTCAAGTATTGAGAATATCTTTTTTGCTAGGTTTAGCTACTCTAGTTATTAGCATAAGTATACCAAATTCTCTTGGTAAACTATTCTTTGGTAGAGATGATCTTGGATCTTATATAAAATTTGCTGCCATAGCAGCTCCGCTAACCTATGTTTCCTCTACTACTTATGGTATATTAAATGGATTAGGAAGGCAGGGAATACTCCTTAGAAATTCTTTATTAGTATCAGTAGAAGAAGTTATTCTTTTATACATATTTACAGGTATACCTAGCATAAACATATTTGGTTTTGGAATAACTCTTATTATAACTTCAACTACAACATTTTTAATAAATATTTATGAAATAAAAAAATATTGCTATATAAATTTTTCTTTTAGTGAAATATTTATATATATTTTATTTAGTATACTTATATATTTTATTATAAATATTGCTAATAATTTAATTCCAAATAAATTATTTACGCTTAAAAATTTATTTATAATATTTTTTACTTTTGCTTCTTTTTTATGTTCTATTTCTGTAATAAGCAAAAAGGAAAGCCTTATTTAGTGCTTTCCTTTTACTTTATTCTATCTAACAAAATTTTGGGTATAAACTTTTTTAATTTTTCTGGAATAATTTCTATTTCTTTTTTGCTTATTCCACCTATTAATATTAAAGCATATATATAAGTAAATGCACCTATAAGTATAGCAACACCTGTTGGAACTATACGAGTTATATATCCTTTAAATATATGACTTAATATATTTTCTAAATTTAATTGTACAATAAAAACTATAACTCCCATGAAAGCTGAAGCTATTAATGGTTTTGAAGCTAAGGAAATTAAGTTATATCTTATTTTCAAATTTCTTTTTATAAGCCTGTTATTCAATAACATAGGTACCAAAAAACCTGCCATACTTCCAAATACTGCTCCTAATATATTTATATTAGGTTTAGCAACTAAAATAAAATTTATAATAATTTTAAGAACTATACCTATTATGATATATAATGTAGATAAATAAAGCTTGCCTATGCTTTGAAGAATTGTAGCCTGTATTTGAACTATTGCCATAAGTACCAAAACTATAGAGCCATATTTTAATAAGTAAGCCCCAGATGAAAATGCGGGATAAATAGTTTTAAAAATTGCTGTACTTAAAACTGCTAGTCCTACTGCTGAAGGTATAGCAATTAAAAAAGTAGTTTTAAAAGCATAATCCACTCCTCTTTTTACTTCTTTTCTATCATTTAAAGCAGCAGCTCCTGAAATAAGAGGCAGTACAGCCGAACACAGAGCTGATATTATTGTTATCGGAACATTAATTAATGTTTGATATTTCCCTAAATAACCATATTTTACATTACCTTCAGTATCGCTAAATCCTGCTGCTAAAAGTCTGCCTTTTGTATTTGAAGCATCTATCAAATTACCAGCATTTTGAGAGCCTTGACTTACAGTTAACGGTAAAGAATAATATAATATTCTTTTAAATAAAGACTTATTAGAATGACGCATAATATCTTTATCGTTATAATCTTTAGGTAATTTAAACTTTTTATGTTTTTTATAAAATTTAATTAAATATAAAACAGAAACAAAAGCTCCTACTGTTGTTCCTACTGTTGCACCAGCACATGCTGCTTCAACCCCATATTTTCTCCAACGGGCAGCAAAAAACAACGAAAAAATAATATTTGCAACCTGCTCTAATATTTGTGATACTGCAGTAGGCTTCATATCACCTCTTCCTTGAAAATAACCTCTATAAGCAGAAGCTATAGAAGTTAATAGTGCAGCAGGAGATAATGAAGCAATAGCTAAATACGCTTTAGGATAATTTGTTATGTTAGCTAGAGCTTTAGCTGAAATAACCATAAATATAGACATAATAAGTCCTATTAAAATCATCATGGCTCTTGCCATTTTAAAAGACTTTATTGCATCTTTATAATTTTTTAAAGCTACAAGTTCTGATACTAATTTTGATATGGCAGAAGATAATCCACTATTAGTCAATATGTATATAAATGCAAATACATTATAAGTAGCATAATATACTCCATAACCATCTTCCCCTATTAAGCCAAGCAAAAAAGGAACATACAGCAAAGATAAAATTTTAACCATCATGCCTGCCGCTGATAACATTGCAAAACCTTTTGTTGTTGACTGCGCTTTCATATATTTCTCCTTATTTTTTAAAATTTAAACACATCGTTTTTTATCTTCTTTAATATAGGAGGCAAACTTTCACCTATAGTTTTGTTTTCCATATAACTTAATTTTTCAGGGCAATTTTTAAAAATAAGTTTATATGCATATAAAAATTGATAATTTAACCCATATTTATTTACAAAAAAACTATTAAGCTTTTTGTCTCCATATTTCATATCTCCAACTATTGGATTTCCTAAATGGGATAAATGAGCTCTAAGCTGATGACTTCTTCCTGTAATTAAATCTAATTCTAGCAAAGAAAAAGTCCCACAACTTTGCTCAGTTTTAACTTTCATAGCTATTTTTTTTGTGTTAGGCATTTTTTTATCAAATATTTTAGAGATGTTTTCATCTTCGTTTTTTGAAATATACGCTTCGTATGTTCCATCATTTATCTTTCCTTTTACAAGAGCTATATAATATTTGGTTATATTTCTTTCTCTTATCATCTCATTTAAAAGCTTTAAACTTTCATAATTTTTACCAAATATAACCACACCAGAAGTGTTTCTATCCAATCTGTTACATGGAGCTGGCGTAAAAGTAACCTCTTTTTCAGGAAGATAATCTCCCTTATCAAAAAGATAAGATAATACATAATCTGTAAGAGTAGGTTCTCCATCTTTTTTATCAGAATGTACAAGTACTCCTGGCCATTTTTCAACTATTACCATGTTTTCATCTTCATAAGTTATCTTTAAATGAGCGTTATCTATTCTTTGAAATTTTTCCTTTTTAGCTGAAGTTTGTATATCAAAAGTTTCAACTATATCTCCTTCCAAAAGAAAATATCTTTCCTTACTCTTTTTCCCATTAACCTTTATCTGACCAGTACGAATTCCTTTATATATAGCAGTTAAAGGTACATCTTTAAGCCATTTTCTTACGAATTTATCTAGTCTCTGCCCTGCTTCATTTGTTCCTATTTCAACTCTCATGTTCTTCACTCCTATTATAAATTTGCAGCTAATTATATGATTATCTCACAAAAAGTCTTTTCATTAAGTATTGACCACTATATGATGTAATAGAAATTTACAAACACTATAAACTATAAATTCTATAGTAGAAATTAATTTACAGATTATTGTGATTAATCATTATATATATTATAACCTAAAATTTTAAAATAATATTAGGACAGATAATCATATGCTATCTTGCATTGAATTGCAACGCCTATAGGTATAGCATTTTCATCTATGTCAAAAAAACTACCATGTGCAGGATTAATTATTCCCTTTTCTTCATTTCTAACTCCAAGAAAATAAAAAGCTGATGGTCTTTCCATTGAAAAATAAGCAAAACTTTCTACACCCATACTTGGAGATTCAAGTTTTTTAATATTTTCTTTTCCTATTATACTTTCTGCACTATTTTCTAGCAAATTTAATATATCATCATTATTATAAAGACATGGATAACTCTCTTCTATATCTATTATACAGTCTCCTCTCATAGAATGAACTATACCTTCAACAACTTCTTTAAATCTTTTTTTTACATAATTTCTATGCTCACTTTTCATAGTCCTTATAATTCCTGAGATTTTTACTTCTTCAGGTATTATATTTTGAGCAGTACCACCATGTATACTTCCAACAGTTATTACTATTGGGTCAGTAGGAGGAATTTCTCTACTTACTATTGTTTGAATACCAAGTATTACTTGGCTTGCAATTACTATAGGATCAATGGTACTATCTGGATGAGCTCCATGTCCTCCTTTACCTTTTATAGTTATAGTAAAAGGATTAGAAGCTGCATTTACTACTCCTCTCTTTATTCCTATTTTGCCACAATTTATTCCTTCATCTACATGTAGGCCTACAATACAATCTACATGAGGATTTTCTAGTACACCTTCTTTAATCATGAATTTAGCTCCACCTACAGTTTCTTCTGCTGGCTCAAAAAATAGCTTTATATTGCCCTTAAGTTCATTTTTAATACTGTTTAAAATTTTTGCTGCACCAAGGAGTATAGTAGTATGTGCGTCATGACCACAAGCATGCATCTTTCCTTTAATTTTAGATGAATATTCACAATTTTTATTATCTTCAAGTGGAAGAGCGTCTATATCTGCCCTAAGCCCTATGGTTTTATCACCATTGCCTCTTATAATAGCACAAATTCCTGTTCCTGCAACCTCTTTATACTCTATTCCTTCATTTTTTAAAAAAGATTTTATCTTTTTAGAAGTTTCATATTCTTCAAAACCAAGTTCTGGATTGGAATGAAAGTCTCTTCTTAAAATAACTAAGTCTTCTTTAATATTTAATGCTTCTTTTAAAAAATCCATAATAACTCTCCTTTTTTATTCCCAATATATATTGATTTCATCCCCTTGCGAAAGTGTATCATAATAACCTGCTTTTTTACCATTTAAAAGAAGTACTAAGTTTCCTTTTGGCACAGTAAGATCAAAATCTATAAAATCAAATATATCTATAAATATATATTTTTCTTTACCTTTTAAATATGTCTTTTCTCCATTTACTAACACATATATAGTATTATTAGTTACATTTTCATTGTTATAATAATCATTGTTAATATCCTTTTTAGCATATTCTAATTTTTTTTCATAATCATGCTCAAATTCATTTTTAATTTCATTTTCAAATGTTATTATTTTTTTATAAATTCTATCTCCTTCTTTTATAACATAGCTTTCTTCAATTTCTTTTCCGTTTAAATAGTAAATACATTCTTTTTCATTTTCTATTTCATCTTTATATTCTTTTATTGTTTTTGGGAAAATTATTTTTACTTCATCTTTATCATTGATTCTAGCATCAAAATTTACTTTTTTACCATTTATATAGATTAATGGCTCTATATAAGTTAATTTATCATTCATATAAAAGCTTATTGTATTATAGCTATTTATAAAATCTAAAACTTTAGGCGAAGCATCTATGCCATTTTTTGCAAAAATAATTTCTATATTATCTCCTTCTTGTATTTCTGTATCTATACTGCATATTTTGCCATTTACTTTTATTACAGCATTAGTCCCTAAAGTACCAAAAGCAATTCTGCTTACTCCATTTAAATTAAATCTGACATTTTTCCCATTCTTACCTATTAAAACTTTAGGGTTTATCCCAGCTTGTATTAAAGCATCACTTACATTATTTTTATGAGTGTTAAATAAGCTTATTGTATTTCCATTTAATAAAACATCAATAAAATTATTTCCAGCTTTCATCATAGCAGTAAGTGCTATACCAAGAACAGTTACTCCTATACTCCCTAAACTGTTATCTTTACATACACATTGTGTAACTGCTTCTCTTCCTTTTATTGCTATTCTTTGAGGAGGTAAATTAAGTATTTCTGCTAATGTCTCTATAAGAGTTGGTGTATGAGCCCCTCCTCCTACTAAAAATACAGCATTAGGAGCTTTACCTCCATTTAACTCTATTATTTTTTGCCCTATTTCTTCACACATTTTTCTAACTGCTGGTTTTATTATATTTATCACTTCATTACTTTTAATTTCGTTATTTAATCCAAGTACATCTTTATATGTAATTGTATCTTTTGTGTAACATTCTTTTTTAATTTTCTCAGCAGTATTAAAATCAACAAGAATATTTTGTGCAATAATTTCTGTAATTTCATCTCCTGCAGTAGATACCATTCCATACGCACTTATAGTATTTTTACTGCTTATAGCTATATCTGATGTTCCTGCGCCAATATCTACTAAAGCTAAATTTAAAAGTCTGATGCTTTGAGGTATAGCAGCTTCTATTGCTGCTATTGGTTCTAAAGTCAAATTTATAACATTAAGTGATGCCTTTTCCATAACAGAATATAAACTTTCTATAACAGAACGTGGAAGAAAAGTAGCTATAACTTCTACACTTATATTTTCTCCTTTATGTGATAATAAATTAGTAATAACGTAATCATTTAAATAATAATTCTTAACGCTATAACCTACACAATAAAGTTTACCTTCAGTCAGCTTATTTATTTCATTTTCTGCATTTTTAACCGCTGTAAGTTCTAAGCTTCTTATTATATCTTTATCTATTTCTCTTTCATAACTAAGCTTTATATTGCCTCTTGCTGTAGTTGTTTTTAAAAATCTTCCTGCTGCAGCAATTGCTACATCAGTCAAAGTAAAACCAAGTTTATTTTCTAAATCAGATTTTATATATTTTACTTCTTCTGCAACTATATTAATATCATGTATCTGTCCATCCATCATAGCTCTTTCTTTATGTTCTATATAACTTTCATGAATAACATAAAATTTTTTATCTTTTGCTATACCTACAGTTCCTATTATAGAACGAGTTCCTATATCTAAAGCAAATATTATATCTTTAGAATTTATATTTGTAAATTCCATAATTCTTCCCTCTTAAATATTAATAATTTAAAAGCCCATATTCAAAGAACATGAGCATAGAATAACTTTAATAAAATTATATACCAATATTTATCTTTTATCTACATTTTTTTATTATACCTTTATTATGAAGCACTATTATGTCGAATTTTCTCTGAACATTATTTTCAAATTCAAGCTCTATAATATTTTTATCTATAGACTTAATTTTTGCCTTTCCAAAGCTATTATGATAAACCTTATCTCCTACATCATATATTTCATGCAAATGTTCAAAAGTATTTATATTACACTCTTTTATAAATCTTGAAGGTTCTTTAGACTTTCCTCTTATTTTTCGTGGGACACATATAAAAAGATTATCTATAGCTCGTGTCATAGCTACATACATAATTCTTCTTTCTTCTTCTATTATATTAGAAGAAATAGCATTTTTATGCGGGAAAACTTCTTCTATACAATCTATTATAAAAACATTTTTAAATTCCATACCTTTAACACCATGTATAGTACTTAAAATTACATAATCTTCATTATCATCTGTATTCATACTTTTATTTACTTCTCTATCAACATTTTCAATATGCTCTAAAAAATCTTTTATATTGGTAAACCCTTCTGCAGATTTTTTAAATTCATCTAAAATTTCTTCAAGTTCTAATATATTTATTTTAAATTTTAAACTGTAATCTTTTATATAATCATAGTAACCCAAATCACTTATTATAAAACTTATTGCACTTTGCAAAGTCATTCTATTTAAACTATATATATCTTTTTTTAATTTATCTATATTTTTAATTTGAAAAATAGGAATGTCTTTAATATTTTTTATAAATTCAAAACAATCTTCTTTCAAATAAGTCATTTTAATGCTATCTAGATTACTTTTACTTACATATCTAAAAGGTTTATTTATAATTCTTATAAAACTTTCTACATCATCACCAAAAATACTCAATTTAAGATATGAAATCAAATCTTTACATATAAAATGTTCAAAAAAATTATATTTTTTATCTAATAATCTAAATGGTATTTTCTTTCTTATAAAAGCATCTATTAAACTTCTACTTTCTATATTTGTCCTATATAGTATAGCAAAATCTTTATATTTATAATTACTTAAATTTTTAAATTTTAAAATTTGTAATGCTATATCTGAGCTTTGAGAATTTTCATCCTGATAATTTAATATATCTACAATCTTTTTTTCTTTTTTCCATGGTATCATATTTTTATCATTTCTTATAACATTATTTTTTATTAAATTTTTTGATACATTTACTATATTTTCAGCACTTCTATAATTAGTTGAAAGAAAAATTTTTCTCCCATTATAAAAATTTTTATCAAAATCAACCATATATTCTGGTTTTGATCCTCTAAATGAATATATGCTTTGATCCTCATCACCAACACCAAAGATAGAATTATATTTATTTAACAATTTTATAAGTTCAATTTGAATATTATCACAATCTTGAAATTCATCTATAAGCATATATTTAATACTTTTTCTATAAAATTCTAAAATATTACGTTCTTTTAAAAACAATTCTCTGCATTTAATCTGAATATCATCAAAATCTAATAAATTTTTTTCTTTTTTATATTTTTCATAAAACTTATAAATCTCAGTAAATACTTCTGTTTTTATATTTATATTAAAACTATCTATAGTTAAAAGATTGCTTTTAATCAAAGAAATGTAATTTTTAATTTCCGCAACTTTTTCTTCACTAGTTTCTCCTAAATATTTTATTAATAATTTAGATATTAATTTATAACTCTCTGAATTTTCTATTATATTTACTTTACCATAATATTTTATTAAAATTTTATAAAACAATCCATGAAATGTTCCAAAAAAAGGTATAGATTTGCCTTTATAAAGCTTTATAAATCTTTTTTTCATATTAATTGCCGCAGCTTTAGTAAAAGTTATTACTATTATGTTTTGGGGATTTACTCTTTTTTGACACAAAATATGTTTAATACGTTTTTTTTCTATATCACTAATTAAATCTCCATTTAAATATTTTTCTAGAAGTTTTATATCTTTTACATTTATATTTTCTGGAAAGTATTTACTTTTATATATATTACCATATTTTACTAAATAAAACACTTTATTAATTAAAACAGTAGTTTTACCTGAACCAGGACAGGCTAAAACTAAAGTATTTCTATTATTGCTTAGTACTGCTTCTCTTTGTTCTTTATCTAAATGTTTAAATTCTTTTTCTATTATTTGATCTCTAATAGTAAAATATTTACTTTTTAATTCTAAATCCATAATAAAAAATCACCTTATTTATTTTATATTTTAAATTGTTGACACAAAAATAAACTTTACTCATTTTTTGAATTGTATATTTTAAAAATCTATTGTAATAATTACTTTAGAGGATTAAAATAAATATATCTATATATAAATTACTTATAGGAGAGAATATCATGGAATATATAAAAAATTTTAACATAAGAAACGAAAGAAATCTAACTATGCTTGTTGATTTTTATGAATTAACAATGGCAAACGGATACCTTGATAATAATGTAGGAAATAAAATTGCCTACTTTGATATGTTTTTTAGGAAAGTCCCCGATGGTGGTGGATACTGTATAATGGCTGGAGTTCAACAGCTTATAGAATATTTATCCAATTTAAAATTTACTAAAGATGATATAGATTATTTAAAAAGTAAAAATATTTTTTCAGAAAAATTTCTTGACTATTTAAAAGATTTTAAATTTAGTTGTGATGTTTGGGCAGTGCCAGAAGGAAATCCTGTTTTTCCAAATGAACCATTAGTTATTGTAAGAGGTCCTGTTATTGAAGCTCAATTTGTAGAAACAATGATTCTTTTAACTATAAATCATCAGACTCTTATAGCAACAAAAGCTAATAGAATATGTAAAGCTGCGCAAGGACGACCTGTTATGGAATTTGGTTCTAGACGTGCTCAAGGTTATGATGGTGCTATATATGGGGCTCGTGCTTCTATAATTGGAGGATGTTCTTCTTCTGCCTGCACTATAGCTGAAGAAATGTTCGGAATTCCTGCATCTGGTACTATGGCTCATAGCTGGGTTCAACTTTTCCCTACAGAATATGATGCATTTGTTGCTTGGGCAAAAACTTATCCTGATAATTGTACTCTTCTTATAGATACTTACAATGTATTAAAATCAGGTCTTAAAAATGCTATAAAAGTATTTGATGAAGTATTAAAGCCTCTAGGATTCAGACCAAAAGGAGTTAGAATAGACAGTGGAGATATAACATATTTAACTAAAAAATGTAGAGAAATACTCGATAATGCAGGGTATGAAGATTGCCAAATAATTATTTCTAATTCTCTTGATGAATTTATAATAAGAGACGTATTAACTCAAGGCGCTAAAGTAGATGCTTTTGGTGTTGGTGAAAGGCTTATTACAGCTAAGTCAGAACCTGTATTTGGAGGAGTTTATAAACTTTCTGCAATAGAAGAAGATGGGAAAATAATACCTAAAATAAAAATAAGTGAAAATGAAGAAAAAATAACAAACCCAGGATTTAAAAAAATATATCGAATATTTGAAAAAAATACTAATAAGGCTATAGCAGATTTAATAACTCTTCACGATGAAATTATAGATGAAAGTAAACCTCTTGAAATATTTGACCCTGTTTATACATGGAAAAGGAAAAAAGTTAAAAATTACTATGTAAAAGAGTTGCTTGTAAAAATTTTTGATAAAGGCGTTCCTATATATGAAAGTCCTAGCGTAATGGAAATAAAAGAATATGCTAAACAAGAAACAGAAAAGCTTTGGTCGGAAGTTTTAAGAATTGAAAATCCACATAGTTATTATGTTGATTTATCTACAAACCTTTGGAAATTAAAACAAAGCTTGCTACACCAATATACAGATGAATATGAAGAATAAATAATATATAACTTAAATTTAATACCCATAAACTTATTAAAATAAAGATGGCAGAAGCCATCTTTATTTTAATTCAGGAAACCATATTTTTATTTCTCTATCTGCGTTTTTTAAATTATCAGAAGCATGCACAAGATTTCTAGTTTTATCAGACGAAAACCTGCCTCTTATGCTTCCCATATCTACATTTAAAGGATCTTTATTCCCATTTATTTTTCTAACAATTTCTATTACGTTATCACCTTCAATTACAATAGCACATAATTTTTCTTCTGTTATATAATTTATTAAATCATTGAAATATGGTCTTTCTTTATGCTCTTCATAATGTTTTTCTGCAATTTCTCTGTTTGCTTTTATCATTTTTAACGCTATAATATTTAAATTTTTTCTCTCATAAAAACTTATTATTTCGCCAATAAGCTTTCTTTTAACCCCATCAGGTTTAATAAGCACAAGTGTTTTTTCCATTTTTCCTCCTAAATACATAATATTGTTAAATAATATTATTGATATTTTGGCACAAATATTAATAAATATTCACTTAATTATTAATATTTTTAAATATACATATTTTTAATGATATAAATTTTAAATATATTCTCTTTCTTCCATATAATAATCATCTATTTCTTTTATATTTAGTCCATGTTCACCAAAAAAGTCATATTCATATAACTCTTTAAGTTTAGTAACTTTATTTTTTGTTAAAGTTTTAAATGGACATATACCTTCATTTTCTTCCCAATTATAAAATACGCAGTCATTAAAGCATTCAACTTCATTCTCCCCACTGCTTAAAAAATAACATGCTGACATATAATCTACCCCCAAAATAGTTAAACTTTTATTCCATTATAATGTAAACAATATCAAATTTGAAGAGTTTTTTTAATTTTTTACTATTTATTAACATTCTACCTATTGAAAATTTATAAAAATATTTATAAGTAACACTTTTTAATTTTTATTCATATAATACTAATATATAGCAGTTATTTAAGAATTTATCTAAAATAAACTATATAGATTATTGTTTATATATTCCTCCCCACTTATATTATACACCCTTATTAAAAGCAAATATCTGATGGTTTAATCAATTGGTTTAATCAATTAAAATTTACCATCAGATATTTGCTTTTATCATTAATTTACAATATAATTTAAAATCTTTTTTAATTATATTGTAAATTCTGAATACTTTAATTCACAGCACTTTATATTGCATAAGTAAATATAATATATTACAATCAATAAGGAGATTATATTGTTATTACTTTGGTATTATTTTATTTTTATTATATGACTACTATATATTTTCTTAAAATTAGGAGGTAAAATTATGGCTAATTGTTTAGTCGCTCAATCTGGAGGTCCTACAGCAGTTATAAATGCTTCTTTTATTGGAGTTTTAGATGAAGCTTTAGAAAATAAAGTTTTTGATAATGTTTATGCTGGCATAAATGGAATTGAAGGTATATTACAGAATAAATTAATTAATTTATCTCAAATTCCTTATAGTAAATTAAAAAATTTAAAATACACCCCTTCTTCAGCATTAGGTTCCTGTAGGTATAAAATGAAAAATTACAATGAAGATAATTCTGAATATGAAAAATTATTCAACATTTTAAAAGAACATAATATAAAAGCTTTTTTTTATATAGGCGGCAATGATTCTATGGATACCGTCCGTACTCTTTCTGAATACACAAAACTTCATAATATAGATGTTTTAGTATTAGGAATACCTAAAACTATAGATAATGATTTGATGGAAACAGATCATAGTCCTGGATTTGGAAGTGCCTGCAAGTTTATAGCTACAAGTATACTTGAAAGTTATTTAGATTCTTCTGTATATACAAATAATGGTATATTTATAGTGGAAACTATGGGAAGAGATACAGGGTGGCTTACTGCAAGTGCTGCTCTTGCTAAAATAGACGGTAAAGAAGTAGTAGATTTTATTTATCTTCCTGAAACACCTTTTATTGAAGAAAAATTTTTAGATGAAGTAAACGAAAAGTTTAAAGAGCAAAATCAAGTTTATATAGCAGCTTCAGAAGGACTAAAAAATGAAAATGGTGAATTTTTAAGTATAAATATAAATAATATAAGTAAATTTCATGATAAATTTGGCCATGCTCAATTAGGTGGTGTATGTAATATATTAAAATCACTTATTATACAAAATGGTATAAGTTCAAGAGTTAAAACTCTTGAACTTGGAGTCAGTCAACGTGCAGCAATGCATTGTTCATCATTAACTGATATAGAAGAAGCCTATAGAGTAGGAAGAGATGCTGTAAAATATGCTCTACAAGGTAAAAGTGGATATATGGTTGCAATAAAAAGAATTAATAACTTACCTTATAGCATTGAAACTACTTTAGCAGAAGCTTCAAAAGTAGCAAATCGTATAAAATATTTCCCTAATAATTGGATAAATAAAGATGGAAACTTTGTTACGTCAGATGCTGTAGAATATATGACTCCTCTTATACAAGGTGCTCCTCCAATACCTACAGAAAATGGTCTTCCCTTATATACAATATTAAGAAGATAGAAATTTCTATCTTCTTAATATTCTTCAAAATCTTTAGTTACAACTACTTTATTTAATATTTGTTTAGTTTCTTCAAAAGTATACCCTTTTCTTAAAAGAAAATCTCCTAATTTTTTATATATTTTTTTATTATCTTTTTCAGTTTTAATTAATATTGTATATTTCTTTTTAGCTAATTTTAGGGCATTGTCTATCTCTAAAGACGTATCTATATCATTAATTTTATTTTCTATAATTTCTTCACTTATTCCTTTTTTTAAAAGAGAGTATCTTATTTTGTTTTTTCCTTCAGTTTTAATCTTATCTTTTATGTACATTTCTACATAATTTTCATCATTTAAAAAACTATAATTTATTAAAAAATTAATAACTTTATCTATAGTTTTATCATCATATCCTTTTAATTTTAATTTATCTATCATTTCTTTTTCAGTTTTATAACTTTTTTCTACTATCTTTAATGCAGTTTCTTTACATTTTAAATAATTATCTTCATCTACTATTTGTAGTAATTTTTCAGAGTCAATAACTTTATTTTCTTTTAGACCATAAGTAAAAACAAGTTCAGTACTACAAGCAAACGCAAAATCCTTATCTATAAATATATTTACTCTATTTTTATTTCTTTTTTGTATCTCAATTTTAGTTATTGTTTTTTCCATAAATTTTATTACTCCTTATAAAATTTACTTAGGCATTAAAATATGAATAGTTGGATTTTTAAATACTTTTTTAGCTACATCATAAATATCTTCTTTTTTTATAAATTCAAGAAATTTCATATCTTCTTCAAATTGATAAATGCTTTCATTTTCAAGACTTTGATGAAGACAGTAATTACTTAACTCCGTAGAATCTTCTAAGGTTGCACATACTGCAGTTTTTAAAACCTTTTTCATAAGAAGTACTGTATCTTCGTTAAAATCTATCTCCTTATTAATAATTTTATTAATACAATTTTCAATAGTTAACATAGCTGAATTTATATTTTGAATTTCAACAGCAGTATAAATATATAAAATTTTAACAAAATTAGTCATATCAACATGTGAATAAACATCATAAGCTAGTCCTTTTTCTTCTCTAAGTTCTCTAAATAATATAGAATTTGGACTTTCTCCAAGTTTATGGTTTAAAATTTTAAGTGCTAATTCTTCTTTTTTATTAAGTCCATGAAAAGTATATGCGTATATTATAGTACATTGTTCAATATCAGATTTATAAGTTATATTTTTAGTTGGTTTATTATTTTCAATTATAATAGGTTCTTCCTTTAATTTTTTCGGTTTCCAGTTTTTAAAATACTTATTTATTAAATTTATTATTTCATCATGTTCATAAGATGAAACTATTGAAATAATAGAATTATTAGGGATATAATACGTATCATAAAATTCTAAAATTTGATCCCTTGTAAATTTTTTGACTGTTTTTTCTTCTCCTAATGTATCATATTTTAAAGGACTTTTATCAAAAGCTATCTCATGTATTTTATTAAAACTAAAATCTTCAATATCATCTTTGCTTGTTTTTATTTCAGCTAATATTACGCCTTTTTCTTTTTCTATTTCTTTTTCATCAAATACAGGATTTTGAACCATATCAGCTAAAATTTCAATTGAATCTTCTAATTCTTCATTTAATGCTGTTATACTATAAACTGTAGATGTATAATCTGTATAAGCATTATATTCTCCCCCTCTTTTTTCTAATGCTTCATTCAGTTCTTCATTATTTCTTTTTTTCGTTCCTTTAAAAAGCATATGCTCTATAAAATGCGAGAGCCCTCTATTTTTACCTTTTTCATATAAAGAACCAATCTTTATTCCTATATGAATTGAAGCTATTTGAGTATCTTTCTTTACGCTTATAATTTTTAACCCATTTTCTAGAATAGTAATTTTCCCGTCAAACATCCTTTTTTCCACACATATTCTCCTTCTATTTTTTTACTTTATAATATTATTATTGTACTGCAAAAGGTATATTTATTAGCAATTGACTAATATATTTATATAACACAAATTTTTAGTGTTATAAAATGTATGGTTAAAATTAATTTACTGTTTATTTCAATTTAATCATATTACACAATAATTATTATAATACAACATTTAAATATATTTGCAAATTTTTTATTAGCACTTAATTTTAAAGGTAATTTGACGAACTTATAAAAAAATGTTAGAATTAGTTGAAATAAAGCAAATTAAAGACAGTTCGAAACCATCCTGTCTATAAACAAAACTAAGGGGGAATGAAAAATGAAAATACCGACAAAAAAAATTGTTTTTGCTGCAGTAATAGGAGCAATTTATGCTGTACTCACAATTATTTTAAAACCTATAAGTTATGGACCTTTACAAATCCGAATATCTGAAGCTCTTACAGTGCTTCCATTTTTTTCGTCATTTTCAATATTAGGGCTTACTATAGGATGTTTCATAGCAAATATATTTGGAGATGTTGGGATGCTTGATATTATATTTGGTCCTATGGCAACACTATTAGCTGCCATATTAACTTATTTAATAGGTAAATTAAATTTTAAATTCAATAAATTTCTGGCACCTATTCCACCAATAGTAATAAATGGTATAGTTGTAGGGAAAATTTTAAATTACACTCAAAATTTTCCACTTATTCCTACTATACTTTGGGTTGGATTTGGTGAATTAATAGCTTGTTATATTATAGGCCTTCCATTAATGTCTTTAATAGAAAAGAATCCTAAATTAAAAAGTTATTTAACATAATAAAAAAGTCAGTTGAAATTTCAACTGACTTTTTATTATATACTTTTTTATAGACAATTTTTAAACAGCTAATAACTAATATTTTATTTTAAATATCATAATTTTAAATTTTTTAAAATTTAATAATATCCATAGTACAATAATAATCTAGCTTCATTAAAGCAAGTCTTGAATCCATAGTGTTGCTCTTTTACCTACTGTCGTTAATTGAGCTGGTTGAAGATGTGTAAACCCTATATTTTTCACATTATTATTTTACTATATTACTTATATTTAAATTTTAATTAATAACTTATATACTAAACTTTAAACATTAAATATAAATTTAAATATAAATAATCCTGCAAATATATACATTATAGGATGTATTTCCTTAGCTTTCCCTCTAACTAATTTAACAATTGTATAAAATATAAATCCAAAAGCTATTCCATTAGCTATACTATAAGTAAATGGCATCATTACAATTGTTAAAAAAGCTGGTAATGCTTCTTCAAAATCTTCAAAATTTATATTCATTATAGAACTTATCATAAGCACCCCCACTATTATAAGTGCTGGAGCAGTAGCTGCACTAGGCACTATACCTACTATAGGTGATATAAATAATGCTAAAAAGAAACATATTGCAGTTACTAAAGAAGTTAATCCCGTTCTTCCGCCTTCACTTATACCAGCTGCACTTTCTACATAAGTTGTTACATTACTTGTTCCAAGTAATGCTCCTATAGAAGTTGCTGTTGCATCTGCAAATAGAGCCTTATCTATTTTTCTTGGGAACATTCCTTTCTTTGGAATATCATTTTTTTCATCAAACATTCCAGTTTTAGCTCCTGTTCCTATAAATGTACCTATGCTATCAAAAGTATCAACCAAGCTAAAAGAAATAATAATTGTAATAGCAGTTAAAAATCCTGTTTTGGCTGTAAAAAGTTCAGTAAAACTCAATTTAAATAAAGTGGGTGATAAACTTGGAGGTAGTGAAAATACATTAAAAGAAGCTGGCAAAATTATATTAAGGTTAACATTAAAAAACACTTGAGCAATAACACCTGAAACTGTAGTTATTAAAATACCTAATAAAATTGCTCCTTTAACTTTATTTACCATTAAAATAACGGTTATAATTAATCCAAAAATAGCAAGTAATGTAGTAGGATTTTTAACATCTCCAAATGCTACTAATGTAGCAGGATCTGATACAACTATTCCCGCTTCTTTAAAGCCTATAATTGATATAAATAAGCCAATACCAGCACCTATAGCATTTTTAAGGGACTCTGGAATAGCGTTAACTATAGAAATTCTTATTTTTGTAACAGTTATAAAAATATTTATAATACCACAAATAAATACTGCTGCTAAAGCTGCTCTCCAAGAATATCCTGCAGTTCCTACTACATAAAAAGTGAAAAAAGCATTCATTCCCATGCCAGCAGCTTGTGCAAATGGTACATTAGCAACTAAAGCCATAATAAGAGTACCTATAATTGCAGATAAAATAGTTGCCACAAATACAGCTCCCATTATAGGATCATTTGATACATTAATGCCTGCTTCTTTAACTTTATCAAACATCAAACCTTGAGAATTCATTCCTGCTTGTCCTAATAGAGCAGGATTTACAAATATTATATAAGCCATTGTAATAAATGTAGTAATCCCTGCAATAATTTCAGTTTTAACAGTTGTATTATTTTCTTTTAGTTTGAAGAAATCTCTTTTAACATTATTTTTTTCTGAATTAGCGTAATTATTCACTCGTATTCCCCCTTAATATATTTATTTAAAGCAGGTTATATAAGTATTTCTTCCCCCTTTCATGTATATTTATACGAACTCCATATATCAAAATTATTAAATTGCTACTTTAATTGCCTAAT
Source organism: Clostridium prolinivorans (assembly GCF_004011155.1). Lineage (GTDB taxonomy): Bacteria > Bacillota > Clostridia > Clostridiales > Clostridiaceae > Clostridium_AT > Clostridium_AT prolinivorans. The sequence continues at coordinate 101,051 of NZ_RJWG01000001.1, read as the reverse complement.
ATAAAAATAAAAACGCATGAAGTCTACTTTAGAGTGAATTCATGCGTTTACTTTTTATCATGTATGATACAAGTAACATGTTTTTCTATTTAATATAAAATAGAAAAACAGCAAATTATTCACTCATAGCTAAGCAGTTAAGGCCGCTTCGTAGAAACTCCCGAACCAAATTATCAGGATTATATGAGTTCGTATTAAATTACATATCATATAATATCACAGCTTTTAAGTTATGTAAATATAAAATGCGAATATTTTTAATGAAATTTAATAGAATATTCGATTTTATATTTTTATTCTACATACTTAGTTTAATTGCTGAATTAATTTATTATTAAATTTTACTTGTAAATATTCAACTTCAAATTTTAATATCATAATTTAGTAAAATAATAATTATCTTTACTTATATAAAAAATATTTACTGATTAAATTATTATTTTACTAGACTAATAATAAATTTTCATATTAAATATCTACAATATATACAATTATTTGCAATTGAAATACTTGTACCATAACATACCTAGATTACCATATATTTTGTATAGATATATCCTAAAATCTTTGTTAAAATAACACATGAAATAAGCCGAATCTCCAAACGGAGTACGGGGGATGCCATTCTATTGGGGTGAATCTCTTTAATGAGTAGGGTACCTCTTACCCAAACCCGTCAACTAACCTCGGAGGCAAAGGAGGAGATATATACTATGATTAAATTAAATAAGTTTAAAACAACATTATTAGCAGTTTCTTTAGCAGTTCTTTCAACTAATTCTGCTAAAGCAGCAAACTATAAAGTTGTCCAAGGTGATTCTCTTTATACTATATCAAAAACATTTAATACTAATACTAATACATTAAAAAATACTAATAACTTGAAAAGTGACATTATTTATCCTGGACAAGTATTAGATGTCCCTGCTAAAACTTATACTGTAAAAAGTGGCGATTCTCTTTATTTGATATCTAAAAAATATCAAATATCACTTGATTTATTGAGAAAAGCAAATAATTATTGGAAAGATACCATATATGTTGGACAAACATTGCTTATACCAGAAGTTTCTGTTTCTGCAGTTTCTACACCTTCAAACATTTCTAAATCTGTTATATCTTATACAGAAAGTGATTTAGATCTTTTAGCTAGATTAATAACTGCAGAAGCTCAAGGAGAGCCATATAAAGCACAAGTTGCTGTAGGAGCAGTAGTTATTAATAGAGTACAAAGTGCTAATTGGCCAAATACAATAAAAGAAGTTATTTATCAAAAATCAAATGGATATTACCAATTTACACCAGTATTAAACGGCTGGATTAATAAACCTGCTTCTAGTACAGCAAGACAAGCTGCTTTGGAAGCTTTAAAAGGTTCAGATCCAACAAACGGAGCAGAATTTTATTTTGATAATAGTACTACAAATGCTTGGCTTTGGTCCAAGCCTATATCTCTTAAAGTAGGTAATATGATATTTGCATTAAAATAAAAAATAATAAAATGAGCACAAAGTTAACTTTGTGCTCATTTTATTATTTTTTATTTTTTTATTGTTTTACTTCAGACCAAATATCATCGTAAAGTTTTATTTTATCTCCTATATCTTTTAAATGTTCCCCTCTTTTTAGTTCTTCATTAGGAGGATAAATACCTTCATCCTTCATTATTTCTTCATCTATAAGAGGATATGCTGCTACATTTGGATTCCCATAAGGGAAAGCCTTAGATATTTCAGCACTTATTTCTGGTTCCATAATAAAATTCATAAATAGTTCCGCCGCTTTAATGTTTTTTGCACCTTTGGGAATAACAAAATTATCTTGCTGGAGGAATAATCCTTCTTTAGGTATTATCATTTTTACATTTTTATTTTCTCTTTTAGCTAGGCTTCCTTCTGCACCCCAAGCAAAAATAATTTTAGCCTCTCTATTTATAAGCATAGTTTTAGGACTATCACTATCATAAGCCTTTACATTAGGCTGAAGTTTTTTTAGTTCTTCTTTAGCCTTTAAAAGAGCTGTTTCATCAGTTTCATTCATAGAATAGCCAAGTTTTTTAAGAGTCATACCTATTATTACTCTTTCATCATCTAGTAATACAATAGAATTTTTAAACTCATCTTTCCAAAGGTCTTTATAAGAAGTAATTTCCCCATCAGGTACTTTTGAACTATCTACAGCAATTATACCAGCAAGCCACATATAAGGTACACTATATTTATTATAAGGATCGAAATCTAAATTCATAAATTGTTCTCCCATATTTTTTAAATTGGGAAGATTTTCTTTATTTAATTCTTCTAGCAAATTTTGTTTTTTCATAATTTCTACCATATAGTCACTAGCAACAGCTAAATCATATTGAGACCCTCCTGCCATAATCTTAGCAAGCATTTCTTCATTTGAAGAAAAAGTACTATAATTAACTTTTATATTATAAGTTTGCTCAAATTTATCAATTACTGATTGTGGAAGATATTCAGACCAGTTAAAAACATTTAAAACCTGTGTATTTTCTTTTGATTCTTTAGCTAATGCCCACATTCCACCGCTTGCTCCTACAATTAAAACTGCTATAGCTGTAAGAACTGCACCTATCTTTTTCATATTAATATTTATATTTTTCAATACTAAAGCAAAAATTACAATAGATAGGGTAAATACCATTATTATTGTAGATAATGCATTAATTTCTGGAGTTACTCCAAATTTAACCATAGAAAAAACCTTAAGAGGCAAAGTGGTACTATTAGGACCTGCTACAAAAAAACTTATAATCATATCATCTAATGATAAAGTAAAAGCCAAAAGTCCTCCTGCTATTACTCCAGGCATTATAATTGGGAGTGTAACTTTAAAAAATACTTTTGAAGGAGATGCTCCTAAGTCCATAGCTGCTTCCTCTAAAGATTTATCAAAACCATCTAACCTAGCTCGTACAACTGCAATTACATAAGATACACTAAATGTTACATGAGCTAATATTAAAGTTACTGTCCCCATAGGGATATCTATCATAGAAAAAAAAGCTAAAAGAGATATTCCTAAAACTATTTCTGGTATTACAAGAGGTATATATAGCATACTATCTATTATACTTTTACCCTTAAAATTATGCTTATACATACCTATAGCAGCTAAAGTTCCAAGCATAACTGATATTATTGTACTTACAATAGCAATTATTAAACTATTTTTAACAGCTTCTAATATTCCAGTATTATGAACTAAACTTTTATACCATTTTAATGTAAAACCATTCCAAACAGCATTAAATTTAGAGTTATTAAACGAAAATGCAATAAGTACTATAATTGGAATATAAAGAAACATATATATAATAAAGCCATAGATTTTACCAAATAATCCTTTTTTCTTTTTCACTTATTACATCACCCCCATTTTATTTTTCTCATTACTATTTCTAGTCCCCAAAATTATTGCCAGTACCATAATAGCAATTAATAAAACTGAAATAGCAGAACCTAAAGGCCAATTTCTTGCAGTTAAAAATTGATTCTTTATAAGGTTGCTCATAAGAACTACTTTACTTCCTCCCATTAAATCTGTTATAAAAAATAATCCAAGAGCTGGTACAAAAACTAACATAGAACCAGAAATTATCCCTCCTTTAGTTAAAGGAAGTACTATTTTAAAAAATATTTTTAATCTAGTAGCTCCTAAATCCGCACCTGCTTCTATAAATCTTTTATCAAGTTTTTCAATTGAAGCATATAAAGGAAGAACCATAAATGGAAACATCATATATGTCATTCCAATCATTACAGAAATATTATTATATAGTAGCTTTAAGGGTTGAGAAATAATATGAAATTTTATTAAATAAGAATTAATTATACCCTCACTTCTTAATAAAATAATCATAGAATAAGTTCTTATTAATGAATTAGTAAAAAACGGAAGAATTATTAGTAATAGCAATATAGGCTTATATCTTTTTTTTGCATTTGCAACTATATATGCAAATGGATATCCAAGAATTAAACAAATAAGTGTAGTAAAAACAGCTATAATTATTGAATTAAAAAATATTTTAATATAAAGTGGATTTAAAAGTTTAATATAATTACTTAAAGTAAATTTATAAATAATTTCTCCTGTTTCTCCTCTTGTACAAAAACTTACTATAATTATGAATATTAAAGGCACTACAAAAAAAGCAATCATCCAAACCAAAATAGGCAAAATTGTTGTAATACCACTTAAAAGATTTTTATGTGAAACTTTTTTAGTATCTACAGTTTTATTTATACTAATAGCTTTATTTTGTAAAATCATCCTTCCATCACCACCGATTCTTCAAGTTTCCAAGTTAAAAATACTAAATTATTATTTTTTATTAAATTATTTTTTTCACTTATAGGCTCATTTACTATTATTTCTTTACCATTACTTAATTCAATTATTGTTTTATATGAAATACCAGTATAAATTCTATCCTTTAATTTACCTTTAAGATAAACATCGTCTTCTTCTGGTACTGATTTAATTTTTATTCTTTCAGGCCTTAGAGCAACACAAATATCTTGTCCCATATATAAATTTTTATTTAATACTCTAACTGTATTTTCTTCTGAGCCAATCTGAAGAATCGCTTCATTAGATTTTATATCTTTAACTTTACCCTCTAAAATATTTGTATCTCCTATAAAATCTGCTACAAACCTTGTTATAGGTCTTTCATAAATTTCATCTGGAGTCCCAAGTTGTTCTATTACTCCTTCTTTCATAACTACAATTCTATCTGACATAGTAAGTGCTTCCTCTTGATCATGAGTAACAAATATAAAAGTTATCCCAAGCCTCTTCTGAAGATGCTTTAATTCAATTTGCATCGCTTTACGAAGTTTAAGATCGAGAGCTCCTAATGGTTCATCTAATAATAACACCTTAGGCCTATTAATAACCGCTCTTGCAATAGCCACACGCTGCATTTGTCCCCCACTTAATTGAGAAGGCATCCTTTTTTCATATCCATCAAGCTGAATCATATGAAGCATTTCAAAAACTCTTTCTTTAATTTCATCTTTATGAACTTTTTTCATTTTAAGTCCAAAAGCAATGTTATCGAAAATATTCATATGAGGGAAAAGTGCATAATTTTGAAAAACAGTATTAACACATCTTTCATGTGGTGATTTATTTGTTATATCTTCACCATCTATTATTATTTTCCCGTTTGTAGGCTGTTCAAAACCTGCTATCATACGCAGCGTAGTAGTTTTACCACAACCACTAGGACCTAAAAGAGTTAAAAACTCTCCCTTTTTTATGTTTAAAGATAAATCTTTAATTACTGGATTCTCTGATCCATCAAACTTTTTACAAACATTTGCTAATTGAATAAAAGCAACTTCTGTCACACCTTACCAACTCCTCTTATTTTTTCATGCAAATAAAAAAAACCTTCCACCGGTATTGTACCGGCATAGAAGATTTTATTAAATAATGATTATAATTATACAAATTTACTACATAATTATAACCAAAAAACAATATAACATATTAGTTTAAATTTTTAAATAGTTTTTTTAAATTTTTGTTAAAATTTTATTCATAAAATAATAGGATTTTTATGTGCAATTATACATAATCATTTTTGTATTTTAAAATCCCTATATTTATTTTTTCAAATCTATTTCTTCTATAACAAACTTATCAAAATCTATTTCTTCTATAAAATTATGTTGATTAAAAGTTGTTTTCCTTCTTTTATTATACTCGTCCATATTTATAGGAAGCCAATATGGCTTTGATATATCAAATTTATTACATAATTCATTTATGCATAATTTTAAATTATCTTGATATGTTCCATCTATATTAGAAATAACTACTTCATCTTTAATAATTTTATTATTTTTTATTATTTTACCCCAAATCTTTATCATCGCTACCTCCATATATCTTATAATGATACTACTTATTATAAGATATACGCTTATTTATATAAAGAGTTTATTTATTTTTTAATTTTTATTGATACTACTTCGCATTATATTATTAATATGACATAATAAAATTTTATTTACAACCCAAATTTTAATCTTTGGAATTTAATATATTAATTTTATATATTAATTTTATATATTATATTTTCAATTATTATTTTATTACTCTTTTTCATAAAATTCTAAATATAAATGCTTTTGACCATCTTTTTTAAATCCAAGTATTGCATCTAAGTTTACATTTTCAGCTGCTCTAAATATGGATTTATCAACATCTTTAAAATTTTTCTTTAAATTTTTAATAAGTTCTTTTATTTCATAACGTTTATTACCTATTTTTTTTGCTGCAACCATACATGCACAATTAAGAGGCCATATTCCATTATTTTGTGTAAATCTTTCAATATAAACCTCTTCTATATAATAAAGAGGCCTTATAAGTTCCATATTTTCAAAATTATCTGATTTAAGCTTTGGAAGCATAGTGCTGAAATTTCCAGTATAAAGTACATTTAAAAGTGTAGTTTCAATAACATCATTAAAATGATGTCCTAATGCAAGTTTATTACAACCAAGTTCTTGAGCTTTAGAATAAAGCGCTCCTCGTCTCATTTTTGCACACATATAACAAGGATAATCTTTAGCTATTTTATCTACAATATCAAATATACCAGAATTAAATATTTTAATAGGAATTTCTAAATGTTTGCAATTATCTATTAGAAGTTCTTTTACATTAGTATGATATCCTGGATCTGCAACTATAAATTCAAGTTCAAATTTAATTTTACTATGTCTATGCAAAAGCTGAAAAAGCTTAGCCATAAGCAAACTATCCTTGCCTCCAGAAATTGCAACAGCTACTTTATCTCCTTCTTCTAAAAGATTATAATCATTTATAGCTTTAATAAATTTTGACCATATATGTTTTCTATAAGTAGTAGTTATACTTCTTTCAATTACATCAAGGGGTTTTCTTTCTGTGAAAGGAACTAATATTTCACATCCTTCTCCTGCAATATTACTCATTTACAATCACCTCATTTTTACGAAAGATATTATATCATTTTTTGTTATTTTTGTCTTTTAAAAAATATAATATTGATTATATCATTTTTAATATCTCATTTATAGCATTGCTTACTTTTAATCTGGATTTATATACCCATTCTTCATCAAATTCTAAATTAAAAGCTTTTGAAAAAGAGTAGTATAAATTAATTATTTGATAAAAAATTTCATAATCATAAAGTCCATTTTTTAAAAGCTGAGGTTTAGATAAAAATTCTTTTTTAGAAACAAAAAGTTCATCTATAAAATTTAAAAAAGCATCCATTAAATCTTCATTAGCAACATCAAAAGGAATTTTTAAAAGGGTCCATTGTATTTTTTCATCGAGTTTGTAGCTTTTAATATTATCTAAAACAATTAAATATTCACTTATATCCATCTTTCTGTAAAAAGGAATTTTTTCTTTTTTAGTACTCCATAAAGCAAGTTTCTCTTTTAATGGTAAATTTTTTATTGTTAGTATTTCGTCACTTGGTCCAATTACTGCTTCTTTTATACATTTATCTTCATTTTCTAAATTTTCTTTTATAAAATCTGAATTATTCCCATAAGAAGCTACATAACCAATATCATATATTCCTTTTCTTCCAGCTCTTCCTGCAATTTGCTTTATTTCTTGAGAATTTAAAAATCTTACTTCATTTCCATCAAATTTTTTTATGTCCATAAAAATTATTCTTCTAATAGGTAAATTTACACCCATTCCTATAGCATCTGTTGTAATAAGTATAGGATTTTCTTTATTTATAAATTGCTCATATTGCTTTTTTCTAACTTCAGGTGGTAAATCCCCGTAAATTAAGCTTGATTTTATACCTAAATTTGAATAATAATATGCAAGTTCTAAAACCCTTTTTTTAGAAAATACTACAAGAGCATCACCTTCTTGTATATCCTTAGATGAAAAAGGTTTTTTTATCACTTCAAGAGGTATATCTCTTTTATATTCTTTTATTTCATATTCTTCTTTACAATCTTCTAATATTTCTATAAGTAATTTTTTAGTATTTAAAGCTCCACAAACATGAATCTCTTTACACCTTAACCCAAGCAAAGCTCTTGTCCATGCTGCTCCTCTTTGATCATCATCTATCATCTGAATTTCATCTATAATTCCAACTTCATATTCTTCATTTAAATTTAATTTTTCTATAGTACAAGATATATGGCTAGCTCCTTCTACATTAATTTCTTCTTCTCCTGTAATAAGATTGCATTTAATGCCTTCTTTATTTAATCTTTCATAATTTTCTAAAGCTAAAATTCTAAGTGGAGAAAGATATATACCTTTATTGGCAGTCTTTAATCTTTGAATTGCATTATAAGTCTTTCCTGTATTTGTTTCTCCAAGATGAAGATAAAACTTTCTTTTTATTCTTCTTGCACCTAAGTATTCATCTTTTGGATTTGAAGGAAATATTTTATCAAATTCTTTTAATGCTATACTTGGAATATGTTCACTTATAAGCACACTTATTATACCAGATTTTAAAAAACTATCATAATGTTTGCTAACTATTTCATCATAAGAAAAATTTGTTTTATTTTTCTTATTATAATCATCTATAAGTCTTATAGATATATATTCTAATATATCTAGATACCCTTGATACACACTTTTATAATCTTTAAAATTAAAATCTTCATACTCTTTAAGTTCTTTTAATTTTTTCCTTACAGAAGCTTCATGTTCCCAAAGAGATTTTGTTTTTGTATGATGAACTATTTCATTAATTTGAATTATCTGATTTTTAAGTTTTCTAAAATTTCTTTCAGCTGCCCCTTTTTTCATTTACCTGCCTCCATCATAAAATATATTAAAAATTTCCTTTATTTTATTTATTATTCCCCTATTTTATTGTCACTATTTCCATAATGGCATAATCATAAACTTAAAATAAAAAGAGCTAAAATGCTCTTTTTATTTTAAATATTATTTTAAAGTATTTTTTCTACACAATCTATTAATTCTTTTGCAACATATTCTGCATCTTCATATTTTAAAGTTGAGTAAAGTGGTAAAGTAATTTCGTTAGCATATTGCGCGTAAGCATTAGGATAATCTTCTAGTTTATAGCCTAAATTTTTATATAAACTAAACTTAGGAAGAGGCATAAAATGAACATTAGTTGCAATATCCTTCTCTGCCATCATGGATATTACATCATTCCTTTTTTCCTCACTAAAATTTTTAATCCTTAATGGATATAAGTGATAACAGGTTTCGCACTTTTCATCTTTATCAAAAGGCAGTATAGCCCATTCTTTCTCTTTTAAAATACTATTATATATATGATGTAGCTTTTTCCTTACTTCAAGCATTTCATCAAATCTTTTTAATTGTACAATTCCTATAGCAGCCATTATATCAGTCATATTTGATTTAAAACCATCAGTTACAATATCATATTTCCATGAACCAGCTTTCATCTTTGAAAGTGCATCTTTTGTCTGTCCATGTAAAGAAGTATATTTAAACTCTTTATATAAATCTTCTTTATCTTTAAAATTATTATTGTTATAAGTTATAGCTCCACCTTCAGCAGTTGTAAGATTTTTTACTGCATGAAAAGAAAATACATGGAAATCAAACTGTCCTCCAACTTTCTCTCCTTTATAAACAGCACCAAATGAATGAGCAGAATCTGATATAAGAATAATATCTTCTCTGTTTTTAGCCTTTATTACCTCTTTAATTAAATCATAGTCTACAGGCACTCCAGCAATATCAACAGTTATTATAGCCTTGGTTTTTGGAGTTATAGCATCATATATTTTTTGTTCATCTATAAGAAAACTATCTTTTTTTACGTCAACAAAAGTAGGTTTTATTCCTCTATGTAAAAGTACATTAGATGTAGCTGCAAAAGTATAAGGTGTAGTTATAACTTCATCATCTCCACCTATATTAAGAACTTTTAATATAAGTTCTAATCCTGCAGTATTGCTATTTAATGCAACAGCATGTTTTGTATTACAATATTTTGATAAATTTTGCTCAAATTCAGTATTTTTAGGTCCTGAAGTAATCCATCCTGATTTTAACACCTCAGTTACAGCATCAATTTCTTCTTGTGTTATGTCTGGTGGTGAAAAAGGTATCTTTCTATTAGCCATAATAGTCCTTCTTTCTTAATACAATTTTATAAATAATAATTTTTATATAAATAATTTTATTTTAAAAACACAAACTCATATGTAAATTTATTAATGTCTATTTTTTGTAAAATTTATTTATAGTTTCACAAACAAACTCAACTTCTTCTTTTGTGATTTCGGGATAAATAGGAAGTGCTATAATTTGTTTTGAAATTTTTTCAGCTATTGGAAAATCTCCTTCCTTATATCCTAAATATTGAAAACACTTTTGCATATGTAAAGGCATAGGATAATATATACTGTATCCTATTTCATTTTCTTTTAAATATTGTGCAAGTTCATCTCTTTTTTCTGCCAATATATTAAATACATAATAAACCTGTTTTTGATTTTTTGAAGATTTAGGCAGTCTTATATATTGACAATCTTTAAGTCTTTCTTTATATAAATTAGCTATTGCTTCTCTCTTTTTTATAGATTCATCTATATATTTTAACTTAACAGATAAAATAGCAGCTTGAATTGTATCTAATCTTGAATTATAGCCTATGTAATCATAATGATACTTTTTAGATGCTCCATGAACCCTTAAGCTTTTAACTTTTTTAGCTAAATCTTCGTCATTTGTAACTATCATTCCTCCGTCGCCATATCCTCCTAATGTCTTTGTTGGAAAGAAAGAATATACTCCAAAATCTCCTATAGTACCTGAATGTTTATACTCTTTCCCTTCTCCTTTAAACCTCATTCCAAATGCTTCTGCAGCATCTTCAAGTACTTTTAAATTATGTGTTTTTGCAATTTTCATTATTTTATCCATATCTGACATTTGATCAAACAAATGTATTGGTAGTATTCCTACTGTATTTTTATTTATTTTTTCTTCTATTTTATCAGCATTAATTTGAAAAGTATCTTCATCAATATCTACAAAAACTGGTTTTGCTCTATGCTTTGCTATACATGATGCAGAAGCTAAAAATGTAAATGGAGAAGTTATAACTTCTTTTCCATCTTTAAATCCAAGTGCATCAGAAGCAATTATAAGAGCATCAGTACCTGAAGCTACTCCAACAGCATATTTTGCTCCTGTATACTTTTCTATATCTTTTTCAAATTGTGCTACTTGTTCTCCAAGTATAAAATTTCCTTTTTCAATTACCTTTTGAATTGCAGTATCAAATTCTATTTTTTTTTCATTATATTCACGATTAGAATTATAAAAATTTACTTTCATGAATTAATCTCCTTTTATTTAATAAATTGTTTTTATTTATAAAAATATAAAAAAGCTTTATTAAAAAGCTTTTTTACATAAGACTATAATATCACTTATATTTAATTTTGTTAATATAATTTTGATATCTAATATGAAAACTATATTAACTATTATTTGAAGAAATAAATTTTTAACTTCAATGTCTCCTAATATTATAGGTACTTCTCGTATACTTATAGTATTTTCTCCAAAAATTTCAATATTAAATACTGATATAGCATAATAAAGTAACAGTTTTAGCAGAAAATATATTTTATAAACCACAATAAGCTGTAAATAAATTTCTATTACACAATAAGTAGTATATTTATTATTTATTTATTTCAAAATATAGTTATTAATTCTAATAAAAAATAGTTTTTGTGAGATAATCATGTTATATTTTCATAATTAGTGGAAGAAACTTTTAAAGTTAACTTGCTCAAATTATATTATTATTTTACTATACGGCTACATTAAACTTTTAGCTAATAATATATTAATATATTATTAGCTAAAAAAAAATCAGCATAAAAAGCTGAACTTTTCTACAATAAATAAAATATAAAGTTAATATACAAATCATTAAAATTTTAATAAACATTTCTTAAATTTTTCATACTTAAATCTAATATAGGAGCTGAATGAGTTATATTTCCAACAGAAATATAATCAATTCCTGTTTGTGCAATACTATATATATTATCTAAATTAATATTGCCAGAAGCTTCAATTAGTGCTTTGCCATTTATAAGCTTAACAGCTTCTTTCATACTTTCTAAATCCATGTTATCAAGCATTATAATATCAGCTTTAGCTTCAAGGGCTTCTTTTACCATATCAATATTTTCTACTTCCACTTCTATTTTCCTTACAAAAGATGCGTTTTCCCTTACAGCCCGTACAGCTTTCATTATGCTTCCTGCAGCATTTATATGGTTATCTTTTAATAATACTCCATCTGATAAATTAAATCTGTGATTACACCCTCCACCAATTTTAACTGCATATTTTTCTAAAATTCTCATATTAGGAGTAGTTTTTCTTGTATCAAGTAGTTTAACATTTGTTCCTTTAAGTTTATCAACATACTTTTTTGTAAGAGTAGCAATTCCACTCATTCTTTGAAGGAAATTAAGTGCAGTTCTCTCTCCAATAAGTATATTTCTTGTACTGCCTTTAATAGAAGCTATAAGTGTTTTTGATTTTACAAAATCTCCATCATTTTTATAGAATTCAATTTCTACATTACCAAGTAAATAAAAAACTCTTTCAAATACATTAATTCCTGCTATTATACCATCTTCTTTAGCATACAAATCAACAATAGATTTAGATTCTTCACTTATTATTGAATTTGTAGTTATATCATCATAAGGTATATCTTCTTTTAAAGCATTTAATATTATTTCATCAACTATTAAAAAGTTCAGCATTTAATTCATTAGACCTCCTCATTAATTCATTAACAACTATTTTTCTGTTATTACATTGAATTTCATCTAACTCATATTGTAATTTAGGTACTTTAATATTTATATTACTTATATTATCAATATTTTTGTTTATATTCTCAGCCGCTCGTCTTGAAAAAACTAATCCTTCTAAAAGAGAATTACTTGCAAGTCTATTAGCTCCATGAACCCCTGTGCAGCTTGTTTCTCCTACTGCATATAAATTATTCATTGAGGTCATTGAATTAACATCTACTTGTATTCCTCCTTCAAAATAATGTTGTGCTGGGGAAACAGGTATTGGTTCTTTTGTAATATCAATGCCTTTATTTAAACATTCATTATATATAGAAGGAAATCTAAATTTTATGAATTCTTCACCAAGAAAAGTTATATCTAATCTGACAAAAGGAATTTTAGATTCATTAATTTCTTTCATTATTGCTTTAGTTACTATATTCCTAGGTAAAAGCTCATTAACAAATCGTTCTCCCTTTGAGTTTAACAGTTTTCCACCTTCACCTCGTACAGCCTCTGAAATTAATAGTCTTCTATCTTTATTATTTTCTTCATAAAAAGCTGTAGGATGAAATTGAATATAATTTATATCTTTTAATTTAATATTATTTTTTATAGCAATAGCAAGCCCATCACCAGTAAGTTTTCTTTGGTTGGTAGAATTGTTAAATAACCCTCCTATACCTCCTGTTGCAAGAATAACTACTTTTGAATATACATTTATTTGCTCATTGTCTTTTAATAATATGCCACCAATACATTTATTATCTAATTTTAATATATCTACAAGAAAAGTATTTTCATAAATAGTTATATTTTTACGTTTTTTAGTTTCATTTATAAGAGTTTCTGCTACTACTTGTCCTGTATGATCCTTGCTATGAACTATTCTATTTATGCTATGTGCGCCTTCCTTTGTATATGAAAATTTTTCACTAATTTTATCAAATGGCATACCAAATTCTATAAGCTTATTAATATCTCTCATAGACTCTTTTGCTAATATTGTTACAGCTTCTAAGGAATTTTTATATTGACCTGCTTTTAATGTATCTTCAATAAAATGAGGAATATCTTCCTCATTTTTAGCTGTAGATATTCCTCCTTGAGCAAGGTAAGTATTAGTTTCTGTAATTTTAGATTTTGATAAAACCAATACTTTAAGATCTGCTCTAAGATTTAATGCACAGTATAATCCAGATACACCAGAACCTGCTATTAATACATCTACATCTATATCCATTTTTATCACCCACATAATTCATGCATTTTTACTAGAGAGTTATATGCCTTTATTCTAATATCTTCATTTATTACTATTTCATTATTCATATTAATAAGACTTTTATATACATCTTCAAGTGTAATTTTTTTCATATTAACACAAGTCATTGTAGTACCAGGTACATAAAATTTTTTATCAGGATTTAATTTTTTAAGCTCATGTAATACTCCTTGTTCAGTAACAATAATAAAATCTGTGTCATTTGACATAGTTGCATATTTAATAATTTCTCCTGTACTTCCTATAAAATCTGCTAAATCTAAAACCTCAGATTCACATTCAGGGTGAACCAATACTTTAGCATTAGGTACAATACTTTTTGTATCTATAATTTGATTTACTTTTACCTTTTGATGAGTTATACAGTATCCATCCCATAATATAAACTTTTTATCTGGAAATTTTTTAGCAATATAATTACCTAAATTTTTATCTGGTAAAAATATTATTTCTTTATTATTTAAGTTCCTTATTACTTTTTCAGCACAAGAAGAGGTTACACAAACATCGCATAAAGCCTTAACTTCTGTTTTAGAATTTATATAAGCAACTACTGCAGCATTAGGATGTTTTTGCTTAAGTTTATATAAACTGTCAGCATCCGCCATGTCAGCCATAGGACACCCTGCATCCATCACAGGAAGTAAAATTTTTTTGTTAGGAGATAAAATTTTTGCACTTTCAGCCATAAATTTTACTCCACAAAAAACAATGATATCTTTTGTAGAATCTTTTGCAATTTTGCTTAAATTATACGAATCATCAACTGCATCAGCAATATCTTGAATTTCAGGTCTTTGATAATAATGTGAAAGTATAAGTGCATTTTTTTCTTTTTTTAATTTAAGTATTTCTTCCTTTAAATTCATACCTTTTCTTCACTTTCTATTATAAATTATACAGTGTATATACACGTGTATATAAGTATAACACTATAGCATATATAAATCAACAAAAAATAATAAAAAAGCACCAGTAAAACTGGTGTTAATATTATAAAAATTTTGGTAAACTTTTAAAAATAGTTGATACAAAAATAATATAAAATAATTAATTAATTATTTAAATTAATATGCTTCCTTTATGTAAACAATTTTATTAATTCAACTATATACATATAAAGGAAGCATATCAATAACAAATTAACAGCTTTATATTTATTTTTTCTTTACATATTTTCTTATATCAATTGCAACAGCAGAAACTATAATCAAACCTTTAACTATATATTGTAAATATGGATTAACATTTAAAAATGCTAGCCCATAGTTAATAACTTGGAATATTAAAACTCCTGTTATAATTCCAGGAACTGTACCTATACCTCCTGAAGTTGATACTCCACCAACAACACAGGCTGCGATAGCATCTAGTTCATACATATTACCAGTATTATTTGTTGCACTACCTACACGTCCTGCTTCTAAAGTACCAGCAAAACCATATAATGCTCCAGCTATAATATATATTATTATTAAATACTTTGTAACATTAACACCTGATACAGCAGCTGCTTCAGGATTACCACCTATAGCATACATATTTTTACCAAATTTTGTTTTATTCCAAAGAACCCATATAACTACAACTGCTATAAGTGCATAAACAATTAAATGAGGTAATTGAAATCCAAATATATTGAAACTTCCAGTAACAAAATTTTTAAAACCTTTATCAAAACCTCCTATTGGTTGTGCTCCAAGAGGTGGACGGTCAACATATATTGAACTTAAACCATAAACTATAATCATCATACCTAGTGTAGCTATAAATGGAGGAACTTTAAGTAATGAAACTACCACTCCATTGAGAAGTCCTATAATAGCTCCAATTAATATAGCAAGTAATATTGGAATTACTATTGGTAATTTAGGTAAACTCGGATACATACGATAAGCATAATCAGTTGCTTGTAATAATGAAGCTGATATAACAGCTGAAAGTCCTACTATACGTCCAGCTGAAAGGTCAGTACCCTGAGCTATTAATATACCTCCAACTCCTAAAGCTATTATTATACGTGTTGATGATTGAGTTAATATATTCATAAGGTTTTTCATTGATAAAAAATCAGGCTCTATTACAATTATAGTTATTATTAATACCGCTAAAACTACATATATTGCATTGTTCATAAGCCATTGCCCTGTTTTTTTTGCATCGAAAGAAACTTTTTTATTTTCCATAGCAAAATCCTCCTTCTCAGTTTTAAATTATATGCAATCTAACATAATATTTTATAAATATTTTGCAGATAATCTCATTATTTCTTCTTGTGTTGTATTTTTAGTTTCAACTATACCGGCAACCCTTCCATTACTCATAACTAATATTCTATCAGTTGTACCTAAAAGCTCTGGCATTTCTGATGATACCATTATTATTGACTTACCTTCTGCAGCTAAATTATTCATAAGCTGATAAATTTCAAACTTAGCACCAACATCTATACCTCTTGTAGGTTCATCTAACATTAATATTTCAGGTTTAATTAAAAGCCATCTACCTATGATAACCTTTTGCTGGTTTCCACCAGAAAGAGTTCCTATTACAGTTTTTTGGCTAGGAGTCTTAACTCTCATTGAATCAATAACCCACTGAGTGTCTCTGCTTATATTTTTATTAGATAAAAATCCAAATTTAACATAACTTTCTATATTAGAAATAACTGAGTTAAAACTTACAGATAATCTATCAAATATACCAGTTACTCTTCTTTCTTCAGTTACAAGTGCAAACCCATTTTTCATAGCTGTATTAGGATTAGTATTTTTAATTTCTTTTCCGTGTAGTTTAATACTTCCAGAACTTATTTTTCTAATTCCAAATAAAGCTTCAAGTATTTCTGTTCTTTTTGATCCTACCAATCCTGCTATTCCAAGTATTTCTCCTTCTCTTAAATCAAAACTTATATCTTTAATTGATGGCTGTATTTCTCCAGTTAAATTTTTTACTTCTAATATAACTTTACCAGGCTTATTTGTTTTTTTAGGAAAACGATTAGATAAATCTCTTCCAACCATCATATTTATTATCAAATCTGTAGTTAATTCTTTTGCTGGTTTTGTGGCAATCCACTGACCATCTCTCATTATAGTTACATCATCTGATATTTTAAGGATTTCTTCCATTTTATGAGAAATATATATAATTCCTACATTTTTCTTTTTTAATTTTTCTATTATTTTAAATAAATGTTCAACCTCTTTTTCAGTAAGTGAAGAAGTTGGTTCGTCCATAACTATTACTTTAGAATCATAAGAAACTGCTTTTGCAATTTCAACCATTTGCATTTGAGATACTGATAAAGTATTTATTTTTTGCCTTGGATCAAGATTTATATCAAGTTCTTCAAATATTTTTTTTGTATCTTCATACATTTTTTCTTCATCTATGAAAAGCCCCTTTTTAGGGTAACGTCCTAACCAAATATTATCTATAATATTTCTTTGTCTAACTTGATTTAATTCCTGGTGAACCATTGAAACACCATTATCTAAAGCTTGTCTAGAATTTTGAAAATGAACTTTTTTACCGTCTAAATAAATTTCACCTTCATCCATATGGTATATGCCAAATAAACATTTCATAAGAGTTGATTTACCAGCACCATTTTCACCCATAAGAGCATGAACAGTACCTGGTCTAACTTTAAGTGTTACACCTGATAATGCTTTAACTCCAGGAAATTCCTTAGATACATTTATCATTTCTAATATATATTTTGTATTGTTTGTTTCTTTTGCTGTATTATCCATGGATTTCCCTCCTATCCACTAAATTTTAAATAATATGAGGCACACTTTAAGTGTGTCTCATATTTATTTTATTTATTTGTATGCTTCTTCTGCAAAGCTTACATTATCTTTATTAATCTTTACATAAGGCACACGAACTGCTTTTTTATCATCTAGTTTCCATTTAGTTCCGGAAACAACATCTTTTCCATTAGCAGCATTTATAGCTAAATCAAGAGTAGCTTGTCCTTGATTTTTAGCATCATTTAATACTGTTCCTGCCATTTTACCTTCTTTAATCTTAGATAGTGCGTCTGGAATAGCATCAACACCAAATACTGGCATATATTTATCGTTTTTGAAGTATCCAACTTTTTCAAGTGAAGTTATAGCACCTAATGCCATAGCATCATTATTAGCAATAACTACCTCTATTTTACCGTCATTTTTAGCAAGCCATGCATCCATTTTTTCTGCAGCTTTATTAGTATCCCACATAGCTGTATCTTCAGCTATTTTTTCAACTCCAACTCCATTTTGAACTATAGTATCAATAACATACTTAGTTCTTGCTTCAGCATCTGGATGTCCTGGTTCTCCTTTTAATAATACATATTGGATTTTTCCATCTTTATTTAAATCCCATTTATCTTTATTTTTATTCCATTCATCTAATATTAATTCACCTTGCATAACTCCTGATTCTTTTGATAAAGTTCCAACATACCAGGCTTTATCATATCCTGCTAATGCAGCTGCATCAGGCTCTTTATTAAAGA
The DNA here is from genome assembly GCF_004011155.1 of Clostridium prolinivorans. Lineage (GTDB taxonomy): Bacteria > Bacillota > Clostridia > Clostridiales > Clostridiaceae > Clostridium_AT > Clostridium_AT prolinivorans. The sequence continues at coordinate 82,378 of NZ_RJWG01000001.1, read as the reverse complement.
ATATTACAGGAAGATCAGCTGCTTGAGCTTTTTCTATAACATTACCTGCTGCTTTTGGATCAACCAAATTAATTGCAAGTGCTTTAACTCCTTTTGAAATCATAGCATCAATTTGTTCAAGCTGTTTAGCTTGGTCATTTTGTGAGTCGTTAAGTATTACATCAGCTTTATCTTTAGCTCCTTTTTCAATTGACTGTCTTACAAATGACATAAAATTATCATCAAATTTATATATAGTAACACCTATCTTTGGAAGTTTTGATGAACTTCCTGAAGAACCATTTTCATTTGTTGAAGTTGATTTTGAAGCACAACCTCCAAGTACTAATGATGCCGCTAATACTGTCGCAACTAATTTTTTATTCATAGAATATTCCCCCTATACTTTATTTTCAATTTATATATCGTTTTCATGTATTAATAATAACATCCTTGTTATATAAAGATAATATAAAATCCTACTGTGTTATATAAAAATTCTACTGTGTTGTAAACATACACAATAGAATTTAATAATTTTTATATATTTATCTAGTAATGGGGAATATAAATTTTTGATTTTCTTTTGTATAAATATTATTTTTATCTATAATTCTAGTTTCTATATTTAATTCTTTATCTACATCAATTCCTCTTGCAGCCATAGCAGCATTTTTAATTCCAAGATAACCCATTTTAAATGGATTTTGTACAACAATTAAATCTATTATACCTTTTTCTAAATATTGAATTTCAAGAGGTGTATTATCAAAAGCAATTAATTTGATTTTTTCACCAAGACCTAATTCTTCTATAGCTTGAGCTGCTCCTAGTGAAGCTGAATTATTTAGAGTAATTATGCCATCTAATTTATCATAATTTAAAAGCATATCTTTAGTTAAATTATAGGCAGTTTTTTCGTTTGAATAACAATATTTTTTGCTTATTAGATTTATTTCAGGATGTTGTTTTAATACATTGATTACACCAGATTCTCTTTTATATGCACTTTCACTTTTTTTATCAAAATTTATAATTGCTATATTGCCTCTTTCACCTACTGCATCAATTAATTTCTCTGCAGCTATACTACCTGCTTTAAAATTATCAGTAGATATTTTGCTTGCTACCTTGTCAGAATTTACTCCTGAGTCAACTGTTATAACAGGAATTTTTTTCTCATAAGCCTTTTGTACTAAATTTTTCATTCCTTCATAATCAGAAGCAGCTAATACAATAGCATCTACATTTTTTTCTAAAGAATTTAAAAACAATTCTTCTTGTTTTGATACATCATATTCCACACTTGGTGCTATAAAAGTCATATTCACATTAAATTCTTTAGACGCCTCATGAGCTCCTAAATATACAGAGTTCCAGTATTGATCAGTATTTATTTTTACAATAAAATCAATATTTACTCTTCTGTCAATACTGCTTTCCCCTTTATTTTTATAAATATGAAAACCATAAAAAGCAGCAGAAATAATAATGCTAATTAAAATAAAAATTAATATTATTTTATTTTTCATCGTTCCCATCCTTTACTATAGGCAGCCAAAGCTTTACCTTAGTTCCTTCTTCTAATTCACTTTCAATTTCCAATCCATATTCTTTTCCATAGCAAAGCTGTATTCTTTCATGAACATTTCTTATTCCAACTCCTGCCCCTCCATTTTCTTTAGAATTATATGAAAGTATATTTTCTAAAATATCTGGTTTTATCCCTAAACCATTATCTGTTACTTCATACAAAAGTTTACCATTTACTTCTTTAGCAGAAACAGTTATATTTCCTTCTTCAAACATATATTCAATCCCATGATAAATAGCATTTTCTATAATTGGTTGAAGTATAAGTTTTAAAGTTTTATATTGAAGTACCTTTTCTTCAACTTCAATGTTAAATTTAAATTTGCTTTTAAACCTTATTTTTTGTATTATCAAATAATTTTTTGCATGTTCTATTTCTTCTCTTACAGTAATTATATTTCTTCCTCTGCTTATACTTATTCTAAAAAGTCTTGCAAGAGAAGTTACCATTGTTATAACATCTTGAGTTTTACCATTTTCAGCCATCCATACTATTGAATCTAATGTATTATATAAAAAATGTGGATTTATTTGAGCTTGAAGAGCATCTAATTCACTTTTTCTTTTTGCTTCTTGTTCTATAACTATCTGATCCATAAGCTGTCTTATTTTTGAAACCATTATGTTAAAAGTTTTAGCTAAATGTACAACTTCTTTATCTCCATTAATATCAACTTTTATATTAAAATCTCCTTCTTCAACTTTTTTCATTGAATTATCAAGTTCTTTAATAGGTTTTGTTATTTTAGCTGAAATAAAAATAAACAATAAAATAATAAATATTATTGCAAGAGCTAAAATTGCAGCCGAAAAATTTGTTATATCTTTTTTTATTTTGTAAAATTCATCCATATAGGATACTCCTGCAACTCTCCAATCGCTATTTCCTATAGTTTTTACTGTTATAAGTCTTTCTTCTTTATCAGTATTTTGAATAGTCGTTCCATAGTAAGTTTTTAATACATCTTTAATATCTTCATTTTTAAGCCCTAAATATATAAGTTGCTGCTGAGGATGATATATAAAATTTCCTTTTGAATCAATTATATATACATATCCTCTTTCACCTAAACTAATTTTTTTACAAAATTGTTCTATAGAACTAAAATTTATATCTACAAGAAGTATCCCATTTATTTTTTCTTTTCCATAGTTAAAAGTAATAGCTTTACTTAAAGATATTACCCAATTGTGTTTAACTTCAAATAAATTTTGAACATGTGGTGATGATATAAATACTTGACCATTATTCTCATTTGCTTTTATAAACCATTCTTGGTTTATTATATCAGCATTATTTTTAAGTTTTGAAAAAGGATCACCTATAATAATTTTGCCTTTATCTGAAAATAATGCTATAGAAACTATATCATCTTTCATATCAAGTATAACATCTAGCTTTTCAACAAGTTTTGAACTATTAATATTGTCAGTTTTATTAATATTTTCATCTATTAAATTTACAATATCTATCATGTTATTTCTATAATTTTCTACATTAAAACTTATTTGTTCAATAACATGCATTGTACTTTTACTTACATTTTGCTTAGCTGTATCTGAAAATTTTCCTGATAATATAACACTTATAAAAACCATAAAAATAACAGTTATAAAAGCAAAAGATACTGTAATTATTGATTGTATACTTTTAAGTTTTATAAAATTGCTTATTTTTTTAGTTAGTTCGGTCATTTATTTCAAACTCCTTATTGTACTTTTTCTTTTATACTGTTTCTATATTCTGAAGGTGATAGATTAAATCTCTTTTTAAAACTATAACTAAAATAATTAGGCTCCGAATAGCCTACATTTTCTGCAATTTCAAAAGTTTTCATATTAGTTGTTCTTAAAAGTTCCTTCGCCTTTTCCATTCTTACATGAGTCAAATAATTTATAAAAGTTGTTTTTGTTTCTCTTTTAAATATAAAACTAAAATAATTTGGACTTATATGAAGATAAGTGCAAACTTTATTAATATTTATGTCACTTTCTTTATAATGCTCTTTTACATATTCTTTTGCTTTTTCAACTAATTCATTTGCAGTATCCTGTCTACCCTTAATTATATAATTTCTTATTTTAATTGAAATATTTTTAAACCAATTTTGTACTTCTTCTATTGTATTTAAACTATATAATTCTATAAATAAATTATGATTGCTTCCAAAAATATCATTAATATCTATATCTGAATTCCTTGCAACTTTTAAAATTGTTGTAAGCATTTCCATCACATATATTTGATAATCTTTAAAAGATACCTTAAAATCTGAAATTTCTTTAAAAAGTTTATCTATGGTATCTGAAATTTCTTCTAATGTACCAACCTTTATAGAACTTTCCAAGCTTCTTTCTTTAAGCTCATCAAATACAACTTTATCAGCACTTTTTGGTTCTATATCCTCTATCCATATAATTCTATTATTTCCCATAAAAATTTTATAATCAAGTGCAGCAACAGCATTTTGATAAGATTGGTTTAATTTAGTTATATCATTACATAGGTTTCCTATACCTATAGTTACAGTAAATTTTAAAAATTTTTCTATAGTCTGCCTTAATTCTTCTAATGCATTAAAATTCATTTCAATAATTTTATTTCTATCATAATCATCTGATTTGCTTATAATAACAACTGTTTCATTATTTATAAAAGCAACTCCTAAATTATATTTAATTATAATTTCTTCTACAATATTAAGCACAGAAAATTTCCAAAGCTCTTTTTCTTCTTTAAAATCCTTTTGATTACTTGAAAAATCTATACTAACAATAGATACCATGTAATTTTTCCCACTTAAGTCAATATTATAACTCTTACTTTTTTCCTCAATTTCTTCTTTTGTTAAAGTACTTGTTATAAGTGAAACTAAAAATTTTTCTTTTAATATAGGAAGACTTTTTCTAAAATACTCTCTTAAAGCTTCTATATTTTCTTTTTCAGCAATTTCATTATCTATTTTGTTCTTAATTTTTATAAGTATTTCTGTAAGTTCTGAAGATGAAATAGGTCTTAATATATATTCTAAAACATTTAGTTTTATAGCTTTATGGGCATATTCAAATTCATCATAACCTGTTATAAGAATTATTTTAGTTGTAGGATATTTTTCCCTAATAATCGAAGATAATTCCAAACCATTCATAAAAGGCATATTTATATCTGTAATAAGTACATCTGGCAAAGTTTTTTCAAACACTTCAAGTGCTTCTTTGCCATTTTCAGCTTCTCCAACTATTTCAAATCCTATAAAATTCCAATCTATTTTTTCTATAATTCCTTTTCTAACTTCAACTTCATCGTCTACAATAAGAAGTTTATACTTTCTCATTTGCATTCCCCTTTTAAATTATTAGAATTATTTATAAATTTATTATATATTATTTAAGCAATAAAACTCTAGTTATATATCCTAGAGTTTTATTACTTATATGTTTTATTTTTTTATTCCTTTTATAGTATAAGAAAATTTATAATTTCTATTTGCATATAAAGTAAATTCTGGATGAGTCTTTGAACCCCAGCTATCATCTCCACCAATTCCCATTTGCTTATAGTTTATCCTTACTACAACTTTATCACTAATAGGAAGTTTGTAATTATGATCAGCTTTTTCTAATTCTTCTATAGAATACGGTAAAACATTTAATTCAAATACAGGATCTCCCTTTATCAATAGTCCTGTACCTTCTTTATTAGATAATAAAGCCCATCTAACTTCTGTCTTATTACCACATTCTTGTGGTTTTAAATATGGCACATACTGTTCGCAAACCTTTCCATTATAAATACCTATTTTAGCACTTTCTTTCCTATCCCAATAATTTTCATGAGGTCCATTGCCATACCATACTAAGTTTTCAAAATTTGAATTCATAATAAACAATGTACCTACTTCTGGTATTTCAGGAAGATTTTCTCCTGGAATAAGATTTTCACTTACTTTTATTTCACCATTACCTAATATTTCATATTGAATTTTGCATATTGAATAATTTGATGCAGGAATAACAAATTCAGAGTATAAAACTACTTTTGTTTTGTAAAATTCAATATTTATATTTTTAAGTTCTTTTAATATTCCGGCATATTTCCATGTTTCACACCTTTTTTCAAGCATATTGCCTCTATCATTATCTGTTACCGCTCTCCAAAAATTAGGTCTTATTCCCTCTTTTAAAAGTTCTACTCCATCAAATTTATAAGATATAATTTCCCCTTTTATTTTATCAAAAATAACTGTAAAATTCTTACCTTCAATATTTAATTTATTTTGTTTATCATAAATAAAAATCTCTGGATAATTTATTATTTTTAATTCTTTATTATTTTGTTCAACAGGAAGAATAAATTGTTTAAATGCAATTTCATGTCCTGATTTTGCCCAAATAGTATCTTTCTTTAATATAAAACTTATGTTTAAAATATATTCTTCATAAGGCAAAGCATTTTGTGGCAAATTATACTCAATTATAATCTCCTTTGATTTTTGTGGCTCTATATCTATATCTAAACTTCCATTAGAAATTACTTCTCCATTTTTAGTTATATTCCATTCAAGCTTATATTCATTTAAATTTGTAAATAAAAACTCATTATATATTTTTATTATTCCTCGTTTTAAATCTACTTTATTAACATGTATAGATTCATAACACTTTTTTACTTCATATATTTTAGGACTTAAACTTTTATCAGCAAATAATAAACCATTGCCACAAAAATTACCATCATTTGGACTATCATTAAAATCTCCGCCATAAGCTAAATAATTTATTCCTTCAGGTGTCTTAGTAAGTATAGCTTGATCTTTCCAATCCCAAATAAACCCTCCTTGAAGCACAGGATATTTCCTAAATAATTCCCAATATTTAAATAAATTCCCACAAGAATTTCCCATTGCATGACTATATTCACAAAGAATAAATGGTTTTTTAGGATTATTTAAAGCATACATTTCTACGTCTTGAGGCTTTGTATACATTTGACTTTCTATATCTGATGCATCTTCGAAATCTCTATTATGAAAAATTCCTTCATAATGAACTAATCTTGTTGGATCATTTTCTTTAAGGAAATCATGCATTTTTATAAAATTTTCTCCTCCATAAGATTCATTGCCAAGAGACCATATTATAACAGATGGATGATTTTTATCTCTTTGAAACATGGAATTACATCTATCTATAACTGCATCAGTCCATTCTTTATGACTTCCTGGAATAATTTCTTCTTCTTTATAATGTCCTAATTCCCACATTCCATGAGTTTCTAAATTAGTTTCATCTATAACATATAAACCATATTCATCACAAAGATCATACCAAATTTCATTATTGGGATAATGTGAAGTTCTAACCGCATTTATATTAAACTTTTTCATAAGTTTTATATCATATAACATATCATCATAACTTATAGCTCTTCCATCTATATGACTAAATTCATGTCTATTGACACCTTTAAATAGTATTCTTTTGCCATTTATTTTCATAAGTCCATCTTTAATTTCAAACTTTCTAAAACCTATTTTACAGCTTATTGTTTCTATTATATTGCCTAAACTATTTTTTAAAACAAGTACTAATGTATAAAGATTAGGAACTTCAGCACTCCATTTTAATGGATTTTCAATAAAAGATGAAAATTTAACTTCACATTCGTGTTTATCATTTAAATCTATATCTGTTGTCATAGTTTGCATATTTAATACTTTATTTTTGTTTTTATCATAAAGCATTGCCTCTAAATTTAAAGTTTCCATAGATTTATTATAATAATTTATTATATTCGCTTTTATAGTTAAATTTGCATTTTTATAATCAATATCAAGATCAGGAATTGCTGCAAAATCATATATGTGTACTTCTGGTGTAGAATATAAATAAACATCTCTAAAAATACCGCTTAATCTCCAAAAATCTTGATCTTCTAACCAGCTTCCATCACACCATCTATAAACTTCTACTGCAAGTTTGTTTTCTCCTTTTTTAATATACGGTGTTATATCAAATTCCGATGGAGTAAAGGTATCTTCGCTATATCCTACAAATTCTCCATTTACCCAAACATAAAAAGCAGATTCTACTCCTTGAAAACTTATATATAAAGGTTTACCTTCCCATTCTTTTGGTATATTAAAATTTCTTATATATGAACCTACAGGATTGTACTTTGTAGGTGCTGTTGGTGGCTTTATATTTTCTTTACCATACCAAGGATATATTTTATTTGTATATTGTGGATAATCATACCCTTGCATTTGCCAATTAGAAGGTACTTTTATTTCCTCCCAAGAACTAGCATCGTAATCATTTTCATAAAAATTTTTAATCCTTTTATCAGGATTTTCAGCAAAATTAAATTTCCACAATCCATTTAAAGATAGATAATATTTAGAATTAAATTTATTCCCTTCCAATGCTTCTTCAACAGTATCAAAAGGCATAAGCGTTGAATGAGCTTTCATTCTATTAACCTCAAAAATTTGCGGATTATTATTCCATTCAGGATATCCGTTAGCTGGAGGTACATATTTAAATTTACTCATACATAAACACCTCTTTATTATTTTTTAGAAATCCTTTTCTATATCATTTTAAATTATTTTATATAAAAATACAATAGTATTTTCATAGTTTTGAATATGAAAATTACTATAAATTAACTTAATATAAAAAATCCAGTAGTAATTTAAAATGATATGCTCGCCCTTATATAACAAAATCTTTTTAGTATAGGGGATAAAAATATTTATTATAAGTATAAGCATATCAAAATATATTCTACTGGATTGTATTTATTTTTTATCTATGCAATATAGCTAAAATTTTTTAATATAATTTATTGCTACTTTATTTTAATTTTAAAACAAATTTTTCATATGGCTTTAATTCTAGTACATTATTTATATTTATAAATTTATTTGCATATAAATCTAAAACTTCACCATTGATTCCTAAATCAGCCTTTTCATTTTTATCTCCTATGTTAAATACACAAATTATTTCTTCATTTTCTGTGTATCTTTTATATGCATATACATTTTTATTTACAAATATTTTACTATATTCTCCTTCTTGAAGTGCCTTCGATGTTTTTCTTATTTTTGCCATATTTTTATAAAATTCAAATAAATCTTTATCTATGTTTTCAAAGTCAATGGTCATTCTGCAATATGGATCTGTTGCACCTGATAAACCTACTTCATCACCATAAAATATCATTGGAATTCCAATAGAAGTAAACATATAAAATACAGCTGATTTTAATTTTTCTTTATCATTTCCACATTCATATAAAAATCTCGCTGTATCATGGCTGTCTATTAAGTTTAGAAGATTATATCTTATATCTTTTCTATATCTTGCAAATAGGTTTTGTATAAAACAGTCTAATTCATTTAATGTTGCTGTATTTTTAGCAAATACTTCAAGTGCTATATTCATAAATGGATAATTCATAGTTGAATCGTATTGTTCTCCTTTAAGATAGCTCTCTGCTCCATCCCAAACTTCTCCTATTATTATTGCGTCTTCCTTTGCATCTTTAACAACCTCCCTAAACTCTCTCCAAAATTTATGATCTATTTCATTTGCAACATCTAATCTCCATCCATCTATATCAAACTCTTCTATCCAATACTTGGAAACTTCTAAAAGATATTTTTTAGTTTCTTTATTTGTTGTATTTAGCTTTGGCATATTTTTAGAATGTCCAAACATTTCATAACTTCCGTCTTCTTTAAAAAAGTACCAATCATAATATTTTGATTTTTTACCTTTTTTAATAGCATCTTTGAATGCAAAAAATTCATCACTTGTATGATTAAATACTGCATCTAGTATAATCTTTATACCTCTTTCATGACATCTATTTACAAATTCTCTAAATATACTCTTATCGCCAAAAGATTTATCTATATTGTAATAATCTATAGTATCATATTTATGACAGCTAGGTGATTCAAATATGGGAGTTAGATATATTGCATTTATTCCAAGTTCTTCAATATAATCTAATTTATTTAGTATCCCTTTTATATTTCCTCCAAACATTCTTTTATTAGTTGGTTCATCAAACCAATTCTCATCAATTTCTTCTTTATTAAATCTATCAACAAATATTTGATAAAATATTGATTGTCTCCACCAATCATGGGCTTTGTATAAATCCCCTTTGCAAATATATGAGAATATAAAATATTTATTTCTATCCTCAGGTAATATATTGTAAAATCTTCCTTGTGCATAATATATTTTTTCACATTTATCTTCTAACTTAAAGCAATAACAAATTCTATTAAACTTTGGTGATATTGTTATCTCATAGTAATCAAACAAATCATCTGTAAAAATTTTTTTCATAGGAATTTCATACATTGTAACTATCTTAGAAGTATCATATCTATCTCCATATAAAAGTTTAACATTATAAATATCATCTTTTTTAGTCCTAAGTTTAAGACATAAAGTTTTTTCATCTAATGGATAAGCATATGTGCTATCACTTTCATGATAAATTGCTTCTTTAAACATATATATTCCTCCAAAACTTAATCGTTTAAGTAAAATAATTATTAAGACAGATTAATCTGCCTTAATAATTGTATACTTATTATTTTTAAAATTTCCATCAATATATTTAAATAAAATATTAACTATTACTTTTGCCATTTGATTTAAATTTATTGATACTTTATTTATATCTTCTTTTAAAAGATATTCCTGATCATTTATGCATATAACAGATAAATTTTTATTATCTATATAATTATTCATAAGTATTCCTAATTCTTCTGATACAACTATAAAATGTCTATCTTTATATTTTTTTACTATACACTCTACTTTTTCTTTTGAATCAACAAAATATATTATTTTATCTTTATTTTTTTCTAATAATTCATTCATTAAATCTTTACTATTTAATTTTGGTATTAAAATAACTGAATCATTTATGTTAACTTTGTATAAATCAGCTATCTTTTTTGCACATTCAACATAGTCTACTATTACCTTATGAAATAATATATCATCTAAATATGTGTCTATTAAAATTATTGGTACAGTAAACTTTATTGATATATTATAAAATATACTTTTATCAACATCTACAACAAGTACACCTTCTAAATCTCTTTGCTTTATTATATCTAAATTAGGTTCATCTAAATCTATGTTTGATGACAACACATGGTATCCTTTATCAGCAAGATATTCTTCAATATTTTCAAGCAATTTATAATAATGGTTTGTCATTATAGGCAATTTATTTTGTTTACTCTTTACAATCAAAACTCCTATAAGCCCTGATTTTTTCATAACTAATGACCTTGCAGCAAGATTTGGAACATAGTTTAATTTATTTGCAACTTGTATTATCTTATCCTTTGTTCCATCTGAAATACTTTGCTTTGGATTTCCATTTAATACATAAGATACAGTTGCAACTGAGACTCCTACCTCCTTTGCTATATCCTTTAAAGTAGCTTTTCTCATATATTCCCTCCACACCAATGCAATAAATAAAATCAACCTTTTTAATGATAATCTATATTATACTCTTATGAATAGAACAGTCAATGCAGGAAGGGAATATATTTACATCAGCTTTTTACAGCACCTGATGATAATCCTTCTACAACATATTTTTGAGTTATAACAAATAATGTAACTATTGGAATAGCAACTAATATTGCACCTGCTGCAAATAATGTAAACTTAGTATTAGTTTGTCCTGTAACCATATCCATAAGTCCTATAGCTAATGTCTTTTTGTCAGCACTTCTTAAAACTAAACTTTGGAATATAAAATCCATCCAAGGTCCTATAAATGTAGTCAATGCTAAAAATACCATAATTGGAGTTGCAAGAGGCATTATAATTTTTGTAAATGTTATAAAATTTGATGCTCCATCAACTCTTGCGGCTTCATCTAAACTTCTTGGAATTTGATCAAAATATCCCTTTATTAGCCATGTATTCCCAGGTATTTGTGCACCTGAATAAAATAGAACTAATCCTAAATGTGTATTAAGCAAATTAAGCTGCAAAAGTAATGTATACACAGCGGTAAGAGTTAAAAAACTTGGAAATACCTGAAGTACAAGAACTGTAACAAGTCCTGCCTTCCTTCCCTTAAATCTAAATCTTGAAAATACATATGCGTTAAATGTAGTAAGTATTGTTGATATAATCATATTTAAAAAAGCAATTTTTAACGTATTTTTATACCAAATTGGATAATCTGTTTTTGTAAATAACTCTTTATAGTGAATAAATGTTGGATTTTTAGGTATCATACTTGATGAATATAAGCTATCACCTGGATTAAGAGAAGAACCTATAATCCAAAGTATAGGGAAAAGTATAAATATACTATTTAGCACAAGAAACGTATATACTATTACTTTTAATATTATTTCCTTAGTTGTAAGTTTCCTTTTATTTTTTTTAGTATAATTATTAATATTCATTAAACTAGGTCCTCCTCTCTAAAGGATTTAGATCTTGTAAAACTATATGCAACAATTGGTGCTATAAATACAAATATAAATATTGTTACAACTGAAGCCATATGATATTGTTGTTGGTTTAAAGTCATTTTATATATCCATGAAATTAAAATATCTGTATCTCCAGCATATCTATATGAAGCATTAACTGGTCCTCCATCTGATACTGAATAAATTAGCATGAAATTATTAAAGTTATAGGCAAAGCTTGATATTAATAATGGCATTGTTGAAAATAATACCATTGGTAATGTTATATGTCTAAACTTCTGCCATGCTGTTGCACCATCTATATCTGATGATTCATATAAATCTTTTGGTATATTTGTTAATATACTTGTCATAAGAGCCATAAAATAAGGTGCTCCAAGCCACATATTTATCATTACCAAAGTAGCCTTTGCCATAGTAGGATCAGTTAACCATCCTATTCTTGGTAATCCTATACTTTCAAACAAATCATTTATTGGTCCTGAACCATTAAATAAAAGTCTCATAACAAGCATTGATATAAGTCCAGGTACTGCATATGGAATAATAAATATTGTTCTCCAAAGTTTTTTAATTTTAACTCCTGCTGAATTTATTATTAACGCCCATAATAATCCTACAAAATAGCTTGTAACTGTTGCAAGTATTCCCCAAACAACTGTCCATATAAATATGCCTGATAAAGTTTCATTCCAAATCTTAAGTCCAAATAACTCTTTAAAGTTTTGTAAGCCTACCCAATTAATAAGATTTCTAGGTGGCAGATGATATGGTGATGAATAATCTGTAAAAGCTATAAGTACAGTAAATATTATTGGTAATAAAATAAAAAACATTAATGATAACATTCCAGGTGTCATTACTATATAGTGGAAATTTCTATCAATTACTTCCTTGAAACTTTCCTTTTTTTCTTTTTTAGGTTTTCTGGCATCTTTAATACTATAAATATAAACGCCAATAAAAATAGCTATTAAAAAAATAGAAATTATACCTTGTAACATCAAAAAAATTGAATGGTCATATACCGCAATGCCTTTTGAATTATAATGAAATTTTGTTTCACCAAGAGTATAAAGCCCCCATAGCCCATTGGCAAAATAAGGAACACCTAAAACAATTGTTACTATTTCAATAAGAAGTAAAATTATACCCTTTATATGTTCTCCCTTTAAAATCTGGCCTGATCCCATAATTAAGTATGAAAGCCATGATAATTTTTTTTTATTTTCCATTTTTTCACCTCTTATTATATAATTATTATAGATATGTGCTTAAGCACATATCTATAATATATAAAATTAAATATTGATTTTTTATTTTTGTGCAGCTATAGCATCTTTTATTGTTTGAACAGCCTTATCAAGAGCTGCTTTTGGCTCTTGTTTTCCATCCCAAATTGTTGAAAATGCAGCAGCTAGTGGATCCCATACAAGACTCATTTGTGGAATTGATGGCATTGGTTGTGCAAATTGAGTTTGATCCATAAATCCAGCAACTAGTGGATCATTCTTTATCTCTTCTTTTTCAGCTAAAGTTTTAACTGGAGGCAGCTGTTTAGTCATTTCAAATCTCTTTAATAACATTTCATCTGAAGTTACAAAATCTGCAAATAATGCAGCAGCATTTGGATATTTAGTAAATGAGCTTACAAAAAGACTTCTAATACCTGAAAAGCTGACTGGCTGCTTTCCTTCAAACGTTGGAAGCTTTGCAACACCAACATCAATTCCAGCTTTTTTGTATCCTTCAAGTGCCCATGGTCCATTTATAATCATAGCAGCCTTTCCTGTCGAGAATAAACCATCTACTAACTGATAATTAGCATCTTTTTGCTTTAATGGAATTATTGAATTTAAGCTCTTAAAAAACTCAGCACCTTTTATAGCACCTTCATTATTTAACCCTAAATCGTTTTTATCAGTACCATTTTTACCAAATACATAACCACCATTTGCACTTAAAAAACTATATGAAAAATATGCATCTCCAACATTCCATAAAAGTGCATATTTCTTTTCCTTTGGATTATTAAAAGTTTTAGCAAATTCAATTATTTGTTCATAAGTAGCTGGTGCTTCTTTAATTAATGCCTTATTATATATTAAACCATATGTTTCAATAGCTGTTGGATAACCATAAACTGTTCCATCCATACTTACACCGTTTACGGCTGCATCAATGAAATCTTTTTTTATTCTATCTGGATTGTTATTAGGTCTTATAAGTCCTGCTGCAATAAGCTTTCCTAAATTATCATGTGGTGCTGATATAACATCTGCTCCAACTCCTGCAGGTCCATCTTGTTGTAGTTTTCCAGCTGTTGCTATATGATCAACAGCCTCATATTTAACCTTAACACCATATTTTTTTTCAAATTCTTGAGCAGCATATTTCATGTATTCTCCTTCTGCTCCTTCACTTTCCCAAACAACTAGTGAAGCTCCTTCTTCTGGCTTTAATTCTGCTTTTGCTTCAGTATTTGTTTGAGCATTACTCTCTGTTTCACTTTCTTCAACTGGCTTCTTTGCACATCCTGTCATTAATGATGTAACTAAAACAGTTGAAAGAATAATTGCTAATGACTTTTTCAATGTTACTTCCCCCTTAATTAAATTTTAATTCATTAACTTAAATGTTTAAGTTAATTATATTATAATATTTTTGCAAACGTTTGTCTATATTTTTAGAAAAATTTTAAAACATAAATTAATACAAAATATTGCATTTTTCGCTAAATTCTTTTTTGTAATTTTTTCAATAATACAATGATATAAAAATATACTTTAAATTGTTTTCTTATTTACTATAATTAATAGTCTAACCAAAACATTTCTAAATAAATTTATATTTATATTATGAATTATTTACTTTACCATTTATTAAATAAAAATTTACAGAATTTTTATTTAATTATTGAATTTTCCATTTTATCTTGTTATAATGAATATAATTTCATTAACTTAAACGTTTAATAAATTATATTATTAAGGAGGTTTTAATATGCGTAAATTTAATGCCTTAATAAAAAACAAATTATTTCCTTTTATTCTTTCTTTTATATTATTATTTTCTCTATACATTAATAATCCGCCTAAAGCACTAACAGCATCAACTTATAGTGGTGATTCTTCTGTATCAAATAAGGTAAATTTCTCTACAGATGTAATTTATCAAATTGTTACAGATCGTTTTTATGATGGTAATACATCAAACAATCCTACTGGAACTTTATATGATTCATCTAAAACTCAACTAAAAAAATATTTTGGTGGAGACTGGCAAGGCATTATAAATAAAATTAATGATGGATATTTATCCGATATGGGTATTACTGCAATTTGGATTTCTCAGCCTATTGAAAATATTTATTCCGTTTTAAGTGATGGAAGTACTTCTTATCATGGATATTGGGCAAGAGATTTTAAAAAAACTAACCCATTCTTTGGTTCATTTACTGATTTTCAAAATTTAATAAATGCTGCTCATGCAAAAAACATTAAAGTAATAATTGATTTTGCTCCTAATCATACATCTCCTGCTGATCAAGATAATGTTAATTATGCTGAAAACGGACGCCTCTATGATAACGGTTCACTAATTGCAGGTTATTCAAATGATACAAATGGAATATTCCATCATAATGGTGGAACTAATTTTTCTACATTAGAAGATGGTATATATAAAAATTTATTTGATTTAGCAGATTTAAATCATCAAAATAATATAGTTGATTCATATATTAAAGAATCAATAAAAAAATGGTTAGATATGGGTATCGACGGAATAAGAATGGATGCTGTAAAACATATGCCTATGGGATGGCAAAAAAATTTTATGGACTCTATATATAGTTATAAGCCCGTATTTACTTTTGGTGAATGGTTTTTAGGTACCAATGAAGTTGATTTAAATAATCATTATTTTGCTAATAATAGTGGCATGAGCCTTTTAGATTTCAGATTTGCTCAAAAAGTTAGACAAGTCTTTAGAGATAATACCGACACAATGTATGGTCTAAATTCAATGATTACTGATACTTACAATTCTTATGAAGACATAAATGATCAAGTTACTTTTATTGATAATCACGATATGGATAGATTTACTATAAATGATGGAAACACAAGAAAAACAGATTTAGCTTTAACATTATTACTGACATCTCGTGGCGTTCCTGCTATATATTATGGTACAGAACAATATATGACTGGCAACGGAGATCCAAACAATAGAGCAATGATGGCAAGTTTTAATAAAACAACAACTGCTTATAAAATTATTCAAAAATTAGCACCACTTAGAAAAACAAATCCTGCACTTTCTTATGGAACTACAACAGAAAAATGGATTAATAATGATGTTTACACTTATGAAAGAAAATTCGGTAATAGCGTAGTTTTAGTTGCAATAAACAAAAATTTAAATAACAGTGTCAGTGTTAATGGAATTTATACATCTTTGCCAAGTGGAACATATTCAGATTTTTTAAGCGGAATAGTTTCTGGTAATAGCATCACTGTTAACAGTAACGGCTCAGTGAATTCGTTTACTCTTCCTGCTGGCAGTGCAGCTGTTTGGCAATATACTTCAAATACTAATAATCCTACAATTGGACATATTGGACATCCTATGGCAAAACCTGGTCAAACAATTGTAATTGATGGCAGAGGATTTGGAAGTACTAAAGGAAATGTATATTTCGGTAGTACAGCTGCAACAGTTATTTCTTGGAGTGATACTGAAATTAAAGTTACAGTTCCTTCAATTCAGCCTGGAAAAATTGGAGTATATTTAAAGACTACATCAGGTTTAACGAGTAACACTTTTAATAATTTTGATGTTTTAACATCTTCTCAAGTATTAGTAAGATTTGTAGTAAATAATGCTAATACAAATTTAGGAGAAAATCTATATTTAGTTGGCAATACTGCTGAATTAGGTAAT
This sequence comes from Clostridium prolinivorans, assembly GCF_004011155.1. GTDB lineage: Bacteria > Bacillota > Clostridia > Clostridiales > Clostridiaceae > Clostridium_AT > Clostridium_AT prolinivorans. The sequence continues at coordinate 65,348 of NZ_RJWG01000001.1, read as the reverse complement.
TGGGATACAAATAAAGCTATAGGCCCTATATTTAATCAAGTAGTTTATAAATATCCTACATGGTATTATGATGTAAACGTTCCCTCTAATACAAATATTCAATTTAAATTTATAAAGAAAAATGGTTCTTCTGTTGTTTGGGAAGGTGGTTCTAACCACACGTATACAACTCCAACAAATTCTACTGGAATTATAACTGTTAATTGGCAGCAATAATTTTTCAAAAAAAGAGCGTAATTAGATTTGATTCTACACAAATTTAATTACGCTCTCCTTTTTAATGATTAAAATCTTGAATTTTATTATATTTGGCTATTTTTACTATCCTTGCGTAAAACATTAAAGTAATAATTGATTTTTCTTTTAATCTACATCTTCTTCTGAGCAAAATAAAATAATGTTAATTGGTGTTAGTATATTAGTGTAGACACAAAAAGCCAAACGCCTTAAAATATAAAAAGGAAAGGAAGTGTCTAGAATGGCAAAAGGGCAAAAGTATTATACAGAAGAATTTAGAAAGACAATTGTAGAGCTCTATAACTCTGGTAAGAGTTTGGCAGAGCTTAGCAGCGAATATGGCTGTTTTCTACATAATACTGTGGAACTTCCCCTTCGTTTCTCTTTATCTTCTTTGTTAGAAAATCTACTGTAAACTTATTTTGAAGTACCACATCATCTTTATATTTTTCATTTTTAAGAATGGTTAATACTGTACTTTGATGCCATACCCCTTTACCCTGCTGGTGTTGGAACTTTATTTTCTGTTAAATACTTTGCTATGCTTAATGCTGTTTTGCCCTAAGCTTTTTACTTGATGTATTATGAACAAGTTTATAATTACTTCTTCTATTTACACCACTTCGGCTCTAAGCTGAGTACTGGCGGTTGGCTAGACCTTACCAGACAGGATTCCCACCTGCTATATATTTAGCGTTTTCTGGACGCACTATTTCTTGCAAATCGGCTAACTGGCTTTGTAATTATAAGGTCTATCTTGCCACTTAAGGCATCTTCAATCATTTTATTAAATCCATTACAGCTCTTGTCATAGGTTTCCACTACATAAGTTATATGGGATATGTGATATGGCTGCCATCAAAAATCAAAAAAGCCCTGATTTCTCAAGACTTCTATCTATCTTATCAATGGAACGTTCAAATTTGTCTTTATACGATGATGTTGATACAATATTTAATTAATCCTATTCTAATACTCTCTCCAATTTTTAAATAGCTAATTTTCATAGCATGTGAATCTTTAGTGAAATCCTTTTTTGTAGAAAAACAATTCCTAAAATAAGAATGATAATAAATATAAAAAAAATACTTAAATACAACAAATTTATGTTATTAAATAAAAAAAAGTTTAAACGTCTAAATAATCCAATCTTATTTTTACTGTCTAAAAAAACTAATCCACTAAAAAATAATAGATAGTTTGAAAACAGTCCATGAGCAGCCATTATTCTCTTAACATGAAGAACAACTAACAAAAATAAATAGGACAAGAAAACCGTTATTACTAAAATTAGAATAAAATATAATAATGTTTGAAATGAAAACAATGTAAAATTCATATCTGAAACAAACAATACCAATAATACAGGAATCAATACAACAAGTATAATTTCTATACAAGTTGAAATAACTCGTGAAAGAAAAATATCAGTAAAAGAACATTTGTGATGCAAAATATTTCTTAAATAATCCATACGAATTTCCCGCTCTACTTCTGAAATAATCTTTCCAATAACTCCAGTTAAAATAAACCACATAAATATTCTAAAAATAAAATATTTATCTAAGACAATTCGATTATTATTATGATTAGTATTATATTCAACAAAAATAATTCCTAAAAGGAAAAAAATATCTGTTGCTTCACTTAAAAAATAATCTATGAAATAATTTTTGTTTTGTTGTATTTTTTTCATTAAATCTATTTTAACTAAAAATAAAAAACTATCACACATGAAGAATTTTACCCTCCCGATATAATCTTCTACAATTTATTTTAAACGATAGGAACATTAAACTTAAGTAACCAATTAATTGAAAACATATTATTATAACTGAATTCATTGGAATTTTGTTGTTGTTTAATAAAGATATAATGATGTTATTTAAAACTGTAAAAGGAAATAAAACTGAAAATACTTTTACTTCATAAAAAATGCCCGAGAAAAATAATATTACATAATACAAAACTCCAGAAAGTGAACTTATCCTTTTATATACCAAGGCAAAGCTTCCGATTATTCCTCCAATTAGATACATAATGATAGTTGTAGTTATAATAAAAATGAATATTAGTAAAAATTGACTTAAAGAAACATTCAATGACATATTCAATACTATTGCTATTATAATAAAAATAATGCAACCTTTCATAAAATCCATAAATATCTGAATAAGATTTCTCATAGCAATAATTGAAAAAATACTTACTTTACTTGAAAGAATGTTGAACAAAGTCCTATATTCAATCTCCTCTTCCAATATAAAAGCGGTACTATCTAAACCGTGCAAAGACCAATACCATGTAAAAAGCAGAAAAAACAGACTTTTTCTTTCATTGTCAAAAAAGTCAATTAACCCCATAAAAAGTATGATATATCCTAAATTAGCAAATATAATATTAATTTTAAAGTTTTTAAATTCTAATATACTCCTTCGTAATTCTATATAATAATTAAGTATCATATTCATTCCCTTTCTTTATACTAACAATTTCACCTTTATTCATTTCATATATATTAAATGAATCATGCTTTATTAAATCAGAATCATGGGTAGTTATTAATATTGTGCTGCCATTCTCTTTTAATTCATAAAGCTTTTGTAATAACACTCTTTTTGCATTGTCATCTAAACCATTGGTTGGCTCGTCCATTGCAAGATATTTAGGTCTTAATAGCATGGCAAGTATCAAAGAAAGTTTCTGTCTGTTCCCCTGTGATAGCTCACTAACTTTTTTATCTATGTGTTCACTAAACTCAAAGTCATCAATATATTGCTGTAATTCTTCTTCTTTAGCTTTATACTTTATTTTATTAATTCCCAACAAATACTGTATGTTTTCTTTGCCTGTTAAGTATTCATAAAAACCTTTTCCACTTTCTAGTACAATATGACTGTTTTTTCGCATATAGCTGCTTTTATTTGAAAATCCATCAATTAAAATTTCCCCTTTTGTTTGATAGACAAAACCACATATAATGAATATAAGAGTAGACTTACCCGCACCATTACTTCCTATGAAACAATTTATTGTTTTATCTTCTATTGTAAGTTCATTCACATTTAATACTGGTATATTTTGGTATATTTTTATTACATTTTTTAATCTTATCATACGATAACTCCCAACTCCTTAAGATCTTTTTCAATAACCGTTAAGTTTTTTTCAATTTCCGAAACATGTAAATCAGGATACTTTCTTTTAAAAAATATTATTTGTTCTTCTCTATCCATATTTTCCTTCAGACATTTTAAAAATAAATAATAAGGTTCTGTTGTTTCATATATTTCTTCAGTATACCTAAAAAAACTATTAACAAACCATTTTCTACTAAATTAGGTTCATTTGAATTTCATCCCCCTGAGAGATGAAATTATGTGCAAATCATTGAATAAAATTTCATGTTCAAGATGCCATAGTCAAAATTTCTATCACTTTGGGAAAGACAAAAGAGGTAATCAAAAATATCCGATGTAAAAATTGTTAACATCAATTTGCTCTTGAAGATTTTATGTGTAAGAAAAATCATGTATTGAGATGCTAGCATCTTTGTCCTGTTTATGGCAACGATATATCTATAAAACTGCCATCTTTTATTATGTGTGCACATACTCATAAAAACTTACATAATCAATTATGTATATATATATATATACAGTCAATAAAAATTTTTCTATATTTTTCTACATTGTTCTACACATGGTAAATGAAAATACATCCTCCAATATTAATATACAACATTTTGAGCATAATTCCTTTTAATGTAATTTAACTCTATGCTAAAAAGAGGCTAACTATCCATAGCCCCTTTACATTACAACCTCCATCCCATCCTTAAACACAAACACCATCTTGTCACCTTCATAAACCTTAACTGCCTCAATAACCATATTCCAAAGCTCACCATCAAATTCATCTATTAACATATCCCTATCCCCTATCCCTTAAAACCTTCATAAATTCATCTATCCTATCCTTCTTTGCAAGCCTTTCAAAGCTTTCATTTTCAGCATCTTCAATTGACCTTCTCTTTCCTTCATACCTTTCAATTAAGGCATCGTATCTTGTCATATATTCCTCTTGATCCTGTGCTTTGGCTGCATTATCACGTATGCATCTGTTTATCTCATCTATAATTTCTTTTGCTTCCTTTTCAATTTCATATATTTTTTCATCCAAATCTTTAACATCTGTAAGTTCCTTTATAACTTCCTCATACCCTTTTAATATTTCTTCCTTATTATTTATAACTCCATTAAACACCTCTACAAAGGCATTCTTTAAATCTTCTTCATTTATAAATGGTGTCTCTTGCACTTTTCCTCATTATTATACTTAGAATTGCACTGCCAAATAACCTTCCTATACTTATCATTGGAATGCCATACCTTTCTGCCATAGAAACTTCCACAGTCACCACAGATAATCTTTCCTGAGAAGTAGTTTCTTCCTGTCTTATAACCTCTTGCAACTTTTCTATTTTTTATCTCCATCTGCACCATATCAAAAGCTTTAGGTGAGATAATTGCAGGGTGGCTGTTTTCTACATAATACTGTGGAACTTCCCCTTCGTTTCTCTTTATCTTCTTTGTAAGAAAATCTACTGTAAACTTCTTTTGAAGCACTGCATCGCCTTTATATTTTTCATTTTTAAGAATGGTTAATACTGTGCTTTGATGCCATACTCCTTTACCTACTAGTGTTGGAACTTTATTTTCTGTTAAATACTTTGCTATGCTTAATGCTGTTTTGCCCTAAGCTTTTTACTTAATGTATTATGAACAAGTTTATAATTACCTCTTCTATTTACACCACTTCGGCTCTAAGGCTGAGTACCGGGGGTTGGCTAGACCTTACCAGACAGGATTCCCACCTGCTATATATTTAGCGTTTTCTGGACGCACTGTTTCTTGCAAATCGGCTAACTGGCTTTGTAATTATAAGGTTTATATTGCCACTTAAAGCATCTTCAATCATTTTATTAAATCCATTACAGCTTTGTCATAGGTTCCCACTACATAAGTTATATGGGATATGTGATATGGCTGCCATCAAAAAGCAAAAAAGCCCTGATTTCTCAAGGCTTCTATCTATCGTATCATTGTGTTGTTCAATGTGGTGGAGGTGAACCGTATCGTATGAAATGTACAATATCTATTGAGGATTATAGACATAAGAGATAATTCATGAAGTAGCCGCACAAATTTATATTCGGCTACTTTTTCTTCTATAACTAATTAATTAAAGCAAACATGTATTAGAAGTGCTCTACAACTCCATCATTTATGCCATTATTGTCTAAATCAACAAAATTATCATGTATATCTGGAATTCCATCATGATCCATATCAAAAAACATATCTTGGTGGTCTGGTATTCCGTTATGATCCAAGTCAACAAAAGTATCATGGCCATCAGGAATGTTATCATGATCTATATCGAAAAATACATCTTGATTATCAGGAATGCCATTGTTATCAAGGTCAATTGATAAATCCATATTATCTGGTATATCATTATGATTCATATCTAAAAAAAAGTCAGTTTGCTCCCAGCCTTCTGGTCTAAATGGATTTTTAAACACTTTCTACTCCTCCTTTTATAAGATCATTTTTTATTCCACCTATATCAACATTGATAGCTGCTTGTATTTGCTCTATCACATATTTCTTAGGTCTCAGCATAAAATTGCTTATTGGTAGTTGCTTCGTGGTATATAAATCACTAATTCTCTCAATTAGCTCCATCTTAACTTCATCTGAATCATTGAAATTTGTGTAATATTGAGCTATTTGTTTAAACATATAAAATAAGGCATGATTAACCTCATCTATGTAATAAGGAATCATTATATTCATAATGTGATTAAACGAGTCAATAGCCTGGTATCCATATATGTCAACTTTAGTTTTTTCTACCTTTTCTAATTCCTTATCCATTTTATATGTATTCCATATGTTTACTGCTGAACCGACGATGAATGGCAATGAAAAAGCTCCTGTAAGAATTACTCCAGCAGCACCTACTGCCCCCAAAGTTCCTGCATGTCTATAACGACTATTACTTGTTATAGATCTTGTATTAGTATCTGGATAAATTGCATAAGGTATTTGTGCCAAGGATCTATCTATTTCATTTAAGGATCTTTGGATTTGACCAGCTATAGATAACAGTTGCTTTTGAAGAACTTTAAAAGGCATGGAATTTATATCTCTTCCTAATCTATTCATTAAATCCCTCTCATTGTATTCAAGTAATTTAGGTAAATAAATTCCTATTGTTTCTAATTGCTTCTTTTGTTCTTGAACTGCATAATAAAGAATATTTACAGCCTTTAACTCATCATCATAATTTAAAATATTATCATTTTCCTCTAACAACATGTCTATTTCTTCCTTAACGCAAAATAGAGAACCGAAATAATAATAGTTTAAAATATCATTTATTTGCCTTGCCCAGCTGGTAAATAAATGCTTTACATTCAATGAATCAAATAACTCAAGCTTAGAGTTCTTAAAGGTTTCCTTTACTAATTCACTAACACTTTTACCATATAAGTAAAAAATTAAATTTTCATCGCTTCTTTTAGTTATATTAACTTTTACAAACTCAGAGTCTTCTATAAACTCTTTAATTGATATATCTTTAATTTGACTATTTTCTATATTAAGAATAATACTACTCGCCGATTGCTTGAATACAACTCCTTCACTATTTATCTGAAAAATAAAAGGATAACCTTCTTCTGTATAGCCAAATCTATATAACTTATTATCTAAATTAGATTTTTCACTTAATCCAAATTTAGCAACATATTCATTTCCTAAGTTTATCACTAAAATGCTCTCTTCTTGAATTAAAAATACATTACTACCTTCAATATAGTAATTAATAGAGTCTAACCGCAATCCAGATATAGTTTTCATTAAATCAATATTAATAAAAATAATAATATTATCTTTTTTTGCAACAGCAATGTCTTGTTTATTATAAAAGGTATCATTAACAAATCCAGTTAATGTGCCATACATTATTTCAGCTCCCTCCGGAACTATAGATAAAATACTATTTCTATTACTAAAAAACTTTTTCAAGTTTTCTAAATTATCTTCATTTGGAATAAATAAGCTAATTTCTTTGTAGGTCTTTTCTCTATCTTGTTCATATTTAAAAGTAAAATGTCCTTTTATATTTAGTACAGCATTACTATAGTCATATTCTTGGATATGCTTATAATAAATATCAAAATTATATGAATATTGGAAGTTTTCTGCTGTAATTTTTTCCGTATCTATAATTAATTCACCAATATAATCATCTCTATCTGCTTTAATAATACTATCTTCATCTTCATCGTCAAAATTAAAACATTTTATACAAATCTTATTCAATAGTTTAATAAAACTATCTGTGCTTATTTTGCAGTTATAGCTAAATGATTCTCGAATATCAGATTCAAAACATATACCCAATAAAAAGCTAACGTTTATAGGATATCTTGACACTTGAACAGTTGGTTGTCCAAGAAATCCCCCAGAATCATAAACAAAAACTCTTCCTTTATTGCTAATAAATAAGATATGATCTCCAACAAGTGACCTATTTGGAGTTTTAAATTCAGCATTATCAATCCTGAAAATAATACATTCATTTTCCATTAGCTTATTACTCATAATTTCTGGTATATCACTAACAGTATTTTTAGCTTTATTTAATACATTAGGATCAATATTATATGCAATTAAGTCATTTATTCTGCCTATTATTTCAACTTTTTCATTTTCGTTCACACTATCAATGACTTTATTTACAATGTATGTCAGCTTAGCCTCAACGTTTTTTAGATTATCTGCCGATGTTACAGAGTTAATTTTAGATTTTGATGTAAGGCTTTCTCTTGTTACTTTTAATGCTTGTGTTAAAACTTCATATGCTATAGATGGCTCCCTATTGCAAAGCTTAGCCACAATATCACTATCTTGTTTCTTTAATTCACTCATAGCCTCTTTCACTATTGCAGCTATTGATCCCATATCATTAATTGATCTTATATTATTTTGATTTCTGTTTAAATTACTATTCATTTTACTTTAGTCACCTCTTGTTCCTTAAGATCCTAAGTTGCATTTTTTGACTATTTATTGCATAGTCATTCTCATAATACATATCACTAATCCTTCCATAAAAATATCATTTCTACAAAAAAGTATAAATTCCTCCTAACTAAATTCTGAATTTTTAACAATTTTCCCTAATCTAAATACATATCTCTTTTTTATAGATAATGGTAATTAAATAATATATATCGTAATTTCTGATACTATGGAAAACAAATATTTATAAATAATTATAAAGAAGCAGTTTATATTTTACACACTTATGGTAAAATATATATAATGAACAACATCAAGCGTTGTTAGGTATGTTTATTTAATCAGTACAGGTAAAAGCCGCCAAGCTATTTTACCTGTATTTTCTTTTTTGGGTTTACTCATATTAAAATAATTACCTTTTAATTTCATAAAATCCTATAATCTTGTCTTTGCTAACACATTCGTTATCATGTAATCTAATTTTAGGATTATCAAATCTTGGATTCCAGACTCCATGATAATTCTGTATTAAATAATATATTACATATTTATATATTAAATATATCTTAGACTTTGTGGTCCTAAATTTAGTATGTTCATCAAAAATTATGTCTTTTACTTCCGCTAAAAATCCTAATGCATAAGATTTTGATAAAGTTCCCCACTCCTTTATAATACCATTCCTACGGAGTACATGGCATATGTCAGATAATATTTCAGGGCAATCCCTAATATGCTCAACATCTCCATCTTCCCAGAATAAATGATTAAATAAAAAACCATTTATACAATTATCCATGTAGCTACCATTTACTCTTAGCCTTACCTTTATTCGTGAAGCAATAGAGCTATTAAAATTGTTCCAATCTACAACTTCTTCATTATAATATAGCATTAACCCTTGTGGACTTCTCTTAAAATATAGTCCTTTACTTGCTAAAAAATCGCTTATATCGGTACGTTCAGTAAGAACCTTGCCAAGATAATATATATCTGTTGTATCAGGCTCAGTAATTCTTGTAGTAAGATGAGAAACCACAACTGAATCAAATTTTATTGTTTCATACATCTCCTTATGTCCATTAAAATTAATACCGATTTTATTAAAAAACATCTCATGGTTTATATCTCTTATAGCAGTATTTTTAAAAGGCTGTGAATTTTGTATGTAATCTCTTATATGGTCAGCACTACAATTGCATATTTCTGATATAGATTCAATAATATCATCATAAGAAGTTGTATATAATATTTTTTGCCCCATTTGATTCTTCACCTCTATCGTAGTAGAATTAGAAATATAAACATCTCATTATATAAGGAGGTTATTTAATGAATTCAAAATTTTACGATTGCCTATTGAATTTATTAGATTTAAGTTCAAAGAAAAAGTATGAGGAGGTTAAACAATTACTTCAAAGTAGCACTGATTTGCAATTTGGACCAAGTGTATCTAAAGGGGTTATAGCTGAATACTTTATTGCTGAACTTTTAGTTGGCAATAACAGTTGGGCTGAAGTCACTTCTTTTAAAGGTGATGATGGTATAGACATTTTTGAGTACACCCGAAATGAATATATTCGTTCAAAATGCTATCAAATTAAAAACCAAAGTAATCCTTTATCCAAAACCAGTGTTGAAGCTGAAATAGCAACTTTCAAACAAAGCAAGTATAGAAAGTTTCCTTATTACATTTTATCAATATCCGGTTTCACTTTTGAAAAGAACACATTCAACTATCCAAATGTTTATCTTTTAGATTTTGAATATGTCATAAGTCTAATTGATAATTACTCAAGCAAACTAAATACTGATCCTGGAAGCACTTATTTTTTATATGATGAAGCCTTTATTACAAAGTTTGATGAATTTCTCAAGTATAAGCACCAAATAAATAGAGATGATTTTTATGATTACCTCCCTGTTTCAATTGCTAAGTGGTGTACTAAAGTTAGAAACGACCGAAAAAATGGTAAATTAAACATAAAGAAATATCAATTATTAAATTCAATAAAATTCTACTGGAGCAATAATGATTACATATGGGATAAAACTTATTTTGAACTTAAAAAAATCTATGAAAAGTACAGCTCAACATTTGATTATACAACATCTCAGCAAAAATCATGGATAAAAAGGCAGTTAAATGATTATATAAATGGGATTTTGCCGACAAATAGATTAAAGAAACTTCAAAGTATAAATCTAATCAATGAATGGTTACTAAATATTTAACTCATTCTGTTAAAGAAATAGAAAAACACTTTACATAAGTGTTTCTCTATCAGTATCCGATGTCAATTCCGACATTCAACCAATTCTCATGCCATCCTATATTTTAATACATATTTAAATATCAAAATAAGCTTCCATATAATCCATATCATTGGCAATTCTTAAAATTGTAAATACCCTGCTAAAATTTGGCTGATATAATGACTCTTCTACTATTTCAAAATCGTCACTATTCTCCTGAAACCATACATCACATTTTAAAATTCTTTTAACAGTTTCATTGCTATACCTATTATGAAGAAGTTCTTTGGCGGCTGATCCCTTTATTATTCCAGGCTTCAAGTTAAAATCAAAGCTTGATGACTTTGCTTGAATTATCTTTGTTCCATTACTATAATACACCATTGCAATAACCTTATCCTGAGTAATTGATATCACTTTTCTTGTCATTGTCCCTAATGATACATTAAATTCCCGAGCCAGCTCCTTTATTAATTCTAAGGTAATAACCTTGTCTTCGATTTTAGGAAGCAATATGTTTGTAGGTATTAATAGCTCTGCTGCAAAAATATCTGCTTGATTTTCCTCTAAGTTATCTGAACTAAAATCTCCAATATTAGAGCAGGTACACATATTACTATGCCAAGGGATAAAAAAGTGTCCCTCCTCATGAGCAATTGAGAACCTTTGTCTTGGAATGAACAATATTTTTCTATTATTAATAATTATGTTCTTTTTCCCTTTAGAAACAATCAAATACTTCAGTTAAATTTAACACATCAGGCTTTTGGTTTTCATCTACATCCACTAAGCTTTTACTTAGCTTTTGCAGCATAACAGCATCTTTCCCTTCGATTGTTACCTCGCCGCATTGTGGACATATATAAGCATTTACTCCATCAACAGTTAACTTATAACTTCCCCATCCAGTATTTATAGATGTTATCCTCTTCGCCATCTCACTATTACATATATAACATTTCTTGCTCATAACTAATATTCCCACCTTCTTCTCATTGAATATAGCCCACACATTCCATACTTCTTCTTGCCTTTTGGATACAATAATTATTAAAGAAGTATCCAAAGCAGAATTGCACTCTTTGTTTTAATGTCTTTTCAAGTAAACTGGAATCTGTACATCTATTTTAAATAATTATTCTTTAAATGTAAGGACTATATATAACGTTCTTACATTTCAGTAAAGGCTACCTCATCCACTACCTGAGATTCACTTAATAAATCATAAAAGGTCCGTATCTGAGCTCTGCTCTGAATTCTCGTTCTATTAAATCTGTCAGTTCTCAAATTACTAAAGGTGAAGATTGCTCTTCTTTTCGCCCTGGACAGTGCTACGAAAAAAGCACACATATCCTCTTGCTGCTGCTGTCTAAAACTCCAAAATGCCCCATCCTCAAGACCTACAAAAATGACTGTATCATATTCAAGACCTTTGCTCTTATGTATTGTCATTATAGGAATAGAGTTAACTCCCTTTAACTCATTTACTGCCTGGATCCAATCCATAACCTCACTATATTCTTTCCAAAGATTTGAGGTTAAATCATCTATTAATTTATAAAGATTTGAAAGATTTTTATACTGAGGAAAAATGCCACTTATAATACTTTCACCTAAATATTTAATAATTCTATTTATTATCTCTTTTAACTGCTCTTTATTAGCTGTAGTTTCAAAGGAGGATTTTAACTCCACCAAAAATTTATTAAGCTCCATTTCTAAATCTATAATCTTCTCTTCTTTTGAATCATCATCATATCCTTTTAACATTTTGAATAATTCCACAACTTCAACCCATTGTACAGGGGCTTGTTTGTCATTAGATAGAATTATTATATTTAAAATTGCTTGAGCAACCTCATCAGACAATAAATCCTGTAAATTGGCTTCGTTTCTCGCTTTTATATTATTTAGTTTTAGCCCTTCTACAATAAGTTTACTATAAGTATCAACATTTTGTTTTGCAATAATACATATATCCCTTGGAGAAATATCCTCTTCCTCAAGCCAAGTTTTTATAGACCCACAGACTATTTCCGCTTCTTCTTTCTCATTATCAAATATCCAATTTTCACATATACCATCTTCTCTATTCCACTTTTTATTAGTTTTTATATCTGTTACTCTGCCATTAATAGCATGTGATATAACCTTTTGAATGGCTACTAATCTTGGTGCTGATCTATGGTTCATAATCAGTTCTTTTTGTACTGCTGCAAAGTCGTTCTTATATGTGTTAAATATATCCTCCATTGCACCGGCCCAATTCATAATACGTTGTTTATCATCGCCTACAGCAGTTAATATTGAATTAGAACCTAAAAAAGCTGTCTTAACCAAATCATATTGTACCTCAGTAGTATCTTGAAACTCATCAAGAAAAACATATTTGTAAGTCATCCTTAAAGCTTTTCTAATACTTGGATTGAACCTCAATAAATATTCAGCAAGCCTTGATATCATTGGAAATGTTAACGATGGTGTCAACCAGCTTTCTCCATTTATAAGAGAATGCCATACCTTCCCGATAAGCCATTCATTTATATTGTTATACTCTTTATATATAGGAAGCATATTTTTGGTAAGATAGAATCTAATGAATTCCGTTGTACTTACTTCATGAATTCCATATTCATTTTCTATATCATGAGGCAAATCATAGTGCTTAATCAAACTTTCAATGTCATCGTGTGATGCAATATTATATTCCGCTGGTGGTCTATAATTTTCTGGTATACTCATCCTAAAATGATCCACTAAATGCTTAGCAAAAGAATCGTATGTCCTTGATATAAATCTTTTAGAAAGCTCTTTACCACATCTTTTTTCTACTCGTTCAGCCAAATTTCTGGCTGCGTCTTTTTTAAAGCTTATTGCTAATATTTTCTGTGGATTTGGACATTTATTAGTCTCCAATAAGTAACATGCCTTTTGTGCAAGCAGTTCTGTTTTACCAGCTCCAGGACCTGCTATTACAATGCAATTAGTATCTGTTTTCACAGAATCATACGCTGCATCTTCTAACTCAATTCCATCTGATGGAAACCATTTATCACAATTAGTATATCTTATCATAAATTAACGTCACCTACTCCTAATTCAGAAAATGGATCATCTTTTAAATTGCTATAAATGGCTACTACTAATTTTTTTAATGGTTCTGGCATATTATCTTTTAATTTCTTATTATCTATATTAGATAATGCCATTATGTGCGTACTTGGCTTTTGACGCTGCAAGAAAAGATAGTTGTACCATATCATTAGTTCTCTTTGTATCTCACTGTAGCTTTTGCCATCTCCACCACTATCTTTTAAAGTTGCTCTTACTGCACTTTCTACTTTTTCATTAAACTCACCCGGATTGGTGGACTTATCAGGAATTCGTGGTCCTCCATTTTTAGGAGCAGTTTGTTTATATTCATCTGGGAATGTTTCTAACATCATAAAATCAATATCTAATGGTGAAGAAAAAAATACATTATACTTATTTAAGCATACAATCCAAGAATTTAATCTTTCTGAATCAAGTTCCCATGTGTGCATTTTTTCAAGACTGTCATCATCTAATATAGTATTATCTCTTAATAAAAGAAGCTCATTTTTGTTATGTCCATTTTTAAGAAGCTGTTTTATAGCATATTTAATTCTACCCCATGCTCCGCCTTCTCTCTCAGTGTCTAAATCAAGCAATGTAATATATGGAATTTCTAAAGAGCTCAATAGCTTCCAGAAGTGATTAACATATCTTCCTCCAAGAGGAACAATTGAAATTCCACTATTATCTGCTTTAGGGCCAAGTAACTCTAATAGCTTAGGAATAATAATTTCTTCACTGTCACCCTCTCCAAGGATAACTAATCTTGCAAAATAAAGTTCTGGATATGCTCTTACTGCCTCTTTAATATACTTATACGCCTCATCATTTTTCTCCGGTAGTTTAATTTCTTTTAATACTGTAGAGAATTGTTCCTTACTGATTCTTAAATGGCGTATTGATTCAGGGTCAATTCTTTTTATTATAGCTGGAGTATGGGAAGTAATTAAAATCTGAGCATTAGCTTTTTCAGCAATTGAATTTAAGTTATTTATTATCCTGCCAAGTAGATGCGGCGAAACATGATTTTCAGGTTCTTCTACTGCAAGTACCGTTAATGCAGTTGGTGTTATGTTATTAAACTCATGTCTATCAGTATCTTCACTGGCCTTTTTTTCTATCTCTAACAAAGAATTTACCAGCGATAAATAAAATAAAGATCTCAACCCATCTCCAAGAGAATCTATTTTATAGCCTTTATTTGTTACACTTGGCAGGAATTCAATTTCCATCTTTTTCAGTATATCCTCAAGCTCCGCACTATTGAATTTAATGTTTGCTTCTGTATATCGAATATCCCTGTGATAATTTTTCCATTCCTTATTAATAACCTTTTTTATGTACTTTACAGCGGGCTGATCATCGAATAATAAATCCACTTCATCTACTTTATCCTTTAATTTTGAATCAATATCTTCAGGCCATTTTATCATTCTCATTATGCGCCATAATATTGTACCAGCTGCATTTTTTAACTGGACAGATGGCTCCCTAACTGCTGGCACATAAATAACTTGGATGCTTGAACGTTCTTGACTTGGAACCTTGATTTTATTAACACCTTCCTTCTCTTCTTCGTTACTGTCTTCAGGTATAAATATATACCATAAATTAGTTTCTATATCTCCTTCAGGTGTACTTCCGATCGCCCAAGTTGATTCTAATCTAATTCTTACGTAAGGAGTTACGCCAGGTTTTTTTACAATCATTCTATTAAAGAATACTGGAACTGCAATACTTGTATCTGTATCCTCTTGTAATTCAGGAAATTCCAATATAACTTCTATGGATAAACTATTATTATTTACTGCTTCAGGGGATACCCCTTTTGGTATGTGAAAATCACTTTTTACTATTTCTCTATCTTTTGTGTTAGTTCCAAATAGTTTTAATAATGATTGAAGCACAGCTGTTTTACCGCTACTGTTTGTCCCAATAAAAGCTGTTAAAGCATTTAATCTTATAACTGTTTCTGTTGGACCAAAACATCTGAAGTTCTTTAATTTTATTTTACTTATTTCCATAACCATCACCCACTACTACAAAATAAGCTTTAATAATTAATTTTAAGTCAAAAACTTTAATGTGACTTGAATACATTATTAGTAAGTATGACTTTTAATTTACTTGTGATAATAATAAAAAAATAGTTTTATTAAAGAAAAAGGCCTGAAGTCTTGTGTATTTCAAGGCCTTTTCCTTATTGATTAACTGCTCCTTCTCTTTAAGATATCCTTCTGCACCAGCTCTTTAAACTTGTTATAGCTGTTAACCCAATCAAAGGTAATATCTTCTGATACCTTTGCAAAATGCTTCTTTGCACAATTGATTTTAGCATCTTCCACCTGAGTCAGGTCCTTCTTTTCTTTATCGCATTTTGTTTCAACTATAAAGTAAAGTTTAGCCGCTAAATCATCTACCTTATGAATAATAGCCCAGTCAGGTGAATAATTTCCATAAGGAGTGTCAATTACAATACCACCCTTTTTAAGCTTAGTAAATAGCAATACCTCTGGGTCTTCATCGAGACTCTTTGCAAATTCAAATTCTCCGTCGCTATCAACTCTTATATACTTATGAAGTGCTCTTTTATAATCTCCCTTGGTTTTATATGCCCTTTTATTGTCTACCATGCTTCTTTCAATCTCTTCTACAGAAAATATAGAACTTTCCTCAAAGAGATATCCATCTATAACTTCATAGTCAATATTTTTGGCCTTAAACTCTGTTAGTTTATCCAATATAGCCTTCATAACCTCATCAAGAACTGCTTGTTTTTGGAGGAATTTCTTGTTTTTCAAGCCTGATATAATCCTAAACAAAGCCTTTCTTGGAAGCATTGTATGATGCATAAGGTAATTAGTTATCTCAAAATCACTCTTTGTAATTTCAATGTCTTCATCACCAAGAGCAAGGCTTACCTTAGCCGGATCATCAAACTTAAACTTCCTGGATTCGTCATAATCTCCCTTACCTGTGGCTACTTCAAATTCTCTTTTAAGTGCCTTGTAGCTTAATTTCTCATTTAAATCATCAATACATTCTTTAATAAACTGTTCGTTATCAATTTTAACCTGATACATAGTTCTCTTAACTATACGATTTTTAAGTTCTGTCCACAGTTTTTGAAACTCTGATTCAGTAACGAAACTGTGGTATCCATTAACAACAGGCTCCTCATCGCCATTTTTGATTTCAATTCTGCGGCTTCCTTTATTCTGCATATTATCTATAAATCTTTCTTTGATTTTGATTTCAAAGGTTTTTAGAGCAGGATTTTTAAATTCATAATATAATATATCAGCTGCATTCTTGGTAAGTTCATTGTTCTTTGGATTAATAATTCCGGCTTCAGTTAATTCTACTTTAAAAGCTTCTACTGTTTCTGCTACTATAAACTCCTTAGGCATACCTGCTTCCTCAAGGGTTCTGTATACTATATCATAGGTTACTTCTTCATTCTTAAAACCAGCTTCACTACTAAAATCATTTTGTAGTGCTTCTGCAAAATGGTCATAGTAATCATTGGCTATGACAGTTAGAATGTTAACATCCTCATCAAAGCATCTGTTACCATGTATATCTACTGGTAATCTAAGTCCACGTCCTATCTCCTGCTTCTTTGCTATTTCTGAACTTCCCTTTTTTAGTGTACAAAGCTGAAATACATTTGGATTGTCCCATCCTTCTCTAAGAGCTGAATGAGAGAATATAAATGCAAGTGGTTCATCGAAGGATATAAGCTCATCCTTTTTATCAAGTATGAGCTGAATTCCTCTCTCTATATCCTCTTGAGCCTTCTTATTCATTTGAATTTCATCTTTTGACCAATCAAAACCATCTATCTCTGTTTCGTTGTTCTTCTTATCCCGGGCAAAATAACCTTCTCTTACCTTTTGGACATTCTTGTACTCAGGGAAAAGTTCCGGATATTTTCTAAATACCTCATTATATCTTGGATCAAGGATAATTTTTGAATACTCTTCATCGAATATTTTAGCATACAAACCTCTGCCATCAGCTGCTTCACTGTCTCTAAAGTTCTTTACAGCATCTATAAAGAAAAGTGAAATCACCTTAATTTTATAACCTTTTTCAAGTATTTTTAACTGCTTTTCAAAGTGTTTTTGTATTGTCAGCCTTATTTGAATTCTAATCAAATCAAGTTCATCAACATCATAGTTATTCTCTCCTTCCTTGAGGACGAGAACATCATCTCCTAACCCAATCTTAAGGCCATTTATTTTATGTGGATCCTCTAATACAACCATATTTTTGTACTGAGGCAGTCCCCCTGATAGTTCAAATAATGGTGCGTTTTTTAACACATTAAAAGTCTTAAATCTTACAGTGCCACCAGGCTCACTATAGAATATTTCTATCTTTGCCTTTAAGTCTTTAGTAAACTCTACAAATCTAACATAATTATAGTCTTTACTTATATTGCTATATATTGTTTTAACTTCTATTTTCTTGACCAAATCCTGTTTATAAGCCTGATAAGAGTCCAGCTTATATATTTGATTATAAAGTTTTTTATGTGTGGCTGAATATCTTAATATAAATAGAGGATTTAGCTCCTCAATTGCACTTAAAGATGCACTCTTTTTCTTGCTGCTGCCCTCAAGTCTTTGTGGTTCATCTATAATAACAATAGGATTTACATACTTTAGTAAATCCCAAAGTACTCTACCTGTTTCATCTTCTTTTCTTATTTTGTTCGTATCCTTATTGAAGGACTGGATATTCATTATAGCTATTCTTAAATCTCTTGCTTCAACAAAGTCCGTAAGCTTTCCTGGGTTATCTGAATCATATACAAAAGCGTGCTTTGATATATCAAGACCATGATAAAGTGTCTTAATATGATCCTTTAGCATCTCTATACTTTTCTCAACACCTTTTCTGATAGCAACGGTAGGTACAACAATTATAAACTTCATAAAGTTATATGCCTCATAAAGTTCTAATATAGTACGCAAATAAACATAGGTCTTTCCCGTTCCTGTTTCCATCTCCACCGTAAAGTTGTACCCTGAATCAAATGAGTTGCTTGGGAAGAGCATATTATTATTTTGCACTTCCCTCATATTGTTTAAAATTGTACTTGGCCCAATATCAAGCCTGTTTCTTACTGGATCCTTTTCGCCAAGTCTTTTTATATGACGAGTTGCCCCCCTGTATATTACATCTCCAAGCTCCCTGTCCTGACCTTTGAAAAGTTCAACAACAGCATTGATGGCTTTTCTTTGGTAATCTAAATTTTCATCAAAATTAAAAACAATTCTTTGTGTCATAATCTATCTCCCTCCTGAGCTTAAATGAATTCTACCCTGTAGGATTGTTCTTTCCCCTGATTATGTTTTTTTAGCTGTGCATCAAGGCGGTTCATTGTATTAAGCTTTAAGGAGATATCATCATCAAAGGCACTGTCACGGAATATTACTTTAATAGGCTTTGGCTCTATCGCCGCAATTCCATCAACAATTTCGTTTGTAATCTTTTCCTCTAAACATACAACTACTGCATCAGCAAAGATATAAGTTCTCTCACCTATGTTTAACAACCTTTCAATCTTTGATGTTAGAGGGAAATCCCTGTGACGAAGCATAATCTCATATACAACATCTATATCTGTAAAGCCGGGATTAAAATCAATTAAATCCTTATTCTTAAGTACAGACTCTTCCATTGTTACCTGACCTTCTTTTAATGATTCACTATTCCATCGGATATTTGTATCTGCTACACGGAAGACTTTAAACCCTATATCAAGATTTTCTATTCCTTCTTTGTCTTTAAAATCCTGTTTTATCTTTTCACCAGCACGACGGATACGTTTTTTGCCGATTTCACAAATATTTTTATATCCTGCTTTATATGCTTCTGATTTTTCATCACAAGGTTCTGGAAGTTGTACCATTATAAACTTACGGCTGCCACCATCTTCAGCATTAAGTTTCATAACAGCATGGGCAGTTGTAGCTGAGCCTGAGAAAAAGTCCATAACTATATCTCTATACTCCACATTTGATAATTTACATAATTCAATCAGCATTTCATAATTCTTGGGATTATCAAATGGAATATCAAATTCTATACTTTTTGAAGCAAATATATCACTCCAATTACTGTTACGAAGAATACCAGATGTCGGTGCAATCCAATGTTCAACTCCTTGATTCTTTCCCTTGCCATCAAGATTCCTTCTTATAAATTTCTTTACTTTACCTGTTTTCTCCCAATACTCCTCGAGCGTCATTTGTTGTGAAAAATGTTTTATATATTCTTCATAATTTTTCACAGCTTCATCAGCCACTTCCTTTTTCCATTTCCATTGGCCTGTTTCAGGTATAGCACCCAATAATTCATATCTCATTGTCGGTCTATCTGCATTGTTCCAAAAGCCTTTCCAATAACCAAAATTAGAGCGTTCTTCAGAAGCAGTTCTAAACACAGGACATAACTTAGTGTTAATCTGCTTTGTATAGACTAATATATATTCAACTCCAATATTCATTGATGATAATCCTGATTCTATAAACTGTTTATTAATATTTTTGTCATATCTTCTGACAATAATATAATTTCTAAAGTTTTCTTCCCCAAAAATCTCATTACAGATTTTCCGCAAATTATCTAACTCATTATCGTCAATGCTAATAAAAATTACACCATCATCTGTCAGCAAATCTTTAGCTATTTTCAAACGTGGATACATCATATTTAGCCAGTTAGAATGAAACCTTCCACTGCCTGCTTGATTTTTAATCAGCCTATTACCTTCTTCATCTATATTACCTTCAATTTTCTCATTTTCAGTAACTTCCATTGCAAAATTATCTTTATAAACGAAATCATTCCCTGTATTATAAGGTGGATCAATATAAATCATTTTTATCTTTCCATAATAACTATTTCTCAAAAGCTTTAATACTTCAAGATTATCTCCCTCAATGTATAAATTCTCAGTAGTTTCTGGATTCTTGCTATCCTCTGGTACATATTTTAATGTTCTACCGATTATATCTGTGTTTGCAAGCTGTTTTGCTTGTGTTTTCCCAGGCCATGTAAGTTCATATTTCTCCTTACCTACCTCTTCAAACTGACCAAGCTCCTGCTTTAAGGCTTCAAAATCAACTTGTCCATCTTTTACTATCTCCGGAAACAAACTTTCAAGCTTTTTTATATTTTCATTTATAGGGTTGAATATCTCCTTAGAAACCTTGTTCTCCATGTTTATCCTCCTGTCACTCTGTAAGTTTATTGATTTTTTCAAGAGTATTCTTTATCTTCATATTAATCTGAGCCTTCTCAGCTGCAGTGTTTGCAATACTTTTTTCTCTCTCAAAACCTTCAATTTCTCTAAAAAGGCCGGTCAATAATTTCATAGTATCAATATCATAGAATATATTTGATGATAGAATAGCTTTGTATCCGGAAAAATATCCCCTGTTACTGATTACTATGGCTTTGCTGAACATTTCATAATAATAAGTCAGCTTATTAACCTTGTTTTTAACCTCCTCAAAATCTAAATATTTTGATATTAGTTCTTTAGTTTCATTCTGCAGGAAAATTGATGACATAGGTGTAAATATAATTTCATCTATAACTATCTGGGTATTATCAAGCTTATTCAGTCTTTTATAAGCTAAACAATAGCTTTCAGTTCCCTTAAAATCAAAGAATCTTATTACTACTAATGGTTTTACAATTCTTTGAATAATTTCTCCTATAGTTTTCGCACTTTTTAAATCCTTAACTTCAACCTCAAAAAACATTATAGCCTGACAATTATGTTCATCATCAATAAACGATGCTATATCTTCTCCTATAATTTGATATTTTAATTCTATTTGAACCACATTATCTTTAAAATACTTCTTCTCCTTTGTAGTAAGCTGAGTAATTGTAAACATCTTTATATCAAACTTTTTATTAACCTCATAGTCTGATGGAAGATTAAACATTAGGCCACCTCCTACTCTACAACAAGAAAGGATACTAACTCAAAATCGTCACTGCTTACATTTTCAAAGCTATTTTCATATCCTCCAAAGTCAAAAATACTCTGCTGTGCCTTCTTATCCTCTTCTCCTAATATTTCTGATATTGCTTTATTAAGTAACTTTGAATATTCACTCATATCTGCTGCATTTTTAGTTTTCTTATTAAATCTTTCAAGAAGCAATTTATCAGGTTCTACCTTACCATAAGCAAGTTTCCTAAACTCCTTTAGTGTCTCCCTGGCACTGCTATTTCCAAAATAAATTTCTCCATTCTCCAAAACATACATAAGATAATATGGATACAATGAACTTTCACTCTTAGGCTTTGCTTCATCCCTTAAATGCTTAAAGCAGAAGATGCATCCTTTTTTTTCTCCCTGAGTTACAGAGTATACACCCCTTGGCACCCTTTTTATATCAGGGTTTTGTCTTACAAATCCAGCGAGTTCATAAAGATAATCATTCATATTTAAGTCTGTAAGAGATATATTATCGTTTAAATCTTCTATATCTACAACTTCATTTTTAAGTCTTTCAAGCTGTTTCTTTCTAAAGATAAAGTCATTCATTTCAGGTGAAAGTATATCCTCATCCCCTGTTGATGAAAGATTAGCTGCCATCATTTTACCTTTAACTCTCTGTTCAAGCTGCAAATACTCATTAAGCTCCATATTAGGGAAGAAGTTTATCATAGCAATCTTATCATTTTTGCTTCCTATTCTATCAATTCTTCCAAACCTTTGAATTAAGACAACTGGATTCCATTGTATATCATAGTTAATTACGCAGTCTGCATCCTGAAGGTTTTGTCCTTCAGAAATACAGTCTGTTGCTACAACAACATCAATTTGCATTTCCTTTGGAAGTTCTTCACCAAGCTTGGACCTTGGTGAAAAGTGTTTGAGCACTGTATTAAATTCCTTTTTTATTCCACTTAATGTAGTTTTAGGCTCTCCAGAGCCGGTAATACATGCCGTATTAATTCCATGCTTTTTAAGCTCATCTGCTATTGATTCATAAATATAGTTTGCTGTATCTGCAAAGGCTGTAAATATCAATATCTTTCGGTTTCCAAGATTATAAGGAGTAGCTATTATTTTATTAACTATAACATCCTGAAGAGTTCTTAATTTCTCATCCCTATCATTTTCAAGTATTTCCTTAACCTCTTTCATAATGTTTTTTAGTATCTCTTTATCGTAGAGCAGATCTTCAAGGAAATTTTGGCTCATCAAATGTTTAACATTTATCTCGTATTTATAATCAAGTGTAACTTCATCTTCATCATCTATATCATCTACTTCAAGATTTAATTTCTGTTCTGACTCTTTAGTTATCACATTAATATAATTATCTATTCTCTCCATAAGCCTTCTTATGGTTTCTCCAAAGGAATAAACAGAACTTTCAAGGCGCTTAAATAAATTGAAGCGATGTAATGTAGCTGTTATAAGCTCTCTCTGCTCATGATAAAATATTACCCTATCTCCATAAACCGTTTGGTACTTTTCCCTATAATACTCCTTATATTGCGGTTTAATATATGACATAGGTGAATATACCGCAAGTTTTAACTTCTCAAGAACTTCATTAGTTTCTTTAAACTTTAAAAGCTTTCCTTTACTATCAATCTCTGGATTATAAGTTTTTGGAGGAAGTTTATCTGGAAACTTTCCTACATTATCATTACCATAATATTGTGTTATATGCTTTCTACTTCTTGATATTGTAATCATTTCAAGCAGTTTAAAAAATTCAGATGGCAGCCTATCAAGCAGAACATTCTTGCTCCTGCTACTTTCTTTCATCCACTCATTTATCTCCCTTTGAGCTTTTCTTAAAACCCCATCAATACTTGGAATGCCTTCTTCCTTAAAAGCTTTATCATCATCAATATTTATAACACTTAATTGATTTTTTAAGTCTGTAAGTGAATTGTTAACAGGAGTTGCTGATAACATTAGAACTTTTGTTTTAACACCTTTCTTTACTATTTCGTTAATTAGTCTACCGTACCTTGTCATCTTTTCAGGGTTTTCATTCCTGTTTCTAAAGTTATGGGATTCATCAATAACCAGCAAATCATAATTACCCCAATTTATACGTGACAAGTCAAGACCACTACGTGCCCTTCCTGACTGTCTTGATAAATCAGTATGGCATACTATATCAAAAGCAAATCTATCCCTGGCAAATCTATTATCTATATAAGAGTTTCTAAAGGACTCCCAGTTATCATAAAGCTTTGCAGGGGTTAGTACTAATACCCTGTGCTGTCTTAATTCATAGTATTTTATAACAGCAAGAGCCTCAAAGGTTTTACCAAGCCCCACACTGTCTGCTATTATGCAACCATTATATTTTTCAATCTTTCTAATAGCAGAAACAACTGCATCCTTTTGAAACTTAAAAAGACTACTCCAAATTTCAGTATCCTTAAAACCTATACGGTCATTTTCAAATTTTTCAATATCAGAATCAAGATTATCGCCAAAGATCTCATTTAATGTGAAGAAATAAATAAACTCTGGTCCGTACTCCTTATAAATAAAATTTAAGCTTTCAAGAAGCTGTTTTTTAAAGTCCTCTGTGTATTCTTTACTATTCCATAAAAGTTCAAAGTTCTTTGCAAGCTGCTCAACTTGTGCCTTATCAGTAAGCTCCACGTTAAAATTAATGGTTTTAAATAACCCTGTAAGAGCTTTCTTGGTTATTTCCAAAGAAGAATCCCCAAATACTGCATAATCGTTATCAATAAGCATTAAATTACTCTTTACAATGGCTTTATTTCTCACTCTTTTTACATTTACATGCTTTTCTATGAATTCATGCATGCTCCTTGCCTTATTCAAGTGGCTTAATTTATTTTTTTCAATGATATCATAGGAATTAAAGAGCATATCATTGACCGTGCGACTTATCTCAAATTCTCTGGACACTTCTCTGCCCGAGGGTATGTAGGTAGAATCCCTGATCACAAGGTTAATCTCCCTTACCTTGCTCATATTCTCCCTTAATTCTGAAAAAACAGAAAGAGTAAGTTTATCATTAATAATATTTACCCTGCTGTTTTTCTTGTTGGAAAGCACATTGTTTACCTTATTAATAAGCTGTTCATTTGAATTAATAATGCCGCTCACAGTCAATACCCCCATTTAAAACATTATCATCTTTCTTCCTGGTCGCTTTTCGCCCAGCTCGTCCATCTAAAGGTTTCTCTGCATCTTGAGGAATAAGCCAAACAGAAGCTTTTTTAACTGCTCCTTCTATGCGCCCTTGAGCACACAATAGTTGAACACGTCTTGCAGTAATCCCCCATTTATCTGCTGCCTCATGTGTAGATATATATTCAATCATAGTTAATGCACCTCTACTTTATGGTGTATATAATAATATTTTATTCGTTTTGACGAAAACATTCAATATTTTACATCAATTCTTTCTAATTAATGTAAAATTCTACATCATTTAGAGGCGCCTATATATAGCAAAAAAATATATATAATTTCTCCCAGTACCAGGCTTATACCATAAAAAAATATTTCTTAGTTTCATGCCCCACCCCTCTTTAGAAAATGTACTCCTTCGGAACACTTGCCTATAACACTCATCATATGATTTTACTCTTATATTACAAGATGTTGCTTCATCTTTGTTAACTGCCAAATCAATATTTTTCTTATTTATTTTGTTGCTTTCATTAAAATCTGTCATCCGAAATAAAACTTAAATTTCTCTTTAGTTTATTGAGATAAGTGAATTATCCGTAGCCGGATAAAATTGCACAAAATTAATCCTTTCAGCCAATGAGCTTTGAAACATGGTCCTTTATATTAAATGCTATATTTTGATTAAACTTGGATTTAATTGTCCTGAGTAAGACTTTAAACTGCTTAGTATAAAAATGGAGGTAATGTTATGTCAAAATCAAAAGTAACCATTAAAAAAATAAACCTGATAGGAAGATACAGGGTAAAAAGGAGGAACAATAGGCATATCTACAAAGCTGAATATAACCGAATGTTTCCCATTAAAATTTCGAGTTCAAACTTCTTATCCTTATACACATTGTTTTTACTAAACAAGCACTCTGAACCATTATATGGCAAGGAAATATTGAATAAGATACAAGGAATTTCAAACTCCCATGTTTGGAATCCTTCACATGGTACCTATTATCCACTTTTAGAAAAGATGGAGGCTGATGGTTTTATAGAAAAGGTTAAAAGTGACAAGTCTAAGAACTTCTATGTTATCACTGAATTAGGTAAAAAGGAATTGGAAGTTAGATTGGATGAATTTAAGCCAATTCTAACTGGGGGTGCTAAATTCTTTAATAATGTATTGTCAGACCTGTACCGAAAATAGCAAAACTAAGCCGCTCACTTTAGATAGATAGAGTCTGTCAATAATTTTGTCATTCATATTAAAATAAAGTTAGCACTTATAATGCTAACTTTATTTTAATAATCCAACAATGTATGTAAATATATATCCCTATCTTCTCCAAAATCCACAAAAATAGTAGATGGTGTTTTGTGATTAAGCTTATGCTTCCTTTCCGAGGGTGATTATATACCTTATTTTTCTCAAGTTACGTTGCAGCATAATGTTACAGATAGCACTTGCAATTTTAATCAAGTAGATTAAATAAATCAGCTTATTTTTTTGAAGAAGATATATATTATAATACTGCAGAATTTTTATAATTGTAATCAACTATATCTTTCTTCTTACTAAGCAGCACTACTGTAGTAAAGATGTTTGAAAAACAACTCCTCTAAATGTAATGGCTGGATTTCTATATCACTATACATATAGTGATACCCTAAATCTAATATCATTTCTTTATACCTGCTCAAGGTCTTTTTACTTACATTCATTGTAGTATTTTCTCCATTTACATATTTAACATAGTTGCATAGCTTTTTAGAAAGTGTAGGAGGTGTCCTACTTATTATAGTATCTATAAGAATATCTCTTGTTGTAATTATCTTATTTAAATTGCACTTTTGCACAATAAATTCGTAAAGCTTCTGAAACTGATACAAAGTTGAACTTAATGTCTCAAAGTCTCCGCTTGTTTCGTAATCAATATTAGCTATATTTTTAATATCTTCATACTCTTCAGCAAGGTCATGAAACACTTGATAGGATTTCTTCCTCTTAAGCCTCTCAGCATTTTTATAATCATAGAGAAGTTTTCTCCTTTTAAGAACCAGTTCAAATCTTATTATCCCTACTGAACTATTGATTTGATATCTTCTTTTTTTAAGTTCATCATGCTTTTTGTATATCTTAAAAACAATATTACTGTTGCTTAGGTTATTTCCACCATAAAAGTAAATAGTCCCGGAATCCATATATTTAAGATTTATTTTCATACGTGGTATATCAATTTTCCTTATAAATCTAAATAAAGCTTCTGATTCTTCTTTATTTATCGTTATATCAATGTAAATTTCACCCTTGAACATGTTTAACTTATTTTTATTTGTTTCAAAGAACGTGTCGCATCTGAATATACCTCGTAATTCTCTATCTAAGATCATACAAATCTCTCCGTAGAATATATCCATATTTAAGCTATCTATCTCACCATACTTTATTTTAGCCGGATTAAAATCAATGTATAGATCCCCTTTTTGTGGGGAATATTTCATTAGTTTTAAAAAGATTTCATCCTTATGATAAATTAAGATCCCATGTTTATAAATCCTATGTGATGATTTTAGATATTTCCATCCCCTCAACTCTCTAATATCATTTACCCATACATCTTTTAATAATAGTACCATCTTATCTTTAGCCATACCTCTACCTCTCTTAATGCAAGGGAAGGTATTAATACTTTATAATACCTTCCCTTGTAATAATATTTTGTCCACTTTTGTCTGTATGTTATATACTGTAACATGTTTTAAAAATTTTTTTCTCATGCACAAAGCTTTTTAATTTCCTCCTGAAAGCCTTTTATGATAATATACCTGGAGTTGCTTGCTTTAGTATTACTTACCTTTATTTTTGCATTATTTACCTTTAGTTTCTTAAGATTATTTTCACTTAGTATCATATTTAAAACTCTTTTAAGTTTTAACTCATCAAATAAATTTATATCGTTAGCCATTAATAAAACTTCCTCCTCGGTAACATAGCCTTTAGTATTAATTATCTCTATTAATCTACTCTCTAAATTCACCTTGTAGAATTCTTCAATAACTAATTTATATGATAAGTTTTGATAAGGGACTGAATTATTATTTAAGCTTGCAGCTGAAGTCTCAATTACTATCATATATTTTATGACACCGCCATTAATAGTTATTGCTGTTAAAGCTTTGAAACATTGTATTTATTACCTCAGCCACCTCATCAAAACTTAAATACACATCTTTCTTTCCCCAGTCCCTCTTTTCCTTTTTGAATATGTTTATTAGCTTTTTATAGAATTCAAATGCTGAGTCCTTATCTCCTTTTGAAGATATCTCTTCAAAAGGGTTGAAGTCCATCTCGTTTATTATTTCAGATATATTATTCGCGTCCACTTGGTAGGGTATTTCTCCGTATACCCCTTCATTAATTCTTATCAACATTTTAATCATCCTTTCTAAGCTATATTATTTATTAATTCATGAGTATTATTAGACTTAATAATACCCCTGTTTACTAAGCCTTGGGCAAGTATTCTAACAAATTGCTCTTGGAAGCTTTCTTCTATCTCTGTATTTTTAAGATATTCCTCTTTGATACGCTCTTTTGATTTTCTATCATATGTAATTGTTATAATGCCGGCTTTCATTAAAATACCACCTCCTATTTACTGATGTCGGAATTGACATTGTAACCTATTGCATAGCTCAAGTTACAATTTTGATAAATATTCGTTCTTGTAAACAATATAACACAAACATTTTTACTTGTAAACCAGGTAACAAAAAAAATAATATTTGTATTCTATATGGTTTTTGTGTATAATAAATAGCGAGGTGATATATATGACGAACAGTAAATTTAACAAAGAGAGTTTTAGTGAACTATTGAAAAAGGCTATCGGTGCCAATAGAAGTATTTCTGAATTTGCAAAGGACTGTAATGTTGCACGTCCTTATATATCAAAGTTTATAAACTGTAAACTTGATAAAGCTCCATCTACAGATATAATCAGCAAGTTTGCAAAAGCTGCAGTAAATGATGTAAATGAACATGATCTTCTTCTTGCTGCTGGTTATGAGCTTGATGAGACTGATTATTTCAATCTTGCTTTTGAGCCAATGATAAACGATGTTGATTCACCTGCTATAACTGCAACGCGAAACAAGTTGAAACTGCAGGAACAAAAAAACAACTCTATTCACAGAATACCCGTTGAGGTTCCTGTATTATCCTTTATTGATCCTGATACTATCATTAATCAAGAAGCTATAGACTACTATGAGTATGTACCAGCCTCCAACAATTATGATACATCAAAATGCTTTTATTATATTTGTGATGATAAAAGTATGGTTAACTCAAGAATAAATAAGGGGGATCTGGTGTTTATTATTCCAACTGAGTCATATCAACATAATGATATAGTCCTTCTCCTAATTGATGGAGAGACATACATCAGAAGATATAAGAAAATAAACAATCTAAATCTCTTTCAGGCTGAAAATAATGAATTTGATAGTTTTGTATTCACAAATGCTCAACTTAAAAATAATTCTGTTACTGTAATAGGTGCAGTTGACCATGTAAAAACAAGAACTAAGCTTTAAGAGAGGGGTGGCGTACTTTGAAAGCAGCAATTTACGCAAGATATAGCTCTGATAATCAAAGAGAAGAATCTATTGAAGCTCAAGTTAGAGCTATAAAAGAGTATGCAGATAAGAATGGCATAATCATTACTAAAGTCTATACTGATGAAGCAAAGTCGGCAACTACAGATAACAGACCGAAATTTCTTGAAATGATTAAGGATAGTGAGTTTAGATTATTTGATGCAGTTATTGTACATAAACTTGACCGGTTTTCAAGGGATAGATACGACAGTGCATATTATAAAAGAGTGCTTAAAAAGAATGGGGTAAGGCTTATATCTGTTCTTGAACATTTAGATGATAGTCCAGAAAGCATCATTCTTGAATCTGTACTTCAGGGTATGGCTGAATATTATTCTAAGAACTTAGCAAGGGAAGTTATGAAAGGAATGAAAGAAACAGCTCTCCAGTGTAAACACACAGGAGGTATCCCCCCTCTTGGATATAATGTAGACCCTGAAACTAAAAGGTATGTCGTAAATGCCGATGAAGCTAAGGCAGTAAAAATAATCTTTGAAATGTATGCTGAAGGCTATGGGTATAATCAGATAATTGATAAGCTAAACCATTTAGGCTATAAAACAAAATTAGGACGCAACTTTGGAAAAAATAGTTTGAGTGAAATACTAAGAAATGAAAAATATATTGGGACCTTTGTTTTTAATAAAGTTCCTAAAATGATGGATGGTAAGAGAAACTCCCATAGAACTAAAAAACCAGAGGATATTATAAAAATACCTAATGGTGTTCCAGCAATCATTGATAGAGAAACTTTTGATAAAGTAGCCAAAAGAATGCTTGGTAATAAAAGAAATGCAACAAATAAGGCTAAGGAACCCTATATTTTATCCGGAAAAATTTTCTGTGGCTCCTGTGGTTCAGCAATGGTAGGCCATACAAGCTATGCTGGCAGAAATAAATCTAAATACTCTACTTATAATTGTGGTACAAGGTATAGAACGAAACAATGTAAAATGAAAAATATTTCTAAGGACTTCATTGAGGATATTACACTCACAGAAATCAAAAATAAAATATTAAATCCAACTTCTATAAAAAGCCTAACTAAAAAGTTAATAGCTTACTATGAAAAAATGATGGATTCTAATACTGATGAACTTAAAGACCTTGAAAAACGCCTTAAGGAGATTCAGTTTGAGATTGATAATATTGTTGAAGCAATTTCAAAAGGTATGTTTCATATATCCTTTAAAGAAAAGATGGACAACCTTGAAGCTGAGAAAAATAAAATATCAAATTATATAAATGAAATAAAAGCTACAATGAACAGTAGCGAACTTAATGAAAAACTTATCGAGCAGTATTTAATTAAAGACATAAAAGCTATAAATAAAAAAAGTGCTAATGATCTAAAAACAATCATTAACACCTATGTAGAATCTGTTTTTGTTTATGACGATAAGGTTGAAATAAACCTTATCCTGTTTTTTGTACATATCAATGGTGGAGGCGAGCGGAGTCGAACCGCTGTCCGAAAGAAGTAGTATCCGAGCTTCTCCGAGTGCAGTCCTTATTTTTACATTCCCTCTACCAAACGCCTAAGGACAGGCTTTTGGTTTCAGTAGCTTCATATATCCCGTTCCTGTGGCAAAGCTTACACAGGCTCGTTTCACCGCTATCGACGCCAGACTCTAAGCCGCGGTACTCTTAGGCTGACGTTAGCAGACTAAGCTGCTAAAGCTAAATTATCGTTATTAGCGTTTATATTTAATCCCATAGTTTTTTAAGGTGGGACCACGGGTTCCCTCCACTCGCTTCTCAGATACCACTATCCCCCGTCGAAACCAAATACACCCCCATATTTATGTGAATGCAAGGAGATTTATAGTAATATCTAAAAATAAACTTTATTTTATTAAGTTTTTCTCTTGCATCTTAATTACATTACATATAATACATTAAATTATAGAATTAATCAATAATAAATATTAGGAAATTTTTTAAATTATTTTTTAATATCTCATTTTATTCTTTATTTCCCTTTCAATGTCTCTTTTAGCTGCTTTTTCAAGCATTGCATCTCTTTTATCATAGTTCTTTTTGCCTTTAGCTACTGCAAGATTAACTTTTATTTTACCATTTTTTAAATATAAAGATAAAGGTACTAAAGTGTAACCTTGTTGTGATATATATCCTGCAAGCTTCATTATTTCATTTTTATGAAGAAGCAACCTTCTATCGCGTAAAGGGTCTCTATTAAATATATTCCCTTGCTCATAAGGACTTATATGCATATTGCGTATAAATACTTCCCCGTTTCTAACTTCTGCATAACTATCTTTTAAATTAGCTTTTCCAGCTCTTACAGACTTAACTTCAGTGCCAACTAATTCAATTCCTGCTTCCATTGATTCTTCTATAAAATAATCGTGTCTAGCTTTTCTATTTTCAACAAGTGTTCTATTTTTGCTCTCTTTTGCCATAGAATCACATCCTTTAGTAACTATTAGCAGAATATTATTATATTACAAATTGTACCATAAGTCAATATATTTATCCTCATTTTTAATTTAAGTAAGCTCCTTTAATAGCAAACTCACCTCACTCACAAAAAAGAATGAGGTTTTAATAGCAGAATTATAAAGAAGCTTACTTTAAATTTTTATTATTATTTAGTTTTTTCTTCTTTAACTTCTTCTAAAGACACATTTGCATCTGAACTTTCATTTTCTTCTTTTTCTGCAAATTCAAAATAAATTTCTCTTTCATCTATATTTACTTTAGAAACTTTAACCTTTATTTTATCTCCTAATCTATATATTTTCTTAGTCCTTTCTCCTATTAAACTTAGATGTTTTTCATCATATATATAATAATCATCATCAAAATAACTTATGTGAATTAATCCCTCTATAGTATTAGGCAACTCTACAAATACTCCAAAACTTGTTATAGAAGAAATTATACCTTCATATACTTCTCCTATTTTATCTGACATATACTCAGCTTTCTTTAAATCATCTACTTCTCTTTCAGCATCTTGTGCAACTCTTTCCATTTCAGAAGATTGTTTAGAAGCATATTCAACTTCTTTGTTTAATCTGCTAATTCTATTTTCATCTATTTGCCCATTTATATATTCTTTAATTATTCTATGAATAATTAAATCGGGATAACGTCTTATAGGAGAGGTAAAATGGCAATAATATCTTGCTGCTAACCCAAAATGTCCAACGCACTCTGGAGAATATCTTGCCTGTTTTAGTGAACGAAGAAGAAGCGTACTTACAACAGTTTCTTCATTTTTACCTTTAAATTTTTCAATTATTTCCTGAAGTATTTTAGGGTGGATTTCTTTACTCCACTTTACAACACAGCCTAAATTATAAACAAATTCATGAAAAATATTTAACTTTTCTTCGTCTGGTTCTTCATGTATTCTATATACAAAAGGTAAATTAGTCCAAAACATATGTTCTGCTATAGTTTCATTACATACAAGCATAAATTCTTCTATTATTCTATTAGCTATTTCTCTTTCATATGGCTTAACATCTATTGCTTTACCATTTTCATCTAATATAATTTTGCTTTCTACAAATTCAAAGTCTATTGCTCCTCTGCTCATTCTTTTTTTATAAAGTATATTGCAAAGCTCTTCCATAGCTTTAAAGTCTTCATAAAGATATTCATATCTTTTTATGAGATTTTCATCTTTATCTCTAAGTATTTTTGTAACATCTGTATAAGTCATTCTTTCTTTACTTTTAATAACGCTTTCAACAATTTTATAATCTAAAACTTTTCCATTTCTATCAATCTCCATAATACAGCTTAATGCTAATCTATCTACATTAGGATTTAAACTGCATACTCCATTTGAAAGTTTTTTCGGCAGCATAGGTATTACTCTGTCTATTAAATAAACAGAATTACCTCTTTTAAATGCTTCTTTATCAAGAGGATTTTTTTCTTTTACATAATTAGAAACATCAGCAATATGAACACCTAATTTAAAATTACCATTAGGCAATCTTTCTATTGATACAGCATCATCTAAATCTTTAGCATCTTCTCCATCTATAGTTACCATATTTAAACTTCTTAAATCTTCACGTCTTTTATATTCTTCTTCTGGTATTTCTTCTGATATATTATCAGCGTATCTTTCTACTTTAGGAGGGAATTCTTCTGGAAGTCCATATTTTCTTATAATAGTAAGTATGTCTATTCCCTTATCGCCTTTATTCCCAAGTATTTCAATTATCCTTCCTTCTGGATTTCTTCTTCCATCTGGCCAAGCTGTTATTTCTGCAATTACTATTTGACCTGTTTTAGCTCCATTTTTATCATTTTTGGGAATAAATATATCCTGTGCTATTCTCTTATTATCAGCTATTACAAATCCAAAATTTTTGCTGTCTTCATAGATGCCTATTATAGTTTTATTGTTTCTTTTAAGTATTCTAATTATTTCTCCTTCTCTTCTTTTACCTCCTTGTTCTTCTTTAGTAACCTTTGCTATTACTTTATCACCATGCATTGCTCCACTCATACTTGATATAGGTATAAAAACATCGCTTTCATTGTTTTCTGGTATTACAAAACCATATCCTTTTTGATGCCCTTGAAGTTTTCCTACTACAAGTCCCATTCTTTCTGGAAGTCCATAATGATCTGTTCTTGTTTTTAATATTTCACCATCTTTTTCCATTTCATTTATAGTGTCTTCAAAAATATAAAATTCATCTTTGCTAATATTAAAACTATTAGCCAGTTCATATATTGACATAGGTTTATAAGCTTTTTCTCTCATAAATTCTATAATAGCTTCTCTTATATTCATTTTATTTTCTCCTTTTTAATATTAATATTCTTAATACTATTTTTTGTATTATTTAAAATAATATTCTTATATTATAACAAGATTATCCAAAATTTAAAATTATAAAATAAAAAAGTACAGCCTATAGACTATACTTTAACAGTAAAATTATTAAACTTTATTTAATGCGATTACAACTAAGGCAAATAAAATGGCAAAAATAACCGTAAGTCTAGATAACATACCTTCATAAGTCTTTGTTTTATTTTTACTGTAATATGTATCTCCAGCTCCTCCACCTACAAATCCTGATAATCCATTTGTCTTACTTGGTTGCAAAAATACAAGAACTATAAGTATTAAAGAAATTATAACAAGTGCAACTATAAGTGCAGTTTTCATTTCATATACCTCCCACAAAATTATACATTGTTATTTTATCACACTAAAAAATATAATACAATAACTATAATTAAAAAGACCTTGCTGCATTATACAGAAAGGTCTTCTTATATTTTAATTATCTTTTTATATTATAAAATGCTTTTATTCCTCTGTATTCAGCCATATCTCCAAGCTCTTGTTCAATTCTTAAAAGTTGATTATATTTTGCAACTCTTTCACTTCTTGCTGGAGCACCAGTTTTTATTTGTCCTGCATTCATAGCTACAACTAAATCAGCTATAGTTGTATCTTCAGTTTCACCACTTCTATGAGAAACTACTGCGGTATAACCAGCTCTTTCTGCCATTTCTATAGCATTAAGAGTTTCTGTAAGTGTTCCTATTTGATTAAGCTTTATAAGAATTGAGTTAGCTGTTTTTCTTTCGATACCCATTTGAAGTCTTTCAGTATTAGTTACAAAAAGGTCATCTCCAACTAATTGAATTTTGTTTCCAAGCTTTTCAGTTATAAGTTTCCAACCTTCCCAATCTTCTTCTGCCATACCATCTTCTATTGAAATTATTGGATATTTGTTAACTAAATCAACGTAGAAATTAACCATTTCTTCTGGAGTAAGAACTTTTCCTTCTCCCTTTAAGTTATATTTTCCATCTTCGAATAATTCTGAAGATGCTGGATCTAATGCTATATATATATCTTTTCCTGGAGTATATCCAGCTTTTTCTATAGCTTCTATTATAACTTGAATAGCTTCTTCATTAGATTTTAAATTAGGGGCAAATCCTCCTTCATCGCCAACTCCTGTTTCATATCCTTTAGCCTTTAAGTTTGCTTTTAAAGCATGATAAACTTCAGCACTCATTCTTAAAGCTTCACTAAAAGATGGAGCTCCTGCAGGCATAATCATAAATTCTTGAAGATCTACATTATTATCAGCATGCTTTCCTCCATTTATTATGTTCATCATTGGAACTGGAAGAACCTTTGCATTTACTCCTCCTATATATTGATATAAAGGAAGACCTAAATAGTTAGCAGCAGCATGTGCAACAGCAAGTGATACCCCAAGTGTTGCATTTGCTCCTAATTTACTTTTATTTTTAGTTCCATCAAGTTCAAGCATAGTTTTATCTATCGCTACTTGATCAAATACATTCATACCAATTAATTCTGGAGCTATGATATTATTTACATTATCTACAGCTTTAAGAACACCTTTTCCATTAAATTTTGATTTGTCATTATCTCTTAATTCAACAGCTTCAAATATACCTGTTGATGCTCCTGATGGAACAGCAGCTCTTCCTATAGTACCATCTTCTAATGTAACTTCAACTTCTACAGTAGGGAAACATCTTGAATCAAGAATTTGTCTTGCTGTTACATCTACAATATCTACATGCATTTTCATAAAAAAACTCCTTTCTAATATATATTTTATCTGCAGAGAGTATTTTCTCTCTGCAGTAATTAATTTAAATTATTTTATTAAAGATTTTCCAGTCATTTCAGATGGAATTTCAAGGCCCATAACTTCAAGCATAGTTGGAGCTATATCACAAAGTTTTCCGCCTTCTCTAAGTTCTTTGCCCTTAGCTTCTTTAGAAATATAAAGGAAAGGAACTGGATCAGTTGTATGAGCAGTCATAGGTTCTCCAGTTGAAAAATCAATCATTGTTTCAGCATTTCCATGATCAGCAGTTATAAATACTATACCATCTTTTTCTAAAACTTTTTCCACTACTTTACCAAGACAAACATCAACAGCTTCTATGGCCTTTTTAGCAGCTTCAAACACACCTGTATGGCCTACCATATCTGGGTTTGCATAATTTAGAATTATCATATCATATTTATCACTATCTAATCTTTTAATTACTTCATCAGTAACTTCAAAAGCACTCATTTCTGGCTTTAAGTCATAAGTTGCAACTTTAGGAGAAGGAATAAGAGCTCTATCTTCACCATCATTTGGTGCTTCCACTCCTCCGTTAAAGAAGAATGTAACATGAGCATATTTTTCAGTTTCAGCAATTCTAAGCTGTTTTTTGCCTAGTTTACTTACATACTCTCCTAATGTATTATTGTAAGATTCTGGTTTAAACGCTACAGATACATTTTCTAAAGTTTTATCATATTGAGTCATACATACATAATTTAAATTTAAAGTTTCTCTCTCAAAACCGTCAAATACTTTATCATTTATAGCTCTAGTGATTTCTCTTGCTCTATCTGGTCTAAAATTAAAGAATATTACTGAATCTCCATTTGAAATTTTAGCTCTTGGATCTCCATTTTCTAATATAACAGTTGGAAGTACAAATTCATCTGTTTTATTATCATTATAAGATTTTTCAATGGCTTCTAAAGCTGAAGATGCAGTTTCTCCTTTTCCTAAAACCATGGCATTATAAGCAAGCTGAATTCTTTCCCATCTCTTGTCTCTATCCATAGCATAATATCTTCCAGAAATTGTAGCTATACTGCCACATCCAATTTCTTTCATATAATTTTCTAAATCTAAAACAAAATCTTTTCCTGAACCTGGCTGAACGTCTCTTCCATCAAGAAAAGCATGAACATATACTTTTTTTAGTCCTTTATCTTTAGCAAGCTTAATTAAAGCCTTTAAATGATCTATGTGTGAATGAACTCCACCATCAGATAAAAGTCCTAAAAGATGAAGGGAGGTAGAATTTTTAATTGCCTTGTCAATTGCATCATTAAATTCCGGCTTTTTAAAAAAATCGCCATCTTCTATCGCTTTAGTTATTCTTGTCAATTCTTGATATATTATTCTTCCTGCTCCAATATTTAAATGTCCAACTTCAGAATTTCCCATCTGACCTTTTGGAAGCCCAACATCCATTCCACTTGCTCCTATTTCTGTATGAGGATAAGTGCTAAAATATTTATCATAATTAGGTTTATTTGCTGCTGCTACTGCATTACCATCTACTTTATCTGATATTCCAAATCCATCTAGTATCATTAGCATAACTGGTTTTTTTGACATGGCTTTTCCCCCTAAAATCTAAAAATTAACAATAGCACTAAAATCTTCTACAACCAAGCTTGCTCCCCCAACTAATGCACCATCTATGTCTGATTTACTCATTTGGTCTGCTATAGTTGAAGGTTTAACAGAACCACCATATTGTATTCTAGTTTTTTCTGCTACTTCTCTTCCGTAAATATTAGCTATAACACTTCTTATAAATGCTATGGTTTCGTTAGCTTGATCAGATGTTGCAGTTTTACCAGTGCCTATTGCCCAAATTGGCTCATAAGCTATAACTATTTTCTCCACTTGTTCAGAATTTAATCCCTCTAAATCTAATGTTATTTGTTTTTCTATAACTTTTTCTGTTATATTACTTTCTCTTTCTTCAAGAGTTTCACCAACACAAAGTATTGGAATTAAATTATGTGCAAATGCAGCCTTAATTTTTTTATTTACAGTTTCATCAGTTTCATTGAAATATTGTCTTCTCTCACTATGTCCTATTATAACGTAATCTACTCCAAGTGCTTCTAACATTCCTGGAGCAACTTCTCCTGTAAAAGCTCCTTTTTCTTCAAAATGAACATTTTGAGCTCCTACTTTTATATTGCTTCCTTTACAAGCTTTAACAACTGATTCTAAAGCTAAAAATGTAGGACATACTACTACTTCACATTTAGCATCTTTTACTAATGGTTTTATCTCTTCAATAAATCGAACAGATTCTTCTATATTTTTATGCATTTTCCAATTCCCTGCTATAATAGGCTTTCTCATATTTTTTAACACCACTTTCTTTTTACTTAATAAATATAAACAAATTATTTTAAATTTTTATGATTAATTTTTTATATTTTAAATCTTTATTTTAAAAAATTTGTTTATTTATAATTAAGAATGAAGAATAATCTTCATTCTTAATTATATTTATGATTTTATTATATCACTATAGTTTTATATGTAAATATTAATAAATAATAATTGTTTATTAATATTTATTAATATTTTATTATTTGTCGTTAAGTGCAGCTATTCCTGGAAGTTCTTTGCCTTCTAAAAATTCTAATGAAGCTCCACCACCAGTTGATATATGAGTCATCTTATCACCAAATCCAAGATTGTTAACAGCTGCAGCACTATCTCCTCCACCTATAATTGTGGTTGCTCCTGATTCAGCCATGGCTTTAGCAACTGCTATAGTACCTTCTGCAAAATTCTTAAATTCAGCAACTCCCATAGGTCCATTCCATATAACTGTTTTTGCTTCCTTTATAGCATCTGCAAATATTTTTTCAGATTTTGGTCCTATATCTAATCCCATATACCCTTCTGGTACATTTTGATCTTCTGTAATTTTAGCTTCAACATCAGCATATTCTGGTGCAACTCTGTTATCAACAGGAAGTAATAGTTTAACTCCTTTAGCTTTAGCTTTTTCCATCATTTCTTTTGCATAATCAAGTCTTTCTTCATCAAGAAGTGATTTGCCTATTTCATAGCCTTGAGCTTTAAAGAAAGTATAAGCCATTCCACCACCTATTATTAAAGTATCAACTTTATCTAATAGGTTTTCTATAACAGCTATTTTATCAACAACCTTTGCTCCTCCTAATATTGCGCAAAAAGGTCTTGTTGGATTTTCAACTGCATCTCCTAAGAACTTTAATTCCTTTTGAATTAGGTAGCCACATACAGCAGTATCTACAAATTTAGTAACTCCAACTGTTGAACAATGTGCTCTATGAGCTGTACCAAAAGCATCATTTACATAAACATCAGCTAGAGATGCTAAATCTTTTGAGAAGGAGTCTTCATTCTTTCCTTCTTCTTTTCTAAATCTAGTATTTTCAAGAAGAATAACGTCTCCCTCTTTAGCGTTTTCTACTGCTTTTTTAGCATTTTCTCCAACAACTACATCATCAGCAGCAAATATAACTTCTTTTCCAAGCATTTCAGATAATCTTTTAGCAACTGGAGCAAGAGTTAAACTTGGATCTGGTCCTTTAGCTTTACCTAAATGTGAACAAAGAATAACTTTTGCACCATGCTCTATTAAATATTTTATAGTTGGAAGTGCTCCTTTTAATCTATTTTCATCTGTTATTTTTCCATCTTTCATTGGTACGTTAAAATCACATCTTACTAAAACTCTTTTTCCTTTAACTTCAATATCTTCAATAGTCTTTTTATTAAATTTCATATTAATATCTCCTTTATAATAAATTTTATATGTAAATTTAATAAAGGTCTGGGTTTATAGCCCTAACTACAAAACCAGACCTATATATTATATTTTTAATTATAATCTATCAGCTACGTATTTAGTTAAATCAGCTAATCTATTTGAATAACCCCATTCATTGTCATACCAGGAAACAACTTTAACCATGTTTCCACCTATAACCATTGTAGATGGAGCATCAACTATAGAAGATCTTTCATCTCCTCTAAAGTCCATAGATACTAATGGTTCTTTTTCTATTCCAAGTATTCCCTTCATTGGTCCATTAGCAGCTTTTTCGAATGCAGCATTTACTTCTTCTACTGTTACTTCTCTTTCTAATTCAGCAACTAAATCTGTGCATGAAACTGTTGGAGTTGGAACTCTTAATGAAAATCCATTTAATTTTCCTTTTAATTCTGGAAGAACTAATGCAACTGCTTTAGCAGCTCCAGTTGTTGTAGGTATCATGCTTTCTGCTGCTGCTCTAGCTCTTCTTAAATCTTTATGTGGACCATCAAGTATTCTTTGGTCATTTGTGTATGAATGAACTGTTGTCATAAGACCTTTAACTATTCCAAATTCTTGATGAAGAACTTTAGCAAATGGTGCTAAGCAGTTTGTAGTACATGAAGCATTTGAAATTATGTTATGGTTAGCTGGATCGTATTTATCTTCATTAACCCCCATAACTATTGTTATATCTTCATTTTTAGCTGGTGCTGATATAAGAACTTTTTTAACTCCAGCCTGTTCCATATGTCCTTTAGCTTTTTCAGCATCTGTATAGAATCCAGTTGATTCTATAATTATTTCTGCTCCAACAGAAGCCCAAGGAATATTTTTAACTTCTTTTTCAGCAAATATTTTTATTTCTTTTCCATCAACTATAATGGAATTGTCTGTAGCTTCTACAGTTCCATTATACTTTCCAAATAAGGAATCATACTTTAAAAGATGTGCAAGTGTTGCTGGAGTAGTTAAATCATTTATAGCAACAACTTCTAGTTCATTGCCATAATTTTTAACTAATGCCTTAAACACATTCCTTCCTATTCTTCCAAAACCATTAATACCAACTTTTACCATTTGATATTACCTCCTATGAAATATAATAAATTATATATATAAAATATAATTTGACTAAATTTATAAAATATACTATGAACATTAGATAGTTTGCTCTTTTTTATTCAAAATATTAATAATTTCTAAAGCAGCACCTTCATCTGTTATAAGAGTTGTGTTGTTTATACTTTTTAAAGCTGAAATTATAGCTTCTCCCTTGGATTTTCCTGCTGCAACAGCTATTAAATTATTAATATTTTTTAAAAAATCATGTTCAACTATTATTGTGGATGCACAGTATATTACTTCTCCATTATTATTAAAATAATATCCTAAAGCTTCTCCTACTGCACCTTTTCCCATAAGGCTTTTTATTTTGTCATCATTTAAGCCTCTTTTTTGAGCCATTATATCTGCTCTTCCTATACCATATATTAATATGTGTGAATTTTTAACATTTTCTATAACTTCTTTTACATCTTTTT
Organism: Clostridium prolinivorans; assembly: GCF_004011155.1. Lineage (GTDB taxonomy): Bacteria > Bacillota > Clostridia > Clostridiales > Clostridiaceae > Clostridium_AT > Clostridium_AT prolinivorans. The sequence goes on along the minus strand of NZ_RJWG01000001.1, from coordinate 23,880 downwards.
CATTTAAAAGAGCACTTAAAGCATTACTGCTTAAGTTATCTGGCACATGCAAAAGTTTATAATTAGCTCCTATTTTTTGTGCTAAATTAGCAGCAAGATTATTAGCCTGAACTTCTAAACTTCTTCCCATGCCACCTCTTGCAGGTACAACTAAAATATTTTTAAAACTGCTTATATTAGAAATATTATCTATAACTGACTTTATAGTAGAACCACCAGTTAAGGCTATAATGGAATTATCTTTTAAAAGTTCTTTTATAAAATTAGATGCTGCCTTACCAAGTTCTGAAAGAACAGTTATATCTTCATCTGCATTTCCTGGAACAATAATAACATTTTTTAAATTCAAATATTTTTTTATGTAACTTTCTATTTCTGAAAGACCTTTAAGCTCATGTATAAAATCCTTAAGTTTCTCTAATACGTCAATACCTTCAGAAGTTAGTGTCATACCTGGAGTATTTATACTTATTAAATTTTGATTTTTTAAAAAATTTATTTCATTTCTTACAATTCTTTCAGATATTCCTAAATTATTTGCAAGGATTCTTCTTCCTATAGGACTATTATAATATATAGTCCTCAAAATATCATATCTTTTTTGAAGAAGTTCTAATGTTTCAGGAACAAGCTTTTGTACGGATTTTAATACATCATGCAATAAAAACACCTCTTTGGTCAACAGACGTCCCAGCTGTTTGCTTCTTGTCCCACTTCTATTATAAATTAAATACTAATTTTTTTAAATTAGTATTTAAAAAAAAATTGTAAATAAAGTGTGAACAAAAAATTTTTTTGTAATATTTAAAATCTTTTTCTTTTACTTGAAGATTTTATATTCATATCTTCTCTATATTTTGCCACTGTTCTCCTAGAAATATTCATACCTTTTTTATTTAATATATTACATATTTCTTGATCAGAAAGAGGATTTTTTTTATCTTCTTTATCAATAAGTTCTTTTATTTCTTTCTTTACAATATTTGTAGATATTGTTTCATCTTTATTGCTGCTTAAAATTACTTTATTAGTAAATAAGTCTTTTATTTTTACTAATCCTCTATTTGTATTTATATATTTATCTTTTATAGCTCTGCTTACTGTAGATTCATTCATATCAATTTTTTCTGCTATATCTTTTAAAGTCATAGGTTTTAAATATTTTTCTCCATAATCAAAATATTCTTTTTGAATTTTTACTATTTCAGAAAGAACTTTATATATAGTGCTTTTTCTATGTTCTATACTTTTCATTAAAAAAAGTGCATTATTTATTTTTTCTTTAACATAACTAATAGCATCTTTATCTTCATTTAATTTTACTATTTCTTTGTAGTTTTCATTTATTATTAATTTAGGCAAAACATTATCATTTATTATTATATGATACTCTTCACCTATTTTTCTAATATAAGCCTCTGGTACAATAAAGCTTATCTCTTCTCCTGTATAAAACCCACTAGAAGGCTTAGGATTAAGAGATTTTATTATATCTTCATAGTATTGAACTTCTTTTAGGGAAATATTTAATGCTTTAGAAATATCTGAATATTTATTTTCTGCTAAATTCTCTAAATAGTTATTCACTATTGTATATAATTTTTCATCTTCATATTTTTTTCTTTTTAGTTGAAGTATTAAACATTCTTTAATATTTCTTGCAGCTATTCCTGAAGGATCAAGGCTTTGAACAATATCTAATGCTTTAGCTGCATCATTTTTTTCTATATTAAATTGTTTTGATATTTCATCAATTCCAATTTCTAAATAACCTCTTTCATCTAAATTATTTATAATATATTCACATACAGGCTTTAGGTAATCCTTTACATCTATGCCAATAATTTGATTTATTAAATATTCTCTTAAAGTTAATTTTTCTGAAATAAAATTAAAAGGTGAGATTTCATCTTCATTATTGTTTTTTTCATTATAATTATGACTATAATTATCAAACTCAAGATACTTGATTAATTCTTTATAATTAACTATATCTTTATCGTCATATGTTTGTAAATTTTCATTATATTCAGCTTCTAAAACAGGATTTTCCAATACTTCGTTTTCTATGTGTTCTATAAGTTCTAAGCTAGACATTTGTAAAATTTTTATTGATAATTGCATCTCTTGAGTCATTATTAATTTTTGCTCTTGAGTTAGATTTAAGTTAAAATTAATATCCATATTATCCTCACCTCACTTTATCTTTTTAAAATATTATAACATATTTTAAACATATTTTTAAGGACATAGCCAAAAGCTATGCCCTTTTTTAATTATATTTTATCTTTTTATACATATTTTTGTTATAATTTTGTTTATTATTTTTGTCATATTTTATTTTAAATTATTAATTTTTAAATGATAATTTTTAAAATCTTTTCATATTAAATATTATCATAAACAATTTTAATAAAGTTTTCTACATCTTTTATACTTTTTATTTTATCTGGAGTAATAGTTTTATATTTTTCTCCATTTTTATATATTATCATAGTAGGAAGTCCTAAAACTCTTTGAGATATTGCAAGTTTTCCAAAAGCAGAAGTATTTAAACTTGCAAACTTTATCTTGTCTTTATACTTTTCTTCTAATTTATGCACCTCTGGCATTAAATTTTTACAAATTTCACATTTATCTCCCCAAAAATCTACAAATACTGGTTTTTCTTTATAATTTATAACTTCTGATTCAAAATTTTCATTGTTAAGTTCTATCATACTTTAATAAACCTCCTTAGAAATAAATTTTACATAATAATTTATTCCTAAAACTCGTTTTCTAAATAATGTTCTGCATTGGTTGCAGCAATAGCTCCATCTGCAGCAGCTGTAATAACCTGCCTTAAAGATTTTACTCTTATATCACCTGCTGCAAATACTCCTGGAATGTTTGTTTTCATTTCTTCATCTGTAATTATATAACCTGCTTCGTTCATTTTTATTTTATCTTTAAATAAATCAGAAATAGGTTCATAACCGACAAATACAAAACATCCATCAACTTTAAGATTAGATTTTTCTCCTGTTTTTACATTTTTAATAATTAATCCTTCAAGTATTCCATCCCCTATTGCTTCTTCAACTACAGAATCATATATTACTTTAATTTTAGGATTATTAAACACTTTTTCTTGTATAGATTTTACTCCTCTAAATTTATCTCTTCTATGAATTATAGTTACACTTTCTGCAAACTTTGTTAAATATATAGCTTCAGTTAATGCTGAATCTCCACCTCCAACTACAGCTACATTTAAATCAGTAAAAAAGTCAGCATCACATGTAGCACAATAAGAAATTCCTCTTCCTCTTAACTCTATTTCATTTTTAAATCCTGCAAGTTTAGGTGAAGCACCAGTTGCTATTATTACACTTTTGGCTTTATAAATATCTTTATTACCTTTAAGTTCTTTAATTTTTGATGTGAAATCTACCTCTAATATTTCATCTTTTTCAAATTTTGTTCCAAAATCTTCAGCTTGTTTTCTCATTCTTTCAACAAGCTGTGGTCCTGTACAATTTTCTATAGATCCTGGATAATTTTCAATTTCATCTGTTGTTGCTGTTTGTCCGCCAAATTTAGAACGTTCAATTACTAATGTATCCATCTTTGACCTTGCAGCATAAATAGCTGCTGAAAGCCCTGCAGGACCTCCTCCAATTATTACAATATCATATATATTATGCATTTTTATTGCACTCCTTCTATAATCTTATAAAAATATAAATTTATGTTAATACTTTTCTATAAAAAATAATCCACAAGCTCCAGTACCAGAATGAGTTCCTACTACACAACCAACCTCAGTTTCTATAAATTCAATTTTTTCTGTAATAAGATTTTCTTTTAATATTTCTAGAATATTTTTGTTTTCTGCCTGCACTAAAGCAACAGTTTCACCACTTTTTATACCTTTTTCTTTTAAATAATCCCATATAACTTTTGCTGCTTTTTTACTTCCTCTTACCTTATCAAATACAATAATTTCTCCATTTTCTATAGTTATTATTATTCTAATATTGAGAATTCCACCTATTACTCCTGCTGTTTTAGAAAGTCTTCCACCTTTAACTAAATTTTCTAAACTTTCAAAAGCTACTGCACTTTTTACATGAGGTATAATTTCTATAATTTTTTCTTCTATTTCTTTTATTTTAAATCCTTCCTTAACTAGCTTTGCCGCTTTAATTACCAAAAGCCCAAGACCAGAAGTAACATTAAAGCTATCTATAACAATAATATCTTCACTTCCAATCATATCTTTTGCTATACAGGCTGATTGATAAGTTCCGCTTAATTTTGAAGAAATATGTATTGATATTATTTTATATCCTTCTTTTATGTATCTATTATAATATTCATAAAAACACTGGGGATTTATTTGTGATGTAACAGGTAATTCATTGCTTTCTTCCATTTTTTTTAAGAATTCATTAAGTTTTATATCTATCCCATCTTTATAACTTTCTTTTCCAAAATGCACTGTTAAAGGAATTACTTCTATATCATATTTTTCTACTATATCTAAAGGTAAATCCGCTGTGCTGTCTGTTATAATTTTTATTTTTTCCACAAATACTACTCCTTTTTTATTATTTCATGTTTGGAAAGTTCATTTGTCTTAAAGCTTCATAGGCCAAAATAGCTACAGTATTTGATAAATTAAGAGAGCGGGTACTAGTCTCAAGCATTGGCACTCTTATTAAATTATCTAAATTACTATTTCTTATATAGTCTGGAAGCCCTGAAGTTTCTCTACCAAAAATAATAAAGTCTCCCTCTTGATATGAAACTTGTGTATAATATTTTTTCCCTTTAGTTGTTGAAAAATAAAAATTTCCTTCTTTATATTTATTTCTAAAATCTTCATAAGATTCATGTATTTCTAAGTCAAGATACTGCCAATAGTCTAATCCTGCTCGTTTTAAATGTTTTTCATCTAAACTAAATCCTAAAGGTTTTATAAGATGAAGTTTGGAATTTGTAAGTACGCAGGTTCTTGCTATGTTTCCAGTATTTTGAGGAATTTCAGGTTGAAACAAAACAATATTAAGATTCAAAATTTTTCCTCCTTTATAATTTTTAATTATATTTTTAATAATTTATATATTATATTATGTAATATCTTTAGTAAAGCTTTTATTTAACTTGGTTTATTAATTATTTAATATAAATTTTTCAATTGCTTTTGCAACACCATCTTCATCATTATTATCTGTAATAAAATCTGCTATATTTTTTAGTGTTTCCTCAGCATTTCCCATTGCTACTCCAAGTCCTGCATATTTTATCATAGATATGTCATTTTCATTGTCCCCTATACACATAATTTCTTCCCTTTTAATTCCATAAAATCCAGCAAGTACTTCTACCGCTCTCCCTTTTGAAACTCCTTTGCACATAATTTCAATATTATTAGAAGATGAGCTTACCACTTCAAACTCATCATGTTGTTTTAATTCTTTTTTAGCTGCTTTAATTTTTTCTAAATCATCATCAATAGCAATACATTTTATAATACTATCACCATATTTTTCAAATATACTGTCCCAGTCTTTTGACACCTGAATTTTTATTTTCCATTTTTCAGGTAATTCTTCATTTTGTTTACTGTAACCCTCTGAAGAATATATAATTTTTTCAGTAAAAATTATATCTGGTGCATTAAAATGGGGATATATATCATATTTCTTTAATATATTTAATATTTTATTGCATTTTTCTTTACCTAAAACAGATTTATAAATAACTTCATCTCTATCTTTTTCTTTTATATAAGCTCCATTTAATGCAATAATTGGAACTTTTACTCCTATTAAATCTCCATAATAAGCAGCAGAAGTATATACTCTTCCAGTACAAATAGTAACTTTTACTCCTTTTTCATGAGCTAATTTTACAGCTTTTATATTTCTATCACTGATTTTACCATTACTATTTAAAAGTGTTCCATCCATATCTAAACATATAAGTTTATACATAAATTCAGCTCCCTTTTATATATTACTTAAATAATTATATTATATATATTTAGTTAATGCAAAAACACGGGATCCCCCGTGTTTATCTTTAACTAATAAGTGTATTTTATTCTTTTGCTTTATTACTTTCTAAATATTTATCGATTCCATTTGCAATATTTTTTGCGAAATTTTTCAAAACACTCTCATCTGTTAATTTTCTTCTATCTTCTTGATTACTTAAAAATCCACATTCCAAAAGAACACTAGGCATTTTAGTTTCTCTTAAAACTTGAAAATTTTCTTTAATTATTCCTCTATCTTCCCAATTATCATCTTTAATCAATTCTGACTGCATTGTTTCTGCGAGCTTAATTCTTTCTTCCTTTTGATATCCATCAATATCATAATAATACGTAGATACACCTTTATATACACTGTCTTCATTAAAATTAATATGAACAGATATAAATAAATCTGCCAAAGCAGCATTTGCTATTTTCCCTATTTCACTTAATTCCAATAATCTATCATCTTCTCTAGTCTTAACTACCTTATATCCTCTATATCTTAATTCATCGGCTGCATAATCAGTAATTTTTAAAGTTATATCTTTTTCATAAATTGAGCCAACATTTGCTCCTATATCCTCTCCACCATGCCCTGCATCTAAAACTATGGTATTTTTATATGGATTTTCTTTTTTCGAAATTAAAACTATAATTTTTTTTGAATTAGATTTATCTAAATATACAAAATTATTTTTATTAAAGTTCTTTTTTACCTTAATTTTTAAATTGTCATCATATTTTTCATAAAAAATATCTTTAACTTCTTTATCGCTACCTCTTAAATTTAATTTTAAAATGTCATCTTTTTTTAAATTTATCTCAATAAAATCTCTTAAATCTTCAAAATCAACTGTATCGTTATAATTTTTAGTATTAATAGTAATCTTTTTAAAATAATTATTTTCTTCTAAAGTTATACTCCCATTTTTATCAGAAGTTAAGACTATATTATTAGATAATGTGGATAATGTATTAGCAGGCTTGTCCTTTATTCCAATTACATGTTTACTTATTGAAAGGAATATATTTATTATAATTAATATAAATACACAACACCAAAATGTAAATAATTTTTTATTTGCAACTCTGACTTTCATATTTCACCTCTATAATAGCTTTATAATTATAATAACATTATTATAGATAACCAAATTTTAATATATCTCTTTACTAAAATAATAGTGATTTATGCTAAAATAAAAAATATTTAGTGCTTATATTATTATTTTAGTAAATTCTAATTCATTTTGGATATCTATAAATTAATATTTAATAATAAACTTATTTATATAATATTATATTATTTTTAAAAAATCAATTTTTAGCTTGTAATTTTTTCATATGATAAAATATATTTACTGATTGTATATATTTTACTATACTATATTTAAGTTCAATTTAAGTTTTATTTTGCATATTTATAAAAAATTTAATTTAGGAGTATAAGATAATATGATATATTTACTTAAAAATCTTATAACTAATTTAAGTTATATAATTTTTATAGTTTTTATTATTTCAAATGTATCAATATTTAAAAATATAATACAAAAAGAACAACTAAAAAAATTAGATCTTTTTATACTATCTATAACTTTTTCTATATTTGGAATAATAAGTACTTATATGGGTACAGATGTTAATGGTGCAATAGCTAACACAAGAATTATAGGAATCATTGCCGGCGGAATACTTTATGGTCCCTTTGTCGGAATAATATCTGGTATAGTTACCGGTATTCATAGATTTATTTATGATATAGGTGGTATAACTTCAATTCCTTGTGCAATAACTACAATTCTTTCAGGTTTTTTCGCTGCTTATATATACAAAAAATGTAATAAATTTAATAAATGGTTATATGGTTTTATATGTGGTTTTATTACAGAAAGTATAGAAATGTTTCTTATACTCATAATGTCAAAACCTTATTCTAATGCTCTTTCCATAGTTAAAAGTATATATTTGCCAATGAGTTTTACGAATGCATTGGGAATATCATTTTTAATTATTTTAATAGAAAAAACATTAAATGAAAAAGAACAAATAGCTGCAAAACAAGCACAATTAGCACTTGAAATAGCAAATAAAACTCTACCCTATTTTAGAGATATTAATAAAAATTCTTTAAGCAATATATGCTCTATAATAAAAGATTCTACTGGAGCTGCTGCAGTAGAAATAACTGATAAAAATACAATACTTGCTCATGTAGGTCTTGGCTATGATCATCATAAAATTGGAAATTCAATACAAACTGCTGCTACAAATCAAGTTATTAAAAATGGTTCTATGAAAATTTTAAATTCTGCTAATGAAATACAATGTTTTTACAAAAATTGTCCTTTAAAATCTGTAATTATTCTTCCAATTAAAGATGGCGATGAAGTTAAGGGAACTTTAAAATTATATTATTCTAAAGAAAATGGTATATCTTATACAAATGAAAAATTAGCTATAGGTTTATCTCAAATAATTTCAACTCAACTTGAAATTAGTAAAATAGGCAAACTTAAAGAAATGGCTGCTAAAGCTGAAATCAAAGCACTTCAAGCTCAAATTAATCCTCATTTTTTATTTAATGCTTTAAACACTATAGCTTCCTTTATAAGATTTAACCCAAATAAAGCTAGAGAACTAATAATTAATTTATCTTTTTATTTAAGATACAATATGGAAAAAATAAATACATTTGTGGAGTTAGAAAAAGAAATTGAACAAGTAAAAGCTTATGTAGAGATTGAAAAGGCACGATTTGGTAATAAAATTAATATAATTTATGATATTGACAAAAGTATAAAAATAAAAATTCCTTCTCTTATAATACAGCCTTTAGTAGAAAATTCAATAAAACATGGAATTTTAGAAGGCTCTGGCTATGGTACTGTAAAAATTGCAGTAAAAAAACATAATTTAAAAGATGTTATAATAATAGTAGAAGATGATGGTATAGGTATTCCTAATCATATAATTAACAGTATATATAGTAATAATATAAAAGAAAATAAAATTGGACTAGCCAATGTAAATAATAGACTTAAGCTAATATATAATAGCAGCCTTATAATAGAACGTCTTAACACAGGAACGAAAATAAGTTTTATTATTCATTAAATAAAAAGGAGAGTTAAATATTTATGAATTGTATAATAGTTGATGATGAATTACCTGCTATACAAGAGTTAAATTATTTTATAACTAATTTTAGTTCAATTAAAATAGTAAAAACTTTTGATGACAGCATAAAAGCTTTAGAATTTATACAAAAAAATTTTATAGATGTAATTTTTCTTGATATAAGTATGCCAAAACTTGATGGATTATCTTTAAGTAAAATTATAAACACACAAAATATTAAACCTATATTAGTATTTATTAGTGCTTATAAAGATTATGCCTTGGATGCTTTTGAAGTATCTGCTTTTGACTATATTTTAAAACCATATTCTGAAACTAGAATAATTCACACTTTAAATAAACTTGAAAAATCTTTAAACTCTAAATGTAATAAAATAACTTTATGGAAAAATGGGAAACTCATTGTTATTAATATAAAAGATATATATTACTGTAAAGCTAATGAGCATGAAGTACTTATTTATACTAAAGATAATGAATATAAAACTAATTCAAGTATAAATGAATTTTATAAAAAACTTCCCCAAAATATTTTTTTTAAATGTCATCGTTCATATATTGTAAACTTAGAAAAAATAGTAGAAATAATACCTTGGTTTAATAATACCTACATATTAAAGCTTAAAGGAATAGATGCTGAAATACCTGTTAGCCGTAATAATATGTCTTCATTTAAGCAATTAATGAGCATATAAATGTATTTTATGTGCTCTTTTTTGTATTTGGTGCAATAAGTTATGTAAACATATACATAACTTGTATAATTAATATATAAAGTATAATTTTACAGGAGGTATTATAAATGATATCTTTTTTCTTATCTATTATTGCTTTACTTTTAGGATATTTTTTATACAGTAAGGTAGTAGAAAAAGCTTTTGGTGCAGATGATGGCATTCAAACTCCAGCAGTTAGAATTAATGATGGTGTAGATTATGTGGTTATGCCTGCTTGGAAAATATTTATGATACAATTTTTAAACATTGCAGGTACTGGACCTATATTTGGTGCTATTGCTGGTGCATTATGGGGGCCTTCTGCATTTTTATGGATTGTTTTAGGCTCTATATTTGCAGGTGGTGTACATGATTATTTATCAGGAATGCTTTCAGTTAGAAATGATGGTGCAAGTATACCAGAGGTGGTTGGTAAATATCTGGGAACAGGATTTAGAAATTTTATGAGAATTTTTTCAGTTATAGTTTTAATACTTGTAGGTGTTGTTTTTGTAACAACTCCAGCAAATCTTTTAGCTTCACTAACTCCTAAAGCCCTTGATACAACTTTTTGGATTTATGTAATATTCATTTACTATATTTTAGCAACCATGCTACCAATAGATAAACTTATAGGAAAAATTTATCCTATATTTGGTATTTGTCTTTTAATAATGGCATTAGGAGTTTCTTCTGGTATAATATTTAAAGGATATAAAATTCCTGAAATTACCTTATCTAATCTTCATCCAAATGGTCTTCCTATATGGCCATTAATGTTTATAACTATAGCTTGCGGAGCTATTTCTGGATTTCATTCAACTCAATCACCAATTATGGCTAGATGTATATCTTCAGAAAAACAAGGAAGAAAGATATTTTATGGAGCAATGATAGCAGAAGGTGTTATTGCTTTAATATGGGCAGCAGCTGCAATAGCTTTCTTTGGAAGTACTGGAGAATTATCAGCTCAAATGAATGCTCACGGCGGACAAGGATGGGTTGTAAGTACTATATCAAAAACTCTTCTTGGTAAATTTGGTGGTATTCTTGCTATTCTTGGAGTTGTAGCTTGTCCTATAACTTCAGGAGATACAGCTTTTAGAAGTGCAAGGCTTACAATTGCCGATTCATTAAATTTCAAACAAAATTCATTGAAAAATAGATTTGCAATTACTATACCATTATTTGTAGTTGGATTTATATTAAGTAAAATTAATTTTGATATACTTTGGAGATATTTTGCATGGTCAAATCAAACATTGGCTATGATAGTACTTTGGGCTTCATCTATGTATTTAGCTCTAAGAAAACAATTCCATTGGATAGCTACAATACCAGCTACGTTTATGACTGCGGTTTCTATAACTTATATATTAGTTGCTCCAGAAGGATTTAAACTTGCAACTTCAATAGCATATCCTATTGGCATTATAGTTGCTATTGCTGCTCTTTCTATATTCTTAATAGCAGTAAATAAAAAAATGCAAAATTCTAATATAAATAATCAATTTAAAGCATAAATATTTATAAGTAATTTTCATATCCTGCAGATATTTTAAATCTCTGCAGGATTTTTATATATTTATATTTTACTAAAAAGTTATATTAATTCTTAAAATTTATACCCATAATTTTTTATTTTTTATAAAATGAAACTAAATTTGGCTAAAATATCTAGTTTATTTCAAAATTTTTAGGTTAAAATGAACTATGTAATTAAAACATTATATATTTTTTAATATCATAATAAATCTTTTGTTTTTAACTTTGACTTTCTTTGACTTTTGTTTTATTATAAAACTGTAAACAAAAGATATATTAAAAAATTAGGAGGGATTTGAGAATGTTTGAGATGATACCATTTAGAAAAAATAACTTAAGTAAAAAAGATGATTTCTTCCCACAATTTTTTAAGAGCTTTTTTGATGATGATTTCTTTACTGCATTAGATACTATGCATGGAAACTTTAGGGTTGACTTAAAAGAAAATGAAGGAAATTATATAATAGAAGCAGATTTACCTGGAGTAAAAAAAGAATCCATAGATATAGATTTTGAAAATAATTATTTAGTTATAAGTGCTAAAAGAGAAGATGCTTTAGAAGAAAAGAAAGAAAATTTTGTTAGACGTGAAAGATATTATGGAGAATTTAAGAGAAGCTTTTATATAGATAATGTAGATGAAGATAAAATAAGTGCTACATTTAAAGATGGTGTTTTAAAAATTGTTCTTCCAAAATTAAATAAAGGCAATGATAAAAAGAAAAAGATAAATATAGATTAAATTAAATAAAAATATCCTTTGGCTTAGCCAAAGGATATTTTTATTTAATTTTTATTTAATTTATATTTAACTGTTTATTTAACTTATATTTGGTGCGGATAACAGGATTCGAACCTGCATGGAATTACCCGCTGGAACCTGAAACCAGTGCGTCTGCCAATTCCGCCATATCCGCTAAAAATTTATTCCTTATCTTTTTATATAATAACATAAATTTTATTTAAAGAAAATATTTTTTATTTATAAAAATTAAATGATTCATTGTAAAATTAAATGCTTATTTTTTAAGATAGCAATATTTAATGCAACAACCTATAAAAATCTTATTTTTATGCTGCAACAGGCTTCTTTTTTGTTCCTCTTTTTATTACTCCATCGATTTTTTTATAAGTTTCTGTATATAATTTTTCTTTTTTTATAAGTTTTCCATTTTCATAAGTATTTCTGTATACATTAACTTTATATCCAGTAATTGGTTTTGTAATTACTTCTTTATATCCTTCATACATATTAGGATCGTCTATATACTTAATATTTGGTTCAATGGTATCTTGAATTTCACTTACTAGATCGTAAGTTTTATTAGACAAAGTAATATCCGAATATATATTAAAAGTTACATTTTTATTTTTTACATATCCTTCTATATATATAGGATATTCCAATGTATTTTTAAATTTATAATCTATACTTCCATAACTTACAGTTGCATCTAGTCCTGGTGCTACATAATTTGATGGAAGAGAATGATGCCTTCTTTCAATATAATTTATATTAGCCCTCATTATAGCATTATATAATGTAGTAGAAACTTGACATATTCCCCCTCCTATACCTGAATCTAGTTGATTATTTATAATAACTCCAGCCTCTTTATAACCTTTAGCTATAGTTCTTTCACCAACTACATCATTAAAACTAAAACTTTCACCAGGAAGTAGTAATTTTCCATTTATAGCTTTTGTAGCTAAAGTTATATTATTGACTCTGTTATCATTAGATTTAGCAAAATTTGTAGTAAAAGATGATATTTTCGTATTTACCTTTGAAAGCACATCTTTAGTAATAGCTGCTTGTACTTTTTCTACAGGAGCTTCTATTTCAATATTTTCTAATATTCTATTTTTAGCTAAATTATTAATAGAATTAATTATGTCTTTTTCTAATTTCTCAGTATTTAATTTTTCTCCTTCTATTTCTGGAGTTATAGAAAATTTACCACTACTTATCATTTTTAAAGAAGCATTAACAGGTGATTTATTTATATCTCTAGCAATATCTGACACAAACTCTTTTATATACTTTGGGTCATAAGTAAATTCTAATTTTAATTTTTTATCAATAGGATTTTTTATTAATTTATATTTTTTAAAAATATTGTAATTTTTACCATATTCAAAAGCTTCATTTACTGTTTCTTCAATATTATACTTAGCATTTAATTTTGAATAATTAATATTATAATTTTTATTTTCTTTTTTAATATTTATCTTTTTATTTAAAATTTCATCACTATATTTTTGATGTATTATATCCAATGCTTCTTTCTTAGTTTTACCAGATAAATTTAAATTTTCAATAAATACATCTGGGAATATTAAATTTTCATATGGTTTTATAATATTATTTATATGTATATAAACCGCAGTAATTCCAGTAATTACAAAAGCGGAAATTAAACCTGTAATTATGTACTTTTTTTTCATATATACACCTTCTTTCTTATTTAAATATTATACTATAAAATATATTGATTTCATATATTTAAATACATTTAATCACTCTTTTTTTAAATTAGTTTATATTTTTTAGAATTTATGCTAACATTAATCTTAAAATAACTTAAGAGGTGGTATAATGAAATATGATTTTAATAGTATTAAATATTTTCTTGAAAATTTATTAAATATCCCAAGTCCTACAGGAAATACAAATGCAATAATAAATTTCATAAAAAAAGAATTAAATTCTATGAATGTTTCTTACAGTTTAACTAATAAGGGAGCTTTAATAGTTACATTAAAAGGTAAAAACAATGATTATCAAAGAACTTTTTCTGCTCATGTAGATACTTTAGGTGCAATGGTAAAATCAATTAAAAATAACGGTGCTTTAGCTCTAGTCCCTTTAGGTGGTTTTACAATGTCATCTATTGATGGAGAAAACTGTTTAATAGAAACTATAGATGGAAAAACTTATACTGGTACTATACATAATATAAAGCCATCTGTGCATATAAGTGGTCAGGAAGCTTATGATATAAAAAAAGTCCCTGAAAACATGGAAATTATTTTAGATGAAAAAGTATCATCTAAATCAGACACTGAAGCCTTGGGAATAAATGTAGGTGATTTTATAAGTTTTGACACAAGAACTATTATAACTGAAAAACAATTTATAAAAAGCAGACATTTAGATGATAAAGCTAGTGTTGCAATACTTTTATATGTTATAAAATATTTGTCTGAAAATAATATTCTTCTTCCATATACAACAAATTTCTTTATAAGTAATTATGAAGAAGTTGGACATGGTGCCGCTGCTTCAATTCCTGAAAATACAAAAGAATTTATATCAGTAGATATGGGAGCTCCTGGACTTGACCAAAATTCTTCAGAATATGCTGTATGTATATGTGCTAAAGATTCTTCCGGTCCTTATGATTTTGAATTAAGAAAAAAATTAATACAAACTTGTATAAAAAATAATATAAATTATAAAATAGATATTTATCCTTTTTATGGTTCTGATGCTTCTGCTGCATTAAAAGCTGGGTATGATATTAAAGCAGCACTTATAGGACCTGGAGTATTTTCTTCACATTCTTATGAAAGAACTCATATGGATGCTATTATAAACACCTTGGATTTAGTCATTAAATACTCAATGGAATAGTAAACTTACCCCATCTGCAAAAGAATGGGGCTTTTTTATAAATATTTTTGTTTAACGTGCTAATAAATCAGGAATCTGTACTTTTATAAGCTCAAAATAACCTTTACTTGAATTATATATAGAAATATAAAGTGATTTATTATCTTTTGACCAAAGAGTATCAAAATAAGCAATTTTAGATACAATTAAAAAATGCTGCTCCGTTTTTAAGTTGTTTGTCTGTTTAGCCCATTCTTCTATTTCTTTATCCTTATTTTCAAATTCTTCTTTAGTAAGTTTAAATTTATTTTTTGTATTATTAGTCTCAACAATAAACACATTTGAGTATTCTTTATCTACGAATAAATTTTTCTTTTCTTTTATATTTGCATATGGCACTGTTTCTTTTTCATATTTTGTATAGCTTATATATTTACCATCATTTGAAAAAGAAGCATATTTCCCACTATCAATTAATTTTTTATCTTTAGTTTGTAAATTCATTAAATATAAATTTTCTCCCATTTCATATATTAAAGTTTTTCCATCTTTAAAAAGTACTGGATTATATCCTTCTGTAATTTTCATATCATTTTTTCCATCTTTAGATATCATATTAATGGAGGGATTTTCTTCTATAAATCCCATTCCATCTTCTTTTGAAATAAGTTTAGTTTTAAAGTAAATTAAATCCCCATTAGACATAAAATTAGGTTTTGCAAAAGAAATATTAGGCTCCTTAGAACTAATTATTTTTTTTATGCTGTTCTCAGTAATATTTATTAAGTATATACCATCATTCCTTGCAAATGCTATAATATTATTATCTTTTTCATAATATACAGGATTATAACAATTTCCTAAATTAGTAAGCTGCTTGACATTATTTTTTATTAAATCTATTTCATATATGTCATCTCCAGAACTATATAAAATTTTATTTCCATCTTTATTTAAACAAGGTGTAAAATATGTTCCTTCTAATGTCATTAAAGATGATTCTAAATTAGAATCTTTTGAAGCTACACTAGCTTTAGTATTTTCTGTATTTTTTGTGTATTCATTTGCACTACTATTTTTATGTATTTTATTAATACTTATAAAAAGGGAAATACCCATAATTATTATTACTGATAAACTATATTTTAAAAATTTTTTATTCAAATTACCACCAGACTTTCCTTGTCATTCTATTATTATCTTTCCAAGGAAATCTAATTTTATCCATAAAAAAACTAAAACCTATAAATTTTATAAGTTTTAGTTTTTTTATTAATTATACTGATTTACATGAGTTAATCTATATAGGTGCTTAAGCCCTATAAAAAATACTAAAATTCCAATTAACATATAAACTAAAATATTTACATTAATAAGAAGCTTACTCATAATTAAACTAGAGCTGTTAAAAATCATGTGTATTAAAATTGATGCCCATAAAGAATCAGTCCAAACATAAGCAATACCTAAAAATATTCCTAAAATTGAAGCATATATAAATTGAAGCATATTAAAATGATATATACCAAATATAAGAGCTTGAAGTATAATTGCTAAGTTTAAATTCATATTTCTTCTAAGTTCATTGAAAACTAAGCCTCTCATTAAAATTTCTTCAAAAATCGGCACAAAAATACCAACAGTTAAAAATGTTAAAATGAAATTATTCCCTCCCATTATAGAATTTATAACCTGGTTATGAGAAGGAAACCAGGTATCAACAGGAACAAAATTTAAAATTCCATCAATAATCATATTAACTCCAAATCCTAATAAAGCTATAGCGGCTATCTTTTTTATGCTTATAATCTTAAATTTGCATTCTTTAAAAATATTTTTCTTTTCTAAAGAAAATATAAGAATATAAACAATTAAACTCAATATTATAGAAATAAGTATAATTTTACTTGTATTTTGAGAAATTAAATTTTCAATATCACTAGATTGCAATTGAAAACTTTTCGTATATAAAACCTGCTTAAATATTAAAGCTATTAAAATAATATATCCCGCAATAAATTGCATTATCATATATGTTCCTAAATATGAAAGTATAAGTCCCATCATTTTTAATATTCTTTTCACAATACTTCACCCCGCCAAATTTAAAAATGTACTTATTTTTGTAAATTAACTTTATTATATCAAAACTATATAATAAATCATATTATTTATTTTTATTATTTATTTTTATTATTTATGTTTTATTTTTAATATATTAATAATAAAATTATATTAATAATTTTTATTAATTAACTATATACATGAAATAATAATTATTATATAATATTATATATTATAATTATAGGTATTTATAATATTAATATTGGAAACTATAATATAAATATTCTCAAGGAGGATTTTATTAAATTATGAGATTTGGATTAATTGGTCTTGGAAAAATGGGTTTTAATCTTGCATTAAATGCAAGAGATCATGGTCACGAGGTTGTCGTATATAATAGGAGTTCTCAAAAAATTGATGAAGCTTCTAAAGAAAATTTAATACCTGCTTATACTATAGAAGAATTAATAAATAATATTAATGGAAGAAGAATAATTTGGCTTATGGTTCCTGCTGGAGAAGTTGTTGATGAAATAATTGAAAAACTTTTACCTCTACTTAATGAAAAAGATATAATAATCGATGGAGGCAATTCATTTTATAAAGATACTTTAAGACGATATACGTATCTAAAATCCAAAAATATAGATTTTGTAGATGTTGGAACAAGCGGAGGAATAAGCGGAGCAAGAAATGGAGCCTGCACTATGATTGGTGCTGAAGATGAAGTATTTGAATATATAGAGCCTTTAATAAAAGATATAAGTGTAGATAATGGGTATTTGCATACAGGCAAAAATGGTTCAGGACATTTTGTAAAAATGGTTCACAATGGTATAGAATATGGAATGATGCAAGCTATAGGTGAAGGTTTTGAAATTCTTCAAAAAAGCCAATTTGATTTAAACTATAAAGAAGTTGCAAGAGTTTGGAATAATGGTTCTGTAATTAGAAGCTGGCTTATGGAACTTGCCGAAAATGCTTTTAAAAAAGATGACAATTTAGACAATATTAAAGGCATAATATACTCTTCAGGCGAAGGGCTTTGGACTGTTCAAGAAGCTTTAAGTCTTAAAGTTCCAGCACCAGTAATTACTTCTTCTTTACTTTATAGATATCGTTCTGAAATGGAAGATACTTTTTCTGGTAAAGTAGTAGCCGCTTTAAGAAATGAATTTGGAGGCCATGCTGTAGCCAAAAAATAATTTTGCGAATTTTGAAAGAAGGTGATATTTTGGACACATCATGTATACTGGTTATTTTTGGAGGTACTGGAGATTTAACACATAGAAAACTTCTCCCTGCTATATATAATCTTAAACGGAGCCAAAATCTTCCAGATAATTTTGCTATTGTATCTATAGGAAGAAAAAATTTAAGTAGCGAAGAATATAGAGAGCAAATATATCTTTCATTAAAAAAATATTCTAAATATATAATTGAAGATATCCACTGGGACGATATTTCTAAAAGACTTTTTTATAAAAATTTTAATTTTAATGATATAAAAGGTTATTCTGAACTTAAGACTTTCTTAGAAGAACTGGATAAAAAATATAAAACCTCTGGAAATAGAATATTTTATTTAGCTGTTGCTCCAGAGTACTTTGATTTAATAACAGATAATCTTCACAAAGAGGGTTTAGTAAAAAACACTTCATCTTTTCAAAGACTTATCATAGAAAAACCTTTTGGACGGGATTTATCTTCAGCACGTAAATTAAATCGTAAAATTACAGAAGTTTTTAGTGAAGAAAATATTTATAGAATTGATCACTATTTAGGTAAAGAAATGATACAAAGTCTTATGGTATTAAGATTTGCAAATTCTATATTTGAACCCCTTTGGAATAATAAATATATAGATAACATACAAATATCTTCAAGTGAAACAGTAGGTGTAGAAAATAGAGGTGGATACTACGATGAAGCCGGAGCTTTAAAAGATATGGTTCAAAATCATATGTTACAGCTTTTAACATTATGTGCTATGGAACCACCAATAAATTTAACTTCTTCTTCAATCAAAGATGAAAAAGTTAAAATACTTCGTTCATTAGAAAAAATTACACCCGAAAAAATAAGTAAAGATATTATACGTGGACAATATATAAGAGGAATTGTAGATAATAAAGAGGTTTTATCATATAGAGAAGAAGATAAGGTTTCCCCTGTTTCAAACACAGAAACTTTTGTAGCTTTAAAACTTCATGTAGAAAATTTTAGATGGGCAGGAGTACCTTTTTATATAAGAACAGGGAAAAGAATGAAAAATAAATCTACTGAAATTGTTATTCAATTTAAATCTATGCCCAAAGTTTTATATGGCAAAAGTTCAGATGAAATATTACCTAATTTATTAGTTATAAGAGTTCAACCTATGGAAGGTATATTTTTTCAATTCAACACAAAAAAACCAGGAACTGAAAATATTATTATACCAGTACAAATGGATTTTTGTCAGAATTGTCAATTTGGAATAAATACCCCTGAAGCATATGAAAGACTTTTATATGATGCAATGAATGGTGATAGTACATTATTTACCAGCTGGGACGAAGTGGAATATTCCTGGAAATTCGTTGATATTATTTCTGATTATTGGAAAAATAATAATGAAACTCTTTATTATTATGAAAGTGGTAGTTTAGGTCCTCAAAAAGCAGAAGAACTTCTTTTAAAAGAAAATCATCATTGGTGGAATATATAAATTTTAATTTTATATTTATATAAATAATAATAAAAAAGCACTTATATATATTTTAAAAGTGCTTTTTTTGTTATAATATTTCTGATGCAAATTTTACGAAAGAAGGGAATACTTTGGCTGCAAAAAAATTTTCTATTAAAATTAGTCGAAAAAAAAGGCTGAAATTTACTTATTTTTTCTTAGTATTTATATTTTTATTGTTATTTATAAGATTATTTTACTTAATGGTTTTTACACCTGAAAAAATAATGCAAGTTGCAGCTAATCAATGGACAAGCGATATAGTTTTAGAAGCTAAAAGAGGAAATATATTAGATAGAAATGGTCATGAACTTGCAATAAGTGCTGATGTGTATAGAGTAGATTTAGATTTATTAGCTTTAAAACAAACTTTAAAAAAACCAGAAATGTCAGAAGAAGAAGTTCAAAAGGCATATGATGATTTAGCAGAAAAATTAGCTTCTATATTAAATATAAGTAAAGAAGAAGTACTTAAAGCTTTTAATAAAACATTAGACAATGGTCTTCCTGCAAGCTGGGCACCATTAAAAAGGAAAGTAGAAAAAGCTCAAGCTGATAAAATAAAAGCACTTAAAGTTTTTGGTATTTTAGTATCTTCAGATACTAAAAGATATTATCCTCGAGGGAATTTTCTTTCTCATGTTATAGGTATTATAAATGAAAATGGACAGGGTACTGGTGTAGAACAAACTTATAATAAAGAATTATCCGGAGAACCTGGAAGAATTATTTATGAAAGGGATAGTAAAAGCAACCAGCTTTTTTTTGAAAACTCCCGTTATACAAAGCCTGTTGACGGCAAAAGTGTTATGCTTACTATAGATGAAGTTATACAAGATTATGCTGAAAAAGCAGCTTCTAAAGCTATGACACAAAACAAAGCTCTTGGTGTATCAATCATGGTTATGAATCCTAAAAATGGTGAAATATTAGCTATGGTAAATAAACCCGATTTTAATTTAAATAATCCTTATGCCAATGGAAAAACTTCAGAAGAACTACAAAATATATGGAGAAATAATTCCGTTGAATATTCATTTGAACCAGGTTCTATTTTTAAAGCTGTAACAGCTGCAGCTGCATTAGAATATGGTACGAGTAAAGAAAATGATGAATTTATATGTAATGGAAGTACAAATGTTGCTGGTCACGAATTATTTTGTGCCAAAAAAACAGGACATGGAAAACAAAATTTTATAGATATTATAAAAAATTCTTGTAATGTTGGATTCATTGAAGTAGGGAAAAAATTAGGTAAAGAAAATTTATATAATTTCACTCGCAAATTAGGTTTTGGCGAAAAAACAGGAATTGATTTACCTGGAGAATCTTCTGGAATAGTAAAAACTCCAAATGATATAAATGATGTTGAATTAGCAACAATCTCTTATGGTCAGGGAATAGCTGTAACTCAAGTTCAATATATGGCTGCTTTTAACGCAATAGCAAATGGCGGCACTTTAATTACTCCTCATGTAATGAAAAACATAGTAAGTTATGATGAAAATGATAATATTGTATTAGAAAAAGGATTTAATAATTTTAATAAACGTGAAGTATTAGATAGTAAGATAGCAACAAATTTAAGAAGATATTTAGAAAAAGTTGTTTCTGAAGGAGGAGGCTCCAATGCTTTTGTAGAAGATTTAAATATTGCAGGTAAAACTGGTACGGCCCAAAAGGTTCAAAATGGAAAATATAAAAATAAAGCATATATATCTTCTTTTGTAGGTATGGCACCTTTTGAAGATCCAAAAATTACTTTAATTGTAACAGTAGATGAACCAAATCCTTCTAATTATTATGCTGCTCAAGTAGCGGCACCTGTAGCTAAAGAACTTTTTACAAATATTTTTAATTATATAACAATAAACCCTAAAGTTTTAGATTAAAATAATACTTACCTAATTTTATTTGTAATTAATAATAAAATATATATCTGTTTATAAATAATATGCAAGCAAAAAATAGCCGCAAATCAAGTGTTTTATTTAAACTTTATCAATGTTTAAATAAATAAAATCACTATAATTTGCGGCTATTTTTTGCAAAAGAACTTTTAAACTTTATTCAATGCTTATTATATATATTTTGTTTTTTATTTAATACAAACTATGCATAACTTATTTTATTATAAATCTTTATCTTAAATATTATATTAAAAAATTTAATTAACTGCACAATAAAAACATCTTTTAGGAGAATTAATTTTTTCTTCTTTTTTTAGCTCTTTAATAGCTTTGTCTACTAAAGCTTTATCTAAACCTGCTGCTTGAGCAATTTCCCCTGCTTTAAGCGGTTTAGATGATTTTTTCAAAGTATCTAATACAATTTCTTTTACGTCCATGTAATTATCCCCTTTCATTTCGTTTTTTTATATTATAACATAGATAATAATTTTTTTCCAGTAATATAAATTATTATTAATATTTTATTTATACTTTTAATTTTTTATTACTTATAAATTTTAAAAAATAAAGCATTAAAACTTAAACAATAACTTTTTCTCATTAAATTCTATACTTACGTCTAATTTAGATTATATGATGCTTTCTTTACTAATAAAGTTGCCGATTAATTTTTAAAAAAATATAGTCCTTATCATTTTTGTTTTGATAAGGACTATATTATATATAATTTAAATAATAATCAATCTCAAATATTTATAATTTATTGTAATATATCCATTTGATCTTTTCTATTCTCTTGTTTTTCATTTAAATTTTCAAGTGCTTTTGACTCCATATGATCTGCATTATGCTCTATATATCCTTTAGCAAATGTATAGTTTTTCTTTAAATTTTCTAACTGATCCTCTGTAGAATTTTTAGTATTATCTCCATATACTATTGCACTTTTAAGATTTTGAATTTGTTCTTCTCTTGCATTTTGTACTTCATATACATGATGAAGTCTATCTGGATCTCCTATATCTGAATGTTCTTCCAAATGTCTTTCAGTTCTTGTTTTATTTTCAACTAAATTTATAAGATCATCTACCCTTCTTTCGTTTTCACACTGCTTAATTTTTTGGCTTACTTGTTTATCTTTTTTATTATTCATAAGAATAACCTCCCTTGGATTAAAAAGACATATAATAAAAAATTTTTATATATTTAAAAGCTTAAATATTTAATAAAAATTTCTCATTAATATTGTTGCATTTTAAAAATCTTTAATACTCTTTAAAGATTTCCAAAAGAGAAAATTTATTTAAAATATTTAAAAAATTATTCAATTTTTAAATTACATATAAAAATTATAAAAAATAAAGGTGCTGTTGCAAACTAATTTCTATGTTGCAACAGCACCTTTTATACAGACATAACCATAATATCATAAAAATTTTCCAACATATATTCATTATATTTTTTATTTCCCATAAGTCTGTATATTATATCTTGTTTTTTATAACCTTCTTTATAAATTTTTAATTCTTTAAAAAATTTTTTAGCCTTAGTTTTATTAAGATTTAAAATATCAATAAGCTCTTCTTTATTATAAAAATCTTTATATAATATATTGTTAAGCTTATCCTGCATTTCAAGCTTATATTCTATATCTGTTTTATGATTTCTATGGGGTCCTTCTTTGCCTCTATGATGTTCTGGGCACAAATACTTATAATTTAAAAAAAAATCTAGTCCCCCTTCATTTTTATGAACAATGTGGTGAATGTCAGCCTGCCTGCCGCATATTTCACACTTATACAATAACACCCCTCCTAATATATTAAAAAAATAATTTAAGCATATTACTTTTTATTTTTATAAAATCCTATTAAGTAATTACATTATTTAATATAAGTTGTGAATTATCTAATAACATTATATCACATTTATACTGAAATTTTTATATTATTTAAAAAATTCCATCAAAACAATATAGTTTCTATATATTTGAAAAAATATTATAATATATTCAAATATATTGTAAATTAATTTCCATTAAACACTTTATAGTGTTTAAAATTTGTATTATCATTATAAATATCAATATTATAATCATTAATAAAAATGTTTTTGTGTAATAATAT